>CAXXVK010000001.1:0-130327 GCA_963676915.2 Myxococcota bacterium
GTCCGTTTCGACACGAAACGGCGCTTTTTGTCGGGAAATGTCCCGAGGTTTCGATGCGATTCTATTCAATTTCTTTTCCCGCGTCCACTTCCGAGGGATCATTTCTGCAAAATGGCCAGTGCTTCGCGAATCGCCTGCTCGAAAGAAACGTCCTGGGGCAATTCTTTCCCCAGTCGCACGCAGACGGCTTCAACGTCTTTCTTTTTGTACCCCAGGTTCATCAACGCGCTGGACACTTCGTCCGCGACGGCGAATCCCGAAGAGACGGAACCAGGTCCGGGGGCTGCAACTCCGTACTTTTTCGCCACTTTTTCCGACAATTCCAGCACGATCCGTTCGGCGGTCTTTTTTCCAACGCCGGAAACGGTCTGCAAGCGTTTGGCTTCTCCCGAGGCGATGGCGTCGATCAACTGTTTCGGTGGCATTCCCGAACAGATATTGAGTGCCAGCCGAGGACCGATACCTTGCACGGAAACCAGCAGCAAAAACAGTTCTCGCTCTTTTTTCGTAGAGAATCCGTAGAGTTGCAAGGCGTCTTCCCGAACGTGGGTATGCGTCCAGAGGTCCACCGTCCGACCGGGATCGCCCAGTTCGAACAATGTATTGAGCGAAACATGGCAACGATATCGTACGCCACCCACATCGATCACCACGGCGTCGCTTTCTTTCTCGAAAAGAATCCCTTTCAGTCCGGCTATCATCGTGACCCCATTTTCATCGGTACATTCGCTCCGTGACCGTGGCAGATGGCGACGGCCAAGGCATCGGCGGCGTTTTCCTCGGGTACTTCCGGCAGGTTCAGCAGGATTTTCACCATGTGCTGCACCTGCTCTTTTTCGGCCCGTCCGTAACCGACCACCGCCTGCTTGATTTTCGTCGGCGAGTATTCATTCACTTCCAGTCCGGCCCGCGCCAGCGTGACGATGGCCGCGCCTCGCGCCTGTCCGAGAACCAGGGCGCTTTTTGCATATTTATGAACGAACGTCTCTTCCACGGCGGCGACATCGGGACGGAATTCGTGCAGGCGTTCTTCCAGCGCTTCGGCGATATACACCAGCCGCTGTGCCAGCTCCCGTTTGGCTCCAGGCACGATGACGCCGTTGTCCAGATGCGTCAGCGTACTGCCTTCGATCTCTACGACGCCGTACCCGCAAAACCGGCTCCCAGGATCGATGCCGATGATTTTCATCGTGCCCTTTCGTTCTCAAGAAGGGTTCGGGTTACAAGAAAAGCGGGTCGAAACCCGCTTTTCTCCGTGTTTCCAATCGTTTTGAATCGATCAATTCCCGGCAGCGCGCTCCAATTCCTCGTCGGAGATATCGGAGTTGGAGTACACCTCGACCACATCTTCGTTGTCTTCGAGCATATCCAACAGGCGCAGGAGTTGTTCGACCCTTTTCCCCTCCACTTTGTTCATGGTCTGGGGAACCATATCGAGTTTGGCTTCCTTGGCCTCGATTCCGGCTTTATCGAACACTTCCTTGACAACGTAAAGCTTGGAATACTCCGTGTACAGCAGCAGTTCGTCGTCCGATTCCTGAATATCTTCGAAGCCATCCGCTTCCAGACCGACTTCCATCAGCTTGTCCTCATCAAGCTCGTCGGACTTGTCGAAAACCAACAGACCTTTTTTGTCGAACATCCAGGCTACACAGCCGTTTTCACCCAGGTTTCCACCGTTCTTTGCGAGAATGTGCCGTACCTCGGCGGTGGTTCGGTTGCGGTTGTCGGTGGCGACCGCGACGATCAATGCCGTTCCTCCGGGAGCATAGCCCTCGTAGGTGTATTCGTCGATGGTCGAACCATCCAACTCACCCGAGCCTTTTTTGATGGCGCGTTCGATGTTGTCGTTGGGCATCGAATTGGCCTTGGCAGTGGCCACGGCGGTACGCAGACGCGGGTTGCCGTTGAGGTCGCTACCGCCACGGGCTGCGATGGTGATCTCCTTGATCAGTTTGGTGAACAGCTTGCCGCGTTTGGCATCGGTTGCCGCTTTTTTATGTTTGATACTGTGCCATTTGCTGTGACCGGACATGGCCTTCTCCTTGGAATGACTTTTTTAGATACCATTCATGATTCCTTTTGCATTAAAATCTATTATCATGAACCATGACAACGTACAAGTGATTTGCATTTCTTTGTAAAAATCCAAACGAAAGGGTTTTGACGATGCTGCGACGACTCGGAACGATTTCGGTCCTGTTTCTTTTTCTGACCTTGCCTGTTTTCAGTCATGCCGAGGAAGCCTGCAAGTTTTCCAACCCGAACCCCACCTTCAAACGGCTGACACCTGCCCAGGAAAAACAGAAGGTTATCAAGAACTTGGGAAATCCTCCCGTCTTCAACGAAAAAGAAAAGAAAAAACTGGAGAAGGGAAAAGTCGTGTTGCGGGAAATCGGTCGTAGCGGGGATGCGAAACGCATGGAAGCCTACGGATTGATCGAAGCGCCTCCCGCGAAAATCATGGCTTTTCTAAAAAATTTCGACGCACAGGTCGGTAAAATGCCGCACCTCAAAAAAGCCCGCGCCACCTGGGACGGCGGTCTGGCCCACGCGGAATTCTGGATCAAGGTCGCCTGGAAGGAAATTTACTACAAACTCAACGTGTATCACTTCGGGGATCAGTTGATCGAGTGGGAGTTCGTCTGCGGCGGATTCAAAACCACCAGCGGCTATTGGAAATTCCACCCCATGGACGGCGGCAAGAAAACCTTGGTCGTCTACCATGTTTTCACGGACCCCGGATTGCCGCTGCCGGGTTTCATCGTAAAGATGCTGACCAATTCCTCCATGCCCGACGTGGTGCTTGCCGTGAAAGAAGCGGTGGAAAAACCGTAGGTTGCTAAGTTTCATGCCTTTTGAAGAAATCGTTTTTAACGATGGAGCAGGATTGTATCCTGCTC
The DNA here is from genome assembly GCA_963676915.2 of Myxococcota bacterium. Taxonomy (GTDB): domain Bacteria; phylum Myxococcota_A; class SURF-8; order SURF-8. Next base: position 2,904 of record CAXXVK010000001.1, read on the forward strand.
CATCCCCTTTATCTCACATCACGTTTTCACGACAAAGCCAAGGTCAGTTTTCGACACCAAACCGTTTCAATTTGTTGTACAGCGTCGTTTTGCTGATTTTCAGTGCTTTGGCCGTTAACGTTTTGTTGCCGTCGTAGAAATCCAGAGCATCGCGCAAAATTTCCTCTTCGAGTTCTTCGAACGACTCCCCGGCGTAGCGGGACGGGAAACTGTCGCTGATTTTCAACTCGCCTCCATCCCATCGGTTGAAATCCGGTTGGGCGGTGAATACGAGGTCGCTTTCGTCGATGAATCCCTGCTGAATGACGTTTTCCTTCAGGCCGACGGTCGCCACCAGCACGTTGCGCAATTCGCGAATATTCCCCGGCCAGGGATAGGACATCAGAGCGTCGAGCGCATCCGGCGTGATGTCCATCGACGCACCGATCAATTGCAGAAAATAACAGACCAGCGCGGGAATGTCGTCCCGGCGATGCCGTAGCGCCGGAACCACAACCGGCAACACGTTGAGGCGATAGAATAGATCCTCGCGGAACGCACCGTCGCGGACCCTCATCGCCAGATTTCGGTTGGTGGCGACCACCACCCGCGCTTCGGGAATTTCCTCCGTGTCGGCACCGACCGGCTTGTAGCCGTAGCCGTCCAGCACGCGTAAAAGCTTGACCTGCGCCTCTTCCGGCAACTCCCCGATTTCATCCAGGAAAAGCGTTCCTTTTCCGGCTGTTTTGAACGCGCCGTCCCGGGCTTTGGACGCCCCTGTAAACGCGCCTTTGATGTGGCCGAACAGTTCGCTTTCGATCAACTCCCGGCTGATGGCGCCGCAATTGAGCACCACGAACGGTTCATCGCTGCGAGAAGAATGGCAGTGCAGCATTCGGGCGGCCAGTTCCTTCCCTGTGCCGGTTTCGCCCTGAATCAGTACGGTTTCGTCCAACTCGGCCAAGCGTTTAAGCTGCCGCCGCAGGGCAATGACGCTCGGATGAAAGCCGATCATGCCGTCGTCTTTTTCGATGTGGATTTCGTCGGTGGCGTCGCCTTCGACCGTGAAAATCACCCGTCCGCAGGAAAACGCCGCCCCGTCGCCCATCAGGCATTCCAAAAGGCGGATCGGACCGGTCCAGACGCCGTTGGTCGAACGCAGATCGTTGACCAGCAACCCACCGGGAAAAGGATCGATCCGGCAGTGTTTTTGAGAAATAAACTCATCGTCCAGCACGATGTCGCAGCCTTCGTCGGCCCCGACGGTCAACGAGTGCTCGACCGTTCGCGTGCCGCAGTTTTTCTCATCGTCACTGTTCCAGGTGATTTTCCAGCTTGGAATACCTTGTTCCTTGCGCGCTTCGATGGCGGCACGAGTATCGATCCGGGTGAATTTATCCGGCAATTCCAGCGCGTCTTCCTCGCTCTGCTCGATGCCGAGTTCCACTTCGCCGAGCTTCAACCGGTCCCCGTGGTTCAACTCCGCTTCGGTTTGGGTTTCGCCGTTTAAGGAAAATCCATCCCCCGAAAGATCCACCGCCCGGATGCACCGGCCATCGTTGGATAGCTCGATGTGTTTACGAGCGATGTTGGATCGCCGCAAGACGATATCGTTATAGGCACCGCTGCCGATTCGCAGCTTTCCATGGTCGATCGGTAGCCGCAGGGCGGCTTGGGTATCGGCCAGCCAGGCAATCCACCACGCCATCGTTCCTCCTCGAACCGGTATCGTTCATCCTTTGGAATAGGCCCGATAACAGAGCCTTTCTTCTATCATCCCCGAAAACGGTTTCGCGGTAAAGCGGAAAATCGCAATCCTTCCGGTTTTCCACCGAAACAGACGAAAACGGCATGTTTTTTTCGATTGTCGCCGCTTTCGTCCTCTTGTAATGTAAACTGGAAACTGCTTGCGGCGGTTTTTGGTTGAAACAGGGGCGGGTGCCACGGTCTTCGATTCGAAGAATCGATGGCCGTGCAAGTTCTTGGAATCTCACGGCCATTCCCCTTCGGGCAAAGACCGTGGCACCCATGCATGAAAACAGGTTTCTTGCTTAACTCAACTGCATTGGGACAGTGCCCTGAAACAACAAGTTGAATTTCCGATGGTTGCAGAGGATCTAAGGTATGAAAATTTCCCGGCCACGCGCCAAAACAATATTCTTGCCATTTTTTCTTTTGAGCTGGATTGCCGTTGGGTGCGTGACCGCTCCGGCCCCGGTGTCGGCCGAGAACCGTCCCGATGATCCCCGACTTCAGGTTCTGGATACGTTGCAGACCGAACTCCAACGCAGCCGGACCCAACTCAAGCTGGAAGACTACCAGCCGCCCTACTTCATTTCGTACCACATGCAGGTGGTAAAAAAGATCCAAATCCAGGCAAGATACGGGGCATTGTACCAATCCCAAGCGAGAGAGGAAACGACCTTGCTGCCTGAAGTAAGGGTAGGAGATTACCGTTTCGACAACGTGGCCGATTCCGGCCTGCCGTTCGAAGTCGATTCACCCGACCAGACCTATTTTTCCGAGTCCGGTCCGATCGATTTTTCTCCCCAGGCGCTGCGGACCTCGTTGTGGCTGCTATCCGACCAATATTACAAGCAGGCGGTGTTCGCTTTTCAGAAGCGCCGAGGCGACCGGGTGTATAAAGTCAACGATCCGAAAAAGGACGCCATCCCCAGCTTTTCCAAAGAAAAACCAAGTATCTACGTTCACGAACCCATTCGCCATGACTTCGACCGAAAACGCTGGGAAGAAACGGCAACTCGGCTCTCCCAACGGATTCATCGACATGAAAATTTCCTGGAGTCCGGTGTTCACGTGCATTACGGATCGGTCACGACCTATTACGTCAACACCGAAGGCACGAAAATCATTGACGAAAACGAGTATTACTCGTTGGTAGCCACCGCAAGCGTCCGCGCGAAAGACGGCGTGATGTTGGACAACAACCTCTCCATTCACGTCAGAAAACAAAGCCAGTTCCCTCCTTTCGAAGAACTGGCACAAAAAATCGACGGCATGTGCAACGATCTTGCCGCCATTGCAAAAACGGACACGCTCGATCCCTACACCGGCCCGGCGATATTAGAAGCTCAGGCGGCGGGTGTGCTTTTTCACGAGGTTATCGGGCACCGGTTGGAAGGCGAACGCCAAAGCTCCCAGGAAGAAGGCCGAACCTTCCAGGGACGATTGGGACAGAAAATCCTCCCCGAATTCCTCAGTGTCGAAGACGATCCGACCCTCGTTGCCTGGACCGACGGCACCCCCTTGAACGGCGCGTACCGTTACGACTCGGAAGGCGTTCCGGCCAGAAGGGTCGAGCTGGTCACCGACGGAATTTTGAAAAACTTCCTGATGTCCCGCACGCCGATCGAGAATTTTTCTCTCTCCAACGGTCATGGACGTAGCGATGGCCATAACCGCCCCCGCGCCAGGATGGGCAACACCATCGTTCGTTCGTCGAATACCGTGACGAAAAGCCGCCTGAAAGCGATGCTGATCGAGGAAATCAAAAAAAGAGGCAAACCCTACGGGCTGCGCATGCAGGATATGTCGGGCGGCGACACCAACACCTCGACCTATGGCTATCAGGCGTTTCGCGGCGTACCGAGACAAGTCTATAAGGTGTTTCCCGATGGTCGTGAAGAGTTGGTGCGCGGTGTAGAAATGGTAGGCACACCGTTGTCCTCCATTGGGAAAATCCTTGCCACAGGCGACGATTACGAGGTGTTCAACGGGTATTGCGGCGCGGAATCCGGGTATGTGCCGGTATCGGTGGTCGCGCCGTCGATGCTGATCGGTGAAATCGAATTGCAACGTAAATCCGAGCGCAAAGCGAAATCTCCGATTCTGCCGCCTCCTTCTTTGGAGAAATGACCCATGTCGAAATCAGCCTGGATCATCACCCTTGGGCTTGTTGCGCTCGCCCCGTTCGCGAGTGCGAAACCGCAGGAAGAGCCCCTCGTCAACCTGCTCGATCTCGCTCCCGACATCGTGGTGGATATGCGCTACGCCACCGAAAATAATTTTCTGGGAAAAAAGCTGTACGACACTCCCGTCTGTCTGCTGAGAAAAAGCGTGGCCCAAAGCGCGGTGAAAGCCCACCTGGATCTCAAAAAACAGGGGTTCCGTCTGCGGGTTTATGATTGCTACAGGCCGCTTTCGGTGCAAAAAGCGATGTGGAAAGTCAAACCGGTACCGGGACTGGTGGCCAATCCGAAAACCGGATCGAACCACAACCGGGGTGCGGCCATCGATGTGGGGTTGTCGTATCCCGACGGAAAAGAAGTGAAAATGCCCAGCGATTTCGACAGCTTCACGAAAAACGCCTGGGCAGCCTACCAGGGCGGTCCGGCGAAATGGATCGAACACCGGACAATTTTACAAAAGGCCATGAAAAAACAGGGATTTTCCACCATCCGAAAAGAATGGTGGCATTTCAATGCGCCCCGACCCAAGCGTTTCTCGATCCTCGATATTTCTCTTTCCGATGCGGCGGTAAAATCCCGTTTCGAAGGCAAGAAACAACCATGATTCTCCAGGTAGTGGCAGATATCCACGGAGCGCACGACCTCCTGAAGCGGCGCATCGACCCGGACCTTCCTTTGCTCGTACTCGGCGACAGCCTCAATCTGCTGGATTTTCGCACTTTCGACGGCGTGTTGCTCAAAGTGCTGGGAAAGCGGAAACTGGTGAGTATTTTACTGACCTTCGGCACGCGAGGAAAAAAAGCCGCCATCGAGCGCGCCGACCGGCTGTTTTTTCACGACGAAAACGCCGTGCTTCGTACCCGTGAAATCGTACAGGAAGAATATGCGAAGCTGGCCGACATCCTGCCCGAACGTTCCTATGTGATTCACGGCAACGTGGATTATCCCGACCTTTTGCAACAAGCTATCGGCGAAAAACGAACCATTACGGGAGGAAACCGGGAAATCGGCGGTCGTCGCATAGGATTCATCGCTGGAACGCCACGCTACCACAACGCCATGGTGTTGCCCGGAGAATTACCGAAAGAACAGTACTACGAGCACCTCGCCGCCGTCGAACCTTGCGAGGTGCTGTTAAGCCATTTTACACCACGCATCGAAGACGTGATGTTCGATACCGTCGTACGCAAACCCTGGGGAGGAAGCCGCCGACTGGTGCGTTTTTGCGAGGACCACCGGGTAGCGCTTCATCTGTTCGGCCACGTCCATAACCCGAAAAGTCGTATCGTGGAGCAAGGACCGACCCGCTTCGTGAATGTGGGTGGGTTTCGCTACAACGGCCTTATAGGATTGCTGGATACCGAAACGCTGCATTTCCATTTCAAAGAGGGTCGCTGATTTGACACGGGTTGGGATTGGACTAGAAGCCATCCTAAAAATACACTCCTGTCGTCTTTCGGATGACTTCTAGTGAAACCGCTACAGGTGCGATTCAAATTCCACCCGATCAATGATGCCTTTCGGGCTGTCGGATGAGCACCGAAAGCGAAATTGACTTGCTCTCGGTCGTTTCGGCTGCTACGTTCTGCCGGTATCCTTTTTCCTGATGCGGAGTTTTGTCATGCCGAGCCATGTTTCTTTTCTCGTACGTCGTATGTTGCCGCTTTTGCTTGCTCTTTGTGCCGTGGCGGCCATTGCGTTGTCCTGTGCCGATCACTCGGACTGCGGTCTGCTGGACTGCTCGAGCATTTCCTCTTCAAGCAGCGGTGGAGACACGGAATCGTTGGAAGAGGAATGGGCCGAGTTCGACCGCATCGAGCACACGTTGACGGACGACTTCGAAGCGACGGTTTCTGCCGAAACGGGCGGAATTCTTCCGGTTCTCGGCTGCACGCTGACCATTCCGGCCGGTGCTCTCGAAGAAGACACAACCATTGGTGTAAGTGTGTACGAAACCGCCGTGGAGGGAGAACGAAGCACCATTTACCGGTTTACACCCTCCGGCCTGGAATTTCTGTCCGAGGTGTCGGTTGCCATCGAATACGACTCCGATGGTCTGAACGACCCGGCCTTTTACTGGACTTTAGCCGACGATCTGAATGGTTTCGAGGCGATCGAAGCCGAATTCAACGATGGCAAGGCCGTAGCCAAAGTAGACCATTTTTCCATGGGTTACGTGGGGGCGCAGACGTCGGCGGACGGGGATCTCGATGACGAGGCCAACACTGAAACCAACGAAACCGCCGAGATTGAAAGCGACGTGGACGAGTCGGGCGAAACCGAGGAAATGTCCGAAATCGTAGAAGAAATCGAAGAAGATCTTTCCGAAGAAGAAAACGAATCCTCCGAAACGGTGGAATTGGTGGATGACGAAGTCACCGAAAACCCGGAACTGGTAGACGATGACACCACCGATGCCGTTGAGCTGTCAGATGAAGAAGCCACCGAATCCGAAGTTGAAGCCGAGGAAACGGAACCGGAACAGGACTAGAATTCAATCATTGTCGGGTGAAAATCACCCGACCTACTAAAGACAAAAAAGGTCGGGCTAAATCGTAGCCCGACCTTTGTATTTTATACCCTTCAAACCTATCAAAAATAGTTCGCTTCGATAATGCCCAGCCCCGAGATGTGCTCGGTTTTGCCGTCCGGTCCGGTGACGTCGAGCTCGTAGCGTCCCCAGTATCGATGCAGGTAGGGTTTGGAGTAAAACGCCTTGATAACCACCCGAATCGGCCAGCTTACCTGGCCCAGTACGTCGATGGAGTCGAGGAAGCGCTCTTCCGCGATTTTGCCTTTCACGCTGTATTTGCCGGTTTTGAAACTTACGTCGAACGCGACGGGAATATTATATTTACTGGTGGAATCTTTGCGTTTTTTCGTGGTTTTGAGCGAAAAATTGCGCATCGAGCCTTTCAGTTTGTCGTTGGTGCCAAACACGCCGAAGCGGTTGATTTTCCCGCCGAATTTCTTGTTCAAAAACTGCTGATGCATCACCAGCGAGTACTTTTCGTGATACAGGCGCACCGTGTACCATTTGCTGAAGGCGTCCGGCATTTTGATCGTGGACCAACCGTGGTCGTGGTAGGCGTTTCCCGCCAGATCGTAGGTTTTCCCTTTCACGGTGATGCTGCCCGACGCCCGGCCACGCGGCGTGTTGAGACCGATGGACCATTCGGCGGAACGGTCTTCGTAAAAATCGACTTTTCCCTTGCCGAAGGTGTAGGGAGGCAGGTTGTTTTTCACGTCGAATTTGAACTTCATGTCGTCTTCATCGACCGTCATGTGGTAGCTTCGCCCGCCACCCCAGGCATGGGCTTTACCCACTTTGATATCCATTTTCTTGTTCGAGGCGTTGATGGCGTCCCGCTTGTTTTCCGAATACATCCGATAGGTTTGACCGTCCGGGGCGTAAAACTGGGCGTCGATACGTCCGTCAAAGGTGCGAATACCAAGGTTGGTGATCGAAATCATCGCGAACAGCGCCCCGCCGTCGTCGGTCTGGATCAGGAAAAACCAGCTTTCGCCGTAGTCGCCGTTGTCCTCGAACTGCGGATGCCAGGCCAGAAACTCATCCGATAGGTTGGTGTTTCCTCCTCCCGGTTCGAAAACATAAATCGGTTTTTCTGCATGGGCCACGGAGATGAACAGAACGAGTTGCAACAAAATCAGCAGGAACGTTTTCATTTTCATGGAAAAACCTCGAAAAAAAAGTGAACGAATCGGCCTTCAACATATCTCAATCCTGCCCCAAAGAGTCAAGAAACCGTGTGATTTCTTCGGCAACCGCTTGAGGATGCAGACAAACCACCGTGTGGTCCCCCCAAACCTTTTTGACCCGATGTCGGGGAAACAAGAGGGGCCACTGCCGGTCTTCTCCCGGCCAAAAGGCAATACTTACGGTCGGTTGGAGACGCAACACCGGTACGGAACACCCTGCAACCTGCGCTCGGATGTCCGCCGCCAACACCTGCGAAAGAATCTCCGCCTGACCACGATCCGGTAAACAGGGAACGAAACGCCCGTCCGAAGTGCAATGGAAGCGCTCGCGCCAGGAACGGCGGTCGAGTTCGTCGCCCAATGGCAGGTATACGACACGATCCATAGCATTATAGAGGCTTTGTTCGTCGGGAAAACTCTGGCGTTCCTGATCGAAAGCGGCGAGCACAAAACCGGGGAAGGTGTGGAGCAACGGGTTGAATCCCCAGGGGCGGACGGGATCGACGAGAATCAGCGACCGAAACCGTTCCGGGTGGGTGGCAGCGGCGTGCATGGCGACTTTTCCGCCCCAGGATTCCCCTGCCAGATGCACCGACTCCAAGCCTTCTTTGTCGAGAAAAGCGATCAGATCTCGGGTGGTGTCTTCCAGCGCATACCCTTGTTCCGGACGGCTGCTTGTTCCATGACCACGCAGGGAAAGCGAAATGATTTCGCGTTCTTGAGCAAATTGTGAAGCCATTCGCGCCCAACTCCAGGCGTTGGCGTTGATCCCGTGCAGACACAAAAGAGCGGAGCGCTTGCCCGACCAGCGCAGGGTTTGCAAACGAACGGGACCGACATCCACCCGGCGCTCCTCCGGCCAACGTACGGAAACATTCGAAAGGTCGGGATACGCTCGCCGAAGCACGGCATGATTGAGCCGCCCCATCCGCTGCAACTGCCTTCCAAGCCAGGGAGCACGGCGGGAGGCGAGAGTTTCGATGGACCAGGAGTCGGACATACTACCAACCTTTCAAGTCGTGGTTATCCCTGGAGAATGACGAAAACCCTATTTTGATAACGGGATCGCGTATGCGTCCCACACGGGAGGAAATCCCAGGAAATATATTGGAATGGATGTTCATCAGAAGTCAACCGCCATTTGCATTCAGGATGATCCGTGAAAGGCCCCTTGTTCCGACGATTTTGCATATTTCTAAAGAGTGATGCACTACTCAACTAACCCGCATAATTCATGAAGAATCTGCTGCGACTTGAAAATCCTCGATCTTTCACTCGTTTCACAAGTTTTTATACTCAACATACTGTCAAGTATGTTTCCGTTAAAAATTCGTTCCAACTTCGCGAAATATCATCGGTTTTCAGCGTCTCGCGACGATTTCTCATGAATTTTCCAGGCTAGGATTTTTTCAAAATCTTTGATGTATTCAAGTCCATACTTTGAAAAAATGAGGAAAGTCCTGACATTGCGCTCTTGCAGGCTTCGAGTCCAATATGTTACGGTTATTGCATCCATTTTTCGTCACTTGCGAGGCAACTCCATGCAAAAAATCTTCGTGCTCGACACCAATGTGCTGATTCACGACCCGAATTCGATTTTTCATTTCCAGGATAACCACATCATCATTCCCATCAAATGCATCGAGGAAATCGACAAGTTCAAAAAAGAACTCAACGAGCGGGGCCGCAACGCTCGTGCCGTTTCCCGCAATCTCGATGATTTAAGGAAAAAAGGTGAGTTGTCCCAAGGGGTTGCCCTGGAAGGCGGCGGCTCTTTGAGAATCGATTTGTGTCTGGACGTGCTCGACGATTTTCCGTTGCGCGCCAAGGGAACGAGTGTGACCAACGACGACATGATCCTTGCGGTTGCGTTCAAAGAACAGACCAAAAATCCTGACGTGCGGGTAGTATTCCTCAGCCGCGATACCAACTTGCGTATCAAGGCGGGTGCTGTGGGTTTGAAGGCGGAAAACTACGAAACCGACCGGGTGGATATAGACGAACTCTACACCGGCCTCGGGGAAGTCGAGCTTTCCAAGCAGGATATCGATGATCTCTACAAAAACAAAAGCCTCGACTGGACGGGCAAGATCCGACTGCTTGCCAACCAGTTCGTCCTTTTGCGCTCCGAAAGCAATCCTCAGCAAACCGCTATCGCCAAGTACGATTCCGAGACGAATGAGGTGAAACTCGCCGGTTTCAGCGGCAATATCTGGGGAATTCTTCCGCGAAATCTAGAACAGCGGGTGGCTCTGGATCTACTGTTGGATGACAGCCTCGCCCTCGTGACCCTGGTCGGCAAAGCCGGAACGGGCAAGACGCTTCTGGCTCTGGCCGCCGGTTTGCAGAAAGTGGCGGACGAAGCTCGTTACAAACGGATGCTGGTATCGCGGCCCAATTTACCGATGGGTAAAGATCTGGGCTATTTACCTGGTGAATTGGGTGAAAAACTGAAGCCCTGGATGCAGCCGATTTTCGACAACCTGGAATTTCTGGTCGGTGGTCCGGACAGCGACGACGACTATCGCAGCCGTGGCAGCTATGAAGACCTGATCGATCAAAATCTGTTGCAGGTCGAGGCGTTGACCTACATTCGCGGTCGTTCGATTCCCCGACAGTTTTTCATCGTGGACGAAGCCCAGAACTTGACGCCCCACGAAATCAAGACCATCATCAGCCGGGCCGGAGAGAAAACCAAGATCGTTTTGACGGGAGATCCCTATCAAATCGATAATCCTTACCTCGATTCATCGTCTAACGGGTTGACCTACGTCGTCGAGCGGTTCAAAGGCTCCAAAATGTTTGGACACATCACCATGATCAAAGGTGAACGTTCGGCCTTGGCGCAGGCGGCGGCAGACTTGTTGTGAGGAAACCATGGCCCCTTATAAAACCGTGCTGGTCGGTATCGATTTCTCCGAATACTGTCGAGAGGCCGTGCGCCACGCCATGGGCATGGTGGACCCGGATGGCGGAAGGCTCGTGCTGGTTCACGTAGTGGACATGCTTCAGCCACCCGCCAATCGGCTCGGGGCGTACAATGTCAGTCCCACGAAGGGGTTTTATTCCGAGCAACAGGATCATTTGAAACGCCACCTGGACGAACTCGACGCCTTCGCCAAGGAATACCGCGAAGGGGAGTTCCAGGTCATCACCGAAGTGGCTCAGGGTAACGCCGCCAAGGAATTGTTGCACCGGGCTTATAAAAATCAGGCCGACCTGATCGTCATCGGAACTCACGGACTGAGTCGCATCGAAAAGTTTTTGATCGGCTCGGTGGCCGAAAAAGTCGTTCGCGGCGCGAGTTGCCCGGTTTTGGTCGTCAAACTGGCCGCACAGGGCAAGAAAAAGAAGTGAAGTCGCCGTTTTCGTTGATTCAAATCCCACTTACTCGTAGGACACGATATCGGACCGAATTGTCGTGTTTTAGGTTGTTTGTGTGGATTTTTTGCCTGATCGGCGCATTCGGAGTTCCTTTCGACAGGGCGGAATCCTTGGAAATCGCCGTCGGTTCGAACACCGTTTTCCAACTCCAGCAGTATCGGGATGTCGAACGGCTCGAAATCAACAAAACCCGCTTTACGCAATACCTCAGTTTCAATCTTTACGAGTCGTCCGAGAAACCGGTGCACAGTTTTCACTCCCGTTTCCGCTTCGATTCGGAATTGGGCTACGACGCCTCTCCCGATGCCCCGGTGGACAACCTCGACTACCAGCATCTCGAAGTGCTGTACGCCTATTACGAGGCGAGGAGGCTGTGGGATCTCATCGACTTCCGCCTCGGTCGCCAGGTGACGCAGGATGCTTTCGGTTTTTATCCGCTCGACGGCATGTGGGTGCGACTTTCGCGGCAATGGTACGTCGGTGTGGAATTTTATGCGGGAATCGAGATCAAACAAGAGTTTTCCGGGCGCGTCAAACACCTGTATTTTCCCAATTCCGACCGTTATCAGTCGGATGGTGTGGATGAAGACAAATATATGACGCGCACCTTCGGAGCCAGCCTGTTTCTCGATGGTTTCGAAGACTACGATCTTTCGCTCTCCTACCGTCTGGGAGAGTCCGGCGCGACGGACGAAGAAAAGCTGGGAGGGCTTGCGCGAGCCGAGTTTTTCGATATCTGGGAAGTATATGGCAACGCCAATTATGACTTGTACCTCGAATCTTTCGAAAGCTGGCAGGCCGGAACCCGTCTCGACCTCGGGTGGGGGTCGGCGTTCATCGAACACGATTTTTCCCGACCCAATTGGGACGCCGATTCGATTTTCAATTTTTTCCGTAATTACAACCGCAATGCCATCGCGTTGGGCGTCACCGCTCGTCCCGACGAATTCACCTTCGTGCAACTCGATGGCGCCCGGCAGCTTCAGGCCGATTCGCGCTCGTATTTCGACCAATGGGGCGAAGAAGGCACGGCAAGCTACTTTTTCGGTTTCGATCTCCGCCGGGAAATGACACCCGACTGGGATCTTCGCGGCTCCTACGACATGACCATGGGTTGGGGCGGCGACGAACACCGGATGAGCCTCGGTTCGGGTCTGTTCGTTCTCCATCGAAAACTACAGATCGAAAGCGACCTGTTTGGCTCGGTATTCGACAAATTGATTTACAACGATATTCTGGAAGAGCATGAAAACCGTGGATTCGCCTGGGGATTGTCGGTGCTGGTGGATCTGCAATTGCACGAAGACATTCGTCTCTGGATTCGCTCCGAGCTGTCTTCCAGCCCATATATCGAGCGCAGTTACGCATTTTTCACAGGATTGGACGCCACTCCCTGGTTCACTCCGACGAGGCACCGCTGATGACGACGATCCGTTCGGCAATTTTTGCGTTTTGTTTCGTTTTTGCGCTGTTGTTTTCCGCGTTCGCCGCCACGGATCGACCGATTTTCGGCCGACAGGTCGTCTATCCGGTGGGGTTCTCCAACCTCGTGTTTTCTCACGAGAAACACAAAACCCAGGATTGCACGGCCTGCCACTCCTATGCTTCTCAAAGTACGCAAAGCGGAGATCGCCTGCTGCCCTCGGAAGCCAAGTGCGCCGAATGCCACGCTGGGGAAGTCCGCAAAACTCCTACGGATTTGGGCGACGACCGCTGCCTGTTCTGTCACAAAGACTGGGACAGCACCGGAAAACACCTGCCGAGCCGGGTGAGAGAAATACAGTCGAATCTCGTATTCAATCACAAAGTCCATGTAGGGCGTATGATCGCCTGCCGTTCCTGCCACCAGGGACTCGATGACACCCGCCCGGATCATCTGCCGTCCGAAGCTTTGTGCCTGGCTTGTCACCAATCCAACAGTTCGGGTTTTCGCTGCTCGACCTGCCACCCCGCCGAACCTTCGGGAATGCTCCAAACGACGTTTGGGGAACGCCGACTGATGCCCACTCGTGGCCCGATGAATCACCTCGACCAGTGGACTCGTAGGCACGTTCGGGAAAGTCGAACCGACCGTAGACGTTGCGACACCTGCCATACGCCGTCCAGTTGCGACCGCTGTCATGATGGCGTGTTGAAACCACTGGCGATTCATCCGCCGAATTACGTCGCCCTGCATCCCATCGAAGCGCGGAAAAACCAACCCAACTGCCAGTCCTGCCACCGTTATTCCTCGTTCTGCGTACAATGTCACCAGCGGATGGGTGTGGCTCCCGATCTCACGACCCAACCCGAGCGGGTGCAATACCATCCGACCGGTTGGGCCGAATGCAGCCGTGTGGCGAATCATCATTCGTACCAGGCCAAACGCAATCTGGCGGCCTGCGTATCCTGTCACAAGGAAGAAAGCTGTTTGAAGTGCCACCGTTCAGGCTCGACCTGTGGCGGAAGTTTCAATATTCACGGTCATATGAGCAGCATGCAACTCAGTCGGATGCAGAAGAAAAACCCGAGAACCTGCAAAAAATGCCATGAAAACCTTTGATCGTCGAACGAAAACCTGTTGGATTTCCTGCGCTTTTTGGATAGGACTGCTATTCTCGGCATGGGCCTGCACCAATCCCAATCTGGATCGAAACATCTACCCGGAACAAACGCGTCCCGCCCTGGAATTGATCGACACATGCCCCGGCGCGGATGCCACCGACATTTCGACCAGCGCAGTGATTCGGCTGGCGTTTTCGAAAGAATTGGACCCGGAGACGGTAAACCTTTCGTCCTTCATTTTGGGAAGCGGTCCACAGTTTGTGTTGGGAAACGTATTCTACGAAGACGGCATCGTCACCTACGTTCCCAACGAACCGCTGATTCCCGACAGCCTGTATCGCCTCTACGTCACATCGGATTTGAGAGATATCGACGGCTTCGCCTACACCAACCAGACGGCGGTGTTCTCGTTTTTCACAGGTGACGGCGAGCAGGGAACCACCTGCCGGTATTTCTATCCACAGCCGGAGGCGTAATATCACCCATTGTTTCTTGGCATTTTTCGGAGGCTGAAAAAGGAAAGGCAGCCGGGGATTCCGCAGCACACGCAGGAGATCGTTACCGCTGCTTCCTTTCGGACCTGACGGGGTTCACGGACCTGAGTCGCACGGAGCCCGGCCGCCACAGGCTTCCGAACCGTTAAACGGACCGGAAGGTACATGCTCGGCGAGCCGTTCGTTTCCACACTATCGGAACGAACGATGACGCAACCTACCGTTTCGTCCGTTTTCTGTCAAGTTTCGAACGCAATGCGCGTTTTTCCTAACCCGGATGATTCATGAAGAATCTACTACGACTTGAAAATTCTTGATCTTTCATTCGTTTCTCGATTTTCATCCTCGATAGACAGTTCAGTATGCCTGCGGGTGAAAATCGTTCCAACTTCATGAAATATCATCGTTTTTCTACGTCTCATCCTCATGAATAATCCGGGCTAAAGAGACCAAGATTGGGAAAGATTACTTCGATTCCTCCGAGCTTTGCACGGAACGGACCTCGGGGTGACGCTCGATCACCCATTTCTGGCCTTCGGTCAAATGCATTCCCTCATCTCCGATCGAAAAGGATTCGTTGCCGCTCATCTGCCAGAACATCAGGTTGTCCGCTCCTCTTCCCCTGCATTCGTCGACGGTGACGAGCCAATCGTCGTTACGATCCAGCTGGGGAGGACAGGTCGGGGTGTCGTCGATGGCGTCGTAGAGATTTCCGGTCGCTTCGGTAGGATGAAAAAGCCCGAGCCAGTGCCCGGTTTCGTGGGCCATCGTCGCGCCGAGCGTTCGCGGGTAACCATCGAGAACCTCAGAGGAAACCACCACGCACGAAGCACTGGTGCCTTTTTGTTTTCCCGGACCGGGTAGACCGGAAGCAAACCCTAAAATCGTGTACACCGCATCCTCCACGGCGTACTCCTCCAATATGATCCGCCGCGTCAGAAATACGTTGACGCCTTCCTGCGCGTCTTCGGTTTTACGGCACAAGTCGTGAACTTCCGTTATGTTGTTGAGATCCGCGAACTGTTGGTTTTCGGCATCCAGCAAAGTGTAAAAGCGGGTTTCCCGGATGGTGATGCCGACATCGGCATACAAGGCACGAAACACCTCGATGGCTTTGGAAAGGTTGGCATCCGTTTCCGGTTCGGTGGTATTGAAAAGGTCTGCGACCTGCACCAGCCAGACGTTCAGATCGAAGGTGGTTCCTAAAGTTCGTTGCTTGACAAGAACCGAAGGATCGTCCTCCAGCGGGGTTTTATCCTCCACAAAAACTTCGACCTTGTATTGTCCGGAAATCAGTTCGATCCTCTCGGTGTTGGGCAACATCAGCGACAAAAACCCGATATCCGGTACGAAATGGAAGTCGTATTTGTCGTTGATCATATCGTTTCCCAGATCGGTTTCGAGGTCGTAAAGCACCTGACCGTCGGGATCGGTGATGCGCGCCGGGAAAATGTAGGTCTGATCCGGGTAGGGAATCCACAGCGTAAACGAATAATCCCCCGGTTCGACGATCACCGGCTCCAACTCGACAAGCTCGAAACCTTCGTACTCCGGAACTCCCATGTCCACGTATTCCTGCACATTGTCTTCCAGCGGCACGCGTTCGACCGGAACGTATTCGAAATCGAAATCCTCGGGTAGGGAAGGTTCTTCCTCGACACAGATGCCGCGTTCGTCGAAGGTGTAACCATCTTCGCATTCCTGGAGTTCTTCGGAACAGCTCAACCCTGCGAAAATCAGCAGGAAACAGAAAGCTACGACGGTCCACGAAGGATAGAAACGGATCATCGGACAGACTCGCAATGACAGTGGTACGTGCCCGATAGGGTATCACCCGGCGGTTTTCAGGTCAATTCCGTTGTTGTGAGAAGTCTTCCCACATTTTGAGTGTTCTCCCAACCCACCACACTGGAAACCATCCTAAAAATAGCGACCGAGGAATTCGAGACGGACTCGTCGTTGGCGAGATGCCGAATACCGGGAGTCTGTCACGTCGAAACAGATTCTTCATGAAGGTTACGGGCTAGTTGCACCAGAATCGGTTTCGCGCTATAGATAGAGAAGTTGAATGAGTTTTTCCTTGTGAAACTGCGCACCTTCAAGTGTTCGGTTTCCATAGGGATTTCGGTATTATGACAATATTGAAATCGCTCGAAGCCGTCCAATCGACGGTGGCTAGTTATCAACGGATTTCCGAGGTGATCATGCGTGCTGTACAACATCCGTGGTTTTCGATCCTTTTCCTTCTCCTTGCTTTGTCTCTGACACACTGCGACGACTCCGGCAGCGTGATGGGAGGAGCTTGGAACGATACCGGTGACGTGGATCAGTCGCTTCCGAACGCCGACGACGACGAAGCCGCCGATGGGGATCTCGAGGATGATGGGGAAGCCGAGGAAATCGCCGACTATCCCGAAATCTCAGAGCATTCCGAGAACGAAGATTTTGAGAACGTCGACGACTCTACCGAAGAGGTCGAAGCGGACGACGAATGCACGATAGACGAAGACTGCGCTTTCGGCTATGCCTGTGAAAACGGGGCGTGCATTAGCGCCAACGAATGCGAAGTGGACCTGGATTGCGAAAGCTACGAAAGCTGTGAAGACGGCGTGCAGTGGAAAATCTGCGCTCTGCTCGAAAACGAGTGTGAGACCAGCGACGACTGCGACTACGGACTTACCTGCATCTCCGGTCCTGGTGGCGTGAAAATCTGCGAAGCCATCGACCAGTGCCATTCCGACAGCGAATGTCCCGACGATTACGAGTGCCTCCAGACGGCAGAAGGTTATCGTTGCCTCCCCATTTCTCAGGAATGCCAAAACGACGAAGACTGCCCCGACGGTATGTACTGCTTGCCCTCGCCGGGTGGTACCAACGCCTGTATTCTGCTGGACGAATGCAGCGACGATGGCGATTGCGAACTCAACGAAGATTGCCTGGACGTCGACGGCACCTTCAAATGCGTTCCCCGCACGGACGAATGCCAGACAAACGATGATTGCGAATATGGCCTGACCTGCATTTCGGGTCCGGGAGGCGTGATGGTTTGCGAAGCCATCGACGAATGCCAGTCCGACAACGATTGCAGCGATGGAAAAGAATGCGTTCTGACCAGCGAAGGCCGCCGTTGCCGTGGCCAGGATCACGAATGCGACGACGACGAAGATTGCCCCGATGGTCAATTCTGCCGTGAAAACGATGAGTTACTACGCGTCTGCACCACTGACAACGAATGCGACAACGACGAAGACTGCCCGGATGGGCAAATCTGCGCCACGTCTTCCGACGGCAATCATTGCCAGGAAGCCTCGGAGGATGCCTGCCAGGTTCATACGGATTGCGAGTTCGGTTATTCCTGCGACACCGATGCCAATCCCAACCGTTGCGTCTATGCCAGCGAATGCACGACCGATGGGGATTGCGGGGCGTTGGATCTCTGTCAGACAACGGAGAACTGGAAGGAATGCCAGTTCAACACCTCGATGGACACCTGTAGCAGTGACGCCGATTGTGCCACCGACGAATACTGCGAAATCGTCGCGTTGGGTATCGGGCGCTGCAAGTCGCTCAACGAATGCGAAGCCGATGCCGAATGCCCGGACGGCTACGTTTGCGAAAGCAACGGCACGTACAACGAATGTGTCGAGGAATTCCCCTGTCAGACCGATTCGGACTGTGACTACGGCTTCCGCTGCGTCGTTCAGGAACCGCGCAATACCTGCGAATACGCTAACGAATGCGCCACCAACGACGATTGCCAGATTTGGGAAGTCTGCTCCGAAGGCGAGCAATGGAACGAATGCTCTTTCAATACCTCGCCGGAGTTCTGCTCGGACAGCAATCCCTGCCCGGAAGGCTATACCTGCAACGTGATTTTCGGGGGGTACGGAACCTGCGAATCCCTCAATGAGTGTCTGGTGGACGAAGACTGCCCCGATGGCAAAGCCTGCCGGGAACATGAAAGCGGTCTGTACAACGTCTGCGAAATCGCCAATCCGCAAAGCTGCTTCCTCGACCTTCAATGTAACGACGATTGGAAATGTATCGATGGCGTCTGCCAGCCTCTGGGTAACGGACTGTGCCCGGAAGTGGAAGGCGAATGGGATATCGTGTTGTCCACCTGCCTGGGGATTACGACCGGCTCGACCCTCACCTTACTGGCCGATGAGGATTGCGCAGGGTCGATCGAAAGCCCGAACCTGCCCATCGCGACGGGAAGTTTCAGTCAGACCGGCGATAACACCTATGATATCACCATGATGCTGATCTACTCCTGCACGGGAACCGTCACCCTGAACCGCCTGATGAGCATCGACTGTGGTTCCTGCACCATCACTGCAAGTATGCTGTAAGAAAGGCGGCGGCGGGGGGAAGGTTGTCGGGGATTTTTATAGCCGATACACTTCTTTTCTCCAGTTTGTCAGGCGACGCTCTCGCACCCGATCACGTGCATCCTCCCAGACATGTCGCATCACGATCTTTACGTGATTCCGAGAGCGCGTACAGGAAGCCAACAAGGGACAATCCACGCACCTGCCACCATCCGAAACTTGCTCCCGGTATTCGCCTTGTCGTCCACCGTGCGATGGTCCAGGTAAAAAAGCCCTGCGGCTTGCCTTTTCGCGCCTGAAAGTCGCCTGAACCTTCTACAACTCGCCGAAAAACTCGGCAATGTCTCGAAAGCCTGCCGCATGGAAAACGTATCACGCAGCCCGTTTTACAAGTACAAACGCGCTGGCTGCTTTTTAAAAACCCTGAGAATCTGGACGAGAGCCGAGGCGAACGAAAACGTCTGGAAGCTTGTCGAACAACTGCTGATGGTGGAACCCGCGCCGAAAGTGATCATGTTTTCCATGTACGAGGAAGACATTCGAACGCGGGATTGATATCGATCAATCACCCGCAAACCAGCTTACCAACCGTGAGCTTCAGGTGGTCCACACTAAGGGGGGCACAGCACGAGGGTGGAAGTTATAGAACCGGTCTTCGAAAATGTGGCTGAGGGTTTGGTCGAAAAGCACCTATTTGAAAGACTGTACATCGAGTTAGCCTGTCTTTGTGCTTGACATCTTTCTCTGCGTTTGTATACTTTTATGTAGGTTGTATTTCATCTATTTGATTCACCTTCAAGTCTTTTCAATATGCAGATGTAAAGCATTCTGAGAATCACCTAACGCATATTGTGCTGTTTGTAATCCTATTGCTGTTTGTTACGCGTTTGGGAAACCAACTGACTTCTACTATCAATTTAGCGATTATATGGCGCTTATACGCACGGACAATTGCCCTGCTCCCTATAACTTCCTTACGAATGATGGCACTACCGGGTTGGCTGTTGGTAGCGAAAGGAAAGGTGAAAGTGCAACCTGTGGAGCCAAAATAGATGTGACAAACAGCATAACAGGCACTTGGAATCCTGCAACTTCCCAGGCGAATTGTACGTCGCCGTAAAAAACATGAAAAATAAAGACGACATTTTCAATGGTATAGCAGTGCGGAGATTGGTCTCCGCACTGTTTCTTGCATTGCCACTCCTGGCAGGGGGAGGATGTGGCAATAGCGGTCAGACGCAAACTATCGGTGATTTCGATGCCGTGGATATCACGGATACAAATGATGAAGAGGTGGATAACTTCGACGATGACGACTTTGACTCAATCGTAGACAAAGACTCGGAATTGGTCGAAGAGACTGATGAATACATAAAAGAAGATGAGGAGATATCCGACATCGAAGAATTGGACAACGATGAACCCGATTCGGAAATCTGCTTGGCAAGCGATCCTCAGATATATCCCAATGGCTTCGAATGCTCCCTGCCGGAAAGGAAGCTCAGCCGTTGGATCCTTGATTTCCCCAGGATGTTTCCGGAGGGAGCTTGGACACATGTGGAGCATTCTTACGACGAAACCGTTGTTTTTAGCGGGAGCGGAAACATCACACTGATTCCACCCGGAGAAGAACCGACGACGTTTTTTCCTGAAAATGTATGGGTTCTTCATGCTGTAGAAGGCGACCATGGAGAATGGTACGCTGCAGGTGGCACACCACGAGGAAACGCACTTTTTCGTTTTCAGGAAGGTGACAGTCAATGGCAATGGGAGTTTGCAAATTTTAACGGTGGACCACACATAGCCTACTATCTCGATGTGGACTCCAACGGAACCGTATGGTCTTTTGGCACAGGACAATTTCAGAGTTTCACGCGCTGGGATGGAAATGAGGCCAAAACGGTTCAAACGCCCGATTTTACCGAAGAAACGGCATATACTTCTTCGGACAGACTCTTTGAATGCGGAGGAAGAACCTATTTCTTCGGCAGCATGAAACGTCCCGGCTATCCAAAGTTAACGGCTACAATCTTCAGATTGGCGGAAGACGAGGATACTCTGGAGGTTGTATGGCAGGGGCCGTACGAAAACTTTTTTTCAGAACTATATTCTGCCACGATCCAACCGGAAACCTGTGAATTCTATGCGGGAGGCCCCAATCTTCATGTGGAAGGAGTGCTGAGCGATCCAGTGAGCATTGTTTCCTATATACCTTCCGGTGAGATTGGAAATCATCAGCCTTCGATGTCTTGGAAGGATTGGTCCACCGGAATCGTATACGGCTTAATGGAAATATACCCCAACAATCCCAACAACGATGGGGCTTCGCTTTTCTTCATCAAACGACCTGGAATGGAAGATTTCGAAGGCATAGAGCCTACCTGGCCTTGTACCGGCTATGGTGGTTGGGCGGCATACCAAATGTATGGTCTGGGCGTGGATAGCCTCTATGCCCCTGGCGCGTTTGGACACTTCAAGTACAATCCCCAGGAAACCCGCTGGGAATTGGTGTATCGCCATCCCTTATTGGCCTTGCCGGGCTACCAATCTCATGCCTACGTGCGTTCGTTGGCGGTGCATACCGCCTGTGATGACCGATTCCGGGTGCACGTTACAGGCTTTCGACTCCCCGTGATACGGCGCACCGATTGCCATGAATGGGAAGAAGCCTATCCCAATTCCGAAGGGGCTATGGCTCTTTACGACGACGGAAAAGAAATCTGGGTCGTAGGCGAACGACCGGAAGTGATCCATGGAATCGGCAACGAATGGTCGAGCATCCAAGGCCCTACTTCCGAGTGGCTCGAAGGCCGGAGCGTCCTGCGCGTTCACGATGGTGGCCTTTACGTAGTGGGAATTTACGACGAATACGGAGAGGACAGTCGATTGTACTATACCTCTGATCCTCAAGCGGAACCATTGGTGTGGGAAGAAGTGAAGGGCATCCAGTTTCCCAATAAATTCAAGCCGATACGCTTGCTTTCCTCTGGCGGGCAGGCGTATGTTCAGGTCAACAACATGGTTTACTACGAACCCGATTCCACACAACTCTACCTGTTGCAAGGAGCCACCGCCAAGCTCTATGTGGAATTCCCGAAGATGGGCAGTACCGGACGCACGACGACCGTCTGTTCTTCTGCAATGAAGAGGGCGTTCGAGAAATCAGTGGCCAGGGGGAGACATCCATCGAAGAGGTCGTTCCACAGATCGAGTACAGCGGTAGTCCAGTGAATCTCCAGGATGCCGTCCAAATGCCGGACGGCCGGTGGATTGTTGCTCCCGGTCCGTATGAATACGATCCGACGACCGGGGAATTGGATCATATTTTCGCAACATCGGCCCATTACTACCCTGGGTACAATGATCGATATCCTTACATCTGGGATTTCGAAACGGATGGGAACGTACTTGAATTGGCCCTTTTACCTACTGGGGAAGTCCTTGCCGCCGGGATGTCCGGGCAGATTCTGATACGAACGACGGATGCCGAGTGGTTAGGACGCTGATTACTTACTTTCTTCAAAATTGATGGGGATGAGTCAGCCTATGCTCTGATCACACCTATTAAATACTTGAAAAGACAACTATGATCGTGTTACTTTTTGAAACCTTTCATTTTCAAAATAGACTATCAGGAAGTCACTTTGTTACTTTTTCTTACCTTTTGGAGCATGTGATGCGATTTGCGACTTTGAGCCTGTTGGTGATGCTGATTCTCTTAGTACTTTTACCGGCATGTTCCTCCTCCAATATGACAGGTGTCGATGGTGACAACGATGCAGTCGAAGGTGTTGACGACTCGACCGATGGTGACAACGATATTGTCGAAAATGATGATGATCCCACCGAAGATGATAGCGATATAACCGAAGAGAATGACAATACGGCTTCTCTGTCACGCGTAACGGGGTCGGCCTATCTTGTGGGCCAGAGCGATCATAGTGGCATCGGCATATGGCTTCTTTTGGACGATACCGTTTACGCCCAGACCGACACGGAAGTCAGTGGCGTCTATGTATTTGAAAATGTGGAAGCCGGAACCTATCGGTTAATAGCCGAGTGGGGTGATTACACCGTGGAGCTAACCGTGGAAACCGATGTGGTGGTAGATGTAGGTAAAAATACCCGGGCAGATGACCTGGAACTGACTCCGACGGGCGATATAGACGGAACGGCCTCCCTGAATTCTGCGACGAGCGGCAATCTCGGAATCGAAGTTTTTTTGGCCGGATATTCGTATGGCGGCTACACTAACGACAGTGGCGACTACCTATTAAGCCGTATTCCGGTGGGGCAATACACCCTTTGCGCCCGTTATGATGGCTATGTGATGGAATGTAGGGAAAACGTGGAGGTTCTAGCCGGCCAAGTCACCAACGCTTCGGCAATCGCGCTCGAACTCGACGACATCGCCACCCCGCAATACACTTCGATCAGTGGTACGATCAAGATGGTCGGCGAAGACGACAACAGCGGGATCGTTGTGGAACTTCTGGGTACAAACAACAGTACCACGACAAATAACGATGGAGAATTCAACCTGACTCAAATCGTGCAAGGCTCCTACGAAATCGCTTTCAGCGCACCGGATGAAAGCGGCTACGATATGGGCGCAACATTGTACGATTATCGTCTTTTTGCAGGCATTCCGGATTCGACCTTGCCGGAACTGGTGCTGTTTTACGGGCAGAATCTGGCCGATTTCGGGCCATCAGGCGATTCAATATCAACAGTCCAGACCTATCCGGATACCAGCCTCGCCGTTTTCCTCAACGGCGACACCCTTTACGCCCTCAACGTGGATAGCGCCACACTCACCTGGCTTGCGGATGGCGCTATTAGCTTCACTCTTGCTCCTGACGGCGGCAGCGTCATTTACCACAGCGAAGACGAATATTTGTACGCTGTTTCCACTCTGGGCGGAACGCCCGTGGAGTTGAGCTGGTACTCTTCCTTGGAAGCGTTGTTTCCAAACGAATCCTACGAGATACAAGACGATTCAAGTCACATCCTGATCCAAAATGAAAACGATGATCTCACCATAATGGCTCTTGACGGTAGCGGCGAAACCCTCCTGGCCTCAGACGTTCAGGCCTACGACATCAACTCGGACTGGTCGAAAGTGCTCTATTTGACAGAAGAATCCGAGCTTTACGTCATTGCGACAACGGGTGGATTGCCGTTGAAACTGGCCGAGGACGTAAAGAATTATCAGCTTGACTCCGATTGGGATTACATACTTGCAGAAGATCATACAAGTACATTGCGCTCGGTTTCGTTGACGACAGCCACCAGTTATGAAATGGGACGCTACATTATTGATTATGAAGCGGTGGACAACTGGAACCGCGTGATCATGACCCACAGCGACTACACCTTAAGCAGTGCAGCAATCGATGGCAGCGGACAAGCCCTGCTGGGATTTAGAAGTCCCTATTCGAGTTACGATGACTTCCCGTTCGAATACCTTCCCAATCTCGATCGTGTTCTGTATATGCACACGTCGAACCGTTTTAACAGTAAATACAACCTTTCAAGTACACCCGTCACTGGAAACGGCAAACAATGGGTATACCAGAGCGACCTTTCAATCAGTCATGCGATATTTATCAATGACGGAAGCCGCATGTTATGGCGAGACAGTAATGATTGCTCTTATCTGACGGATTTTTCCACCAACACGCAACAGGAAATCGTATGTGAATATTCTGCTGAGCATTACAAACTAAACTCATCCAGGACGGCATTGGTTACTTATCAAAATTCTCAATCTTTGGCCCTGTACGACCTGAATACAATGAATTCGATCGACCTACCAGAAGAAATTACATCATATTCTTTCAGCAAAGATGGGGATACGCTCGTGTATCTAACAAACAGTCTGGACTCCAAAAGTCTCTATGCCCAGCCTGTATCCGGTGGGAGCGCGGTATTTTTATCAGATCTTGTATACAAATATCAAATCAGCCCGGACAGTCAAACCGTCATTTATAGAAGTACAGATAGCAGTTCCAATGCATATAGCATTCCCATTTCCGGCGGCTCGGCCACGGAGCTTACAAATATCAGACAGTTCCCTGATGATCAAACCATCACTTCCGATTCACAATGGATCATTGGGAATTGTTACAGCAGTATCAACAAACTATGCAAATGGTCCATCAGTGGTGGCGATCCAATTGAAATGGCAGATTGCAACCGTTACTATTGTGAAAGTCGGATTACACCGGATTCCCAGTGGGTTCTATTCTGGGACAACCAAAACATTTTGCAATCAATGCCAGTATCAGGAGGAAGTATTACCACTCTGTCATCTCTGTTTTTACGATATGGCGATGTGGCTATCAGTCCGAACAGCGAATACGTGGTTTATTCTGCTGAGGATTCGGGGAACAAATTGATGTCTTGTCCCGTTGCGGGAGGTGCTGAAGTAGAGTTAGGAGCAAATGATTCATTTACCAGCAGTTCCATCGATTATGTTCAGTTCACTAGCGATTCCGAGCAGGTCATTTACTATATTTCTGGTGACAACTACTATCGTGTACCGGTCGAAGGGGGGATTGCCACCCCGATCATCGAAAATGATATTTCTCCAAGTATTTCTTACACCTTTTCACCGGATGGCAGCCATATTTTGTTCAATGGTTATCTTGTACCTTTTGAAGGCGGCGCAGCCAAAATGGCGTACTATGGATCGAATGGCACTAAATTTGTCGGTTCGGGCTGCGACCTTTACACCGCAACCAACAATAGCGTTATCTCCGTCCCTTGCGTAGATACGGAAGATGTCCTTATCAATAGCGCTGGATCCGTCAATAGCCATGCTGTAAGCCCCGACCAGACAATGATCGGTTACAATACAGGTTACAACTTTCATACGGCGCTTACTCTGACCGGCGAGGAAATATTTGCATCGGACTACCAGTCAGGCGGTTGCATTTTCTCCCCCGATGGGAGTCAACTTTTGTATTATTCCGTATCAGGGTTAGGCGAATTCTCATTATACATCGTTTCCAGTACGGGCGGCACGCCGACCTTGCTCGGAACAAACTTCAAAGCAATTGCCGTCAACTCGGATTGGTCCTACGTAGTCTGTATCCATGAAACCGATTCCGGTCAGTTCCTTGTTTCAGCTAAATTGAGTGACGCAACCCTAACTACTTTGAGCAGCAATCCGTACGACTTCGAAATCCATGAAGCCAGCCAGAGGGTGTTTTACCGGGTCAGGGACTCCGAATCCAATACCTTTTCGCTGCACTCAATTCCCATCGAGGGTGGAACAGCCGCCACAATTGCGGAAAACGTGACGAACCATTTTATTGTAGAAGCGGATACGCCTCGCTTTGTAATTGAAACCGGAACCGAAGACAACATCACCCTGCTAAGCGCTGCTATCGACGGCTCGGAAGTCAACGTTTTGGGGCAGGATGTGCAGGACTACCACGTCACATCAAACATGACCCACATTTATTTCGAGTGGAAAGATGCCACCGGTTTGGATTCGAATTTCAGCGCCGCCAAGCTCGACGGCTCTGAACTGCGGTATATCGGAAACTCTAACTATACGCATTTCAACTGGAATGCAGTGGAAATGGGCACACGATCCTTTATGTTGTACCAATTCCCCTTCGAGGTCAGCACCGATTACTACACGGGTTCCAGTTATCGCTTGAACCTGGTTGAGTTGCCATAGTCGGAATAGTCGTGTTTCACCCTGTTTGCAAGAAACCCAATGCGGAGGAACGCCGCGTTTGCCTCAAAAAAACATAGAACATATATATGTTCCATACCGAAATCAATCTTCAAATCATTGACTCAGTTGTCGCATTATCTCGTTCCCATCCCGCACGGATTACTCCGGGACCGGGCTATACTCGGTTCCAGCTGCCTGGAGACCATGTCGAGTGGAATTTGTAAGTGGATTCAATATTTCAAGAGCTATTGCCTGTTTCAATCAGCAGGAAATAACTGTTTGTTTGGAAATCATTAAATCATCTGCTTAGTCTAATTTTCACAATTCCCGCACGATCCTTTAACGTTCCGCATTCACATTGCAGATCACTTTTCATGATTGAAGAGACATCGTGAATACTAACCCCATTCACGAAAGCGACAAGTCAAACACATTCGAATTGGGGAGGCAGGAGAAAACATGCAAAGGCATCTTTTTATGAGGAGAAATGCAATGATGATTCGAAAATCGTATTTTTTGTTATCTATTCTCGTTTTTTCACTCCTATTCGTCACGGCCTGTGGTGGGGATGATGACGAAACCGGAGGGACGGGGAACAGTGGCGACTGTGAGGGGAATGTCTGCTATCTTTCCGGAACGATTACCGAAAACATGACCTTGACCCCGGACAAGCAATGGGTGCTTCGCGGCGGTGTTTTTATCGGCAACGATATTGACGAAACCATTCTCACCATTCAACCCGGTACGACGGTCTACGGGGAAGCCAGCACCATCGGAATGCTGGTCATTCGCCGGGGAAGCAAACTGATGGCCGAGGGAACCGCTGATGCTCCCATCGTGTTTACCAGCGCCCAGCAGGACGGCTCCCGCGCTCGTGGCGACTGGGGCGGGCTGATCATCAACGGACGCGCGCCCATCAACGGCTGTGAAGAAGAAGATTCGACCGACGGTGCGTGCGAAGCTTTGGGCGAAGGCGGTACGGGATACTACGGCGGCTCCAATCCCGACGACAACAGCGGCGTACTGCGTTACGTTCGCGTGGAATTCGCCGGACACATTCTCAGCCCGGACAACGAGCTCAACGGTATCGCTTTCCAGGGTGTGGGACGAGGCACGACCGTCGAATACATCCAGGTCCACATGAACAAAGACGATGGTGTGGAATTCTTCGGTGGCACGGCTGAAGCCAAGTACATTCTCGTAACGGGCGCTGCGGACGATTGTTTCGACTGGACCGACGGATGGATCGGAAAAGCCCAGTTCGTTCTGCTGCAACAGTACGATGGAGCAGGAGACCAGGGTATCGAAGCCGATAACAACGGCGAAGACAACGCCGCCACGCCACGATCCCATCCTACACTCGCCAACTTCACTATCGTCGGTTCTCCCGATAGCGAGGCGTCCGATCTCGGCGTGCTGCTTCGCGAAGGCACCGCCGCGAATCTGTACAACTTCATCGTTACCGGATTCAACGATGCCTGCCTGGACATCGACCACGAGGAAACCTTCACGATTTCCGGCGCTCCCGACAGCTTGACGGGCGATGTCACCATGGAATCCAGTATCATTTCCTGTGCCACAAACTATGAAATGAACGACGAAGAAGACGAAGACGAAAATAAAATCGACGATCCCTGGAGCCTGGAAAATTGGTTCACCGGTCAGACAGGCAACCAGGCCACCGATCCCATGTTGACCACTCCGTACGACGAAGTGGCCCCGAACTTCGCACCGGCGGACGGTTCTCCTGCCCTGAGCGGTGCAACTTTCCCGGCGGACGATTTCTTCGATCAGGTGGACTACCTTGGCGGTGTCGATCCCCAAAGCGACTGGACCGAAGGCTGGCCCACTCACGCTGCCAACTAATCAGCCAATCAAATATTTTATCGGAATAAAATGGAGCATTCCGCTCCATTTTATTCCTTTTTAAAAAGCCAATCGAACCATGCGAACATTTCTTTTCGGATTTTGGCAATTCCCGAGAAAAAGGGTGGTGTCAAACATATTGTTTTTCCTGAGTTTTTTTATCTTGCCCTCGTTGGTTTTCGCCGACGAGTTCACCGATATGGCTATAAAACTCATCGCACTACGAGATGAAGTCGAAACCCTTTCGGCAAAACTCGACGAAAATAAAAGCCGGACGAGCGACCGTCTACGTTCCCTCGCTCGCCAGAAAGCCGATCTGGAAAGCCGAATCCAACGCGAGAAATTACGGATCAAGCAATTGGATCAAACGATGAAATCCCAGCGGGAACGGCTTGCTTCGACCGAGGAGATGGGCGAACGACTTGCACCCGTAGTGTTTCAAGCCATCGATCGATTGAAGGAGGTCGTCAACGGTGGAATGCCTTTCCAGCGTCGGGAACGCCTGCACGAACTGGACGATCTGCAAGCCAAGCTTTCAGCCGGGACAATGGCTCCCAGCAAGGCACTGGCTCGTCTCTGGGCTTTCGTCGAGGACGAACTGCGCCTGACCCGAGAATGCGGGTTGTACAGGCAAACCATCACGTTGGATGGTCAGGATGTGCTGGCCGATGTGGCTCGCGTCGGCATGGTGATGTTGTTTTTCAAAACCGCCGATGAACGGATCGGTATGGCTGTGAAACAAAACCGGAAATGGACCTATTCGTTATTTGACGATCCGGAAAACATAGACAGGGTTCGTTCGTTTTTCGACTCTCTGAAAAAGCAGATCCGCCAAGGGTATTTTCGATTGCCCAACGCCCTGCCGAAAACGGTGGAGGTGGCACCGTGAAACATCGAACCGTGCGAATAGTCTTGTCCATTTTTCTTGTGCTGTCGGTTTTCTCTTTGACCGACCTTTGGGCGAAAGACTCCAGTTTAAGCCGAGCCTATAAAAAGGAATTCGCTTTTCTCGAAGCTGAAAGGGAAAACCTGCAAAAACGTCTTAAAACCGTACAAAGCGAATCGAAAAGCACCATTCGTAAAGCAGAAGCGGACATCGTTCGTCTTCAAAATGCCTTGCTGGGTCTTTCTGCGCGTGCGGATGATCTGAACGAGCGCATAATCGATATCGAACGTCAGGGAGAAACGAGAAACGAAGCTTTGGAAACATTGGAAGGGACGCTGATGCAGGCGAAGGCGACCTTGGACGGATACGACATCACGCTGCCGGAACCTTCCGAAAATGACTCCCCTGAAGCGCTGGAACGAACGTTTGAAAAGTCCGCCAAGTTGTTGATGAATCTTCGAAGGGTCCGTAAGGAAAAGGGAACGTTTTATCTCTCCAACGGTACGCAAGTGTCAGGTGAACGCATTCGTATCGGCAACGTCGCTTCGTACGGAATCAGTCCCCAAGGCGGCGGAGCGCTGGCACCGGCGGGTGGAGGAAAATTGAAAGTCTGGGAGACTGGCAGCCTCGCAACGGCCAAGGCTCTTGCTATTGGGAATCCTACGAAATTATTGGATATTTTCCTCTACGAAAACGCCGAAAAGGCCATTGAGAAAAAGGTGGATAAAACGGTTAAGGAAGTCATTGAATCCGGCGGAGCCATTGCTTGGATCATCGTTGGCATGGGGTTGGCGGCGCTGTTGATGATCCTTTTGCGCACATGGTTCCTGCTGCGTTCCTCGACCCGTACGGATGATCTCGTCCGCTATCTGGTGCCTTTGATCGAACAGGGCTGGCGAGACGAAGCGTTGAAAATCCTGAAGGAAAGTTCGGGTGCCACAGCCCGCGTCTTGATTGCAACCGTAAAAAACCTGCATGAAGACCGCGAAAAGCTCGAAGATCGCGTCAGCGAGGCGATTCTGCACGAAACTCCGCATTTGGAACGCTTCGGCGCAGTGATTCTCGTGCTGGCAGCCGTAGCACCGTTGATGGGACTTTTGGGGACGGTTACGGGGATGATTTCGACCTTCGATGTCATTACCGAATTCGGCACGGGAGATCCTAAATTGCTTTCCGGTGGAATTTCGGAAGCTTTGGTAACGACCGAATTGGGACTGATCGTGGCGATTCCAACCCTGCTTTTCGGAAACCTGTTGACCGGATGGGCCAACCGAATCAAAACCGGCATGGAACACGCCGCGCTGTTGATTACCAACATGTATCTGTCACGCACCGAAAAGCGAGGTGCACGGGATTCCGAAACAGTAAGGTCGGGGGCGTAAATGCCGGATTTCGTGCAGGTTTTCGTCGAATACTTTTCCAAAGGGGGCTTTGTTATGCCTCCACTGATTGTCGCAACGCTGGTTTTATGGTTTGCGTTGGGTTGGCGCTTTGCAACCTTGAAACGTGGCAACCGACGTAGCGTGCGCATCCTGGTGGAGCGATATTCCCAAGGATACCCACGGAAACCGCGTGGTGTCATCGATGGTGCGGTTGCATCGGGTTTGACCTTAGCCCAAAAGCATTCGAGCGATCTTCGTTTCTATCTGGACGACGCCTTTGCCTGGATCCAGCGCGACATCGGTCGCTATGCGATGCTGGTTCGTGCCATCGTCATTGTGGCTCCCCTGGCCGGATTGCTGGGAACCGTTACCGGCATGATCGAAACCTTCGATTCGCTGGGCGACATGTCGCTGTTTTCGCAATCGGGCGGTATCGCCGGAGGAATCGGACAGGCGCTGTTCTCCACGCAAATGGGTCTTGCCGTTGCCGTACCGGGGCGAGTAGTCGGAAGAATCCTCGACCGACGCCAAGCCAATTTCGAACGCGAACTGGAGCAGATCAAGGACATTCTTTGCGGCGATATCCACGAGGAGGCAGCATGAAATTCCGTGACCGCCGGGAAGAGGACCAGAACATCGACATCAGTCCTCTGATCGACATGGTGTTTATTTTACTGATCTTTTTCATGGTCAGCACGACATTCGTCAAAGACATGAAAATCGATATCGAGCGTCCCGGTGCTGCGTCGAGCGTACGAGCCGGAACCAAGGCGTTGCGCGTTCACCTGGATCGTACAGGAGATATTTTCGTGGACGGTCAGCCGGTGCGTTCATGGATGCTGCAAAGCCGAGTGAGGGATTTCGTTCGTGCGGGAGTAAACAAAACCGTACTCGTCATTACCGATCGCAGGGTGGATGCCGAAAAACTCGTGGATGTCGTGGACCAATGCCGATTGGGCGGAGCGGAAAGCGTAGGCGTCGCCACCGAAAAGGAAGCGGGCTGATGTCGCCAACTCTTCGCCGTACTCTGATTGCTGTTGTCTGGATGATTGGCGGATCATCGTTGATGTTTGCGTTGTTGTTCATCATGAACGAGTACATCGAAAAGCCTGACTTTAGCGGGAATGAAGTGCGCAGTGCTTTCGAGGTAGAACGTCCCAAACCGAAAAAAAAGCCGCCAAAACGCGAAAAGAAGGTTCAAAAGCGAAAACGCCGTAGTCGTCAAGCGCCACGGCCAGCTGCGCCACGGCTCGGAGCGGAGCTTGCAGGGTTGGATTTCGGTTTGCCTGCTTTCGATGCAAGCAGCATTTTGTCGGTAAACGATTCCGTGCTCGGTAATCTGGAAAATACGGTCATGACCGAAGATAGCGTGGACACAGCACCGCAGCCTCGTAAACGTGGAGGTGTCGAGTACCCGAAGCGGGCACGCGCCGAGGGAATTACGGGATACGTCACGCTCAATCTACTGATCGACGCCAACGGCTCGGTCGAACGCGTCAAGGTGCTCGAATCCGAACCGCCGGGCGTTTTCGATGAGGCCGCGAGCCGTGCCGTGACAAGTTGGGAATTCGATCCCGCCACCTACGAGGGGCGAGCGGTCAAGCTATGGGCGCGCCTGACGGTGCGATTCGACTTGCAATGAAACGAAATGAACTGAAATTTTCGATGTTTTTCCGAGATTGCATCCTAGTGAGTTTTTTTGTGATGGTCATGTACGCGCTACCGCTCCACGCTGCAAAGGAAACCGAGGAGGATGACCTCGACCATCTCGCCCTGGCAGCGTTGATGATCCGCGATGGCCATTACGACCGGGCGGAAAAAGTACTTGAAAACGTGGACCCTACCGACGAAACCACCGATCAACCACGCTACTACACCTTACGGGGGCTTGTCTTGCTTCATCGGGGGCTTTTTAGGGACTGTGCAAGCGCCTTGAATACAGCGATTGAAAAAGGGCAGGATGCACCTATTGTGCATGTCTATCTCGCTCAAGCCTATTTTGGTCTGGAACTGTGGCAAAAAGCCCTCGACGCTTTGGACGCCGCCGAGGAAGAAGGTCGCAGGGTGCCGGAATCGTACATCTTGCGGGCGCAATGTCACTGGAACCTGAAACGCTATGAGCAGGCATGGAGCGCGTTGGAGGAAGGCTTGCAGCGTTTTCCCCAACATCCGGCACTGCAACGGCGACAGGTGTTTACGCTCGTCGAACTCAAATTGTTTCAAGAAGCGGTACATCTGGCTCAAACGCTGCTGTCTCCCGAAAACGCCAAACCCGAGGACGGTCTTGCTGTGGCAGAGGCATTGATCCGAAGCGGTGAGCCTCGACGAGCCATCGAGTTGCTCGAAACTCTACGCCTTCGTTTCCCTGATCACGCAGATATGGCAAAAGCCCTAGCCCACGCCTGGCATGAGGATGGAAAACCACTGGCGGCAGCGGCGATTTTCGAAGAGGTCGCCCGGACCGAACCCGCGTTTGCCTTCGAAACAGCCGAATTGTATCGACAAGCTGGACGAATTCGCCGAGCGTTGTACTGGAACTCGCGAATCGACGACCAGAAAAAGAAAATTCGTCAGCGGTTGGGATTGCTGTTGCAGGTCGAACGCTTCGAAATGGCTGCTGCGCTGGAATCGCGGCTGTCACGCTTGGGATTGCTTGAGGACGAGGAAATCCGTTACGCGCTGGCCTATGCCTTGTTCAAAAGTCGCGATTTTGCGCGATGTGAAACCCACTTGAAACATCTGACACGTTCCGACCTGTTTCAGAACGCCAATAAACTGCGTTTGGCTATGGAGTCCTGCAAATCGGACCGCTGGGAGTGCTACTGATGCCGCGTTGGATGATCTCCATTTCGTGTTTTGTTTTCGTGCTTATCTCTGCGGTTTCCGAGGTTCGAGCGGAACAAGGCGCAGTTACCTGCTATGTGTTTTCCGAAACACGGGACACTCCGATGGAAGGGGCCGAAGTCTTTGTCGAAACCATCGATTCAACCGTAACCAACGTCCATGGTGCGGCTCGTTTACGCCTTGCGCCGGGACGCTACATCGTGCATGTCAGTTCTCCGGGATTTCGTCCTGCCCGCATCGAAGATGTGCATATCGTTGCGAAAGAAGTTACCGAGGTACTTGTCACGCTGTCGCCCACCAAAGCACCCACCTGGGATATCGAAGTAGCCGCTCACGCCTTGAACGACGCGGTGGCCGCTCCAACTGCCGATCCGAATGCCCCCACCGGGACGATTTCCGGCCTTCTCAAAAGCCTGGATAGCGGAGAATCCGTCGCTAACGCACGGATTTTCGTCAAAGGATACGGTTTCGAAGCACGTAGCGACGTCAAAGGTCGGTTTTTGTTGGAAATTCCCGCAGGAACGTACACGCTTTCGGTGATTCACCCGGATTTTTCCACTCAATCCATCGATGGTATTACGGTGACGACGGAGCAAACCACAGCGGTCGAAATCGAGCTGACACCTTCCTCCGTCACCTTGGCCGATTACACGGTCACGGCTCCTCATATCGAAGGTGGTGTAGCCTCGATGTTGTCCCAGCGTCGCGAGTCCAGCGCCGTGGCCGATGTCATCGGTGCCGAACAGATCGCCAAGACCGGGGACAGTTCCGCCGCCGGAGCCTTGAAACGGGTCACGGGACTTACGGTAGTCGGGGGAAAGTATGTGTATGTACGCGGTATGGGAGAACGCTATTCGAGCACGTTGCTCAACGGTGCGACGCTCCCCAGTCCCGAACCCGAACGCCGTGTGGTGCCGTTGGATATGTTTCCGGTGGGAATCCTGGAAAGCGTAGTGATTCAAAAAACATACTCGCCGGACCTTCCCGGAGGATTCGGTGGAGGGACAATCCTTCTGAAAACACGCGGTCGCCCCGAGAGCTTTACGTTGAATACAAGCCTGTCCACTGGTTTCAAGACGGATACAACGTTTCGTAAAGGTTTGACCTATTCCGGTGGGAAGCTGGATTTTCTGGGAATCGACGACGGCACCCGCGCCCTACCGGACAAAGTGCGTCAAGCCAGCAACTCCGAACAGCTTCTCGAAAGCGACCGGTTCTCGGACCGAGGATTTAGTGCGGAAGAGTTGGAAACCTTTGGAGAAAGTCTGTCCAACGTCTGGTCGCCCCACCGAAAAACCGTACCCCCGGATGTCGGTTTATCGATGACCGTGGGGGACAGTTATCAGGTGGGACAAACACCGATGGGGTTCTTGTTCGCCGCAAGCTATGGAAATTCCTGGGATCTTCAAAAAAGCCATCGAAATTACTATATCGTTGGCAGTGATGACGCTTTGGAACTCAAACACGCCTACGATTTCGAATCGTTGGAAAATAATATAACCCTCGGTGCGATTTTGGATCTCAGCACCGAAATTGCCGAAAAACATACGCTGAAATCAACAACTCTATTGATTCGTACCACCGATGACGAAGCTCGGGTCTATTCCGGCTACAATCGTGATGTAGACACCAACATTCGCGTCACGCGCCTGCGCTGGATCGAGCGAATGCTGATCGTTCAGCAACTTACGGGATCTCACACTTTCGAGCAAGCGCAGAACCTGAATCTTGGTTGGCATTATGCGTATTCCCGCGCCTCGCGCTATGAACCGGATCGCCGGGAATTGCGTTTCGACCAGGAATCCGGCCAACCGGACCTCTGGATGCTTTCCGACCGACCGGAAGGCAACCAGCGCCTTTTCAGCGACCTCGTGGACCACAACCACGACGCCGGATTCACATTCTCCATTCCTTATCCCATCTGGCTGGATCTCGAAGCCTCGGCGGAAGCGGGGGTGAACCTCGTCTGGCGCTCCCGTCATGTCGATACCAGACGTTTCAAGTTCGAACATAAAGGCGAACTCAGTACCGACGTCGAGATCATTTCCCAATCGCCGGAAGAGATTTTTTCACCGGAAAACATCGGATCGGACGGCTTCCAGTTCCAGGAAACCACGCGCCAGACCGACAATTACAAGGCGGACGGGCAGCTTTTCGCAGGATATCTGAAAACGGATCTACCGTTACTCGCTTCTCTGCTTCTCATGGTGGGGTTTCGGGTCGAGCATTCGTCCCAAAGCGTCACAACGTACGAGCTTTTCAATCCCGACAACGCACCCGTCGAGGCAAACGTGCGTACCACGGACGTCTTGCCCGCTGCAACGCTGACCTGGAAATGCACCGATGATATGCAGCTTCGTGCCGGGTACGGCATGACGGTTTCCAGACCGGATTTTCGTGAATTATCCCCTGCCACGTTCAACGACGTGACCGGTGGACGGCAAATTTTCGGCAATCCCGATCTGGAACGCACCAAAATCCACAATCTCGATCTTAGATACGAATACTATTTCTCGACGCTCGAAAACGTTTCACTGGCTCTGTTTTACAAGGATTTTTCAAAACCCATTGAAACGGTCGTGGTACCCAGCGCTCAGCAATCCGTTACGTATGCCAATGCGAAAGGGGCGCAAAATCTGGGAGCAGAGTTGGAATTCCGCAAGAATTTCAGCTTCTTTGCAGATGTATTGAAAGATCTATCGCTTTCGGGAAACATCGCTTACATCCAATCTCGCATTCGTCTGGCCGAGGACAGCGGCATCCAGACATCCAACAACCGACCCTTGCAGGGACAGTCGCCCTATGTCGTCAATGCACAACTCGGATACGATAACGAGGACTGGGGAACGAGTCTGACCCTCGTGTACAACGTATTCGGTCCGCGAATCGTGGAAGTGGGAGCACAGGGAGCGCCGGATGTCATCGAGCAACCGTTTCACCAACTGGATTTCGTGGCTATGCAAAAACTCCCGGCAGGATTTTCGCTGAAATTGAAGTTGAAAAACCTGATTGACCCACCCGTACGATACGTTCAAGGTTCGAAAACCACAAACGAATACCATCGTGGACTCAAAGTTTCTCTCGACCTAGGCTGGTCCTATTAGCAAGTCCTGATTGCCTGTCTGGATAATTACGTTGTAGTAGCCGGGTAGCCGGGTAGCCGGGTAGCCGGGTAGGTCGGACAGATTTTCTGTCCGACACAGCTTGCTGACAAAGGTTTTTTGTCGTTTTTGAGCTTCAATAATTTCAATAAGTTACAGACGGAAGAAATTGTTCAAAGTGGGGTTTGTCAATTGCCTGGGTCGGACAGATTTTCTGTCCGACAATTCCTTTTGGTAAGCAGAGCCAACAGATGATACAATTTATCCATGAAAGATCTGAGACGACTTTATATTGAAGGTGGTACATACTTTTTTACGGTTGTAACCAACAAACGGCGAAAATTGCTTTGCAAACCGGAATCGCGATTGGCTTTGCGAACTGCGATAAGTGATGTGCGTTCCAGGCATCCCTTTGATATCATTGCATGGGTTTTATTACCTGATCATTTGCATTGCATCTGGACATTACCGGCAGGTGATGCAGATTTTTCAATGCGCTGGAGCTTGATTAAACGCAATGTTTCATATCAGTTAAAAGACAGGTTTGGCACACGTTCAGACAGAACATTGAAGCAGCTGAAAAATCGTGAAGCCGGATTCTGGCAGCACAGGTTTTGGGAACATGCAATAAAAGATGAAAATGATTTAATTCGGCATTTCGATTATGTCCATTTCAATCCTGTAAAACATGGTTTAGTTGAGATGGTGGAGGGTTGGAAGTGGTCAACCTTTCATAAGTATTTACGAATGGGATATTACGATACGGAGAGAATGCCAGGTGATGAAGATGTTGCAGGAGAATGATATCTTGCTTGTGTCGGACAGAAAATCTGTCCGACCTACTACTAAAGGGGAGAAAGGGTAACGAAATTCGTGATTGTTTTGATTTGAGAGTTTTATACTTTTATAATGCAAAAAAGATTTTACGGAAAAGTAGGGAATGGAGAGAATTGATAGAATCAGTAAAAGATCATTTGATAAAAAATTTTGAACATGCTGAAACCTATTTTCAGCCTTGTCATGATGCTGTATCACCGAACACCGTTTGCAATGATCCAATTGATTGTTATTTAGGAGTATTTGGTGATATTATCTATCGATACATAACCTATTGTGATTTTGAAACTGCTAGTCAGTTACTAAATAAAGCAAAACCTCTTCTTGAAAAAACTGGCAATAAAAAATTATTATCAGATTATGGTAAATATGAATCATATCAAATTCCTAAGTATAAAAGAATTTGCAATGAGAAGGAATGACCTTGTTAGATTGATGATAACCGTCCCCAATGACTCCACGTGGGTGCCGAAAACACCATCCAAGGAGTCATTAGCATAATCATATCAACCCTGCCCCATAGTAGGGACCGTTGGACACCTGCTCTGCACCCGTTTTTCTTTGACCTTTTCGATTTAGCCGGGTAGGTCGGACAGATTTTCTGTCCGACAATTCCTTTTGGTAAGCAGTAGTAGATCTGGGCTAATTTTTAGCCCGACACCTTGGCATTGTCGGGCAAGAAATTTGCCCGACCTACGTGAGATATTTTCGATACTTGATAGTGAAATGGTATAAGCACAAACGTGAGGAGCAGGATACAATCCTGCTCCATCTAAACTCAAAGTGTCGGAAACCATTCGCTGCCTTCCATCATCCGGGATAGCGACAGACCATGAATTTCTGCTGGTCGATGAACGCCGGATAGCGAAGTTCTCCCGTGTAGCGGTCGTTTTCCTTTACGAATTCGGGGAAGATCAACCCTCGTCCCAGAGGTGCCTGTTTGGTGCGTTCCTCGATTTCGGGTTTCAGCGGGTCTGTATAGCAGTACTTCTCTTTCAAGGCCATGGCGGCGGCTTTGTCACCGGCAGCCTTGATATTCGCCACCGTGCGCAGCATGTCTTCGATCACTTGGCCGAGTTTGTCGAAATCCAGCCCGAAACGGATGCGTCCGTCTTCTTCCTGCCGAGTAATAGCCCCCCGTTCGTCGAAGTAGTGCCACATCATCGTCCGAGCCTGCGTATGTGCCTGATTCGGCTCGAATTTCAGGGAAGTGATCATCGAAAGCAGCATGCTGTAATGGGACGCCTGCACCATGGCGGGTTCCACGATTCCGGCTTCTCCGATGCGCTCCGCCGCCCACATGCCGAACAGTTCGGCGCGGGTTTCTTCGAGAGCGCTGTATTCGGCTTCGAGATAGTCACGAGGCTCGCCGGGGTGGTCCGGGTCTTGACGCCCGGTGGTATGGCCGATTTCGTGCAGCGCCGAGTGCAACTGCCCGGCATCGAAGATCTTTTCGCCCAGCGCCTCGACCGCTGATTTCGGTAGAAACTCGTTAGCGATCATCGTCCCGCTGATCGAATGCACGGCGCGTCCCGTGTTGCCATAGACCATATTGACGGTCCCTACATTTTTTCCGACCCATTCGTCGTTGGGCAGGGACTGGGCAATGGTGGTCATCGGACCGGTGACGTAATCGCCGGTCCAGCAGGCGACATCCACGAATTTCAGCCGGGGCAGCGCTTCGGGATCGATCTCTTCCCTCCGCCAGTCCCAAGGCGCGTTCGCCTCCAGAGAGGGCACCTGAGCCACGATTTTCTGCAACAAGACTTCGGCATCGCGGTTGATCACGGTGACGTTACCGCTGGCCGCACCCTTGAAATTCTTCCAGTTGTCCAGATAGACCTCGATGGCGGTCGAAAGGATGATGTCGAAGGGGCTGTTGTGGCGAACCCAGTGATAATCCGCCAGACGGCGGGCTTCTTCGCTGCCGGTGTTCAGTTCCTCGATTTTGGCGTCAAGATAGATTTGGAAACTTATGTTGTCGCTCAACGCACGGGCTTTTCTCAGGTGACCGATTGCCTCTTGGCAGGCATCGCGGAACATTTCCTCGTTGGTTTGCACGCCCAACGTTCCGTCGTTTTTACGATAGATCATCGTGTTGACCTGCCGACCGGTTTCGCCCAGAGAGGCCAGTTCGTCTTCGGTCAGATCTTCGGGGTAGAAATTGGCTTTGTCGGGCAAGGGAACGAAATCGAAAAGGTAGGTTTGCACATGCTGAAACGTTTCCTTGAATCCGATCTGTTCCGCCAGTTCGGCGACCTGCTCGCGATTGCTCGACAAAATATGGTTTTTGCGCGGTAAAAACGACCACGGTCCGTTTTGCAGATGCAGCAGGGTCCGGTAGTTGGAGAGATCCTCTTTCAGCTTCCCGGTGGCAGCTTCCACCAGGCGATCCAACAGTCCTGCCAACTCGCAGGTGACCGACGTCACTTGCTCGCGAAATACGGCGTTCATGGTTTCGGCGGCGGCGACAAGATGCCCTAACAACTGGATTTCATGGTCTGAATAGCCTGAAAGGTCGAAAGCCACGGGCGCGATTCCGGCGCGGCGGGGCGGTTCGTCGGGCTGGCGATAGGGAACGAAAACGATGTCGGGCAGAGTCATGGGAACCTTCCTGAACGTTCGGGGTTTCGCCCGAAAATAACGGGCATTCTTGACGTAAAGCAAGTCTAACGAAGTTAGGGCCGACGTCAAGTCTAACAAACAAATCCGACCTGATTTTTACCGTTTTGTAGGAAATTCGAACGAAATGGACCGACCGTCAGGGGGTGAAGATCATCGGTTCCCCGAAAGGCTTGATGCCGCTTTCGGGATCGAGCGTGGCATGGATGCAAACCACCTGTTTTTCCCCGTCTTCGATGAGCTTTTGCACCGTCGGTTCGAACGACGGCAATTCCTCGGCAGAGGCGGTGAACAAAGTTTGTTCGCGGTCGAGTCCCAGATCTCGGCTCATCCGTTCTTCGTCGAAATCCTCGGGGCGCTCGTTCAAGTTGCAGATATAGATCACGGTTTTCACGGCGGATTCCTCGCTAGGTTTTACCAATCACCTCGAATATCCTAAGGCAGACGCTTGTCCAATGCAAGGAGGGAAACCGGTTGTGGCAGAAATTCAAAAGATTTCGAATAGATTCGGAGACTTGACACGTGTCGGATCTGCTCGTTCTTATTCCAAAACAAACGCATCGGGAATTGACAGTTCAAGCCTCGTTTGGTACTGATAGAACTTGTACCCGTGTCATTGGGATACGGGCAACGGTGGTTTTGCGCCCATTAGTTTCCTTCGAGGGCTGCTATGTATCGAATGTCGAATCTCCTCATGCTGTTGTTGGTCGGGTTCCTCCTGCTGGCCGGGTTTTCCTGCGGGTCGGACGACAGTTCCGCTTCCGGCAATACCTCCGACGGAACCTGCTCCGTGCATACCGACTGCTTCACCCCTTTCGAGCAATGCGATGCGACGAGCCAGCGCTGCGTGCTGCAATTCCTCCCCTGCGACGACCAGGGCAACTGCCTGCCGTCCTACGAATGCCGGGAGGTGAGCTACGAATTCCCGCTGTGTATGCCGGTTTCGAATGGCTCCACCGATGGAGACGAAGAAGAAGACAGCGATGTGGAAAGCTGCCCCAGCGGTACGGTTTTAAATGGAGAGGGCGACTGCATCACCGTGGAATGCTACAACAACGATGACTGCGACGACAACCGCATCTGCAACCGCGACACCTACAAATGTGAAGAACAGGTTTGCGAACCCGCCTGTACCGACGAGCAGGAATGCGTGGACGGTAGCTGCGTCATCAAAGAATGCTACAGCGATTCCGACTGTTCCCCCGACAAAGAATGCGCCGTGGACAACGACGGACGCCGCATCTGCACGCAGATCGTCTGCTACCGGGATGAAGTCTGCCGCAGCGATTACGTTTGCGAGGATCGGCAGTGCGTCGCGCCCTGCACGGATTCCGAGGGCGACAACCCCTGCACCGAAGGCGAATTGTGCCAGGAAGGTCACTGCATCGTTCCGGTACCCGAATGCACCGGCGATCTGGAATGCCCGGAGCAGCAGATCTGCAACGAGTATTTTCTCTGCCAGATCGGTGCGGCCTGCACGTTGGACGCCGAATGCGGTGACAGACGCCGCTGTGGTCGAAACGATGTCTGCGTCCACGAAGGCTGTTACGACGACGACGACTGCACCGACGATATTGGAATGCTCTGCGATCCCACCGACCGCCAATGCAAATACAAAACGCCGACCGGTGCGACCTGTGCCGACTCGGACCAGTGCCTCGACGCGGATATCTGTCGGGAAACGGTCTGCACCCGAATCTGCGACATTTACCTGGGCGACGAGCAATGCCCGGTCGAAGGGACCATCTGCGCATTCAATCCCGATGGCCAGGTGGAAGACCGCCTGAAGCACATCTGTATCCCACCCACCGGTGGATTGGGT
Source organism: Myxococcota bacterium (assembly GCA_963676915.2). GTDB lineage: Bacteria > Myxococcota_A > SURF-8 > SURF-8. The sequence continues at coordinate 44,338 of CAXXVK010000001.1, forward strand.
CTTTCGGCATCCTGCAATAGCGGGATCTGCGAACGAAATCTCGTCTGCGACCCGTTGAGCATGACCTGTGAATCCGTTTGCGATCCGGACGCCGAGACGGACACCTGCACCGGCGGCGATGTCTGCCTGTTCCAGGAATCGATCGGATACGGTCTGTGCCGAGAACCACCTTGCGATCCCGTGGAAAATCCCTGCTCGACCGCCATGAAACCTTTTTGCTACATGGGTGAATGCGTGGAATGCGGTGTGGACGACCATTGCTCTTCCACCAAAGTCTGCGAGGCGAACGAGTGCGTGTTCGGTTGCGATGTCACGGGATGCACCGGAACGAACCAATTCTGCGTGGACAACCGCTGCGAGGAAGTCTGCTTCCCGGCCTGTGTGGAAGATGAACTGTGCCAGGATGGCGTTTGCGTCCCCCGCGAATGCACCCCGCCCTGTGAAGCGCCGTATTACTGCGAATCGGGCCGTTGCGTGACCCGCGACTGCCGGGAGCTGGGCTTTGTCTGCGAAATCGACCTGTGGATCTGCAATGCCGATACGGGCGAATGCGAAGAACCCGACTGCCCGGAATGCGGAGCTAACCAGTGCTGCACCCGATGGACGGACTACCTATGCAGCGATTGGTGTTACACCTGTCACAGAGATAATCCCACGGGAACCTGTCCGGAACTGCAATACTGCGACGAGGGCACCTGCCTCGACATTCCGCCGGTAGGCCAGGGAAAAGCCTGCGGCGCGGTTGCCGACCCTGCGGGAACTCCCTGCGAGGAAGGGCTAACCTGCTGCGAGCTGTTCCCCGGTTCGGGTGGAAAATGCTGCGAAGCGTGCAGTTATGACGGAAGCTGCTTGTAAAAATGTCGGAAATGTGAATCAATACAAGAACGAGCCATGCCGGAAAACACCCCCAAGTCTCGTGCCGTTCATCTTTGGATCAGCGGACGGGTGCAAGGAGTGGCTTTTCGCGCCGCAACGCAACGCGAGGCTCAAAAACTTGGAATTTCGGGTTGGGTGAGAAATCTTTACGATGGCCGCGTGGAAGCGGTGGCTTATGGGGAAAACTTGAATGATTTCCTTGTGTTTTGCCATCGAGGACCGGCGTGGGCACGTGTGGATGACATCGACATCCAGCCGATCGACGCCGGGGATGTACCCGAGGGGTTCGTTATTCGGCGGGATGGATGAAAATCTCGGCGGCGACCTGCCGAGATCGTAGGAGTAACCATGAGTCTGGAACTGCTTTCCCGTTTGCTGAAAAATCCGCCAACCGATATCAAAGAAGACGAACTGTACCGGTTGCGCCTGAACTTCAATCATTTCGGTCTGGATTTTCTCACCAACAACCAGGATCTTTACGAACTGGTCAAAGCCTATCATGCGGCCTTTCTCGTAACGGAAGCCCAGAACCCTGCCAACAGCACGGTTTATGCCATTCACGCTCCGGGCTTGCGTTCGCATCACATGATGCGGGATTTTTCGCGGGTCGAACGAGGCCAGAAAATCAAGGAAGAATTCGCCGACATCTACGAAGGCCGTCTAGTCCGTAAAAAACGAACCGGCGTCGAGATGTTTTTCGACGGCCACAATCACCTGATATATGGCTCCCTTTCGGACAACCTGCACCAGGTCAACAATTTCATCAACGTGGTGTATTCGCGCCACTATCTGGTGCAAAAAGGCTATCTACTCTGGAATACCGCCGCTTTCGGGTCGGGATTCGATAGTGATGGCGTGGTGGCTTTTGCCGGGCTGGACGGCTCCAGCCTCAGTTCGGCGATGATGCGTTTTATGGAACGCGGGTACGGCTTCTGCACCTTCGACCGGCTGATGATCAAGGCCGAAGGCGATCAGGTCAACGTGCTGGGCTACCCCACGCTTCCGGCGGTCAACGCCGCCATGCTACTGGGCAACCCCAACCTGAGCCAGATGCTTTCCGCCAAGGAAATCGAAAAACTCGAATCGATTCCCAAAGCGCAACTGATGAATTCGACGCAACGCTATTATGTGGATATCGCTCGACTTTTCGGGAAACAGAAATACCGGATCCGTGGTTGTTTGAAAGCGCTGTACCTGATCAAATGGACCACCGACCGCAGCCAGCAATCCCGCATCCGCGAGCTGAAGCCCCAGGAAACCATGAAAGAGCTGTCGATGTATTACAAAGACCTCGGGGTGTTCGATCTCAACAACACGCGGGGTGAACGGCTGGTGGCTCCCAACTGGATGCAGTTGCGGCGGATCTTCGATCACATCCGTATGTTCTCGATCGAGGGGCTGGTTTCGTTCGACGAATTCGCCAACCATGTGAAATTCCACGATCTTCCGTAGATCTATCCACGTTTTCAAAGAAGATCGGATGAAAGAAGTAGGTCGGGCAAATTTCTTGCCCGACACCCTGGCATTGTCCCTAAGCTCGAGCAGGATTGCATTTTGCTCCCCATGTTTTATTATTTTAATCTCACGCAGGTCCGTAACCTTAACCCGGCCTACATGAGATGCATATTCGTTGGTTCAGGACTCATGGCGAAGAAAAAAAAGAAAAAACAACCGGAAAACGAGGCCGATACTCCTTCCAAGCTGAACCAACAGGCGTTCTCCAAACTGAAAGATCACTTCCGACCGGCGTCTTCCGATAAGGAAGAACAAACGCCACCCCCGCCCAAGAAAAAAGCCGCACCCGCAAAAAAAACACCTTTACGGCGGCGGGATCTTCCCGAGAATGCCGAAAAGCCGGAAGTCGGCGACGAAAAGCTGTTTTCCTGGTGGATGCGCGGCACGACGCCTCTGGAGGAAACCAAGCAAGGGCGCTCGTTCAAAAAGAGCCGCGACCGCTCCATCGTGGAAAACGAGGCACGCCTGCGCAAACACGCGATGATGGCCGGTGTCCCGGACGAGGAGCAGGACCGGGCGTTCATCGACGTGATGCAGGCCGAAGACGACCCTTCCCTGTTCGCCGAGGCGGTGGACCCGATTCAGCCGGGCGAGCGCCTGGCCCGAAAAATTCGTCGCGAGGAAGAACGGCTGTTCGCCGAAGCCATCGAAAAACTGGACGACGACGACATGGCCCGCCATGCCAGGCATGAGGAACCGAAAGAGGACGAACCGGATGTCGGCATCGAAGACCGCCTGGACCTGCACGGCCTGTCCAAAGAAAGCGCCTTGCGGTTTCTCGATAGCTGGTTGTGGACACGCCACCTCGAAGGCGCGAGAAAAGTGCTGATCGTGACGGGAAAAGGCAACAAATCTCCCCAGGGCACCGGCGTGCTACGGGATCGGGTCAAGCAGTATTTCAACGAAAACCCCCGGCGCATCATCCGATCGTTCGAACGGGCAAAAGGCTCCGAAGGAGGTAGAGGGGCTTGGGTGGTGGAGTTGAAGCCTCGGTGAGGTCAGTTCGGTTTTTAAGTTTATTATCGAATGAGTAGATCTTCATAAAAATATCATTGTATATGTTTTTCCTTTATTAATTGTCGATAAATATGCTAACTAGATTTATAAGTTTACTTTAAAAAAACAGCAGTCAGTATTCACACAAAAAGATTTATGATAAATCTATATGTTAATGAGGTGAATTATGCCGGAAGTATCCTTTTCTGAAGTAGAAATTCAAAAACTATTTGGACATGAAGCTGCCGAAGACGAAACTCCAGAACGACTTCGAGAATACTATTTCAAGAGTAGTACTTACGATCAGGTCGTTGTTGATTTACCTCTTCGTATTTTAGTGGGACACAAAGGGATTGGAAAATCAGCCCTATTTCAAATTGCAATGCTAGAAGACAAAGAAAAGAATGCTATTCAAATTTTAATCAAACCAGATGACATAGTTGATCTCAATATTGCAGAAGATAACTTTTTAAAAATCATTCGTGATTGGAAAATTGGATTAAAAGAGATAATTGCGGAAAAAGTCCTTTGCTCATTTGGTGCGGATAGTAGTGATATAAAAAGTCAATTGCAAAAATATGGGGGGAAAATAATCGATTATATCAAGGGAACTCTTGTTAAAAATAAAATTAATTACACCCCAACTAATCAATTGCTCATTGATCAGTTTTTAAAAACAGGAGAAATAAAAGTATATATTGATGACCTCGATCGCGGGTGGGAAGGAAGAAAAAAAGATGTCAATAATATTTCTGCCTTACTAAATGCAACAAGAGATTTAGTTAAAGAGCATAGAGGGCTTAATTTTAGAATAGGTTTACGTTCTGATGTATATTATTTGGCAAGAACTTCCGATGAATCAACAGATAAGATTGAAAGTTCTGTAATATGGCAAACGTGGACTAATCATGAAATTTTTGTTCTACTTATTAAACGCATAGAAACTTTTTTCGGACGCCAAGTAGATGAAAAAGAACTTTTAAAAACACGACAACTGCTTTTATCTCACTATCTAGACGATATAATGGAGCGTAGGTTTACCGGACACGGCCATTGGGAAAAAGCTCCAATTTATCGGGTTCTAATGTCCCTCATAAGAAAACGCCCAAGAGATTTAGTAAAACTATGCACTCTTGCTGCTAGAAAAGCCCGTGAGTTAGATTTGAACAAAATCAATACTGATTGCTTTAAGTCTGTTTTCTCTGAGTATTCTCAAGGACGTCTTCAAGATACAATTAACGAATTTCGCTCGGAATTGCCTGATATTCAGCGGCTATTGATGAATATGAAGCCCAATAAAAAGGAAAGACAAGCAAGCCTTGGGTATTTATATTCAACTGATAAACTTATTAAAAAAATAGACAATATAAAGAGAATGGGCGAATTTACATTCCCTTCAAAATCTGGCTTTGTTAGTAGTAAAGAATTGGCTGCATTCATGTACAAAATTAACTTCCTAACAGCTAGAAAAGAAACAAAAAAAGGAATTGATCGGAAGTATTTTGAAGAAAATCGCTATTTATTTAATGAATTTTCAGATTTTGGCTATGATTGGGAGATTCACCCTGCTTATAGATGGGCCCTTCAACCTTCGACTCCTCAAGATATTTATTCTGGCGTAGAACTAAGTTGCGATGATAAAATAATTTCGTAATTTTCCTCCCCTCTCCCAATTCACGCCGATTCGGAGGGTTTTACGCAAATCTGCGCCATCTCGCTGTGTGCCGCGTCTGTGCGGGTCAAACCACGTCGAACCCTGCCGTTTTGTGCTCGAAGACCACCCTTTGTGCGGCACATTGTGCTGTCATATATGACGGATTCTGCAACATATAACAGAAAACAGCCGTTTTTCGGGGAAAACGCAGATTCGTGTCTGCTGGACGTTTTTGCGTCATCTCCTCCGATTCGACGTGAAACGACACGAAACGACGCAAATGGTTCCATGGGAAGAAAAACAGGTCGAATAGTTCTTTTACCCGACCTATGAAACCTGATGTCAACGTATCGAAAAAACAGTGGTTGGAATGGATGCTTTGAGAGCGATTTTCAGATCCCTAGAAGTCATCCTAAAAATACCGACCGAGGATTTCGAGGTGATTTCGAGACGAATTCGTCGTTGGCGAGACGCGGAATACCGGGAGTCTTTCAAGTCGAGACCGGCGGAGAAGGCGACAGGAGTGTATTTTTAGGATGGCTTCTACTCTTTGTATCGTGGGTTCAATCGATTGTCGCAACCGAAACGATTGGCGAGTTGTCGTCACTGGGTTTAATCGGTGTGGAGGAAAGAGCCGACGCCTCGGAATCCACGACCGAATCGGCGGAACTATGACCGTGTCGTCCGTGCCATCCCTTCGGGTCATGATCATTCGGCACCAGAATCGCAACCAACGTTACGACAAGGAAAACAATGGTCAAAACGGCTCCAAGCGGACGTTTGAGATGACGAGTCAAGGGTTTCCAGTTCGCCACACAATGTAATGCACAACCCAAAATGAAAACCAGGCTGAATATTTCATGAGCAGGCTTTACAAATCCGCCGTGAAAGCCGAAGAACATCAAAAGGCCGGTAGCGGTGACGACAACAAAAGAAGCGATGGTCAATGGGGATGCAAAATTTCTGAGTTTCATCGTGTGCTCCTTGTAACTACATGAACCCCTACAGGTGTTTTCTTAGTAAACAAGACGCACGAAGGACCGTTTTGTTACAGGATGAAATGAAAATAGATGCCCCGCCGCTTCGATCTCTTATATGAAACGACGATTGCCTGCTTCCCTATTTATTCCTCTTCCAGCCACAGGTTGGCAAGCCCCTGAACGTCCGTGGAAGACACCCAGAGACCGTCGGGGTAGCGGTCGGTGAATTCGGTGGTCAGGGAAATGGTGAACGGCGCGACGGCAACCCCCGCCAGCACGCTCGCAAGGTTGCCGAAACCGAGATCGGACAGCTTGACCTCGACGTACAGGTTTCCGTCGTAATCCATTGAAGTGCTTAGAGAATCCGGGATCGTAGCAATGGACCAATGGCAACCCGCGTGCTTGCGGGCGCTCGTGCAGTCGGCGTTCCAGTAGCTCAGCACACCGTCATTGAACCGCACGGTATGCCCGACGATCGACGTATCGCCCGGAATCAAAAACAGCTCGTACGATCCCCCTTCCGGCAGGCCATTCGCCAGCAACACGCGACAGGTCAACAGGTCGCCGTTACGGTAGTATTCGAGTGCCAGGATATCGGCCTCGCAAGCGGCGTCGGTGGTGGCGCAGTCGCCGGAGTCGTCGCCGCCCTCAACCAAGGCTCGCCAGGGCAGAGACTCTTCCGCTTCGGCTTCTTCTTCGATCTCCTCGCCGTCGTCGTCCCCTTGCGCTTCGACCTCATCCGCATCGCCGGACATCGGGGTTTCGGTGTCGATGTCCGCAACGCTTTCGCCTTCGGCGTCGGTATCGCCACCGGTCGGGTTCGAGTCATCGTCGCCACCGCAGGCTGTTACTCCGACCAAAGCCACCAGTAACAGTCCCACCAACCCTTGGAACGAACTTTTCATCGGCATCGAATTTCTCTCTTCTTCGTATTACTAATAATATTTACGTGCTACGACAAGGTAACACGGTTTTCCTGGTGGCGCAACGGAAAAGCCGAGGAGAAGCGATGATTCAATTCTTGAAGAATTTATTCCCTGTCTCCGTTGTCCCGAACCGTCTCGTCCGCTTTTCGTGCTGCCCGCAGACCATCGACCGCCGAACTGGTGATGCCTCCGGCCCAGCCTGCGCCTTCTCCGATGGGATAGAGTCGGGGAGTGCTGACCGATTGCAGGCTGTCGCGGTCCCTCGATACCTGCAAGGGAGCACTGGTGCGGGATTCCACGGCAAACAACAACGCCTCGGGATGCGAAGAAAAACGGTGGATTTTCCGCTCGAAGCGTTGCAATCCGGCCTTAAGGGCTTCGGCCAGGTTTTCGGGGAAAATCTTCGTAATATCCGCCGGTTGGCAGCCTCCGAGACAACTGGTTTTATTGGGAACGGTGGGCGTTTTCCCGTCCAGAAATTCGTGCAGATGCATGGCGGGAACCTCGGCCCCCGAGCGGGTTTTCGCAACGCTTTCGTAGGCGTTTCGTTCGAGGCGGGCGCGAAAGTCGAGCGGCGCGAGCAGCGAGCTGCCCCAATCTTTTTCTCCTACGGTAACCACTACGGCTGCATTGGCCCAGGGGGAACGATGTCCCCGGTTGCTCATTCCGTTGACGACGATGCTTTCCGGGTCGGTCGTTGCCGGAACCACGTACCCTCCCGGACACATGCAAAACGTATAGACGCCGCGTTCCAACTCTTTGAGGTTGGCTGTCAATCGGTATCGGGCGATATCCAGCGCAGGATTTCCGGCGGCGGAACCGTACTGGGCGCGATCGACGAAACTTTGCGGATGCTGAACCCTAAAACCTACGGCATAGGATTTCGGGGTCAGCTTCACACCGTGACGATGCAACAGCCGGTAACTGTCCTCCGCGCCATGACCGCAGGCGAAAAACATGGCGTCGGCATCGAAAACCTTTTTGTTTTCAGGGGCTTGGGTGGAAACGGTCTCTACACCGGTCAGGTGCCCGGCGGTAAAGCGAAAATCCACCGCTTTGCAATGAAAATGAAAGGTTACGCCCCATTGCTGCATGGATTCGGCCATCGTCCCGATGACGTCCCGGATGAGGTTGGAGCCTACGTGGGGATCGAAGCGCCAGAGGATATCCTCGGGCGCACCGAAGCAGACCAGCCGTTCGAGCACGTCGGAGACTTCCGGGTGCTTGATGCGCGTGGTCAGTTTCCCGTCCGAGTAGAATCCTGCGCCGCCCAGACCGAAACAGAGGTTGTTATCCGAATCCAGCGTACCTTGTTTGAAAAACCGGGCTACGGCGAAATGGCGTTCTTTCAGCGCCGCTCCGCGCTCGACGACGTCGACCTGCCAGCCGGACCGAAACAGTTCCAGCGCCGCAAAAAGACCCGCCGGTCCCGCCCCGACGACCACCGCCCGGCGCGTGCGTTTTTCCCATGAAAGGCATTGACGTTTCAGGGTTTCGCGATCCAAACGTTTAGGGGGACGCTCGCCGCGCTCGAAGACTTCCAGCCGATACACCAACCGGATATTTCCCTTTTTTCGAGCATCCACGCTTCGGCGCAACCAACGGATTTCACCGATCTTTTCCACAGACCATCCAAGGTGCTGCGCCACGATTTCCCGGAGGCGGGCGTCGTCTTTCAGATCGACGACGAGTTGCTTGATTTCTTCCACGAATACCTTTTTGAACGGCTATGGTTACACGAGAATGTAAAGGACGGGAATTCCGACCCGACGGCATGACCCTATCGATGGCCGGGGATTGTATCTCCGGTCACACATTTTTTCTCCTAGCAAAACGTGTGGAGCAGGATACAATCGGGTGCATCACAAGATATAGCGACTTTCGTAAAATCCTCTTTTTTTCGTAGCGGCGAGGCGTAAGCCCGCCGTTTTTGCCTTTTGAAAGTTGCTTTTATACCCCCAATCTCCCTTTTCGGCGGGCTTACGCCTCGCCGCTACAACCCAATGAATGAATGATTCAATATTGTTGGGCCAATTCGCACCATTTTGTGATGCACCCGATACAATCCTGCTCCATCTATACGTTTTATCGTATCGAATCTCGTTCGCTTTTTAGTAGGTCGGGCAAATTTTTTGCCCGACACAGCCAATTGACAAACCCCACTTCGAACAATTTTATCGCCTGTAAATTCTTGAAATTATTGAAGCTCAAAAACGACAAAACCACTTTGTCAGCAAGCTGATGTCGGGCTAAAAATTAGCCCGACCTACGACGAAGCAAAGACCGTGTTTCCCCACTTCCACCAAAGAACAAACGAAACCTAACGCTTTTCTCCCATGAAATCCAGTGTCCAGGTGCAATTTTCCGGGCGTGGGAAGTCGGGAATTTCGTGCATCGCCATGGCGCAATGCGGTCCTTCGAACTCGGTGAATTCCAACGTCAGCGTGCCTTCGAGGGTGGAAAAGTCTTCGCTCGCCATGGCGTCGAAGGTCGTCAGAGCCTGAATCCGGCAGCCTTCCCCACCGATTTCCCGCTGGCCCGTTCCCGTGAAATGCCGACCTTCCACCAACCCTTCATCGATGGCGATGGGGTACCTGTCGTATTCGTCGGAGATTTCATTCAGATACCAGGTTCCGTCGTAGACGGAAATCGGGACCACGACCCAGGGCAGGGTGATCGGCCAGCCTTCCGGCGGGAACTCGCAGGTGGTTCCGTCCGCCTCCGAGCTGACGCCCCAGATCAGGTAGGCGTTCATCCAGTCGGGGAAAATCGTAGGTTGGCAGGAACCGTACTGACAGCTTCGTTCCGGGCAGGTTTCCACGCCGGTCCAAACGCCGTCCAGGCAGCGAACCACCACGTCTCCCCGGCACTGACCCTCCTGCGGGTCTTCGTCGCAGGCAACGCATCGGGCTTCGTCTTCCAGGAATCCGCAGCTTCCGCCCGCAGCGTAACAGTCCTGAATCTCTTGCCATTCTCCCTGCCCATCGCATCGATACAAACGATCACCCAGGCAGGTGGTTTCGCCTTCGGGGCAGGTGTCGAGACATTGGGCCGTGTTGTCGTTTTCCACGCAGGAAGCCGCGCAGATGTCGCTTGTCTGCCACACGTCATTGATGCAACTCTCGATTCGCCAAAGACCGTTTTCGAGCGTGCAATAGGAATTGCCATTCTCGTAGTACTCACAGGTTTCGGCACAGTCTCCATGCAGGCAGCTTTGGTTTTCGTCACAGAGATCTTTCAGCCTCCACTCGCCCTCCAGACACAGGAAAGGATGCTCGCCGATGCAGGTCGATTCTCCCTCGACTTCGCAACTCATGTCGGGGTCGGCGCAATCCGGCTCACCGCCGCACTGACTGCCTTCGGCACATTCCTGCCAGAATTCCCAGTTGGTACCGACGCAGATTTCCAAGCGGTCGTACCGGCAGCGGATGTTTCCGGGTTCGCAGGCAAACCAGGGAGGCGAGGCGCAGTCGCCGTCGATACAGAATCCTTCCTCGCATTCCTCCACACCCTGCCATTGACCGTTTTCGTTGCAAATAACGACGTAGCTTCCGATGCATTGAGGCTCCGAAGCCGGAACGTCGCAGGAATTTTCGAGAGAGAGACACGTTCCGTCCACGCAGATCGCCGGGTATTCCCAGCAGGCGTCCCGGACTTCCAACAGGCCCGTTTCCGGGTTACAGGAGAGAACATAGCCGTATTCATTGCAGAAACGTTCGTCGCCGCTTTCTTCGCAAGGCTCGACGCAGCCACCGCGCAGGATGTCGCATACCTGATCCGCGTCGCAGAAGCTTTGTGTCCATTGGGCGTTTTCGTCGCAATAACTGTATAGCGGTAGATCCTGCTGGCTTTCGTCATCCCAGGCCATTTCGCATTCGGACCACGCCGGAGAACATTCGGCTTGCGGCAATCGGCACCTCCCGTTGAGGCAGTCCAGACCCTGTTCTTCGCAATTTTCGACGACCTGCCAGCTTCCGTCTGCCTGACATTCGACGCTGGTATGTCCCAGACACCTGGTGCGTCCTTCATTCTCGCAGGTTTCGCTTACACTCGTGCAGGCCTGATCGATGCAAAGTTGTCCCGATTCGGCGCAGTCTTCCTGAATGTCCCAGAAGAATCCGTCTTCGCTACAGACAAGCACGTAGGTGTTGTAGCAAAACGTCTGGTCGGGCGTGCAGGGTTGGACGCATGTGTCATCGTGACAAACGGCGTCGAACTGGATGCAGTCTTGCATGAGGTTCCATTGCCCGTTTTCGTCGCAGACCATCAACCGGTCTCCGTCGCAGGCGGTTTCGCCTTCGTCGCAGGAGTACATCCGGCATTCGGCCTGTTGGCAAAACGTTCCAAGAGCGCATTCCTGTACGGTGTCCCATTGACCGGAGCGGCATTCGATCACCGCCCGATCGCCGTCGCATTGGCGTTCCCCTTCGAACTCCGACGTGCAGGAATCTTCGAGATCCCGGCAGGTTCCATCGAGGCAGACCATGTCGTCGTCCGCGCAGTTCGAGAAGGATTGGTACAAGCCGGTTTGTTCGTTGCAGACTTCCTGCATGTTTCCGTTGCATCGGGTCTGTTCCTGGTCGCAACGCGTGACGCAGGCCAGCTCGTCCGGGTCGCAGACCTCGTTGTCCGAGCAGGCTTCCACCTGAGTCCAGCGGTAATTTTCCTGACAGATTTTCGGGCTGCCGTCGATGCAGCGAATCTCGCCGAAATCGCCACAGGGAATCTCGCAGCCTTCCGGGTCGTTTTCGTCCAGGTACCCGTCGCAGTCGTTGTCCTGCTCGTCGTAACAAAGCTCTTCTCCGTTGGGAATGCAGGAATACGCCACCAGGTCGAATTCGATTTTAACGGTGCATGGGGCAGGTTGCGGAAGATCGCCCCATCCGGTCGAATTTTCGCAATCTCCCTCGTATTCTCCGAATTCCAGAGTCCACGATCCCGTAAGCCGGGAGTTGCGCCATTGGCCATTGAAGTCTACCGTATTTTCAGGAGTGATTTCCACGACAGAGTGGACTTCCGAACCGCAGTTTCGGTCGTCTTCACCGGGCGCGCTCCAGTCAAAGGTATCGTCCGCAACGAGGCTTGTTTCCCTGACGTGACCTTCCAGGATTTTCAGCGGGTCCGTTTCGTCGCGGGTGGTGAGGGTGAAGCTGTCGCCGGTTTGCTCCAGGGTTACGGTGTCGATAATTTCCATACCGACTTCGGGTACTTCGCAGGTGTCGTCCACAGCGACCGTCTGCCCCGTCATTCGCCATAAGCCGTCCAGAGGTTCCCCTTCGATGCACAGGCCGTTTTCGCAGATTTCATCCGTTTCGCAGGCGGAAAGATCCACCCAGCCGCCTTGAGAGCAGATCTGCGGCTGGTTGCCATCGCAACGGCGGCTTCCTCCGATACAGGCCCGGCAACCGGGAATCGTCACGTCACAGACTTTTCCCTCGGGCATGCAGTCCGTTTCGACCGTCCAATCGCCTTCGGAACAGGACAGCAACAGGTTTTCGTAACAGGCAACCTCTCCCGATCGGCATTGCAGACAGTGGCCGTCGTCGCAAATAGCGTTTTCGCAGGCTTCCACGATCATCCATTGACCGTCCTGACACTCCCGCACGAGGGTGCCTTCTCCGGCACATTCGCGTTCGCCGTCATAACAAACCTCGGCAACCCGGCGTAAAACGACGATTCGCCCGCCGTTCATCTTCAGTTCGCCAAATTCCGACGGCAGGCCGATGATCTCTTCCGAACCCAGGCGAAGTTCGTTTTCTTCGTCGTTCCAGTACAACACGAGAAGCGGGAGGTTGTCGGAATAAGGAAGGTCTTCCAGGTCGCCGCCCATCAATTCCAATAGATTCGTGCCGTCGTGCCCGATGAAATTGTAAAAATACAAGCCCTCGGTGGGAAAACGCGCTTGTCCTCGCCGCACGATCGGTTCGACCGAAACTCCTTGATAGCCGTAGACATCGGTTCGGGGTAGCCCTTCGAGACGAATGGTGTCGCTGGCGTCGATGAATTCCACCCGCACCTCTCCCGGTCCATGGTAGACATTCGCCTGCGCACGGACGCATTCGTCGGCGTCGTTGAACTCATACCCCGGATTGCAGCGACACTCGATGCCGTCTTCCAGCTCGACACAGACGTTTTGGTTGGCCTGAACGCAGGGATTGGGAATGCAGGGGTTGATATCCTCGCAGACACCGCCGACATTCGCATATCCGTTTTCGCAAACGCACTCGTACATATCGTTGGGCAGAATGACGCACTCGCCGGTCATGTACTCGCCCGTACAGGGGTTGGGGTCGCAGGGGTCGCGGTTGAGGTCGTCTTCTTCGGGAGTCTCTTCGGCCTGCTCCTCGATGGCGTCGTCATCCGTATCGGGAAGCTCGATTTCGTCTTCGTCGGCGGGAGCGGGCGTCTCCTCGATGTCCGTATCGTCATCGGCGGTCGCGTTGTCGTCGGTGTCTGCAACGGGATCGGCATCCCCGGACGAATCACCGGGATCGTTGGTGAATATCGTACCCTGTTCGGTGTCGCAGGCAACGAAAACAATAGTGAGAAGCATGGCGAAAAGCAGCGTTCGAAGGCGTTGCATGGCGTGATCCTCCCGGTTTATCAACAAGAATACTCCTGAAAAAACAATGGGTTGAATATTTTTTGCAGGTTGGATGAAATCACCCGGCCCGACTATGCAGAGGTGTCGGGCAAGAAATTTGCCCGACCTACTTTTTCACCAGCCGGACCCGTTGATTTTTCCGTTTACTTGTCGAGTATAACACCGTTGGGAGGCGAAAACGTCACTTTTTTCCCGGATGCGACCAGCCGAGACGATCCATGACCTGTTTGATGTCTTCCCAGACCTCGCGCTTGGCTTTGGGATTGCGCAGGAGGTACGATGGATGGAAGGTCGGCATGGTGGGAATCGAATCGTAACGCCGCCATTCGCCACGCCAGCGGGTGATCGGAGTTTTCACGACATTGAAGTCGTTAAGCAACGCTGCTGTGGGGATTTTTCCCAGCAAAACCAATACTTTAGGTTGAATCAAACGAATCTGCTGTCTGAGAAACGGAATGCAGGTCTGCATTTCGAGCGTTTCGGGATTGCGGTTTCCTGGAGGACGGCATTTGACGATGTTGCCGATATACACTTTCTCTCGTGGTACGCCCATGCCTTTTTCGATAATGTCGGTCAGCAGTTTTCCGGCTCGTCCCACAAACGGTCGCCCGCTACGGTCTTCGTCGGCTCCCGGACCTTCGCCGATGAACATTACCTCCGCTTTGGGATCGCCTTCGCCGAAAACGATTTTCGTACGTCCGTTGCACAATGGACAGCGCTTGCAATCTCCGATAACTCCTTGAAGTTCCTCAAGATTGTTTGTTTCCGGCAGTTTTTCTTCCGGTATCGGGGTGTTTTGCTGTATCGGCTGACGAGGTTTCGGAGCGCTTCGTTGACGCATTGGAGGAGCATTGCGGCGTTCCTGAAGGGAAGCCGAAGACGACCCGTTTGCGGGACGGCCTGCCGGCGGAGCGCTTGGGCGCTGCGACGGTGGAGGTGTGGCAGGTCGTCTGGCAGGTGCTTGCAAAGGCGGAAGTCCCGCCTCGCCTACCGGAACGGACTCGACACCGAGGCTTTTCCACCATTCCAGAAGCGCCAGCAGGTCGCGGGCACAATCGCGGGCGTTGTCGTTCTCGTGACTCATGACGAGGATTTCGGACCTTTCTCGGAGTCGTTTGGCGCATTTGGCGCATTTGGAGCGGCTGGCGCGTTTGGTGTGGGATTTGCCTTGTTTGCGGAAGATGTCGTGTTTCGGGGTTTTCTGCCGGTCTGGGTCGTCTTCGCCGCAGTACGTCTGGCCGACGTTTTCCCGGACGATCCTCGCGACTTCGAACCGCCCCTGGAACTCTTCCGGGTCGGTTTCTTTTTATTCGCCGCTTCGGTGCGTCGTTTCTGTACGTGGTCGAGGATGACCCGTGCCACCTCGCTTTTTTTCATCATCGGTAGCGATTCGACGTGTGACAGGCGATCGATGATGTGCACGATGTTGGTATCCGTTTCGAAACCGGCACCTTGCTGGGAGATGTCGTTCATTACGATCAGGTCCAGTTTCTTGTTTTTCAGCTTGGCTTTGGCGTTTTGCAGCACCTGGCGATCTTCGGCGGCAAACCCGACAAGGTATTGTCCTCGCTTGGCTTTTTTGCCCAATTCCATCAGAATGTCGGGAGTGCGTACAAAGTTCAGCGTCAAATCGCCGTCGTGTTTTTTGATTTTGCTGCTCTGCGTCCGTTCGGGGCGGTAGTCGGCCACGGCGGCGGATTTGATAATGACCTGCGCCTTGGTGTAGCGGGCCAGCACTTCTTTGTGCATTTCCACGGCGCTCTCGACCTCGATGGTTTCGACATCGAACGGCGCGGGAATCGAGTGAGGACCGGCGATAAGCTGCACCTTCGCCCCTCTTGCCCGTGCTTCGCGAGCCAAAGCGAAACCCATTTTTCCCGACGAACGGTTGGTTAAAAAACGCACCGGATCGAGTCGTTCCAAGGTGGGACCGGCGGTGATCAACACCGTTTCGTCGGTCATGTCCTGCTGGTCGGAGCGGGCCGCGTAGATGGTGGCGTCCAGCACGTCGTGCAATTCGGCCAGGCGTCCGCTTCCCGTTTCTCCGCACGCCAAATAGCCTTCGCCAGGCGGAACGACGGTGATCCGCCGCATCGCACTGAGTTTCTTCGTGTTTTCGGTGACGATTTCGTTTTTCCACATCGCCCAGTTCATCGCGGGAGCCAGCACCACCGGCGAGCGCGTGGCCATCAGCAGGGTGGTAACGATGTTGTCGGCCAGTCCTCCGGCCAGTTTACCGATGGTGTTGGCGGTACAGGGCAGCACCACGGCAGCGTCGATGTCGTGGGCAACCGAGATATGCCCGATACGCAATTCGTCGGAAAGACTGAATAAACTTGTCAGTACGGTTTTTCCGGTCAACGCCTGGAAGGTCATCGGCGTGATGAATTCCTGGGCGGCAGCGGTCATGGCGACGCGCACGGTCGCACCGTTTTCGATCAGAAGACGTACAAATTCCGCCGCCTTGTAGGCCGCGATTCCTCCCGTCACGCAGACGAGAATTTTTTTGTTTTTCAGCATGGGATTCGTTTCTCCCCTTCGCGGAATCATTGATTGAATTCCTTATACCAAAGTTACGGGGAGTGTATACAGGGAAATTTTCCTTGGATCGCTAATGAATCGAATCCACATGGAGCAAAAAGGGAAAATCTCTTGCCGATTTCGTGAAAATCGCTATGATTTCGGATCATTGCAGGTCCGGCCCATTTTCTGCGTTCGAATGGACCGGAAAGGCCGACACTGATTGGAACATCTTAGATAGAAAGAGTGGGAGAATGAGTGGTTATCTGCGCATCATTCAGTTCGCCGTTGTGTCTTTGATCGGGCTGCTGCCCGGTTTGGCCCTCGCTTCGGAAGGTGGACATGGCGGTCCGGAGTTGGGAAATTTCCTGCCGATGTGGTCGGTCATTCCCTTCGTGGGTATTTTATTGTGCATCGCCGTGTTGCCTTTGGTGGCCGAGCATTGGTGGGAATCGAATAAAAACAAAGCGATCGTTTCGGCGATTTGCGGCGTTCCCATGCTGGCGTACCTGCTCCTCGTACATCTGGAGCACGGCGCGACCACCTCTCTCGTACATTCGCTGCACGAATACTATTCCTTCATTATTCTGCTGGCAAGTCTGTTCACCATTTCCGGCGGAATCTTCCTTGAAGGCGACCTGCGCGCCACCCCGGCGACCAATACGGCTTTTCTGGCCATCGGCGGTCTGCTGGCTTCGTTCATCGGAACTACGGGAGCGGCGATGCTGCTGATCCGTCCCCTGCTGATGACCAACGCCGAGCGCCATAAGGTCGTGCACATCTTCGTGTTTTTCATCTTCATCGTCGCCAATATCGGTGGTTCGTTGCTGCCCATCGGTGACCCGCCTCTGTTTTTGGGATTTTTACGGGGCGTTCCCTTCTTCTGGACCTTCGGTCTGGTTGCAGAATGGGCCACTGCTATCGGTATTCTGCTTGTGATTTTCTACATCTGGGACACGATCGCGTTCAAAAAAGAGACCAAAGCCGACAAACTTCGCGACAAAGTGATGCAAATCCCTCTGCGCGTGCGTGGAATGAGCAACTTCCTGCTGCTCGGCGGTGTGGTCGCCAGCGTGATTTTCCTCAAAGACGACCTGCAATGGTTCCGTGAGCCGACCATGATTCTGCTGGCGGTGATATCGTTTTTCAAAGATCGTATGGCGAAAAAGAAAGATCCGCAGGTTGCAACGCCTCGCGAAAAGAACAAATTCACCTTCCACGCCATTATCGAGGTGGCGGTGCTGTTTATCGGCATCTTCATTTGCATGATTCCCGCGCTGGCCCTGCTTCGAGCCAACGGTGCGGCACTGGGTATCAATCAGCCGTGGCAGTATTACTGGATGACGGGCGCACTCAGCTCGTTCCTCGACAACGCCCCGACCTACCTGACCTTCTTCACGCTGGCCCAGGCCAACGCGGATTGCGCCGCCCATGCCGCCCAATGCGTACCCATCGCTTCGGGTGGAATCGAAACCATGGTGCTCGTGGCAATCTCGCTGGGTGCGGTGTTCATGGGAGCCAACACCTATATCGGGAACGGTCCCAACTTCATGGTCAAAGCCATCGTGGACGAGTCCGGCGTGAAAATGCCGAGCTTCTTCGGCTACATGGCCTACTCGATGCTGATCCTGATTCCGGTCTTCATCCTGATCACCTTCCTGTTCCCGCTGCTTCACTGACCGGTTTCCAAAAGCTTTCAAAGGGTTACAAAGTCCTCGCCACATGGCGGGGACTTTTTTATGCTGGTAATGAATTTTGACGCGAGGTAATGTATGGAATCCGCAAGGATTCGAGCTTTCATTGTGTCTTGCTCCATCTCAGACAAAAGAACGGGATTGTGATTGTTGCTTCGTTTTGAAAGGATCGGTTCACTGCAAAAATGTTGCGATACCTGACAAAACGCTTTCATTTGACGCCCCGACAGGTAGCGAGGCTGGGCCATCTTCTGGGATTGGGCGTAACGTTCATGGCGACCAGCGTTTTCGGCTATACGGTCGCCAGTTCGCTCTTTCTTACCCGGCTCGGCGCCGGACAGATTCCCTTTGCCTACCTGTTCATGGGGTTGCTGTTCATTCCGATTTATCTCTGGTTTTCGAGGATCATCGACCGCTTCGACCGCAACCGGCTGATGATCGTCGTCCTGATTCTGGCGACGATGGCTACCGCCGGATTGCGTCTGCTACTACCCATGGATCACACGGCGGTTTATTTTGCCGTATACATCTACTATTTCATGATCTGGGTAATGCTGGTGGACATTCTGTTGCCCAGTTTGTTGATGGATTTCTTTACGATAGGTGAACTCAAGCAGGCGGCGACGCTCACCGCGTTGTCCATCACCGTGGGGGGATTGTTGGGTGGTGGGTTGGCCGGAGTGCTGTCTCAGTATTCCAAGACCGAGGATCTGCTCGTCGTTCCGGCGGCGCTGAATATGCTCGGCGTGCTTCAACTGATTTACCTGTCCCAACGGGAAAAACCGCTGCCGACCGAAGAGGAGAACGACGCCCCCGAAACCCTCCGAGCGCTTCGGGAATTGCCCGGAATCGCCCGGGCGCATCCCATTCTTTTGCTGATCATGACGAGCGTGTTTCTGTTCATCGTTCTCAATTGCGTGGCCGAGTTCTGCGTCTTTACGATTTATTCCGAAACGTTCCAGGATTCTCGACAGTTGACGGGGTTTCTCGGCGCGTTGGTCAGTATCCAAAGCCTGCTGCAATTTCTGTTCATCATCTTTCTGACCGGACCGCTGATCCGACGTTTCGGCGTTTTACGAATGAACCTTGTGTATCCGGTAACGACCCTTGTTTCATTTGTGGCGTTGCGGCTATGGTTCCGTCTTCCCGCCGCCATCGGAGCCCATACGAATTACGACGCTTTTTATCAGAGCATCGACAAGCCGACGTTTTCCCTCAACTACAATGCCCTTCCCCCGAGATACATCGGTATGGGTCACGTACTGGGAGACGGCATCGCCTACGTTGTCGGCATTGCGGCGGCGGGTGTTTTTTTGCTGGTAGCTCGCAACAATCTCAGCACCGATCAGATCGTCCAGGTGGGTATCGTGTTGAGTTGCCTGTTCGTTCTCGTTCGCCTGTTTCTGGGAAAAAGCTACCTTCGAGGACTGACGACCCTCTTGAGGGAACGACATGTGGATCTGCACCACGTCACCGAAGGGTTTTCCGCCTTGTCGGCGAAATATTCGAATGAAATCGAAGGCTTATTAGGCAGTAGCGACAACGACCGGCGTCTGTTGGGATTCGAATTCGCCATTCGTTCGAAACATCCGAAACGGTACTTCGAACGGCTCGAAACGATTCTTCACGACTCTGACGAAGATGTTCGTTCCCAAGCCAAGAGATTGCTTACGGAACATCCTCGGTCGAGTCTCGAAGGGCTTCGCCTCTCTGCCGGTGTGCATTCGGAAGACGTGAAACGTCCTGTGGAATCTCCTTTGCGTTCTCTTGACGATCTGCTGGCCGATATGGCGTCATCGAATCGAAAAATTCGGCACCAGACGGCTCACGAACTGGCATTGATGGGAAAACGAAAGCTGAAAGACGTTCGAAAACGGCTGGGTTCTCCATCCTGGTACGAGGCGGAAACGGCGGCGCACGCTTTATGTCTTCGACATGGCTGGATCGACGAATTCCGCGTCACGGCGGCCCAGGAAAAACAACTCGCGTTTCTAGCCAAATCCCTGAAAATAATCGAGAAACTACCTCAAGACGATCCCGCTTGGAGCACTCTGGAACTCGCGATCCACGATTATTGGAAACGTCTGCTGGACCGTACTTTTCTTCTGGTCGGAGCGCTCGTCAACGAGAAAACGGCGACCGTCGCACATATCCTTTTAAAAAGCCCGGACAGCCGTATTCGTTCGAATGCGATAGAAACCGTTTTATCGTTGGGTAAAGATCGCCTGGTCACGCCTTTGCTGCCGCTTTTCGAATCGTGGGACGGCTCGCGTTTTCGTTTGTCGAGAGAAACCCAGCCGGGTGACGCCGCCGCGATTCTTCGGGAGGCGGGAGAGGCACCGGACCGTTGGATTCGGATGGGCGCATGGCTCAGTGCTCGAAAATTGAAGTTCGATTTTGACTGCGAAACATACCCGGAATACAACGGTTCCTCGTTGCAGGAGGAGGCCATGGAAGCCCTTTTTTCGATGAAAAAATCCGTTCTGTTCGAAGCCTTTTCGCTGGAAGAGTTGCTGGCGGTCTACGACGCCCTGGACAAGCGCAGCTACGAGTCAGGGGAAATCGTTTGCGAACAGGGAGATCCCGAGCAGGCGATTTTCATTCTTTTGGAAGGAAACGTAGACGTTTTTCGGGAGCAGGATGGAAAACGCACGGTTTTCAGTACATTGGGACAAGGTGAATTCTTCGGTGAAATGTCCATGCTCGACGGCATCCCCCGCTCGGCGACCGTCGCAGCGGCAAGCGAAGTGAAAGTCCTGCGCTGGACGCCCGATAAATTCCTGAGCCTGACCGAGCAGTACCCGGAACTTCTGCGTTCCATCGCGAAAACGCTTTCCTTGCGATTGCGTCGGTTCGATCGTCTGGCCGAGTCAGGTCAGGGTTGAGCCGCTTTTTTGTACCCTTCGAATCGTCGCCGGATTTCGCTGACGTAGCGAACCGGTTCGGAACCTCTGCAATATCCGTAACGTGCATGGCGTGCGTACCTGGGATTGCTTAGCAGAAGCATGGCTTTTTCCACGTTGCCGAACCAGCGATTCGGATTGAGTTTCAGCGCCTTGGCCAGTCGGCGGGCGTCGAATACGTGGCCCTGTCCTACATTGTAAGAGGCGAGCAGAAACCACGTCCGATCCTCCACCGGAAGATCGTCGGGAAAATATTGCTTGAGATAATGAAGGTAGGCCACCCCCGCCTGAATCCCTTCCAAAGGTCGCGTAAGGTTGTCATAGCCTAAAAATTTCGCCGTGCGCGGCATGACCTGCATCAATCCCAAAGCGCCTGCGAAAGAGCGGGCTTGTGGATTGAACTGGCTTTCCTGATACATCTGGGCGACGATCAACCGCCAATCGAAACCGTATTGCTCGGCAAAACCTTTTACGATGTCATCGTAGGGAGAGAGCTGCCCCTTGGTTTTGGCTCGAAATTCCTTGTGTTTGAGAATTTTCTCTTTGTTGGAGAAATACCGTTTACGGGTCAGATTGTAGAAAACGCCTTTGTATTCCTTGCGAATGTAACGATTTACTTTATCGAGCAAATCCTTGCTGTTTTTGCGCACCGCCCAGCCGTGGGGAACGGGATCTCCCAGTGCAAAAGCGGCGGTTACGTCGTCGCGCCAGGTCAATTCGACATCGAGGATGTGGCTGTCCGAAACGGTGAGATCGTAGGTGCCCTCTGCGACTTTGGCGATGATTTCCTCGGTTTCCATTTCCTCCGGCGCTTCGACCAGTTTCAGGGCGATACCGTTGTTCTGGAGAGTTTCGAGGGTTTTCCAGTAGGAACTGGAGGGGCGCACCACGATGGTTCGACCGGCAAGGTCTTCTTTCGTTTTCGGCAGCGTCCCGGCTTCTTCCTCGGATTTTCTGGCGACGACGATTTCCGATGCGAAGTTGTAAGGTCTTGAAAATACGATTTTTTCTCTTTTGGCGCGCTCGTCGCTGGCCGTGAGCGATGCGGCGATGATGTCGCCTTTGCCTTTTCTCAGCCAGGGAATCAGATCGCTGCGATGGGGTGGTACAACCAACTCCACGCGCAGATTGTGGCGTTCGGCGAAATGCCGGATCAGGTCGTATTCGAAGCCCAGCAATTCACCCCGCCAGATGAAATAGGTTGCGGCACTGTTGCGCGTAAGCACCCGCAACAACTTTCGTTTTTTGATTTCAGCCCAATCGACCTGCTCCATTTCCTGCATTCCGACCGAAGGGTTGGCTTTGCTTAAAAACGTATCCAACTCGAACTTCAACTCAGGGCTGTTTTTACGAAAGGCCCAGGCAACGGTTTGTTCTTTGGGGAGGTCGAAAGCCACCCGAAGCGAATCGTTGTAGGATTGAAACACGCTGACGAGGTTGTCGTCCGCAATGGTGAGGTCGTATTCTCCTGAGGCGACGGCTCCCATGATTTGCAGCGTATCCATGGTTTCGTCCACCGGAACGAGGTTCAGGTACGGGTGCTCTTTTTTCAACTCTGTGATGGTTTCCCAGTACGACGAGCTTTTCCGAACCGCAATGCTCCGGCCCCGCAGGTCGCTCAAGGATTGGATATAGGTTTCGTCGACACGAACCACAACCTGCTCGTTCACGGCCCACAGCGGCACTGAAAAGTCTATGGATTTCTTGCGGTTTTCGGTGATCGACAACCCGGCAACGATGATATCTCCCTTCCCTTGATTCAGGTACGGAATCATATCGGCGCGGCTATCGACAAACAACTCCACGGGAGTCAGTCCCTGTTCTTTGATGAAACGCAGGGCCAGTTTCCGTTCGTGGCTCTGGGGGAGTCCCATGCGGGGAAGGTAGCTGAACTCCAGCTTTTTTGGCAGAATCAGGCGAATGGTTCCACGCTTTTGCATGGCGTCGAAGTCGCCTTTTTGGATAGCCCCCCATGGCGGAGTTTTCGACGCGTTTTCGTCGCCGGTGGTTTTTTCCCGGTTCGAGG
Source organism: Myxococcota bacterium (assembly GCA_963676915.2). Classification (GTDB taxonomy): domain Bacteria; phylum Myxococcota_A; class SURF-8; order SURF-8. Next base: position 67,032 of record CAXXVK010000001.1, read on the forward strand.
AGGAATTCGTGTTGTCTTTTTCATCGGAAAAGCAGGCCAATCCACCGATAAAACCCAACAAAACAAAGCATAGGACAAAATGGCGCAGCATGACACCTCCCGATCAAATCTGATTTTTTTGAACGAGCTCAGACGATGTAAAAACAACGAAATGAATTGTAATGGATGAGAAAAGGCTCATCGAAAACAACGTGACATCCACGAGTATAGCCGATTTTAGGGGACGTATGCAAACAGGATGAAGACTCTATGGTTTTCAGCACGATTTCATGGGCCTTCCATTGCAACGGTTCCCACGAGCATTTCCCTTCCTTCGCTTGACAATTTCCCAGCCCCGTGCCATGAATATCCTCTGCTATTTCAAAGAGATTGCGTATTTTCCGTGGACGGTGGAGACATTTGTATTCAGGAGGACAACATGGCGTGGATTCGTCGATGGAGTTGGATGTTCGGTGTTCTCGCATGTCTGGGACTGTTCGGTTGCGGAAGCGACGATAACGAAACGAATCCTTTAGATGGTGACACCGATCAGGTTGCGGAAATCGAAACGGATATGGAAGAAGAGGTGGTTAAAGAACCCTTGGATTTCGAACCCGCTGCGATCGATTCTGCACCCGATCCTTATGAACCCGGACCGTTTCCCGTGGGTGTCATGACCTTCGATTTCTACGACGAAAGCCGTCCCGATGATCTGCGCGATGGTCAAGGACGCTGGCTGCGGGTGGATGTCTGGTATCCCATCAAACAAGAATACAAAGACGGACCGTTCGAAAAGCTGGACCTGAAAAAGCAGGCCGAAGACATCGACCTGGGCGACAAACAGGACATCATCGCCAACGCCGATCTGCCCCTGATTCAGACCACATCGGTACGAGATGCCGACATCGATCCCACCCACGGACCCTATCCGCTGATCCTTTTCAGCCACGGTTCCAACGGGATTCGCTGGCAGTCCGTGTTTTACACCGAGCATCTGGCCAGCCACGGCTATATCGTGATTTCACCCGACCACGATCACAACACCATCTGGGACATTATCCGCGACGGATTCCAGGGTGACAGCCTGATCAATTCGCTGACGAAACGCCCCGACGACATGAGCTACCTGCTCGACCGTGCGGTAGAGTGGAATCACGACGAAACCAGCGTTTTCTACGGAATGATCAACGAAGACAAAGTCGGTGTCTCCGGCCACTCGCTGGGCGGCATTACCTCCACGATCATGCCTTGCAAAGATCCTCGTTTCAAAGCCGCCGTGCTGCATTCACCGAGCATCTCCGCCGGGTACCTGTACGGACTTTGCGACTCCGAAGAATTCCCCGTGCCGAGCATGACCATGGGCGGCACCCTGGACGATACACTTCCCTACTGCGGAATGTACTGTGATTACAGGAATATGCTGAATACGACGCAGCCGAAATACCTGTATGAACTCGAAGGTGGCGGACACTTCACCTTTTCCGATATCTGCCGCCTGGACCTGATTGCAGTCAGCCAGGAATTGGATATGGGGACCGATGCCCAGAACGCGCTTTCGGACGGTTGCGCGGACTACAACGCTCCGTACGAAGATGCACAACATACCATCAACTACTACGCCACGGCGTTTTTCAACCTCTACCTTCGGGACTCGGAAGGCTCGGAGGACTATCTCGAAGACCGCAGCGACGCACCTTTCGACGTGGTGAATTTCTTCACCGGCGAAGTACCGGACTACTGGGGTGAAGGCGGTTGCGACGCCTGCGAGGGAATTTAAAACGGTAATGCCTGGGTGCCATAGCCTCACGGACCGAAAGGTCCGGGAGACTGTGCAACCTATTGAAAACACAGGAAGTGTAGGTCGGGTGATATCACCCGACCTACTACATTTCATGCGGATGGAATCCCTGGGGCAACCCCGCGTGAATTCTTGACAACCTATTGAACTTCAAAGGAAACACCATGAGCACGTTAGCTCTCAAAGGGGGAACGCCCGTTCGAAGCGAATCGTTCAAAGCCTGGCCGACCTACGACGAAAACGAGAAGAAACAGCTTCTCGAAGTTTTGGAAAGCCACAATTGGGGCGGTTATCCCTACCCCAACACCAAAGCACTGGAACTGGCCCGAAACTTCGCCGCCGCCCACGATGCGGAATACGGCGTCACCTGCGCCAACGGCACGGTTTCTCTGGAAATCGCGCTGAAAGCGGCGGGTATCGAAGCGGGGCAGGAAGTCATCGTACCGACTTACACCTGGCTGGCAACCGCCGGATGCGCGGTGGAAGTCAACGCGGTGCCGATTTTCGCGGACGTTCGTCCCGACAACTACACCCTCGATCCCGATCAGGTCGAAGCCCTGATCACCGACCGCACCTTTGCCGTGATTCCCGTGCACTTGGGGTCGTCCATCGCCGATCTCGACCGTCTGACGGAGATCTGCCGCAAGCACGGCCTGGTTCTCATCGAGGACTGTGCCCACATGCACGGCGGAAAATGGCGAGGCAAAGGCGTGGGAAGCTGGGGTGACTTCGGTTCGTTCTCCTTCCAGTCTTCGAAGCTGATGACGGCGGGCGAAGGCGGGATGATCACGACCTCGAACAAAGAGTATTTCCAGCGGGCGTCGAGTGTGACCAACTGCGGACGCAAAGAGTGGGGATACGATGACTTCGAGGGAGAGGAATTCGGCGGCAACTACCGCATGACGGACTTCCAATGCGGCGTCTTGCTGGCACAGCTCGAAAAGTTGGGTGATTTGACGACGTTGCGTGCTTCTCATGCCGGATTGCTGAGCGACCTGCTCGACGAAATCGACGGCATCACGCCCATTCGTCCGGACGAGCGGGTCACGAGTTCGGCCCACTACCAATACATTTTCCAATACAATCCCGAGGGATTCAAAGGGCTGCACCGGGATCGCTTCTTGGAGGCAATGGCTGCCGAAGGTGTTGAAATCGATGGTGATTTCTACGAACCGATCCAGGCACGACCGATTTTCTCGCCTTCGATCAAGCGCTACCCCCTGTTGAAGGAACGCTATCCGCAAGGCATCGTTGCCGAAAGCGCCGAGACTCCCGTTGCCCACAAGGCGGCCTACGAAGAAGCCTGCTGGCTGCATTACCCGGCCCTGATGGGAACCGAAGCCGACGTTCGTTCGGTGGCCGAAGCCATTCGCAAAATTCAGGACAACGTGGACGAGTTGCTCTGATTCAAGGATGCCGTAATCAGTAGGTCGGGCTAATTTTTAGCCCGACACCTTGGCATTGTCGGGCAAGAAATTTGCCCGACCTACCTTATAGATGGAGCAGGATTGTATCCTACTCCTCACGTTTTAAATTGGGAAAAACCATGCGGACGGGGATGCAATCCCCGTCCATTGGATAGGCTCTTAGTCATCTGTATTGGGATAGATTCCTTACCCGACGACTGAAAAATTAAACGCCTGCCGGGAGAAATTTCCGGCAGGCGTTCGTGTTTGAACCTTATCGATGATTGGGATCAGTACAATCCCATTTCTTGAATCACCCAACCCACCTGATCCGTGATGGGAATGGCCGGACCGTCTTCCGTGATGGTGCCGTTCATGTAACTGATCGAGTAGCGGGTTAGCTGTTTGCCGTCCACAACGTAGAGTTTGCTGTTGTATTCATCCACCCAGAATCTGTCTACGTTGCCGATGGGAAGAAATGAAATGTTTTCGCCCGTAACGATGTCGTAGGCCATCAATGCACCCCAACTGACGAACAGCAACCACTGGTCGCGGTAGAGATCCACGCCCCGGTCCGCATAAACGATGTGCGAGCTTCCGAGCGTGTCGTAGCTGTAGTCGTTTTTGAGTTCTCCGAGACCTGCGTGAATTTCCAGAATTCCGTTCTCTTCGGGAACCAACTGTCCCTGGTCATCCTCGCCGCCGGCACAGGTCGCAAACAGGGTGAAGCTCGAACCGTTGTAGGTGAATTTTCGGCAATCCTTTTTTTCTTCCATCTTGACGATAGCGTTTTCGGACAACGCGCCGATCTCTTCGCCATCGGATTTGACGGGAATCATCAGAGCGGGACCGATCGTCGTTCCATCCGTGCTCATATACTCGGCAAGAATCCAGACTTTATGTGGAACTTCCAGCATTTGCAGCGGTTTGATGGTGAAATTATCGTCGGCGGCATCCGCGAGCGGATAGGTGGTCAAGTCCTGTCCGGTACGGTCGAACACATGAATTTCCGCCGATTGGCTCGTCACGGCCCAGTTCAGACCGTCTTCCAGCGGCAGGGTATCCACGAGGGTATCGCCAAGTCCCAGGGAAATCGACACCTGGGCCGCATGGCTACCCGCCGGGTTGTACCAGTGAATGGTATTGGTGCCCTGGTCGATGATCGTGGCCTGTCCCTCGTCGTTGAGGTTCATGCTGGGAACGATCTGGGTCGAAAGTCCATCGCTTGCCTGTATCACGTCTTTTTTCATATTCGCCGCATTCCAGTCCGAAATGTCGTACAGGCTGGCGTTTGTTGTATGGTCCGAAGAATTTTCCGTTACAAAGGTCAGGCCCTTGACCGCTTGTTCCTTCACGCAAGCAGGGACATCGTTATCAAGACACTCCATATCGGAGTTGGCGCATTTCTTCAGCAATTCCCACTCGTTGGCTTCGCAGACCTCCAGGTGACTGCCATTGCAGCGGCGCCAGCCGTCGTAGCATTCGAACTGGTCGTAGCGACCGATCTGGAAAACGCGCCAGGGTTGGGACACCGTGCCCATGTCGCTGATGACGATCGGATTGCCGAACTGGGTGGCCTGGGACATCTGGTAATTGATGTAATAACGCTGAATGGAATTTCCCTGGGCTACGTAGAGTTTGGAATCCACTTCATCCACCCAGAAAGCATCGATGGTCTGTTCTCCCATTTCAGCTTCCATCAATGTCAGTTGGGAGGCGTCCGTCAGATCGTAGGCATATACGCCTTCCGAGTTGGCGACGATCACCCACACCCCGCGATAGGAAAACACGCCCATTTCGGCATCGATCGTTCCGGCACCGGTCAGGGCGTCGGCGTCGATCGTTCGGGTAATCTGGTAGGTGTCCGGGTCGATTTCGAGCACGCCGTTTTCCGTCGATACAACCGCTCCGTCGGACATGGAACCCATGCACGCCGCATAGACTTTGTGCTGGCCGAGGTTGTAATTCAGGCGGCGGCAGTTCTTTTTATCCTGGGATTCTACCGTAGCCAGACTCGATCCGTCTTCGAGTTTCCGCACGCTGACGGTCCCCGGTCCGGCGATGGTGGCATCCTGGTTGATACTCGGCAGCGGAATCCACATCGTCTCGCCAACGGGCAGAATCTGGTTGGGACGCGAATAATATTCCTGGCCCGAGTCTCCGAAATTTACAACGTTGTGGATGTCGCCGTCCGGTTCGAAGCTGATGAGGTCGTTAGGATTGCTGCGAGTGGCCCAACTCAAGCCTTCGGCATTGTAAAGAACGTCCGTAATTTTATACTCGTAGCTTTGATGATAAACGACGATTTCCTTCTCGGGACGCATGGTGGAACCAAGTTCGGCGCGTGCCGGATTGTACAGCTTGAGGGTCTCCTGTTCACGGTCGAAAACCACCGCGTAACCCGCGTTGCTGAGGTTGGAACTGGCAACCAGATCGCCGGAAAGTCCTTCGTCGCCTCCGGGAGGTACCAAGCCGCTGTGGTCCTGGTCGCGGTAGACGTTGCCGGTGCTTACTTCGAGCAGGCTGATACCGCGATGCTCCCCGCTGGAATCGCGGGTGATCAGCGTCAGACCCATGGGAACCACCGCCGGGACGCAGGCGTGAACGATTTTATCGTTGCATTCGAGACCCTCGCCGCAGGTCGTCTGCAATTCCCATTCGTTGGAATGGCAGATTTCGATGCTGTTGTTTTTACACTTTAAGCTGTCTTCGGTGCAGGTGCAGGCGGCAATGTTTTCGCCGGTCAACGTGCAGGTGCGGTCATCGGCCAGACAGTTGGTTTCGGTTTCCCAGGTCTCGTTCGTGCATTTTTCCAGGATGTTCCCGGTACAACGCAAGTCGCCGTCTTCACAGAGTTTGATAATGGGAATGTATCCCACGAAACCGTACGAAAAATGACTGACTTCCAGCGTGGCAAGACCGTCTTGGAGCGTGGGAGTTTTTTCTTCGTACACCGTGGTTTCGCCCGCAACGGTCCACATCAGTTTGATGTCGGAGTCGGTCATATCGCCGGGAAGCGTGGAATCGTCGTAGGGAATCGTTATGGTGACCGGCGTTTCGAATTCCAACCCGTTGGGACCGAACTCGTAAATCGGGCTGAGTTTGGCATAGCGGGACGGCGGCTCCAGGTAGGTTTCCCGGACGGTGAAGGTCCGTACTTCGGTCAACGCTCCGGCGGGAATGTCCAGCACCGTGCCGTCTTCCAGTTCGATGCGGCCACCGTCGGGACCGATCTGGTTGGGACCGAGTTCTTCGCTTTCCTGCTCTTGGATAATTTCCGAATCTCCTTCCGTCGGGGCGTTGTTACCCCCACTGTCGGAACATCCGAAAATCAGTACGAATGGCATCAGAAACCAAAGGATCGAACGAGCGGTTTTCATGGTTCAGTCTCCCGAAAGTCAACAGGTTCGGCCAACGGTCGTAAAATCGTCGGCATGGGTCATATTTCCCGAATCTCAAGGCATGTACCACGGAATCCTAAGAAAGTCTAACCCATTTCCAACTCGCCCACCTGGTGGGGGTGCATCACAAAATAGTGCGACTTTCGTAAAATCCTCTTTTTTCGTAGCGGCGAGGCGTAAGCCCGCCGTTTTTGCCTTTTGAAAGTTGCTTTTATACCCCCAATCTCCCTTTTCGGCGGGCTTACGCCTCGCCGCTACAACCCAATGAATGAATGCTTCAATACTATTGGGCCAATTCGCTGCATTTTGTGATGCACCCCGTCTGGTGGGAAGAAACGATTTGAACAATGAATGGGGGATAAACCACGAACCCTATCGCCACCAAACCGGAAGACGAATTGAATTGGAAGAAACGACGATAGAATGGCGAGTCTTCGATTTTGGGACTACCTATCGATACAATGATTTCGCCGTTTGCACCAGTTCCAGAAATTCCTCACGATACCCGTGTTCGTCTGTACCAAGCGCTCCATTGGCGGTTTCGTAGATCGTTTGCAAAGAATCCGTGGGGGAGGAGGGCGGATTCCTCAAGACCAGACCGAAATCGGCTACTGCGGCAGCGAATCGGAAATCGAGTGAAGCCGCCGTAAAGCTTTGCTCTGGCAGGGTAGTCCGTTCCTTGATCAACAAACTTTCGTCCCCATCCGGTTGTTTGTACCGCAGACGAATTTCCATGACGGACTCGCCGGACCAGTCGTCGATGGGCGTGAAGTCTTCGATGGTTTCACCTGTCCCCGTTTCCTCGCCGATTTCTTCTCCGACCGCCACGATTTGATAAAATGCCGTCACGGTGTGACCCGAGCCGATATCCCCGGCATCTTTGGTGTCGTCTTGGAAATCCGCGTAATTCAAAACCCGGTTTTCATACCCGATCAGGCGGTAGGCTTTGATTTTTTCCGGATTGAATTCCACCTGTATTTTCACATCCTTGGCAATAGTGTACAACGTGCCGCTGATCTGCGTTTCGAAGACTTTTTTCGCTTCTTCCATGGAGTCGATATATGCATAAGCACCATTGCCTTGATCGGCGATTTGTTCGATCAGGGCGTCATTCAGATTTCCGGTGCCGAATCCCAGAACCGTCAAAAAGATCCCCAATTTCGCTTTTTCTTTCACCAGATCTATCAAGGCATCGTTGTCCGTGATGCCGACGTTGAAATCTCCGTCCGTCGCCAGAATGACCCGATTGTTGCCATTTTGAATCAAGTTCTCGAAAGCGACTTGATACGCCAGTTGAATTCCTTCCCCACCGTTGGTGCTTCCACCCGACTGCAAGGAACTCAGTGCATCGAGGATTCGGCTTCGGTCGGCTCCAGGGGTCGAATCCAGAACCAGCCCGGAAGCTCCGGCATAAACCACGATAGCGACCCGGTCGCTCTCTCCGAGCTGATTGACCAGCAATTTGAACGTCTTGACAAGTAGCGGCAACTTGTTGGATGCACTCATGGAACCGGACACATCGATAAGAAACACCAGATTACTCGGCGTTCGATCCTCGTCCACGATCTCTTTTCCTTTCAAACCGATGCGCATCAAGCGATGATTTTCGTTCCATAAGCATCTTGCCGTTTCGATATTAACTGAAAAGGGATGTTCATTTTGGGGCAAAGGATACGAATAATCGAAGTAATTGATCATTTCTTCCACACGAACGGCATCTTTGTTGGGCAGTTGTCCACTTTTCAGAAAACGTCGAATGTTGGCATAGGAGGCGGTGTCCACATCGATCGAAAAGGTGGAAACCGGGGTTTCTTCTACGGATATGAACGGGTTAGCCTCGATTTCTTCGTATTGCTCTTCCGAACTACCTTCATACTCACCTGCCATCTCACCTGCCATTAAATCCGCGTCTCCATAACCGACACTACTGGCTTGATCGGTGGTGCTACCGCCGTTATCGATACCCGAATAGCTATTGTAGCCATCCTCCGTTGCCTGTGTGTCGCTGCATCCCAACAACAAAATCGATATCGCCAGCATAATCAAACACATGGATCGGTAATTCATGGCATACCACCTTTCGAAATCGACTGTATATTCTTATAATAACCTTGGAGGATTTTAACCGAGATGTCAATCTGCTAATATTAATGTATTGGTTCTTTAACTCCGAAGACACGATCAAGAAAAACATAAGATTTCCCATCTCGTGCCAAATCACAACATTTTCCGGTTGTTAAAGCGAAACTTTCCGCTTCTTGAGACGCTTTTAACCCTACGATTAAAAACGTCGGAGTACCTGTCCGATGGACGGGGATTGTATCCTGCTCCGTCTGTACCGTCGACCGCCTGGGGAACGTCATCATCTTACCACGATATTTCCGATGAACAGTCGCTTGGCATGGATCATACAAGGCTTTGTTTTCCATGGTTTGTTGTTTCGCTATATAATATGAGACGATACTTCCTTAGAATTTTCCTGTACTTTCATGCGTCTTCAACCCATCTTTTTGGCCTTTTATGCGCATAGTTCTTGCGAAATCGTACGAAACCGAGTAGGAATGGACCCTCGCGGCGGGACGCCGACCATTTTGGCGGTGATCCGGGGGCCGTACACATTCTCTTTTCCCAGGTTCGGTGAGCCTACCCTTATCGGAGGTAACACATGCCATCCTCGAAGATCGAAATCCATCATCTGATCGACATGAAACGGCGGGGCGAGAAAATCTCGATGCTGACCGCCTACGACTACCCAAGCGCCCGCATTCTCGACGAAGCGGGCATCGACTGCCTGTTGGTCGGTGACAGCGCCGCCAACGTAGTGCTGGGTTACCCGGATACGCTGCCGGTCAGTATGGACGAGCTGGTCATCCTCACCCGTGCCGTGTCGCGGGGAGCGAAACGGTCTTTCGTCATCGGCGACATGCCGTTCATGTCCTACAACATCAGTGTGTCCGATGCGATCCGCAATGCTGGCCGTTTCTTGAAAGAAGGCCGGGCCAACGCCATCAAGCTGGAAGGCGGCGGAGCGGTGGCCGATACGGTGCGGGCGCTGGTACAGGCGGGAATTCCCGTGGTCGGTCACTTGGGACTGACTCCCCAGACCGCCGGAATGATCGGTGGCTTGAAAGTGCAGGGACGTACGGCCGAGCAGGCAGCGAAAATCCTGGAAGACGCCAAGCGACTGGAAGAGGCCGGAGCCTTCATGTTGGTGCTCGAAGCCATCCCGAAGCGGGTCGCGGCTCTGATTTCCAGCCGCGTTTCCATTCCCGTGATCGGTATCGGAGCGGGTTGCGACTGCGACGGCCAGGTGTTGGTATTGCACGACATGCTGGGTATCAATGCAGGTTTCAAACCGAAATTCGTCAAGCGTTTCGCACAGTTGGAACAAGAAATACTCGACGCGGCGCGCCGCTACCACGAAGAAGTCCGTGCCCAGACATTTCCTGCCGAAGAGCACAGCTTCACCATCGATGACGAACAGTATCGTCACATCGAATCGGTCCTCGGCACCTCGTCGAAAGCCAAATCCAACGGCGGCAACGGACGTTCGAAGCATCGTTCCACGTCACGGGTTCCCGTAGCCAACTGAAGATCTTCCCGACTCGGGTTCGAACACACACACGACACAAAAAAACCGGCAAGCGTCGCTTGCCGGTTTTTTTTATTGAAAATGTTTGGATTATCCGCAACCTCCGCAGCAACTTCCGCAGCTTCCCGCTCCACTGTCTCCCGAAGGCTTGTTGAACTTCATGACGAATCCTTCACCCATGCCGGGATCTTGGACGAAATCGATGGAGAGTCCGTCGAAGGAGTCGATCATCATTTTCATGTTCTCGTCACCGATGATCGTCAGGCCTTTATCCTGGTAGACCATCGATTCAGCCTGGGGGTCGTCGAGCGCGAGACCCAATTGCGGTCCGCTGCATCCCATACCCGTTACGATAACACGCAGCACCTTGCCTTCGGTTTCCTCTTTTTGCATGATTTCCAAAAGCTTGTTTGCCGCGCCATCGCTGACATCGACTTGGACCGATTGTGTTTCCGTCATCTGAATTCCTTTCTTCCGTGTTTTCTCCAGGTTTTCGGATCGTCGATTCGATCCTCTTTCATCTCCGGCCAGTCTGTCGGCCATCGATCATGCGAACTATTCGAAAGCCCATTCAGAGAAACATCGGTTGCGTCGAGTCCGCCTCGTTCGGGGACGAAATCAGCCGCATCCGCCACTGGAGCAGGAGCCGCTGGAACAGGACGACGCGCTTGCGAATTTCACGCTGAATCCCGTTCCCATCGTCGGGTGGTTGACGAAATCGACTTCTATGCCACCATACATTTCTATCATCGTCTTCATTTGGTTATCGGCGATGATGGTTAAGTCGTTCTCGGAATAGACGTTCATTTCTTCTTGTGGCTCATCCAGAGCCATGCCCAAACTGGGACCGCCTCAACCCATTCCCGCGACAAGCAGCCGTAACACCTTGCCTTGGTTTTCCTCCTGGGACATGAATTCTCCCAGTTTTTCCGCCGCTTCCTGGCTGACGGAAATGTTGTAATTTCCTACGCTGCCCATGTTTTTTCCTTTCGTTCCAGAAAATTACCAACTCTCGGTTCCACTGTATCCCGACGGCGACCGCCGTCCGAAATCAAGCGCCTCACGAACAACCGCCCGATCCGCAGGACGACGATGTTGGAGGTCCGTTATACCCATCACCGCCCACGGAAGCAAATCCGGAAAGAACCCTTGTAACATCCACCGATTGACAGTTGGGGCACTTGAGATCCTCCGTATCGGTTTTTCGAAGAATCAACTCCTCGAAAACCGTTTTGCAATCGTTGCATTGAAATTCGTACATCGGCATGATCGTAATCCTCTGCTTCCGAAATCGTCTCTTGAAGATAGAGCCGGTCCGAAGAAAAAGGTTGCAAATGAAATCATTCCATTCGCTAAAGATACTATAGTTCGTCCGTTTCAAATGTCCAGTATGTGAATGGATTATCTCAAGAGAGCATGACTGAAAGGATAGGGAAGATCGGTTATTCTCAACGAGAGTGGATTCAAACCACAGGTCGGGTACATTTTCAATCTTATACTATTTCGCTATCAAGTAGGTCGGGCAAATTTCTTGCCCGACAATGCCAAGGTGTCGGCTGAAAATCACCCGATCTTACGGGATTATCCGCTTTCACGGAGATGTCAGAAATTTGATCGTTGAAGGTGAAATGGTAGTACGTTGTAAAAATGTCGGGCAAAAAATTTGCCCGACCTACGGTTTTTTCGTCAATAGTCCGTTCTATTGATGAAGAATTCATCAAGTAAAACAACTGGTTACGAGCACATTCAAGGTATTCGCTATTTCAGGAGCGCTTCCCCCTCGGGATCGAAACTGTAATGGACGTGCTGGAAGGCGTTGCGCATTTCGTGCACTTCCTCGGGAATGTACTCTCCGTCGATGAGGCATTTTTTAAACAGTTTGGCAATCTGCACCATGTCGTCTTCGCGCATTCCGAAACGGGTCATTTCCTGAACACCCAGACGAACCCCGGCGGGATTGGCGACGTTTTCCAAGCGCTCGTGAGGCAACAGGTTCATATTGATGACGATGCCGTTGTCCTGCAAGATACGGGAAACTTCATCGCCGCCACCGAAACGGGCCATGTCCACGGCCACTTGATGGCTTTCGGTGTAATCGAACTCCCGCGCTTGCACGTCGAAGCCTTCGTCATCCAGAGCTTTGGCGAAACTCTTGGCGTTGCGGATGACCTGGTCTGCATAATCTTGAGCGAAATCAAGCATCTCCGCCGTCGCAACCGCTAGACTTGTAAGAGTGTCGAGGTGATGGTTGGAACTGGAAGCCGGGAACGCGCCTTTGTCGATCTTGCGCCATTCCGCCGGACCGGCGTTGCTGGCGATGATTCCACGCTGGGAACCGAAGAAGGTTTTGTGGGTGCTGCCGGTCATCAGGTGCGCGCCTTCTCTCAATGGAGCCTGGAACCGTCGACCCGCCACAAGCCCTAAAACGTGCGCCGCGTCGTAGATGATCGTCGTATCTTTGCCCTGCACCATGTCGGCCAGTTTTTCGACCGGTTCGGGGAATAGAAACAGGCTTTTTCCCAAAATCAACACTTTCGGAGAAAAAGTTTTGATGATTTTCCAGGTGGTGTCCACGTCGATGTGGTAGCCATCTTTCGTCAACGGAAAGTCAATGATATTGGGGGTATACTTGCCGACCGAACCCACTTTGTGGTGACTGATATGCCCACCGCCGGGAGTGGAGTTGACCATCACGACGTTTCCCCAGCGAATATAGCGTGAAAACACCGCTTCGTTGGCGACCGTGCCGGAAATCGGTCGGACATCCACGTTTTTGCAGTTGAACAGGCTTTTCATCTGGTGGCTTAAACGATCTTCGATGTCGTCGATTTTGTCGGTGCCCCGATAATAGCGCGTTCCGGGATGGCCTTCGGCATAACGGTGGGCGAAGTCCGAACCCAGCACCTTGCGGGCGCGGTTGCTCAACACGTTTTCACTGGCGATCAGATTGAGGGTGCTCGACCGCCACTCGTTCTGCTCGCCAACGAGCTTTTCGATCCAGCGTACATTTTGTTCGTAAACCATGAATTATATTCCTTTTTTCAAAACTTCCAGAAAAACGGGAACCAATGCCTCGCTTTTGCGTCGTTACGTAATGGTAAAACGAGATGAAATCCATGAATTTCGTCAGGCGAGCATGCCACCTGATTCCGTTTCATCGATTAGGAGCCTCGGAGTCATCACGGGTTGCAAGCATCGTGTTCGAAGATGCCAAAACACCTGCATCCACGTGCTTCCTTAACGCTATCCCCCCGAAAAAGATATGAATTCAAACGCTTGTGCGGCCCTATCCCTCGTCGGGAATCGATTCGCCCGGTTCGATCGGCACCGGTGCCTCGCGGTTATCCTTGTCGGAGAATTTCACGAAAAACACCACCAGACAGGCAACGGCTGCCACCTGGCCGATCCAGAACCAGAACGTGGCGACATAGGCGGCGAGCGCCGCCCCGGAAATTCCGAAAACCACGGCCAAAACGAGCAATATCCAGCCAAATCCCATAATTTCTTCCCATGCTTGCGAAATGAAATCGCTGTTTCAAGGCCACCACTATACCAAGGGATCACGGATGGCAAAATCTTTTTTGTTGCGGAGGCGCGACCGTGATCGTCAACGAAGCTGCGGTCGTGACTTCGATCACGTACACGTCTCGGTCATCGGCATACGGACTCAATGAGACCAGATCGCCGGAAACCGTCACGTGCGTGGAAGCCAGCAATTGCGCCTGGTCGAACGTATCGTTCGGTTCGTCGATTTCCGCCAGGGTGTCCAACGTTTGACCATCATCCACCGTGAACAGATAAGGACCGTCCGCCGTACCATACAGAGCGGCATCTTTGCCGGTGACTTCCACGACGTAGGTTCCCGCTTCGAAGCCACGGGTAAAGCTGGCTTCCAATCCGTCTTCCGCATAGGACGTATGCAATACCTCGGTCATATCGGCATTGTAGAGCACCACTTTGCTTTCGAGGTAATAGGCCCACGACTGGATCGAACAAATCTGGTCCGTTCCGCAGGTGGCGGCGGTTTCGCATTCCTGCGTGCAACGCCAGCCCCCGGTGACGAACAGGCAGACACCCGAAGCACAATCGAAGTGATTTTCACAAGTTGCACCCAAATCGAGGTTCCCTGCCAGCGTGCTTGGAGCACAGACCCAGTGGTTCAGATCGCGAGCGATGCAGGACAATCCCGCGCCGCAATCGCCCGGCTGTTCGGGATCGCATTCGGCCACGCAATAATATTGCGGTGCGTCGTCTCCGGGGAAGCGCGAGCAATCGCCCGAAAGGCAATCCACCGGAGCCTCGCAAACGCTGCCGTCGGCGGTATCGCCAAGTGCATCGTTGGGTGTGCAGAGGAACGTTCCCGCCGTGGTCGCCACGCAGGTTTGTCCGGCGAGACAGTTCGGAGTGCGGGGATCGCAGGAATCCACGCAGACCGGCGACGCGGAATCGAGGAAGCAGTTGCCGCTTTCGCATTGGTAATCCGCCTCGCAGCTTTCGCCGTTGGCAATCGCGCCGATCAGAGCCGGATCGATACAGCGGCCACCGTCCTCGCCCCAGGGCTGGCAGACCAGATCGTCCGGGCAGTCGGTCGGATTCCAGGTGCGGCAGTCGTCGGTGCAGATCGAGTCCGGGCCATCCGACCAGCAATAGCCGGGATAGCAGTTGAAGTTTTCGGTACAGGGAACACCCATGTTCGGACCGGTCGGTACCTCGATTCGTGGCACGCAATAAGTGGTTGCGGCATCGGTGGTGACGCACCAGAAGTAGTCCGGGCAGTAGTCGGCGTCGCGTCGTTTGCCGCTGTAGCATTGGCTCGAACAGCGCTTGCCGACATTGAAGTCCACACAGTGCCAGCTATCGCATTGATAATGCTCTTCGCAGGCCAACGTGTCCCAGGGACCATCGTCCAACCAGTCGTAAATATGAATGGACTGCACAATGTCTTCGGGGAGACAAAGCTGGATGCCTTCCTGGCCGTTCATCAGATCGCGATGGCGGTAAATGGCGCAGGTATACCCATCTTTGCAGGCACCCTGGGTTCCCGGTTCGTCCACACAGGTTTCACTGCAAATGTTCGCTTCGCAGTAATCGTAGGCTTCCTGGCAGTCGTCCACATTGAAACAATGGTCGCCGAAACTTCCCGGCAGGTGGGTCGGGCGACAATCGCCGTCTTCGCAATAACCGCACTCGCCGCAGGAAATCGTCGCTTCGCAGGGATACGAACAATACCAGTGATCGTCGTGGCTCTTGTCACAGGTCATCGGAGCACGGCATTCGGTGCTGCGATTGCAGGTTTCGCCGAATCCCAACTCGCTGCCCCATACGAGGCCGGTTTCCAGATCATCCGGTACGCAAACCGTTCCGCTGGCTCCGTCGTGGGCTTCGCAAGTCCAACCGGTCGGACATTCATTGGCCGTGCAGGGCATCGAGCAATACCGCACCGGAGTCCCCGAATGGTTGTCGCTCAAGCAGAGATCGTACTCGCAACCCGCGCCGGAGTCGCAGACCTCACCCAGAGCACGCGCCGTACGCAACAGCCCGCAAGCGCCGTTGTCACCAATAGAAAAGTCGATACCCGTCATGTCGGTGTGGAAAATGTCGTCCGGATCGATGCGAATAGTCGCTTCGCCATCGGTAACGGTGTTGCCTTCGAAACTGCCGGAAACCGACGCATCGGTTTTCAGACGTGCGCTCACGGTGTAACGACCGGCCAACAGACCGTCAAATGTGTATTCGATATATTCTTCCGTACCTGCCGCCGGATATTCCGAAAGCTCCAGAATCTCCCGTGCGGAGTCCGACAACAAAACTTCGACCACCGCGTTGCGATGCCACGGCAGCAGGTAAATTTTTCCCTGAATCGAGCCGGTCGGCGGAGGAAGTTCCTCTTCTTCTTCGATAAGTTCGGACTCATCGGCGTCGGTTTCGTCTGTAGTATCGGGAACATCCACGATGTCGCCGTCGTCGTCGGTATTGTCGATGATGTCTTCATCTTCGTCAGCGGGAGGCACTTCTTCTTCGGTCTCGGTTTCTTCGGGACCATCCACCACGACGTCTTCGTCACCCGTATCGAGATCGAAATCGTAATCGGAAGGAATGCTCGAACTCTCGCAGGTTCCGCTTTCGGCATTGCAGGTCCGGGCAAGCAGATTGCAGTCCTGCTTGGCGTTCCAATTGCCGCTGGCTCCGCAGATCTCCAACACGTTGTCGGTGCAACGATAGGTTCCCAGTTCACAAGAACCGGAGGAACCGCTATCGGAACAGGCGGCCAGAATCAACAACAAGCCCAGGGCGGCGGCGATTTGGAGAAGCGAAAACCTTGACATCGAGTCCTCTCTTTCGAGAAAGGCGAAACGTTGAGCGCCTGCATTTCGATCCGAAAACAACCGAAACGAAACGTTTTTGCGCAACGTTTCCCATGTATGGGCTGCTTTCGAGAAATTTCATCCAACGATTATAATGGAATCGTCGTGAATTTGCCAGTATGGAATTTTCTTCGCAGACAGGCTTTTTCAGTATCAACCTGCCCTTTGTAGGCAACGCAATGGACTGTATTTTGGATAAAAAAGTTAGGAGGCCTTGACTTTTATGATGTAATCCTTACTTTCATATATAGAAAACAATGCCGAAAGGCATCAAAATACAAAGGAGACCGACATGAAAAGCCTTACGATTCACGCTTCCAGCAGCCGTATCGAAGACGCCAAAAATGCCGCCGACCTTGTCGCCAAAGAATTTCTCCGCGACAGCACCTGTTTATCCTGGTTCGACCGAACACGCGGCATCTGTTCGCCCAAGGATTCGATGATCTGCCACAGGGAAAAAGATTACGGACAATACGCCCGCAGTCTCGGTGCCGATCTCAAAATCGATGTCAACTCCGGGGATGTCGTTTTCTTTTACAAAGACATCCACGACTACGAAAGCTCCGGCAGCAAGTCTCCCCGATTGATGGTGGAAGACGTGCCGGGCTACCTCGCCTGAACGTTCTCTCTCCTCGAACACCACTCTGTGCCTGACTTGGGCGTGCGAAAATCGCACGCCCTTTTTTTGTGAAAGTCTCCTTCATTCTTTCCTTTGCTTTTTTCTCATCTCCCAATTATAATCTATTGTCAGTGTATGACACGAAACGTAGAGAGGGAGGGTTCCTCTCATTTTTGGGGCAGTATTTCGTTAAAAACAGGAGAGATTCGATGAAGAAGCACACTTTATTGATGTGGATGTGCGTGTTTTGCCTGATGTTTGCGGTAACGGCCTGCGGGTCCGATGACGACGACGAAGGCAACAACAATAACAACGAGCCGAGCGGCGAGGTGGGAGAAACCGCGTCGGAAACCATCAGTGCCGCTGATGGCGGGTCGTTGGAATTGCCGTCGGGCGCGGCCAAACTGACCGTACCCGCCGATGCGCTGGACGAAGACCTGGAGTTGTCGGTAACGTCCATCGCCACCACGGGATTGCCCGATTCGGACAACCTGGGCAGCCTGGGATTCGAATTCGGCCCGGACGGCACGACGTTTTCCACGCCGGTGACCATCGAGCTGGCTTTCGAAGGTACGGTTCCGGCCGATCACAAAGCCGTGCTGGCCGTTTTGGAAGACGGAGCCTGGACCGAGGTGGAAGGATCGGCTCTCGATGGAAACAAAGTGGTTGGCGAAACCGACCACTTCTCGACCTACATCATTCTGTTCGTCGGAGATACGGCAACCTTGGTTACCGCCGAATGCGCCGATTTCGAATTCACCGCTTGCGGCGGCGACATGACCGGCACCTGGAAAGTCAAGGACATCTGCATCGAGATGGGTCTCTTCGACAATCCCTTCGCCGATACCCCGGAATGCCAGGATAGCGTGTATGCTGCCACCTTCGATTGGGACGGCACCTGGGAAATCAACAGCGACGGCACCCTGCTCATTTCCAATTTCTCGTATACTTCGGGAGTGGACATTGCCGTAACGAGCGCCTGCCTGGATGCTTTTTATCCCGGAGTCGCGCCTGAAGAGAGCTGCGCAGGTATTGCGGATGACGAGTTGACGTGCGCCTATGCCGACGACACCTGCACCTGCGAAACGGAACCCGAAACCCAAGTCATGCTCGAATCCGCGACCGGAACCTGGAGCGTGGACGGTAACACCATGACCAGCGAATTGGACGAAGGCGGCGACGGTCCCAGCAGTTCCGAATACTGCGTGGACGGAAACCTCGCCACCAGCGAGTTCGATATGGGTAATGCGGACGGCTACATCATTTTCGAGAAGCAGTAAGACGAAAATTCTCCAGTTAAAAGCGGGGCTTAGGCCCCGCTTTTTGCGCGATGTAGAAACCCCATCCTTTTCGGTGGGGTTTTTTATTGGGAAGTTTCGTTGTCGGATCCTAAGGTATCCGACCTCCCTTTCTACGAATGAACTGAATCACCCGTAAAACCTGTTGTAAGTCAAGACAATGGGTGCTACCATGTGGATACGATCTCCAACATTGATACATCTTCCCGCTCCAACGAGATCTCACCATGTTCCGCAAAAGGAGTTTTTTTCGCTGTCTTTTCAAATATACCTCGATAACTTGACAGGAGTTTTTCGATGAGTAAACGGGGTTTCGTTTTCCTCATGTTATCTGTGCTGTTGTTTTTAGGGTGTGCCGAGGATCCTCAGGATAAGGATCATTTGGCAAATACGAACGATCCTACAGGAAAAGATCCAGATAGCAGCGAGTCTTTGTGCCCAGAAAGTCCACAGTTCAGTCCATGTGGCGAAACTCCTTTGCTAGGGGAACACCCATCGATTTATGTGGATTGTGCTTGCATCGAACCTAAAAAATCGTGTGTTGGTCAGCCTTGCACATCTATCAGTACCTGTACCTGTGCCAATGCCTATTGTGACACAGACGTTGGGATCTGTCGTTTTGCTTTCGATTACGAACATCGGGGAGGGATACGCGATCAATACATTGGGGATGTCGCTGTCAGTGGCAATGGAAAGCTTATCGCCATCTCCTCCGGGGATGTGGTACGGATATTCGAAACAAAATCTCAGGAGGAAATCCGCTCCATTTATCCTGTAACGCCAACCGCGCTCACTTTTTCGGAAGATGGCAGGAATTTATACTACGCAGATCGCACAATAGATGAAAACTGGAATGTCTACGCCCAAGTGACGCGCTATAGTATCGAAACGGAAACAATAACGAAAGCCGTACAACTACTATTAAAAGATCAAAAAATATTGGGTATGCACCTCTCATCGAATGAGAAATATTTAGTGGTAGCCGGATGTACCAGTAGTTCAGGTAGCCGTCGTATTTTATACTGTGATCAAGCCAATACCCAAATCATCGACCTCGAAACAGAAACGACTTTTTACACAAGAAACTATCAAGACGAATACTTGAGGCAAAACGTCGCTTTCTCGCCATCCGGTAAACAAGTTGCGATTGCCGTAAGGGACAACGACGATCGCGAACCGGGTGGGCAGATATTTGTAATGGACCTCGAAAGCCGTGAGGTGCTGTTTGGGTTCAGTCGTGTCAACATTAGAGATGTTCTTTATTCTCCGGACGGTGCCTGGATCATCACAAGTCGCATTGAAATATCCTCAAAATCTTCCACCGAGACTGTCATTCACGCCTATGATTCCCAATCCGGAGAACTTGTGTGGACTCGCCCCGCCATTCGCGACAGCATCGTCCGTCTCGAACCTCTTGTATCGAACAAGATTCTAGGCCTTGGAAATTCCACGATCTATGAATGGGAAATCGCCGAGAACGGTGCCGAAAAAACGTATGACTTTCCATACTCGATTGGTCGTGAATTCACTCTACTCGATACGGAATCCATGACGTTTTTTGGTGTGGAAGCCTATGTCGACAATGCCGGAATTTTCACTCTTGAGGACGAAACCTCCTTTGTATCGATCAATGGAACCAATTATTCAGCGCTTTTCGGGGAGATTTCTCCCGATGGAGAATGGTATAGCTCTCTGGAAGGCACTCGCCTTCTCGAATGGAATCTTTCTACCGGCAAGAAACGCTATACCACGCTTCAAGGGGCAAGCCAGGGCAATCCATTGTCTCCATCGAAAGGACCGATTGTTTACGAACCTCAAACCGGGAGGATCGCCCTCGGCTTCCATGATTCCATCATCGTGCTCGATGATCAACGTAAAGAAGTTGGAACCGTATCGTTCAACTCTGCACAATCCATAGCCTTTTCTGAGGACGGAACGCAACTTGTCGCTTCCAATCAAGAGGCCACCGTAACGTGGAATCTCGATGAATTCAAACAAACGAATGAGTTCATCTACCCGGAAAAAGTCAACCGTGATCCCTTCCCGGTAGCTTTATCTGGAGATGGTAACAGAGTAGCTGTTCCCGGAGTCGGATCAGTAATCGTCTACAATGTTGAAGAAGGTACTAAGCTTGTAGAGTTTCCCGTAATTCCAGACGAGCCTGAATTTGAACCGGGACTTACTATCATTAGTGAAGCATTATCACAACAAGGAACTTACCTGTCTGTTTGTTATATTCAGGAAGAATATGGTGGAGACAATGATGGAATTCTTTTCAATGTCAGTACTGAAGAGGTGATCGCTAAAACCGGCATATGCGAAGGTCTGGATTTTTCTGATGATGAAAAAATCGCAGTCTTTGGCAGTGTTGGAGGGGTATACTTTTTTCAGACATCCAGTGGCGAACGAATCAAGGTTATACAAACTCATTACGATTGGCTATTGTCTGGACCTTATGATATTGTATCCAGTGTTGCACTGGCTCCGGATCTTTCTTTTTTGGTTTCCGAAGGTTACCCCGGTTCTACAATGATATTTGACATCTCTGGACTGGGCGAAAAGTAACATATGAGTAGGTTCAGGCAGAAAAAGCTCTACGGATCGCCCGTCTTCCACTGAAGTTCACGGATCGTCTTCGCTTTTCTGCGCCCGCCACGATTTCTCAGGAATGTTTCAGCCTAAAAATTCGCCGACACGTGGAAAACGAGGGACCACCGTTTCATGTATTTCGACGCTCCCTCAATCATTTTCAGTTGCACCGGAACTCCCAACCGGGCGGTGATTCTGTCAGTCTGGTAGGCTACACCCGGTGTCAGACCGATTATGGATTCGTCTACCGGCTCAATATAAAATCGGGCGAAAGTTTCGGCCTGTACGTACAGTCGGTCGATGAGGCGTACCGAAACGGGAACCGTCATGTAAATATCGTAAGACTCGGTATCCGAAACATACTCCCGGTCTTTTAGAAGAATCCCCAACTTCATCGAAAAAGACATGCCTACGAAAAACCGATCCTGATAGGCATATCCAGCGGAAATATAAGGGTTCAAACCGAACAGATCGGCATCGAAGATTTCTGACCAGTCGTAGTTGGTGAACGACATGTTGAAACCGGCGGAAACCAGGAGCGGACGGGTGTTGTAAATCGTGAATTGGGGACCGAATTGAAACTTGGAGATGTAGAATAGATCGTCATCGTACGAATCCACGTCGTCGTCGTCGTCCCATTTTGAATCGAGGGAGCTTCGAAACGCCATGGTCATATCGAACAATAAAGACAGATTGTCCGTAATCGCAAAAGAACCCCCAGGCGTTAGAACGACGTAATGTCGTAATTCTCTGTCGGCCTTGCACGAAGAGACTGATCCTCCGGAACATGTAATCCCTACAAGGTCATCTATTTGCTGGTACTGGAAATCCAAATAAGCGGATGTGTAAGAGAACAGGCGATAACTATGGAACGATTCGGGAAACGAGTTGAGATCGAAGCGGGTTTCGACTTCGGTCGATGGAGCCTCTTTTGCGGTAGCTTCGGTTTCACCGGACGACTCATCGTTTGCGACAACGGGTGGTGCAAACGCCATCAGAAAACATACCACGAGCAATCCCCAGACGTTTCGCGACATTGAGTGCGCCATATGACTCTCCTTTGTTTCTCTGATTTTCTGGATAGAAAAAGTATCACGAAACCGGGGTTTCGTCCAAAGGAAATAAAACAACTTTGTGCAACCGGTTGTTTTCTGTGGAAAAATACAGTAGGTAAAGAGAGACGAACAGAAGAAACAAACGACGCGAGCTTTC
This sequence comes from Myxococcota bacterium, assembly GCA_963676915.2. Taxonomy (GTDB): domain Bacteria; phylum Myxococcota_A; class SURF-8; order SURF-8. The sequence continues at coordinate 89,291 of CAXXVK010000001.1, forward strand.
GGAAAGGAAGAGGCCATGAAATCGACCGGTTGGGCTATCCTGGCGATGATACTGTTTTTGTTGGGAATCGGTGGATGCGACAACAAGCAGGAGCCGCAGCCCGTCGCGAAAGAAGCCAAGAAACCCACCGCCGAACCTGTGGCCGAAAAAACGAAGCAAGCCGAACCCGAGAAAAAACTGGGAACGTTCGAGATTCCGCCCGATCTGACGCCTATCACCTGTGAAGGAGAACTGGCCCTCGAAGATATTCCCGATCATCCCGTGTCGGGTGTGATCAACGGTCGCTACCTGATGCCCAACATGGCTTTCGCCAAGGCGTCGAAATTCATGAAGCAGGTGTCGTTCGATTTCGGTCGGATGAAGCATGTCAAGGAAGATACTCCCTGTTTTTCCACGGGGTTGCAGCTTCGCGCTTCCGTGTATTACAAGCTGGATCGCGTGCGGCAGGACAAGGATCTCACCGTCCCGGCCGGAACCCACTTTTTCTCCAGCGAAAAGGGTGAAACCACGTTTCTCGCCGCCGGGCAGGACGATGTGAACAAGACAAAAAAAGCCAAAGATCAATGGCGCTCCTGGTATGTCTTCGAGCAGACCAGCGGCACGCCGATGTCGGTGAATCCTCCTTATTACGGTGTGTTGGTGCTGGATGAACTGAGTGTGGAAGGCAAGCCGGAGAAACCGTTCGCCGCCGCAGGTCGGGCCAAAGGAAAGATGGCGATTTGCTTCAAAGATCAAAGCGGAAGCTGGCTCGCCGGAACGTTCGACATGCCGGTTTGTCGCTGATTTTCCGACCCGGCAGTATTCGATGCGATTTCGATCCCAACGGACCCCTTTTTCACGACTTTTCGTGCTTCTTGCCGGAATCTGGCTGTTTCCGCTTTTCGTTCATGCCGGGTACGTCGATCACTTCGCCGTGAAAGACGATATCGGCAAATTCAAGGTGCCGAGATTCGGAGAATCGCACGTCTTGGTGGTGCCGGTCAATCTCGACACCCGCAAACGTCCGCGTGTCGATCCTGGTGCTTTTGAGCGCTTTTATTCTCCGAAAACAAACGGTGTGAATTTTTCCGACTATTACGCCGTCGCTTCCGGTGGACGTTTTCGCCCGATCCCTATCGTTGCCGATCCGGTCGAATGGAACGATTGCCCGCTATTGCCCTATCAGCAGGAGCGTTGCACTCCGCTCCGCCGCGACCCGACGGCGCTTTTTACCGCTCAACGACTCGTTCGCGATATCCTGGAACGCCTCGATGCCCGAGGCTTCGATTTTCGCAGCATCGACCGTAACGGTCCCGGTGGAAAACCCGATGGATGGGCCGATGGGGTGGTGATCGTCACCAATATGGACTGGTTCGGCGTCGCGTTTCCCTTTGGGATGATTGCCGAGGAAATCGCCGGTACTTCCGAAGAGATTCCCGCATTTGACGGCGTTCGTATCGGTGCTGTAGCGATCTCCGCCGGTCCTCGCGCCCTTCGGATGAGCATTCACGAGTTCGGTCACTTGTTGGGGTTGGCGGATCTCTACGATGAATGGAAACGCACTTACGGTGGCGCTTTTAGCCCGATGGGAGGCTGGCGGTACTGGTACAGTCCGCCCGTCTTCGATGCCTTCAGCCGCTATCAATTAAGTTGGGGGGATCCGGTGCAGGTGGAGGGTTGCCGCAGGGTGACGATTCCTCCGGCGGCTAGCACGGGTCGAATGTACAAGCTCGGAGTGGGGAAGGAATATTTCCTTGTGGAAAACCGGGTTGTTACAGGTCATTATGACGGACAGTTTCATGAACCGGGTCTGGCAGTTTACCACGTCAACCTGCAACGGCTTCCCGAAAAAACGTCGGAGAACCTGGCCTTCGTGCGGCATGTGATCGACTGTCCCAACTGCGATCCCTGGAAACCGCTGGTGCGCAACGTGCAGGCCGACCGACGACACGACCTGCAACACCGATATCGTGGTATCCGGGGAGAAAGCCGCGATCTCTTCCGCACGGGAGACGCACTCTTGCCGCGCTCCCGGATGCTTCCGAGAGGCTATACCAACGAATACGAGTCCAGCAACGACACTCAGGGACGTCCGACTGGGATTTCGGTGACGGATATCGACTCGGACAGCCAATCGCCCGACGTGGTGGCGACGCTTTGCGCCCCCTATCTCGACGATCCCTGCGCCGACCTTGCCTGTCCTCCCGATAGCCGATGTTTCGAAGGCGCTTGCCTGGAGCTTTCCGAAGAGGAATCGTTCGAAAGCTATGCCGGAGTTCCGCTGTCGAATTCCAAACGCCTCCTCGATACGGACTTTCCGGCTTCGTGGCTGCGAGCCGTGGTCAGCCCTCTCTTATCCCATGCTTTGCCGCGAAGCGACGCCACCGGCTGTCGAAGTTCCGGGATGGGCTGTGATGATCCGGGACTGGACTGGCGGCTGCTGTCGTTCGTGCCGTTGATCGTCTGGCTGCTGGTGCGCCGTCGTCTGAGAGACGCCTTCGAAACGCGCAAAGGAATGAAATCAAAGGAAAACGAGGAATCTTCCGACTCGTAGAAAATGAAATGGAAGAACGATTTTAAACTGAAATTTCCCTATGGAGAATGTCCCGACAATGAGTGAACAACATGTAACCATTCGTGAAACCACGGACGAAGACCTTGAAAATATTCTGGAAATCGAACGTCTTGCCTTTGGCGAGGAAGACGAGGCCGAGCTAACGAAAAACCTGTTGCACGACCCGACCGCCGAACCTCGGGTTTCGCTGCTGGCCTGGGAAAACGATCGACCGGTAGGGCACGTTCTGTTCACCGCCGTTCGACTGAATCCCGACCGACCGGAGATTGTCTGTTCGGAGTTGGCACCGCTGGCCGTCTTGCCGGAGAAACAAAAACAGGAAATCGGTGGTGCACTGATTCGCAAAGGGTTGGAAATCCTGAAAGAACGCGGAACCGACCTCGTGTTCGTTCTGGGTCATCCCAGCTATTACCCGCGCCATGGTTTTCATCCGTCCGGCGTTCAAGGAATCGACGCCCCTTATCCGATTCCCGCCAAAGATGCCGATGCCTGGATGGTCCAGGAGTTGCGTTCCGGTGTGCTGGGTTCCGTACAAGGCAAAGTGGTTTGTGCGAAAACCTTGGATCGTCCCGAATATTGGCGGGAGTGAAAAGGTCGGGCTACCAAAATGATCCGGGTTATGGATCCAATGGGTCGGAAGGGTCGGCATAGAGGCTCGTAGGATCGACCAGCATACAGGTGTCCGTCGTACTCCGTTCCATGACCGAGCGATAGGGCAGGTAACCCAATTCATCCAGGCAACGACCATCGAGCATGTACGAGATATACATGCTCTGAGCCATATCGGTGGTGACAAGCACCGGTTTCTCGCCGGGAATCCCGTAACGCAAAATCAATCGCGTGGCGTTGCGAAGATTTGTCGTGGTATGCCGGGCGTGGGGGTCGATCAACAAAGCGGATTCCGGGAGGTTGTGGGTTTCCATCAGGTAGCTTTTCATCTCGACGGCTTCCGCGTACAACGTGCGATCCGGGTGAACGTGCCCGCCCGAAGTGAGAATCAGCGGCGCCAGTCCTGCGTTATAACGTTCCGCCGCGAGATCGCAACGCAACGCTCCGGCAGGGTCCAGCGCTTCTTCGTAGTTATCCGGTCCTTTGCCCGGAACGAGAATCACGCTGTAGGGGTAGCGATCCCAGTCGATATCCTGCAAAGCAGCCAAAGCGGCAGCGTTGGCGCCTTCTTCCATGGGTTCGTAGCGTCCGGCTTCGTCCCGGTCACGGGCTTCCATTACGATTCGAGTGGTCCATGCCAGCGGTTCATAAAACAGCAGGTCGCCGGGATGCTCTTCGGAAAGCGTTTGAATGGCGCTTAGCAGGTCGACTGCTCCCATTTCCCGCGCATTGCCGTCAAAAGCTTCATGCAATCCTGCCACGGTGATGCGAAACACGCGATCGATCAACTCGCCGTCGGTCAGGTCGTCGTACAACAGAAAACGACCGCTGGGACGCAGATGATTTCCCGCCAGGTCGAATTCCCCGGAAGTAAAAACCCTCGCCAATGCCGCACTTATCGTGTCTCGGTCGGACTCTGAAAAGGTCAGGTTGTCGATGATACAATCCAGGTCTTCATCACAAGCGGCGGCATCGCGCAACGCTTGGGTGCGAGCCTGTGAAAAAGCGGTCAATTCCGTATCGTTTTGCATCAAAGACCGCAAATCTTCCACCTGATCGAACAGTGTCAACAGGTAGTAGTTTTTATCGAACGTGGGATTTCCAGTCGTCAACAGGGCATAGTCCGGGTCGAAAGAACCGGTATCATAGGGAACATCGGAGCTGCAACCGGTTGGAAGCAAGTCTTCGAACTCAGGATCTACATTCCAACCCGCCTCGCCTGGTTCCTCGTCGATATCTCCGTTTTCGATCTCGGCACTTTCGCTGTTGTCGAGATCGCCGACGGATGTTGAGGAGTCGGAGTCTTCGCCACAACCGAAAACCACCGAAATCGCCCACAGGCAAACAAGCCAATATCCAACGAAACGCATGGGTTTATCCTGTTCCAATTAGGTATGAATGGAAAGCCGTTTTGTCCGTTATACCTTTTTTTCAAACCGAGATGCGAACGATTTCGTATTGTTAACGGATTTCCAATTTGCAAGACATCAAGAAAGAATTTCTCCGGCATCGAATGGAAAGACATGATCGAATATCGGATGAAACGAAAAAATGAAAAACGCTGGCGCGACGTTTGAAAACTGGTATACTGAATCGACGAAAATGGTCTTCCATTCTGAAGGTGTGAAACGTGGAATGCTTGAGAAATAGGATTCATGGACCAAAACCTCCATGGTTTCGGAAGCTTCCGGCGGTTTTGCACAAAAGAATCGGGAAACGTTGTGGAAAGTCCGATGTTTTTCACAATTTCGTGCAGGTTTTCAACGATAGTTTGGGGAATCCACGATCGAAGTGAAAAGCGAAACGAGTTTTCAACTTTCCTCTTGTAGGGAAAAATCAAATGGATTAGAATGGATAACCGCTTTTTCCAGAAATCCACAATCCCTACTGTGACGACTAAATTTTATTTAGTATAGGATATAAGAATAGAGAACCCGAGAGGTGATTGAATGATCGGTTGCAAAATAGCCAAAGATGCCTTGCAAAGAGGCTTGGCAAGAATCCAGGGTATCATCAACCCCCGTTCGCCCATGCCCATTTTGGCCAACGTGTTGCTCAGTACCGAAGAAGACGGTTTTCTGGTGCTCGTTGGTACGGATATCGATCACTTCCTTGAAGGGCGATACGAAAGCGAAATTCTCAGTGCAGGTTCGGTTTGTCTCCCGGCCAAGGAATTGTTCGAAATCGTCAAGAACATGCCACAGGGAGATATCCAACTCGAACAGACCGAAGACCACACGGTCGCGATTTCGAGTGGAAAAATCGAATTCAAACTTCGTGCCTTTCCTGCTACCGATTTTCCGGTTCTGCCCCCAAGCGGCGAAGTCGGATATACCAGGGTAACGCGAGAAGCTTTTTTGCAGATGATTTCGCGGACGCTGTTTTCGGTGGCGATGGATGACCCGAGAATTTTCCTCACCGGCATCAATTTCGAACGCCTGGATGAGAAAAAGTTCCGAATGGTCAGTACGGACGGTCACCGTCTGAGCCTGTGCGACGGTGAATTCGCCGAAGACATGGAAATGGAAAAGAAGGTCATTCTACCGAGAAAAGGTATGACCGAGCTGAAAAAGCTACTGGAGGAAGATGACGAAGACATCGACTTCGGCATCAAAGGGTCGAGTGCATTTGTCGCCAAAAAGAACCTGCTGTTCATCATGCGATTGATCGAAGGTGAATATCCCGACTACACGATGGTGATTCCTCACGAACCAAACGTGTTTATCGATCTGGACAAACTCGTGTTCGCCAATGCATTGCGTCGCGTCTCGTTGATGTCGGCCCAGCGTTCGCAAGGCGTCAAACTGACATTTTTGCCGGGAATGATCGAAATCACCTCGCAAGATCCCGAACGCGGATTTGCCAAGGAAACACTGGTGGTCGATTACGACGGCGAGGAAATAGAAATCGGTTTCAATGCCAAGTATTTTATGGAAGCCTTGAACAATATCGAAGGCGAGCAAGCGGTACTGAAACTTTCCGGTAAATTGGCTCCTTGCATCGTGACGGCCAAAGATAATGAAGAATACTTCTTCGTGATTATGCCCGTACGATTCTGACAAAGCATCCAACATTTCACGAAAGGTCGGGACATTTCCCGGCCTTTTGTTTTTTTTGCGTGAAAGGTTGGAAAAACGACCGGACGATAGACGACGTGAACCGTGGATTTTCCTAAAGATTTGTGCTTTACTTGAAAACACGGAAACTGGAAGATCGGGAACGCAACATCGATACGAGGAGAATGGAAGGTGAAAAAATCGTCGATCATCATTGCAACCGTTTTGACGCTTTTTTTCCTTTTCGGAGGCTGTGACGAAAAGAAAAAGTCGTCGGACGAAAACATCCCGGAGGCATTGAATCAACCGATCGGTGCAAGAAACATCGAAGAAAAGAAAAATCCCGCCGATTCGACGTCCCAGAGTATCTACGAACCTCCACCAAAACATTACAAGGTTTTAGATATCGATCGCCGGTTCGTGCTTTTCGTTCCGGAAAAAATGGATATCAAAGCGTTCAATCGTGATGAAATCTATTTTTCCCGAACCAAAGCGGGGATCGAATACCTGCAACGGGTGGAGATTCAGGAAAAAATTCTGAAAAAAGGGGAAAAAGCGAAAAATACCATTGTAGGGTTGTTCGAATCCTACAAAGACAATCCAGGATATACCACCACGAAATCCAGCCGGATCGGATGGCCGTTCGTACCGGGAGCGGAAGTCTGGCAGGTTCGCGGACGATGGCAGGCCAACGAAAATCGACTGGAGTGGTTGTCGGTGATTGCGTTCGAAAAGAACGATCGTCTGTTGTTATTCACGGCTCGGCAGGATTCGACGCGGTTCGGAATTTTCGACGAATTCCTGATGGATTTGCACGACCGTATGCTGCCGCCGCCGGAAGGTGGATTTCCGGTGGAGTATCGGAAAGATTGCAAGACTTTCCCCAAAACGCTGCCGGGATCTTTCGTTCCTGCGGATAAAATGGCAGAAAAACTAAAAAGCTCAAAGAAGACCGAAACGGACGAGAAAAGCCAGTGAAACCACCCACATCACCGGGTGAATCTCACGCCAGTTTCCCGCCGCCGTCATCACGACGACATACGAAATAAAACCGAGACCGATGCCATCGGCAATCGAAAAAGCAAAAGTCATTCCGATCGAGGCGAACAGCGCCGGAATGGATTCGAGGGGATTTTTCCAATGAACAGCCGATAGGCCGCTCAACATCATCGAGCCGACGATGATCAGTGCCGGGGCTGTGACAGGATAAAGAAAAGAGGGAGGGTTGCTGCCTTCCACAAGCCATCCTCCACCGACCGTCGAGGCCAGAGGAGCGAAGAAAATCGCCAGCAGAAAACAAGCTGCCGTCGAAAGATTCGCGCGCCCGGTTCGTGCGCCATCCTGAACGCCTGCGCCGGATTCGATGTAACTGGTCACCGTGGAATTTCCCAACAAGGAACCGCCGACGGTAGCGATGGAATCGGCAAGAAACGCTCTTTTCAGACGCCCGCCGGAACGGGACGACACCGTCTGCTCGTCTTGAAGTTCCGGGAGGTCGATGTGCTCACCCACCGCAACGAGTGTGCCCATGGTGTCGAAGACATCCATCAATAGGGCCACGAAGATCAACGCGAGAAATTCCCAGGACGTGAAAATTTTCGAGAAATCGAGTGCGAAAAAAACCGTGAAATCGAAGGCGGGCATTCCTGCGATGCCCTTCCAATGAACGCCGCCGACAAGCCAGCCGATCAGTGCCGTGGAAAGAATTCCCCACAAAATGGCGCCGCGTACCTGCCGGACCACCAGAACAGCCGTGATGACAAGCCCCGCAATGGCTGTGGCGGCGGGTGCGGAATGCAGGTTGCCGAGGTCGATCAGTGTGCCGGGGTTGTCCACCACGATGCCGGCGTGTTCGAGACCGATAAGGGTGATGAACATTCCGATACCCGCACCGATGGCATGACGTAAAAACGGCGGTACCGCTTTAAGTACAAGTTCCCGCAGACCGGATACGGACAACAGAAAAAACAACACACCCGATATAAACACCACCGCCAGCGCCGCACGCCATCCCACCGTAGCGCCTCCGAGGGTTGCTAAAGAAATCGAAAAGACGAAAAAGAAATTATTTCCCATACCGGGAGCCAGTGCCACGGGATAATTGGCAAGAAGTCCCATCAACAATGTAGCGAGTGCCGACACGACACAGGTGGAAAGAAACACGCTCTCGGCAGGCATTCCCGCCGCGGAAAGAACAGCGGGTTGAACGAACAGAATATAGGCCATGGTCAAAAAGGTGGTGACACCGGCACGTAGTTCGGTCAAGGTTGAATTCTCTTTTCCATTCACTGTATTTTTTGCAAAGATCATGCTACCCCCGGTTCCGCTTATTTCGTGTCACGTGATGACAAGCAGTATATCGGACACATGCAAGGTTTCAACGGAATTCAACCGTCGTTTCTTACGATTTTCGAGACTATAAAGTTGTTTGGAGGGATGGAAGATGGCATGTTAAAAATCATTGCCCTTAAGACAATATTATGTTAATAAATAATACAATGGATTGGTTTGTGCGAAACGGATTTTCTCTTTTTCAACGGAGCTCTCATGCAATCTCATCTATTGGATTCTCTTCAGGGGCATCGAGTCGCTTTTTTCCTATTCATAGTATTATTGCTGGGGTTCCCGCTATCTTGTAGCGATTCCGGATCATCCGATGACGGCGAGCTATCCGGCAGCGACGTGCGAGAAACCCTTTTGAAAACGACGCTGCAAACGCAACACCTTCTTCGGCTGCAATTCGCCTGCCTGTCCGATGGCTATGAAAAAGGGGTGATGGAAACCCAGATCACACAGGACGAAGAGAACCGTCAGTTCTGGTTCGATTGCTACGACAGTATTACGAAAACGCTGCTTGAGCTTCAAGATCTGGAGGAAGATTTCAAGACCAGTCTCGTACGGCTGGAGATCCTCGAAGCACCGGATAGTGAGCTGCGGAAAAAAGGAATTATCAGCAGCTTTTTCGGATTGTTCAGCAAAACCGGCGATTTGTTCGAGGGACAACGCAAGGACTTCTTGACCATCGCCGACAGCCTGACCGACGAGGAACGCACGGCGCTGTACGATACCGCCAAAAATGCGACGCCTACCGCCATCAAGCGAGAGTCGAGCAACGAAGAAGAATTTTACGACGCCATGCGAGAAGGAAAACTCGACGATGCGATCAGCAAAATTCACGGCACCATCTTGATCAGCACCGATGATGACCTGAGCGGATATCAGGCCAAAGCCCAAGAAAAGGAAATCCGGCCCATCGATACCGTAGCCAAGAAAGTCCCCGGCATTGCGTCGGAAGGCGTCAAGCTGCTGGTTGGGACCGGGCAAACGGCGTTTAGCGGGGTCAGCGTTTTACGGGAAGGCATGGGAATCATTTCCACCGCAAAAGAACGGATGACATCGAGCGAAGCTACGATGGATGAGGCGACGGCGGAAGGCAAAGAGCTTCCGGCCTACATGCAGGACAAGCTGGTCAATTCCATTGGAATCGAAGCCGAATCTACCGAAGTCGGCGACATTTCCGAAGCACTCACCCTCGCGTTGCTGGATACCTACGTGCAGGATGCCATCACAGAAGATGCCGAAAAATACCTGCCGGATATTCTGGAATTCGGGTACAGCCAGATTTCCATCGAATCCGATGAAGACCATATGAAAGAAATGGAAAAAGACAGCGAAGACAACCTCGTGGTTGCTACCAGCACGGATCTGTTTACGGCGGGACGGATGATCATCGCCTCGGGCGATACGGAAAACAATCCCATGGTGGTGCTTCCCGGAACCTACGATGTGACGGTTACCGTCAAGGAAGAAAAAGCCATCGTGGAGGATGTGACGGTGACCGCCGGGGAAGTGGCAACGATCAAATTCGAGCCGTCATTCTGGAAACCGATGATTCCGATTTCTTCCGATGATGATGACGACGATTCGTCCTCTACCGATGAAATGCCCGATTCCGCAAGTGCCTGCGCGCATTTCGAAAGCGCCTACGGTTCGGACGGCAGTTGTTACACCAATATCGATTTCTTTACGTACTGTGCTGAGTCGGGACCGTACTATTGTTCCTGCATTCCTTTCGAAGGCTCCGGTCCCGGAGAATGGACGGTCTTTGGTTGCGAAGATTTATGTCAGGGAGCCGGATTGGGACGAGCCACGGACTGCGATGGTTCTTCGGAGCGGAAAACCGAACTCAACGAGTTGTACGACCTGATGCAGGAAACGGCAGGTCCGTTTACAACCATCATGGAACAATGCGTCTGCCAGGACGAATGGATTCCGGAAGCGGGTGAAGAATGCCAGTGGGCCTCGCCCAACGGCACCAACCTGTATGCGCAGTGCGAAGAAGTTTTGGAACGAGAAAAAGATCGCTGGATGGATTTCGGCGATGTGGTTTGCGTCAACGGTATCCAGTATTCCTGTTCCGGAGAGTTGGGTAAAAACAACGTATGGTCCAGTAAAAGCTCGAAAACCTGCAACGACAATGTGCCTTCGACCTTTGACGGCTGCCAGGTCGATTGCACGGTAGGCTACGGATGTGACAACTTTTCGGTGGAAGGCGTCGGAAAATTCCACGAAAACTGTTCGGAGAGTCAAAGCGGAGAACAGGGTTGTATCGATACGGGAGACGTTATCGGAGTCAACAACATTCCGGTGACGGTCAGAACCGAATGCATGAAAGACACGGAAGACGAAAAATACAAGATCAAATGGGTTGTTGCCGAAAGATGTGAAACCACGGAAAGTGAAGAGAAATAACAGGACGAAAAGAAAATGTTCCACGTGGAACGTGGAAAAATTCGGTGAACTATCAAAAAGGGATGGGTGGAAACACTCATCCCTTTTTGGTGTCGGGAAATTTGAATAAAGGAGTGAGTTATCGATCCTAACGAAAGGTGCAAAGGGGAGGTCGGGCAAATTTCTTGCCCGACATTCGGACTGAAAAATGTCAAGAACCACCAAAGTGTCGGGTGATTTCACCCGACCTCGTTTGCTGCAAAGAAATCTTCTTAGAAAGGACTTTGCATTCCCGGCATTCCCGAGCGGGTCATTTCGAAATAAAAGCCGAAGGGGAATTCCACCCGGCCGTTTTCGACAATGCCGTTGGGTGGATTGGGGAAGGGCGCGGCACGATAAACGGCGGAAAGGGCTTCCTGGTCTAGGAAATCCACACCGCAGGAACGGTGGATCTGGGCTTCTTTCAGGTTGCCGGTGGGATCGAGCGTGATCCCGATGACCGTGTAGCGGCTGCGGTAGCCGTACAAATTGTAGCGGGGATCGTAGCGCCGCTGGGCTTCGACCGGTTTCCAGGCTCGGGCGACTTCTCTTTTTACACGATTGAAAAAGAAAGCGTACTTGAACTGGCGGGTATTGAGCCAGGTTTCGTCGCCTTCCTCTTTGACATCTTTGAGGTAGTCGTTCATCGGACCACCTGCGATGTTATCGACGGAATTTTTATCCGGCAAAAGGCTGCGAGGGATGTTCATTGGTTCGCCGACGCCTCGCTGCCCTTCCCTTCCTTTTTCTTCACGCCGGATTTTCATCAACAGTCGATCCGCGTTGCCCTCGACATCCTTTTTCTGTTCCTTTCGATTCCGGTACTGACCGTTTTTGATATCGTCCGGCAAATCGAGTTTCATGGCCAGTTTCAGCTTCGGAACCAGCAATTGATTCGTGATTTCGGGTTGACTGCCGGGATCATCCGGCTTTTTGCTGTCGGGTTTGAGCACCAACTTGTCCGGCTTATGACCGACCTGTTGCTTGGGCTGCTGAATACCGGTTTTCGCGTGTTTCGGCGCCACCGTTTTGAACGGTGCACGTTTTTTGGCTTTTTGCTCTTTTTTCACCTTGGAATCGTACTGGCTGACGTACTTGGCCTTGTCCGGGCGTTCCTCTTTCTCGGGCATGGCGATATCGACGATCTGACCTTCCGGTTTCGAAGGCTCTTCGATTTTCTTTTTTTCCGGTGGCTTTTTCTCTGCCGTCTTTTTGCGTTCCGTACGGCTTTGCTCTTTGAAAACTTTCAGATTTTCACGCCACTGGTTTTCATGGACGGTACGCATCGCCACGGTAGTACGTTGCTCGATGTCATCGGGATCCGGAAGCAGGATATTTACGAGAGGCAAAAGAAGAAAGAGCACCAGAACGGACAACACGAAAAATGGAATCAGCCTTTTAAGCTGTCCTCTTCTTCGGCTTTCTCTCCATTCGGTGCGGTTCATCGTTTCGTTCCTCGAAAACGGGTCTTCTCTATTCTATTGTAGTCACTCAAGGATCTTCGGTCAATACGGTGTACTGGAAGGACGGTGGGAGCGACAAAATTTGTAGAAAATAAGGAATGAAGAGAGACGAAAAAAGTCGGATGAAACTCACCCGACCAATCTATAAAAAAAGGTCATCTTAGAAAATGTTCCACGTGGAACAACCGCCCTTCCCTTTCCGAGTGTCGGTGGAAAATCGCGGAATGTTCCACGTGGAACGTTCTTACCAGTTGAACCCGGGAATTTTCACACCGCGTTCTTTGGCCACGTCTTTGGCGCGGTCGTATCCGGCATCGACGTGACGGATAACGCCCGTTGCCGGGTCGGCGGTCAATACACGGCGCAGCCTAATTTCGGCTTCTTTGGTACCGTCCGCGACGATCACCACACCGGCGTGCAGCGCGAAACCCATACCAACGCCGCCGCCATGATGGTACGAAACCCAGGTCGCGCCGTTGCAGGCATTGCCCAACAGGTTGAGGATCGGCCAGTCGGCGACCGCGTCGGAGCCGTCGAGCATGCTCTCCGTTTCACGGTTGGGAGAAGCCACCGAGCCGCTGTCGAGATGGTCGCGCCCGATGACGATCGGCGCTTTGACTTTGCCGGTACGAACCAGCTCGTTAAAGGCCACACCCGCTCGTTCGCGTTCACCGTAGCCTAGCCAACAGATGCGAGACGGCAATCCCTGGAAATGAACCTTTTTCTCGGCCATGTCCAGCCATTGCAACAACGCCGTGTTTTCGGGGAATAGCTCGCGTAGGGCGTTATCGGTTTCCAGTATGTCGTTTTCATCGCCGCTCAACGCCACCCAACGGAACGGCCCTTTCCCTTCACAGAACAGCGGCCGGATGTAGGCCGGAACGAAGCCCGGAAAATCGAAGGCATTTTCCACACCGTTGTCGAAAGCCGCCTGCCGGATGTTGTTGCCGTAATCGAAGGTCGGAACACCCGCTTTCTGCATCGCCAGCATGGCCCGAACGTGCAGCACGACCGATTCGATGCTTTCTTTCATGTACCGTTCGGGGTCGCTTTTCCGAAGGCGTAACGCATCGTCGTAGCTCATTCCCATCGGAATGTATCCGGCGAGCAGGTCGTGGGCCGAGGTCTGGTCGGTCAACAGATCGGGATTCCATCCACGACGCGCCAGTTCTGGAAAAATTTCTGCCGCATTGCCTAGCAGTCCTACCGACAACGCACGGCCATCCTTTTTCGCTTCCTCACACAGACGGATCGCTTCGTCGATATCGTCGGTGGAGGCATCGAGATAACGGTGATCGATGCGCCGCCGGATGCGTTCGGGGTTGATTTCCACGCACAGCGCCACGCCTCCGGCCATGGTGACGGCCAACGGTTGCGCGCCGCCCATGCCGCCCAATCCGGCGGTCAACACGATGCGGCCTTTCAGGCTCCCGCCGAAATGCTGCCGTGCCGCTTCAACGAAGGTTTCGTAGGTGCCTTGCAAAATTCCTTGGGTACCGATGTAGATCCACGAGCCGGCGGTCATTTGGCCGAACATCATCAGCCCTTTTCGCTCCAACTCGTTGAACACGTCCCAGTTGGCCCAGTGCGGTACGAGATTCGCGTTGGCGATAAAGACGCGGGGAGCATCGGGATGGGTATCGAGCACGCCCACCGCCTTGCCGGATTGCACGAGCAACGTTTGGTCGTTTTCCAGCTTTTTCAAACTCTCCAGAATCACAGCCAGCGCTTGCGGATTGCGCGCCGCCTTGCCCCGACCACCGTAGACGATCAATTCCTCAGGTTTTTCAGCCACTTCCGGGTCCAGGTTGTTTTGGATCATCCGAAACGCAGCTTCCTGCAACCAACCTTTACAGGTTAAAGACGTGCCTCTCGGCGCTTTCATATTGGCAAGATCCATCACGCACTCCTTTATATTAAAAATACTCTAGTTTTCCACGACTCAACTGTATCATTCACGTCTTGCGCTGGCAAATGAAGAAAAGTTTAACTACGGGTGCATCACAAAATGGTGCGAACTGGCCCAATACTATTGAAGCATTCATTCATTTGGTTGTAGCGGCGAGGCGTAAGCCCGCCGAAAAGGGAGATTGGGGGTGTAAAAGCAACTTTCAAAAGGCAAAAACGGCGGGCTTACGCCTCGCCGCTACGAAAAAAGAGGATTTTACGAAAGTCGCACTATTTTGTGATGCACCCTTTAACTACAAAGTTCTTTGATTTTCTTCATCTCGCAACGATTTTTCATAAACGATCCGCGCAGAGCTTATTTTTCCTTTTCCCTGGGATGATGGGCACGAAAATCCCGGTCGATCGTTTCGAGGTCGAGGTGGGTGTAGATTTCGGTAGTGGAAATATCCTCGTGGCCGAGCAAGGCTTGTACGCTGCGCAGGTCGGCACCACCGGCCAGTAGGTGAGAGGCGAAACTGTGACGCAGTTTATGGGGTGAAACGTTGGCTCCCAGTCCCGCTTTCAATGCCTGTTGTTTGAGCATCTGCCAGACCGCCTGCCGGCTCAACGTTTTTCCACGGAGGCTTAAAAAGACGATTTCGGTGTGTTTTTTCACAAGAGTTTCGCGAAAGGAACGCAGGTATACGTCGAGTTCTTCCGATGCCACCTGCCCTAATGGCACGAGCCGTTCTTTGTCGCCTTTTCCTAAAACGCGAAGAATTCCGGCGTCCAGGTCCACGCGGTCGAGGGTAAGATTGCATAGCTCGGACACCCGCAGTCCCGAGGAATACAGCAAGGCGATAAGTGCGGCGTCACGTTGTCCCAACGCTGTGGAACGGTCGGCAACCTCCATCAGCGACTCGATGTCTTTTCGGCTGAGCAACTCCGGTAACGGGCGACCAAGCTTCGGTGCGTCGATTTGTTCGGTGGGGTTTTCGTCCGTCCATTCCCGTTCGAGCAAGTGCCGATGAAACCCTCGCAGGGACGAAAGGATTCGTGCTCGGCTGCGCGCCGCCAAACCGTCTTCGGCAAGCCGAGACAAAAACCGGCGGACGCGCTCGGTCGTGGCGCTTTCAAGGGACAATTCCCCTTTTTCGCCGGTTTCACTGGCCAAAAACGCCAGATAACGCGTCAAATCGCGCCGATAAGCTTCGGTGGATTTCGGGGAAAGACGACGTTCGACCGTGAGAAACACGATGTAGCGTTCCAAAGCCTGATCCAGCGTGATTCTCATAACGGTGGCTCCAAGTTACTTGGGTGGAGCTTCTTCACGGTCGCGTTTTTTCAGCGAAAGAGTTTCTTTTTCATTGAAATGACTGACGAAACCGTGCTCGTGCACGTTGATGAGCAGCAGCTCCGTCGCTTTTTCCGTCGCCTTGACCATACCACCGAACGGCGCTTTGTCCGAAATCCAAAGTGTCCGCGAACCGTGATCGGGAGATGTAACCTCGACCTTGCTACAGTCAAAGGTTCCCGCAGGAGTTTCAAGAGTTTCTTTTTGTTCGATCTTTTTCTCGGCGGCAGGTGGAGAAGTGGCCTTTTTCGGCGGATCGATGGAGAGGGGAGGGTGGTCCGCGATTTTCAACTCCAATGCGCCAACCTGCCCGGAGCCGTCCAACAGGCGAATCAAGGCACGCCAGGCCACGGGGGTTTCGTCGGGAAGCTGAGTCTGGATCTCCAACCATGCCGCGCCGTAGGGCGCAGATCGATGCACCAACCCTACGATCATTTCACGATCCGGGACCGAACCGTCGGTTGTGTGGACACGGTACCGCGCCCATTCTCCCAGCTTGGTTTCGACCTTTGCCAGAGGAAAATCCAGAAAAGCCTGAACGCCCGTCGATGGCGAAGGAGTTTCGGCAAAAGAAGGCAGGGGTACACTACCGCACAAAACGAAGAGCACCCACAACCATCTTGCCGCGATGGTAGGTTTACCCATGACGATACATTATTGATCGTTGTGAGAAAGCACTCCCATCAGTTCGCGAACGGTCGGATGCGACACCGAGTAGGTGACTTTGGTTCCGTTGCGGACGCCATTGACGATACCACGGCTTTTCAGCAGCGCGAGGTGCTGGGAAACCGTAGCTTGTGGCATATCGAGTTTGGTCCATATTTCCTTGACGTTCGAGGAATGGCTCAACAGCCCGTGAACGATTCGAAGGCGAATCGGATGCGCTAGAACTTTCAAAAGGTCGGCTTCGTGTTGGAAATTGATCTCGAAAGACTTCGCCTGTGCCATGATGAATGTGCCTCCATTTCAACGTTACTTCCAGCATAAAAGAGCGAGACGGCTCCGTCATGCAACTTCATAGATGTTGTAGATATCCTGAAAACCGAAAAAAGAACGAGAAAACTGCATGTATTAATTTTACATTCTTCCGTCTTTGTCAATACTTTTTGACAAATTTACCAACGTCAGAACGTTTTGGAGCGTATTCAGGCAGGTTCTTCGTTCATTGCTTCTTCTGTCAGCGGCCTTATAGCAAGATTGAATAGAAAAGTAAATGTTGGTTCGAGAATATTTCACACGTCATTTGCACACTTCCACTGTTTTTCTGCGAAACCAAGGCTTCTACGAGAAAATTTTCGATGGAAACGGAAACAAACGACGAGTTAAGGTCGCACGAAACGTCAAGCCGCCGGGCGGTTGATCTGGTATTCCTTGATTTTTTTATACAGCGTGACGCGAGAGATTCCAAGAATCTCCGAGGCTCGCTTGATGTTCCAGTTGGTCAGCCGCAACATGCGTCGGATGTGCTGTTCCTCCACCTGTTGCAGAGTCATCGGCTTGACTTCCACGCGGTTGATTTTCTTCGTCACCGGATCGATGGGAAGATAGGCTTCAAGATCCTTCGTGCTGATCAATTCGTCCCGGCTGGTGACCGCAACGCGACTGACGACGCTACCCAACTCAACAAGGTTGCCCGGCCAGTCGTAGGATTTGAGCAGAGAAAGGGATTCTTCGCTAAAAGCTTTCGCACTGGGGTCGCCGAATTCGTCCACACAGTATTTCCGCAGATAATCCACCGCCAGCACGGGAATATCTTCCGGTCGTTCACGCAGCGAAGGAAGATTGATGGAAAACACGTTGAGACGATAGAAGAAATCCTCGCGGAATTCGCCGGTGTGCACGAGGTTTTCCAGAGACTGGGAACTGGCGGCGATCAATCGGACGTTGGCCTTCTGACTTCGCAAGCCACCGGCGCGGATGTAGGAACGCTCGGTAAGCAGGCGTAACATTTTCAACTGGTTGGCGGGAACCAGATGGTTGACTTCGTCGAGGAACAGCGAGCCGTTGGCGGCCTGTTCCAGAAAACCGGGTGCGGAAAGGGTTTCGTTCTCACGGTCGTCCGCACCGAACATTTCGTGATGGAATTGGTCCTGCGGCATCAGGCGACAGTTGACGGAAACGAACGGCTGGTTGGCGCGGGAGGAAAGCTCGTGGATGGCCTGGGCCACCTGTTCTTTTCCCGTGCCCGCTTCGCCGATGATCAAAACGGTGGAGTCGTAGCGAGAAACGGTGCGGATCAGCTCGAAGACGATTTTCATCTTCTCATCGACACCGATCATCCCGCCGAAAAATTTCTCGCGCACGGCGTGCAGGCTTTCCACCATGGGGCTGTTTTCGGACAACAATTCCTGAATGGCTTCCAGCAGTCCCCCGCGGCCGCCGTCGACGAGACGATAGCCGTTGCCGCCGGGAATGACCAGTTCCTCGACCACTTCCTGCTCGATCATCGGCCTCAAACAGGCGATGACGTCTTTGATGAGAATACCGGTGAGTTTGGAAAGATTCGAGGCGTTGAACACTCGAGAAGATTCCTTGCTGAACAGAGCCAGCAGATGCAGACGCAGTGGAGACTGCATCTGATGATACATCGTGGAACCTTTTTTCAGAATTTCAGTCCAGTTTTTTTCCGTCATGATATTCTTTTTTAAGTTATTGAACGAATTGTAGTAAAATTTCGAACCCCTCGTTAATATATTTAACAAAAACCAAAAGGAAAGTCAATATTTCGTCAAGTTATTCAAAGGTTTGTCTTTTCCAAATTTTAACGGTTCTATCAATTGGTTTTCCTTTTGTGTTTGTTTTGTTTTCAAGTAGCATAAGTTTATCAACTAACTGGTATTAATAAACTGTACTTTTACATCTTTTTTTACAACGGTATTTCATAAAATGATCGTACTCCCGTTGTGTTAATGTTTAGAAAATGAATCCTCGTCCGTCTTTGCGTGAAGTGGTGCCGGGACAGAACGAAACGAATTCCGAAGATTGGACGATTGACATTTTCCGTTCGGAAAATTATCCTTGATTTTATAGACGGGAAGTAATTTTCTGTAGAATATCCTATCGTTTCCTTGTCGGTGTATAAAAAGAGTCGTTTGTTTCGAACCGAAAAGGGGAGGCTATGGCCCAGCTCGTCGTTGAATTTGAATCCGAAACCCTATTCGCCATTACGCTCGAACCCGGGCGGGAGTACTTTATCGGTCGCAGTTCTCAAACCGATATTGTTTTAAGCGACACCTCCGTGTCGCGCCATCATGCCATGCTTTTTCAGCAGATGGGCGATTGGGTGGTCGAAAATCAGTCCAAAACCAATCAGACGTACGTAAACGGCAAAGCCATCGATCGCACGGTGCTTCACGACGGGGATCAAGCGACGATCGGACGCTATACCGTGAAATTCAAAGAACTGGCGGATGCGGATGCGTTTTCGGCCCAGAGCACGGCGGTGGATTTCGGATCTTCCCCTTCCATTGCCAGCCAGAAAACCACGGTGCTGAAAATGGAGGAATTCGTCAAAGGCGAGGATAATCCTTTCGAGAAAACGTCGATGATCCAGGACGATCAGCTTGAAGAGATTCGCAAGCAGATCCGTGAACGCGCCAAGCCGCATTTTCAGGCGCTGACCTATATGGAAAAATATCGCTATCCGATGCAAAAGGACAGCATGGTTTTAGGCAGCGATCCAAACGCGGACATTCATTTCGAGGGAGGGAAATTCCTCAAGGAAATCGAGATCGTTGTGGAACGGCAGGACGACGGATACATTGTCGAGCACCGCAAAGGGCTGGGGTCGATGTACATCAACGATGAGAAAATCGGCAAAAATGCTCCCCATGCCATCCAAGGAGGCGATGTCCTGAAAATCGGACCCCATAAACTCAAATTCGTCATGAAGACTGCCAAGTAAAGGGTGGCCGGGTGATTTTCACCCGAAAATTTTGAAAAAGACCATGGGTGTCGGGTGAAATCACAGTCGACACGATTTTTCCTACAAAAACGTCACACTCCTCGAAGTCGGGTGCATCACAAAATAGTGCGACTTTCGTAAAATCCTCTTTTTTCGTAGCGGCGAGGCGTAAGCCCGCCGTTTTTGCCTTTTGAAAGTTGCTTTTACGCCCCCAATCTCCCTTTTCGGCGGGCTTACGCCTCGCCGCTACAACCAAATGAATGAATGCTTCAATACTATTGGGCCAATTCGCACCATTTTGTGATGCACCTCTCGAAGTCGGATTGGCCTGAGAAGATTGGACATTTTTCGGCTGCTCTGTTATGATATTACGGTATTGGTAAGAGCCTATTTCAGTAGAATGAATCGAACCGGATAGCCGATGGACGAACGTGGTGCGGTGCGACATCTAGTCTTACCGGTCGTAAGGCGGGAAAAAGCCACAAAACCACGGAAAAGCTATCGGAAGTCGCGGGGCGGGAGATTTTCTGGAACAGGCTATTGAAAAAGTGTACTGTCAAACAGGGTTTTTCTGCGATATTTCGTGACGAGAATCGAAAAGGTGAATTATTTTGTGTGGAGACGATTTTCGAAAGTTCCGTTTTTCGGAAATACGAGAAAATCGTTCCATTCGCAAAAGATCTTCGATTTTCGGTCAAAATCGGATATCAATAAAAGATCCGAGAATCTACGTTTCATGACGAAGTTCTTCAGGCAATTTCGTCTCAGCTTGGGGTTTACGTCCACCATCGATCGATCGCGCTCCACATCCGTGGCGTAAGGAGTTGAATATGCCGTTTATGTGTCTCTTGTCCCCCGATCAATCCTCGGGGGGGACGATCACCCTTCCTAAGGAACTTTCCGTTCTGGCTTCCGAATTCGTTATCGCAACCCGAGCGATGGCCGTGGCGTTGAGCATGTATCCGCCGGGATCGGCTGCCGTGAAAAATTCCGCAAGCAAGGTTTCCGATGTATTGTCGAGGCTTTTCGAACACGTAAACAGCATCACCTTCAGTGAAACTCAGGGAATGCTGCTGGTCGATGGCAAACATATGGACGAAAAGGATTCCAAACGGGATCCGGTGGTGGATTTTCTGCATTCCATCATGGAACGCAACATCAAAAGCATCACCTACAAAAAGGGTACAGGTGACGAAGAGTTGATTCAGTTCAACTCGTTGCTGTCTCTAAAACCCTCCGAGATGGGAAATTTAGGTGATCTCAACCGTCACCTGTCTTCGCTTGGCGTACGCAACATTACGGTAGACGCTCAGGTGTACTCGGCTGTCGAAGAAGAGGACATCAAAGACGAATTGCGGGAGGCTACGAAAAATTCCGTGACCCTCACAAGGGAGGACTACGAGAAATACAAAGCGATTTTCGATGATTACGAGCAATTGCGTTCCCTGATCGACGGATTTTTGGGCGAATTCCTCGATGAAGAGGAAAACCTCGACGGGGTGGACCGTCTGGACAAGATGAGGGATATTTTCAGTCGCATCGGCAGCGTTTACAAAATCACCCAGACCGATCAGGAAGGTTCCGATATGGTGGCCGCCGTGCGTCAGAGTATGGCCCGGCTCGATCCCAAAGACGTCGCCGTAACCACCATCGACCAGCTCGGCCAGCCCGACGAACTGTCCAAGCGGGTACTCAGCGAAGATTTCATCGATGATTACGGTGAAAACAAATCCCTCGATCTGGCAAAAGCCATGCTGGATCATGCTTACGAATCCAGCGTCGAATTGCCCGCCATGCCGCGCAGCGAGTTGCAACGCAAGGTCGGTGGAATGCGCGAAGGCATCAAGTTCATCGTGAAAGCCACGAAAGACCGGGACAACTTCCCGGAAATCGGCAAGAAACTGCTTGAATCGGGAGTAGCCAAAGGAAAATTCGCCGAGCAGATTCAACAGCGCATCACCTATCACGAAAAACGTCGTCAAATCAAAGACATGCTCAAGATCGTTCTCGAAGACGGCAGTATCAGCACCACCGGTCTTCGAATGAGTGTGGCCAACCTGGAGAAGTTCCCGGAGAAAATGTACAGCCAGGTCGAATCCGAAATGAAAACAGGGATGCCATCCTTGCTCGATCTGCCGGAAGCTTCCATAATGGTGGACAAGTTGAAAGACATCCTCGGCAACGAAACCGAGCCGTCTCCCCGATTCGAAACCTATCTTTCCATAGCCACAAGTTTCACCCGTGAAGCGTTGCGACACGCCCGGATGGATCTTTCGCTGCCGATGGTGGAATTCTGGATGGAATTCGCCAAGGAAGGCAGCGTCAAGCCGCCGGATCTCCAACGTGCGGTCACTTCGAAAATGGCGGATATTTTCGACGAGGAAGTCCTCACCGTACTGGTAGCGCACTTGCCCCAACTCAAAGGGGAAAACCTGGATCGTTTTACCTCCATCTGCGAAGTGGCGACGGATTACCTTCTGCAACCTCTGTTCGCTCAACTAAAAGCCAGCGAGGATCGGCGAGTCCGTTCGGCTTTGCTCAAGTTATTGCCGCAGATGGGACCGGAAGTGATTTCGCTGGCGAAAAGCGAAATCGCCGAAGAAGACAACCAATGGTACGTGATGCGCAACATGGCGCTGTTGATCGTCGAAACCGGCGAGTCTTACGACGTGCAGGATATTCTGCATTTAATGGATCACGAAGACGCTCGGGTCCGTAAAGAAGTCCTCAAGGGTGCACAGAAATACCCTGAAGAAGAATTCGAAGATGTTCTGACCAAGGGTATGAACGACAGCGATTCGGCCAACAAGCGGCTGGCGATTTCTTTGTTGGGAAGCAAAAAAGACCCCAAAGCGGTTCCGCTGTTGGGCGAGATTCTCGCCAAGCGCACCAAAGTACAAAAAGAAGAGCCAGAACCGGTACAACTCGAAGCGATCAACGCACTTGTCAAAATCGGAACGCCTGACTGTGTGGATCTCCTGATCGATGTGGCCACCAAAGAAGGATTGCTTGGAACCAAGCAGTCCAAACCCGTTCCGGTTCGTGCCAAAGCGTGTATGGCTTTGGGACAATTGGGGAACCCCAAAGCCAAAGACACGCTGACCAAAGCCGCCAAAGATTCTGCGGCGGATGTGGCGCAAACCGCCAAAATGGCGTTGCAGCGTTTGAAGTAAGCTCCGCTCAGGCGGATTTTCGTACGATTGTCGAAGCGATGGGGGAAAACCGTGACCGCAGATGCATCGACGCAAACCTTTTTTTATGCCAGGCAGCAAAAAAGTCCGCACACTTTTAGGCACTCGAACTATTCATGCGAAGAGGATCTTTGCCGGATGAACCTCACCGGCGAAGTGCGTTCGACAACCCCGTAATTCGTGGAAAGACCGCCCATGTCGTCCAAGCATTTGTCCGAAGAAGAACCCAAGCAGCGCGTATCCACCATTCTCGATAAGGAGACGTCGGAAATCGTTGCCGATGTCGTTTCCGCCATGCGGGCGATGCTCAGTTCCATGGGCATGTATCCTCCTGGGTCCGCGACGGTCAAAGCCGCTGCGGAAAAGGTTTTGCACGAATTCGAAACTCTTTTCGAAAAACTTCCTTCCGTACGTCTGAGCGAATCCCAGGGGCGATTGCTCGTCGATGCCAAAAACATACACGAACGCTTTCGGAAAAAAGAAAACGTCCTTCGTTTAGCCGAAGATATGTCCAACCTGGGTTTCCAAACCATCATGTTTCGTGAAGGGACGACACCGGAAGAGATTATTCAGTTGATGACGCTGATGTCGATGGACGACACCAGCCTTTCGGAGGTGCCTTCGTTTGAAGAGTATTTCGCCGTGCACGGGGTGGAGCACATCGAAATCATCGAGCGTTCGTTCATGGAGGCGGACCAGTTCGAAATGACGGCGCGGGAGGAGTTGATCCGTTCCCTCACCTCTGAGGCGGGTTTCGACCCCAACAATTTCGACTACGAAAATTTCAAGGAAGTCCTCAACGACGCGGCCCAGATGAAAGAAGTGATGGCCGAGCTGGTGCCGAAATTCGAAGAAGAACAGCAACTTTCGCGCAAGGAAAAAGTGGAGAAAATGCGCGAGTCGCTCGAACATGTCGGCAACCTGTTGGAGGTTACCCAGACCGACGAAGAACGGGCTAACGTACTGAATTCATTGCGTGAGGAGTTGGCGAAATTCGAATCCGAAGACATCGCCGCCGTGATTCTCGATCAGGTGGAGAAACCCAACGAGCTTTCCACGCTGCTTTTGAACGATGAATTTCCCATACAGGTCGGTGAGGAAAAGACGCTGGGAATCATCGACCATCTGGTCAATCAGATCGAGGAATTGAGCGGCGAAATGACCGGTATGGCTCCCGCCGAACAGGAAAGCAAAATCGGGGCGGTTCGCGAAGCGGTCAAATTCATGGTGCAGGCAACGAGCAACAACGATATTTTTCCGCAAGTCGGCAAACGATTGATCGAAAGCGGCATTATCAAAGGAAAACTGGCCCAGCAGGTGCAGCGGCAGGTGATTTATCACGAAAAACGCCTGCGAGCCAAAGAACTGGCCCGGATTCGCATGGACGACGATACCATCAACGAAACCGGCTTGACCATCACCGTGCGCAACTTCGAGCGGTTCAACGAAAAGAAACTGCTGGAAGTTCACGACGATCTGGTGTTCGCCATGCCTACGCTGGCGAAAATGGTGATCGTCTCGGAATTCGTGCTCAAAACCTGCGAGCGCCTGCAAGAAGAGAAGATGCCATCGGAAACGTTGAACAGCCTGATGGAGCTTGCCCATCATCTCGCAATTCAACTGATCCATGCCAAAAACTATCGGCCTGCGATCAAAGTGCTCTCCACGTTGAACGATCTGGCTTCGAACGACAAAGGGATGCCGCCGATCGTCAAAAAAGCCTCGGCCATGCTGGCGAAAATCAGCGATGACGAACTGCTGGACCACATTCTTAAGGTGCTTGTCGAGGGCGGGGAGCAGTCTTTCGAATCGATGGTGATGATTACCGAACTGTTATCGAAAACTCTGCTGCCGAAGCTGTTCGACACGCTCAAAACCACCGAAGATCGTAAAAAACGGCTGGCTATCCTGAAAATGCTGCCTCGGATGGGTCTGGATGTGCTGACGCTGGCCAAGGACGAGTTGGCCAAAACCGACAATGAATGGTACGTGATCCGCAATATGATTCTGCTTGTGGGAGAGTTGGGAGCGGAAACGGAAGTCGAACTTCTCCAGCCGTTTTTGACCCACGCCGATGCACGGGTACGGTACGAAGCCATCAAAGGCAGTTACGCCAAAATGGGAGGAAAAGCCCTGGATTTCCTCACAAGTTACGTTCATGACGAAGATTTGTCCATCAAGCGCCTGGTGATTTCCCTGTTCGGCGAGATGAAAATGAAACGCAGCGAGCCGGTGCTGGCGCAGATTCTGGAGAAACGGACGAAAGTCCAGAAGGAAGAAGAAGACGGCTTGCAAATCGACGCGATCAACGCCCTGTTGAAAATCGGCGGGCCCAACGCCGGAAGCCTGCTGATGGAAGTGGCCAAGAAAGAAGGGTTGTTGTCCACGAAAACCACCAAGCCCGATTCCGTTCGGGCGAAAGCCTGCCTGGCACTGGGTCAGCTCGGCGACAAACGAGCCTTACCGATCCTCAAAAAAGCGAGCAAGGATTCCAACGAGGAAGTCGCCACTGCCGCCAAGGCCGCCGTTTCCCGATTGGGAGGATAAACCACGAAAAATAGTGGGTTATCCAGTGGAAAATTACAAAGTATGTGGCGTAGTAATCGGTCGTCTCTGAGATGTAGCAGGATTGTATCCCAATGCAGTTGACTTAGAGCTTATTTGTGGGTGCCACGGTCTTCGATTCGAAGAATCGATGGCCGTGCAATCTATTGGAATCTCACGGCCATCGCCCTCCGGGCAAAGACCGTGCCACCCACCTGAAAACAGTTTTTTCACGTCAGTCAACTGCATTGGGATTGGTTCCTGCTCCATCGTTAAATGTATTTGTTACTACCCTGAAAAGGAACGTTATGCATCCGAGAAGTTTGGGAATTCTTTTGTGCTTCTGTGTAGTTATCGCCTTTTTCGGATGCTCATCAGACCATGATTCATCGTTACCGGGAGATGAGGATTCTGAAACTCAGGAGTCTCAGGAATCTTCCGAACTAGCGGAAATCTTGATGAAAACCTACGATCTTCCGCAGCAGAGCGAACTCGAAACCACCGGAACGGCACAGGATTTTTCCTATCTTTTCGAAACAATTCCCGTCGATTCGCGCTATACGCACCTGCTCAATTTCTGGATGACGCCGATGATGCCGCCCTGGCGCGAAGCCCTCACGACGCCCGGGCCGCTGATCCTGTTTAGCGATACCTTCGAGTGTCTCGTAGTGTCGGCGCTCGACTATCCCTTTGCCGCAAGGGTTCGTTTCGAGGATGGCAAGATCCTTCTTGGTCTTTCCGGGGAAGTCGTTCAGGTGGATGGCGACGAGCCGCAGCGGTTCGTCATTGCCGAAGGGAAGGGGATACATGCCACGATGCTGGCCTGGGGGGAAGCGATGCGATCCCAAACCGGAAAAGTCGTACCGGATCGCTATGCCGATCCCGGTTTGAGCACCCTGGGTTATTGGACCGACAACGGCGCATACTACTACTATGCCACCGAAGAAGGCATGAACGAGCAGGAAACATTGCTGGCGGTCCGCGACGAAGCGAACGAGCAGGAAATTCCGTATGGTTACATGCAGTTGGATAGCTGGTGGTATTTCAAGGAAAATATGGATTCGCTTTCTCCCGGTGGCTTGACCCGCTGGGAGCCTCGCCCGGAGATGTTCCCGGAAGGTCTTGAAATCTTTCAACAAAAGCTTGGCTTGCCACTGATGTTCCACAACCGCTGGCTGGCGGAAACCAACGACTATCTGGACGAGTACGAGTTCCTCCAAGGTGAAGGGATGTTGTTGCCCGAAGGTCGTGATCTCTACGATCATTTCATGGAAAACGTGCTGCACTGGGGCGGGTTCACCTACGAGCAGGATTGGTTGGTGCGACAGTTCGAGAGCATGCCTCTCGTGCGGCAGAGTCTTGTGGCAGGACCGCAATGGATGGAGGCCATGGACGTGGCGGCAAGCGATGCCGGATTGACGATGCAACTGTGTATGGCGGCGGCTCCCCACGTTCTCGACAGCGTCAAACGCAGCAGTCCAAGCACGGTGCGGACCTCCATCGATTACGCAGCGAACGTCTGCAAAGCCTGTTACTGGCCGCA
The DNA here is from genome assembly GCA_963676915.2 of Myxococcota bacterium. Taxonomy (GTDB): domain Bacteria; phylum Myxococcota_A; class SURF-8; order SURF-8. The sequence goes on from CAXXVK010000001.1 coordinate 116,166, forward strand.
GTTTCATACGGTCAACATGGTGGCCGAAGCGCTGGGATTGTGGCCGTTTAAAGACAATTTTCAATCATCCGAAGAGCGCGGCGAGGCTGAGGCGTTGATTTCCGTGCTTTCGGCTGGAATGGTGGGTGCAGGCGACGCCATCGGAGCAGCCCATCGAGACATTTTGCTGAAAACCTGCCGGACCGACGGTCTGTTGCTCAAACCCGACAGCCCGGCTGTGCCGATCGACCCCATGTTTCTCGACCACAACCGTCCGTATACGACGCTTACCTGGTCGAAGCGCGAGGATCTCGGTCACCGTTGGGGGTATCTTGCAGCCTATCATCTGTCCCGCAACCATCCCGAGCGCGACAGCCTCGACGAACTCCAGGAAAACTTGCAGTACGATGGCAAAGATATGGGAAACATGTTCGTCTGGCCGGATCTCGTCACGGACTGGTCGGTGGACCTGAAACGGGATCTGGGTGTGGAGGATGCGGTCGTCTGGTACGACTGGCGAGCCGAAACCGCGCAAGTTGTTGAAAATACGGCGCAATGGCAACCGGTCGAAGGGCTTGGGGATTACGTTTTTGCGGTGATTTGTCCCATCTTCGAGAATGGGCTTTCGCTGATCGGCGAGCCGGAAAAGTTCGTGACATTGGCCGACCGGAGATTCCGGGAGATCACGACGACCGAGGACGGTTTCGACATCGACCTGGAAGGTGCTCCCGGTGAAACGTTACGCCTGCGTGTCTTCGATACCCGGACAAATGCCCTGATTCCCGATACTTCCGTGATGATATCGGAGAACGGAACGGCGCAGGTTTCAATTCGGCGGTAAGGGCTAACGGACTTTATCCGCCTTGCCCAGCATTCCGCATGCGGCGTGAATATCCTGCCCACGGGATTTTCTCAGCCATGCACCCACGCCGTTATCGACGAGAAACTTTTGAAATTGCAGGACATTTTCCTCTTCGGGAGACAGAAAATCGGCCTTCGGGTGAGGATTGAAGCGAATCAGGTTGACTTTGGCACCCGTGCGCCGGGCGATAGACAGCAGACGTTTGGCGTCGGCCATCGTGTCGTTGATTCCACCAAGCATCACGTATTCCAGAAATACCCGTTTTCTCCGGGGTTTCGGGATTTTCTGCAATTGCTCGACGAGTTGGGCGATGTTCCACTTACGGTTGATCGGCATGATCTTCGTTCGTTGCTCGTCGGTGGTGGCATTGAGCGAAACCGCCAGGCCGACCCGGCTGCGCTCGATCAGCTCGGGAATTTTCGGGGCGACGCCGCTGGTGCTGACCGTCACTTTGCGCGCTCCCAGTCCTAAGGCATTGGTATCCATCAGGATATCGCAGGCGTCCACCACGGCTTCGAGATTGTACAGCGGCTCGCCCATGCCCATCATCACCACATTGTCGATCCGACCCCAAGGCTCGGCGGCGTATCGCGACGCTAACCGGTACTGACCGACGATCTCCGACACCGTGAGATTGCGCGAAAATCCCATTCCGGCGGTGTAGCAGAAACGGCAACCCACGGCACAACCGACTTGAGAAGAGATACAAAGGGTGTTGCGTTGCGACTCGGGAATCAGAACGCATTCGACGGCCTGCCCGTCTTGCAAAACGACTTGCAGTTTGGTGGTTCCATCCTTCGAACGCTGGATTTCACCGAGCGACGGTTCTTGCAAGGTATTGTTTTCTTTCAAGGTTTGACGCAGCGTTTTGGGAAGATCGGTCATTTCGTCCACGTCGAGCACGTCTTTTTGCCAGATCCATTTATACGCTTGACGGGCGTTGAACGGCTTGGCGCCGATCGAAACGAAATAGGCTTCCAGATCCGACAGGCGAAGGTCGAGCAGGTTTTCGGTGTTTCGAGCCATGTTCATGTCCGCGTTCTCCGGGTGATGAAATTCATCTCCCGGAAAGAAGAAAAGCGTCAAATGCGGTCGAAAATGAAAATTTCCACCGCCTGGAACGTCTATTACATAGTGTTTTTTCGTGAATCGTGCAAGATCGTGGAGTCTCGAACGGTTTCATGGTACAACGAGGAACGATTGAAATTGTCATGAAGGAGCCTACGATGTCGTGGACTGGAAATCCGAAAACCTGGATGGCGTTTTTCATTTTGTGTCTGTTCTGGGCCTTTGGCTCGGCGTGCAGCGATTCCGGCGGTACTTCCAACAACCTTCTCGAATGCACCAAGGACGCCGAATGCGGGCAGGCTTACCGCTGTAATGTGGAAGGCCAATGCGTGCCGAGGATTCCGGTGGGTGACGAAGATGAAGATACCGTGGTGGACACCGACACGGACACCGATGCGGTTATCGATCAAGCGGACGACGACACGACCGAACCGGATTCCGATACGGCAGACCAGACCGTCGATCAGGACCAAGACACCTTGGATTGCCAATACACCTCGCATTTTTCCTGCCGTGGGAACACGGTGGATCACGACGTGCTTTTCTGTCATACCGATGCCGCGAAAGAAGGCCAGCTCTGGTCCTGCAAAATGATCTGCGATACCAACCCGGACTGCGGGTGCATCATCGACGAAAGCTATATCAAAACCTGTGACAATGGTTGCGAAGCCAACGCCGATCCGGAACAGAACGACTACTGTGTCGGTGAAATGCCGGATGGCGACGAAGAAGACGACTCGTTGGATACGGATAACGACGGGGAAGAAATCGAATATCTCAACGCCCACATAGGTGAACCCTGCGCAACCGATCTGGATTGCCTCAACGGGTATTGCAACAAGGACTGGGACGGTCACGGCAAGTACTGCGTTGCCGATCCGCATGACTGTCCGTTCCACGTCGGCGACGAATTCACCGCCGAAACCTTGGCCGAATCCTACGGTCACAGCTACGTCAAATGCTACGACAACGGATGGCGGCGTTGTATGAGCGGCACGTGGAATACTTCCCTTGTGGAATGCCGGAACATTTCGTTGTGCACGGACGGCTTTTACTCGCCTGCCCAGACCTGTGTCAGTGGCGACCTTTCCGGGACAAATCGCTGTCAACCGGACGAAAGCAACCAGCCCTGTCCAGGAAATCTGATCTGTCACGATAGCCTGTACTGCAAAAGTTCCTGCGACTCCAACGCCGACTGTGCGGCGGGCTACATCTGCCCCTCGGAAGGTTCGAATCACTGCGACCCGGAGGAATGATACGGACGAGGGTCTTTTCGGTGTGCACGAAAAGACCTGTAATTTCATTGGGTTAGAATCTTTGTAGGTTTGGGAGGTCGGGTGATTTCTCAATCGACAGGAGCTATTCCTCCACTCATAATCCAATAATTGTTAAAATAATTGGTAAAAAGTATCGTGGCCAGCGTTTGAGTAAATACATTAACTCATAAACTCCTGGATACATTAACGAAAACTCTTCATCGTCTCCATCAAAATGAAGTTGGAAACCTATCCAGATGGTAGAAAGAATTATAATGCCAATACCAATCACAAAATGTGTTGTGCTAGCCATCCATTGCCTAAAGATTGGTAGGTCGGGTGATCTCACCCGACATTATCCAAAGTGTCGGGCAAGAAATTTGCCCGACCTACGAAAAGAATCGCCAAAACCAACCCTGAAGGAGGATCAATCCTCTTCCTTGATGGCAGCGTCATAAGCTTCAATCAACGCGCTGTAGCTGACGGTTCCGGCCAGTTCTCCTTCATCGGAACGTACGGCCAATTCGAGAAATCCGCTTTCCATAAACGCCACCAATGCGGCGTGCAAGTCATCGTTTTCATGAAGAAAAACGCCCTCGGAAAGCAAATCGCTGGCACGTAACAACGTGCGCAGGTCATCGTGGAGGAACGCGGTTTTCACCTTGTTGGCGCTGATGAATCCGAACAGTTTTCCTTCGTCGCTGCATACCTGCACCAGATCGCCGTCGGTTCGGGCGAACGCCTCCTGAATCAGGGTCCATTCCGCACCGGGAGAAACCGTAGGAATATCAGCCGTTTGCATCACATCCTGGACGTGAACTTCTTCGAGTACGTCCACTCGCAAATCGGCTTTGTGGGCGGGTGACTGGAAACGGTCCTTGACCTGTTTTTCGTAAATCGACCAGCGCCGAGTGAAAATCAAGGCGATGACCGACACCAGCAGCAACGGAGCGATCAGGCCGTAACCGTCGGTCATTTCGAGGGTCATCAGCAGCGCTCCGATAGGCGCGTTGGCCACACCGGCGAAATAGCTGGCCATGCCCACCAGCACGAAACTTCCGGGATGGACAAACACTTGCGGCCAGATCGCATGTCCGCCGAAGCCGACCACGCCGCCGATCATTCCGCCGATGAACAGCGTCGGACCGAACACACCGCCCGAACCACCCGAGGAAATGGTGAATGAGGTGGACAGGATCTTCAACAGCACCATGGCCGCCATGAAACGAATGCCGAGATTGCCGTCAAGCGCATCCTGAATCAAACCCCAGCCGCCACCATAGACTTCCGGGATGATAAGACCCAACAGGCCCACGCCCAGACCACCCAGCACCGGCTTCATGAATTTCGGAATCGGCAGCGGACGGAAAACGTAATCCCGCATTCCGTAAAAGGTTTTCGTATACACCGCACCCAACGGAACACATACGAGGGCTAGAATCAGATAACCTATTAGTTCCAAGGGGTTGGTGAAGGTAAAATCGGGAACGTTGAAAATCGTGGCGTATCCGTACACCGAACAAAACAGCGTGTAGGCCACGACCGACGAAATAATCGAGGGGATCATCGCCTCGGTTTCGAAATCCTCGGAGTACAGCACTTCGATGGCCGTAATCGCGCCGCCCAACGGCGAGCGGAAAATCGCACCCAGACCACCCGCCGTTCCGGCCAGCAGCATGATCCGTCGTTCTCGGACGGACAACCCCAGCTTTCGTGAAATCCACGAGCCGAAACCCGCACCGATCTGGGCGATCGGTCCTTCCCGTCCCGCGCTGCCGCCCGAGGCGATGGTCACGATGGTAGCCAGTCCCTTGACGAAAGGGATACGGGTGCGGATCTGTCCGTCTTTATTGTGGAAAGCGTCGATCATCGCATCCGTGCCGTGGCCTTCGGCTTCCGGTGCGAAAGTGTAGACCAGCCACCCGGCGATCAAGCCACCGATAGCCGGTAGGAAAAAATACAGCCACGGATTGAATGCGGTTTCGTGGGCGGTCTCGAACATGCGTTCGCCCGGCGGAGCTTTCATGGTCATGCCCGCCCAGGCATTCATCGTCATATGCGTGGTCCATTCGAGTCCGTAAAAGAACAGGATCGCGCCCAGGCCGGAAACCAGCCCGACGAGGATGGCGATCATCATCAGACGAATGGTGTTGTTGGTTCGAAACAGATGTTTGAGTGTTTTGGTCATAATCGGACCTCTTCCGGCGGTCAAAAAGCCGTCCCGGATAGATTTTCCCCCATTTTCGGTATGTCCCCGATTCCACCCCCCTTTTCGGGCGCAACCTACACGTTTTGGCCGAAGGATGCAAATCTTCACGGTTTTTCAGTAAAAAACACGGAAAAAATCTCCAATTTACAAGGGATACAAGACGGAAAAAAATTCGGACCTGGCAACATGTAGCCGCTTTTGACGGTGCCAAAAGGTTTTTAATCGCGCTTTTTTGTAAAAAGTATGAATGAGATGGAATACAATGCATTCTAACTTATTGACATTGGAGGATTTTTCGGCTTTTTTAAACGATGGTCGAACCGACGAAAAAAAAGTGCCGTCGTTGGTCTGTGATTTGCTTGCAAAGAGATTGGAGAATACCAGGCTCTTTGGGCGGAAAACGTGCCGAGGTATGGAGAAGATTGAGAAAGTTCTCACGGGGGGAAGAATCACCAAAGGATCTTGCTTCGACTCCAGCCGGATAAGATGCCGATTTATAAAGGAAATAAGGATCGGCTTTTTATGGGAATTTGCCGCCGAACAAGGGTTTGGAAACACAAATGAATATGGACTGGATGACTCGTTCAATGTCGAATTTCGGGTTCGAACGTTGAAGGAGTCGTCTTGTGTTTTTTCGGGAGAGAGGTTGAAAGATGTGTAGACTCCGTACGCTGTCTATCGTGGTTTTGCTGATGTCGGCGGTTTTTCTGGCGTCCTGTGACTGGGCCGGGGATTGGTCTCCTTTTGCAGAACAGCCGGTGCCGGTCGCAAAGTTGTCTACTTCGGTAAACCTTCCTCCCACCCTGGGAGAAACCCAGGCGGAGTGCGACGCGCTTTGTGACAAACTGGTCATCTGCGACGGACTGGACGCCACAGAGTTGGCCGAATGCAAGGCGGGGTGTCCCTCGGCTATGTATTCCACCGAGGAATGGGACTGCATGTTGCTGGTCGTCGACCAGGATTGCACGGTGATTTTGGAGTGTATGCCCAACGAAGACGAAGACGGCGATATCGAAGACGAGGTCGAGGAAGAAACCGAGCCGGAAATCGAATATCCCTACGGGTGCTCGGCGCCTTCGACGGACTTTATCGAAATCACCGCCGGTTCGTTCACGATGGGTAGCCCGAACACCTCTCCCGAAAGCCTCCATCGCGACGAAGACGAAACCCAGCATACGGTTACGTTGACTTACGATTACGAAATCCAGGGAACGGAAGTCACGCAATCCCAGTTCTCGACGGTCATGGGATACAACCCGAGCCAGTTGAACACCACATGCAGCGATTGTCCGGTCGATACGGTAAGTTGGCACGAAGCGGCCAAATACTGCAACCAGCTTTCGGCAAACCAGGGTTTGGCCGAGTGCTTCACCTGCTCGGGCACCCAGCCGGATTTCACCTGTTCGCTGTCTGCTACCTATGACAAACCTCAGGATTGCCCCGGTTACCGGATTCCAACCGAAGCGGAATGGGAGTTCGCCGTTCGTGCGGGTTCCACCACCGCCTTTTACAACGGCGATTGCGGAACGGCTACCGGAAATGTCGAGGATACCAACCTGATGGCGATTGGCTGGTATGTGTACAACAGCCAGACCACCACCCACGCCTATGGCGGAAAAGATCCCAATCCCTGGTGTCTTTGGGATGCCAGCGGCAACATCAGCGAATGGGTATGGGATTATTACGACCTTTTCAGCGCTGTTCCAGCGACCGACCCCACCGGACCCACTACGGGAAGCTCTCGCGTGTATCGTGGTGGAGCGTACTGGAATGGTGTCGAAGGTTGTCGTTCGGCGGCGCGGGAAAATTATGACCCCGCCTTGCGTGCAACGCATATCGGTTTCCGACCGGTTCGTAGTCTTATTACAGTGGCGGATGGTGACGAAGATACCGAAGACGATGTTGCCGAAGCAGAGGAAGAGGGCATTTCCGTGGAAATGCAGGAATGCCTGGACGCATGTCAAAAAATATACGATTGCGGGTTTTTCACTGAAATCCAGTATGTGCAATGCAAGGATTCCTGTCCCAATCCTTCGGTCGACCAGGAAGACTACGACTGTCTGGTGTCCAAGCTGGACGCCAGTTGTGCGGAAGTGGCAACGTGTTTTTCCGGTGGCGGCGATGAAGACGACGACGCAACGGAAGACACGGATGGCCAGCATGAAGATTGCATAGGGCAACCGGATGGTACGGAATGCGACGACGAAAACGTTTGTACGACCACCAGCGTTTGCGTAAGCGGGATGTGCATAGGGCAGGATATGGTCATCTGCGATGATGGAGACCCCTGTACCCAGGACACTTGCGATCAGGTCTTGGGTTGCCAGACCAACACAGCGGGTGCCAACGGAAATACCTGTACGCCGGACGACCCCTGTCAGCTCGAAGGCACGTGCAGCAACGGAACCTGTTATGCAACCATAACCCAGCCGGAAGGAACGCCGTGCAGCGATGGTCCCTGCACCGAAGGTACCTGTAACAGTTCGGGAACCTGCGATCTTACCGACCGCGATGGCGAAACCTGTAGCGACAGCAATCCTTGCACGACGAATACAATCTGCAACGGATCTGTTTGTGAAGGCGATGCGTTGGCGGAAGGAACGGCCTGTGACGACGGTAACACCTGTCATACGGGCATGACCTGCAACGCTTCAGCGGAATGTACGGGAGGGTCCGTGCTGGCCGATGGAACGACCTGTGGCGAAGGAGATGCCTGCAACTTGTATCAATGCGATTCCGGCAATTGCGTGATGAACACGCTGGACGACGATACTCCTTGCGACGATGGCAACGAATGCAACACTGGGGACCGATGTCTCAGTGGAATGTGTACTCCGGTTTCCGACCTGGCCGACGGCTCCGATTGCGACGACGGCAACGAATGCACGGAAGGGAACCAATGCCAATCGGGTTGGTGCTCGGCGGGAACCAACGTGGCATCGGGTACGCCTTGCGACGATGGCGATCTCTGTTCGGCTACTTCCGAGTGCAACGAATCCGGGCAATGCGTGGCGGCGACGGCGGTTGTCTGCGAAAGTGAAAACGAGTGTTTGTATGCCCATTGCGATTCTTCCGTCGGTTGCGTTTTCGATCCGGTAGTGGACGGCACCGTTTGCGACGACGAAAACATATGTACGGAATACGAATCCTGTCAATCCGGTGTTTGCACGGATGGAACACCACAGGTGGGACTTAACTGTGAGGATGGCAACGAGTGCACCACCGATGACCAATGTTCGTCGGCAGGAGTGTGCGAAGGAACGCTACAACCCGAAGGGACCGAATGCGGCGGTTCCGGTTTGTGTCTCATACCGGGTCAATGCAGTGCTGCCGGTGAATGCGTAGGGGAGCAGAACGTCACCAACGGCGAGTCCTGCCATGACGGAAATTCCTGCACCGACCCAGGCCAATGTCAGGAAGGTGTATGCGAGAACGTTCAAAACAAAACCAACGGCACGGTCTGTGCGTCGAGCAGCAATACTTGTGAAGCGGGTTATTGCACGGACGGCGTATGCGGCGAACTCGAAGCTTTGCCGGATGGAACCGGTTGCAACGCCGACGCCAATGGCTGCACGGTGGGTGACTCCTGCGCTTCGGGTGTCTGTCAGGCCGGTACGTCGGCAGATTGTACCTCTTTGGACGGCGAATGCTCCGAAGGCATTTGCGAGTCTCAAGGGGCGGATTCTTACGAATGTGTCCAGTACGATGCCAATGAAGGCGGATTGTGCGACGCCGACTCGAACGGTTGCACCGATTTCGACTCTTGCGTTTCGGGTGTTTGTACTCCTGGCGATGCCGTCGATTGCTCCTACCTGGACGATACGTTCTGCGTTGTTGGAGTGTGCAACTCGCTGGGTTCGGACAATTATGAATGCCTCCAAAACAACCTGCCCGAAGACACGGAATGTGACGACGGCAACGAGTGCACGGAGACCGGTTATTGCAACGCCTCAGGTGTCTGCGAGGATGGTCCGGTTACAGTCACTTGTCCCACGCCGACCGATCCTTGTCTCATCGATCCCGGCGTTTGCAATCCCATTAACGGCCAATGTGTGTACACGGCCAAAGACGACTATGACTCCTGCGACGACGGCAACAACTGCACTACGGGCGATTACTGTTACGGTGGAACCTGCGGCGGGAGCGAAATGGACTGCCAGGATGGTAATCCCTGTACGGATGATTATTGCGACGGAACGTTATGCACCGGCGAATGCACGGTGGAAGATTGCGTTCACGATGCGCTGGATGGAAATTCCTGCGACGAAGACCCCGACGACTGCATGGTGTACACCTGTGTCGTCGATTCCTGTGAAGGGACACCGATCAATGACTGCGGAGACCTCGAATGCGGTGCTTCGCCATCAGGATGTGTCGAAAACTGCGGTACCTGCGGAGATGGTGAAATCTGCACGGCGGACGGAAAATGTCTGTTGCAGGCGTCGTTTACTTCGATCGAGGCGCAGACCTTCGAGATGGGAAGCCTATCCGGCGAAACGGGTCGCGATGCCGACGAAGAACGGCATTCGGTCACGCTGTCGTATGTCGTCGATGTTCACCAGACCGAGGTGACCCAAGGTCAGTTCGAATCGTTGATGGGCTACAATCCCAGTGCGTATACCGATTGCGGCGTGAACTGTCCCGTGGAAAGCGTCAGTTGGCACGAAGCGCAGTATTACGCCAACCTGCTTTCGTCGTACATGGGGGCGGAAGAGTGCTTCGACTGCACCGGCACATTGCCGAACGTGACGTGTGCGCTCAAGGCCGAATTCAGCGGAATTCCTCAGGAATGCCGAGGCTATCGTCTGCCGACCGAAGCCGAATGGGAAGCGGCGGCACGAGGCGGAACCGATACGGCCTTCTACAATGGCGGTATCACGCAGACCGGGTGTGCCGACGATGCCAACCTGAGCGCTATCGGCTGGTACTGCTACAACGCTTCGACCGGTCCGGAAGTCGTGCGCCAAAAAGACGCCAACGCGATTTACACCTACGATCAAAGCGGTAACGTCGCCGAGTGGGTTTGGGACTGGTACGAAAGCTTTACCTCCGGCAGTGTTTCCGACCCCAGCGGCCCCGAAAGCGGAAGTGAGAAAGTCGTCCGTGGCGGTAGCTGGAACGACAGCGCCGAGGACTGTCGCTCGGCGGCGCGTACAACGCACGATCCCACGGATCAGACCTCCGACACCATCGGCTTCCGTCTGGTGATCACAATGTCCGGTGGGCCGAGTGTGGACGGCGACGAAGACGAGGAAACCGATGAGGTAGAGGATGAAGAATTAGAAGATGATACCGACACGGGAGGCGACACGGATACGGACACAGATACCGATCCGGTCGAAACGGCTGACGACGAACTGGAAGAAACAGCGCAGGAAGAGGAGCAGGAAGAAGAAGCGCCTGTGTCCATCACACCGGAATTCGTTTCGATCACAGCCGGAAGTTTTTATCAAGGCAGCCCGGAAAGTGAAACCGGTCGGGATTCCGGAGAGACACAGCATTACGTCCAACTGACTTTCGATTATGAAATCCAGAACGTCGAGGTCACCCAATCCCAATTCTCGACGTTGATGGGGTACAACCCAAGCCTGCTATCGAACTGCGGAGATGATTGTCCTGTCGAAAACGTCAGTTGGAATGAGGCCTTGGCGTATTGCAATGCATTATCAGCTTCTGAAGGGGTTGCCGAATGCTTCGATTGCACGGGCAGCCAGTCCTCCGTAAGTTGCGCATTGAAATCCCAATACGCCAAACCACAGGACTGTGCAGGCTATCGTCTTCCGACCGAATCCGAATGGGAATATGCAGCACGAGCCGGGAATACGACATCGTTGCCGTATGGAAACGACCTGTCGATCGTCTTATGCTCGCCCATAGATACAGCAGTTGCAGAGTATGCCTGGTACTGTAACAACGCCGAAGTCGAATACGATGGCTGTGTGGACAACTCTTCGGTCTACGGTCCCACTTGCGCCGGAAAACATGCGGTTGGAGGCAAAACGGCCAACGAATGGGGGCTCTACGACGTGCTGGGTAACGTTGCCGAACACGTTTATGATTCCTACAGCACTTATGTAAGTCCGGGCGCGACGGAATCCAACCCGGATATCGATCCCGTGGTGCAAGATAATCCATACCATATGATTCGTGGTGGTTCTTGGCAATTGAGCCCTCCGACGTATGACCGGTTTGCGTCGAGATACTATTTCATTCCACCGACAGAGCGGACTCACGATGTCGGCTTCCGTCCGGTGCGCACGTTGGGTGGTTGTGTTTGCAGCGAAACGAACGAATGCTGCGACGGATGCAACCCCATCAACGATGCCGGAAGCTGCGACGCCGACAGCAATGGTTGCACAGTAGGGGATACGTGCTCGAACGGAACCTGTGTTGCCGGAGCGGAGCCGGATTGCTCTTCGATGACCGATGCTTGCAATACGGGTTATTGCGAAAGCACTGGAAGCAATACCTATGATTGTCTTGGCGATCCTTCACCGCATCAAGGTGACATCTGCGACGCGGACGCGAACGGCTGCACGGTGGACGATTATTGCTCGGCGGGTGTGTGTACGGCCGGTGCGGCGCCGGACTGCACAGGTCAGGACGATGCTTGCAACGTGGGTGTCTGCTCGAACACGGGCAGTGACAGCTACAGTTGTATCAAGGATCCGAGCAGCAAAGAAGGCGACGGCTGCGACGACGGGAACGCGTCGACGGGCCCGGACACCTGCCAGTCGGGTGTGTGCCTGGGCGCGGACTGCACCTGCAGTGGCGTTTCGACGTGCTGCGACGGTTGCCAGCCGATCAACGAATCCGGCAGCTGCGACGCGGATGCGAACGGCTGCACGGTGGACGATTATTGCTTGGCGGGCGTGTGCACCGCAGGCGCAGCGCCGGACTGCACAGGTCAGGACGATGCTTGCAACGTGGGTGTCTGCTCGAACACGGGCAGTGACAGCTACAGTTGTATCAAGGATCCGAGCAGCAAAGAAGGCGACGGCTGCGACGACGGGAACGCGTCGACGGGCCCGGACACCTGCCAGTCGGGTGTGTGCCTGGGCGCGGACTGCACCTGCAGTGGCGTCTCGACGTGCTGCGACGGTTGCCAGCCGATCAACGAGTCCGGCAGCTGCGACGCGGACGCGAACGGCTGCACGGTGGACGATTATTGCTCGGCGGGCGTGTGCACCGCAGGCGCAGCGCCGGACTGCACAGGTCAGGACGATGCTTGCAACGTGGGTGTCTGCTCGAACACGGGCAGTGACAGCTACAGTTGTATCAAGGATCCGAGCAGCAAAGAAGGCGACGGCTGCGACGACGGGAACGCGTCGACGGGCCCGGACACCTGCCAGTCGGGTGTGTGCCTGGGCGCGGACTGCACGTGCTCGGGTATCTCGACGTGCTGCGACGGTTGCCAGCCGATCAACGAGGCCGGCAGTTGCGACGCGGATGCGAACGGCTGCACGGTGGACGATTATTGCTCGGCGGGCGTGTGCACGGCGGGCGCAGCCCCGGACTGCACAGGTCAGGACGATGCTTGCAACGTGGGTGTCTGTTCGAACACAGGCAGCGCTAGCTACAGTTGTGTGAAAGATCCGAGTAGCAAAGAAGGCGACGGCTGCGACGACGGGAACGCATCGACGGGCCCGGACACCTGCCAGTCGGGTGTGTGCCTGGGTGCGGACTGCACGTGTAGCGGCGTTTCGACGTGCTGCGACGGTTGCCAGCCGATCAACGAATCCGGCAGCTGCGACGCGGATGCGAACGGCTGCACGGTGGACGATTATTGCTCGGCGGGCGTGTGCACCGCAGGCGCAGCGCCGGACTGCACAGGTCAGGACGATGCTTGCAACGTGGGTGTCTGCTCGAACACGGGCAGTGACAGCTACAGTTGTATCAAGGATCCGAGCAGCAAAGAAGGCGACGGCTGCGACGACGGGAACGCGTCGACGGGCCCGGACACCTGCCAGTCGGGTGTGTGCCTGGGCGCGGACTGCACCTGCAGTGGCGTCTCGACGTGCTGCGACGGTTGCCAGCCGATCAACGAGTCCGGCAGCTGCGACGCGGACGCGAACGGCTGCACGGTGGACGATTATTGCTCGGCGGGTGTGTGTACCGCCGGTGCAGCGCCGGACTGCACAGGTCAGGACGACGCTTGCAACGTGGGCGTCTGCTCGAACACGGGCAGCGCTAGCTACAGTTGTGTGAAAGACTCGACGCCGAAAGAAGGCGACGGCTGCGACGACGGGAACGCATCGACGGGCCCGGACACCTGCCAGTCGGGTGTCTGCCTGGGCGCGGACTGCACGTGCAGTGGCGTTTCGACGTGCTGCGACGGTTGCCAGCCGATCAACGAATCCGGCAGTTGCGACGCGGATGCGAACGGCTGTACGGTGGACGATTATTGCTCGGCGGGTGTGTGTACCGCCGGTGCTGCCCCGGACTGCTCGGGTCAGGACGATGCCTGCAACGTGGGAGTCTGCTCGAACACGGGCAGCGCCAGCTACAGTTGTGTGAAAGACTCGACGCCGAAAGAAGGCGATGGCTGCGACGACGGGAACGCGTCGACGGGCCCGGACACCTGCCAGTCGGGCGTCTGCCTGGGCGCGGACTGCACGTGCTCGGGCGTCTCGACGTGCTGCGACGGTTGCCAGCCGATCAACGAGGCCGGCAGCTGCGACGCGGATGCGAACGGCTGTACGGTGGACGATTATTGCTCGGCAGGCGTATGCACGGCCGGTGCAGCGCCGGACTGCACAGGTCAGGACGACGCTTGCAACGTGGGTGT
>CAXXVK010000002.1:0-27268 GCA_963676915.2 Myxococcota bacterium
GTGTCACCTCGCGATTGGTGACCGGGTTCGGAGCCGTCAGATTGACCGCTCCACGAATTTCGCTGTCGATCAGAAACTCCACGACTCGTACGACATCCTCAACATGCACCCAGGACAGCCATTGCTTTCCACTTCCCAACACGCCTCCGAGATAGGATTTGAACGGAGCCAGCATTTCGGGCAATGCGCCTCCTTTGTCGCTCAAAACCACGCCGGTTCGCAACAACACACGCCGAACGCCCAACGATTCCACCTTCAGGCTGGCGGCTTCCCACTGACGGCAGACTTCCGCGAGAAACCCGGTACCGCTCGCTTCGGACTCATCCGCCACGATACCGCCCGTCGAACCATAAAAGCCAATCGCCGACGCCTGAATCAGCGCGGCAGGTTTTTCCTTCGCCTTTTCAATGGCTTGCACGATGGGCTCCGGCTGCGTCGAGACGACTTTGGAGAATTTTCTTTCGACGAGAGGTCGTCCAACGCCCCCTGACCGATATTCTCACCCGCCAGATTGATCACGGCAGCCGCTTTCTCGACATGAGCCCCCCAACCCTCCGCGCTCCGACCATCCCAGCCAACGGGTTCGGCACGTTCTCCCAATTTCTTTCGCGCAGACTCGGGATTGCGGGTCAACGCGAAAATTTCGTACCCCTTTTTCGTGAAGATGCCGCGTCAACAACCTGCCCGACAAGGCCCGTAGCTCCCGAAATGACGACATGCATGGTTTCCCCGCCTTTCGTGTGGTAAAAAATGCCTTGTGTATTAGGAATAATGTAGGTTTCATGGAAACGAGATCAAGCGGTTTTCGTGAAAACCCCTCCGTAACAAATGGCATTCCGAGAAAGATCCGACCGATGAACGAAAAAAATCCCGTAGAAGCCCTTGTAGAAGGTCTATCCTACGAACAACGCCGCCACCGGGGTTTAAAACCCACCGAATTCAAACTGGCGGATACCTTCAAGCCGACCGGCGACCAGCCCGATGCTATCGAGCAACTCGTCCAGGGTGTCAAAGAAAACCGAAAGCACCAGGTTCTGCTTGGAGTTACGGGATCGGGCAAGACGTTCACCATGGCGAACGTGATCGAGCGCGTGCAGCGCCCGGCGCTGGTATTGGCTCACAACAAGACGTTGGCCGCTCAGTTATACTCGGAGTTCAAAGAACTGTTCCCCGACAACGCGGTGGAGTATTTCGTTAGTTATTACGACTACTACCAGCCGGAAGCCTACATCCCTTCGACCGACACTTACGTGGACAAAGAATCGACCATCAACGACGAAATCGACCGAATGCGTCTCTCGGCTACCCGTTCGCTGTTCGAGCGCGACGACGTGATCATCGTGGCGTCCGTCTCCTGTATTTACGGTCTGGGCAGCGCCGAGGCTTATTTCGGCATGATGGTGTTTCTGTATGAAGGACTGGAAATCGACCGAGGCCGCTTTCTGAAAAAGCTTGTCTCCATGCAATACGAACGCAATGACGTGGATTTTCATCGTGGAACTTTTCGCGTTCGTGGTGACAACGTGGAAATCTTTCCGGCCTACGAAGAAGATCGTGCCTTGCGCGTCGAATTCTGGGGAGACGAAGTGTCCGAAATCAAGTGGATCGATCCCCTAACCGGCAAAGTCACGGGAAAACTGACCAAAGTAGCCGTCTATCCGGCGTCGCACTACGTTGTCACCGCCGACCGGCTGCAAAGGGCTATGGATTCGATCCGTATCGAGATGGCCGAACGTGTCGGACATTTCGACGACAACATGAAACTGCTCGAATCCCAGCGTCTCAACGAACGAACCCGCTACGACCTTGAAATGCTTGAACAAATGGGATATTGCAGCGGTATCGAAAACTACTCGCGCCACTTCACAGGGCGTCTTCCAGGCGAAGCCCCACCCTGCCTGCTCGATTTCTTCCCTCAAAATTGGCTGATGTTCATCGACGAATCCCACGTCACGGTTTCCCAGGTCGGCGGCATGTATCGCGGCGACCGCTCCCGCAAGGAAAATCTTGTCGAATTCGGATTCCGTCTGCCCTCGGCCCTGGACAATCGCCCGTTGAAATTCGACGAGTTCGAAAAACGGCTGGACCAGGTGATTTACGTCTCCGCCACACCTGCCGACTACGAATTGGAAAAGGCCGAGGGAGTGGTGGTCGAGCAGGTGATTCGTCCCACCGGTCTTGTAGACCCGGTGGTGGAAATCCGCCCCGCCGCCGAGCAAATCTACGATCTGCTGGAGGAAATCCAGCTACGCATCGAGAGCAAGGAGCGGGTACTCGTCACGACGCTGACCAAACGCATGGCCGAGGAGTTGACCGACTATTACAACGACCTTGGCATCAAAGTTACCTACCTGCATTCGGATATCGACACACTGGAACGTATGGCGATCATTCGGGATTTACGATTGGGTAAATTCGATGTGCTCGTGGGCATCAACCTTCTGCGCGAGGGCTTGGACATCCCCGAAGTTTCGCTAGTGGCCATTCTCGACGCCGACAAAGAAGGTTTCCTACGCTCCGAACGTTCGCTGATTCAGACCATGGGCCGTGCAGCACGACACGTCCACGGCAAAGCGATCCTCTACGCCGATTTCGAAACGAAATCGATGAAAAAGGCCATCGGCGAAACCGAGCGCCGACGTAAAATCCAAATCGCCTACAACGAGAAACACAGCATCGAACCGCGCTCGATCAAAAAAGCGATTCACGATATGGGTTACTATTCCGACGGCGACTACCTCCAGCCCACGGCACTCGATGACGACGCCGCCCCGATCGACATGGGACGAGAGGAACTTCGTGACGAAATCGACCGTCTCAACGGCGAGATGATCGCCGCCGCCGAAGCGCTGGAATTCGAAAAAGCGGCAGATTTACGTGACCAGATCAAGATTCTCAAAAAGATCGAACTTCAACACGAACAGAAAGAAAAGAAAACAAACCGCAAAGAACGTGAAAAAGCCGCTCAACGGGCACGAATACAAAAGAAGAAAAAAGCCAAACGAAACATGAAAAAAAGGTAATGATTCGTTAAAAGTGTGTAATTTTCACACTCCCCTGAAACTTCCCCCCCCCTTTCCGTCGTATAAAAAAAAGAGCACGTCGCTTGACGTGCTCTTTCGATACAAAACGGTTCAAACCCGAATTAGTCGGGACAAAACCGCCTATTTTGTGTAATTGACGATCCCTGCAAAGCTTTCCGCTGTCAGCGACGCACCACCCACCAGCGCGCCATCGATATCCGGCTGGGACAGCAATTCCAGGGCGTTGGCCGGTTTGACCGATCCGCCGTACTGAATGGTAATGTGGGCAGCGGCATCCGGGCCGAGATGGTCGGACAAACGCTTGCGGATGAATTTGTGGATCTCTTGCGCCTGCTCGGGTGTAGCGGTTTTTCCGGTACCAATGGCCCAGATCGGCTCGTAGGCAACGATGGTCTGCATAGCACGTTCGTGGCTGAGGCCGACGAAAGCCGCATCGAGTTGGCGACCGATTTTCTCGGTGGTTTTGCCCGCTTCGCGTTCTTCGAGGCTTTCACCGATACAAACGATAGGAATCATTCCCTCGCGGTGAACGGCATCGATTTTTCGGCGTACGAATTCGTCGGTTTCGCCGAAAATCTCGCGGCGCTCGGAATGTCCGACGATCACGTAACGCGCTCCGGTGGCCTTGATCATTCCCGGCGAGACTTCACCCGTAAACGCCCCTTTTTCCTCGGGATATACGTTTTGTGCACCGACCTGCACGTTACTTCCTTCACAGGTCCGCACCAAAGCCCGCAATCCTGGGAAAGCCGGACAAAGTACGACCACCACATCTTTGGTTTTGGAAACAAGCTTGATCAACTCCGTGGCGTGCGTTACGCCCTCTTCGGGAGTCAAATGCATTTTCCAGTTTCCGGCAATGACGATTTTACGCATGATGTTCCTCCGTTGAAACGGTAGTATTTCTTACCCACTCAATACCTGTTGAAAAGCGACATTCGTTATCCGGCGAATGGTTTTTGCCGGATGGTCGTCTGCTTTATAACAGAATTGTGCGGACTTGAAAACCCCGAAAGCGACAGGAGGTTGCCAAAAGAGAACTCACGTATGATGGTTTACGGCCTGTTTCAGAAACGGGTCTTTCAAGGGAATCGGATTGTGTCGCTTCATCGAGGCGGAAAACACCAGATAAAATGCTCCGGCAAATCCTAAAAATACAAGAAATTCCACCCACGGAACATGGGCGTGGGAACCATGCCCGCCGTGACCGCCGACCGCCGGTGCGACAAGCAGAAACAGGTGGAAAAACTGCGCCAGCAGCACCAATGACGACAGCACCACCACCGCCACAGGATGACGTTTGACATGCCGCGAGGTCAACACCACAAAGGGAATCACGAATTTCACGAGTGGCAGAGCGATCATGTACGGCAACCAGCCGTTGGAACCTCTAGATAGGAAATACAGGGTTTCTTCGGGAAGATTTCCGTACCAGATCAGCAAAAACTGGCAAAAATAGATATAGGCCCAAAATCCGGTAAAGGCATACATCATTTTCGCCACATCGTGCAGGTGATTTTCGTTGACGAAGCCTTCAAGCCTGCCGGTCAGAATGAACCACGCCGCTACCAAAGACATAAATGCAAGACCGGTCTGCATCATGTCGGTAAACGTCATAACGGCATACATCGTCGAAAACCAGTGCGGTTCCAGCGACATCAGAAACAGGTAGCTCAACAGGGTAAAACTCAGCGCAAACAGCACGAGAAACACCGCCCCCAGTTTCCAGTTCGCAAATGTCAGTTTTACATCTCCGGTCGTATCCTGGCGACGAGAATTGCGGTTCATCAGCAGATTGAACACAAGATAGATGGCGAAACTGATCGCAATGAATACGTAAAACGCGGTCATATTGAGAAACGGTTCCTTATGCCGCAACAGCTCATCGGCTTGCACCGCTTCATGATGCGTCCAATGGTACAGAGAATGCGCACCCAGCCCCAACAACAACCCCGAAAGCGCCGCAAAAGGCAACCAGGCCGCCATGGCTTCCGAAACCCTACGCAACGGCACCGACCAGACGCCTTTGGAAAGATATTGGATGGCATTCCAGGCCGTTCCGAATACTCCCAGGCTGAAAAAATAGAACATTGCCACGAGATAGGCTGTCCAGGCTCGCGCAGGATCTCCGCTTAAAAGCACCCAGGCAAAGGCTCCCGCTCCGACAAACAGCAACAGAATCGCCAAAAAAGTCCCCGAAAGAGGAAAAGCGATCTTTTGCGGGGCTTCAAGTCGTCTTGCTTCGCTATGGTGGCTCATCCGTTTCTCCGTTTACGGGGTCGGTGTCTGTAACGCAGGTTGATCCTCGGCGGCATCTTCAGCGGCTTTTCGAGCCTCTTCCTCGGCAGCTTTGCGTTCGGCTTCCCAAAACGCCAGGTCGGCTTCCGTCGGTGGTGCAACCGGAAGTGTGGCTTGAAGGTTGCGAATGTAATGCACTACGGACCAGAGGTCTTCAGGTTCCAACTGTGTGGAATGGCTAGGCATCGATGCCTGCCCCCTCATTGGAACGTGGAAAATCCGAGCGTCGGTATAGTCGCGTACCCGTTTTCGCATCAGATGTGGAGGTTTGGGAAAAAGTTGTGTCAGATTGCCATCCCCCGCCGCCTGTTTTCCGTGACAGACGATGCAAACGTTTTCGAAAACGGTTTTGCCTTCGAGAATGCGCTCCGGCGTGCTTTTGTACGGATTATGAAGCGCAAGCGCGGCTTTCTCGGCTTCATCCTGTACGAAAGGATAAACAAACTGATCGAGAGCCACAGTGCCTTCAGGAGGTTTTCTCATCCCGACGGGATTCGGACCGAACAGGTCCGTCCGCTGCGGTTTCAGCTTGGGTTGGTCGGCCATATCGGCCCAGTTGAACTCGTAAAACGGCTCGGCGCCTGCCGGGATTCCCGGCTCGTATCCGGGAACATCTCCCGGTCCGCAGGACCATCCCGCCACGGCGGAAAAAGCCAACAGAAAAACCGCCGGTAAACTACGCCACATCGTCAACCTCCTCGTCGATCACACGAACGCCGTGCAGGTTCAAATCTTTCAGGAATCCAGCCGCTTTCTCGGCGTCGAACTCGGGATCGTCGGCGCTGATCCACAACACGAACTTGTCGATCGTCGCTCCCGTACGAACCTTCAGAGACGGTGGCTGGGGAACCGTCCATTTCTTTCCGGCGAATATGGCAATCACCGCCGTCCCGATCCCCGCAAAAAGCACCATCAATTCGAAAGTGATCGGGATGAACGACGGCCAGGCATTGAAGGGTTTTCCACCGAAATTCATCGGCCAGAGAAACACCATGATTCCCACCATCATCACCTGCGCCGCGAGAATCCCCGAGGCGGCCAACCCCGCCGTAATCCACGGAACCCAGGAACGCTTCAGCCCCATCGCTTCGTCCATGCCATGAACCGGAAACGGTGTCAGGACATCGAAACGGGTATACTTGGAATCTCGCATTTTCTGCGCCGCCTGAAGCGCTTCGTCCGGTGTACAAACATATCCGCTTACACCAAAAATCGCGTCGGATCGCGCCATGTTACGCCTCCTCGTTCGAATCGGACTCGGGTTTGCATCGCGCCACGTCAGGGTCCATTACGCCCTTGACTTCGGACATCGCGATGGACGGCAAGAGCCGCACGAACAGCAGAAACAGCGTGAAAAACAGCCCGAACGATCCGATCAGGATCGACCAGTCGTAAAACGTCATGTGATACATACCCCAGCTCGACGGCAGAAAGTCGCGATGCAGCGAGGTCACGATAATCACGTAGCGCTCGAACCACATACCGACGTTCACCAGAATGGCAATGATCAGTAAGGTTACGGGGTTGCGGCGGATTTTCTTGAACCAGAAAAACTGAGGAATGATGGCGTTGCAGGTGAACATGATGAAATACGACCAGCCATAGGGACCGAATGCCCGGTTGCGGAAAACGAAGCCCTCGTACTCGCTACCGGAGTACCAGGCGATGAAGAATTCGGTCGAATACGCCAGTCCCACCAACATGCCGGTCAGCATGATGATTTTCGCCATCGCTTCCATGTGGTTGATCGTAATGTAGTTTTTCAGGTTAAAAACATGACGCATGAAAACCATCAGCGTCAGCACCATCGCGAAACCGGAGAAAATCGCCCCGATGACAAAGTACGGAGGGAAAATCGTCGTGTGCCACCCGGGCATAATCGACGTAGCGAAGTCGAACGATACGATGGTATGCACAGAAAATACAAGCGGCGTCGCCAGGGCGGCAAGAATGAGATAGGCCGCTTCGTAGTGCCTCCACGCACGGTTGGAGCCGGTCCAGCCCAAAGACAGCAAATGATAAAGCTTGCGCCGCCACGGATGCGTGGCGCGGTCGCGAATCGTCGCCAGATCGGGCAGCAATCCCACATACCAGAACACCGCCGAGATCGTGCCGTAGGTCGAAATCGCGAAAATATCCCAGGCCAGTGCACTATTGAAGTTGATCCACAGAGGTCCACGATCGTTGGGTAAAGGCATCAGCCAATAGGCGAACCAGGGACGCCCTAAATGGATAATGGGAAAAATCCCCGCACAGGCCACGGCGAACAGAGTCATCGCTTCCGCCGAACGGTTGATCGCCGTACGCCACTTTTGTCTGAAAAGAAACAGAACGGCGGAAATCAGCGTTCCGGCATGGCCGATACCGATCCAGAACACGAAATTGACGATGAACGTTCCCCACCCTACCGGGTGATTGATCCCAACGACTCCTTCACCCGTGTAAAACAGCGTCGCCAGGGAAAAGAATAACAATCCCAACATACTGCCCGCAATGATGAAACAGATCCACCACCGCCTCGTGGGAAAATTCTCGACGTGGAAGGCGATATCTCCATCCACGTCCGCATAGGTTTTGTTTCCCGTAACCAGCGGTTCGGTGATCAATTCGCTACCACCCAGCAAGCCGCCGCCCTCTACAGTGATGGGTACTCCGTGGAGATCGGCATCTCCGGTCACGGTTTCATAAGGACTTTTCATGGTTTCACTTTTCATTGCGGACCTTCGTCAAGTAGGCGATGGACGGAATGACATTGGTAACTTCGAGAATCTTCATCGCTCGCGAGCTTTGAGAGGTGCGAGAAACTTTTGCATCGGAATCCAGCACGTTACCGAAAACGATGGCTTTCGAGGGACAGGCCGCCTGACAGGCGGTTACGACATCGCCATCTCTGAGTTTACCGGTACGACCTTCACGACGCGCCTTCTCACGAGCATCCATGATGCGTTGCACGCAGAACGAACATTTTTCCATCACGCCCCGGTAACGAACCGTTACCTCTGGGTTGTTTTTCATCTGCATTTTTCCGCGTACGTTGAGTGTCGCGTGTCGCTTGATTTCGGGAACCAGCACCTTGAACAACAGGTTAGGACGCGGTTTTTGATAATCGAACCAATTGAAGCGTCGCACTTTGAATGGACAATTGTTCGCACAATATCGGGTTCCCACACAGCGGTTGTAAATCTGCTGGTTCAGTCCGTCCGCACTGTGCATCGTTGCCACGAATGGGCAGACCGTCTCGCAGGGTGCATTCTCGCAATGCTGGCAAAGCATCGGCTGAAACAGGGTTTTCGGCTCCTCGACAACTTCTTGAGGCGCATCGAAGACCGAATCATCCCAACCGCCTTTCTTTTCGGGAGCATCGTAATAGCGATCGATGCGCATCCAGGACATCTCGCGGCCATCCAACACGCCTTTTTTCCCGACTACCGGAATGTTGTTTTCGGCCTGACAGGCGATCACGCAGTTTCCGCACCCCGTACAACGAGAGAGATCGATGGACATCCCCCAGCGAATATCTTTGTAGTCATGCTCGGGCCAGATCGATTCCCCACCCGGAATCTGCCCCGTCCCGGCTTTGGGATCGGCAAGATATTCGGCAAGCGTTGCAGCGGGTACCAACGGACGCCGTACCCGGTCGAGGACATCGCCACCTTGACAAATCGCCAGCGGTTCGTTTCCTTTGGCTTTTTTCACGGTCACGGGAATACCGGAGCGTACGAGCGTATCCTCGGAGATGGCCAAAGATTGAAACAAATTGCGCCCCACATCGGAGCCAATATCCCCAACGTGGGTCCGTCCCCATCCCAGAGGTACGGCGAGCACGTCCCGATGCATTCCGGCCTGACGAAACGCCGGTATTTTCAACGTGTTTCCGTTGAATCCGATTTCGACAAGATCTCCGTTTTGCAGTCCCATTTCATCAAAGCGACTCGGGGCCAACGCCAGCCATTCCCCCCATGCCACTCGGCTGATGGGATCGGGAAATTCCAGTAGCCATCCGTTGTTCCCCTGACTGCCATCATACAATGCGTGGCTCGGGAAGAATTCCAGCTCCAGCCCATCTTTCGACGAGATCCGACAGTTCTTGAATGTCTCAAAAGCCACTGGATTGAATCCGGCCAGAGGACTTCTGCGCCCGCCCAGATCGATCCAGCCTTTTTTCAACGCATCCTGCCAGGCTTGCTCCGAATCGGGACGCATCCTGAAAAAGTGCTCGATCCAGTACGATTTCACGTAATGATACGCCGGAGAATGTACGAGCGCTTTTTTTCCCTCGGTGTCGAGCGCCGCCCGGTAGGCTGCATCGAGTCGCCCTTTCTCACCGGCCAATGCCGCCCAGGAAATCAGCAGGTCCAACATGCCGTAGGTTTTGTAAAGTGGACGGATCGAAGGCTGCACGACACCATACAAACCTCGATCCAAACCGGCATCTCCCCAGGATTCCAGCGGATGACTGAGCGCTGCGAGATAGTCGGCCTGACGAGCGGTTTCATCCACACGATCGGCCAGAGAAACCACGAGCTTCGCTTTTTTCATCGCCTCGGCGAATTTCAGCGAGGCGGGAGCGTCGAATACCGGGTTGACCCCGGCAATCAACAACAGGTCGATACGCCCGGCATTCAATTCATCCGTTAGCGTTTCAAGCCGTTTGACACCTCCCGAACGAAGAGATTTGCTATAGCGGGGATCAAAAGTTTTCGAAAAATTCCCCAGCGTGTAATTGAGCAGGTTAACGGCGGTTTCCAACGTTTCGCCCTGTTCGGACGCCGTAGCCGTAGCCCCTGAAATAACGAGGCTTTTTCCCTGATGATCCACCAGTTCATCGGCGAGACGAGAAAAGATTTTCGCATCCACGCCGATAGCCTTGGCGATACTTTCCGCTGAAAACGGTTCCAATACCGATTGCACACCTTGCAGTTTGGCGGCTGGACCGATCCGCCGTTTGGCAACCAGTTCGTAGACCAATGCCATCGCTGCCGCAGGAAGATGGCTGGAACGCACCCGAATGCGCTCGTCCGCGTTGGCTCCCGTCAGCGACAAACGCCCCTCGAACGCTACGAATCGCCCCATCCTCTCCTTTTTTCGGTCAGGATCTCGGCTATCGGCATAGTCCTCATTCATGCCGCTTTCGGGATAATCGAGAAACTCCGCGCCAAAGCCCACAATCAATTCGGCCTTGTCGAAGCGGGGCAGCGGTTTGGGAACCTCACCGAAACATTTCGTCCAAGCTCTTGCTTCGTGATCCTCCTCCAGCATCGAAACATGAAAGACCCGAGCCTCGAAAGCCTGTGAAAACTCCTGCAACACGCTTGCCGAAGCCGGTCCTCCATCTTGACCGACCAACAACGCGATTTTTCCCCGGCTCTCTTTGAGCGCTGCCGTCACTTTTTTCGTCACGGTCTCCCAGTCCACCGGCTTGGGCAATCCTTTCGAGCGACGAACCGAAAGCGGTCCCTGGGCGCGATCAGGATCGTAGAGATCGAGAATTGCGGCCTGAGCGCGAAGATCCGGGGTTTTGACACGCGGATGCGAAGGATTGGCCTCAACCAGAATCGGGCGGCCCTCTCTCGTTCGAACAAGAACGGGAAAACCGCCCAGCGTCGTGGAATAAACCATCGGCTTACCGATCTTCCGCTGTTCCTCCGGTCGATCGACATAGGGAACGATCGGCTCTACCGGCATCTGGCACCCGGCGCCGGCCAACGCCATCGCGGCGGAGGCCGCCCCGGCCATACGGAAAAACTCGCGTCGATTCAATGAAAGCGGTTCGCTGCCATCGGGAAATTCCACCCGGTGGACGATCTCTTCTCCGGCTTTTGTCGCGTTCACCGCTTCGTCTTTTACTAGATGTTTGGGCATTTCGTCTTCCTCGGTCGTAGCCGTGTTTCTAACGATGACAAATGATGCAATCGAACGGACCTTGCATGTCGTCTTTCCAGTGGCATTCCAGGCACCAGCCCATGTTGAAGGGGTTCTGCACCCGCACGATTTCGTCTTTTTCGACTTCGCCGTGACAGTCCACGCAATCCACTTTCTGCTTTCCTTCATCATTCAACGCGGTCATGTGAGCGGCATGGTTGAAATAGACAAAATCCGGCAGGTCATGGACCTTGATCCACTCGATGGGGCGGTTCGCGTCGTAGTATTCCTTCAGTTTCAGCACCCATTCCAGATTCTGACCCACCACGGAGTGACAGTTCATGCAGATGTTTTCGGAAGGAATCCCGGCGCTACGGCCTTTGTCCACCATCGTGTGGCAGTAGCGACAAGGGATTCCCCACCCTCCGTTGTTGATTTTCTCACCGTTGGCGTCGGTTCCCCACTGCGGCTCTCCCGCCATCAGCTTGTGGTTGAACTTGATCGGCTGGTACGGCTCATAGCCCTCACGCGGGGAGGAACATCCCACCCACGCTAGCAGCCACAGTGCCATCATCGCCAACACAGCGCCTCGGAGCCTCGTTTGCCTTCGTGTCGATTTCATCGAAAACCTGTCTCGCTTGAAAAGTGACATCGTGCTCATTGCCTCTCTCCCGTCGCGTCGGAAGGATTTGGCGTACTTTCTTCGTTTTTGTTCGTTTCTTTGCCGCTTAAGTGTTCGTCATCATCGAACAGCATCCGTAAGGCCGGAGTTTTCAGGTCGTCGAACTGACCGGACCGCACCGACCAGTGAAACAGCACCACGAAAAGCCCCACCAGAAGCAGGCTGATCGGCAATAAAAAAAACACCGCGTCCATAGAATCTTCCTTTCACACCACCGCAACCCTTTTCACAGGAACAAACGAACGCCCGAGCACCCCGTGGGAAATGACGGTCAACGAGCTGATCGGCATCAGCACGGCGGCGGCCAGCGGATCGATTTTCCCCATCATCGCAAGCGTGGCGCAAACAGCATTGTAAGCCAGTGAAAACAGCAAGTTACGATAGATAATCCGCAACGTGCGCCGCGACCCTTCGAGCAACTCCCACAAAGGCTCCAATCCGGGTTGGGTCAACGTGACATGCGCCGCCCCAATGGAAGCGCCGCTGCCACCCTGCACCGCAACACCCACATCCGCCTCGGCCAGTGCGGCGGCGTCGTTGACGCCATCGCCGACCATCATCACCGACACGTCGGCATTCGAGGACGTTTGCTTGAAGGTCTGTACGAGTTCGTGTTTTTCTTCGGGTAACAGCCCGCCTCGAATCGTCCGCTCGTCGAACCCAAGGGAACCTCCCACCGTTTCCGCCACAAGAGGTGAATCCCCGGAAAACAGGTGCAAATTCCACCCCAGCGCTCGTATTCGGTCGAGTACGCTTTTCGCTTCGGGACGAATCGGATCGGCAAATCCAGCCAAAGCTTTGACCTCACCAGCCACCGCAACGACGACCGGCGTTCGAGCTTGACCGGCCAGCTTGTCGCCCCTATTTCTCCACACTTCGGACACGTCGATTCCCAACGATTCCAGGTAGCTGGAACGACCGACTGCAACGTGGACATTCCCAACCTTTCCTTCAATACCCTGCCCCAGACTTTCACGTACGTCTCGGACATCTTCAGAAAGCTCCTTCAGGAAGGAAAATCGCGTAACAAAAGCCCGTGCCAGCGGGTGGGAAGACTGCCGTTCCACCGCAAGCACCAAGCGCGCCGTTTCATCGTCACCTTCCCACGCGACGAGTTCGAGACGTCCACCGGTCAGAGTGCCGGTTTTGTCGAACACCACGCGGCGCACCCTGCGGAGACGTTCCAACACATCGGCATCCTTGATGTAGATCCCAGCCTTGGCGGCTCGCGCCAACGCTACCGAAACGGCCACCGGCGTCGCCAATCCCAACGCACAAGGACAGGTGACCACCAGCAGAGCGATGACGTGCTCCATCATTTTCGCGGGATCGTACACCCACCAGATTCCAGCCGTCACCGCCGCGAGAACCAACACTGCGCTTACGAAATAATGACTGACGGCATCGGCAACCTTGACGATCCTCGCCCGCCTGCCCGAGGCTTCCTCAACAAGCTTCATCAATCGCCCCAACCTCGTATCTTCGCCTTCCGCATCCACGCGGACCACCAACCGCCCCCCGAGATTCACCGCTCCGGCATAAACATCGGCCCCGGACTCCACACGGACGGGACGAGATTCTCCGGTGAGAATCGAGGTATCCAAGCTGCTTTGCCCTTCGATCACCCTGCCATCGGCGGGAGAAACGTCACCGGACAGCAACTCCACCTCGTCACCGGTGACAAGAGCTTCGATTGGAACTTCCTCGAACGTCCCGTTTTCGTTACTCTTTCGGGCGAACTCCGCTCTTCCGGCGCGTTGCATCCGTTCGGACAATTCCACCGCCGCTCGCTGGGATCTCTGTTGCAGGTATCGCCCGGCAAGCAACAAGGCGACAAGTGCGGAGGTTGAATCGAAGTAAATCGGTCCTTCGCCGGAAAGCGTCGAAACCGTGCTGTATAGAAAACCGCTTAAAATCCCTAAAGAAATCGGAAGATCCATATGGGGAAACCGGTTTTTCAATCCAGCCAGCGCAGCAGAGAAAAACGGCAGCGCCGCATAAAAAACCACAGGAAGGCACAACAGAAAACTCACCCAGGTGAAAAACTCCCGGAAACGGGGGGCGATCCCCTCGTATTCCCCGGCATAGAGAGCGATTTCGATCAACATGATGTTCATCGCACAAGCCGCCGCCACACCGAGCCGCACCAGCAACCCGCGTTCTTCTCGTTTGCGCAGCATCGCCACATCCCCGGAACGCACGGCATGGGGTGCATAACCATAGTCGTCGAGACGCCGGGCGATCTCGGAAAGGTCCGTTTGGTCCGGGTTCCACTCGATTTCCGCCATCGAACGTGGGAGGTCGAGACGCAGACGGATCACGCCATCGAGATCGTCACCGATTTTTTCCACAAGCCAGACGCAGGCCGCGCAATGCACGCCCTCTAAAAAAAGCCGGATGCGTTTGTTACCGTTCGGACGTATTTCAACGTGTTTTTGCTCGAAAAGATCGTTGTCGAAATCGGTAAAGCGCCGCCCACTGACCGTCGCCGGAACGTTTTCACGAGAATCGGCGCGACGCAGACGATAGTAGTTCTGACCCAAGCCCTCGGAATGCAGAAAACCGTAGACGTGCCGACACCCGTTGCAACAGAATTGCAATTCGTCACCGGGACGCATTTCCTCACCCGGAACCGGCGTTCCGCAATGACTGCACCGGGCTTTCGCCATCGGTTCATGCAATCGGGCTGTTTTCGTCAACGTCATTCGTCAGGACTCCGGTCCTTGTCTCACCACGATCCGTTGGGTATCCAAAAATTCGAGTTCCCCTCGCTTCGCCTTGACATGTACTTGCCACTGACCAAGCGCAGGAAACGTCAGCATCACCCGGTAATGACCGGGATCGTGGGGCAATTCGATCAACGCCCCTTGGCTGTTCATGCGGGTATCCGAAGGTCGAACCGCCAGCACATCACCCGCAAGCCCGCTTACCGGCTGCTTTTTTTCGTCCGTTACGATCAAATCGACCGGCCACGGCATCCCCCGCACATACTGTGGTCCCTGAGGAAGCACGAACCCTAAATGCCAACCGAGTTGACGGCGAACGTCACGCAAAGCGAGTTCGTCATCCCAGGCCACCGCTTTTTCGTAGTAATTCTCTTCGGGTAACACTACGCCGGAATTCAACGCGAAATACACCATCGTTCCCTGAACGGACACCATCGCGACAATCGCCAGTGTCAATCCGACCGGCCAGCGGTAATAGGATAGCCATTGCCGAAACGTTTTGAGTTCTTTCGCGTCGTTCATGGTCCTTCCTAACGGTACGGTCCCAACAAAAGAAATTCCTTGGTGAGATCCAAGCCTTTGTCCGACTTCACCCGAAACAAGGCGTTCAAACGTCCGTTCTTGAAAACATCTCTTCCCAGCGTCACCACGAGATCAAGCGAACCGTGGGCTTGAGGATCGAGTACAAAAGGAGAAATACTTGCTGTAAACTGGGCGTTTTTCGGCTCGACCAATTCCAATTCGAAGCTTTGCGTTTCATCCGTGCGATTGGTCAGGTGTGCCACAAGCTGATTGGCCACATCCCCCGTCGGCAGGATCTTGTACACATCACGCCCGGTGCGCATCAGTTGAACATCCGCCGGTGCCCGAAACATAAGCAGGTAAGCGAACGTCGAATAAATCGTGAGAGAAACGAGAGCGTACAGCACCACACGAGGCCGCAGCCAGCGGGTCTTTCCGCCATCGAGCTCCTTGAGCGAGGTATAGCCAATCAATCCCGGAGGCTTGCCGATACGCTGCATCACCGAATCGCAGGCATCGATACATTGGGCGCACCCGATACATTCCATTTGCAGGCCACGACGAATATCGATGCCTGTGGGACAGGTTTTTACGCAGCGGGTGCAATCGATGCAATCGCCTGCCGGAACCTCGGAGTTTTCGCCGGTCAGCCGAATCGATCCGCGAGGCTCTCCCCGCTTGGGGTTATAGCCGATAATCTGCGTGTCTTTGTCGTACAGCAGCGTCTGTAAACGCCCGTACGGACACGTTACGGTACACATCTGCTCGCGGAAATACGTGAAATCGAACAATACGAGTGCCGTCGTAAACGCCACGGCGAAAAAGACACCTTTGTGTTCGGCAGGCGAGGAGCCAAGCTGTTCCATCAAGGAATCCCACCCGATGAAATACGCAACGAACGTATGCGCCAGCAAGGCGCTAAACGCAAAAAACACCATAAGCTTCAAAAGCTTACGCATCCGCGAGGCGGCATCCGGCGGTTGATTCTCCCGGCGTTTTCGCAAGTAAGACGGACCTTCGAAAAACTGTTCTATCGGTCGGTAAATAAACTCCAGGTACACCGGCTGCGGACACAAAAACCCGCACCAGACCCGACCGAAAACAGAGGTTGCGATAAAGACCGTCCAGACCACCGACAATCCCAGTACCATCAGGATCACGTTATCGGTGGGGTGAAACGTCGCACCGAATACCGAAAACTGCTGCTTGGCCAGATGGAAAAACACCAACGGCTTACCACCAAGCGTGAAATGGGGCGCGAGGAGAAAAAACGCGATCAACCCCAACCCAATCCACTTTCGAAGCGAAAGGAAGCGTCCCCGGCTCGTCAACGGATGCACCCAGTTCCGTCCGCCACCGACCTTGATGGTCGCAAGCATCTCGTCCTGCGTCGCCTGTGGAAACAAATGAGGTTTGGAGTTTCTCGCCATGTCGTTACGTCGTAAAAATCCTATTTCATTTCATAAAGTTACGGTGCTTTCTCGGGAAGTTTTTCCATCGTTACAGGCGTTCCCTGGGGTGCCCGAGCATTCGGGGGATTCGTTCCCTGGATACTACGGACATACGCCGCCAGTCCGGTAATGACCTCAGGCTTGAAAGCTCTCCCCCACGGCGGCATTCCCTTGGCAGGAACGCCTTTGGTTATCGTGGTCCAGATTTGCGCGACCTCGCCGCCGTGAATCCAGAAAGGATCGGTCAGGTTGGGACCGATCAAACCCTGAGCCTGATCTCCATGGCAGGCCGCACAGGTTTTGATGAATTGATCTTTTCCCAACGCCAGGGCTTTTTCATCGACGGCAGCGGCCAGCAACTCGCTAGTGGTTGGCGGCACAACCGGATTGGCTACGTAATAATCCTGAATGGCTTTGTAATCGGTCAGCAATTCCGCCTGATAGCCGGACTGAATCGAGCTACCATAATTGAAGCCATAATAGAAAATGTAGAAGATGGCGAAAATGATCGTCCCGTACAGCAGCCACATGAACCATTCGGGAAACGGATTGTCGTACTCCCGAATCCCATCGGAGTCATGATCAAGCAATTTATCTTTGAATTCAGCCATTTACAAGACCTCACTCCCCTTCTTCGGCAGGACTGCCACCGTCGTTTCCCTTCGGCTCATCCAAAGGAATTCGCCCCCACTGCCGGTACTTGCTGCGATCTCCGGAAAAGATGGATACGACGACAAAGACAAACGCCAGCACAAACAACACCAAACCGATCACGGCATAGATTTCCATTCCGGCTCCGGCTACCAGTTCGCTTTTCATGGTGTCCCGCTTTCCGTTTGGACACTCAACGGTTGCAAGCCGGTTTCCCGCCAGCGGATATCCATTCCCAAGCGCTGCAAGTAGGCGGTAAGAGCCATGATTTCTTTTTTCGCCAACCCTTCGGGACCGGTCTGCGCCACCACTTCCTCGGATATGGCATTCGCCTGCTGCTCGATCGATTCGAGCGCGTGTTCGATATCCGCGTCCGAATACGGCACGCCGAGACGAACCATCGTCCTCATTTTGGCCTGAATATCGGACAGGTCGAGATCGTCTTCCAGAATATGCGGAAAGGCGGGCATCAGCGATCCGGGGGTGGTACTGGGCGGAAGCTCCATATGCCGTACGTGCCACAGGTGGGGATATTTTTCACCCACCCGGTGCAGGTCGGGACCGGTTCGCTTCGACCCCCACTGGAACGGATGATCGTAGACGAATTCTCCCGGCTTGGAATATTCGCCGTAACGTTCCGTTTCATGGCGGAAGGGTCGGACCATCTGCGAATGACACAGGTAACAACCTTCCCGAAGGTAGATATCCCTACCGAGCAATTCCAACGGCGTATACGGTTTTACGCTGGCGATTTTCGGCACGTTGTCTCCGGCCAGAAACAGCGGAACCGCTTCGACCAGCGAGCCTATCGATACCGCGATCACGACCAGCACGGTAAACGTCAACGGCATGCGCTCCAACGCCCTGTGAAATCCATGGCTGAGCCAATGCTGAACGCGGTACAAAGCAGCATCCATACTGCGGGGCCCGTGCGCGAGTGAAGCCTCGGGAATCGCCGGACCGGTTTCGCGCTCCAGAGCGGGGGCGCGGACCTCTTCTTCCACGGCGTAGCCTTCAGGTGCGCTGAAAATCGTTCGATACAGGTTGTAGGTCATCAGGAATACGCCGCCGAGATAGAAAATCCCACCGACCAGCCGCAACCAGTACATCGGCGTCAGTTTCAAGGCGGTTTCGATGAATTCCGGATAGACCAGACGGCCATCCGCTTCGAAAGCGCTCCACATCAAACCTTCCCAGATCCCCGCCACCCACATGGCAACCATATAGGAAACGATGCCAATGGTCCCGATCCAGAAGTGAATTTCAGCCATCTTGACGCTATGCAGTTTGGTTTTCCACAGGCGAGGCACCATCCAATACAACGCACCGAAGGTAATGAAGCCATTCCACCCCAACACCCCGGAATGAACGTGGCCGATGGTCCAGTCGGTATAGTGGCTCAACGCATTGACCGATTTGACCGCCAGCACCGGTCCTTCGAAAGTGGACATACCGTAAAACGTGACACCCAGCATGAGGAATTTCAGGATCGGGTCTTCCCGTACTTTGTTCCAAGCGCCTCGCAAGGTGAACAGGCCGTTGATCATTCCGCCCCAGCTCGGCACCCAGAGCACTACCGAAAACACCATCCCCAACGTGCTCGCCCAGCCGGGAAGTGCCGTATAATGGAGATGATGCGGACCGGCCCAGATGTACACGAAGATCAGCGCCCAGAAATGCAGAATCGAAAGCTGGTAGCTGAACACGGGCCTTTCGGCGGCCTTGGGAAGGTAATAATACATCAACCCGAGAAACGGAGTGGTAAAGACGAAGGCCACGGCATTGTGTCCGTACCACCACTGAATCAGAGCATCGTGTACCCCTGAATACATGGAGTAACTACCCAGCCAGGAATACGGAATCGCCAGAGAATTGAAAATATGAAGCATCGCCACAGTGATGATGGTGGCGATATAGAACCAGATCGCAACGTACAAATGAGGTTCGCGGCGTTTGAGAATGGTGCCGAAAAAGTTGATCGCGAACACCACCCACAAAATCGTCAACACGACATCCAGACTCCACGGCAGCTCGGCGTATTCCTTGGCCTGAGTGTGGCCGGTCAACAAGCACAACGCCCCGGCAACGATCAATAGCTGCCATCCCCAGAAATGGATTTTCGACAACAGGTCGCTAAACATTCTCGCCTTGAGCAACCGTTGCGACGAGTAATAGACCCCGGCGAAGATGATATTGCCGCAGAAAGCGAAAATCACTGCATTGGTGTGGATGGGGCGCAAACGACCAAAGGTCAGGTATGGTGCAAGATTGAGATCGGGCATGAATAAAAGCGAGGCGACCACCACCCCCATACTCATCCCGACAATCGCCCAAAATACCGTCGCGTGAACAAACAGCCGGACCGTCTTGTCATCGTAACGAAACGTCTCGATTCTCTCACTCATCGCGTTCCCCACCTGGAAAGAATAACTTCCATCGACTTCCTAGATATTCCGCCACAACTTTGATTCACGTCCGGATCATCGAATGCAAATTTGATCCATTCCGTGATGGTTCGCTACGAACGCTGTCAACCGTGCGGTACATCCATGCTGTAAAGGGCTGTCATTGCAAAGAATAATCACTTTATCATAGCCATATCGATTGGGCAACCATCCCCAAGAAAACAAAGCAAAGCTTCAATAGATTTCAGGAGTAGATCCCTAAAAAACCGTTTTTACTCATCCTCAATTATTCGAAGCGTCGAGTCGTCTTGATAAATCATCTTGTGCCAAACACCTGAAACACTTTAAATTTAATCAATATCAACTAGCAATAGCTGTTCTTAATAATTTGTCCAAATTTATGGGTCAAAAAAGACAGGTATCCGTAAAAACGATACTAACAGTGTAACTCGCCCTGGATACACCGCCATGTTTCAAATCATTGGGAAACGTTTTTTTGTGGAATCTTCAACGATGACAACCAAAGATTCGACATCGTAGGTACAAAAATGGGAACAATGTTCCGTTTTTCTAGCACAATGTTCCCCATTTTCGGAACAATGTGCGGGTTGTCACCGCGAAAACCGGCAGAAATCAGAATTGTTTGAAGACTCGTGCTAAAGGATGTCCGGGAGCGTCCATTTTCAGATCGAGAAAGTACCCGTAGGGTGTTTGAAAAGCCTGATATCCCGCCGTTTCCAACCGGGCCTGAGCCCGAGCCAGCAACTCTCGACCGAAAGCCGGGTCGGCTTTGTCCTCGCCGAGATGGGTAAACGAATGCAGCACAATGCTTTTCGTCTCCCATTTTCCGGCAAGCCACTTGCAGTTTTTTACCAGTTTGGTTTCGACTTTGGAAGCTCGTTCTTCGTCTTCCGGTTCCATGTGAATGAAGGCTGCCACCGTCTTTTCATGGCGTCCCGGATGCGCTTCGGGTACGTCTTCCAGGGTTTGGCGTGCTGGGGTCCAAGCCATTTCATCGCAATACCAGAACAATACTCGCAAAGGAACCTCCCTCAAAGACATGAAATCGCACGAAAAAGCCCACCAGAAAAGGTGGGCAACATATTAAAATCACTGCTTAAAAACAAGGTCCATCACTCTTTTTTCGCCGTGGCTTTCTTCGTGGTTTTGACCTTTTTGGTTGTTTTTTTCACCGTGGCTTTTTTCGTGGTTTTGGCTTTTTTGGCTTTGGTTTTCTTCGGTTCTTCCGGAGGCGTTTCCGGCTCCTGGTAGACCAGAATACGGGAGCAGCCAGGGCACGAATGCAGCCGACGCATGGTCATCAGTTCGTTGAATTGCTGGGGAGGAAGCGCCATATTGCATTGCATACAATGGCCGTTCTGAACGACTGCCACCGCGATGCCTTCCTTGTTTTCGGAAATGTTTTCGTATTTCAGAAAAATATACTCGGGAATCTTTTCGGCCAGTTCGTCCCGTTTTTCGTAAAAATCATCCAACTGGGAATCGAAATCCCCAACGATCGCCTTCAGTTCGTCTTCTTTCGTCTTGATCTGTCCCAAAAGATCATCGATCACGCTCTGGATATCCGCTTGCTTCTTCTGGAGAACCTCCAGTTTGGCATCGATCTCCTTGACCTCTTCATCGAGTTCGTCAGAGCTTTTTTCCTGCGTTTCGATTTCTTTGACGTAGGCTTCGTATTGCTTGATGTTCTGAATGGCCGCCTCTTTGTGGCGGGTGTTTTTCAGTTTCAGCTTTTCCAACTCCAAAGAGTTGAGCTTGTCTTTTTTATCGGCTTCCAGGCTGCTGGCCTGCGTCTCGAATTCCTCGATGATCTTCTTTTGATCTTCCAATTTTTCTTCGAGTATAGCGATTTCGTCCGGAATCTTGTCCCGTTCCATCTCCACGTCGATGATTTGGTTATCCAGTTCTTGAAGTTTCAACAGCAATTCAAGGTGTTCTTTCACGTCATGCCTCCTTACGTTGCGGTATCGGGCGTTGATCCGTAGGACGAAACTTGTCTGCGAATGTGTTGGGATGGACATTTCCCCTCTCGGGGATATCGTGGCGTGAGGTTTTATCAAATGACCTCGAAGCACACCACCGGCCAAAATCTAAGGATTCCCGTGAGTTAGAGAATATTTCCTGAGGTCTCGGCACAAAAAAATGCGCCTGGCAGTCCAAGCGCATTCTTACTAAACGATCGTCGTAACACCGAATTTTGCAAAGTTTTAATTTCATTCGGGCAATGAAGCAGTCTGAATATCAAAAACGTGGTGGGCCCACCAGGACTCGAACCTGGGACCACCCGGTTATGAGCCGGAGGCTCTAACCAACTGAGCTATGGGCCCGACCCACAGGGCAATATAGTTTATACGGAAAAAGGGAAAAGGCAATTTGTTTTTCGTTTTTCTTCAAACCTGTAAAAGCCCATGAAAACATAAACGATTTCCAGTAGCATCCAACGGCTTGCTGTTGAAAATCACACCTTAAAATCTCGAAACAAGCCCGGAGTCTCCATCGTCAGGCCGAATCAAGGGTTTCTCATTGCGACAATCTCACTGCTTTTCACAACGCTTGAAAAACAGAAATTCCCCGCTTTTCAATTTTCGCACCCATCTTTCTTTCCAATCCAAACACCGCCATCATCGATCGTTTGGATGTATAATCGATTTTTTAGCAAGTTTTCCCAAAACTGCTTGGTAATTCTTAAGGCTATTAGGTATACTTTCGGGAATATTATTTCCCATCTCGTTGTAGCATCCATGTCGAAATTTGAAGTTTACATCCCGGGTTTACCGAAAAAAAAGCGTCCCCCCCTTAAAATGCGCATCGATGCTTCCGATTGGGAGCAAACCGCCATCATCGGAATTCAAACCACTCGTGGACACGGTTCGGTTAAAAAAGACACCCTGATCGGAAAGCCGCGTGAAAACGGGCTGTTTTTCGTAATGGACAGCACCGACAAGCAGGTTTTGCTCATTCGCGATCTGTCCATAGATCCATCCGTCTGGACGGTTGTGGACTACAAACGAAAATTCCGAGAACTCCTCGGCTTCGATCTTCCCGATCATTTAATCCGGGATGAAAAGGGCGTGAATTCCCTGGAATCGCTGGATCGTCCCATCGGCGAATCTTCGGACGGAGAGTGGACCTATGTATCGTCCGGCGAGTTGGCGGGCGTTCTCGATGACGGCTCGATCGATCGAGCTTTGGATGTCATCGAGTCGGGTACGAAAACCACCGTCGCCACGGCGAGTTCCACCGAACTTCCCGTAATCGAAGAAGAACTTCCTCTTACGCCGCCACCGCTGGTTTCTGAAAAAAGCAAAAGCAGAGAAACAGGCGAATACCAGCCTTTGCTGGCCGAAAGCGAGAAAGCCAAATCCTCGGCCACCAGTTCATCTTCTTTGGAACTGGATGTGGTTCGTCAACTCGATCCCGTTCCCGTCTCGAATACGATGTTCCGAGGCGAATGGGAAACCTCGTCGGGCGTCATCGAATCGAAAGTTACCGGCGGAACCTGGGACATCGACGACCTGTTGACGGAGATGTTCATGGAAACCGGGAACTTCCACGACATGAACCTTCAAGAGGTTTGCCGCTACACGTTGGAATTGGTCAATCGGGTCGGGCGTAGCGAAGCCGGAGCGATCATTCTGAATCAGGAAAAAAGCAACAGCATCATGCGGCATTTCGTTGTCGTTCGCGGACCGCAACGTCAACTTCTCGAAGGCTTCAAGCTACCCAGCCGAGACGGACTGATCGACAAATGCATCCATAACAACCAGGAAGTTTTCAGCGCCGATGCAGCCATGGAAGATCCTGTGTACGCCAAAATCGATCGACGAACCGGCTACATCACCATGTCGGTGTTTTACATGCCGATTCCTTATCAGGATCGTGTACTGGGAAGCATTGAAATCATCAACAAGATCGACGGGTACGAATGGTCCGACGATCAACGAGCGGTTGTAAAATTCCTGGCCGGCAAGCTTGGAGAGAGATTGGGAGTCATAGAAGAATTCAAAGAAAGCATGGAATTTGTCGTTGACGACGACTGACGACGCAGTTGGGCAGAAAGCCCGCAGATTGGCCTGCCGGACCAGGATGGTAGGTATTTCCCAGCGTGATGCCGGGTCATGAATCGGTGGCGAATGGTGGCCACGTCATTTACCCCATTGAAGGTTGCGTTTCTTGAACAGCGAAGGTTTTAACCCGCTATTCCCCTTGAAATCGTTTATTTTCAGCTCGGTCTTGTGACCGGTCAGCATGTTTTTCATGACGATCAGGGTGTATCGACGATAACCGCCCTCCCACAACTTCAGATTGTGGCTCGTCATGTGCTTGGTTAGCTCGTCTTTCGCGTTGTAATATTCGATCCCTTTCAGGAAATAGCCGTCCTTTTCCACGGCGAGCACGATATGGTGCCAATCACGCTCTACACCCTTTTTGGGGTCGCAACGCACATACCAGGCAACATCGTCCTGACGAATGTACGTAAGGTCGCAAATCGGCCCGTACAGTGACGACGCCATATCATTGTTCGTGAAATCCGAGCCTGCAACGGTTTGGTTCATGTCCGAGTTAGAAATGCGGCGAACACGTTTGAAGGCAGGAATATAGACATACGCCTTGTTATCGCCATCCATCAAAATGCGCATTCCTTTGTTTTCACCCGACAAAAACTTCACCAAGCGCTTGTCCATACCCATCTGCTGAATCAACAGGCGATAGCTTTTCGTTTCTCCCCTGTCGCCGAAGATGATCATTTCCACATCCATCTGCTGATCTTTGTATCCGCTGATTTCGTTGTCCATATGTCCGATCAACGTATCAACGTCCACTTTATCGTCA
The DNA here is from genome assembly GCA_963676915.2 of Myxococcota bacterium. Lineage (GTDB taxonomy): Bacteria > Myxococcota_A > SURF-8 > SURF-8. Next base: position 24,496 of record CAXXVK010000002.1, read on the forward strand.
GGTTTAGCCGTTTCGGCTTCAGGCATCTGGGCATAAACCATTGAGTTCAAACCAAACGTGAGAACCATCAGCAACGTACCGAGGAGAATGAATCGCGGGGAGAATTTCATGCAATGAGTTCCTTCGCTTGAAACGCACTACCATCCACTACGGATACTGCGTCGTTAGTCTTCCTTCGCTTTTTTTCGAACCTGTTCAAAATTGTCACGCGCCTCGGGAAGAAAAGGTTCCGTAACCAGACCGAACATGTACAGATCGAGCAATACGGAGGTAATCTGTCCTTCTTCGGCGTTCAGATACCCACTGACCAGGTGATTTTCGATCAGTTCCTTGATAGCCCCGAGGAACGAATACGCCACGATATCCGGGTCCAGTGGCCGTAAAATACCCATACCCTGGGCTTGTTTCACCAAGCCACTCATCCATCGCACCAACTGCAACTGGATTTCGCCAAGACGTTCCCTGGAATCGGATTCCAAGGCGGTGGTTTCGTGAATGAAAATCCGGGCTAAATCCGGGTCTTCGGCAAAAACGGCTTTGACACGATCGAGGTTTTCTTTTACGCACTGCAAAATCGCGTCGGTATCGTCAAAAGTCGGTGCTACCAGCTTGTCATCGATGGTCTGAATGATGTACTCCACCAGGGCTGAGAACACCTCGTGCTTGCTCTTGTAGTAGAGGTAGAAGGTTCCCCGGGCGATCCCGGCTTTTGCGATCACGTCCGCCACGCCTGCCCGGTGATAACCTTTTTCGGCAAACACGCTTTTTGCGGCGTCGAGGATGATCTTTTTTCTTTCATGCGGATCCATGTTGTCTCCTGACAACTAGAATGACATGTCAGTCATACCGACTGACATGTCATTCTAGTTTGCAAAGGGGGATTGTCAAGAAGTTTCCCATCGACCTTGTCGATTATGCGAAACTTCACTTCTTTCCATAGGTTAGAGGGTACAAACCTCTTCATTTTCCTGCCTGGACAGCAACGTACGCCAAGCAGATTTCACACCTTGCAAGAAAATTATTTGTAACAAACTGTCTCAGTCGTCAATCGTCGAGGAAGAAACTAACGTCTCCTTTGCCTTCGCGCAAGACTTCCGGCACCTCGTCCGAAAGATCGACGATAGAGGATGGCTCAGGGAAAATCAACCCGGCGTCGATGGTGAGTTGAATGGCATGACCGAAAACTTTTTCGATCTCCTCCGGGTCCATCATTTCCTGATCGGTGTCGTTGTTTTTCACGGTGGACGTTATGATGGGGTGCCCCATGGCTTCTACCAGCGCAAGGGCGATGGGCGTATCCGGGATACGGATACCGATGGTTTTCTGTTTGGTGAGCATGATTCGCGGCACAAGCTTCGTGGCCGTCAGAACGAAGGTGTAGGGACCGGGCAAGCAGCGTTTGAGCAGCTTGTGCGTATTGTTCGTCATGTAGCCGTATTGAGACACCTGGCTCAAATCGCTGCAAATCAGCGACATCCGTTTATTTTTCGGCATTTGCCGAATTCGCAGCAGGGTTTCCACGGCTTTTCGACGGTTGGGGTCGCAACCGAAGGCATAGCTCGAATCGGTGGGATAGACGATGATACCACCGCGCTGCAAATGAGACACCGCCTGGCCGATCTTTCGAGGTTCAGGATGCTGGTCGTTGATTTCAAGCAACATTTCGGTTCCTCGTTCGCTTCGAAAAACTACGTACGTAACGGTTCTCCGCCCCCGCTCGTCGGATTATTCGGCGGATTTCGCCTCGACCTTTTCCAACTTCCGCTTTTTGGCCGTCTCGATCAGGTGATAAAACAGTTCGGCCGGTTTCTCGAGCTTGCTGGTCAGTTCGGGATGGAACTGGCTGCCCATGAAAAACGGATGCTCCGGCAACTCGAGGATCTGCATGATCTTCTTGTCCGGGGCATGGCCCGAAAAGACCATGCCGGCTTCGCGCAGACGTTCCACGTAGTCTGGATTGACTTCGTAGCGATGACGGAAACGCCGCCGGATGCTGGGACGGTTGTCGTAGATTTCCGCCGCTTTCGTTCCGGGTACCAACACCACATCGTGACCACCCAGACGCATCGTGCCGCCTTTGTAATGAATGTTCTGCTGCTCGGGCAGGATGCACACCACAGGTTCTTCGACAGCCGAGGTTTCGGCTTCGACTTCGACGGTATGCGCCTTCTCGATACCGCAGACGTTGCGGGCGTATTCGACCACTGCAAGCTGCATTCCGTAACAGATACCCAAAAACGGAACATTGTTTTCGCGGCAGTATTGAATGACCTGGATTTTGCCTTCGATACCTCTCGTTCCGAAACCACCCGGAACGATGATGGCGTCCACATCGCGAACCGCTTCTTGCAGATCGATCTTGCCACGCTCGATATTGGTGGTTTCGATCCACTCCACCTTGACACTGGTGTTCAGGTGGGCTTCGCAATGCTTGATCGCCTCGAGAATCGAGGCGTAGGAATCCTGCAAATCCACGTATTTTCCACAAATCGCCAGTCGTAACGGCACACCGGCTTCCTTGTTGCGCAGATTCGCGACAAGACGCTTCCATTCGTCGAGTTGCGGAGGCGAATAGATGCCCAGAAGGTTGTGCAAAATACCGGTGACGCCTTCCTCTTCGTAACTGATCGGGATTTCGTAAACGTTTTTCACGTCGATCCCGGTAATTACGGCTTCGGGCGAAATATTACAGAACAAGCCGATTTTGCGCTTCGTTTTATCGGTCAGTGTCTTTTCGCAGCGACCGATAATGACATCGGGATACAGGCCACGT
>CAXXVK010000003.1:0-63932 GCA_963676915.2 Myxococcota bacterium
CAATCGCAAACCGCCAACCCGTCCACTTCGGAACAGGAACCATGCACGCAAGGGTCAGGATTGCAAGGACTGACCGCCACGCATTCCCCACCGGTTTCCTCGTATCCTTCGGCGCAGCGGTCGCAACTCGTCCCGGTATAGCCGTCATGGCAGGTACATACGGCGCTCTCGTTTTCGACAGAGCAATCCCCGTGTCCACATGGCGAAGGATCGCAGGGACCGCCCGTTCCCGCCGATACGCACTCCAGGCCGTTTTCATCGCGAATGTAGCCCGATGCGCAGTCTTCGCAGGTATCTCCGGCGTATCCCACATCGCAGGTGCACGAAGGCAGGTTTGTGGGATCGGTGCAATGACCGTGTACGCAGTTCGCTTCCAAGCAGAGATCGGCCAGGCATTCCAGCCCGGAAGCGTGATATCCCGCATTGCAGGTGCAGACGGCTTCACCATTCGCCACGACACACGCGCCGAAACCCGAACAAAGCACTCCCTCGCAGGGATCGGCTGTCACGTTTCCATCGCCCGAACCGCTTCCGAAACATCCGGGGGTACTCAAGGAAACCCAGGCGACAAACACCAAGGCAAGAAAAAACGACGGTACGGAACGTTGCAGGATCATGGAAAACTCCGGGATCGAGAAAAAATCTATGGAACGATATAAACAGCCGAGCCAAGTTGTGGAACGGTTACGGAAACCTTTCCCGCTTGGACCGTCACCGTAGTTCCGGTAAAAACCTCCTTCAAGGAGGCGCCATTCGAAAGACCAAGTGACGAAACCGAAATCGTTTCGGAGCGTTCAGAGGAGCGATTTAGCAAAACCAAGGCCACGTCCGAGGCTTTTTTCCTCGCATAAACCCAAAAATCGGAATCCACACGAAGGGTGGAGGTCGAACCGGTCCGTAACGCGGGGTGATCCAACCGCGCCTTTCCGATTTTTCCGACATGTTCCAGCGTCGCCCGCTGATTCGAATCGAGGGCATCGAACGCCATCATTCGGCGGTTGTCGGGGTCTCCCGCGCCGGGCAGACCGATTTCGTCGCCGTAGTAAATCAACGGAACGCCGGATTGTGTAAATAAAAAGGTCCAGGCCATACGTAACCGTTGATAAGGCCAGGAGGAATTCGGACTCGTCGGCGGATTGCTCCACCCCTGCTCTTTGCTGCCATTGCCCCACAGATCGCCAATGGAACCGTCCGCATGGGACAGGACACGTGGCACGTCGTGGTTGCCGAGGAAGTTCGACATCACCGCCTCGGTTCCATACCGGCCTTCGTTGCCAGCGACAAAATTTTTCAGGTCCGTCAATCCCATCTCGTGGCGAACAAGCGCTTTGAGAGCCGCCCAGAACAGGGGAAAATCGAATTGTCCGTCCAACAGATCGCTTCCGACAAACTGGGCAATAGCATCCTGCCCGTTTTCTCCGGTGAACGTTTCGCCCACCATGTAAAAACGGATGTCATCGTGGGTATCGATTTCCTCATCAATCCTCGCCCGAATGGTCTTGCTGAAATCAAGAATCATATGCTTCACCGCATCGAGCCGGAAACCATCGATGTTCGTTTCCCGAATCAACCAGATCGCATGATCCATGACCGTTTTCATGACGTCCAGGTTTTTGTATTCCAGATCCGGCAGATAGTCGGCGAACCAGCAGTCGATAGGACGCTCCCATCCGCAGACATAACCATTGCCCTGAACCCCGTTATCCCAATGAAACCATGGATTTTCATCCTGCCAATGCGTGTCGTACAAGGGTGAATCCTTATGGACGTGGTTGGCGACGAAATCCACGACGATCCGTATCCCGTTTTCGTGAGCCACCTCCACAAGTTCCTTGAACTCGTCCAGCGTTCCGAAATGGGGATCGACAACCTCGACCCCGGATAAGGGCGCATTGGCGGTCCATCCGGTGGAAATGGGCCAATACGAATGATATCCCGAATACTTATGACCATCCGAACCCCAAAAAGCTCCTTGGGTGTTCATGATCGGCGACGAAATCCACAAGGCGTTGATTCCGAGATCGCTGAAATAACCATCCTCGATTTTGTCTTGAATGCCTTGAAAGTCTCCCCCCTGCCAGTTGGCTTTCCAATCGAGTTGACCATCCTGAACCGGCGCGTTGTTCGAGCCATCGCCATCCTTGAAACGGTCGGTTAGGACAAAATACAACGAGGCATCGCGCCAATCGAACGTCTCTTCTTCGATCCAGATCGGTACGAACAGCGGATCGGCCTGCACACCCTCGGTGTCGGAAATCGTGAAAAGATAGGAATATTTCCCAAAAACCAGGCCGGATTGCTCTACCGTAAACGTACCGTCTTGAGCGTCGAACTCTGCCTCGCTCAACACTTCTCCGTTGCGATACACCACGGCTTGGGAAGAATCCAGCGGCACCCGTCCTCTTCCATAGGATGCACCCACGGAAATTCGAATCGAATCGCTGCCGATCTCCGGTTCTTCCAGCAATTCCAACAGCGGTCGGTCGCAGTCCGTCACGCGAAGACGGCTGTTGGCCACGCCATCCACATATTTCGTGTAAGGATTGTTGGGGTCCAGGAACCATTCTCCGGTGGACTGATCGTACAATTTGTAGGCGTAATCCCCAGTATTGAGAGAATCCAGCGTAATTTCCCATACATCGCCGTTTTTCGTAAGCGGATCGTTCAAAGACCAGGAATTGAGGTCTCCACGAATGTAGACAGGACCGGAACTGGCGCTTCGATAACGAACCGTCGTTCCACAAGAACGCACGGGAATGGCGGTCGTATCAAGAACGCAGGTTCCACCATCTCCCTCGCGGTAGCCGTCATCGCACAGACACTTGAATTCGCTGCCGTTTTCCACACAAACACCACGATTGGGCTGCGTGCAGGGATTGGGAGAGCAAGGAGTCTCGATGCTTCCCGGATCTACACAGCTTTCACCGTCCCATTGATAGCCTTCGTCGCACATACAGGCCGCTTCGCCTCCCATGTCCAGGCACTGGGTCCGATTCGTTTCGGTGCAGGGATTCGGATCGCAAGGGTCCAGAGAACTTTTCGAAACGCAGCCGATACCCTGTTGCACGTAACCATCGGCGCAGGCGTCGCAGCGATCCCCGGTATAGCCTTCCCAGCATTCGCAACGGCTTTGGTCGCCTTCGATCGAGCACGACCCGAACGCGCAGGGATCTGGAGAACAGGGAGAATCCGGGGAGCAGGCGAGATTTTCGGCATGGTAGCCATCGGCACAGGCATCGCACAAATCACCCGTATATCCCGCATGACAAACACAGGTCGTTTCCCCGTCGATCATCGCGCATACGCCGAAAACACAAGGATCGTCCTCGCAGGGATCGCCGGGAATGCATCGCCCGTTCATGGGGCGATATCCGCTGTCGCAGTGGTCGCAGGCATCGCCTGAATACCCTTCGTCACACTGACACGAAGCGGCGGCATTCAGAACGCGACACAAGCCATATACACAAGGATTCGGGCTGCATGGATCGGGTATGCATCCCAACCCTTGGGTAATGTATCCCTCATTACAGGTGCATACAGGCTCCCCGTTTTGCAGGGCACAGACTCCTTGTCCGCAATCGATATTCGAGCAAGGGTCCAAAAAGGAATCGGCATCGTCTTGCGCAGAACAGGAAACAACGCAAAAAGTCACCGGAAAACACAAAAAAAGCACGAAGGCAGACAACGTTCGAAAACAACGCATGGCTTTTTGGCGCTTCCTTGAACGATAAAGGGTAATTTCAGCAGGCGTCCATCTATGTTATGGATATTACCTGCACTTTCTCGATTGTCAAGCGGGGACAAGTCCCCCGCTTTCAAGAATCATACGTTGACAACTTCCGTTTTCATAGGTAAATCTGGGACACGATCAAAAACGAATGATTCGTTGCAAAGGGGATACGATGAAAGCGCTTATGGCAGGGATTTTGGGACTATCTCTCGTGTTGGTGTTCGCCTGCTCGGATGAAGATTCCGGCACCGAAACAACCGGAGATCTCGATCAGGATACGAATACGGAGCTTACCGAAGTCGAGGAAATTCCAGAGGAAAAACCCGAGCGTCTCGCCGATCCGGTGGTCGTAACGGGCGATGATCTTGAGCCTCTGTTCGGCGTCGATCCCGACACCCTCGCCGCCTACAGTCTGTCGGAAGAAACCGACGAATGGGTTCGTATTCCTCTTCAGGTGGACGAACGCCACGAAGCGGACTACCGCGATTTATACAACGATCAGGAAGTCCGTGCCGGTTTGACTTTACTTGTGTATTCCGACACCAGCACACTCGCGGGATTGGACCCCGAAACGGGAATCGACTCGAACGACGAACTCGTCTTCATGGTCAGAGATGCGGGAAAACGAAACGAAAACGGGACGTTCCCGGAGGGTGTGCAGTCCATTTCGGGAATCGAAGTGAGGGTAACAGACCCAGGAGATGACACCTTTGAGGGCTGGGTGTACCTATTCACTCTGGAAAACCCAGAAAGCTCAACCGAACCGGAAGCGCTGGGAAGCTATACATTCGCACTCGAAAACGGCGTCTATCCCGATGACTACGGATTCCACGAAGGTCCGAACCCGGAAGATAGCTGGTTTAAAAGTACGTTATACGAACGCCATTTTGCGGACCGCTGGATCGGCGACGTAATGATCCTTAAAACAGAGGGATCGACCGGAGTGGACATCCTCGATCTTCATCAGGACCAGTTTTTACCCGGACTATGCAGCCGATCGGTGGTGACCTTCAGCAATGGAGAAGGAGCGTTCATCACCAACAAACAGGGACCGGTACGGTCGATTCGGTCGTATATGGGAGCCAACAGCGGTCCGCTCACCCAACGAACCCACTTTTTCTACGAAGGGCGCGAAGACATCATCACCGATCTGCGTGTTCATGAAATTTCCAGTATGTACGACTTTTTCGATTTCAGCGCCGAAGCTATCGGCATGACGTATTCTTCCGAACAATTCCCGGATGAAGTCACCATCGACGGCAAGGACGATGCCCTGGAAGATCGTCCCCTTCCCGCTTGGGAGAGAATACGAGGCGAGCCGGGCGGACTCATTATCATCCTGCGGTACCACACGAATCTCGAATTGGATCTTAAAGGTTACTATGTGGATGAAGACCCCGCCGAAGCCCCACCCTGCTACGGCGACAATGCGTATTACGGAGCCTGCGGAAGCGCCATCCCGATATTCCCAAGCCTTCTGGGTATTCCCTGCACCGATCCTAAAAACGATTGTGATGGGATTCTGCAAGCCATCCGGGTCGTCTATTACGAAAAACCGGACGTAACAAAAGCCCAGGCCGAAGAATATTCTCGTGGCGTGGACGAACCGTTCCAAGCGGAACTGACTCCACTAGAAACAAAGTGAAAATACAGGGAGAGATTACCCAACCTGCGATTTCATTAAGAAGGACATTGACTCGAAAAGAATCAGCTTATTCCATGTTTTTCTTTTCGTGTGCAAGTTTGTAGGCTTCATTTCGAGGAAGTCCGAAGCGTTGTGACAACTCGACGGCCAGACGTTTTCCCGTAAATCCATCGGCTTTGAGTTGTTCGATGGCTTCGACCAGCGTTTCCTGGTCCGGAACGTCGCTTTCGGTGTTTCCTTCGATGACGAGAGTGATTTCCCCCCGCACGTTTTCCGAATCAAAGCGTTCCGTCAGTTCACTCAGCTTCAAGGAAAGAATTTCTTCGTGCAGCTTGGTCAATTCACGACACAAGGTGGCGTTTCGGTCGCCGAGAACGTCGTGGATTTCCTGCAGCTTTTCTGCCAATCGTTGCGGGGTGAGAAACAGCACCAGCGTCTCTTTGTGAGTCGCGGCTTCTTCGAGCCAGCTTTTTCGTTTTCCACCGCTTTTGGGAGGAAATCCCAGAAACGTGAAACGGTCGGTGGGAAGTCCGCAGACACTCAAAGCCGCCAGTACGGCGGATGGTCCGGGAATGGGCGAGACACGCAACCCATGGTTCCGCAATTCGCGCAACAGACGAAATCCCGGATCGCTGACGGACGGGGTTCCCGCATCCGAAATCAAGGCGATGTCCTCGCCTTCCTCCAGTCGCGTCACCACTTCGGCGACACGCGCCGCCTCGTTGTGTTCGTGCAGGCTTTTCAGGGGTTTATGCAACCCGAAATGAGCCAGCAGCTTACCGCTGTGGCGGGTATCTTCGGCGAGTACCAAGGTGACGTTTTCGAGCGTTTCCCGCGCTCGTGGACTGAAATCGCCGAGGTTGCCGATCGGTGTGGCGAGAACGTACAAGGTACCGGTCATCGTCGCGGACTCCAGGTTTCGAAGGCTTGTTCCAGGTGTTCGACTACGGGCTGGTCGTTTTCGAAGGTTACGGCCAGGGCGTCGAAACGGACTTCCGTTTCGTGAAGATCGTGCCGCCGCAGATAGGCTTCAGCCGCCCGAGCTACACGACGTTGTTTGGGTGCCGTAATCGTTTCGAACGGATGAACCAGAGCACCGGGGCTACGGGTACGAACCTCGGCGAAAACCAGGGTGCGACCCGTACGCAGAATCAAATCCACTTCTCCTCCCGGACAATGCCAGTTTCTAGCCACGACGGAATACCCTTTTTCGGCAAGGTAGTCCAAGGCGGCTTGCTCGCCTTTTTGCCCCAATTCAATGTTTTTACGCTGGTTCATCAGCCAGTCCGAAGTGATGGTCTTTTAAAAAAGTATCGCACTAGCCGTTATTGTTTGCTTTATAGCGATCCCTACCCTTTTCGTTGTGGGTGGTGGGTGACATGGGCGAACCGTAAGTTGCCCATGGTCATCGTTGAACCACGGGCAAGCAGACGTTTCACGTCGCTTGGACCGTGCCACCCTTCGTTTCCAGGATTCTCTATCGCTAAAAGCAAAATAGAACGGCTATATCCTGCATTCGGTAAATTCGCACAAAAAAAAGGACACCGCAAGAGTGTCCCTTCGAACGACATGATCCAAGCCTTAAAAATCTTTCCAAAACAACGGAAAAACTCCCAAAAGAACGTCCTATGATATGTTACTATCGTAACATTTACGAACGGACTCGCCGATATTACCCTTTGGGAGAATTTCCATGCGCATTTTCTCGGCTACGTCTTCTTTTTATTCGCTCCTCACTGGTGGTGTCTTTTTCCTGGTATTGGTTGCTTTTACCAGTGAAATCCACGCAGCACAGTGCTTTCCGGGACATGTCGCTCCCGGAGGCGGCACCGTCGTTCCGGCAAATTTCCCTGCCATCGGGTTGCAGGTTGCATATCATGAAGGTGCGATGGGGCTGCCGTTCGAGGTGACGCTCTTCGAGGAAAACGGAGAGGAAATTCTCTTGACCGAGCGGGAATGCAGCATGGAATATTTCCCGCATACCGAGCTTGTCCCCGAAGTTCCATTGGAAACCGGCAAAACCTACCGACTGGAATACGAAGATCCTTGTCAAGAGTTCGACTACAGTGAAGACGACGAAAATGTCGTTACGATCAACCGTTTCGAAGTCGTCGAAGAGTCACCGCTACCGCAAGTGTTCGGAAGCATTCGAGCCGAAGACCTCGGCGTGGGTGAAGTCTGTCCCAATCAGTATGGCTGTGTCGATTGTTGTCTTTTAGCACATGTTGTGAGGATTCACGTCGAGCCTTCCAAGTCATTGGTTCCCTTTCTTCCCACGACCAAATTTTGTCTCCACAAAGACGACGAATTTTTTGATTGCGACAACTTTGATGGCAGCATCGATTACGGATTGGAGAAAGCTCCGGGTAACGAGCGCTATTTCGACCTTTATCAACCTTGCCCGGAATCCATACAAAACCTTCCCGAAATCTGCGAAAATCATTATTTTCCTGAAGAACCCAACACCTACGAGATTTTCGTCTCCGGGCATGTTGCCGGAATGAATGACGCGCTGATATCGGACAGCCTTCAAGTTACGTTGTCGAATTGCGAAGAACTTCAAATGGATAGCTTCGACGGATCATCAAATGGCGGTATCATTCATGCCAATTCGTCCAACGGTTCGTGTGCGTTCGTGCAGAAAACGTCCGGCATCTGTTTGGGAATAGTTTTATACCTGTTCGCGTGGAGACGGCGTATTCTCCATCGATCATAGAGCCTTGTTCAGAGCTTGTTTTCGTGGGAATTCAGCGCTGGAAACACCGTTGTTTCAGTGCATCTCCTCGTTTTTCCGGCACTTCGGACAAATACCGCTGAAATGGATTTTGTAGTCCATCACCCGAAAGCCGTTATCGGACGTGTCGGGCATGTGAGAAAGCTCGATGGTCGGATCGAAAATATCCGTAATTTCCTTGCAGACCGAGCAAATGGCGTGATGGTGCTGCTGAATGTCGGGATCGTAGTGCTTGCGCTCGTGATCGATGGTGATTTCCTGGATTTCCCCCATCGAAACCAGTGTTTCCAGCGTGTTATAGACGGTGGTAAACGAGGTGGAGGGATGATCGATCAGGATCTGATTGTAGATCTCCTCGGCGGAGGGATGGCTCTTATTGCCGTCCAGAATCTTCAAAATCGCCAGTCGTTGCGGCGTGATACGATATTTTTTTTGCCGGAAGAGTGTGATCGTATCGTTGATCGATTTCATGATACCACCTTGCTGATTATGACCCCATCAATCTGTACCGATTCCAAAATAACAAATACAATAAAATTGTCAAGTTATTTTACAATCCATGCTTTTTCCAATCTATGGAAAATTCCCATACCATAAAAAGAGCGCCACTCAAAACAAAAATGGGATATCGGACGCCTGGTATTTTTCAAGAAACTCTTCGTTGTAGATGTGATCGATCGACCGGCTATTGTACAACTGAATCGTCGTCCACATGGTATGCAACGCCAACAAGATTTTCCCCCAGTTGTTTCGTTCGTCGCCTCGAACCATTTTGGGGAGTTTGCGTAAAAACGCTTTGGCTTCTTCCGGGTGGTGTACGATACCTTTGCAAAACCGGAAGTGCCCGTTTTCACTCAACAAATGGCATTGGAAAATCGAGCCTTTTTCCAGGCCCGCCATGCTGCGATCCTCGAAGATTTCGTAGGTTTTCCCGGTCAGCATCTCTTTTAAAGTGCATAACTGCTTTTTGGGATGCAGTTTCTTGATCAAAAACACCCCGTACACCGGTTCGCAAAACGCTTTGAAAATCTCGTGGGTCTGTTCGTCCATCGCCGTGGAATGCAGACGATAGTACAGACGAGCGGGGGTAAGACCCATCTGCTGGAAATTCCAGTGAAAAAGGAAAAACTCGAAATATTGGGAAATTCTCAGGTCGAACAGGGGATCGTCCTCGAAAACCTCACGAGTCTGTTCGAAAAAGAGCCTGCGCGCACGTTCCAGTTCGCGAGGATGATTCTCGTTGAAATACGTAATAATCCGTTCTTGCTGTTCCGTGAACAAAGCGCGGCCCTCATCGCTCTCCCGTCTACAACCTTTTCATATTAAATCTCGAACCTTTTCCTGACAACAGTTTTTCCCCCAACTCCCGATTCCAATGAATATCCGATAGTTAGGATTGGGATTTTTCGGAAAAATTTCACCAAACCCCGCACCGGGCAGGAATTTTTCGGATGGCTGGTAGTATATGGCAGTTGTGATTTGGTTTTGGCGATAGAGAATCCTGGAAACGAAGGGGGGCACGGTCCAAGCGACGTGAAACGTCTGCTTGCCCGTGGTTCAACGATGACCATGGGCAACCTGTGGTTCGCCCATGCCGCCCACAACGAAAAGGGGAGAAATCGCTAAAAGCAAAGTATAACGGCTATTTTTGGAATCAACGACCTTGGAAAACTCCAATGGATAGTAGATAGCGTGTTCTTCCACCGAATTCGACGATTTACCGTCCCGGTATCTGGATCAATAGCGCGATCCAGCCGTCTGTTTCGGTAAGCGACTTCGGATTTGTGTCAGTTCCTCGGTTGTAAACTGTACGTTCGAGGCTCCGAGGTTTTCTTTCAATCGTTCGATACGTCGCGTTCCCGGAATCGTGAAGATATCTTCGCCCTGAGCCAGCACCCAGGCAAGCGCAACTTGTGCCGCCGTTGCCCCCTTTTGAGTGGCGATTTCCTGGATCAACGCCACGAAGCGGGCGTTCTCTGCCAATGCTTCATCACTGAAACGAGGATTTTCGAGCCGCCAATCGTCGGAACCGAGTGCTTCCCGGTTGGGAATCGCACCGGTGAGAAAACCACGGCCCAGCGGCGCATAGGCCACAAAGGCAATCCCCAAATCGCGGCAGGTACCAAGAATATCTTCCTCCACATCGCGGCTCCAGAGTGAATATTCGGTTTGCAGCGCCGTGATCGGATGGACGGCATGAGCAGCGCGGATTTGTTCGGCAGAAAATTCGCTCAAGCCGATAAAACGCACTTTTCCCTCGTCTACCAACTCCTTCATGGCACCGACGCTATCTTCCACCGGCACGTCCGGGTCCGGACGATGCTGATAGTACAGGTCGATCGCCTCGATCCCTAAGCGCTCCAGGCTTTTCTCGCAGGCTTGTTTCACATAGTCCGGTCGCCCGGAGATCCCCAGCCATTCCCCATTCGGTCCACGCTGAACGCCGAACTTCGTCGCCACCGTCACTTTTTCCCAACGGTCCGAAAAAGCTTTGGAAAGCAATTCTTCGTTGTGCCCGGCTCCATACATGTCGGCGGTGTCGAAATGATTGATTCCAAGATCGATGGCTGTATGCAGGGTCTTGATGTGGCCCGCTTCGTCAAGCGTTCCGCTGTAAAACTCCGACATACCCATGCATCCGAGACCAATGCGGCCAAGCGTAAGTGTGCTTTTTCCAAGAGTTTTCTGAATATTTGTCATGAAAATTCTCCTTTGATTTTCGTTCTTTTATTCTTTCATCCGAGCTTCTTGGGGAGTTCCCGGTAAGCGGTTTATACCTTTCATTGAACACTGTAAAACGTCCGAATATTCCAAAATCATATTTTACGGATCGTTTATTTCCGGTTGTATGCCGAATTTTTCAAAAAGTTCCTCCAGGCTTTCCTTTCGTACGGTAGGTGGATCACCACGGAACAGGAAATACAAGGAATCTCCTTCGAAAAACTGAACGAGTTCCTCATCGATGGGTGGGCTGAAAGGAAAACAACTACCCAACCCTAACTCCCAGTTATCATTGAATTTTGCAGCGCAGAACTTTCGAACGTCCTCATTCCATACCGACGGAACCGACCACAGCCATTTTCCCGTAATTTCCAGCGATGGAAACGGCCAGGAATATCGGTAATCCGTCCGAACATCCGGGTCATTGTAGGAATAATGGGTTTCCAGTGCTGTCGGTTCGTTGAAATCCACGATCCTCAAACGCTCAACGGCTGAGCTCCAACTGGGAAACCACAAGACAAGGGCATGATTCCCATCGATGCTGACACGTGAATCCGGTTCGATGCAACAGGTGTCCAACTCATCCAGAGTTTGCAGGTATTGAGGTTGTCCCTGGTCATCGAAATCGTAGAGTTTCCAGCGATCGATGTTGAAATCATCCTGAGAACTGTACAGGTGGCAATATTGGGTCGCTCGTTGGTCATCGGCCATGATCAAGGGGGATCTCCCGATGATAGTCCAGTCATCGTTTTCCAGTCCGAAAACGGAAATCGGCTGAGGATTTTCAAGGTTTTGCCAATCCAACACCATGGTGATGTCCGCATAATGGGCAACTTCCTTGCCTCGTAAAAAAGCCTGGACCAGCCAATACAAGCGATTTTCCCGCACGCTGAAAGCATAGCCGTGCAACACCTGTAAAACATCTTCAGGCAGGTTCGTCATGTCGGCCACACCCATTCGTCCCGTTTCGGTGGGAGTTCCCTCATTGTCCAGCGTGTAAAAGTTCAACGTGTCGTTTCCTGAAACGATCAGATTGTCTTCCCAGACAAACAAGGTGTTTTCCCGTCTGGAACCGCCGTACCCTTTTCGAGAAGGTGCCGATTCCAATTCCAACTCGTAAGAAGCCTTCCACCGTGGCGTATCCGAAGAGATCCGATCGAAAATGTGCAACGTGGAATCGTCGAGCCAGTACAACCGATCTTCGAAAATTTTTACAGGGTTGCTGTTGCCGTACATTTTTATCGGCTTGTCGGATTCTGAAGGCGAATCTTCCTCGTACTCGGTATCGATTTCTTCACCGTTTCCAGGACGGTCGTTGTCTCCCAACGTACCGACCGGATGATCCGACGAACAGCCCGCAACAAGGCACAGCAAAAAACAGGATAAAAGCGAAAAACGCAGTCGAAAAGGCAAGTTGGAACGGTTTCCCATCATTGCAACGAAGACTCCTCCAAGGTTTGGAACCAATCTTCCAGGCTTTCTTTTCGTATCGAGGGACGATCGCCGGGAAACAGAATGTACAGATCATCTCCATCGACATATTGAACGAATTCCCTCTCGTCGGGAAGATGGAACGACACGCAATTTCCCGGTCCCGGCTGCCACTGGTCGTCGAAAGTCGCCGCGCAAAACGTTTTCTGACTTTTATTGACGGCCCAGAGCCGGTCTCCCCGCAATTGTGTAGATTCCAATGGCCAATCGTAAGGCCATTCCCAATCCACTCCTTCGTCGAAACCTTCCGAAAAAAGTATGTCGAACGATGTGGGATCGCTTATGTCGAGTAGCGTCATCCGTTTAAAAAACGAAATGTTCGTTGGGTACCATAGGATCAACAACCGGTCGCCGTCGATACGAACTTGAGAGTCCGGTTCCCCGCAACAGATCTCGACGTTCTCCAGCGTTCCGATGGGAAACGGTTTGCCATCGTCGTCGAATTGAAAAAGCTTCCATAGATCGAAATTCGCATCGGACGAAAGATCATAACGATGAATGTATTGGATCGCCAGTTGATCCCCGTGCAACAGAAGCGAAGAACGTTCGATGTGACTGTACCATCCCACGTTTATCTGGTCGTTGACGGTATCCACGATACGTAGGTTTTTCATATCGTGAAGATCCACGATCACATTGTTTTCCACATGCAGAAGATTTTCGTTACTCAGACCCTGGACCAGCCAGAACAACAGTCCATCACGAACACTGAACACGTTGGATAGATTCGTCCAGGTATCCGGTATGATTTCCCGGTCGAAACTTGTAACGAGTTGAGGTTGTGGGGCGAGTTCACTGAAGGTGTAGAACCCCAAATGATCATGTGTGGAAACGATCAGTTTGCCGTCATCTACAAGGAGGGTTGGGGCTGCGCTGCCACCGAACGATTTACGGGATACCAGCGACTCCAATGGGTAAGAAGCTTCCAGCGACCACGTATTCCAAAGGGTGATTTCGAAAACGTGCAGGGTCGAACCATCGAGCCAGTAAAGGCTATGGTCCTCTATTTGTACGATGTCGCTGGTTCCGTGCAGTTCCCAAGGTTCATCGAGTGCGGAAAAGGATTCTTCTTCGTCCGACGACTCCGATTCTTCAGAATCACGATCCCAATCCTGATCCAGGTCCATATCATGGTCGCCACCGGTTTCGACCTGGTCTTCATCGCTACTGGTTTCATCAGCAATTTCAACAAGTTCGTCATTGTCAAGGTTCCGGTCGTTATCGGCATTTTCTCCCGGCAAACCCACGGACGTCTCCGACGAACAACCCGCAAGTCCGACAAGCAGGACGAGAAAAAGAAAAATCATCGGGCCACGGCGGCTCATTGGCTTCGCTTTCGACGCTAGGGGATGAAAAGATTTCGTATTATACCAATTCGACGATCTTTTGTGCGATTTTTCTGCTTTTGTTTCTCGACTCTGGGAAAAGGGAAACGCCGGATGTCCTTGAAACGAATCTCTTTCCCATACCGCAAAACCGCGTCGAATCCTTCTATTTTGTGCCAGATCGTAGTCTGGAAAAACCGTCACAAAGTGTTGGATCAGGGGAACATTGGGTGGAAAATCGCCCTTTTTTCGTCACAAAGGGTGGTATTTCGGGGAACATTGTGCCAGTCGGATTCGCTTTTGGAACGTTTTATTCCCTTCGTTCCCATTCATGGATGGTTTTGCGTCGAACATCGCGATTCGGAACGGCATTTTTTACCCGAATCGAATCGGTTATTATCCTTCGTTTTCGTCCAGACGATGCAGGAAGCGGTTCACCAACGCCACCATATCCGACAAGCGATCGATCAGGTCGTGTTCACCATCGAGATAATGGGCTTCGACTCGGGGATTGTATTCGACGAAGCGCCGCGAAAGCTCCACCGGTACCACCTCATCGTTCAAACCGTGCATCAGCAGGGTGGGAAGCCGCCCCACGGCGGGATAAGCGGCATGGTTGAAAGCATCTTCGGCAAAACCGAAATGCAGCATTTTTTCCGCTTCGTAGGCGTAATGCAACATCGGCAAACGCCCCATGGCTTTCCAGCGCTCGAACGTTTCCTCTCCCAGCGTTCCTTTGAACTGCCGGGCAAAGTCGAAGGCTGGAGCCATCAGCACAAGCCCCCGAAGGCAGTCGTCGCCCTTGGAGGCCGCCAGCGACGCCGTGTAGCCGCCGAGACTCGACCCCATCAACACATAAGGGCGATCCAACGCTCGTGCTTCCCGTTCGACGAGCGCCAGCATTCGAGAAAGGGTCATGTGCTCGAAATCGTTTTCGTTGAGGTCGGGAATTCGCACCTCGCGGCCCTCGGCTTCCCAGATCTCGCGATACACCTGCGCCTTGCGCGAACCGGGACTCGAAGCAAACCCGTGAAGATACAAAATCGGCAAAGGCGTCATGAGTTTTGTTCCTTTTTGTCCGAAAAACCGGGGCTATAGCAGGGTTTGCACAGCCTCCCGGACCTGAAGGTCCGTGAGACTATGGCACACGTTGGATTTATAAAATGTCAATAAAAACCTAATCTTACGGTTTGGCTTTAGAACAGGTGACGACACTACCTAATGTATTTTTGAAAGGTCGGGTGAAAAGCACCCGACCTGTTTAAATGGTGATATCCGCCTGATACAACTCAGGAAATCACGCCGTGCTTGCGACCGACCTTGGTAAACGCGGCAATTGCACGGTCCAGATGTTCGCGGGTGTGACCGGCGCTGATCTGCACCCGGATGCGGGCCTTGTCGCGAGGAACCACCGGGAAGCTGAAGCCCTTGACGTAGATGCCCTCGGTCAGCATGTCTTTGGCGATGTCCGCCGCCAGCTTGGCGTCTCCCAGCATGATCGGAGCGATCGGCGTGACGCCTTCGAGGATCGTGAAGCCGGTTTTCGACATTTCGTGACGGAAATAGTTGGTATTCTCTTCCAGAGTGTCGCGCAGGGTCGTGGTTTCGGAAATCAGGTCCAGCACCACCATGGAAGCGCTGACGATCACCGGCGACAAGGCGTTGGAGAACAGATACGGGCGGCTGCGTTGACGCAGCAGGTCGACGATCTCGCCGTGGGCGGCGGTGAAACCACCGGAAGCTCCGCCCAACGCTTTACCCAGCGTGGAGGTGATGATGTCCACGCGGTCCATGACGCCCCAGTGTTCCGGGGTGCCGCGTCCGGTTCTTCCGATAAAGCCCGTGGCGTGGGAGTCGTCCACCATCACCAGGGCATCGTAGCGGTCCGCCAGGTCACAGATATCTTTGAGTTGGGCCAGGTAGCCGTCCATGGAAAACACGCCGTCCGTAGCGATCATGCGCAGGCGTTTTCCCTGGGTTTTTTTGAGAATATCTTCCAACTCGTTCATATCGCTGTTTTTGTAGCGATGCCGTTCGGCCTTGCACAGACGAACGCCGTCGATGATGCTGGCGTGGTTCAATTCATCCGAAATGATGGCGTCTTCCTTGCCAAGCAGCGTTTCGAAAAGCCCGCCGTTGGCGTCGAAACAGGAAGAGTACAAAATGCAATCTTCGGTTCCCAAAAAGGCCGCGATTTTTTTCTCCAACTCCTCGTGGATGTCCTGGGTTCCGCAGATGAAACGAACGGAACTCATGCCGTAACCGCGTTTTTCGAGAGAGTTTTTGGCGGCTTCCATCACTTTGGGATGGGAAGAAAGTCCAAGGTAATTGTTGGCGCAAAAATTGAGCACGCTGCCCTGGGGAACTTCGATATCCGCGCCTTGCGGGGTCTGGATCGGCCATTCCTCTTTGAAAAGCCCGGCCTCTTTAATGCCCTTCAATTCGTCGGCCAGAATCGATTTGAGTTTTCCGTACATGGGTCTATCTCCATTCAGGTTTACGTTAAAAAGAAATGGGTTCAGATTGCAACGTCAAGCAACAAAAAGCGCCGGAAGAAAAAACGAAATATTCAACAAAAACCGGCTCTTCCACCATACTCGCCAGTCTTCCGACATCGTGAAATCACAGCAGAAACGACAACGTTGCAGGCATCCGAAACCATACCATTGCAGGATCGATCCTCAAACAAAAATCCTTGTTTGCCGTGGTTTGGGGGTGCAAACGTACGATGATTTGTAAGGATAGCGTGGATTCAAAATGGGAACCTGGATAACACTGTTTTTTCGATCAACCTGGCGTGAAATTCACTCCTGAAATTCCTGGGGTACGGTATCGTCTCCCACCGGCGGGAAAAAGTGAAAGAACTGCCAGATCTCGGCGGTATCCTGTGTCGAAAGATTCTGGAGCCAGCGGTAGGCATGGAAGCGTTTCTTGCCACCATCCGGGATCACGCCGAAATACACGATGGGAAGCGTCATGTTCTCCGGAACGACCAGAACTTCCTTGAGGCTCGGTTCGGCAGCGACCACCGAACGGTACAGCATAACCATATCGGCCTTGCGCTGGATAAGAGCATCGACGGCCTCGCGGTTCGAAGATACATGACGGACGATTTTCTCGGCTGCGTTCCATAACCCCATGGTTTTCATAGCGTATTCCGCGTGAACGCCACCGGGACATTGTACGGGGTCGAGGGTGATCAACCGACCTTTCTTCAGAGTTTTGAGAAACTGGACCGGATTGGTGGAAGGGTTGTAATCCTCATTCCGTATGCTGATGGAAAGTCGGGTTTGCGCCACGGGAAGAATCACGGCTCCCTTGAACGGACCCTGCTTGCGAATCATCCGCACCGCGTCCGAGCCTTCGAGCAGGAACAGGTCGCAGCGTTCGTTTTCTTTCAAAATCCGTTGTTTCCAACCGGGAGTCGAATCGGCCAGGATCTCTATTTCACCGACGAAACGTTGTTTTTTTCCTACGATTTCACGAACGGCGTCCTCTACGGTATCGTCTACGCAAAAACGAAAAACCGGCTCCGGCGATGCTGCCCATGACTGGGAAACACCACCCGAGGAAATGAGCGTACCTAAGAAAATTACGAGAAAAACCGCCATCTTGGCCAGCAATCCTTCCACTTCCTTACGCCAGCGTTCGTCACGGATGTTTTCCAGGAAACGTTGACCCAATCGACGGATATACGGTTTGGCGGATCTCTTGTCGAAAATCATGTTGGCAAGGCTATGGTGAGCGAGTTGGTCGGTGACTTCGCAATCCGGGTGACGTTGCCAGAGGCGTTGCAGAATCTGGCGTACCCATTCCCACTGCTTGACCCGACCATACTGGTTGGCCGCCAGCAACAGAAGATACGGTTCGCCGGTGTACTGTCGTTCCGAATCGTTGAAAAAAACGGGAAAGCGATCGAAAAAATGCTTCCAGTCGCCAAGGTTGGCAATGGCGATCAGTTCGTGTTCCAGTCTTTGCAGGGTTTCGGCATCTTTTTGGGGATCTTTTTTCCGAACGGTCAGGGAACCGATGGTTTGCAGCACGCTGGACAAACTGGCGCTGGCGTCCGAACGGTCGGGCTCGTCGTCGTCATCGTCCGGGGCAAGCTGGCTTTCGGTATACAGATTCGGATCTTGCACGGCAAGCAGTTCGCTGGTTCTGGAATTGCCCATGGACATCAGCTCCATGGTGACTTGCCTGAGCTTCGTTTCGGGAGTGGATTCGCTTCCCAGCAACAATTCCACAGAGGACAGCGCTTGTCGATGCTCTTGCCGTGCCTGTTCGAAAAGTTGCGGTTCCCGGTTGGCGATTACAGCGGAAGATACCTGTACCGGAATCAGTTCTTGAGCGCGAAAGTACTTGAATAAATCGCCTTTGAGCGAAAACAGTGCCAACACCAGTCCCACCGCCGCACTGCCGCACTGCCCGGCCCAATCCAGCGGATTCGCCAGGATCGGCATTCCCTCGGGCCAGGAGGATTGCAGTGCTTTCGCCATCATGGGCCACAAGCCTTGAAATGCAGCCCAGGCGAACAGCAAAAACAGGGGACCGACAACGAAAACGCCACGGTAGATTTTGTTGAACCCCAGCATCATGTAGGTCCACTCGACACCCATTTTCGGCGAGATGAAAAACGAAATGGTCAGCAGCCCGGCAATGGCTCCGGTGGGACCGGTCAAAGCGACCGGTGACGGGCTGTGAATCGCTACCGTAGCTATAGCGGCTCCCATCCCGCACAACACGAAAGCCGCCAGAAAGCCGAAGATCGTCCAACGTCCTTCGATAATCACACCGGTGACGAACAAAAGCGCCCCTGAAACAATCAGTTGCAACGTGTCCGAAGGCAGTACGAGATGGGTCAGCCAGGAAATCGGCTTGGGTTTGGGGGCAATGAACAGGTAGGGAAAAAGACGTTCCACCGATTGGTGATGCTGGAAATACGAGGCCAGCAACAACCCCAGAAAGCAGAGAAAAACGAGAAGGATGGTTCCAACGGCCGGTCGTCCGGTGGATTGGGTAAAGCCGGTGGGAACAGCAACCATCATGGTGAAGACTTCCTTCGTTCGATTTCAGAAATCGCCTGGTTCGCGGCATCCTCCATAATGGGATCGCCCGAATCCTTCAGTTCATACAAGATCGGTAGCGCGTCCATATCCCCGATATTCCCCAGCAATTCCACAATTCCCACGGCGGTTTCCGGGGAGAGGTCGTCCAGTTCGAGTTGGGAACGAGGCGCTCCGGCAAACTCCGGATCGATGACGCTACGAACGATCGGACCGAATTGCAAGGCCCAATCCGGGAGGATATCGCAGACATTCGCCACCGCCTTCATGATCAGCAACATCGTCTCGCTTAATTCCTCCCGCTCCCCTTTGAGCACGCTCAGATAGAACTCGATTCCCTCTTCGTCGAGCGATTGCGCCTGAATCAGTCCTTCCACCGCTGCTCGGCGCATTTCGGAAAGGTCGTCTTTCAGGGCTTCGAGCAACATCAGCTCGCTTTTTCCAGGGTCAAGACCCGCCATGGCCGCCAAGGCTTCGACTCGGACGCTCGGATCATCGTGAACGAGAAATGTTTGTACGGATTCCCAATGTTCCGATTGACCGATAGCACCGACCAGGTGGATTAAAGGTTGGAGTACTTGGGGTTCCAGGTAGGTTGCGTTTTCGAGTCGTTTGAGCAACTCGGGCATCGCCGGTTCGCCGATCTCGGCCAAGGCTTGCACGAAAATCTGGCGGATCTCGTCGTCGTCGTTCTGAATCAGAGCATCGAAGAGTATGGAAGCTCCCTCGGTTCCTGCATAAACGAGAATCACAGCCGCTCGAATCAGTAGGGAAGTGTTCTCTTGCACCAACGCCCGTCCCAGGAATTCGGCCACCTCGTGATTCAATGCCGAACCGAACTGTTTTTCCAGAATCGCCGCCTGATCGGCCTGGACTTCATCGAGCATGGAAAGCAGGTAATCGAGCACGAATACGGAAACAGGCAGATCCTTCGCCGCTACCAGTTTGGGAACGGCAGCCAGCAGACGGGCAAAGCAATCCACGAATTCCGCCGGTGGCAAACTCGGTTTGCACGTGCGGGTGATTCCTTCGGGATCGCGGCGCAGGCTCGCCACCCATTCGTCATCCACTTCGGCTGTAAAGGTCGGTAACAATTCCTCTTCGTGAGAAAATTCGAAATCGGTGGTCGATTCGTCCGCCACCGTGAAGTCCGTTTGCTCGTCATTGTCCGGCAAAGAAAGAAACTCGTCGTCTCCCATGGGAACGAAGGTCGGCGACTCGGGTTCGATGGTGATTTCATCCAACTCCATATGAGACGAAAATTGCGAGGAACTCGCCCCGAGAGTGGAGGTGGAATCCAGATATACGTCGATCATCCGTTTGTCGGTATCGGGAAGACCGTTAAACCGGAAAACGGACAACTGTGCGCCTTGAGCAAGGGTTTTGGTCGAATCGATCAGTCCTTCCAAACGGATTTCCACGCTGTTGGGCAGCTCGATGATAATCTCCCGAACGTCGCCGATGACAGCCTGACTCGACGTTTGGGTGACACAGATATTGTTGCTCCAAAAACGACGATAGTGGTCGGTGACTTCATCCGCGCTTTCGACGATGATCCGCAGCGGCTCGTTGCAATACCAGTTCGTTTTGTTGTTGCATGGTCCTGCAAAACGCATGGGTCGCCCGATCTTTCTTTCCGTGCCGGATCGTCTGCCTTGCAACGTCGATCCGGCGCTCTGATTCCATTCGAACACAAGACACCAAAGGAGGAGGAAAGCACGTTTTTCGATCCCTCCTCCATTGGTCCCCTGGAAACAAAGACCTATTTAACCACAAACAACGAAAATCCTTCAATAAAATGAAGCAACTTGGTGGTTTTTGGGAGAATTTTTATTGTCGGAACAAACCGTAAAACGACGAGATCGGATTGTTTTTACCCAACAATTGCCAAAAACAACCGGAATGCCGGTTGAAGTTTCCCCGCCTGCAACATTTGTGATTTCAGGGAATTACGAAAAACCGTATAGAAAGACAAAAAGATACCTAAGCCGAAAACACGATTTCGACGGATGTATCTTTTCGTACATTTTTCGAAGGATGACAGACTCGTTCCAACAACGAAACGGCTATTCTTCGGCAATCAACGCTTCGTAGGCTTCTGCGTCCATCAAGTCGTCCAGTTCGTTTTCATCGACGTCCGTGAATTTCAGCAGCCAGCCGTCATCGAAAGGAGATTCGTTGATGTTTTTCAGGTTGGCATCGTCTTCGAGAAGATCTTCGTTGCGCTCTGCGATGGTCCCGGATACCGGGGCGTAAATATCGCTAACGGCTTTGGTCGATTCGATCACGCCGAGCGTGTCGCCAGCGCTCAACTCGTCGCCGCTTTCCGGCAGTTCCAGGTAGACGATCTCGCCGAGCTGCTCTTGCGCATGGTCGGTGATACCCATCAGGTAGCCGTCATCGGTCTTTTTGAGCCACTCGTGGTTTTTCGTATACAGGTAATCGGTCGGAACCTTCATGGAAATCCTCCGGATAAAAAAACCTTGTCGATCCTCGAAACGTCCGGGCAGATCATAACCCAAGCGTTGAGGCGGTCAAGGTTTTTCAGCGAGGCTTGGACAGCAATTTGGCGACCGTCGCTTTAAGCTCGGTCATGTCGGCGGACTTGACGATGTAGGCATCGGCGGCCCAACTCATGTAGTTCTCTTTGTAGTGGGTGTACGCAGAGTTGATAATCACGGGTAAGCGATTGTTTTGACTCAATATTTCGTGCATGGCATCCACGCCGTCCATACCGGGCATCCGAATGTCCATGATGGCGAGATCCGGCTCTTCGCTCTGTACGAGTTTGATGGCTTCCGGTCCCGTCGAAGCCAGAACGACTTCGTAGCCTTCGCTCTGGAACACTTCTTTATACAACTCCCGAATGTTCGGTTCGTCGTCTACGATCAGCAGTTTTTTCGGTTCAGGCATCTTCATCCTCCTTCACCTTCGGTTTTAAAGGCAAAAGCACTTCGAAGCAAGTGCCTTTACCCGGTTTGCTCGTGGCGGTGATTTTTCCGCCATGGTCGTCGATAATCTGTTTCGAAATGTGCAACCCCAGGCCGGTGCCTTCCGATTTCGTCGTGAAAAACGGATCCCATAGTTGTTGCAAATGCTCCCGGTCGATTCCTACACCCGTATCCTTGACCGTAATGGCAATCGCCTTGCCGTTGTCTTTCAGCTTGGAGGCCAGCACGACACGTCCACCCGGCCCCGTCGCATCGATGGCGTTTTTCATCAGGTTGATCACCACCTGCTCGATCTGGTCTTTCTGGATGATGATCGACGGAAGCGGGTCTTGCAGATGCACGGCCATTTCGATGTCGTTGTTGACGGCCTGATTTTTCAACAGCGTGGCGATCCGGTGCAGAATCGGATTGAGTTTGGTGTTGACGAATTCCGGCTGAATGGGTCGCGCCGTTCCCAGCACGTTTTCCAGAATCCCTTCCAGTCGCATGACTTCTTCGGCAATGATTCCCAAGCCTTTTCGGGTTTCTGGGTCCGTCGTTTCCTTGCCGATCAGCATTTGGGCAAAGCCGCCGATCGTCACCAGCGGGTTGCGGATTTCGTGGGCGACTTTGGCGGCCATTTCGCCCAATCCGGCCAAACGCTTCTGGTCGGCAGCCTTTTTCTTCTGCTCGTCGAGTTGACTCCAGGCTTCCTGCAAATCGGCGACTTTCCCTTGCAGGTCGTCTTTGAGCGACAGGTTGGCCATGGCCGATGAAGCCCGTTCGGCAAACCCGGCCAGGAAAGTGACATCCTCGTCGGTAATCGGCTGCCGGGTCGTGAGGTTGTCGGCGACAATCACCCCCAGCTTTTCATCGTGCCAGACCAGGGGAACCGCAACGAATTGATCGGTCCACAACTGGTTGGCCAATTGCGACGCCAAAGGTTCATTCGTATCCCTGCGATTATAGAGAAACGGAGTGCGGCGATCGAGGCATTGAATCAGGGGATGATCCGCCTGATCCAAAGGAATGCGCAACTGACGGACGATCTGGCTTACCAGAACGTCCCGGTCGTCTTTTTGCTGGGAGCGTTCGATGATGATTTGTTGCAGCGACCGGGAGCGATAGTACTGCTTGCGATGGCCATCCAGCAGTTCGGCGGCGTTGGCCGGTCCCACCGCCGTATTACCCGCCAGCACCTTTTGACCTTTGTTGACGATGAACAGAAACGCACGGCTGAAACGCAATCCTTCTCCCGCCGTGACCGCTACCAGTACGGCGTCGAAAATCTCCTCTTTGGTTTTGGCCATACGAACCACGGCATTGATGCCGTCGAGTTTCGTGAGGTGGTCGATTTTCTCGGAAAGCGAATCCTCCAGGCGCGCCACATGGGTGAAATCACGCACGATCATCGAGGTGCCGGTACTTTCTCCCTCAGCAGTGCGAATCGCCGTCAGGGTAATGGCCACGTTCAGTCGGCGACCTTCTTTGGACACCATGGTGATGCGTTCGTTGCGAACATTGCCTTTTTCGTTCACTTCGGTCTGAATTTTGGCGAATTTGTCCTGGGTATCGCTATCGAGTGCAAACAGGTTGGTGACCGGCTTTTTCTGCACCTCTTCGGCTGTGTAGCCGAACATCTCGTGTGCGCCTTTGTTCCAACTCTGAATCAACAGCATGTCGTCGGTGGTCAACACAGCGTCTGCGGTGTAATCCATCAACGTTTGGGTGATTTCGTAGTTTCTTTCCTGCTTGATTTTCTTCCGGCGCTCGGTGACATCCTGTACCAGCCGCACCCAAGTTTTAACCTCTTCGCCATCATGCAAAGGAACGGAAGTTACCTCGAAATACCGCTTCGCGGCACCCGTACCGGTATGGACGCAGGTTCGTTCGAACTTGCCATCCTTGATGCCGGTATGAAACGGGCAATCCATGCACAGCGACGGAGAACCTTCCTCCGTACGCTGGTAACATTGCCCTTCTTTGTCGTGGGGATCGCAGTATCCCAGGTTTTTGAGCGAGTCGCTGCGCCAGATCATGTTGCCTTCGGGGTCGAAGGCCAACACGCCCACGTTGAATTCCGCAAGGACGGAATCCACTTGTTTCAGATGATCCAACATCGAAACGTGCAGATGTTTATCCGCGTTCGGCGAGAATGTCTTCATAAAGTCCAGCATAGCTTTCGGCGCTTTTATCCCAGGAAAAATCCTGTTTCATCGCCCGGCACACCACTTTGTGCCAGGCTCGTTGGTTTTCATACAGTTTCAGGGCACGAAACAGGGCTTCGAGCAGGTCGTCTCCCTGTTCTCCACGAAAAAGGAACCCCCAGCCTTCACCGGCGAAATCCTCGGCTTCGTGAATCGAATCCTTGTTCCCGCCCTCACTGCGAGCTACCGGAACGGTTCCGTACCGCATCGCTTTGAGCTGCGACAGACCGCACGGCTCGAAATGCGATGAGTTGAGCAATATATCCGATCCGGCAAGCACCTGGTGAACGACATCGGCTTCGGAACTGAACACCACGGCGAACCGTCCGGCGTGCTTTCGCTGCAACTCGGCCAGTTCGTTTTCGATGCGCCATTGTCCCGTTCCAACCATCAGCAGTGTCAAGTCGTTGACCAGGATACGATCGATCAGGCTGAGGATCAACCCCGCGCCGCCATGACTTTCCAGGGCACCCACGTAGGACACCAGCGGTCTGTGAAGAAGATCCGTATTCAGACCGTTTTCTTCGAACAATTGCTGTTTGGCGATCTGTTTGCCTTTTAAGTTTTTTGCACTAAACGCCGCCGGAATTCTTGGGTTGGTGCGCGGGTTCCATTCTTCGGTATCGACGCCGTTGGGAATACCGCTCAGATGGTCACCCAGCGATTGGAACAATCCTTCCAGTCCCAGACCGAATTCCTTGCTTTCCCGAATA
Organism: Myxococcota bacterium; assembly: GCA_963676915.2. Taxonomy (GTDB): domain Bacteria; phylum Myxococcota_A; class SURF-8; order SURF-8. The sequence continues at coordinate 24,560 of CAXXVK010000003.1, forward strand.
GACCGCGCATATTCCACCGATACGGCGTTTACCCGGTCCGCCAGCGCTGCACCAGCTTTCAAAGGATTGAAATTACCGAAGAACTCCAGAATTCCACCCGGCGAGGCGTACCGGCGATCCAGATCGAGACGCCGCGCCCAGTCCAACGCACACAAGCCCTGGTGGGCGGCATGATGAACGGTCAGGAGTATCCCCGGCTTGTTTTTCGGACCGGACGCCCTCGCCCGCAACAACGCCGCCAGCCAGGCGGATTGGTGCCCGTTGAGATGCAGTAGTTGAGGTTTTACAACGCCACGATCCATCAGGAATTCCGCCGCTCGGCACAGCAGTACCGAACGCTGTACTTCGTCCTCGTGGGGTTCGCGGCTGTTCGGTTGTTCGTAAATACCCGGTTTTCCATACAGTTCGTCGCATTCGACGAAAATGGCCCGAACCGGCGTTCCCTTAAGTGCGGTTCGATAAAAACGCACGGGGTAGCTGTGTCCCGCTACATCGATATCGCAGGTTCCCAACCCGGCCATACGGCAAAGATGGTACTTTTCGCGATCGATGCTGCCATAGAGGGGAAGCAACACACGAAGGGTGAATTTCCCCGACAAAGCCGTCGACAGTCCCTTCGAAAAATCTGCCAGTTCCCCCACAACAGCGAACGGCGCAAGCTCCGTGGTTACAAACAGCACTTCGGGTTTGGATCGTGCACTCATGCTTCTTTCCGGGTGTCGTTGGAGCCTTTGCAAAAACGAACATCGGCGGCAACGACGAAACGAATCCTTCGAAACGAACGGCGGGTAGCCCTTCAGGTCAAACGTAGTCACGTAGGGAACCTTTCCCCATGATCAGTATACGCTTTTCAAATTTGAATTTCTAGTGGTTTGTCCCGGAGGGGACAATGTTAACAAACTCTTAGCCGGTTTTCCAAATTCACCATGAAAAATGAAGCAAATTTCGGACATTATTTGAAACGGTCGTCGGATTTGGCCCCTGGTTTGGGAGCGGAGTCCAACCAACCGGCTTTCGCCTGCGGGTAGGCGTCGAATTCAGGAACGTAAGGTTTGAGATCCAACAACGGAGTGCCGTCCAAAACGTCGATGTCGGACACATGGAGCGTCGCGTTTTCGATCCGAACCAGTTTCACACAGGACATGCCGATACCATTGGGACGTTTCGGGGCGCGAGTGGCGAACAATCCCCGTTCGACCGTATCCCTAAACGGTGTCACGTGAGGTGTCCAGCCCTCGGCCCTGTCGAAAACGTACATCAGCCAGATGCGCTCGAAGCCATCGAGGTCCGCCAGGGCTTCGGCGTATTCGGGAAATACTTCGATAGTACCTTCGCTTCCATCGGCGTAACGAGGCTGAATAGGCGTTCCTTGCAGATTTTTGTAAGGCGACCGAACGATGCCGATCGGTTGAAAGGAAAAAACGGGTTTGTTCATGGTTTTTCGCTTTTTATGGAGGTTGTCTCTAGCAGTGTCGTCAGATGCTTGATTTCACCCGGTCGATCGTCTGGAGTCTCGTCTACGACCGTCCCGAGGCGGTTTCCCGTGACAGGAGATTTTCCAACCCCAGATCGCCTCGTACGTTGAACTCCAGCGTTTCGCGCAGGCTCTGAAGTTCTTCCACCTTTTGGGCAGCTCTGGCGGCTCCAATCCGTTGCGCTTCTTCCCGCAGGCGACCGATGAGGTCGCGGTTGATCACCAACCGTTCGTCTGCACCCAACGCCAGCAGGAAAACGTCACGGTACCAGGATTGCAACAGGTCGATCCGCCAGGATGTTTCTACCTTGCCACGGGCGTCACGAACCTCCGCCTCGAAAGCTTCAACCGCGCCTCGCGAACCTTTCACCCACGCTTCCAACCAGGCGTCGCGGCCTTCGATCCACGGACCTTGAGCCAACTCTACGGCACGGGCAATGCCTCCGCTGGAGAGTGCCGCCGCAATACGCGCCTTGGCGGGATCGATGCCCTTTTCCTCGACAAGATGCCGCTCGATGATTTCCAAAGAAACCGGATCGAAAGGCACCACCCTAACCCGGCTGTGAATGGTGTCCAGCAGTTGATGCGGACGAGAGGTGAGCAGCACGAAAACCGTGCGCAATCCTTCGGCGGGTTCTTCCAGGGTTTTGAGTAAGGTATTCTGGCTGTCCAGGTTCAGTCGGTCGGCCTCGTGAATCAACACCACGCGATGGCGTGCTTCCAACGGGGCATGTGCGAAAGAGCCGATGAACGCCCGAATCTGCGCCACGCGGATCGGTCCGCCTTCCTTTTCCGCACGCAAATGCACGAGATCCGGGTGCAGCACGTTCTCGGGATCTTCGCTGCGGGCGATTTTCGTACAGGCAAGGCAGAGACCGCAGGGGTCGTCGGGACTTTCCAGGCAATTGAGCGCCTGCGCCAGCACGATCGCCGCACGAAGCTTTCCCGCACCGGTAGGTCCGCTGAACAGGTAAGCATGAGAACCACGCCCGTTTTTCAGGGTCCGGCGAAGGATTTCGACCACGCGGGGTTGGTGAGGAATGCGGTCCCAACTCATGGCCTGCGTTTGCTCCGGGCGACGGGTTTTTTATGAGGAAAAGCAATCACTTCGTCTACGCTCTGCGCACCGAGCAACAGCATGATCAACCGATCCAGTCCCAGCGCGATTCCCGCTGCTGGAGGCATCCCGTATTTCATTGCGTCGATCAAGCCCCGGTCCTCGGGATACGGCTCGCCGTATTCTTCCAACCGTCTTTTCTGGTATTCCCGGTAGCGTCGTTGTTGCTCGGCCACGCCGGTCAGCTCGCTGTACGCATTGGCCAGCTCAACACCGGAAATGTAGACTTCAAATCGTTCGCAATATCTCGGAGCACCGCTCTTGCGCCTGGAAAGCGCCGCCAGTTCCACGGGATAATCGTACAGAATGATCGGTCGTTCCACCCCGAGATCGAATTCCAACTCGTTGATGAACAACCGGAAGAAGCTATCCTCGAACGGTTCGCCGTCCTTGAGGTAATCGTATCCATGCGCACGAGCCTGGGCGCGCAGGTCGTCCGCCGTCCGAGCCGAATCGAGATCGATTTGAAGCTTCGTGGCGAACAGTTCGGCGACGCTCATCCTCGGCCAAGGCGGCTCCAGGCGACAACGGCGACCCTGGTCCTCCACCTCGAACACGTTGAGCGACTGGGCGGTTTCCCAGACCATCGCTTCGACATCCTGCATGATGGTCTGGTAATCTTCATAAGCCCGATACCATTCGAGCATGACGAATTCCGGCTGGTGCAGCCGGGAAAGCTCGCCGTTACGAAACGCACGGGCGAGTTGGAAAATCTTCTCGTATCCCAGCACAAGCGCCCGTTTCATGTGGAATTCCGGGCTGGTAGGGAGATAAAAGTTCTGATTGAAGCTGTCGCCCGGACCTTCCCAGCGGGTGGGAAATGCGTGCAAGTGGGTTTCGCATCCGGGAGATGGCACGAGCACGGGAGTTTCCAGTTCGAGGAAACCCTGCCCGTAAAACCACGAACGCACCGCTTGGTTGATCCGCTGCCGTGCCCACAACACCCGTCGCCAGCGGTCGCCCTGCGCTTCGAAGCGCTTGCGCCACAATTCGCGCCGTTCGCCTTCGACCTGACTGGGAGTGAGCACCATCACCTGGGTGATCCGCCATTGGCCGTCCTGGGCCACGAGCATCATTTCCACAATGTCGTCTTCGCGAAGCGTGTGAAGGTTCTCGGGTGGATCATCGGCGAAACCGAACGAACGCCTGCCGGTTTCGTCGTCCAGCGCGAGGCTAGCCATACCGTGCTTCAACAGGCGTCCCTGTACCAGTTCCATACCGTTTTCAGGGGCATCCACAGACAGCTGCCCCAAAGGAGTTCGCGAGAGAAAATCCATCGTATCAGTTACCTTTTTTCCGGTTCCACAAAGCGTCCCACTCGATTCGATAGGTATCCTTCAAGGCATGAAACGCCATGACGGGAACCACGGTAGAACGCAGGAACGTATGATTAGCCACGAGATCATCGCGGAATGAACCCTTATATAATCGCCAGTTTTTCAAATAAAATCCACTTTGTTCCGTAATTTGTTGTTGAAGGAGCCAATCTGTGGCTTCCTGCACGGCGATTTCCCACTTCGGCAAGCGTTCGGCATCACCCACCAACACAGGATACGCCATCGCCAACCCCCACAAAAACATTCCGGTATCGAACGTTTCGGGCGACTGGTTTTCATCGTACCGCACCGCACCCACGAGGTCACGAGTTTCGGCGTTTTCTTTGGAAATCCGGTAGGTTAATGCTTTGTCGAAGTTGTTTTTCACAAGTTGGATAAGTTCGATATCCTCGCTATTCAAACGTAACAGCGTGGCAGACATCACAAGCGCATAGGGATGTTCTGCCGGACATTGACCGGCGGCTTTTTTCAACAACGCCATTTTTTGAGGACGGAAATTTTTTCCCAGCAGCAACGCAGCCGACCAGGTGGCTTCGCACTGATATTTCGGATCGAGCGTCCATTGGCCGTCCGATGAAAAGCGGCTTTCCATGGCGTCGAAGAGTTTTTCGGCAAGATTTCGGGTATTGGCCACGACGCCGGAAAGTCCCAGCAGACGAGACAGGGCAAACAGCAACGGTTCGTCGAGTTTCTTTTCGGACAGCAAACGAGTCAACGCTTCGTTGACCAAGCGGCTTTCGCTACGTTTTTTACCTGCTTTGTCGTCTTTCGGCACGAAGTAATCCAACCAGGCGCGCCAACCTTTGGTAGACCATTCGGCCACGCCCAGGTTGCGCAGCACTTCGCCCCCTTGTCCGAGCATCGCCGCCGCGTCCAGATGCGCCGCCCAGTCGTAGGGACCGCCGAGAGGCTTTTGGTCGTCTCCAACGCCCATCAGGTAGCGTTCTTTTTCCACATCCCAGTGACCGGTGACCCAGCGCCGGGCCAGACCGAAACGGTGCTCGACGTCTTCGCTGCCCAATGCCTGTCGCACCGGTTTGTAGCGGTAGAGATCCACGACCTCGCCCTTCGGTTCGGCTTCCATAAATGCGATGGTATCGAAGCGATACACACCCACATCGGGAGAGCGCCAGTCGCCTTTCGGAATACCCGCCTTTTTCGCCAAGCGTTGCAGCCAGGTATCGGTGGTACGTACTTTTTTGACAAACACATACGGCAGGAAAAACGCACGTTTACGGGCTTTGCTTTCCATGTAGATGCCGTGAATCCCCGGCACCAGTTGCTTACCGATGGTTTCCGGGTTTTTCTCGCGAATCAGGGTTTTAGGCCCAGGATACTCCAGAACCAATCGGAATTTATCGACATTTTCGGGCGTCGGGTTCTCGAAACGGCGATCCTTGGCGGTGTTGATCACCGCTTGGATGGTGGCATCGACGATAGTGCTTTTTCGACTCGACACACAACCCAGCCATTTGCCGTCCAGATACAACGTGCCCCAGGCCGTGTTGACCTTTTTCGTCTTCAGGCTCTCCGGCACGTCCGCCGGTTGGAAAATCTTCTTTTCACGAACCCAGAGGTCAAGAGTCTGTCGAGCGATACCCATCAGGGCTTTTTTCTCTTCGTCCGACAGCGACACCTCGACTTCCCCGGCGATGCGCTCGGGAAAATCCACGGTAGGTGTTACCGTAGCCTTTTTCGCGGCAGGGGATGCTGCTTTTTTCGCCTCGGGAGTTGGAGACTCCGTTTTTTCGCAAGCCGTCAGAACGAGGCAAAGACCGGCGAACAGCAAAATTCGTCGAGCCATCGATACAGTGGAAATCATCTTGCTCAATCCTTTTTGATCGAAAACAGCAGATATTTCGTTAGGTTACGTTATCTTCCGACACCGAGAGCACGAAAATCCTCGTCGGTGAAATGCTTCAATGCACGGTAATGCACGGTCAGGCAATGGTACACGTAATCCAGGCGGCATTCGTCGTCGAAGAAATCGCCCGGAATCGCACCGAGCGCTTTTTTGACGTTCGGCAGGTACCAGACCGAGCCGGTTTTGTATTGCAACTGACGAATGAAGCGCATGGTCAAGTGCACGATTTTACGGTATTTTTCGGCCCGAACGGTGTCTTTGCGATGTACGGCCAGCCGCCACGCGGCGACGGTGCCTTCTCCGAATACCCCGGTGTTCCACAAGGGAAAATCGTACTGGCTGTGGCTTTTCTTGATGCCCCCCACGTAATCGGGGAACCACGTTTCGTTCGGTCCGTAGGCAAACCAGTTGTCGTTGAGCCAATCCGCCATGGCAAAAGTGAATTCGGCGGCCCGGTCGTCGCCCGTCTGGCGGGACAACTCGGACATTGCCGCCATTTCCCAGGGCACGTATGCGCCAAACGATCCTTTATGACGCGGATTGGAGCGTTTTTTGAACCACTCGAAATAGTAATCGATGATCCGTTGCAAATGCTCGATATACCGTTTGTCCGGATAAATCTCGTGCAACATGATCAGACCGAGATTGGCCTCACCCGGATAGATCAGGATTTCCTTGCGGTTGGGTTCCTCTCCCGGTTTGGTGTAGATGCTCTGGTACGGTCCCACCGGTTTGCGCATTAACATGATGTGCTCGGCCAGCGCCTTCATTGGCCGTTTCCATTCGGGTATCGGCGACAAACCGTGATAGATCGCCATCGCTTGGAGCAGGCAACCTACACCGCCGAGTTTGTATTTGCGGTCATACTTTTCATGGTGGAAAAACGCCATGTCCCGACCCTGGGGCGTTTTGGCGTATTCGAGACGTTCCACGACGTAGTCTATCGCCTTTTTTCCCGCATCCAGATAGCGCTTTTCTTTTGTAATATCGTAGGCTTGCAACAGTGTCATCGTAGCCAGCAGGTGGCGGATCATGTTGTACTTGTATTTAACGACTTTGTTCTGCACGGCGTAATAGCTGTACATGAACATGCCGGTTTCACTGTTGAACGCTCGCAGCAGCCATTCGGCTCCAGCGGTGAAAGAACGCAGAATCTCGGCCTTGTCCATCGTTTCCGCGTCGATGAATTCCCAACCCCGCCACAGGCGAAGCACCTGCCCACCGGGGGAGCGTTCGGTCAGATCCACGGTTCGGAAGGTTCGAATCTCGGCTTTTTTCCAGCAATCGGCGGGCATCCGATATTCCGAGCAAATTTCGTTCAACAAAGCCGTCGACGTGCTCAACGGAACGTATTTGGTCCGTTTTTTGGGCTTTTTAACCTCTTTTTTGTGGAATTTGACGAATTCGGGCGGGATGCGCAGAATACGCCCTTCGTTGGTGCGCAACTCGATCCCGTCGAGTCCCAAAGAAATCCGCTCGCGCAACGTTTGTACTCGTGTATCGGCGATTTCGGTGGATTCCCGGTCCTGATGCAGGGTCAGGGTCAGCCGGGGAAGTTGCTCGCGCAAAGGTTTCAAATCGCTTTCCGACCACTTCTTTTCGAAGGCTTTTATAGCGGCGTCGATGGCTTCACCGGGCGTGCTTCCCTCACCGTCGATACGACCGATGGCCTCGATAGCGCCACGCGCATCGGCGGCTCTCAACCCGGCATGAGCCTTGCCGTCAAGATGAGGCTTTGCAAATATTTCCGGCAACTTGGCCGAACGTCCGGCCAGTCGATCCCGAACGTAGGCCATGACCGTTCGGTCCCGTTCATCGTCCGGCACAAATGCCGGATGCGTCGGTGCAAGCATCACCGTCTGGGCATCGACCGACACCGGAGAGAGATGATCCAGGCGACCGTTGGTGTGAATTCGGAAACGAACGGAGCCGTTGGGGGTTCCCGGTTCGGGTTTCGAGACGCGATCCAGCAACAACAACCCGGTGCGCCTCTGCGCGAGTTGGCGTGCAACGACTTCTTCGTCCTCACCGTCCAACGCCTGTGCTATCGCCGGAACGGTTTCCAGCGTCGTTGCTTCCGCTCCATACGTTGCAGCCAGACTGGCGCGTTTTGCAGGCAGCAGGATGCGTTTTTCACCACCCGCGTGGCTTATGCGTTCGACAAGCCCTTTGCGACCTTCGGAAAAAGATGGATCGTCAGCGGTAGACGTTGCCTTTTCAGGACAACCCGGAACGAAAACAAGCAAAGAACCGATAAAAAAAATCACCGGGATCAAGCGGTGAATCATCGTGCCTCCAATCGTATGAATTTCAAGGAATATCGAGAATATTCCATATCTTGTCTACCATGGCCATCCCTTGGGTGTCAAACGAAGTTCACGATCAATCAGAGGGAAGAGTGTGAATTTTTTTGAAAAATAGATGGGCGGGTGAGGAACCACCCGACCTCAAGAATCTGACGTTTTCACTTTGAAATTGCTAAAATGCCGTAGTCTTTTACCGGCGCTGGTAACTTCTTTATTAATATGTGTTACAAGAAATATTCAAATAAACCCTAAGCGTATTGCCGCCCACATTTGCATCTAAATAGCTGTAATATGCCCAGTCATCTTCGTACTTAATGTTCAGCTCGGCCGAGCCTGTTCCCACTTCGTCGTCGCCGCCGGTAAAAAACCCGTCGTCTTCTTCCCAAGCATGAACATCGATGCGGTATGTCTCCACAAATGACGCTTCTCGAAGAGGTTGACATTGGAATAAACTTAAAATGGAACTTGAATTGGCAGAAGAATTGAAGCTATAATTTTGATTTCCTCTAAATGTAGAAACGGCATCCAAATGCATTTCGTCCGGTCTCGCTCCTGCCGGATCGTAATTTTCGTTTTTTTGGAGCCAAACAAGAGACTCCTGAAAAATGCAGAGCACATAACCCGAATTTTCAGGAGGGTCGGAGACATACTCCGGATCGTAAATCACAACCACATCGATAGGATCGCTTTCCATGTCGTTTTCACCGATCGCTTTGATTTGCAAGTCGTTGGAGCCTTCCAGCAACTCGACCTCGATCGACCAGGGAAACACACCTTCTCCCAACTCCTCGTCTAGCTCCTCGCCAAACTCCACCTGCTGGCCGTTGACTTCCACGGAATTCGAGTAGAACGTAGTTCCTTCTATGGTAATGGAACTTTCTGCCGTGGTCATCTCGCCTTCATCAAAGCCTGCCACGTTGACAAAGGGTTTATGCACCACCTCGCCGTCTTCGCCCTGGCTATCGAAAGCGTCTTCGGGTGCGTCACCTTTGCCATCTCCTCCACAGCCAAAAGGAAGCAGTAGAAACATCAACAAGCTTATGGCAAAAAAACGATTTTTACGATTGTAAGTCATGGTGTCCCCCCTTTGGATGTTGAAATGTTTTCTCTATATTAACCCCGTGATAACAAAACAAGCAACTTCTTGTACATAGGCACACAAACAAAAGCCCTCGACCGGCGACAGTCAAGAGCTTTGCATGATTGAGTAAAAGATCCTCATTTCCTGCGATATAGACGCCAACTTAATGGAAATTCACGATGAAAGAGCATGAATACCGTCGGGTCAGACCATCGGTTTCATGCTTTCAATGGCGTATTCCAGTCCCGAAGCCAAGGAAGATCTGCTGATGATTTTTTCAAGATCGACTCCCAGGTGTACAAAAGTCTGAGCTATAGCGGGGCGCACTCCTGTCAGAATGACTTTTGCTCCGAGCAATTGCACGGCGCTCGAGGCTTCCAGCAAATGCCTTGCGATTTGCGTATCTATAGCCGCTACACCGGTAATGTCGATCAAGACAACCTGTGCCTGGTTTTTTGCAACCCCATTTAGCAGAACTTCCGTAAATTTCTCTGCTCGCCTGGAATCCAGAGAGCCGATGAGGGGAGAAACAAGAACTCCATCCCAAACCTTTAAAACCGGTGTAGATATGTCAATGATTTCACGAGCTTGTGCTTCTACTCGATTGGAAGTTTTGATCTGTCGCAAGCGATCGAGTCCCATTTGAGCGGCAATCTCGGAAAAAGTAGTCAGGAATTTCAAAATTCCGGGCAACCGACCTTGATCCACGATGGGAACGGCCTTCAACGCTTCCATATAGTCTTCCATATCGAATCCATATTTAGAAGCCTGTTGCCTAAAACCGTCAAGATCCGGCTCATCGAGAAGGAATTGCCCAACAAATGCATTGGCGATGTGCTCACCCTCAATAATGATGGGAGACGCGGCGTCGGTCAACCCAAGCTTGCATTTGTATACGTTAACCTTGTTTCCTTCCTCGATCATGTTGGCAATCTGCGTATCGCTCTCCAAACATAGTTTGCAAGATTCCTCGTTGACTCGGTGAAAATCGGTGCAGATCCGATTCCAACCCGCAGCAGCAAGAATATTGCCCTCAAGATCTATAATCGCGGAAGGAATATCAATCGTAGAAGAAAAAGCCTCTAGAAGATCCTCGATCTTTGACATATCCACCAGTTGGTCAAGTCGATATTTCATTTTGTTTCTCCGAGTAAGAAAACGATTCCAAAATACGTCGGCAAAAAGAAGTCACATGTCGGATAATTCGTTATTCGACAAATTCCGGAAATCATCCAATGAACGTGTAGATCCCTCCCATGTCAGATGTGATGAGTAAATTGATAACGGTATTATACACCCAAAGGATCAGGGAGGCAAAACAATCAGGAAAGAGTTTTTCTCGGGTGCATCACAAAATATAGTAACTTTCGTAAAATCCTCTTTTTTCGTAGCGGCGAGGCGTAAGCCCGCCGTTTTTGCCTTTTAAAAGTTGCTTTTATACCCCCAATCTCCCTTTTCGGCGGGCTTACGCCTCGCCGCTACAACCAAATGAATGAATGCTTCGATATTATTGGGCCAATTCGCACCATTTTGTGATGCACCCGTTTTTCGCAATTTGGCCGAATAAGTATTGCGCCATCTTGCTTTCATGCCTCACAGTAAAATTTCGTTCCATGAAACGAAAAAGGACGTCGGAAGTTTGACCTTCCGACGTCCTTTCAATATCCATATTTAGTTCCGGATTAGAAGGAAACTCCCGCGTTGACCACCAGCCTCCAGGTTTCCTGATCGTCGTGCTTCGGCGGCAGTTGGAATTGCACGCCGACCATGGTGTTGAAATTGTCGCTCCGGTAGCCGATACCTGGAGTAATGAAATTGTACATCAAGCTTTCCGGGATCAGCCACAGAGTTCCCGAAGGCGTCACGGATACATACATGCCTTTGTAAATGCTCAAACTGATGGGCAGGCCGTAATCGACGCCGAAATAATCGTCATCGGCCAGCACGTTGGGAACGCGGTTGGGGAAACGCGCCTCTTTTTTATCCCGGAAAAACGTCCCGTTCATATCGCTTCCAAATCCTTTCGGGTCGTTGTCCGAGTTCGTGTCGAAGTACTTAGGCAACCCCAGAAACGGCTGGAAGGTGAAGCGCCAGACCCGATACCCCAACGTGGCGTAAGGACGCATAAAGAAGTAATCGGCGGACATGAATGTTTCCAGCGAGTCGTTGCCCAACTCGTTGCTCAAACCGACCAGCACGACCATCGAACCGCTTTCATATACTACGTAATTCGCTCCCAGTCCGATGTGGGCCATCGTCACGGCGCTCGGAGCGTCGCCTTGGTTGATCGACAGGCCGAAATCGAATTGCAGACCCAGTTTTCCATCGAGCAACGCAATCGACGCTCCGGGATTGAGAATCATCCGGGTGACGGTGCGGTCGGAGTAGACGGCATATCCGTTTTCGTCCGTTTGTATGTAGCCGTTACCATCGTCATGGTATTCCCGTCCGGTATAGCCTTCGTTGTTGAACTGGAAATAAAATCGGGTGCGGGGAAACGGAACCGGGACGGTGGGAGAGTCCGGGTAATCGTTACGGATTTCCCGGCTGCCTTCGTCGTCTTCACTGCTTCCGTCATCACCGGGTTGATCACGGGGTTCGGGAATGGTGCCCCAGTCTTCGGCCTCTTCGGCGAACGCATTGAACAGGGGAAGGATGAAAAGCACGAGCGACAAGCAAACGATCAGGCGACGCTGCATGAAGACCTCCTCGATCACAACGGGAAAAAAGTTTGTCCTATTTATAACACAAAAGAAGAACAATGGAGAAAAATTCCCGAGTTTGCCTACGGCAGTGTCGTCACTTGCCCTATAACTGCATGGTAAACCTAAGCTTACGGTTTAGCTATATACCATGTGACGACACTACCAAGGGTTTGGATAGGAAGATCGATTTGGAAATCATGATATACTCTTCCTGTGATGTGGATTCGTTGAAGTTTCGCACTTTGGAGTATCATGATTTAAAATTATCGTAGCGACCTTAAGGGTTCCTTAAGCTTGCTTTGATACGTTCACACTCGGTGAAGAATTGTTGGATTGTTCCGCCTCGGTCGAAACGAGGCAGCAGACTTTGGGAGCAAAACATTATGGAAGAGACCATTCTACTCATCGAGGACGACAAAGAGCTGGGCACCCAAATCATCAAGTATTTGCACCGTGGAGGATTTCGGACCCTGTGGGATACGGAGGGAGAGTGGCTTCTGCCCGGCTCGCTCTCTTCGATTTCCTTAGTGATCTTGGATCTGATGCTACCTGAAACACCCGGGTTGGATATCCTCAAAAGGCTGCGGACGTTTTCGGATGTCCCCGTCCTGGTGCTCAGTGCTCGCAACAACACCCAGGACAAAGTACGTGCCCTGCAACTGGGTGCGGACGACTACATGACCAAGCCCTTCTGGCCCGAAGAGCTGATGGAAAGGGTCCATGCGCGTCTTCGCAGACCGATGATGGCGCATGGAGAACCCATACAGTTCGGGCCGGTGGCGTTGGATCTCGGCTCGCGCACGGTCAAAGTCGATGACAAACCGGTGGATCTGACCAAGGTGGAGTTCAACCTGCTGGCGGCACTGGCTTCACGCGAGGGAGAAGCCATCACAAGGCGCTGGCTGGTGGATCACGTCCTCGACCCGGACAAAGACGGCACCGAACGCACGTTGGATGTCCACGTTTCCCGATTGCGCAAAAAACTGAAAAGCAAAAGCCTGATCGAAACCGTCTGGGGCATCGGATATCGGTTGAATGCCGGGGAGCAAGCATGACGCTTCGCTTGCGATTGCTGTTGACCATGTTTGTCATCGGCCTTCCCTTGACGGGGCTGTTCTGGTGGTTCGGTGTGACCCTTCAGAACAGGATGGAAGAAGACAAACAGGCGCAGTTCATCGTGGTATTCATGAAAAACAGGGGAAGAGCAGCCTGTGAAGCCTCCCCGGAAAACTGGAATGGAAGCCTGTTCAGGGATTTCATGCCCGATTTTCATCATCGACCGCCTCCCGACCGGAACGAGTCGTCCGAATGGATGCCCCCGCCTGGATTTTCCTCTCCTGATTTCGATCCTTCCGACAGACCGAGACCACCGGAACCTAAACATTTCGACAGAGGCCCGATGGGACCGCCTCCCGACATGGATCAATGGGGACCACCCGGAAAAGGCCCACGAGGAAGACCGCCTTCGATGCCTCGTCTTTATGCGTACGATGCACAGTTGCACTCGTCCAATTCGTCCGCTCCGTCGTTGAGCGAGGATCTGCTCGACGACTTCGACTCCGCCTCTACAGGCCATGTTCTCGCCGACGATCTTCGAGACGAAGACGGGGAACGGATGCTGGTCAAAATGCCGTGGGATGAAGGTCCGTGCGTGTATATCCTCGCCCATAAAATGGTTCCCCGACCGTTCATTTCGTGGGAACCGACGAATCCCCGGTTTTTGATCTGGCTGTTGCCGATTCTTTCCGCCATCGTAGCTCTGCTTTTGACCATCGGCCCGGTGGTTTCCCGCGTACGTCAACTGACCAAAGAAGTCGGGGCATCGGAGGCGGCTCGGTATTCACCGGAAATCACGGTGAAAGGGAAAGATGAAGTCGGGCGACTGGCGCAGGCGTTCAAAGATGCGGCAAACGAAATCCGCGTCTATATCGAAAGCCAGGAACGCCGCGAACGAACCTTACGCGATTTTCTCGAAAACACCACTCACGATGTCATGATTCCCCTTACGGTTTTGCAGGGACATTTATCGACATTGAACGAAAAACACCCGGAAGATGACGAGGATGCGGAGATCATCGAGTCGGCCATTCACGAAAGCAACTACATGGCGTCGTTGATCCACAACCTCGCGGTCGCCGCTAAACTGGAAGCGGGCGAACCGAAAGCACAATGGGGAAACGTCAATCTTAACGGTATTTTAGAAAGAATCCTGCTGCGCCAGCGTCCGGTAGCGGTCCAGCACAACGTCTCATTGGATAGCGCCGTGCCGGACGTAAAACTCGCCGTACGGGGAGACGTGACCTTCATCGAGCAGGCCGTCACCAACGTGGTCTACAATGCCATTCGCCACAACCAACCCGGCGGACACGTCGCGATGATCCTGGAAACGATGGACGACAACCGCTTCAATGTGCGGGTGATCGACGACGGTCCCGGTATCCCGGAAGAGGAGCGCCAACGACTGGTAGAACGTTTTTATCGGGGCAATGCCGCTCGAACGCGTGACCCCGGTGGACATGGGCTCGGCCTGAATATTGCCTACCAGATCGTCAAACTTCACGGCTGGAGTCTGGAGTTGAATGACTCCGAATACGGCGGCCTGCAAGTGGATATTTCCGGGCCATTGCTTGTGGAAACGGACGATTCAACGACTTCCTGATCCAAATCACTCACAAACGTTGAAAACAAGTATATGTCGGGCAAATGTTTTACCCGGCATTTCTTATTTACTGCTATTGCACGAGCATTCGACTTCTAAACGGTAGGCTCCCGCCGCCATGTCGTAGCCGTCCACGACAGTATAGTAGGTCACTCCCTTTTCGGCGTCGAACGTGACGCTTTCCTGATTCTGTATGTCCTGCGGCGTAGAGGAACAGGCGAGGCCCGAAAAAGCTTCGCAACTCGACAGCAGAAACAGGTCGAGATCCTTTGCTTCGGTAGGAATCAGCCTGACGACGACCTCGCAGTCGTCGTCAGGCGTCAAAGCGTAAATCACTTCCCGGCCGGATTCGTAACGTGCCGTGCAGGAATACCCGCTCCACGTATCGTCACGGCCGGTTTCTTCACTATTTCCGGCAACTTGAGAGTTGCAACGAAGCAAAAAAGGCTCATCGCAACCACCGGAGCCGGAGATGTCTTCAGGCTCCGTTTCGGTCCCATCGCTATCGGTATCGTCCGAATCTTCGGACTCTTCGTCACTCTCCGCTTCGTAAAGATCGCTGTCTCCGTTCGTCCATGGAACGCCCACCGCATCGGCCATGCATCCCACGAGGAAAATGGCGAAAAGCAGGCCAACGATCCAACCGAAAGCGGTTTTGCAACGATTCACGACGCGGTCCTTTCGATTCAGGCTTTGTCGATAACCTCCCGCCACTGTTCCCGACGTCGGGTGCGTTCCTCCTGGGGCATGGTGGCCGTGAATTCACGGTCCATTTTCCAGTTGCGGCGAATGTCTTCCTGATCCTGCCACAACCCGACACCCAGACCCGCCAAAAACGCTGCGCCCAACGCGGTGGTTTCGAGCATTTCAGGTCGTGCAATGCGACGGTTGAGGATATCGGCCTGGAACTGCATCAACAGGTTGTTGGCCGCAGCGCCGCCGTCCACTTTGAGCGCTTTCAGATCGATCCCGGAGTCTTTTTCCATGGCATCGAGAATCTCGAAGTTTTGCAAGGCGATGCCTTCCAGCACGGCGCGTGCGATGTGCCCGCGATTGCTGCCCCGAGTCAGGCCGTGAATCACGCCCCGCGCCTCGGGTCGCCAGTGGGGAGCGCCCAGCCCGGCGAAAGCGGGAACGAATACCACGCCGTTGGAGGACTCCACTGTTTCGGCCAAAGCTTCGATGTCGGGAGCCGAATCGATGATTTTCAGTTCATCCCGCAGCCATTGCACAGCGGCTCCGGCAATGAAAGCGCTGCCTTCCAGGGCGTAGGTCGTCTTTCCATCGAGACGCCAGGCCACGGTTGTCAGCAATTGAGACGGAGAAGGAACCGCCCGGTCGCCGGTATTCATCAGCAAAAACGCACCGGTTCCGTAGGTGCATTTCGCTTCGCCAGGAGCAAAACAAGCTTGGCCGAACAACGCCGCCTGCTGGTCCCCCGCCATACCTGCCACCGGGATGCCGTCGGGCAGGAAATCCAGCCCTTTCGTTTTGCCGTAGATACCGGAGCAATCCACGACCTCGGGCAGTAATTCGCGAGGAACTTCAAGGATATCCATCAGTTGTGAGTCCCACTCCAACGTGTGGATATTGAGCAGCAACGTGCGCGAGGCATTGGATACGTCGGTGACATGTGCCGCACCGTCGGTCAGTCGATACACGAGGTAGGAATCGACGGTTCCGGCGGCCAATTCCCCCGCTTGGGCGCGGGAAACCAGCTCGGGGTTTTCTTTGAGCATCCAGTGGATTTTCGTGCCGCTGAAATAGGGATCGAGCACCAACCCGGTTTTTTCTTTGAACGTACCTTCGTAGCCCGCTTTCTTCAGCCGGTTACAAATTTCGGTGGTGCGTCGGCATTGCCAGACGATGGCGTTGCGCACGGCCTTATGGCTGTCGCGCTCCCAGATGGCCACCGTTTCGCGTTGGTTGGTGATACCGATTCCGGCAAGCTGAGAACCTTCGATGCCGGCGTTTTTCAACGCGCCTTGCACCGCTGCCCGGACGCTGCTCCAAATGGCTTCGGGATTGTGCTCGACCCATCCCGGCTGGGGATAGATCTGCTCGAATTCCTGGTAGCCTTTACCCAACAGTTGCAATTGACGGTCCAGAATCAGCGCCGTGCTGCCCGTGGTTCCCTGATCGATGGCGAGAATGTAGTCCGACATCGTATTTCCTCGTATAAGTTATGGAATTATTTCAACAATTCCTCGGGATTGAGAGGAATCAACTCGTCCGTGACAAACAGGCCGTCCTTGCGGATCAACACGTCGTCGAACCAGATTTCCCCACCTCCGTGAGCCGCAAACTGGCGGCACACCATGTCCCAGTGGACGCTGGACTTGTTGCCGTTGTCCGCTTCGTCGTAGCAGCCACCCGGCGTGAAATGGAACGACCCGGCGATTTTCTCGTCGAACAGAATGTCCAGCATCGGTTCGGTGACGTGAGGATTGACACCGATGGCGAACTCACCGATATAGCGGGAGCCTTCATCGCGGTCGAAGATGTCCTTCAGCTTGTCGGCGTCGCCGACCTGGCAGGATTCCTCAACGATTTTTCCGTCCTTGAACACCAGCCGTACGCCATCAAAGAGGGTTCCTTCATATAACGTCGGTGTATTGTACTGCAATACGCCATTGACCGAATCCTTGACGGGCGCGGTAAACACTTCGCCGTCCGGGATGTTCAGTTTTCCATCGCATTTGACGGAGGTCAGTCCCTTGATCGAGAACGTCAGGTCGGTTCCCGGTCCTTTGATAGCCACTTTGTCGGTGCGGTCCATCAGTTCGACGAGCGGGTCCATGGCTTTGGACATGATCGAGTAATCGAGCAGGCAGCATTTGAAATAAAAATCTTCGAAAACGCGGGTGGGCATTTTCGCCGACTGGGCAAACGCCGGGCTGGGCCAGCGCATGACGACCCAACGGGTGTCGGGTACGCGGCATTCCATATGCACCTGCTTCATGACGGTGGAAGAATACGCCTTGAGCTGCTCAGGCGCCACGTCGCTGTTTTCCAATACGTTCGACGTACCGCGCACGCCGATGAATACGTCCATTTCTTTCATGCGAGCCAGTTCGAGATCCGCCTGAAACTGGAACTGTTTTTCGCTTCCGCCTTTTAAAATCGCGCGTTCGACGAATTCGTCCCGCAAGGTCA
The DNA here is from genome assembly GCA_963676915.2 of Myxococcota bacterium. Taxonomy (GTDB): domain Bacteria; phylum Myxococcota_A; class SURF-8; order SURF-8. The sequence goes on from CAXXVK010000003.1 coordinate 42,259, forward strand.
CGTAAGGCAGCGCTTTGCGCTTGTACGCTTCTTCCACGAGGGCTTCGACGAAGGGGTAGGTTCGCGTTCCAACCGCCTGAATCAGGATTTTTTCACCTTCTTTGAGGTCGGTCGAATAGTCGAGAAGTTTGATGGCCAATTGGCGTGCTCGTTCGCTCATAATGCCTCCGAATTTTTTAAAGTCCTATCAAGAAATCTTAACCGAAAATCAATGAAACGAATCTAATCCATCCGGTTCCCGATTGCAACGGGCGAGGTTTAAATTCGTGAAAATCCTAAACAATAGGGAGATTACGTTTTGGGGAAAAAGAAGGTTGACTCGGACGATTCAATGGAAAGATTGCTTTCGAGAACTCATTGCCGAGGTTATTCTGCTACTTCCCCTCCCGAAATTGACAAATATTCATCCCAAACATTAAGCTACATGATTAGCAAAATGGATGAAACCAAACACTTTCGACATTACTACCTCATAAAGAGTTAGAGAGTTTTGTTTTCTGCAATGTTCTCTACCCCGAATGTAGCAACAAAAGGAGCTTGGAAAATGAAATCCAATAATCATCAAGAGCATCATCTATTGATTTCACTAATCATCTTCATCATTCTTTCTGGATGTGTAACCCCTGCATCACAAGTAATAACAGCAAAAACCGAATCACAATCCGTCAATTCATCTATTGAAAAGACAAATGAACCGTTTCAACTTCAAGTCGATGAGTCCAATTGGAATGAAGTGATTGTAAAGATTGGAGCACGGTGCAGAGTCAATATTTCAATTCCGATCCCCCTCGAAATTGACTCAAAAATTTCATTCCAATCCTTTTCGGGAATTACACAGGAGCAATTGTGGATCTCTTTGCAACATACGCTGGCTTATCACCATTTCAAACTTGTAACGGAAAATAATACATCCTCTTGTATGAGACCTACAAAAAACGATGCCCCCCCTGTGCAATGCAAACTCATCAAGATAGAGGAGCAACAAGAGCCAACGAAAATCGTAAAAAAAGACGAATCTCTCTTTACAACGGCTCGGATCGTACCCAACTTTCGTAACGGAAAAAAATTTGGATTTCGTATTTACTCAATCCAAAAAGATTCGATTTGGGAGAATATTGGCCTAAAAAATGGTGATGTTATGCTCTACTTCAACCAAACAAGTCTAAATACTCCACAAGGATTTATGGATTTTTGTGCCGCCATAGAAAACAACGATTATCTTACCATCCAGTTATCGAGAAGAGGAAAAAACACAGTTATTATGGGAAAAAAATCTCAATAAATATCTAATAATCTTTTCTTGATCGGGTCAATTCCAAACTTCTTTCCTCGAAATTGACAACAAACGGCGGGATTCGCTAGAATTTCTACCAATCGCTACGCAACGAGGTCATTCCGGGGAACGAATCATCGATGGAATCTGATAACCTTCATAAGAAGAACATTCTCTGGCCGATCGGCGGTTTGGCTCTCTTGTTCGTTGTCGGATGGCTGGTTTTCGGCGAAACTCTCCAGGCCGATTTCATCAACTGGGACGATCCGGACTGGATCACTCAAAACTGCACGATTCAATCCCCTTCGCTCGAAACCCTGGTTTGGGTGTTTGTTCCCAATACACATAAGTATTATCAGCCGGTTACCTATGCATCCTGGATGTTGGATACGTCCATCGATGGCCTCAACCCCTTCTATTTTCACCTGCAAAATCTTTTCTGGTATCTGCTCGGTTGTGGACTGGCGTTTTTGTTTTTGAAAAAGCTTTTCGATGCCACCGACACGTTTTCGCCTTCCAGACGTTGGCCGCTGGCTTTGGCGGCATCCTTGCTCTTTTTGCTTCATCCCGGACATGTCGAATCCCTGGCCTGGGCTACCGAACGCAAGGATCTGCTGACTCTGGCTCTCGGTTTCGCTTCGTTGCTGACATCCCTGCACGTCGCCGTGCATACGGAGCGCTCCCCCTGGCGGCTGCGTTCGTGGTGGTGGACACTCGTTTTGTTCCTTTTGATGATTCTTTCGAAGGGTTATGCCGCCGTTTTTGCCGCCGTATACCTTCTACTCGAACTTGGCGTGCAGCGAGCACGTGGAAGATTCGACCTTCGGCGGCTGTTCTACCACATCCCTTTTTTCGTTCTCTTCATCGCGTCGGTTGCCTTTTATTATTCGATCAACACGGCCCTTTCCAGCATTCAGCAGTCTTTCGAGCAATACACCTTCGGCCAGCGGGTCGCGCTCTGGTTTTCGTTTATGGGCGATTATTTTCTGACAAGCCTGCTTCCCTTCGACATCCACTACATCTGGATTTACCGTGAGGAAATGCTTGTCTGGGGTGCGAGGCACGGGTTCGCGTTGTTCGTCTGTCTGGCAAGCCCGATCTTTGCGGTGCTCGCCTGGCGTAAAAAGTGGATCGCAGGCTTGTTTCTGTTCGCACTGGCGGCCATTTATCTCATGCCCGGATCGAGTATCGTTCCATTGAATTGGGCGTCGCGGTATCTGTTGTTTCCGCTGTTGTTTCTTTGTTTCGGTTGGGTGGTCTTGGCCAACAAACTGCTGGATACATGGCCCGAAAAAGGCGGAAATCTCGCGGCGCTGCTGCTCTTTTTGATCGTTTTGGGAGCCTATGCCACAGAGTCGAAATCGAGAGTGCCGGTGTGGAAAAACGAGTTGGCGTTTCGTATGGATGCTTTTCGACAGCACAGGGACGCGGATTCCCAGGTTCTGATCACGGCTGAAACGTTGCTCAAATACAATCCGGCGTTAGGCTTGAAACTACTGACTCCCATGCTGGAAAACTCCGAAAACCGGAAATTTACCAACGTCCGGCTGGCGGAAATCAATCTCGTGCGAGGTGCCGCAGGGCCGGAAAAAGCCATTGCCGTAGCGGAAGCCGCTCTGAAAGAAGCTCGCGTTCCCGAGCCTATCGCCAACAACATCGCCTACTATTATATGGAATTGGGCAATCCCGAAAAAGCCGCCGAATGGCTGGAATTTTCCGTTCGCAACAAGCCTTCGACAGACGCAACACGAACACGAACGTCTTTCTGGTTGATCTGGGTGCAAAACGCCATCGAACGGGAAGATTATCCTACCGCTTTGCAGCTTCTCGATCGCCTGCCGCACCAATCCGGTCGGACAACGGCGACGGTGTTGAGAATTCTGGCCGAAGCCGGTGCAAATGCCGATTGGGAAGGAGCCATTCAAAAGCTGGAAAACGGTCCGTGGCCCGATGCGGCTCGCCCGGTGGTGTTGCAAGCGCTCGTTCGACTGCACGAAAAGCAGGGAAACTCTTCCAAAGCACAACAACTTCTTCAGGAAAGTGAAAAGCGGAATCAGGACGAGATGTTCCACCGCTGCTGGTTCGGTGCTTTGTGATCCTTCGAAAACTATAGCAGTTACTATTTGGTTTTAGCGCTCCCTATCCTTTTCATATGAGGGGTGGCATGGGCTAACCGCAGGTTGCCCATGGTGATCGTTTGTACACGGGCAAGCGGACGTTTCACGTCGCTTGGTCAAAGGTTCTCCATCGTTAACCCGCATAATTCATGAAGAATCTGCTACGACTTGAAAATCCTCGATCTTTCACTTGTTTCCCGATTTCCATCCTCGACAGACTGTTCAGTATGCCTGCGGGTGAAAATCGCTCCAACTTCATGAAATATCTTCGATTTCCGGCGTCTCGCTACGATTTTCATGAATAATGCGGGTTAACACCAAATAATAACTGCTATAGACAAAAACGCCCGGTCCATAGTGTAACGGACCGGGCGATACTGTGAAAAAGTACGTTGATTCAAGCGAAATCGTTACGGGTTGTCACTCATCCTCTCCTTCCGGTCGAAATCCTCCGGACTGGTTTCCAAGCTGGGCAGTCACACCGGGATCGTCCCGTCTTTGGATTTCGTCGGTGGAATCCTTCGCCCACTGCCAACGGGTGAAATCGACTTCCTCGCCGGAGTCGTTCCAGCGCCAGCGACAGGTATAACTGCGCCAGACTTCCCGTTGATCTTCCGATAATAAATCCAGTTCAGCGGCGCGATTCATCACGACATCGAAGATTTTCGCCGTCGCGGCATCCACGAGTCCACGGGTGGGCTTGTCCAGCAAATAGGTGAATTCGTACGGAATCGCTCCCAGGTTCTCGATTCGTTCCGCCTTGTAATACCGTTCCACTACAGCGGACGCCTCGGCAATGAGATCGTCTCGCGGTGTATAGGCCTGACGAATCTCGTCCAGATGTTTCGGGGTTTCCACAACCTGCCCGCGAATTCCCATGTGGGCGGCACGGAAGGCCCGAGCGGTGCGGCCTTCGTCGTTGGTATCCACACCCTGAATCGGATCGATTCCCAGGCTGGACGCCGCACTGACCAGTGCTCCCGAAACATCCCAGTTATCCAAGGGAGCGATCTGGTTGATCAATGCGGTCACACCGGCATGATCACGCGCCAGTTTGAAGGCATGGTCCAATTCTTCAGTTGTTTTCAGGCCGAGTTGAATCGATCCACCCGCGCCGAAGTTTTCGGAAGCTTTTTCGAACGTTTTTTCGTCGATGGGCTGTCCTCCGCTGCTCTCAAGCACCAGCGTATCAGCCAATTCCCGCGCTTTTTTGAAGTCTTCGGCGGAGGCATCGGGAGACAGAATCACGGCGGCTTTTTCTCCCAACGCTTTTACGGAAGATTCGTAGGAGTGTAGCGATTCGCCCCTGAGATCCACCTGCACCTGCGAGGCTGACTCGGGGTCGAAATCACCCAAGCGCTTGGAATCGATCCGCAGGATGGCCAGGCGGTCCGGCACGATGGCGCGATTCATCGGCAGCGGTTCGTCGAACAGCGGCGATTCGGAAGCCGCCAGACGACCCAAGGTATCGAGATCGAACAATCCGTTGGAAAATTTCTCCGCTCCCGGATGAGGTTTGATCGTCAGTTTCGGCGGCGGGAACTGCACCTGCCGAATACCTGCGATGTGTTCCAGGTGAATCGACCATTTGCCGTCGAATCCCATCGCTGCAGCTTTTTCGGCGTCGATTTTCGCAAGTTCCGTGGAAATCGATGGTGTAATGGCGTCGATGGCGATCTGTCCGTTGGCGTGGGCCGCTTCGACGGTCCGGCGCTTGGCATAGTGCTGGAATTCGAACTGATAGTTCTGATCCCATCCGCGTGTAGCCGCAACGTAATCCACATGACCGTATATCAGCGAGATGATTCGAGGACTGGCGGCGGCGATTTCATCCACATATTCCACCGCCAGCGGATGTTCGATCAGCAACTCCAGCTTGATCCGTCCCACAGGCCAGCCGTTGGCGATTTCCAACGCCGTCAACACCCGGTCGATTTCCTCGATTTCACGGGGATCGCGGGATTTCGGAATGGTCAAAGCGTCGATGCGATCTCCGACGTGGCGTACCACCTCGTAATAATCGGCAGCCGAAGCCGTGGTGCGTACATTGTTGGGACGCAGTTTGAGCACTTTGCCGCCGAAGTCCAGATGGCCCAGCGAATCGGCCAGCACGCGCCGCGTTCCTTCGTTGGCCAGATAGCTTTTCAACAGTTTTTGTTGCGGACGCTTCATGGCCTTCAAAAAGTCTTCGCCGCCTTTCTTTCGGAAGTCGAGGGTAGCCATCAGGCTTTCGAGATCGTGAACGTCCGGGTTCATCAGAGATTCGGTTATATTTGCCCCTTTCAGGCGCGAACGCGCCGTCTGCAAAGCGGCGACCAGTCCCTTTTTCGCAGGGCTGGAATCCCGACGAACGCGGTGGAAGGTTTCCACGGCACGGGGTCGGGCCTCGCGGCGCATGGTCGGTGAAACGGCGTCTTCAAGATCGATCAACGCGGCATTGACATCAGGGTCGGCAGCGCTGTTCTCGGCATCACGCGGTCTCGTCACGGGAAAAACGTTGATGATCTTCTGCTGCACCAGCGTTTCGGCCAGTTTTTCATCCGAACTTTGCACGTCGGACGTTTCATTGACCGCTGTCTCCTTTTTGGTAACGCCACCGACATACAGCAAGCGCCCCAGAGAGTCCGCAACTTCCATGCCAACGGCGATGGAGCGTCCCGGTTGTACGCCTTCGAGTTTGTCCACAACGGTCGTAACGGCCAATTCTCCCGCTTGAATCGAAACGTCGGCGTGACTCCATGTCGCGTCAAACTGTTTCTTTCCACGTTCGGTCGCCAACAAACGATCCAACGTGCGCTCGATGGTGGAAGGCAGCGCTTTTTTCAACAACTTCCCAGCTTTGCCACTTAACGGCAACGCATCCAGGAAACTCGCGGCGCTCTCGGTGCTTTCCACGGCTTTTTGCACGTCGGCGTTCGTGGCTCCGGCACGCTCGACACTTCGCTTGAGTTCAAAAATGGCGCGACGTGTATCCAGCAAACTCGTGCCGGTCAGTACGTACCCCGGAACGAAGCTTGCGGACGCAAACGACAGAAGCTGAATCCCCAACGCACCCGAAAAGGCCGCGTCGCCTCCCGGGAAAAGCTGTCGGGTTGCGGCGATACGGTCGGTGTCGAGTTCATAGGTGAATGTTTCGTTATCCCCCTCGCTGAAGTCGGGAGCAGGACGAGGCTCGAAGGCAACGGTATCTTTGGAATACGCCTTCAGATCGATCTCTTCGGTTCGAGGATAGGACGTGGAACGAGGGGAAAGCCAGGCCGTCGCATCGAAGAGAATGTCTCCCCAGCCGTTGACGGCCTGAAGTCCGACTTTGATTTCCTGCGGCGCGGCATCGAGAATTTCTACAATGGGTCGCACCGTATCACCGATTTTGACCGGTGCTTTGAACGAAGGCTGCTCCACGGCTGTAATCTCCATCGACGGAAAACGCCGCCCGACATCGGCAAGCACGATCCCTTCGGACCCGACACCATGCAGAATCACCGCGCCGTAACGGGTACGTGCGGCATAGTCCTCATCGAGGTGGTAGCTGTTGCGATCACCGCTGGAGGTGGCAAGCGCCTTGATGAAATCTCCCGTTACTTTCAGCGGTTCTCCGAGATAAGCGCGACCCGGCAGAGCATCGAGAGATTCCACACCCGCCAGAGTGCCAATCGAATGAATACGCACGCCTTCATCGATCCCTTTTTCCGAACGCAGCTTCTCCAGCGCATAAGCGCTTCCCGCGCTTCCAAGTTGAATCAGGTTACGGATACCGCCCTCGACCATCGCGGCCATGGTGGCGGACCATTTTAGCGGGGTGGTGAAGGTGCGTTTGAGGTTGTCGAGAATTTTGGCTTTCGAATCGAGCGGCTGGCCCGGATCGAGCGTCGAGAGCATCGGCAGGCGTGTAGCTGCGATATCGAGGCCATCCACGAAATCCAGGTAACCTTGAAGAATGTCGGTGGATTGCGCCAACCGTGGTTCGTGAGCGGCGCAAGGATTGTTTGAAACCAGGGCACGACCGCCGGCCTGTCCCACAGCTTCTTCGAGCTTCGTCAGGTTTTCGCGAGGCAGCGCCACGATAAACAGTGTCTTGGACTCCTCGATGACCACCGAAGCCCCCAAAGGCTTGGTTACATCCAGCATGCGGTCGTAGTCGAGATTTTCGACGACAGCCATGCGCAGACCGATATCGTCGGCGCATCCGGCAAGGGAGGCGGCCCAGCGGTAGGCAACTTCCACCGCCGTTTCGTCGGAGAGCGCCCCGGATACGGCGTAAGCCGCCGGTTCGCCCATGCTTTCGCCCACCACGACGGCAGGTTCGCCGTGAACGTCGAAGAAACGCCGTGCCAGCGCGATACTGACGACGGTTTGAGCGGCGACACTCAACGGGAAGTTCCCGTCCCAGTCCCAACCGCCCCCTTCGACCTGTATGCGTCGAGCCTGGTTTTCACCGGACATCAGGGCGCGCAATTTACCTTTGGACACACCGAGTTTCTCAAGTGCGACTTCGGCGTGATTCACCAGGTTGATAAGATCGGCATCCAGGTCGAGATCCGCTCCCATGCCGGGCCAGTGCGAACCTCCCGTCGGGAAGATCAACGCCGATTCGGAAGCTTTCAAAACCGGGGGCGCCACAGGCTTTTCAGGCTTGGAAGTCTTTGTTTTGCTTTCGTTTTTAGAATTTTCACCTTTGCGCAACTGAGCGCGAGCCAGCTTGCCGAAGTTACTCTTGGCCAGATCCCCGACGATTTCCACAAGCGTCGGTGTCTCGTGGGCTTCAAGTAGCGGCTTGGCGGCTTCGATAACCGATTCCGGGGTCAGTTCGGCACCGGCCGCCGGAACCACAAAAGCTTTGACACGGTTGGTTTCGATACTGTCGTCAAAGACTCCGATCACACCGACCTCGGCCACGCCATCAAGCGTCAACAACGCTTGCTCCACCGTTTCCGGGTATACATTGAGTTCGTTGACCGTAAACATGTCGTCGGCGCGTCCCTGGAAGACGAAGTAGCCGTCGCGGTCCATTTTGAAGATATCGTCCTTCTGCCACCAGCCATCGAGCATCACCTTTGCGCTGGCTTCCGGGCGTCCGGCGTAGCCTGAAGACAGATGCGGTCCACGAATCTGGAGTAAACCGGCCACACCGGGAGGTTCCACCTCTCCGGTCACGGCGTTGACGATTCTGGCTTCCACGTTCGGTACGGGAATTCCCTCGGTACCCGCACGATTGGTGCGGGCGGGATTCATCAGACTCGAAGGCGTTTCCGTCGAACCGTAACCCGAGCAGGGAATTACGCCGAAACGTTGTCGCCAGATTTCGGTTACAGCCGGTGTCAACGTATCGCCGCTGGAGGCAATGCGATGCAAATGGGAAAGGTCGGCGGATTCGGGAATCATCCGGGCCAGCGTCGCCAGCGCCGAACGGGAGGAAAACAGAATACTGACGTTTTCGTCCACCATCGAGTCGGCTACGATACTGAGATAGCGCGGTCCGGTGTTGGGGACCACAAGAGCATCCGCTCCCGTGAGGATCGGTGTGAGCACACCGGTGGCGAAACCGTAGGTATGAGTGAACGGCAGAGTGGTTGCAACCACATGGGACCGCTCGTCATTCTCCGGGATCATTGTAATGCCTCGCTGCAGACCCAGCGCCAACATACTTTTATGGGAATGTACAGCCGCCTTGCTTACCCCGGTCGTCGTGCCCCCGGTATAAGGCCATGCGAGTGGATCGTCCGGGGAAACATCCGCAATAACAGGCTCATCCGATGCTTTTAGCAACAGATCGCGCAATCGGAAAACTTTGACGTTTTTGCCCAACGCATGACTGAATTCCTCTTCGCTTTCCGGTGCACGAGACGGCTCGGCTCCAGGTACGAAATCTTCCACGCCGGTCAATACGACGGCTTGGAGCGAAGGTACTTTTACCAGAGCTTCGGCGAATTTTCGCGGCGGATCGAGCTTTCGATCCCACAAGGCTTTGAACTCGGGTTGAAGTTCGGCAGGAATCAGCTTTGCCAAACTGTCGCGAGCCGTGGCGGAATCGTCGGCTGTCAGCTTTCGGCGTGCCTTGCGCAACTCGGCCATGAATGCGGTATCGTCATCGAGATCGTTCTCTCCGGCCCAGGCCATCAGTCGAGCGTGATGCAGTTCGGCGTCATCTCCACCGGTTCCGGCATCGAAAAACAGGGCTTTGGCTTCGGCATCGTTGAAAAAGCGGTCGGCCAGATGAGCTTTGGATGGGTCCAGCGGCACAATCACCGCCCCGATGGAGGCCGCCGCCTGGAAAACCGCTACATTGGCCAGGGTGTTACTGGTCGATAAAGCGATGCGGTCGCCTTTTTGGATGCCCAACTCCATGAGGATGTTGGCAACACGGTTGGCGCCGGTTTCGAGAATATCGAGAAAGGGAATATCGGCGGTCAGCACTTCGCGTTCGCCTGTACGAGTGACGCGTTCGGCCTTGTAGTGAAACGCTTTGTCGGAATGCTTTCGGGCCGATTCCAACAGAACTTCCGGCAGGGTTTTGTCGGGAACGTCTACGGTTGCTGGGACTCCCTTGTCGTAAAGCAGGGTCCATTTGGCGCGCCAGTATCGTTCGAGCGCGTCTCCCTCCATACCCTTTCGAGCTACTGCTGCATCGAGCACCCGCAGGTCTTCTTCCATACGAAATGCATGGTCGGGGTCCGCAACGTTTTCGTCTCGAATCAATGCTTCAAAACTTTCCAAGCGCTGTTCGAGATCGGTTTTCGGGGAGTATCGGGCAAAAATACCGCCTGATCACCACTCCCCAGACGGATGCCATCGTACTCCCGTAACGCTTCAAGGATCGCTTCGGGCGCTCCGAAACCATCTCCCAGCGATAGCGGCCCACGCAGCACGGCGATGCCGAGTGGCCGGGCAATGGATCGGATCGAACCGGCTCCGTGCTCCAACGCTTCTTCGGCTTCTCGAATGCGACGAACCTGGGCGTCATGCTCGGATTCTCCAGGCTTGAGAATGAAAAACCAGCCCAGTTGCGCAGGTAATGTCGCTCCCAGTTCCACAGCAGAAATGCGCGGAGTGGACATCAGAACGGTGCGGGCGTTGTCCAAGGCGAGAGGAGATTCCAGAACCGCCTGGATACCGACCGAACCTTTGGTCAGGCCGAGCACGCCTTCAAGTTCCGTCAGTTCGTCATCCAGCGCCCAGACATCTTCCGGCGTTTCGACTTCGGCCACGACATCCAACAGATTTTCACGCAATTCCGGGAAAAAGCTTCGAATTTCCTCTTGCGCTTCGGGAATGTCACGGCTGAGTTTGAGCGAAAGTTTTTTGCCCGAAGCCGTCCACGTTTTCGCAACATCCAGAGCAAGATTTCGGGCTTCTGCGAGGGTTTGCGTACTGACGCGCTCAAATTGCAAATTCAGTACGATTTCACCGTACGCCGAGATTTTTTCGAACGAATCTCCGGCCCGTGCAAGCAACGAAACCCGCTTGGAACGGTGGCGCGAAGGCGTGACGGCAAAAAGTTTTGCACGACGCCGCTTTTCGGTTTCAAAAGGATCGGCCACGGCAAGAGCCACACCCGGCTCACCGGCAGACGCGGCGTCTTCCGTCGTGGCGGGTGCTGCGATCTTGGGTTCGGGAAAATCAGGCTCGATACGTCCGGCCAGCAAATCGTCCGTTCGGGTAAGAATTTCGCGCACCTTGGCCGCCGCTCCGGCAGGAGCGACCAGTTCCTGCAACTGAACCCCCATTTCGCGCTTGACTTGCCGCCGCAGGTCTTTGTCCTGCTTGGTGGCGAACTTCAGCAACTCTTCAATTCCCTTGTCGGTAAGGGAGGCTTCTTCTTTCGTGAAAAGCTCGGAATCATCTTTGAAGCGATCCAGCAAACGGAACAGCGCCGGATTCATACCGTCAGGCGTCAAAAAACCGAAACTTTCGTGCAATTCCGATAGTTCCATCTCCAGCACGATGAACGTTTTCGAGGCAATCCGGCGCTTGGAACCGTCGCCCATTTCCAGATCGAAGGACGGCCTCACGGGATTGCCTTCGAGTGTATCGGTGACGAGTGCTTCGGCCCGAAGCCGCTGTTCATCCGAAGCCTGAGAAAGCCTCGCCAGTTGCCGCGCCATTCCAGCGGCTTCCTGGAACCACTCATACACAAGCTCTTCCCCATCGGTCTTGAACGAAGGGTCTTCGAAATGCGCGGCTTCATGCAGCAGTTCGCTTCTCAGCAGCAAGTCACGAGCATCGGAAAGATCCTCGGGACCATCGAACAGGCCGTAGTTGACCAGCACCGCCCCTCGTGCGCCTTCGGACAGTTCCGGGGCATGCTCGATGGCGGCGTAGGATTCGGCATCCAACGTCAACGCAAGAAAATGAAGCTGGGCAAACGGAGCCAACTTTCGGAAATCGTTGGATTCTTCCGCATTATCGAGGTTGTCGTACGCTTCGGGATGAACTTCGACCACTCGAAATTCGAGACCGCAACGACGAGCGAGATCGAACACGGGGCCAAGCTCAGGATCGTCGGCCTTGGCCATCAGAGCATTAAAAACGTCCCCTTCGGCATGGAAGATCGGAGGAGGAGGAGCTTCGGCAGCGGGGCTGCCCTGCAACAGTTCCATGACATCCGTGCGCGACTTTTCGTAGTTTTTCACACCACCCGTTTTAGCCATGGGACGTACGTTGTCCAGCGTTCGAGCGTGCGCGGGAAGCACGACAGCCGCCACGGCATGTCCGCCATCGTGAGAGATCGAAACCGACACTTCGGCAGACGAAATCCCCGTTTTACGAGCCACAGAGGCGGGAAAATCCAAGGTCGGCGAACCGTCTTCGAGATGCCGAAGCACCACATCGTGTGGCGAAAGCGCACCCGAGGCAATGCCCGTTCCGATCGCTTTGAAAAACGCCTCTTTCGCTGCCCAGGCTCCGGCTAGACTGGCCGCTGGACTCTTTCGACTTTCGGCATAGGCAATTTCGTCTTCCGAAAAATTTTCCCGAAGCGAAATCGACGAGACGTTTTCGAAGTCTCGGGTTTCGACGATATCCACACCGACTCGCCCGGCAGTCTTCGAAGACGCACCCAGCGTTCGTTCCATCTCCTGTAAGTATTGCTCCACCATAGGGGTTCCTTTGCTTCCGATTGCGAAATTTTTGGTAATACGGGTTATAAAATGACGCTGTAAGGCCAGTTTTCGCGCAGAGCGTAATCCGGCAGTGCTTCAATGATTTTCCAGGTGAATTCGAGGTTGGCGGGCGGCAGCGTTCCCAAAGCGGCCGCTTTGAGCAGGCTTTGCAGCGCTTTGCCGAACATCGGCGGGTCCAGCATTTCGCCCTTGTGCAGAATCGCACCACCGTTCAATGCTCCGGCATCCAGCGCTTTTTGCAGGATCTCGATCCGGTCTTTGATCCGCAATGGCGACGGGTAAAAGGCCGCACGGCCCAACGGAATATGATAGGGGTGAATGACCTGCTTGCCCGTCAAACCGAGTTGCGATTCCTCATAGGCATGCGCGAACACGATGCGGGAAGGCTCGTCCGCATCCTCCTGTAACCACTGTTGAATCTCTTCCCATTCTACGAAATCCGGCATTTTTTTCTTGCCGATCAGCGTATCGACGCCCCCGACCACGCCTTTGCCTGCAATTCGCGCTTCGAACAGCAGATTGTCGCGGTAGGTTTTCAGCTCGTTGGGCCAGTTTTCCGGAGTGATGCGAATTCCCATGGCTTTGGAAAAATCGTGTATGCCGAACACAACGTGGCAAACGGGATCGTAGGAGAGGATTTCGTCCACGATTTTCAAGCTTTTCGGGTGTTCGATAATCGGCTCCACTGCGATGGCGGCCTGAATACCGACCAGCCACGACGCCAAATCACGAATTTCGGCGGCTCCGTATTCTTCCCCTGCTTTGGCCAGTTCGAGGACATGGATTTTGTCTTTGAGATCTTTGACCATTTCCAGGTCTTTGTTGAACTCTTCCGACAAGAACTGATTGATACGAACGGCAATAATCAGATCGTCTCTCTCCAGCTTCGGCAGAACCTTGCGCAGAAAATCGCGACTCTCTTTTTTGCGCTGGCAACCGTCTTCCAGGTCGAAAACCAGGGTTGTGGCCTTTGTCGTGGCTCCCCACTTCCAGAAACGCTGCTCGGCCTGCTCGAACGTTTCATAGGTGTTTTTCTCCGGGATGAATTTGATCGGCGGGTAATACAATTCGATTCCGGGCCAGCGACCGGTTTCATGCACCGAGCCGGTCGATGTCGGCGTTACGCCGAAACGCTGGTTGTGTATATGCCGGTGCTCGATAGGGGAACGTCGGGTGTTTTCGATTTCCACGGTTTTTCCTCCTTGGCGACTCCTATACGGAGGCCGTCAGGTGTTCAACGAATCGTCTTCCAGTAGGACAGGTTCCAAGAAATACAAGACCGATACGAGACAACGTTGGTGTCATTTCGTTCCATATATGCCAAACCTGATCCTTGAAGATTGTTTCCTATACCAAGTAATAACGACTACAAGTTCGTTCTTCTTAACTATGAGGAATAATTTTAAGAATCAAGTCGATAGACTTAATTTCATCATATTTTTTTTCGAAGGAGTAAAAGAAGCATCGGGGAACCGCAGGAAATCAAAACTCAATCAAGAGAAATTGCGGAAAAGGGGTTGGGTATCCAAGAATTCCTGGTAAAAAATTCCTTCCCTTGTTCCCGAACAAAGCGTTCTTTCTCTTTCCCTTTGCTTGGGAACGTGGTATGCACCGAAAACAAAGAACATGGGTGGCCGTAGGCTCCGATCCGCAACCCGCCGTTTTCCTGAAAACGAAGCCGTGGAGGATGGATTTTCGAGCGAAGGGCCGTGGAATCTATAACGGAAAGAAAGGGACGATCATGAGCGAAATCAAAAAAGTAGGGATTCTTGGTGCAGGAATGATGGGTGCCGAAATCGCGCTGTGCTGCGCCCGCTCGGGTATGACAGTGGTGATGAAGGAAATCACCCTGGAGTTGGCCGAAAAAGGCAAGGGGCGTTGCGAGAAGATTTTGTCGAAAGCCGTAGCCAAAGGCAAAATGGAAGAAGCGCAAAAGGCTGAAATCCTTGAAAGAATCGTTCCTACCGAAACCTACGATGGTTTCGAAGATGCACAGATGGTCGTCGAAGCGATCCTGGAAAACCTCGACCTGAAACACAAAGTTTACAAGGAATTGGACGAAATCTGCCCCGCCGAGTGCATTTTCGCCTCCAACACGTCGTCCATCTCGATCACCAAGCTGGCCAAGGCTGCGCGGGCGGATCGTTTCGTGGGTCTGCACTTCTTCAGCCCGGCCTCGATCATGAAGCTGGTCGAAGTCATTCCCGGACTGCTCAGCTCGGACGAAACCGTGGAAGCCTCCAAAGCGTTCTGTGAAGCCATCGGCAAAGTGCCGATCAAGGTGCGCAATGTGGAAGGTTTCGTGGTCAACCGCATTCTCTGCGTCATGATGAACGAAGCCTACCGTTTGTTGGACGAAGGAGTGGCGACCATCGAAGAAATCGACACCGCCTGCAAACTCGGACTGGGCCACCCGGTCGGACCGTTCCGTCTGTGCGACAACATCAGCCTCGACCTGCTGACGAACGTCCACGGCATTCTGACCGAAGCCTACGGCGACCGCTTCAAGCTGCCCAACGCCTACCGCGAGCGCGTGGATGCCGGGCATGTGGGACGCAAAGTCGGCAAAGGTTGGTACGACTACGAAAAATAAGCGCTAAAGTTCGTATTTTCGTTCACACGGGGATGGTCGCAAGGCCGTCCCCGTGGCGTTTGATACAGTAAAGAGAAATTCTACAGATCTTCTTCCGTTCCGCTGTACGGCGCGATATTCTCTCCATCGTTGATCGCCACCATGTTGCGACCGTTTTCTTTGGCGAAATACAGCACTTTATCCGCGTCCGAGATGATTTCCTCGGGGGTCGATACTCTAACCACCGGCCAGGTCGAAATTCCCAGACTCAGATTGACGGACAGCTTCTGATCTCCCCAAGGAACCGCCGTTGTTTCCACGATTCGCCGGATGCGCTCGATGATCCGAGCGGCGTCTTTGGTGCCTGTTCCCGGCAGGACGAGAAGGAACTCTTCGCCGCCGTATCGGCATACCACGTCACCGGCGCGGCACTGATCGTCCATGGTACGTGCCACGGAGCGCAACACGGCGTCACCGGCGTCATGGCCATATGTATCGTTGAATTTTTTGAAATGGTCGATGTCCGACATCACCACGCTGATGGGAATGCCGTGTCGCATACAACGAGAAAATTCCTCCCGCAAACGCCGCATCCCGAAACGCCGGTTGAGAATCTGAGTCAATTCGTCGATGGCAGCGATTTCCTTGATCTTTTCATGCAGTACCGCATTTTGCAGATACGGTGCGGAATGGATACGGATGATGTCGAGCAATTCGTCCCAGTTTTCGGTCTGCACGTTTCCGGGATGGGAAACAAAAGCCACACCGGACAGGCGTTTCTCAACCATCATCGGTACGACACTGACGGTTTGAGGCCGAAAGGTTCCCAGCGGTGTAGAGACTTGAAACCACTGGAAATTTTCATCGTCGAGTTTCAACGTCATTACCTGGTCGGTTTTCTGTACATAACCGACGGGGCCGAAGCTGCGGTCGAGTTCTCTGGGTAAATCGTCCGTTCGGTCGATTCCAATGCAAGAGAGAAATTCGATGTTTCCACTTTTCACACCATAGAGCACAGCAGCCTCGGAATGGAGCACTTTCATCAGAGAAGTCAGAATGGTTTCCGAAACTTTTTTCAACTCCACGCTGGAAGAAAGATCCATCAACAGCGATTGGGTAAAGGTTTCATGGCGAATTCGTTTGCCGATGGTTTCGCTCATCTCATTGAAGCCAAGCGCCATTTCACCGATAGCATCGTTGCTGTTGACATCGATCCGTCGGAACTCGAAGGATTTGCCGCTGATTTCGGATTGAGAAATCCCTTCGATAATGGTGTCCATCCCCCGAAGCACCCGATGTATTTCCCGTGTGACGATCAGGTAAAACGTTACATAATTGAGAAGGGCGATCAGTATTCCCGCGAAAATGCACATGGCGAAAAATAACACCGACAACGCATTTTCCGCATTCAGAGTCACATTCACATAGGGAGGAAAAACGATTCCCACCAAGGCACCAAGAGACAACATGATCACAAGCAAAAGACGAAAAACACTGCGTGAAGGAAGGGTTTCCTTCATTTTTTGCAAACGGCTGGTCATTACGTTCCCCTGATTTTTTTGGTTTGAGAAGCGAGTATACAAGATTTTTTTCAAAAAGGTGTAGTTTTCCTTTTCGTTTTGAAAAGTTTGGCTCCATCAAAAAATAGTGCGACCAGAGAAATTCTTGGTTTTGTGGAAGTCTCCTTGCACGCAACAATCCCCATTTCGGCAGGCAAACGCCTCACCGCTACGACCCGAATAATGAAAGCTTCATCCTATTTGGGCCGATGGGCACCATTTCATGATGCACGCATTCATAGGAAGTCTACCAGCCGATGTTGACAGATTCCGTTCCATGTCTATCATACATCCCGAGCTATTTCTTCAGAAAAGGAAGCGCGCATGTGTGGAATTCTCGGAGCCGTAAATCTCCCGTTCGGGCAGGAAATTCTCGACATCATCAAGCATCGCGGTCCCGACGACTCCGGGATGCACGAAATGACGGTCGATGGTAAAAAGATCACGCTGGGGCAGCGACGGTTGTCGATCGTCGATCTTTCCCCGGCTGGCCATCAACCGATGCTCACACCCAACGAGCGGCACGCCATCATTTTCAATGGCGAGGTTTACAACCACGAGGATTTCAAGCAAAAGGTGACGACGTTCTCGTTTCGCGGCCACTCGGACACCGAAACCGTGCTATATCGGCTGGCCCAGGACGGTATCGGGGCGGCTCAGGAGTTCAACGGCATTTTCGCCTTCGCTTTGGTCGATGTTGACAAACGCAAGTTGTATCTCGTACGCGATCCATTCGGCATAAAACCTTTATATTACTGGAGAAAAAACGGTTCTTTCGTTTTTTCATCCGAAATCAAGCCCATCCAGAAACTCGTCGGCGAATCTCTGGATCTCGACAGCCTCGCCGAAACCCTGCGGATGCGTTTTACGCCTTCGCCCGATACCCTGTTGACTGGAATCCGCAAAGTGCTTCCCGGCCACGTGGTGGAAGTCAATTTGGCGTCGAATGACCTGAATCTGCGGGAGTATCCGTATTTCGAGCCGGTTCCGGAAGAACGTTCGATCTCGTTCGACGACGCTTTGGAGCGTTACGGCGAACTGTTCGAAAAGGCGGTGCGGCGGCAACTGATGTCGGACGTGGAGTTGGGTGTGCTGCTCAGCGGCGGGGTGGATTCGGCCCTGGTCGCGGCCTTCGGCCAGAAATATTCCAACGAGAAGCTCAAAGCCTTTACCGTCGGTTTCACCGACCGCAGCCAGGTGGACGAAATCGAGCCTGCGCGAGAAACCGCCGATGTGATCGGCATGGAGCACCTGACCACGCGCATCGGCTTCGAGGATTTTCTGGGCACCATCCGAAAATGCACCAGCATTGTGGAAGAACCGCTGGCCACAGCTTCATTGATTCCGATGTACTACCTTTCGGAGTTGGTGTCGAAGCACGTCAAGGTTGTGCTTTCGGGGCAGGGCGCGGACGAATCGTTGGGGGGCTACGGTCGCTATAAAGGGGAACTTGTCGGTCCGTACGTTCCTTCTCCGCTTGCGAAAGTCGCGGCATCCGTCGCTCAAAAAGCGGGTCTCAAAAACGAACAGATCTTGCGCGGATTGCTGGCGGCGTCCGATCCCAACGAAAGGGGTCGTTTTTTAAAGACCTACGAAGTCTTCGACAACAACGACATCCGGCAGCTTGTAGGACGCGAAGATACCCGCTCCCAGAGGCGAGTGAACGCACTGTACGACCTGCTGAAAGTATCGAAACGCAAACGGAGCGTCGAGCGGATGATGTCGATGGATCTGCGCCTCAACCTGTCCGACGACCTCCTGCTGTACACCGACAAAATCACCATGCACTTTTCCATCGAGTGCCGGGTACCCATGCTCGATCTGGATTTGGTGCGTTTCATCGAGTCGTTGCCCGCTGGCCACCGGGTCGGATTGCGCGGCGGGAAAATCATCCACAAGAGTTTTGCCGAAAAGGCTCTGCCCACGCAGATCGTGCAACGAAAAAAACTGGGATTTCAAACCCCTACCGATGTCTGGTTCGGCAACATGGGCGTGTTGAAAGACATTCTGCTCGATCCGGGATCCGCCTTCGCAAACCATTTCGACCTTCGGACCGTCGAACGAACCCTGGACGAGTACACACAAGGCTACGCCCGGCAACGGCACATTTTCCTGCTGTTGGGAATGCATACCTGGATGAACGAATTTTTGTAAGAATGTTCGTTTATGTGCAGGTTTGGAACAGTTTCGGTTCCGATCGTACCGATAACGATTTTTTATCCGAAATGTATTGGACCGCGAAAAAGTTTCGCCCGATTGCATCCGTGACGGGGGAGCGGACATGAAAAAATGCGAACCCATGGGCAACCTGAGGTTCGCCC
Source organism: Myxococcota bacterium (assembly GCA_963676915.2). Taxonomy (GTDB): domain Bacteria; phylum Myxococcota_A; class SURF-8; order SURF-8. The sequence goes on from CAXXVK010000003.1 coordinate 61,220, forward strand.
ATGCCAGCCATCGCTAGTACGTATAGAAATTGCAGACGTAGGTTCTCTTTCATCCTGGAATGAAGACATCGCCCCCTGTGGGTCGATTCCAAATCCGCACTTTTTACTTTCCGCCCCGTACCGGGTCTTTTTCCTTGTCACGCTCTCTCCTTCACGTTACTTTTAGGAAAACCACAGCAGTTGGGTGGGTAGTATGCCGGATTTTCGAATGATTTCACGACGCCGGACCGAGACGACGTTGGAGGATTGGATCAAGCTGTTGCGAAACGATCCGGAAGACTCCGTTGCGGTCAAAGAGTTCGAGGCGGCGTTAGCGCGATACACGGGTATGAACGCGGCGGTGACCTTCCCCTCCGGTCGCTCGGCGATGATCGCCGCGTTGCAATGCCTGCCTCATGATCGGAAAACCGAAGTCATTCTGCCTGCTTACACGCTTAAATCCCTTGTTCCACTGATTGAATCGATGGGACTCGCCGTTCGTTTCGCCGATGTCGAGCCGGATACCTACAACCTTTCGGTACGGACCGTAGAAAAGCTACTGAGTCCCCGGACGCTCGCGGTGATCGGTGCGGACCTGTTCGGAAATCCTTGCGACGCACCGGAGCTTTCCACCTTGTGTGCCGATGCCGACGCCTTTTTTATCGAAGATGCCGCTCATGCCGCCGGGTCGAGCTATCGGGACCATCCGGTCGGTTTTTTCTCGGATGCGGCGTTTTTCAGCTTCGATACGATCAAACCCATCAACGCTTTCGGTGGTGGCGCGGTGGTCTCGCTTTCGGAGGAATATCTCAACTGTATGCGGGGACGCCAGCCTTCTCGCAGAGGCCGGAGATTACCGATAGCGCGACGAATGTGGGACGCTTTGACCGAGCGTCATATCCAGAATACGCCTCTGTATCCGCTGGCTGTTCGATTGCTGGCCAGTGCGCCGGTACGAGAAATAGTGCTGGAAAAATACTTGAAATTACGGGACAGTACGGTACCCGACCCGGAACGGCAGTGGTTGCCTGCGCAGGCATCCATGGCGCTCAGGGGGTTGAGGGGATTGTCCGAACGGGTGGAGGCGCGGCGCAACGTCGCCCAAACGCTGATCGAAGCGCTGGACGACCGGATAGAGTTCCAGCAGGAATTGCCGCAAGCCGCCAGCAACCGTTATTTTCTCGTCGGTATTCCGAAAAACCACCCTCTCCAAGCACGAAAACGACTGCTTGACGTGGGTATCGATACCGGGTACGGCGAGGAAATTACGGATTTTTGTCCCCCTCCGAAGTCGGAACGAGGGTATCCGAACGCCATGCAAATCTACAAAAACGCCATCCAGCTTCCCTGTTACGAAACGTTGGATGACGAAACACTGGACCGCCTGATCGACCGGGCAAGAAAGGGTCTGAAACCGTGAGCCGTTGGCTTGTCGCATGTCTGTTGATCTTTTTGCCTTTTTCCTTGTATTCCGAGGAAATCCCGCCCGCGTCAGACAATACCCAACCTTCGTCCAGTGAGGACCAACCGGTTGTCAAACCCTTCTTCGCCGAGAAGAAAACGCAATCGACCCTCGTTCGCGGTATCGAAAAGCGTTTTCAAAGCCTGCTTGACGAAGTGGAGGCTTCGGAGTTGGCGAAAAGCGGATACGATATCCGGAATATCAAAATCGATCGGACCGAAGTCACGATCGTCTTGGTGAAAAAGGACCATGTTTTCCAGACCTTGCACCTGACACACCCTTTGGGAGATTGTGCGGGCGAAAAGATAGCGGCTTTTTGCGTCACAGAGGAGAAAAGCGCCGAAAAGACCGCGATTGAAAGCGATCCGTTGGAGACGCAAGTCCGTCAATGGCTCGGAGGGTTGGCGTCGAAAGACGTATGGCAGGAAAGCGGGCAGCGCGACGCTCTGCGTTCTATGCCGCCCCCGGATCAACAATTGCCGGTCTTGGGTATTACCGACAAAGAAATGGAACGGCTGTATCAACAACATCCCGATATCACACCGGAAAAGCTGGAGCAAAAAGGGCAGTTCTCGCCGGTGCCCGATCGCCTTCCCGAGTTCGACACGCACTACGCGGAGTTGGGAGCCAAGGATCGACCCCGTGTCTGGAAACAGTTTCTACAGGCGGCGATGCTGCCACTTCTGCTGTTTCTTTACGTGATCTTCAAACGCCATGGACGATCGGTGCTCGACGCCCTGAAGCGTCCCCGTATTCCGGCATCGTGGCTTCCCGAAAAACGGCGTAACCGCTGGATACTTTTCGGAATTCTCCTACTCGGAGCGGATGTGCGAGGACTAAATCTCAGTGGAATGGCGATGCAGATCGACGAATGGTCGAACGTCGAATTCCTACCGTTGCTCGATGTCGCGTTCCATGGATACGAAACCCTGACCAACCCTCCGCTGTTGTATGTGATCCAACATTTTCTTTATCCGATCAGCACGCATCCGGCCTGGATTCGGCTACCGGTATTTTTGTTCGGTGTGGTGTTGATCTGGGCGGTCTGGCGGGCCGGTAAAACCCTGTTCGACGAACGCACGGCGCTGGTGGCGGCGATCCTTGCCGCCTTGCATCCGGCGCTGACGGTGTTCTCGCAAACTATACGTGCGTATGAACCCGCAGCCTGCATCCTGATGCTGGCATTGCCGCATGTCTGGCGAATGAGCCGACGGGAAGAGTCGGAGGCGGACGCCATCGCCTTCGGTCTGCTGTCCTCGTTGGCGTTGTGGA
>CAXXVK010000004.1:0-69443 GCA_963676915.2 Myxococcota bacterium
GGAATTTCTTTTCGTCATCCACGAACAGCAAACGGATTTTCTTTTCCATCATCGTTCTCCTGTCGATGTGCCCGAGCTGTCGGGCGTTCTACATGGCCGGAAATCCCAGCCAGTTCCAATGAATGGCGATGGTCCACCCCCAGAGAACCATCAGTGATAGTAAGAAGATCGCCACTCCGTGCTTGGCGAAATCGCCCAGCGTGATCAGCCGTTCGCCCGTCTCCGGATTTTCGGCGAGAGCGTAGACGATGGCATTGTTGGGAGTGCCGATAATCAGAATATGTGCGAATGAAGAGGCAAAGGCCGTCGCAAGTCCGATCATCCACGGATGCGTGTCGGCCAGAACCGCCATAGGTACGGTAATGGGTCCGATGGCGGAGACGGTCGCGCCGTCGCTCATCAGATTGGTCATAACGGCGGTCATGGCGCTGGCCGCGATGGCCAGACCCGAGCCGGAACTCATCGATTCGGGCAAAATCGCCAAAAATCCCTTCGCAATGTACAAAGCCGCGCCGGTCATCGCCAGCCCTTTACCCAGTGCCGTTGCGGCGGCATACAAGGCCACGACTTCCCAGTTGATATGCGTGATGTCTTTCCAGCGAACGAGACGCATCAGCGACATCAGCAAAAGTCCCAACAAGACGGGACCGGCCATGCCGTACGTGCTGGACAGCGTGATCCAGCCCAGGATCACGATCCCCAGCACGACCGCCATGAGGTATTCGTTGCGAACCATCGGTCCCAGTCGTTGCGATTCGGCTTTGACGATTCGGGCGATGTTCACATTTTTGACTTTTACTTTGCGCGCAATCACAAGGTAAAAGTAAAGTCCAATGACCAACGCCATCACCGGGACGAAAGGCAGGCCGTACATGACCCACTCGCCATAGCTGGGCGCTACGCCGTAATCCTTGAGAATTCCGAGCATAATGGCGTTTCTGCCTCCGGCACTCGGGGAACCTGGTCCGCCGATATTGCCCGCCCAGGTGATGATCAACAGCAAGGTCAGCGCCAGGTATTTGTCGCTTTTGAGTCCGGCTGTTTTGATGGAGGCCATATAGACGACCAGCATAATCGGCGTGATAAAGGCCACGAGCGCATGTTCCGAGATAAACGAGGCCGTAACGGAAAACAACGGTACGAAAATGAACAGAAAACGCCGCATGTTGCTGCTCAATCCAAGCAACAGGACTCCGATACGCCGGTCCAGTCCGGTTTTGGCAATACCCACCGACATCGCCAGGACACCGAAGATAAACAATACCGAGTCTTTTAAAAACGATTTGGCGACGAGTTCCGGTGGCATGATCTGGAACCAGTACAGTACTACGGCGATGAGGATGGCGGTGAAACCTATGGGAATCGCTCCGGTTCCCCAGAAAAAGGCGGCGATGATCAGCAGGGCGATCATGATTTTTACTTTGAACGTCGCCGTTTCGGGCGAAAGTTTCTCACCTTTTTCCGAAAGCAGTTTGGCTTTTTTCGCATAAAAATCCTTGATAGCTACCCCGACGGGCATTTCTTTGAACGAGGCATAGCCGCTGATCGGGTCGTCGATTGCGCCGGTTTTCGGTGTTGTCACGAGGTTTACAAGGGAATCCGGTGCGGGAAGAACCAGAACGAGGCCGAACAGCAAGAAGCCGATCAAAATGAACAGTGGCCGGTAGTTGGTCACACCAAGCATTTTGCGCCAGAAACCGGGCGAAGGATCGGCCAGTTTGTCGTGACGGGCCAGCAGGTTCACCCGGTCGCGCTTGGCCATCTCGATTTCGGAAAGAAGCTCTTCGAAGTCGAGGGTTTTCTCGTGAAAGGCGTAGGCGTCCAGGCGACCGATCTGCGTGGCCGACTGATAGGTGGCGTGTCCTGTGAGAACGATGACCTGGGTGGTCGGCTGCAACTCGTGGATCTCTTTGAGCGCTTCTTCACCGCTCATACCGGGCATTTTGAGATCCAACAGTACCACGTCATAGTCGTACAAACGCACCTGCCGGATAGCGTCTTCTCCCCGGTTGACCGTATGCACGCTCATACCGCGAAGCGTCAGACGCTGGGCAAGGTTTTCCGTCCATTTCACTTCGTCATCGACGATCAGAATATCCTTGTGATTTCCAGCCATTGTAGTTCCTTTTCAGCTGTGAGTCTTTGGTATGATCAACTCGAATGCCGTTCCGCTTCCGACTTCGCTGGTCACGTTGATGGTTCCCCCCAACGCCGTGACGATTCCGTGGGTAATCGACAAGCCAAGCCCCGTACCTTTTCCCACCTCTTTGGTGGTGAAAAACGGCATGAAAATCTGCTCGATATGTTCGGGAGCTATTCCAATGCCGGTATCGGAAACGATCACGCTGACTTTGTCGCCCATATCATGCGCACTGATACTGATTTTGCCGTCTTTGCCGATGGCGTCCGCACCGTTGCGAACGAGGTTGATCAACACCTGTCGGAGTTGATCTTCATCCGTGTGGATGCAGGGGAGGCCGGGATCTACATCCACGAGAATGTCGATGTTTTCGAGCGCGAGTTCCTTTTTCACCAATTCCACGGTTTCCCGGATCACATCGCGCAATTCGCAGTCCGAAATCTTCGGTTTGTTGCGCCGAGCGAAACCGAGCAATTTGTGAATGATGCTTCGGCAGCGATTGGATTCCTCACGGATCGAATTGAGTCGTTGCAGGAAATCGTCGCATGAAAATTCCTGTTTCATTCTCGGATCGAGAAGGTCTTCCATCACTCCGATTTCCGAGAGGATGATGGCAAGAGGATTGTTGATCTCATGGGCGACACCTGCCGCCATTTCGCCCATGGTTCCCATTTTTCCGGCTTGGACGAGCTGGCTGATCAACTCCGCCCGGTTCGCTTCTGAATGGGCGTATTGCCGCATCAGAGTCGCGGTTGCCAGCAACGAAGCGATGATCGTCCCGAAAATTCCTAAAAGGATAATCATGGCAATGATGATTTGCGCCCTCTGAATCGGGGCGTAGGCCGCTGCTTGGGTTTGGATCACCACAAGCGTCCAATCCACGGTTTCGAGGCTTTGCGCTACCGCAAGATAGCTTTCTCCGTCGATTTCCGTTTCATACAGCCGGTTTCCCGCATTTTTGAGCAATTCATCGATCGGTGCGGCTTGCAAGGAATGTCCCAGAGCGGCGGGCACCACCTGATAGGTTCCCATGTGGTTGACGATGAATGCATGCGATTGGACGATCTGGCCCACATCATCGACAAATTTCTGGAATTTTTGCAGATTGACCGTAAGTCGAAGAACCCAGGTCTGTTTTTCCGCTCTCGCTTTCACGGCAATGATGAAATGCGGTTGTCCCCGATATCCCAGGTATACGTCACTGACAAAATGACTGGCGTCCGTGTCGATCAATACCCGAAACCATGTTTCTTTCTGATAGTTTTTGCTTTTGAGAAACTCGTATGGACCGGAATAGGCAACGTGTCGCCCCTGTTCGTCGAAAATTCCGACATCCAGAATGGTATCATCCAGGGATTTCAACACTTTATGTAGTTTTTCCACCTCTGTTTTCGTTGGAGGCAGGTTGATCAGGTTCGAGTTAACCACTCCCCTAAGAGCCGAAATTTTGTTTTGAATGAATCGATCGACGGCTTGCCGATGGCCGGAAACGAGGGTTTCAAGCTGAAGTTCGCTGCGATTTTCGAGTGTCGTTTTGAACTGGTAGTGAAAATACAAGGATAAAATCAGCAACGGCACCAGCGAAACCAGCAACAAGCGCAACAGAATGGTGTTTCTCAATCTTTTGAGACTAACGTCCGTCGGCTTGAACGCTCGGGCTATCGCTGCACTGTGTGTGATCTGGTTTCCGTTTTGCTCCATGGTGGGCCAACCTCCTTCCGGTACTGCCGACCCACTCCAGAGCAAAACTTGCGCCATTTTCATATAGCGTTGAAAATACGCTGCTTTTCAGGAAATTTCTTCTAATCTCAACCTTTGGGCAGGTGGGACAAATTGTCCCTACAGTTTCTTGGAGGTAAAGGCACAAAACAGATAACAGTCAGAAATTTCTAGCTTTATCCTGTTTTTCGGCGTGTTGGGACAAAATGCCGCACATGCCCACGACATCTCAAGGATCACGCGAAAACATCCAAAACGTGGAAAGGGCTGGAGAAATGCTCTCCAGCCCTTCGTAAATTAGATAAATTGTGAAAAATCAGAGAACGTTCGCCAGAACATCGGCCGCACTGAGCGCTCGCTGCCTCATTTGTTCGCTCGCGATCTTCAGTTGATCCCGAATCGCCTGTTCGTTATCAAGCAGATCCTTGACTTTGGAAACAACAAGCTCCTCGGTCATATCGCCAATGCTGAGGCTGTGCTCCAGATCCCCGTACATTTCCTTGGTGATTTTGTTTCCTTTTTCTGTAGAAACCAACAATACGGTGGGAGTGTTGGTGGAAAAACCCGCAAGAGAACAATGGAAACGCATGGTCAACAAGGCATTGGCTTGGGAAACCGCCCATTTCGTTTTTCGGGCACCGAGTTTACGAGGAAGAATCGTGGTGCGTCCCGGAAATTCCCGAGCGATTTCAAGATAGACTCTTTCGAGAAGATTCCAGTCGTTGCTCACATGAGGAACCAACAACAGTTTGATAGGCAGGTCACGTAACAAACGCTTCACGTAGACAAGCAATTCATCTTGTACTACCCGCAAAGGCCGGTGCCCTTTGACATGTTCGATAGCCGATAACGTGAAGTTAATGGCCAACGTTTTGTACTCGTCCTTCTTTTTCTCGAAAAACGGCATTTCGAAAGGTTCGGGTTGCATCAAAAACGCGGGATCGGCGGCAAGAAACACGTTGTCGGTCAGTCCAAGCGTATTTCGCAGATAATTGTAGGAGTCATGCTCTCGGACAACAATGGCCCGACAGGCTTTGAGGTGCTCGACGAGTTCGCCCAATCTCGGTCCCGCTTTTTCGAGCGGCCCCACCGAAGCGCACCAGATTACGTAAGGCTTGCCGAGTTTCATGATGTCGTTGCCCGCCTGGACGATCGGATAGGGAAAAGGCCAGTCTTTTTCTTTGTTTGCGAAGGTATACAGATCTCCGCCGATGGACAGAACGCAATCCGACTGTTTCACGAGATTTTTCCGCCATTCGACGATATCCGGAGAAATCAACTTGGCTTTACGACCAACCATTTTTCCAAAAGAAGTCAAACGAACGTCTCGCCAACCGCTTTTGACCGTAACGCCACTGTTCTCACCCAGAACATTCTCATACTGGGGAGGACGCCATCCCATATGAGGAAACCATACTTCCGCATCGGGAAAACGATGTTTCAAAATTTGCGGAGTTCCTAAAACAATAGCATCGCACCCATAATTGTTTCCAATACCCGTACCGATCAACAAGAATTTATGGCTCATATCGATGATTCTCTTTCCTCAAAATAGACGGTATTGCTACGTTGTGACCATGGACCGAATCGTGCGCTTGAATGTGGAGCGAATCACAATCATTGAACGACCTGTGCCCCACATCCACTTTGACGACATGAAAAGATCCCGGAAATACCCAATATTTCGCGAAGAATACCGTTTAAGCAAGGGAATGTCAACTTGCGTTCGACATCGTAACATCCTTAAAACGGGGATAAAAAACTCCGATGCCTGCAACAAAAATGGCTGTATATTTCAACATTTCCGATGACGATAAACTCAAATTTTTCATGAATGATTCGGATCAAAGACGTCCGAATTCGGTTCGGGCGATGATTTCGTTTTGCAGTGGAGTTCCGAGATCGGTGAAAAGCGCCGAATATCCCGACACGCGCACGACGAGATCACGGTATTCTTCAGGATGCTGTTGGGCATGGCGCAAGGTGTCGCTCGATATCACATTGGGTTGCAACTCCATTCCCCCCAAAGAAAAGAAAACCTGCACGAGATCGATCATTTTACGCAAGCGTTCTTCTCCCATGAAAAGACTCGGCGACAATTTGATATTTACCGAACAACCGTTCGAGATACTGCGGTGATCGATGGAGGAAATGGAATGCAGCATGGCGGTGGGGCCGTTGCGTTCCGCCCCGTTGGAAGGTGAAAAACTGTTGCTGACCGGTTCGCCCGCCCGTCGTCCGTCGGGAGTCGCACCGAGAAACAATCCCTCGACAACGTGCATTCCGTACGAGAAAAAGCCGGGACGATACACGCCGCCGCGAATCGTTTTCAAGCGAGACACTTCCGCACAGAAAAAGTTTACGAGATCCTGCGCGAGAGCATCGACGTCCTGGTTTCCACAACCGAATTTCGGGGCACGGTGCTTTAGCCGTTCCCGCAAGATGTCTTCACCTTTAAAATTTTTACCAAGTATTTTCAGCAATTTATCCATCGACAAGGAACGCTCTTCAAACACGAACATCCGAATCGCGGCCAACGAATCGACTGTAGTTCCCAATCCACGACCGCTGATCGAATTGAAATCGTAGCGAGCACCACCGTTCGTCATGTCTTTGGCATTCTCCACGCATCCCTTCAAAGTGGAAGAAACGAAGGGATTGGGAAAACCGTCGCGGTAGACACGATCCTTGCTATCCACGGCATCGGCAATGAGACGAATCAGGTATCCCAACTGTTGCTTGTAGGCATCCAACAGTTGTTCGAATGTCTCGAAATCGCGGGAATTTCCGGTACGAAGTCCTACACGACGTCCCATGATCCGCAAATGGCCGTCCAATAGCGCCATTTCCAAGGCCGCACCGAGAGAAACGTCATTGCCTGAAGTACAGCCGAAGGTGTCCCCATCACCGGTAGGTTCGACACAGCCGATAATCCCGTAATTTCTGGCGTCTTTTCGGTCCACACCACAGGTTTCCAGCGCTTGGACGGCGAGGTCGTCGTTGTACAGAGCCGCCCCCGAAGTGCTACGAAAGGTTTCCAGAGCACGTTTCCAGAATGCATCCGGCGTTTTTTCGGAAAGACGGATCGTAAAACTGTTGCCCATCGATTTCACGTTCTCGAAAGCATCGAGAAACAGCCCGGACAACGCATTGACCGCATCGTTTCCTTCTCGGTCCAGGCCACCGACCGTCGGGGCGCAACTGTCGGCTCCCAGTTCGTTGCCGGTCTGTTTACCTACGTAAGGAAGCAATAGCAGATTGGTGGCGAGTTTAATCAGCAACTCTTCCAACAATCGGGTCGCATGGCCGTCATCCAGCGTGCCTCGTTCGCGATCCTTTGCATAAAACGGATATAGCATCTGATCCAAGCGACCAACGGCGAAAATCGCCGGCATTCCGTAGGAAATCAGAGCGATCACCTGGGTCAGCCAAACCGCTTGGACGGCTTCGTGAAAATCGCGTGGCGGATGATATGGAACGCGGCGGCAACGTTCGGCCATGGCGGCAAGTTCTTCTTTTCGCTGGGGATCATCGGTGTGCACCGCCAGCGCTTCGGCATATTCGGCAAGGCGGTTTCCGTATTCCCGCACGGCATCGCAACTGAGCACCACGGCATCGAGAAAATCCGCTCCATCCCGGTCGTTTTCACGCAGAGCACGCTCTTTTCGCTCCAAAGCCTCTTCTCGAATTCCGGCGAATCCGGTCTGCAACACATTGGTATGTCCAAGAATCAAATGGCCCTGGACATCGAAGACGTTGGTAACAAGCAATGGATTGTTGTAAAGCAACTCATTGAAAGCGCGCCGGGCATAAGACAACGAAAGCTCGGGAACAGCAGTTGCCTTCCGCAATGTCGCCAGATCCAGACTTCTGTACCGATGAACCAGACTTCGCAAACTGTACGAGGGTTTGAAAAAAAATCCCTGCTCTTTCCAAGCGCGTTTTTTGCCGTCTCTCACCGTTCGGCCATGCCACCAGGGCAGGATATCCTCGACCAGTTCTCGACGGTCGGCCTCACTAATGCGGTACGGCTGGCGCTCGCGCCGGGTGAGAAAATCCAACTCCAGTTCAAGCACGGTGTTGATATCACCCCGCTCCACCGGCAATACGGTTCCCACGAGTTTGCTCGACCGATTCCCGGCCAGCAGTTCTTCGTCCTGGATATCGAGAGTCACGTTTTGCAGAGTATGGGAAAGCGCCCTCGCCGCCCGCATCGCGGGAGTAGTGCCCTCGGATTCTTTATAGGATTGTGTGTAATAGCGGGCGCGCTCGATGCAGATTTCGTAGGGGGCGCGTAAGAGTTTGTCTTTATAGTGCCGGGTCGTCGGATGAATGGGCATGTCGCCTTTACTCCGTATGTTTTTCCGGTTCGATTTCAACAAGGATCTCGCCCGGTTTGACCAACGCTCCCGCCTCGCAGTTAATGGCGGTAATCGTACCGTCATAAGGCGCATTGAGCGTACTTTCCATTTTCATGGCACTGACCACAACCAGCCCCTGCCCTTTGGTCACCCGATCCCCAACGCTCGCAAGCACTCGTACGACGTTCGCTGGGGTGGCTGGCGTCACCTCTCGCGGACCTTCTGCGGTAACCCTGCCCCGCCTCGACCGGGATTCGGCGTTTTCGACAAAACGCACAGCGCCGTCATGGGCAATCCAAACACCGTTTTTGTCCCGCGCCAGCGAAACCAGCGATTTGTTTCCATCCACGATCAGTTCCAGACGATGGTCATCGATACGCCTGGCCGAGCAGGAAAGCTCGCGGTCGTCCATGGCCAAAACGAAAGTCTCGCCGTTTTCTCCCACCTGTGCATCGAGAGTGTGGATGGTATCGCCAAGCTTGATCCGGTACGTCATGATCGCTCCATTACAGGACGAAATCGCAAGCCAAACGGGACGGTTTCGCCACGATTCCATTATAGAAAGATTCGGAAAGGAAAACGTAAAACTACGGTAAAACCGTTCATAGCAGGTTTTGGAAAAGAAGGAAAGCGAAAGCCATCCAAAACAATTTTGAATTTCGCAAATAATATTGACACATTTAACACACAACAATAAACTTGATTTACTCTAAACAACACACTCTACTCGTCGGCAATCAAATTTCGAGTTTGACAATAAATACGAAATGACAACCAATCATGGACAAAAATATAAAGAAAAGCCCAAGCGAGTTATTTTGGAAATACACTTCTTGGCTAACCGGGTTTATCTTTCTAATATCAATACTAGCCCTTTTATCTAATTTCGGTTACCCTTCTCTTAACATCTTGGATAGTTTTCATTTTAATTGCAATCTGGTTATTATAGTAGTTTTCGATTCAATTCTATTGGTTGTTTCACTACACATGTGGTCTTCTATAGTCAATTCATACCTTTACAAGTGGGTCATTGACGACCAAGTGGAACTTGAAGAATGTAAAGATCAATACTTAAAAAAAGAAATACGGAAAAAACTTGGCAACAGGCAGTGTGGATATTGTGGGCACAAACTAGCTCCTTTAGTATGCAACAGGTGTGAATCTATCCAATGGGCAGACTTGCGCCAACTACGTTTATCTCAAATAGCCAATTCAAAAAACCTAAAAATTACCAATAGCTGGGGAAAAGAGTTAGGTCACAGTGATGAAACCCCAAGGCAATGGGAACTGGCCGCATTTGTAGCTCATTTCAGATGGAGATTTATCGCATCCGTTTTATCTATTGTCATTGTCACCTTGCTCTCTCAGGGGTTTGAACTTTATTCAAATTTAAGCTGGCATATGCAAAATGAAAATACGTATCATGGTACACATGCTAAAAAACTTGTTGAAGCCGTTGCAGGAATGCAGAAAGGCTTCAAACAATTAGAACTTTATTGCTATGAATCAAACAATAATAATCTCTGGGCTAACACTGAAGAAACCCTTTGCAATAAAATTTATGATGATTTTTTAAAACATTACTACACCCTTTCCTGGCAAGTCCCGATACTGGTAAAATATCTTCAAGAAAAAAAATGCAACCAGCCATCCTCCAAAATGCAAAAGCAGGTTTGCAGAATTCTCAAGCAAGACGATATTGTCAGTAGATTTGACAAAATCTTTATCGGTTTCACTGAACACAATCGACAGTATATCCACAAAAGAAACAACAAAAGCAAAACTACAAACGAAAGGAACGTCACCAAAGAGGATATCGTTACCTCAATGGATAGAGCCAGATGTGGCCTGTTTTCAATGGCCTGCATGATAATCACAACAACATTTGGACCAGACTATTCATTAGAAAAAGATTTCAAATCTTTCGACCCCTGTAAAAATTATTTGAATATTTTCGATGAAGAAGAAATAGATGCGTGCGTTTCGGAAATAATAGAAACAAGGAGAAATGCGCAATGAAGTCTTGTTCTTATCTCTTTCTCGTCAGTTGTTTTTTGTTTATTGTGTTAAGCATGGGAGGCTTTATTTTTCTGAATCTATTTGGTCCTTCAATCATTGAAAAAAAAGACAGAATATCGGTGAACACCATTGATATCGATAGAAAGAAATTAGAAATCCTTGAGTATTATAAGCAGTACTCGTTGATGAATTTTCAAGAACAATATCCAATTTTATTGGAGTGTAAGAGTGATGATAAGCGCTGTTCAACATCTTGGGACTTCACAAACTATATCTGTATTGTGAAGTATTCTTTTGTCGATCATTCCACATGGGTTCTGACACCAAACGAGTCTTTTTGGGATCGATTTCATAATAATACCATAGTATATATGGTTTGGATTAGCATGTTATTTTTAATAATCACTGTTTTAAAATATAGTTGTTTATACATTGCCGTAAAAAAATAACAGAGACCAACTTCGTACCTGACCAAAACTCAAACGCGAAAAGGCGGGCAAAAAGCCCGCCTTTTCTTTATTTCAAACTGAAACGTCGGAATTATTCCGCGCCACTGGCGTTTTTGTCGAAATACCCGATTTCTTTGAAGAATTTGTCACCCTGGTATTTGCGGATCAGGTAGACAGGTTTCTGGCCTTCCTGAATCAGCCAGAAGTCTTTGTCGGATTTTCCTTCGGCCAGCGTCAACTTGAACTCGCTGCCATCCGCCATTAGGACGGACACCCGCGCCTTGGGTTTGTCCAGGTGATATTCGGTCGGATCGCCCGGTTCATCCACAATCTCGGCCCAGTTCAGTTTCGACACCCCCGAGAGCAGCGGGCGCAAACGGTTGATGTCGATATCCATTTCCGGCTTGCCTTCTACAACCCATTTGGGTTGTGCAGGCGGTGCGGCTTCGGCGTTTTCCTGACCTTCGGTCGGTGGAGTTGCCGGAGTTTCTTTGGCGAAAACGAGGTTTTCTCCCTTGCCCAGTTTGTCGATCGTGAGTTTGATGATGTTGTCCTGGTTGAGGCTGAGAATGGTTTTGTCCCGCCAGTCCGCAGGTTTACGCACGATAGAGGAACGAATCACGCCCTTCGTGGCGTAGACGTGGTTGTCGTCGGGCAGACGAACGAAACTTCCCGAATAATCGGCCGTGTTTTTGCCGACGATCAGGCTCAACAGTTCGGAACCGCCCGCGAAAAGTTTCAGCCGAGCGCCTGTTTCGTCCACCTCGAAACTGCCGTGCTTATCGGGATTGTCGCTGATGAGGTGCGAAATCTCCAGCTTCTCCATCCGTTCGAGCAGGGTTTTGACGAAGCTTTCGTTGGCTTTGGCATCGGAAAGAGAGGTCATCACCCAACCATTGTTACGTTTTTCCAACGTAACGGACTCGGTTTCCCGAACGATTTCGATCTTCTCGATTTTGTCCTTTTCAATCGTCGGCAGCAGGTTTTTCGGTTCCTCGATTTTCGAGTCATAAGGATCGGTGCGAACCAGCAGCACGATCAGCAAAAGGACGACGAACGCGGCTATGGACAGAATGGTTTTTTTATCCCACATCGAAGTGACCTCCGTGCATCTGGTTTATTTGACAAGCTTTTTCACACCATCGCGACGGGAGCGCCGAAGCTGCCAGAGCATGATCCCGAACAGGATGAACACCAGCGGCACGCCCAATGCATTGCCCCATTTGACCGCGAGTTTCGTGCTGTCTTCCACCTGTTCGATGGGGCTGATGCCTCCATCGCGGGAACGAATGGAAATCAGCGCTTCGTCCGCCATCAGCCAGTCCACCACGTTGGCGAAGAAAATGAAGTTGGGACGGTCGAGGAAATCGTTTTGGACGAACGAACCATCCGCGATAACCATAATCCGGCCCTCGCTCACGGATTCTTTCAGAGCGTCGGGGGACTGCCAAGGGTTCGAACCGGAAACGGTCGCATCCTGCCGGTTGGCGAAATAGCTGGTAAAGATACCGGTCGCCGTAGCACCGAGAATGAACGGTCCTTCTTTGGCTCCGGCTGCGGGTTGCAACGGATTCATCGGGTTGATCTGGTAAAACCCTTTTTCCTGCCAACTCGACTGGCTGGACTTCATGAACCACTCGATCTGACGTGTATCGGTGGAAGCCGCCAATTCCAGAGACGAAATGAAGGGAAAGCTCAGCCCGTCGGCATCTTTGGTCAAGGTCATGTCGCGGTTGAACTCGGTCACAACGGGAATGTAGGGATAGGCAACGATCGTCTGCAACTGCATCGGCCCACGATTCTGCTGCATGGTGATGCGCTTGTTTTGCAGGTCGAGCACCAGATCCTTGCCCATCGTGATACCGTATCCCGAAACCATATCGTACAACCCGTGGTCGAGATCCTGCCCCTGGAAGGTTTGCAGATTCACGTTCACGTTGTCGAGCAGGAAAGCCACCGTGCGGCCTTTCATTAGGAACTGATCGATCTGGAACAGGGCGTCGTCGGTGAGTTTTTCCTTGGGCGCGGCGACGATCAACGTCTCGGCGTCATCGGGAATCGTAGGATCGTCTTTGGAAAGATCCACATCGATGATTTTGTAATTGGTCGCGAGGTTGTCGCGTACGTTCTGAGTCTGTTCCGCCGTCGGAGCACCGAAACCGGTCATGAACGCCACGGTGCGCAGTTTCTCGGCAATCAGTTTGCGAACCGTGCTGGTGATTTCGTATTCAAGCTGGCGAGAGCCGCGAACCACCGGAATCACTTCCTTTTTCGTGCCATAGTAGAACACGATACCCAGGTAGACCTGAATCATCTGAAACTCGTCGCGATCCAGTTTGTTGATCTGCACCGGGGGAACGCCCAGCATGGTCAATTCCTGCTTGACCTGCTCGTCTCCACCGGGATCGATGATTTCGAAACGGAATTTTCCCGAAGAATATGCCTGGTACTCCTCCAGAAGATCCTTGATGAACTGACTGTGCTGATTGTAGGGCGGCGGCAGTTCGGCGGTGAGATACACCTTGGCAATGACCTGGTCGTCCAGTGAACGCATCAGGTCTTTCGAAGAATCCGACAGCGAGTACATTTTATTGGCTGTCAGATCGGCGCGGGTGAAGAACTCTGTGGAGATCATGTTGACCATCACGAGCGCACCCAGAATGAAGAAATGGTAAGGTTTCAGGAAACTTACCAAAGCACCGAGTACGCCGAAAAGGAAGGCCGTGACGATGACATGGACCGGTTCGTACGCACCGACGATCCCCAGCACCGCACCGATGACGAGAAAGCCCAGGGAAAAGATCACCGTAATGATCTGTTGGTTGTCCATCAGGCGGGTTTTATTGGTAGCATTCGACATCGTTACACCCCCTTATCGCCACTTTTCGGTGGTCATGAAATGAATCGCGAGCATCAACGTACCGGAGATGAAGGTCAGGTAGTAGATGATGTTGCGCGAGTCGATCACGCCCCGAATGATGTTTTCGAAGTGGTATCCCGGCGAGAGGAATTCCGCCGCCGAGGCGATCGGGGACGGCAGGATCATGGTGAAATACGGACTGGCGAGCAACCAGAACGCCAGACAGGTGACCCAACCCAGGATCACGGCGACGATCTGGCTGTTGGTCCAGGTCGAGCACAACGTACCCAAGGCAAGGTAGGAAGCCCCTAAAAACAGTAAGCCGATGTATCCGCCGACGACGGCTCCCCAATCGAGGTTGCCCATCGAGGAAACCGTCAGAGCATACGGCAGGGTTAACAAAAGCGCCACGGCAATCAACCCCAACGCGGCAAGATATTTACCGATAACGATCTGCGCAGGTCCGACCGGCAGGGTCATCAGCAATTCGATGGTTCCGGCCCGTTTTTCCTCGGCGATCAATCGCATGGTGATGGCAGGGGAAATGAAAACGAAAGCGACGGCGATCATCGAGAACATCGGCCGTAACGACACCTGCCCGGCCAGGAAAAATTGCTGGAAGAACAGGAAGCCGATCACCAGCAAAAAGGCCGAGATAACAATGTAGGCGACAGGAGAATGGAAATAAGCGATGAATTCCTTACGGAAAATGAACAGCGACGTGGAAACCGGTCGCCATTTCGCCAACTTATGCCCATGCAGCATCATCAGCACACCACCGATCAATCCGATGACATGGGAGACGATCTGAAGCGCAAGCCCGAGCGTTCCGGCGGTGTTCACCTCGGCGGCCCGCAGGATTCCTTGAACGATCATGTGGAACACAAGCAACAGGCCGAAGATCGTAAGCGATCCTATGGCGAGTTTGCCGAATGCTGCCGAAAGCTGGCTGGCAAACGGTGCTCGGGCAATCCATTCTTCCTTGGCTTCCAACTCGGGATCGGTCTTGCCCAATCCTGCGATTTCGAGCAGCAGCACGAGGAAAGACGATTCGCATACCACGAGAAAAACGGTAAAGAAGAGAAACGCTCCCAGCGAGGCATCCAGATCCCACATCGTGGCGGTGATCAGAGCCATAACCAGGTTGGCCAGCAGCATGGCCGACGGGACGGCGTATTTCATGATTCGCACTCCTTTATCTTTCGCTTCCGCCCTCAGGCGGCCTCCGAACGGCCTGCATCGGATTGGGTCAGTTTCTGGAAAATGTCTTCGAGGCTGACTTGCTCGACGCTCATTTCAAGCACCACCCATTGATTGGAAACGGCGCATTGGAAGATTTTCGCCCGAATGTCCTGCCCTTTCTGGGCTTCGATCAGGTAGCGGGACTCGGAACCGGGACCACCCAACTCCTGAACATTCTTGACGAAATCAACCGACTGCAAGATCTTGGCGGCGTCTTCGTACGCTTTGTCGAGAGTCAGCGTAATACGAGCGGCACCCTGCTCGCGGGCCGTCAATTCGTCGGGAGTCCCATCGGCCACCAGTTTCCCGTCGTTGATGATCACCACCCGGTTGCAGGTCGCGGTGACTTCGGGAAGAATGTGCGTAGACAGGATGACGGTTTTTTCCTCGCCGATGCTCTTGATCAGGTTGCGGATACCACGAATCTGGTTCGGGTCGAGACCGGAGGTCGGCTCGTCGAGAATGAGAATTTCCGGATCGTGGATCAGTGCCTGTGCCAATCCGACACGCTGTTGATATCCGTGGGAAAGTTCGTAAATGGACCGTCCCAGGACATCCTCCAGGCCGCAGACTTCCACCGACTGGCTCAACGCACTACGTAGCTTAGAAGGTGGAATTTCCCGCATTTCCGCGATAAAGCGCAGGTAATCGATGACCATCATGTCTTCATACAACGGAAAACTCTGCGGCATGTAACCGATCAACCGCTTGATTTCCATCGGATGGGTCGAAACCTGCATATCCTTGACCTTGACGCTGCCGTATGTAGGCGTCACGTAGCCGGTCAAAATCTTCATTGTGGTGGTTTTTCCGGCACCGTTCGGGCCCGAGAAAACCCAAAATTTCCCCCTTTTGTATTTCGAAGGAAATGTTGTCCACAGCCTTGACGAGTCCGTACTCCTTCGTCAGTTCTTGAACTGAAATCATCGGATTCTCCTCTGATTATCCATACATGGCGCTAGTTGTCCTTGCGTATACAATGTTTGCTGACTGCGGTAAACAAAAAACCGGCCGCGTTTATTTCCAAAAAACGCAACTTTTTATTTTTTTTACGAATGAGCCTCTTGCAAAAAATCAGAACTTCAATCCGTTCAGGACTTTGTCACGTCTCAAAATTGGAACAGGATTGTATCCTGCTTTTGGAGGGAACCTTCCGAATTTCTTGCAACCTATGTTAGGTTCGAGTTGTAGTGAACCATGGGGTTTCTCGAAACAATCGGACGACCATGAAACGACTGTTCAAAATCTGTGCGCTTGGACTGTGGGCAAGCCTGGCCTGGAGCCTTTGGTTCGATCAAGCCTTCGCACTTGCTGGACTGCTTTGTTTCGTGCTTCTCGACGTATTTTCCAAATCCTTGTTTTTTCAAGATATTTTCAAAATTCAGCAGCCGTTTTCATCGCACCGAATTCCCTGGAATATGCTGCTTTCCTGGCTGCTGCTCGTGGGGTTGTCCTGGCTATCGGCTTTAGGAAAACCTTTCGAGGCCGAACGAAGTTTCGGACTCTGGGTGATGGTCGCAGTGCTGCCGTTGAGTGTTTTCGGACTTCGTCCCCAACTGGAGCGGGAAGGACCGTGGAAACTGCTGGCGGTCCTGTTGATGATTGTCGGCGGATACGGTCTCGTTCAAACGTTCACCGGGGTGGACCTGATGCGCCCAGGCCATCCCGCCACCTATCTATCTCCCGTTTCCCAAAGCAACTATGCGATTATCGGTGGCTTCAATCGCCACCATACTTACGCCACGGTTACCATGCTTTTGCTGCTAATGCTTGGGGGACGCTTGCTGGATACATCCTCGAAACAGTTGAAAACACTTGGAATTTCGGCCTTGGTCGTTTCGAGCGCTTCCGTGTTGCTCTGTCCTTCGCGTGCAGCGTGGCTGGGAGGACTGGCCGGAGCGGCGGTGCTTGGAACCATCGCAGGAAAAAACAGAAAATTTCTTTGGATTTCCATAGGTTGCATTCTCATCTTTTTGCTCTTGTTTCCCCCCTCCAGAGAACGACTTCTTCAGGCAACCCAGCGTTTCGGCCTGGAAGACCGTCAGACCATCCTAGCCGTGGCCGGTGCGCAGCTCATCGACCATCCCGGAGGCATAGGTTACGGACGTTTCGCCTGGGAAGCCGCTGCGGATTTCGAAGCCACCCGGATTCCGGTCAAGGTTCGTTCCGGTACGCATAGCGATGCTCTCTCGATGCTCGTCGGCGGCGGACCGCTTTTGGCGCTAGCGTGGGGACTGTTCGGGTTGTCGCTGATGATGTCGCTGGGGAGGGCGATTCAACAAAATCCGAAACGACGAGGATACTTTGGAGGGTTGCTGGCCGCCATGGTTTGCTACCATTTATGTGCGCTTTTCCACAACTCGCTGCAAGACGGTGAAATCGCTTACGTTTTCTGGACGATCGTTGGACTCAGCCTTCCGATGGCAGTCTCTGACTCTTTTTCAGATCCCTGATGCAAATATCTGTCATTTTATTGCAGATGATTCGTAAAAATTTGTGAATATTCTTCCTCTTTATGGGTCTATGAAGGTGAGTACCAAATCGATCCATGAAAGAAAAAAGGAAGTGAATTGTAGTCAACTTCCCGGTTTTCTTGGATTTTCAGGTTGACAGCGAGTGAAAAAGCGAAGTAAATGGGTAGAGATAACAGACAACTCGTTTGAGGGTTTTGACGGTCGATTTTCGCACACGGTTCTACCGCAAGGCGGAGGAGGATGACAAGATGAAGAAATTTTTCGGAATTTGGGTTCTGGCGGCAACATTGTTGCTGTTCGCTTTTCCGGCTGGAGCCGAGGACGTCGTGTCCCAGGCCGGGAAGGGAAAAGTCAACTGGACCCAGAAAGTGATCACCTTCACGGGTGACGGTGCCCCTAACCTGGAAGGTCCGAACCGGGCCATGAACGCCGCGCAGGCCCGCCTCGGAGCGGAACGCGCCGCCAAAATGATGGCCTTGCGCCAGGCGCTCGAAGTCGTCAAAGGCATTCAGTTGGATGCTCAAGGCACCGCCGGTGACGCCATGCAAGGCAACGCCAAAATTGCGGCTTCGGTCCAAGGCGTGATCAAAAACTGGAGCGTCGTCAACATCCGGTACTACTCGGACGGTGGCGTTCAGGTAGACGTGAAAGTTCCCCTCGACGGCGTATTGACCCAGGCCATGCTCCGCCCGGCGAAACTGCCGAACGACGTACCCAAGCCCAGCGATCCGGCCCAGGCCGTCGCCATGACCCAAAAGGGTGAAAAAGCCAAAGCCGGTGCCGCCCCCGCGCAGCACCCCAAAGCCCCGAAAGCGGCCCAGGGTCCGACCGGCCTGATCGTCGTCGCCAAAGGCATCGACCTGAAACCGGCCGTTGCCCCCAAACTGTTGGATGAAGACGGAAAAACCGTTTACAGCGCAGACAGCATCGAGGGCGATTTTTCGAATGGCGTGGCTACCTACCTGAACAGCCAGCAACTGGCGATGAAAAACGATCTGGTTGCCAGCAACCCGATGGTCGTCACGGCGATGAAAAGCGCTAACGGCGTAGATCTGACCATCAGCAAGACGGACGCCGAGAAAGTCCGTCAATTGGCCATGATGTCCCCGGTCCTCAAAGAGGGCAAAGTCATCATCGTCACCAAGTAATTCCGCCACGGCGGTGAATTTTGAACGCAATTCCGAGCCTTTCAAGGAGAAGATGCAATGAAACAGGTTTTCAAGGTATTGGCGGCGTTCCTGGCATTGGCGGTGATGACTCAAGCCGTTGCGATGGCCCAGGACGCGCAAACGATAAAAGTCAAGGGTGAAGGTGTTATTTTTAACAACGACAAAGCCCTGGCCAAAGACAAAGCCATCGAGGACGCCCTGCGTAAAGCAGTCGAACAGGTGGCTGGCACGTTGGTCAGCAGCTCCACACTCGTGGACAACTTCGTCACGGTCGAAGACAAAATCTACGCGCAATCGCGTGGGTACGTGCAAAAGCACCGTGTGCTCTCCGAGCGCGTTTCCGATGGCGTGTTCATCGTGGACGTGGAAGCCACCGTGGCCAAAAGCGCTCTGAAAAAAGATCTCGACAGCATCCTGGCGGGGATTGTCCAACGCAAGGAATTCCCCCGAATGCTGCTCCTGATTTCCGAGCAGAACATCGACCAGAAAGCCCTTCAGGGCGCGGCGATGGTCTTTTCGATGAGCGCTGTGGAAAACAAGCTCATCGACGAATTGTCCCCCATCGGCTTCACCTTCGTGGACCCGCAGGTGCTCAGCGGACGTGTCACCGAATCGATGGCCGCCGGACTGATGGCCGCCGATAGTGGTGCCCAGGTACAGGCCGCCCGTCAGATCAGCGACCTGACCGACGCTCAAGTCATTGTGTTGGGTCAAGCCGTGGCCACCAACGCCGGAAACGTCATGGAAGGCGTCCGACTGCAATCGGGACAAGCCGATGTCAACGTGCGGGTCATCAACGCCGACAACGGGCAGATTCTGCTCACCGCCAGCACCCATGCTGCTGCGGCGCACATCAATGCCTCGACCGCCGGGACCAAAGCCCTGCAAAAAGCCGCCGTCAAACTGTCCGGCAAATTGAAAGAAAAACTGGCCGAAAAATGGGCCAGCAGCGTCGGAACCATTACCCTCGACGTGACCGGAATCACCGGCTATCAGGATCTCGTACTGCTCAAGCAGATCCTTCAGAACATGGTTCGCGGCGTCAAAGGCGTCACCGAACGTCGGATGCGTAAAGACGGAGCCATGCTGGATGTATTCTTCGATGGTAAATCCGACTTCCTCGCGGCGGAACTGACCGGCAAGAAGTTCGATCTCAAATTCGAGATCCTGGAAAAAACCGCCAACCGGATGAAAGTCAAAATCAGCCGCTAAATCGTAATGATTTAGACAAGGTTGATCAAGGAGGCAAACCATGAATCCAAAACCTACCCTGAGCCGACCGGTTCTCTGGACTACGCTGATCGTGCTTGGACTGGTTGTGTTATCGTTGCAGGTATGGGCAGGAGATAAGCCGACCGCCGAAGTGACTTTCGTCGAGGGCAAGGCCGAAATTCAACAAGGTCGTAAAGGTAAAACCCAGGCATTGAAAGTCGGCGATAAGCTTACGAAAAAGCACTACGTTTCCACCGGCGAGAAATCCAAAGTGGAAATCAAATTGCCCGACGGTTCGATTATTCGGGTAGCGCCGTCTTCCAAAGTCCGCATGCGCAGCCTGCTGGCGGATAAAAAGGGCAAAAAACGCGACGTAGGCATCAAACTGCAAGCCGGAAAAATCTGGGCCAACGTGTCCAAAGCCATCGGATCGGACTCCAAGTTTGAAGTGGAAACGGACAACGCGGTCGCCGGTGTGCGCGGAACGATTTTCCGGGTGGACCGGGCCGACAACGACGTAACGGTGGTCAAGGTTTATACCGGAGCCGTTGCGGTCTCGAACGCCCCGATCTACCAGAAAAAAGGCCATACCAAAGCCAACCGAGTGGAAGTTCCCGGTCCGCGCCAGGTCACCAAACGCCAGTACGAAGAACTGCTGGCCAAGGCCTTGCAGGAAATCCGCGTCGCCGCCAACGGCGAACTATCCGAGCCGGCCTCGTTCGATCCTCAATCGTCCATCGAAAAAACCGAATGGGCCGCGTGGAATCAGGAACGAGACAGACTGCTCGAACAATAATCTCCTGCAATTCCAAACATGTAACCCCGATCCGCTTGGATCGGGGTTTTCTTTGGGCCATGAAAAAACCCGCCTAAACGGCGGGTTTTAATCTTCTATCGGAGAGCGGAAAGCCTCCGGTTCATTCGATTACTCGACGGTGGCAACCACCTTGATCTTGGCGCGGCCACGGGTGAGCAGGTTGTTGATTTCCTTCTCGATGTCGGCCTCTTCCTTGCGCTTGGCAATCGAGATTTCCTTAACCAGCAGTCCTTTGGCCATATCCAGCATTCGACGCTCGCCGAATGAAAGATCCTTGCCGTTTTTCAACTGGTACAGGTCGCGCATGACTTCGGCGATTTCATAAATGCTGCCGGTCTTGATTTTTTCCATGTACTCGCGGTATCGACGATTCCAAGTCTGGCGGTCGAGAGGTTTTTGCTTACGCTTGAGAATTTTATAAACTTCATCCACCTGTTGCTTGGGCGTGACATGCCGCAGCCCCACCGTCGTTACTCGGTTGGTCGGCACCATGATCGTCATGTCGTTGTCCATCAGCTTCAGGATGTAGAATTTGCACTTCTGGCCGGCGATTTCCTTGTTTTCAATGCTCGTAACCTGTCCGACTCCATGGGCCGGATAAACCGCTTTGTCGCCAACCTTAAATTGGATCTGCATACTTGATGTCCTCCTTGAAAGCCCTGTTTGCGTTTAACGAAAAAAGGGTCAACCTTCGTTTTTTGGACAAATACCGAATCATTCTCGAACCGACTGGACTTTCCCGAAAGGGAACTGGGGATTGATGCGGATGTGACATTTCCCGTAAGTACGGTGGTCATCGAATCGCCGTCAGAATTCGTGCCAGTCTTCGAAACTCCATAAAAAGAATAGAGTTTCGCTATGTTGCGCAACGTTATATCACAATTTTCAGGAAAATCAACTAGTTTTTTATCTTTTGGGTCATTTTTTGTCGATTTTTCCCTTTTTCCACCTGTTTTCGCCGAAAAAGCCACAAGAACATCATGCCAAAGACCACCCAGTGGGCGACTCCCCACCCACCGCCAACATCCATTTGACGACCGAAACAGCCTCCATTATTGGAAAATGAGGATGTTTCCGTTGAATCGTTTTCTTCAATGTCGCCGTCCGTCGGATCACTGCCGATTCCGGGCAACACCGTCAGTCCTACAATTTCTTTGGTTTCGTAGCAGGAATCGGCTCCTACCCGGCGGACTTCCGCACGAAGCTGCCAATTTCCCACCGAAGACGGAACAAAGGTCAAGCTCGAGGAATCACCGTAGGTCTGCAACGGCTCCCAATCGTCATGATGGCGCAGGAAAAAGCGGTATTCCACATTCTCAACATCGTCGGGAAGTTCCACCGCAACCGTAGCCGTCACGTTATCCCCGGAAGCGGGGTTTGTCGGTTCGAATGAAACCTCAGTAATATCAATAACATCTCCCGCATTGATCGGTTCGGGAGCCAGCGAGGAGCAAAACCACCCCACATTGGCGGCACGACAAAACCAGCCGTCGGGACAAGGATCGTCATCGGAACAGCTACTCGTGCAATATCCTTCTTCCCCGATAGCATTGACGACACAGGACAGATCGGCTTGGCATTCCAACAAATCCCGGCAGGATTCTCCCATCACCCGATCACCGGCGACAGGAGGCAGGCACGACCCGGACTCACACCCCAGGTAGGCCGGACAATCGGTATCGCAAATGCAATTGGAAGCACAGACCTTCCCTCCCGATGCCTCGTGCTCGATACAGCGTGCGGCGTTGCAATCTTCATCCGCTTCGCAAAACGCGCCGTTTTCGCCTTCAACAGGATAAATCGCACATACGCCTTGAATATCGTCAGCACTTAGCGTGGAGGCTACAGTCAAACCTGTCGAAGTGGAATAATACATGGTTGCGGCGAGACTCTCGCTGTGATCCAGCCCCAGAAAATGGCCGATTTCGTGGGTCGCGATGTTCGCCACATCCATCTTTCCAGAAACACCACCCGGGTCCGTGCTCCAGGAAAAATCCTGCCCATTGAAAATCATGTCGATTTCCAAAACACGCCCCGAGTTTGGATAAAACATCGGTACGGTAATGGCAATCGCTCCATCCCATTCGGCGGGCCAGTCGCTTTCGGTGAAAATCAACAGGTTCGTGCCATCGGCTTCTCTGGAAAACGCATTGAAATCGCTTACTTGCTTATCGATCGGTCCTCCATACTGATGGGAAAAATACGAGCAATTTACGTTTTGCCAGGTTTGAAACGAGCCTTTCAAAACGTCTTCCAACAGGTCGAAATCCAGATCGTCGCTGCCGTCTTCATCCAGGTACCATACGAGTGGAAACGCAGCGTCCTCCCAAAACAGGTAAGGTTGTTCTTCGGATTCGACCACGATCCGTTCGTAGCCCCACACCGAAGGAAAACACATCCCAAGACAGGCCAGCAACACCGAAAGACACTGAATGACTATCGAAAATCTCTTTCTTTTCATACGGTTACGACTTGCTTCCATTTTTCGTCTACTGTGCGGAGGAACCATCGGATTGCAACACCCTTTCGATTTTCTTCCGGAAAACGTCCAGCGTCTGTGGCTCGTCGGCTTCGGTTTCGGCTGCTGACTTTTTTAGATTCCATTGCATCAGGCGCACATTGTTCAGAGAACGACGAACAAGCTTTTTTCCCGAATCGGGATCTTGGTTCACCTGGAACCGCCCCTGAGTCATTCCCCGCAGGAAATACACCTGCCCTTCCTCGGAACGCTGAAAGAGGAACAACACAACTTCATCACCTATCGAAAACGTAGTGTTACCCGGCAGTTTCATGGAATGCGTTTTCCCAAACCCGGAAAGCTGCCGCACGGTGAGGGTTTCTCCCACCGTTCCACGTAGGGTTTCGAGAACTTTGAAAGTGGTCAGAATGTGGCTTCTGCCGGTTGCGGCATCCGTTGTCGTTTCATTCCCTAGAGCCTCGGCTCGAACGATTACCGGACTGGTCCGCACGAGATCCTCGAAACTCAGTTTCAACAGGGTGGTCGACCAGACATTTCCGGGAATAGCCCAGAGAAAAAACAATGTGACAATCCACAAACGAAATGAAAGCATCATGCACCCCGTCTTAAAGCGGTCTTCTCAAGAATTCGACGTTCTTGACCTGAATAATTCATGAAGAATCTACTACGACTTGAAAACCCTCGATCTTTCACTCGTTTCCCGATTTTCATCCTCGACAGACAGTTCAGTATGCCTGCGGGTGAAAATCGCTCCAACTTCATGAAAGCTCTTCGGTTTTCGGCGTCTCGCTACGATCCTCATGAAAGTTCCAGGTCCAAACAATCCGTTCATGCTTTTCGCTCCGGCTCCTCCAACATGAACGTCATTCCATCGTAGGCGGGTTGAATGGTTTCGGGTAGATGATTTCGCACCTTTTCGTAATCCAGATCATGGCCCATGTGAGTGATAATCGCCCGTTTCGGCGCGATTTTTTCCACATGTTCCACCGCCTGTTCCACGCTGAAATGGGTGGAATGCGGTGTCCAGCGCAACCCACCGATAACCAACAAATCAAGATCGTGAAGTTTTTCATACGAGGTTTCGGGAATTTGACTAACGTCCGTCAAATAGGCCAAGCACCCGATTCTCCATCCGAGACACGCGAGTTTTCCGTGCAAAAGCGGTACGGGAATCACTTCGATTCCTTTCACATGGAAAGAACCCTCCACGTCGTGGCAGATAATATTAGGCTTGCCGCCGCCACGCTGAATCGACGGTTTGAAGATGTAGTCGAAACGCCTCTGAATTTCCGCGATGTGCTCCGGCAAGGCATACAGATCGATAGCCCCTCTTTTCAAGTAGTTATGCACGCGGATTTCGTCGATTCCGGCAATGTGGTCGGCATGCAAATGGGTGATCAACACCGCTTCGAGAATCCGTACCCCATATTGTAACGCCTGCTGCCGCAAATCCGGCCCCGTATCGATGAGAATTTCCATCCCGTCGTCGAAACGAAGATGCGCGCTGGTGCGCAAACGCTTGTTTTCACTGCGATCCGACGAACACACGGCACAATCACAACCGACGATCGGCACGCCTGTGGACGTTCCGCAACCCAGTATCGTAAGTTTCACCAATCCACTCCTTCAAACAATCTTCCTATCGAAATCTACTTTACCCGAACCATCCACGTTTCGGTGAAAAAAAGCCACTCCAACAAAACGTTCTTTTGATTTTCCACAAAGCTATGAGAATCGGCGTTTTCCAAATTGCAATATGGAACGTCTTTCATTATAGTTGCACTCGTCACAATGCTTTTTCTATGACAATGGAGGAAAATCCATGAGTACCAAGTCATCTTTCGCCTACCCCTTTGTTTTCACTGCATTTTTTATTCTTTTCGCTTTCGGCTGCGGTAGCGGGGACACGACCGTAAACGTCGGCGATCAGGATCTTGTAGAACAGGACGTCACCGGCGGGGACGAAGACCTCGATCTTCCGGAACTCGAACCGGAAACCGACCCCTGCGACCCAAACCCCTGCAAAGGAACGAACAAAACCACCTGCCAGGCCAATGGCAGCGACTACGTTTGTCTCTGCGACACGGGATATGTCGAAGATACCGACACCGGCGATTGTGTAGAAGCCGAATACTGTACGGCAGAGTTCTGCAACAGTCACGGACGCTGCGACGACACTTCCGGCACGGCGATCTGCGAATGCGTGGAAGGGTACAAGGGCGACAACTGCCAGGATTGCGATTTTGCCAACGGATGGGGCGGCACGGGTGAATCCGGCATCTGCACCCAGGATAAATGTCAATGGACGATAGACCAGTGCACGAAAGCCAACAAAGGCGTCTGCACCTGGACTGCTGAAGCCGGCGTTGTCTGTCTCTGCGATGACGGCTATTACGAAGACAACGATGGCGTATGCCAACTCGAGGCCGTTTGCACGTCCGATACCTGTCACGGTCACGGCGACTGTTCGGTCGTCAATCACGCCACAGAGTGCGCCTGCTACGATGGTTATTTGGGCGACGCCTGCAACACCTGCGATGAAGCAAGCGGCTACCATGCCGACGGTATGGGTGGATGCACTACCGATCCCTGTCTGCCCAATCCCTGCACCACCGTGGGAAAACAGCGTTGCATTACGGCTGGAGAGAACTATACCTGTGAATGCAGCTACGGCTATCACCTCGATGGTGGCACCTGCATGATCGACACAACCTGCCGCCCGGAAACCTGCTCGTTCCACGGCACCTGCGCACTCGTCGAAGCCGTTCCTACCTGCACCTGCGATTTTGGATTCGACGGGCAATTCTGCTCGGAATGCCTGGATGGCTACCGCCTGTTGAATAATCAATGCGTGCCTTCCTGCGTAGACGCCATCGTGGAATTCGACGAAAACAACACGTTCGAGGTTCACGACAGCACCGTCGGCGCAGGCAACGACGTTTCGATCACCTCGGCATCCGATTCCTGTTTCCAATGGCCGGTAGACGGTCCGGAACGAACCTATATGATTCAACTGTACGCTGGGGATGTTGTGTCGGTCACCGTCACTCCAACCACGGAATTCGACCCCGCGGCCCTGTTCCTTCTCCCCGAATGTAGCCTCGAAAATGCCTGTGTCGCCGGTGTGGACGGCAATGGCGAAACGGACCCCCCGGATCTCGCTGAATCTATGACAGGTCTAACCGTCGCAGAGGATGGACTCTTTTTCTTCAGTGTAGACAGCTACTATCCCGTCGGGGAAACCTATTCCGCTGGCGAGTACGACTTGACGATCACCTTCGAGAACGATTCCGCCTGCCGTGGAAATACGGAATGTGCGGCTTTGTACCGAGAATGCGTCGATCAACCCGACGAGACCGCAGCCTGTGGCAACTGCCTCGAAGGGTACCATGAAATCGACGGCCAGGATGCCTGTGAAATCGATGAAGCCTGTCTGCCCACCAGTTGCGGCGGTGGCCATGGCGATTGTACCGTAGAGGGCGGATACGTCGTCTGCGCGTGTCACGACGGCTACACCGGACAATATTGCGAAACCTGCGATGACGGCTACCACGAACTCGGCGGAGAGTGCCTGATCGACGAATTCTGCGGTCCCGCTTCGTGTTCCGGTCATGGTGTATGCACGGACGAAGGCGGAATCATCGTCTGTGCCTGCCACGATGGCTACGCCGGACAATACTGCGATAGCTGCGCCCCCGGCTACCATTACGATCAGGAATGCATCGCCGATTCCGACTGCCTCGCCACTAGCTGCAACAGTCACGGCGAGTGTGCGGACGACGGCGACACGATCAGTTGTACTTGTGCCGACGGCTGGACCGGTGCCAACTGTACCGAATGCGCCGATGGCTACGAACTGGTTGCCGGTGACTGCGTACAGGAAAGCGGCCAGTAAATTTTGGAACGAAAAGGAAATTTTCGAACCTTTTCACGTAAAAATCTCACGGAGTGAAAGAATGACCATCAATCTCAAAGGCCGACACATGATCACGCTGTACGACTGGTCGGCCGAGGAAATCCGCCAGTTGCTACACCTCGCCGACCGACTGAAACAGGAAGTCTATACCGGTACGGCTCATCCGTTGCTCGCCGGAAAAACGCTGGCGATGATTTTCGAAAAACCGTCGTTACGAACGATGGTCAGTTTTCAAACGGGTATGTACCAGTTGGGAGGCCATGCCATCTATCTCGGTCCCGACCAGATCGGTCTTGGCAAGCGGGAAAGCGTCGAGGATGTCGCTCGCGTGCTGTCGAGCTACGTCAACGGCATCATGGCGCGGACATTCAGTTACGAGGCGGTGCAGGAACTGGCGAAGTATTCCGCAGTACCGGTGATCAACGGCCTGACCGACTTCAACCACCCCTGCCAGGTACTGGCCGACCTGCTGACCATCTACGAAACCCGCTCCCATATGAAGGGACTGTCGATGGTCTACATCGGCGACGGCAACAACATGGCTCACTCGCTGGCCATCGGTTGCGCCAAAATGGGAATGCATTTCACCTGCGTCTGTCCTGAAGGCTACGATCCCAAAACGGAAGCCATGGACATGGCCCGTGAAGTGGGACAAAAAACCGGCTCTCATATCGAAGTCGCCCACGATGTCATGGAAGCGGCGAAAGGTGCGAATGTCCTGTATACCGATGTCTGGGCCAGCATGGGTCAGGAAAAGGAAAAAGAGGAACGAAAAGCCATTTTCCGCGACTATCAGATCAACATGGACGTTCTCAACGTGACGGCTCCCGATTCGATGGTGCTGCACTGTCTCCCGGCCCATTACGACGAGGAAATCACCAAAGACGTAGTAGACGATCCCCGAAGCTATGTCTTCAAGCAGGCCGAAAATCGTCTCCATGCCCAAAAAGCTCTAATGCTTGCCACCATGGCCTAGGAAAATTCGCTGTTTTAGCAGGTCGGGTGAAGAATCATCCGACCTGCTGCGGTTTTGGCAAACAACTTCAAACCCATTGCCAACAAATAGGCAGGGGTTTGTTTGAAACCGTTTAAAAATGATGTAGAATGGATGAATATGGACGATCATTGAGGGGAAACGAAAGCTCTCGAAAAAGTGTTTCCCATGCATACGAGTGTTTCCTAAAGGAGACGCGATGAGCCCTGAAAAAAAAGCTCCGCTGAAATTCGGTGAATTCCTGGTCCGTCGCGGTTGGATCAAAGAATCGGATATGCTCGCCGTACTGGAACGACAAGCCCGGTATGGGGAACGAATCGGCGAGGCGATTGTCCGTCTGGGGCTGGTCGAGGAAAGCTCGATCATGGAAAGCCTCGCGGAATTCTGGGAAATTCCGTACATCGACCTTTTTACAGCTCAAATCGATCCTTCCGTTCTGCTGCTGCTCCCTCAGGATGTGGCTGAAAAACAACGCTGCATTCCTTTCGGACGAAAATTCAACGAGATTCAGGTAGCTTTCGCCGAACCGAGGAACCTCGATGACACCAATGCCGTCGAGTTTGCTCTGGGAACACGCATTCGCCCGTTCCTTTCACGCTGGGAAGACATCGACTTTTTCCTGCATCGGTTTTACGAAGTCGGAGAGCGTGTCGGCCTGCATTCGATCAATCTCAACAAACTGGTCGCTGATGCCAAACCCTTGAATACCAATGACCTTTGGTCTCTTTCCCCAGAACCCAAAGAGGCGGATAAAACAGTCGCCAAAGCGATCGAATCCGCCTTGATCAAAGGCCAGACCGAAGTCCGATTCGCCACTCGCGGCAAACAGATCCGAGTATCGGCACATAGTGAAAAAGGATCGGAAGTTCTTCTGCGCATGGATCGCGTCTCCGAACAGGGACTTTTCGAATCGGTCTTCCGTCTCAGCGGCTTACCCATCGACCAACTCAACGGATTCCAGCAAACCGGCTTTAAAATCGATTATGGAGAGGAACGGTTCATCGCCGTCCTGACCTTCAGCGTTTCCCATCTCGGTCCCATCGCAAGTATGCGGCTCGTTCGGGAGGCAGTCAGCGAACGAACCATCGAACAGTTGGGAATGCCACCGACATTGCGGCAGAAAATATCAGACGAGGAATTCCTGTCGAGTGCCACCATGCTGTTCGTCGGTCCTCCGTATTCCGGCAAAAGCACCTCTGTCAGCGTTGCGCTGCGTCCGGTGGTAGCTCCCCAAAAACGATCGGTGATGATCCTCGGCAAAGAAGTGGCCGAGCGTAAAAATTTCATCACCTTCAACATGTCCGAGGAAAAACGGTCCCAGGTTCAGGTCGTTACCGACGAAATCAAGCGCAAAGCACGCACCATCGTCGTGGACCCCATCAAGGAAACCGAAGCGCTTTCCTATATTCTGGCACAGCACGAAGGAGCCGAACGGACGGTCTTGGGCACCATCCGAAGCGCCACACCGGATAAATTCTTCAATGGCCTGCGGGAAATGGGAATCAACGATTATCGCATCGCCCAGGGGCTTTCGTTGATTCTGTTCCATCGATCCATCGTTCCTCTGTGTTCGATGTGCAAAATTCCTCATCCGTCACCGGAAGCCGCCATGAGCCTTCTGGGACTGAAATACTCCCCCGGCGTCACGTTTTACGCCGCCAAGGGGTGTCCGCGCTGCAAGCTTTCGGGACACCGAGGTCGAGTCATTTTGTACGAAATGATTCACCTGGACGACGAGATCCAGAACGCAATCCGCGATGGTGCGGATTACATGGCAATCCGCAAAATGGCGTCACGAAAGGGTTTTCCCACTCTGCTCGACCAGGGATTCAAATACGTGCTCGCCGGAATGCTGGCCCCGGAAGACCTGCTCAACCTGTACTCCAGCACGTCGGTGGATGACAGTCCCGTTCCCAGAAGCGAACCGGATATCAACCTCGTACAATCGGTGAAAGAAAAGACCAAGGAACCGATGCCAGAGGAAGAGGACGACGACGAACTGGATACGTTGGAGGAAGAGTTACCGGCAGAGGCTCCATCGCCGCAGGAACAGACGGAACCGGAATATCCGCTTCCCAGTGCGAGCCAACCGGTTTCGCTCGACGCCAATTATCTGGATTCCAATGAAATGAAAGTGGATGCCAAGCATCCGTATTACTCAAGTCCCGAACCGGAACCCGTTCAGCAAACACCACAGAATTTCCAGTTTTGCAGCCAATGCGGCACACCGATGACCGAGGGTATGATCAACTGCCCCAGTTGCGGTCACGCCATGTATTACCCCTGTTCCAGTTGCGGAGCGCCCGTTCACGAGGAATGGACTCATTGCCCGTACTGCAACCAGCAGAATCCCTTGCAAAGCTGGGGTGCCGTTGCCCTCTACGATCCACAAAACCAGGCAAATTATAACCCTTACGAGCAGCAAAACTCACCCGGATCGGAAACGAATTATTCCACCGAGCCAGGCGCATACGTTCATCGTGTGCTTGTGGTAGATGACGATCCCCGCTGGCGCAAAGCCTTGCAGGATCTTTTGATTCAAATCGGCGTGGAACCGATCACGGCTGTTGATGGACAACAGGGCGTGGAACTGGCCATGGCCTTGGCACCGAGCATCATCGTCACCGACATCGAAATGCCGCTACTAAGCGGATACGATCTGGTGCAGACCGTTCGAAGAACCCCTCAACTGGCCTATACACCCATCATTTTGCTGGACGATCCTCAAACGGCAGGCCAAGTCATTGGGCAATATTTGACGGCACACGACGACTTCCTCCCAAAACCTTTCAGCAAACGGGCATTCATACAGAAAGTCGGGCTGATGCTCAACCGTTTCACGTCGTCCCTCTAATCCAAAGCCAATTTTTCACCAATGCGTCATTTTGGAATCTTTTGGTCCTGTTTGTTTCTACTTTTCACACTATTGGGTTGTGAAAACTATTGCATCGAAGAAAATGACCTTCTGTGGGATCCTCCCGAGGATCGCTATCGGCTAGAGATCAGCAACCAATCGGAATTTATGGTGAAACTGAACGTTGACGACGAAGAAGTCGGCGTTTTTTGCGCGGGTGTCAAGCGCTTGCCCGTCGGGGACTTCCCGCGTTCGACCTGCAGCCGCATTCGTGTAACCTACCTGGACAACCCCTCGTCACTCCAACTCGACGATTGCGATATTTTCAGCAAGGAAGACTGTCTGGCCAACAACACGGAAAACCGGACCTGCTACGACACCACGTTCATCGAGCGGGTAGAAGCCAAAGTTAAACGCTAGAAATACAGGGAAACTTTGCCCCATCCTCTCCAACTTGCTATAATGAATGGACGTTTTGGTGACTATACGGAGATTTCCGTTTCCGGCGCGTGCTCTTCCGCAAGCCCTGAGGTTTTGCGAGAAACCTGCATCGACGTGCAACCTGTTGATTTTTCAATTGTTTCACGATTTTTATACAACTGACTTTCCAAGCTGTTTGTACAAAAAATTTCGTTGAACGCCATGAAATTCTTCCGGTTTGCTGTGTTTTGCAGTCTTTTGTGCAAATTTTCCTGGTCGCGTGGAAGACATTTTTCTTCCAGGATCTCGACTTCGGTGTAAAAACGTTGGAACGGCAACGAACAGCCACAAACGAACCCAACCGGAAATGGTGAGGAAAATGTCTCAAAAGGAAAAAGAAAGTTCCGACATCAATGTGGATCTTGCCAAAATCAAAACGAAACTAAGTCAGGAGGACGCCGGTCTGCTGAGAAAATTCCTGAACAAAGGCAAAGGAGTTATCAGTTCGACCGAAGACAACGTGCGTTCGATCGTGGGAGAATTGACTCTTCCCAAAGAGTTGATGAACTACTTCATGACGCAGATCGATCGGACGAAAAGCGATATCGTCAACCTGATCGGGCGCGAAGTTTCCCAGTTTCTCCAGGCTACGAACGTTTCCGAGGAAGTGGTCAAAGCCTTGAGTCAACTGGAAATTTCGGTCAAAGCTGAAGTAAAATTCCGGCATAGCTCGGAATCTCCCGACTCGGAAAAAAACGGTAGTTCCAAAACAAACGACAGCCAGACATTGCCTCCAATCACAATTACGACTAAAACTACTTCCGAGACTTCCGGAAACGATGCAAGCGGAGGTTTTCTGAATCGTAAAAAACGTTCGAAGAAAGACTGATTCGGCATGAAGACGCCTTTTTACCGAAAAACCTGGTTCGTGCGCGGTCTGATCGTCCTCCTTACGGGGATTTTCTGTTCGCTGTATTCCGAGTGGCATCTCGGGCAACTGGAGCAGAAATACAGTGACCTCGGAAAAACCAAAACGGATCTCATTTTAGAGGACATTCAAAATCCACAAGGAGCCGTTCCGCTAGACAATAAAAAGGCGACGAAAGAAGAAGTCGAAGAACTCAGCGCTGCGAAAATCAACTACAGCCGGTCGAAAATCACCATTTATTTCGGATATGTACTGGCTTTCGCCGGAGTCATGCTGATGCTGATTTCCGGTAAGGAACGAGAAGTCCCCAGCATCGAAGACCTGGACGACGATGAAGACCAAACCCATACAACCACTTAAATAAATACGAGCAAGAGGAAAACCTTGAGCGATCCAAGCCAAAAAGACCGCAAAAACGAACAGGCAAACGAAGCCGAGGAAACCAGCTGGACGAAACCACGGGTTCCGTTCAGGAATCCGACGTGGATTCGTTTCTCGAAAAGGCGAAAGATACTCCCGAAGAGGAGGATTTCGATTTTTCGTTGGGAAAATCAACGGCCGAATCCGAGCCGGTTCGTGAAACCCACGAAACCGCTTCGCCAAAGGAAGAGTCCGCCGCTCAACAGGATACCGAGGAAAACGCTTCGAGCGACGAGGAAGACTCTGAATCGGAAACGGAAGACGAAGAGGAACCTAGCGACGATTCTTCCGTCTCCAGCCCGGATATCGCACTTGAGCCGAGCCTTGCCGCTACAACCTATGACGATGACGAGTACCCGGAAGCTTTTCGTCCCAAAGTGCGTCCACAGACGGATTCCAGACCGAAAGCTACCACAGCTACGAATACGAACACGTATGATGACTACGCTTCGGATGAATATTCTTCGGACGATTACGACGATTTGTTGGGAGAACCGGAAAAACCGGATCAACCCGCCTGGCTGCTTGGAATTTTACTCGTACTGGGAGGCGTGACACTCTTTCGACTGTGGGTACTTGAAGGAATAGGACTGGGCGACGCAGAAGCCTACTACTATGCATGGTCACGCGATATCAGCTTGGGATACTACGATCATCCGCCGCTCGTGGCCTGGCTGATCGGTTGGGCAACGTCCTGGTGGGGAGAAACCGAGGTCGCCGTCCGGCTGTTTTCCATGGTGTCGTTCGTCGTTGCGGGATTGTCTCTGGGGCTGTTCACACACGGCGTATTTCGCAGTTGGAGCGCCGCCGGAGCCGCCGTGTTGTTGTTCGCTCTTTCGCCGGTATTTTTCCTGGGAGGCGTCGCCGCCGCTCCTGATCCTCACCTGATGGCCGGATGGATGATGGCCGTAGCAGGTATCCATCGCTGGGTCACGGAAGAAAAACGCGGCTGGCTGATTCCGGTTGCCGTCGGTATCGCCATTGCCCTGTTGGCAAAATATACGGCTGTAGTCCTGCCGGTTTTGATCGTGCTGTACGTCCTGTTCGCCCTTCCCCGCCGATTTTTCGCCCCCGGCTTCTGGATGGCGATAGGAGGCGGAACGGCCATCGGTATCCTGCCGGGACTGGTCTGGAACCTGGAGCACGACTGGGCGGGGCTGTTTTATCACCTGATCGACCGCCACAAAGGCGCAGGATTCGACCTGGATTCCGTGCTGCTGTTTTTCTCGGGACAGGCCATGTATCTGTCTCCCGGCATTTTCGTGCTGGTATCGATCGCCGCTATTGCGTTGCTGCTTAGATTATCGCGCTGGGGCAGGAAAAACAGCCTGGCGCTGTTCTTCCTTGGCTTCATTCCACTCGTTGCGTTTTCGATACTAAGCGTCTGGACCAACACCAGCGAACCTCATTGGACCGTCCCTGGCTGGCTACCGTTATTCGCTGCCGGAGGCTGGTTGTTGAGTTGTATCCAACATAGTACCAACCGCAAGTTCGCCTACGTCGCCACGGTGGGATTGGCAGCAATGTTCGACCTCGCCGTCGTGGTACACGTCACCACGGATTACGGTATCAAAAATCGCCCGAAGCCTTCGGAGATCCTGACTGGAGCCAGGACGTTTCCAACGATCTCGTGGTCCTGGGACGGCATTGGCAGGGATATCCAAATCAAAGCCCAACAGGAACGGGCAAGCTTCGCCGTGTCCTACCATTACACGATGTGTGGACAATTGACGTGGGCCACGCGGGGAGAACTGCCGGTCACTTGTGTCCCAGACAGTCCAGGCCGACGCGACGCCTTCACGTTCATGACTCCCCCCAAGGTTGAGGGACGCAATGGAATCTTCGTCGGAGACAACCGCTTCGATCGCGACCCGCACGACCTGATTTCCTGTTCGTCCATCCGCGAAATCGGAACACAGCCCGTTAACCGGGGCAGGGGGAAACCGTAAGGAAATTCACGTTTTACCTATGCCAGAACTATCGAGGACCGGGAAAAAACGCTCAAAAGCCAACCTCGTGTGAAAACCCGACCGGATTTCGAAGAGCCATACGAGCCACCGCCTCGTCAACGTCGCGTGCGTGATATCTAACCCGGAATTTCCGTGGAGATCGCCCGTAAACCACAAGCGCTTGATGTGGAAAGATTTTTGGCTGCTTGTTCTGGCCCTGACCGTTTTTGCATCGGTACGTTGGGCGGCGTCGCTGGCGTTTCCCTGGACCGTCGATGAAGCGTATTTATCGGCTATGGTCGGAACATCTTTCCTGGTCGTACTTCGACCATCCACCGTTGATCGCCTGGATTCTCGCCGCCGTTCGGCAATTTTTCGAGCTTTTCGGCCCCAAAACCATCGTTGGAACTGTGCAGGATCTTGCGCTCGTTCGTCTTCCTGCCGCCTTTCTGACCGTAGCCTTCGGCTTATCCATGGCCAACTGGCTGCATCGTCGTGGATTCAACCGAAAAAGCGCCATTGGCGGGACATTCGCAGTACTTACCGTACCGTTATTTGCAGCGGGAGGCGCGCTGTTCACACCGGATTCTTTAGTGATTCCCTGCTATTGGCTGGCTTTCACAGCCTGGGAACGCGCTCTGAGTTCATCCAAACGCAAACACGCATTACATTTTGGAATCTGGCTCGGACTGGGTCTGCTTTCGAAATACTCGATGATTCTTATACTTCTTCCGGTTCTGCTTTCTCTGCGTGAATCGTCTTCTCGGAAAAAGGACGCTTCAAGCCTTATTTCTCTGCTTCGATTCCGGCTCTAATCCTGGTTTCTCCCGTTCTCGTCTGGAATTATTCCCACGATTGGGCGTCTTTTAGTTTCCAACTCGATCATGGATTGGGAGGCGACTTCAACCCGCTAGGGTTGCTCGATTTTCTCGGAAGTCAGGGGTTTGCTATTCGGCCCACCCCTGCTGCTGTTGTTCGGTCTGAGCGCAAAAAAAACAGGGAATAAAACGTTTCGTTCGCAACGAGTCGAATTTGTTGCTTTTCGCACTCACTCCGTTCGCTTTCTTCGCTTTCGCTTCCCTCTTCGCTCTCCCGGAAGCGAACTGGCCCGCCATCGGCTACCCTCCCCTTTTGCTATGGATCATCGTAACCACCGCCCGAGTTTTTCCCAAAGCCAGCCAGTGGATCGCAGCCAACAGCCTTGTAGGAGTGGTCCTCCTCGCCGTCCTGCTGGTGTGGCCCTGGACCGGCCCGTTGCATGGTCCGATCGCGTCCCGGCTCTGCCAGGGAGAATTTTCCACACTGTTGCAGGAAAACGGAGTCGAAACAAACACCCCACCGATTATCGTACAACGTTATGAAATCTTTACGGATTTATACCTTGCTGGAAGGAATTCTGGGAAGGATCTGTTCCTGGACAGTCCACGCGGTGAAGGCATTGGGAATCGCTCCGCCGAAGTCACTCCGTTTCGATTCGGAAGTCGTCCGTATCGGCTATCTTCCCTGCTTGCCGGAAGAAACCCTCCTGGTACGTCGTTCCAGAAACGAACTTCTTGCTAGGCACCCTGAAAGCGTCTTTGTATGCCGTACGTTCCCTTGACCGCTTCGGGCATTTCTGATACCAAGGAAAGTAGAATCGTCTAACCTGTTGTTTTCAAAGATGTTCTCTTCCACGGATGATTCATGAAAATTTTCCAGGGATTTCGCGATAATCAAGAATTGGAAGCGCTGGATCGACGCCGGAGCGAACGAGTTTTATACGTCCGTCACCGAAACGCCGGAGATCGATCTACGCAACCACTACCCGCCGGAATACGGGCTGACCTCCACCGACGAACTTCGGGAAGCGCTGGAAATCCTGCATTCCAACGGCAGCGCTCTGTTTATCGCTATCAACGATACGTTTTACAGCGACGAAGATGTCACCGAGGCGCACGAGCAGATCCTCCGCTTGCGGGACTACGGTGTGGACGGCATCATCACCCCCAGCGTGGCGCTGTTGATCGAATTGCAGGAAGGCGACTACGACGGGGAAGTCTGCCTGAGTACCATGCAACCGGTGTTCAACGTCGAAAGTTACCGTTTTTTCAAGCAATTCGGGTTAACACGTACGGTATTTCCCGAGCAGGTCGGAGCACACGAAGTACGGGAGATTCTCGACGACGCAACGATGCAAACCGAGGCGTTTTTTCCTGTTATCCCACGACTGCATCAACATTGAGCCGTACTGTCTGTTTCACCATCAGGAGCCATAAATACCTAACCGTCACTCCCACGAAAGATTACGAGCATTGCCGGACCATGCCCGAAGTGAAAACGATTCGGGATACGCCGGACGGTCTTGGGCTTAAAATGGTGAAAGAGCAGTTTTTATCTTTCGACCGTTTCCACATCAACGATAACGGAAACCTGTATGATTTCCACCGTTTCGGATTGGATTACCTGAAGATGGGCAATCGTCCGTTCCTGTTGGATCACAAACTGATGGTGCTGGAAATCGCCCGTGAATTTCTCGAACGGCTCGAAGATCCTGCTCTGTCGCGGGAAGATTTTTCTCGAACAATCCGCTCTGATTACCCAGGAGGCGATGCTCCGGCGAGACATCCACTCCATTCCGAAAATGTGCACATGGTATTTGAAACAGCGAAATGTCTGATCCCACCGGCGCTGGCTTCTTTTTCGAAAGACGCCAACCGCTACGGCAGGATGTATCTGGGAAGCGAAACTTGCGAGTGGCTGTTGCCGAACCTGCAAGAAGTCGAACAGGCGTTGCAGATTGGCAACCGGGTATCGTTGCTCACTCCGCCGGTGACGAGTCTCGGACTGAATAAAATCCGGCGAATTCTGGAGCATTTAAGGGACGACCAACCTACACTGGAGATCGTCGCAAACGATTTCGGCGTATTGGAAATCCTGAAGAATTTCGATACTTTTACACCGGTACTGGGCCGAATTCTGACGAAAAATTTCATCGAAATCATCGATGGAAACACGTTGGGCGTCACGACCTCGAAGGCGTTGGATTTTTTACATCGGGACTATCGCGTCTCTCGGCTGGAGTTAACCAGCTACCCGAAAAAACTGGCGTTCCCACCCCCGGATTCGTTGAAAAAGTTTTCGCTTTCCATGGTTTACCCGCTTCAGAACCTGACGACCTCCCGCCAGTGCGTGTTCCGTTTTCACAACGTTTCACCCTTGAAACGGGTGGATCAAGTCGGCTGCTCCCGCCGTTGCCTGGGTCGGGCGTTTCGCATTCGTTTTCCGAACATGGTGAAGGAAGATCTTTTCCTCAAAGGCAACACCCTCTATTCCGAAACAGGCAAAATGCCCTACTCTGCCGCCGAATTGAAACGGTTGGGCGTAGATCGACTCGTGGGTGATGTCTCTCAGCGATGGAACGGAGACTTCGTAAACAACAGATCAATGACCAAAGAAAAAAGCCGCCTCAAATTCCGAGACGGCTTTGTCGTTTAATGTCCGATATTTCTAGACAATCTCGATTCTCGCGCCTTGGCCATCCCAGGACATGGCCTTTCCGATTTCGTACGGTTTTTTCTCCCGTGTTTGCGAGCGAGATCCATCACCTCGGCGACATCCTCCTGCTTGCAAAACTACACAGAAACCGATACCACAGTTAAAGGTTCGGTCCATGTCCTCTCGGGGTACGTTACCTTCACGAGCAAGCGTCTTGAAGACCTCCAACTCCGGCCAACTCGAACGCTCCAGCTTCGCGCCGATGCCTTCGGGCATCACACGGGTGCAG
The DNA here is from genome assembly GCA_963676915.2 of Myxococcota bacterium. Classification (GTDB taxonomy): domain Bacteria; phylum Myxococcota_A; class SURF-8; order SURF-8. The sequence continues at coordinate 38,186 of CAXXVK010000004.1, forward strand.
GTTGCCCGGCAATCCGCCGCCGGTGATGTGAGCGAATCCTTTGACCAATCCGCGTTCGGCGAGCACCAACGCCGATTTTACATAAATCCGTGTCGGCTCTAGCAACACATCCGCCACGGTGCCATCCACACCGGGGAACGGGTCGTTGGCACTCAAGCCCATACGTTCGAAAACGATCTTACGTACCAGCGAAAACCCGTTGCTGTGCACGCCCGAGGCACCCAAGCCGATAATCGCGTCTCCCGGTCTGAATATCCCGGCCATCCACTAGCCGGTCGCGATCCACCGCACCGACCGAGAACCCGGCCAGCTCGTATTCGCCCGCATTCATCATGCCGGGTAATTCGGCGGTTTCCCCACCGATCAACGAACACCCCGCCAACTCGCATCCTTTGGCGATACCCACCACCACCTGTTCACCCTCTTCGGCCTTCAAACTTCCCGTGGCGAAGTAATCGAGGAAAAACAGCGGCTCGGCACCCAACACCGCGATATCGTTGACACACATGGCGACCAGATCGATTCCCACCGTATCGTGACGGTTCGCCTCACGGGCGATGATCAACTTTGGTACCCAACGCCATCGGTGCCGCTGACCAGCATAGGGTGTTTGAATTTCTCCAGATCCGAGCGCGAAGAGAGCCCCAAAACCTCCCAGATCGGTACGAACTTCGGGCCGAAACGTCTTGCGGGCCAAAGGCTTGATGAGATCGACCATGCGTTCGCCTTCGTCGATATCCACCCCTGCGTCTTTATAGGTAATCGAATCGCCCATGCTTTCCTCCTCGCGGTTCCAGAAAGTCGCGTATCCTAGCCACGAGAACGGCTGGCGTCAAGCCTAGATGACCGATTGATATCTAAAAATCCGTGATCGCCTGCAACGGTTCTCGCGGGTAAATCACGCAATGGTTGGGCGGCATGGAATTGTAAACCCAAATCGATATCCATACTTCCGGTTTTCACGCCGAATACCCGACGGAAACCACCGAATGTCCCCCTCGCCAGCACGCTTTCCATAGCCATCGTCAGACCGAACACCGCCAGCGGCTGACCGGGTTGCAACCCGGAGATTTCTTGCCCATAAGCCAATGTTGAAAACGCCAGGCGGCGACTGTCGGCAGCCTGGCACTGCAACAGAGGAACGATCACCGGATACCCCTGTTCATTGAGGAAAGAAACGAATTTGAGCGTATCCAGTCGTTTGAACAGCGCGTCGGACCAGGAGTTGAGAACGGTTTCCTTGCCTGGCCGTTTTGAAACGATTTCGAACGAGTTTTGTCAAAATGGAGGCCGGAATAATCGCATGCAACGGCAAGGATTCCTGAAATCCCGCCTCGACGAGATCGAGGTAATGCACCGTGTTGATTCCGAAATAACTGTTGTAACGGTACATCGGCTTGTCGTTGTACATTTCGTATTCCGGGCCTTCGGTACGAGCATCTTTCCATAAGGCACGCCCCCGCCAGAGTTGCCGCGCCATATTCATGATCAGGAAACCCACCTTCGGATTTTCCTGCATGTTCCGTTTACTCAGCCCTTTGCTGAACTCCCCGATAATCATCTCCTTCGGACCGTTCGCTTGAATCGAGGTCAACAACGAAAGATGCGGCAATCCCTTGGGATCGACCGTAAGCCACCAGCCCGACTTTCGCGCTGGGCTCGAATTGCTTCATTTCGTTTTCGAAAAATTCGGTTCTCGTGCGCATCGGATGGCTCCTTTTTCCGTCAACAGGCATCACAGCCTTTGACGAGACGTAACGGGGATGTTTCCGGGTCTTTATCAGATTCTTCCATGCGGGTCGCGCCCGTCGCCTGAACGAGGGGAGGGCTCCACGCCGCTTTGTTTCGCGATTTTTTCCAGGCGTTTCCAATTCTTCACCGGACAACAGCGGTGTGGATTCGAACTCCCAGGTTTTGCCGAGACGCTTGTATTTGTCGATACAAAGGTTGTTGAACGCACAAAGTTCCCAACGTTCGAGCCATTTCCCGACATGTTGCGCCAGATAACGACCGATACCGGTAAGGTTTTCCTCGGTAGCCGTAGCATCTGGAATCAATGGCGTACGTACCCAAAGCTTCGGGGGACGGATGATGGGAACGAAGAGTCTCGATAAGGCGATCCAGGTTGGCAAGGATGGTTTCGTTCGAATGCCCCGGTGAACGTTTCGTGCTTTTTCGGATCGATTTCCTTCATGTCGAACAATACGAGATCGACATAGGACAAGAGACTTTCCAGAGACTCCCAGCGACATTGTCCGCAGGTATCTATCGCCGTAGCGATTCCTCGACGCTTCATTTCCTCCAGAAAAGCCGCGACGAACCCAGCTTGTAACGTGACTTCTCCGCCGGAAATCGTCACGCCGCCCCCCGGATTTCTCGAAATACGCTCTATCTTTGGCCACTTCGTCGGCGAGTTCTTCGACCGTCCATTCCCGACCCAACAACTCCCAGCGCCGTCGAGGGGCATTCCTCGACACAAAGGCCGCAACCGTTGCAGCGTTTGCGGTCGATGGATATCCCTTTCTCTGCGGCTTTGAGGGCATCGCGAGGACAGGTTTCGATACAGGTTTTACAACCGATTACAACGGGAACCGATCCACTGGATTTCCGGGGAAAAACGAATGCTTTCCGGGTTATGACACCAGGCGCAGGCAAGGCGTACAGCCTTTGAGAAAAACCGTCGTTCGCAGTCCGGGACCGTCTTCGGTGGACATCCGTAGAATTTCCAGCACGCGGCCCGTGGGTGGAGAAGAAGACTCGTTCATGATCGCTTTTCCCTAAAACCGGCTATGGCTGACACGGGCAATCACTTCGTCCTGCAATTCCTTGCCGATCGAGGTGAAATAGGCGTTGTAGCCTGTGACCCGCACCAGCAAATGCCGATAATCCTGGGGATGCTTTTGGGCGTCACGCAGCATTTCGGATCGAGCATATTGATTTGCAGCGCCGTACCACCGTTTTCGGCGTATCCCCTTAAAAACGCTTTGAATTTGTCACGGTGCTCCGGGTCACGCAGGATCGACGGATTGAAAGTAATGGTATGGCTCGCTCCGTTGGGCAGGCTGTTTTTGTACCCCTCCCAATCGGCATCGCCGTTCGAGCTTTTACCTCCCAGCACCTTCCCGACCGAATTGGCGTTGGAAGGTCGGACCGGTGATATCCGCTCCGTTGACCGGGCAGATGGCGTTGCTTAAAAAAGCGCCCTTTCGTGCGTCCGTCCGGGCTGGCGGTTCATGATGTAGCCGTCTCCGGCCCAATAGTTCCAGCTTAACATTCCCGGTCTGAACTGCCTGCCGGTGGATTGAGTCCGGTGCTTCCAGGTTTCGTCGCACCAGAGATCCATCACCCTGCGACCCATGGCGTCGGCGTGATCGTCGTCACGACCGTACTTGGGGGCTTTGTTCACCGCTTTGGCCTGCAATACCTCATAGCCTTTCCAATTGTTCCGTAAGGCATCGATCAACTCCGCCATGGTGCAGGCTTTTTTCTCGAACACGAGGTATTCGATGGCCAACAGCGAATCGACCGTGTTGGCATACGTGACCGCTTCGAGGGTCGTCAGGCTGATTTCCGCACCACCTTGGGTGACATCTTTGCCCGATTCGGCGCAACCTTTGACTAGACTGGAAAGATATGGCGTGGGGAAAAAGCGCTCGCGGACTTTCTCGGAGGCTTCGTAAATCTCGACGCACTTGCTTATAATGTAGCGGGTCTGCTCGGCATAGGCGTCCCAGAACTGCTCGAAATTCTTGAACGTTTCCGCTTCGCCCGTCTGTGGTCCGTCCTGAGTGATCTCGTAAACGGTTCCCATCACGGGATCGGAGTGCGGTTACCAGATCCTTCCCATTACCCAACGCCAGTTCCACGGCTTTAAGCAGGTTCAGGTTGTTGTCCACGGTGCCGGAGCGATCGTTACCGACCATGGTATTTTCCAGACAACCGACAGGTGCATAATCCTGAATATTCCCGGAATGAATCAGCTTTTCAAGTTTCCCCCGTTTGGCTTCACGCATCATTCCCGCCATGGAACGTTCGTCGAAGTTGATCAGGAACGGCGCGCCCTGGCTTGTGGAAATCATTTCCACAACAACATCCAACAACTCTTCGGGACTATCGCGATGCAACCGCACGTTGGGCTTGGGTTCCAGAATCGGCGACATTTCGTCGATCACTTCCAGCATGACGTAGGTCAGATCGTTGGTGGCGTCCCGGCCATCGGCACCCATGCCGGAGAGCGTCAGAAGCTGGCCGAATCCAGCGGTAATGCCCTGGTTTCCGGTATGAATCTGCGCATCATAGGCAGTATTGGCATGTACCCAGAAACATTTGAGAATTTCCTTACCGAACTCGCGATCCATACCTTCCTGGAGAGAATACTCCCCAATAAGGAAGAAGATATTGGTCGATCCGACCGAAACTCACTCCCGGACCGGGGTAGTTTTCGTCACTCATCACCAGCATATGATTGATCCACAACGCCTGTACGGCCTCCCAGAACGTTTTCGGAGGCTCCCAGGGCACGCGGTCGAAGTTCTCGGCCATGGTCTTCAGTTCGGTCTTGCGAGCTTCATCCGTCTCCCCGGCCAGAAGTTGACGACATCGTTCGGCGTATCCGGCGGCCAGTTCGCGGGGCAACTCTGCGGCGGTCATCATGGCGCGCAATTGTGCGCCTTTACGTCCTTTTTTCTCGGAACGGGGATAACGCAGAATAATAGGCTTCCAACTCCTCGCGGACGCCTTTCCATCCCAATGTCAGCACATTTTCGTGACCGGGTATCAGGTGACCGCTGGTGGCTCCGCAATTGCCGTATCCATGATCGTGAAAACCACTTCACCTGCTCTCGCGCTCCACCCTTGCCGGAGGTCAGCCGGTTGTACTCTTCCTGCTCCTTCTTCGTCAGGCATAGAGAGACATGCACGTTGAAACGCGCCCCGCAGATCAGATCGCCCGGAAGAATTTCTTTGGGAAGGTAGTTGGTCATCACTTCCTTGAGAAACCAGGCTCGGCGCTCCGGATACTCCAGGACCAGAAGTCCTTGTGCAAATCCACATCGTAAGCCGCCTGCTTGTAGGAAGCTCCCATTGCCGAGAACAAAGCATACACTTCCGGTACGATATAGTACGTCATTTCCTGAAATTGCAGATCCCAGGGGCGTCCCGGTGGACCACACCGTGAACTCGTTGTTCCAGTGGCGCTCGGCTCCCTGGAAATAGTAGTCCCTGAGCCATTGTACCCGTGGAGAAAGTCCCTTGGGTTCCTTGAGAGTTACCTGTTTGGCCGTGGAAACGCTCATACGGTCCTCCTCTCGTCTGGACGACGATTTCGACAATGTGTTTTTCGCCATGGGCCAATAAACGTGTCATAACGTCAACCGCCCGAACGACATCCCGTTCGGTCAGTGCAGCAATCAATTCTTCGTGAAACCCGAACACCGTAGCGGCGACGTTCGGTAGTGCGAAAAACTTACCGGAAAGATTGGTGAAAAGCGGTTTGAAGGAATTCATCATCAGGGGATAGACAAGGTTTCCCGTTGCCAGCGCCACCGTATGATGAATTCGGAAATCCAGCTCGGCTCGCTCTTCGGTTCGTTCTTCGGCACAGGCTTTTTCCTGGCGAAGCAGGTCGTTCAACTCGTCGAGATGACTCTCTTCCCGGTGATCGGCGGGCCAGTTGAGCGTTTTCGACCTCCACAAGTCGCCGCATCTGCAACAGCTATCGAGCAGATCGAGGCTGACCTCTCCCTGATGATAGTTGAACAGAGAATGCAGCATGGTCAACGAACCTTCGCTACGATAATCGTTGACCACCGTTCCAACCCGGAGGTTTCATCGTCACCAGCCCTTTAAAGGCCAGATCCATCAGTCCTTCATGAACGACAGGACGACTGACACCAAGTTGCAGGGGCCAGTTCCCGTTCCGAGGGAAGTTTTTCGCCGATCTTGAAACGACCGGAAAAAATCAATTCCTCGAACTTTCGAACGAAAACGTCCGTCAAACTCTCTTTTTTCAGTGGTGGTAGAATATCTTTCATGGCTCTCATGGCTGGTGGTATTACCAGATGCCAGTATACAAGCCTTCACAAAAATGTCAAATGCAAATATTGGAAAAATCGAATTTTTCTGCTTTTACGGTTTTACAACGTGCCCGGCCTGGGTCAGAGAATCGAGGATCTCATACATGTTGGTGACTTTGCCAACCGCAAGTTGATCGATCAGGCCAAAGTAATCCAGGCAGGTACCACAGGAACGCAGCACAACACCTTGATTTTCAAGAGCTTTTAAACTTTCGAGCACCGGGGAGTCGGCGACCGTCAACCGAACGCCCGCGTTGGCGAAAAGGATTTTCTGGGGCAATGGGCGCACGTCCTTTAGCGTGTTGACAAACGCTTTCATCAACGCCTGTCCCAACTCATCCGAGCCACTGCCCATACTGTCGGAAGAAATATATACCACATGCGGAGCCGCAGCCGCCGTAGGCTGAGGAATGCCGCAACGAGCCTCGGTGGTGATTTTCTCTTCGCCACGGGTAATGATCAACCGCTGCAAATCGCCTTCCGTTTCCTTGACCACGCTTCCGCCGTTTTCCTGGATGTAGCGTTCGACGTTCTCCGCACTCGTCGGATTGTTGACCAACGTCACCATTTGCTCGCCAACGGCGATTTCATCATAAACCTTTTTGGTCATGATCAACGGTACGGGGCAAGTTTTGTCCAAGGCGTTGACTTCAGGGATTTTTTTCGAATCGGTCATGGTTTGATCCTTTTTCAGAAAATATTATTTGGAATATTTATCGAATTTCACATGCTTTCAAATTGATTCAATGAGCCGTCTTTTCCACCCAAAGACGAACAGCCTCCGCAATATCCTTGAAATCCCTAGGAAAAACCGTCCTGAAATCCAGAACGAATCGGTCTTTCTGCACGAGTCCGACAATCGGTGTCGGGCGCTTCCTAAACCATCGGGCCGCTTTTTCGGCGGTTGCGGTCTTTAACACCAAACCGAAACTTTCGAGTTCGATATCCGGGGCACTGCCCGCCCCAACGGCGGAGAAGCACTCGACCGGCTCCAACCACGGTTTGCACGTTTCATACTCGTTGAGAAATAACCGTACCTTCTCTTCGATTTCAGCAGCGCTTTGGGTCAACATCTTAATGGACGGTAGTGACTGCGAAGTCGTATCCGCATGATATTTCAAGGCATTTTGCATCAAAAACAGCGTGGTTTTGTCCGGGCGCAGCACTCGCATCATCGGAGCTTTGGCAAGCTTCGAAATTTTCTCTTTTGTTCCCACGATAAAACCGGCTTGCGGACCACCGAAAAGCTTGTCTCCCGAACAACAAACGAGATCCGCGCCTTCTTCCACCGTTTTTTGCACGGAAGGCTCGTCGTGACCGGGCAGAGAAAAGTCTCCCATGTAACCCGATCCAAGATCTTTGACAATCATCACGTTCTCGTTTTTCAACGGCGCCAGGTCGCGAACCTCGACGCTTTTGGAAAACCCGCGAACTCGGAAATTGGAATGATGCACTTTGAGCACCATCGCCGTATTTTCGTTGATGGCTCGCTTGTAGTCGTCGATTATAGTGATATTGGTGGTACCGACTTCTCGTAAAATCGCACCCGTTGCTTCCAAAATATCGGGAATGCGAAATCCACCACCGATCTGCACCAGCTCCCCACGGGAAACGATGACTTCCTTCCCTTTGGCAAACGTGCTCAACACGAGAATACAACGCCGCAGCGTTGTTGTTGACCACCAACCCGGCCTCGGCACCACAAACCGACGCAAGCAGACGGTGCGTAAACAGCGACCGTGTACCGCGTTGCCTTCGGCCAAGTCGATTTCAAGGTTGGTATAGCCTTCAATCTCTTCCGAGAGTTTTTCCAGAGTTTTCGCTCCGTAAGGAGCGCGTCCCAGATTGGTATGGAGCACAACTCCCGTTCGCGTTGACAACCCGCTTCAAACGCGTGGAATCGAGATACTCGCACGCACGTCCGATCTCTTCGAGAATAGCGTCCGTATCCGGTTCGATCCCCTGATCCAACGCCTTTTTTCGCGCTTCGTCCACCGACTCGCGGCATAGTTCTTTGGCAAGAGCACGTCCCAACCGTTCCTCTGCATCGAGAAAAACGGCGAGAATGCATCAGAACATCCATTTTGGGTAGTTTGGCGAGCAACTTCTCGTTCGACATCGTTTACGTCTCAAAGAAAGTGATATGATTTTTCGTAAAATGAACCGTTTCGATTCTTTAGCCGATACAAATCCGAAGTCGGCATCTTTTTTAGAAGCTATTTACGCCGTTATTTCCAACGGTTATCCAACCGATTGCTTTCTCGAACGTATCACAACGCGGGGATGACCTCAGTCAGCAAAAATGGACTGCACCAATTCCACGACTTTTTCGGGGTCGGTCGGCTTGGGAAGGAAATGGTTCGCACCTGCATCCAATCCCATTTTTTTATCCGCTTCGGTGCTTTTGGCCGTCAGCATAACGATAGGAACATCCTTGTACGACTCGGTTTTCCGCAACTCTCGGCAGACATCGTACCCAGTTACTCCACCCGGCATGATCAAATCGAGAAATACCAGGTCGAAACGCTGCTTCTTCGCCGTCTCGATGGCTTCCTTTCCATTTGTTGCGGTCGTGATTTCGTACCCCTCCGAACCCAATAGTTCTTCTAGCGAAATCAACACCAATTCGTCGTCGTCGGTAATCAGAATATGTTTTGCCATGGGGTTTATTCTCCCTTCGTTTCCTTAGCCCGAGAGGACGAAAATTCGGGCAACACGACATGAAATGTCGTGCCCTCACCTTCGACACTCTCCACGTCGATACGTCCACCGTGTTCGACGATGATTCCATAACAAATCGACAAACCAAGCCCCGTTCCTTCTCCAACCTCTTTCGTCGTGAAAAACGGTTCAAACAGCTTGTCTTTCTGGTTCTCCGAAATACCTTTTCCGGTATCCGAAATGCTTACCACCACAGCGGGCTGGCCGTCGATTTCTCCGCTATGGCTTCGAATGGTCAATTGTTTCGTCTCCCTGTCCGCCATCGCGTCGCGTGCATTGTTGATGATGTTTAGAAACACCTGTTCAAGGTGATTCGGATCGCCTTTGACGGAAGCAAGATTGAGATCCAGACTCTTTTCCACCTGAATATGCAGGTTCATCAATTGTTGTCCAGCAATGAGCAAAGAGTCTTCGAGAGGAAGATTGATATCCATCTCGACCATTTCCAGATCGGTCTGTCGAGAAAAGTCCTTGAGATGTGTCACGATTTTGGAAATCCGTCCGTGACAGTTTTCGATCAACTCGAACTTCTTTGCATTCGGACAGTCATCGATACAAGGCTTTTTACGAGCAACATGCAGCATCGTGATGGCAGCCATCAGAGGATTGTTGATTTCATGCGCCACACCGGAGACGAGATCCCCCAAGGCTCTCAGTTTCATGCTCTGAATAACCTGAGCCTGGGTTTTTCTCAACTTCTCCTGAAGGGCTTTTTCGCTCGTAATGTCGGAGAAAATACCGAAACTGCCGATTTCGTTGCCTTGACCATCGAACAATCGTGAGGCGGAGGTTCGAATGGGAATGATCCGATCTTTGCCATTCAATTCCATTTCGTAGTTGGCAACATTACCCTGATCCCTCAGCATCCGCATGATGGTACGAGCCTGCTCTTTTCCCTCCGGATAAAAATTCCAGATTTGCGAGCCGATCACCTCGTCTTTTTCCATCCCAAGCATTTCTTTCATGCCACGATTCACGAAAGTCACAATACCATGAACATCAGCCGTTACGATGCCATCCACCGTCCCTTCCACGAGGCTGCGGTATTTTTCCTGAGAATCGAGCAACTGCCCGGTGCGCTCGGCAACGAGCCGTTCAAGATCCTCCGTTTTTTCACGGACTTGCTCGGCCATATAGTTGAACGTCCTCGCCAGGGTTGAGAATTCGTCCGTCCCGGCGGAACCTTTTACACGCTTGTCGAAATTCCCGGCGGACATCCTATTGGCCGCCTCGACGATATCGATTAATGGGCGGGAGAACATGCGACTCATCATGTATGCCACCGCAGCCACAAGCAACAAACTAAACAAAATCAGTGGCCAGATATACGTTTCCACATCTCGCGCCGATGCGAAAATCTCTTCTTCGTAACTACCCGCAGCGATGATCCAGTCCCAAGGTTCGTAATATTTGAACATCAGGATTTTCATTCTGGGGACGTTTGCGGCATCTTCCGGGTTGTGCCAGGGATAGCGAATCGTTCCGACATCATCCGGGCCAAGCTTTTTTGCTTGATCGACAATGGCGCGAATGAACATCACTCCTTTGGAATCACGGCTTCCCAGGATATTCCGGCCTTCCTGAGCCGGATGAATGACAAGGTTGCCCTTGCTGTCCATAATGTAAGGATAGCCCGTTACTCCGACTCGAAACGTACGAATCGCGTGACGTATCGAACGGGTTTTGCAGGCTAGCAGGTCTTCTTTACCCTCATTTCCCAGACATGAGATTTCGGCCTCGGCCTCGGCTTTGTCTTGAACCAGCCGGTACAGGTGATCGACGATATTCGTCAATTCCAACTCGGCCATATCCCGTAAGCCAGCTCGAAAAGAGGACACGGCCACCAGTTCTCCCGCCAATAATGGTAAAAGAACTACAAGGAACGTCAGTAGGAGTTGCGTCCTGATTTTAAATTTTCGCAATAAAATCAAGTTGATTTCGCTCCATGAATCGGAAATACGTTTTCTTGGATGCTGCGAACCACCGTCTCTGCATGACGAATGGCCTTCTCTTTTGCCTCACCCTTGGTGGAAAGCGGACGATCCCAGAGACTATCCATGTCCGAACCGTACATCATACCGCCTACCAGTCCGGCAAATTGATCGACCGGCTCACGGCCGCACATCGCCGCCCATGCCAAGGTCCAGCATTTGGACGTACGATAGACATCGTATCCACCACCACCAACCGCCACCAGTTTAGGCGCAGCCTTGCACAACTCTTGAATCGTGTCTTCGTAACCATTGCTGGTCAATCGCAAATGGGTCAAAGGATCGGAAATCACGGTGTCCGCACCGATTTCGGCAATTACAAGATCCGGTGCAAAAGCCTCCAACAAAGGCGGAACGATCCGCTTGAAGGTCTTTGTATAGACCATATCGTCGGTTTTCTCGATCAAAGGTACGTTGACGTTGTACCCCCTGCCCTCTCCTTCACCGATTTCCGTTTCATTGCCTCCCCATGGATAGAGGGTTTCGCCGGATTCGTGCAAGGAAATCGATAATACTCTCGGATCATCGTAGAACGCTTTTTGAATTCCGTTGCAATGATGTGCGTCGATATCGACGAACGCCACCTTTTTGCCCTTTTCGATCAGGTCGGCAATGGCAACACCTACATCATTGATAAAACAGAATCCTTCCGCGTGATCTCGCTCGGCGTGATGAAAACCACCTACAAGGTTGAACGCTCGGTCAACCTTTCCCGACATCACCAATTCCACGCCGTGCATCGTTGCGCCGAGAGCTTGAATGGAAAACGAATAGAGATTCGGCACGAATGGGCAATCGTCGGTGCCGATGCCCCGAGCCAACATGCTCAGGTCGAAACTCCCTTTTTCGGCCTCTTTCAGCACCTCCAGATATTCGGCTTCGTGAAACAAAGCCGCCATCGATTCATCGACGGTGCCGGGTTCGACCTGAATGCATTCCGCATCGATCAAACCATAGCGATTGCACAATTCAAGCGTGTTCCTCGCCCGCATGGGTTTGAACGGATGGTCGTCCCCATAATCGAATTTCGCCAACTGTTCCGAATACAGCAGGGCCGCTTTCGCCATGAAAAACCCCTTTCGTTTCCGTTCGAACGAAGGTCTATCCCGTTTGCATCATTTCCGTTATACAACAAACTAAATTCAAATGGAGTAAAAACATTCAAAGTTGCGCTAAAACTTTGAAAAGCACTTACTTTCCAGAACGAAGATCGGGATTTTCGGACAATTCCCGATAAAAAAAGGGGCCGACGCTTTCGCATCGGCCCCTTTACCATGAAAGAGTGACTTACATCGTATCGAAAGTGCGCGTCTCACTCGTGGTTTCGTTACCTTCCGAGTCGATCGCAACAACCTTCCAATAGTAGGTCGTCTGTGCCTCCAGAGCCTCGGGAACCTGGTAGAGCACCACATCCTCCGGCAGGATGCCTTCTCCGCCTTCATCCGTCAGGTCTTCACAGGCGGTCATTCCACCGAGCACGACCATGCAACTCAGCACCATCGCGGCCATCGGTTTGCGACCGGTGCGAACCAGCACGAACAGCAGTCCGAGAGCGAACGGCAGGGCGACCATGCCTTCGATCAGCTTCGTGGACTCTCCGCCCTCTTCCTGAGCATCTTCTTCGCTTCCAGCTACAACCACTGCATCACATCCACTAAAGGATTCGTTATTGCAGTAGTAGAGTTCGTAGCTCAGATCATCGCCTTCGGGATCGGTAGAACGTTTCCACATGAAGCTCATCATGGTCGGAATGCTGCTCTGGTCCGGACCCGGGTAGAGGAGTTCCGGAGCGGTCGGAGCCTGGTTCGGCTGATCGGTGCTGCCGGGATCTTCCACACACAGATCGCTCAGGCAGACCAGACCTTCATCGCAGGTATCGTCGTTGTAACAATCACAACCTTCCGAACCGACGATGCATTCTTCCTCGTCCTGATCGCCATCGACTTCCGGTTCGCGGCAAATACCCTCGCGGCATTCCAACTCACCGTCACAGGTGTCGTCGCTGTAGCATTCGCAACCTTCCGAACCCGGGAGACAGGCTTCGCTCTCGGCAACCAACAGGCTGTAGTTGCCCGCTTCCTCGCCAAGCAAAACCACCTGAATGATGTACATTCCGCTCTCATCCACGGTGATGCCGTCCATCACCACATCGTCTCCGGCGTCGCCATGCTGGGCTACCGGTTCGGCACAGGCATTCGAAGCGCCGCATTCCGCCAGCAGAGCCACACCCAGAGAGCGGGAGCTATCGGTCAAGGTAATGACGTAAGCCTGACCCGCGTTCAACTGAATGCTGTAGAAGGCATCAGCCGCGTAGAGATCGGAAGAGGAGCAGGGATAGGACAACGCATGGTTGGCATGGCGTCCGTCAAGGCTGTCGTTGACGGCGTTGTCCAACGTGATCGGCGTCGCGCCTTCACAGAAATCGCCTTCTTCCAGTTCGACGCACTCGCCGCTCAGGCAGGCATGAGCATTGATCGCGCTGGAGTCGCAAACCGTCCAGTCATCCACCGGATCGTCCACGCAACCGCGTTCTTCATCGCAACTGTTGGCCATGCACTCGTTTCCATCGTCGCAATCCAGCGTACCGGTTCCGGCAAGACATTCACCCGCGCTGCACTGGTCGCCCGTGGTACAAGCGTTTCCATCGTCACAAGCGTTGGTGTCGTCGATGCTCCAAACCTCGCGGGAGGAAATCGGTGTGCATTCCTGACAAGGATTGTCCGGGTTGACGGTTTCAGGCGCATAACAGAGACCGTTGATAATACAGACGTTGTACTGGTTGGTATTAGCCAGTGCGGGGCAATTGTCGCAAGCATCGCCAACTTCATCGTCGTCCGCATCTTCCTGATCGACGTTCGCAACCTTCGGGCAATTGTCTTCGTTGCCGCAGATACCGTCCACATCCATGTCGTTTTCAGGATCGAAGGGGCATACATCGCAGAGGTCGCCGAACTCGTCGTCGTCCGAATTGACCTGCTCGGTGTTGCTGGCCAGCGGGCAATTGTCGTTGGTGTCGAACACGCCGTCTCCGTCGTCGTCCACGTCGCAGACATCGCCTTCGCCGTCAAGGTCCGTATCGAGCTGGTCGAAGTTGGCTACGAGTTCGCAGTTGTCTTCGACATCGAGCATTCCGTCGTCGTCGTCGTCGTCGTCGCAGACATCGCCCGCACCGTCGAGATCCGTATCTTCCTGACCGGTGTTCTCGGTGAGCGGGCAGTTGTCGTAGCGGTCGAACACGCCGTCGTTGTCGTCGTCGTCGTCACAGACATCGCCTTCGCCATCCAGGTCGGCATCTTCCTGCTCGGGGTTGATCGTCAGCCAGCAGTTGTCCTCGGCATCGGTCACACCGTCTTCGTCGGCATCGTCTTCGCAGGCGTCGCCGCGTCCATCGTTGTCCGTATCAACCTGATCGAAGTTCGGAGTCCGGCGACAGTTGTCGAAGCTGTCCAACACACCGTCGTTGTCATCGTCGTTGTCACAGGCATCGCCCCATTGATCGTCATCGGCGTTGTACTGCTCGGGGTTGTAGGTCAACGTACAGTTGTCGTTCTCATCATCGATACCATCGGCGTCGTCGTCCGAATCGCAGGCATTACCCATCAGGTCACCATCCGTATCGGTTTGATCCGGGTTGTAAACGGTCGGGCAGTTGTCATTGATCGCCACGACACCGTCACCATCGGAGTCGGCATCGCAGGCATCGCCCATGCCGTCTTCATCCGCATCGAGCTGATCGGCATTGGCAACGAGCGGGCAGTTGTCGTCGATGTCCAGAACCTCATCGGCATCGTCGTCGTCGTCGCAAGCATCGCCAAGAGCGTCCTCATCGGTATTCGTCTGATCGTCGTTGGCGACCATCGGGCAGTTATCCTCACCATCGAGAACGTCATCGTTGTCGTCATCGTCGTCGCAGATATCACCCATGTCATCGTTGTCATTGTCAGCCTGATCCGGGTTGAAGACGACCGGGCAGTTATCCTCTTCGTCGAGCACGCCATCTTCGTCGAGATCGTCCTCGCAGGCATCGCCCTGGCCATCTTCGTCCGTATCCGTCTGATCGTCGTTGAACGTCAACGGGCAGTTGTCATCGATGTCGTCCACACCATCGTTGTCGTCGTCGGTGTCGCAGACATCGCCTTCGTCATCCTCGTCGGTGTTGAACTGGTCGGTGTTGGCCACGAGCGGACAGTTGTCATTCGCGTCCGGAATCCAGTCGCCATCGTCGTCGTCGTCACAGACATCGCCTTCGCCATCCTCGTCGGTATCGAGTTGGTCAGCATTGGCCAGAAGCGGACAGTTGTCCTCAACATCCAGTTTGCCGTCGCCATCGTCGTCGGTGTCGCAGGCATCGCCTTCTCCGTTGTCGTCGAGGTCGGACTGCGTATCGTTTGCAACCATCGGGCAGTTGTCCGTCTCATCCGCGATGCCGTCGTTGTCGTCGTCATCGTCGCAGATATCGCCGAACGCATCGCCGTCCAGGTTGGCCTGATTCGTATTGACAACCAACGGACAGTTATCCAACTCGTCGTAGATACCATCGGCGTCGTCATCCGCATCACAGGCATCGCCTTCGCCGTCTTCATCGGTATCGAGCTGATCGGTGTTGATCACCAACGGGCAGTTGTCATCGCCGTCGAGCACGCCGTCTTCATCGTCGTCGTCCTCGCAGGCATCACCCTGGCCGTTATCATCCGAGTCGGCTTGATCGGCGTTCGGAGTGCGCGGACAGTTATCCGTTTCATCCAGCACGCCATCGTTGTCATCGTCGTAGTCACAGGCATCACCCAGGCTGTCGTCGTCGGCGTTGAGCTGATTCGTGTTGGCGAGAATCGGGCAATTGTCGTTCTCGTCGAGCACGCCGTCGTTGTCGTCATCCGTGTCACACAGATCACCCAAGCCGTCGTTCTCGTTGTCAGCCTGCTCGGGGTTGATCACGGTCGGGCAATTGTCCTCGGCATCGGCCAGACCATCGTTGTCGTCATCGTCGTCACAGGCATCGCCCATCGCGTCGGTGTCGCTGTTGGTCTGCTCTGCGTTGGCTACGAGCGGACAGTTGTCGGATTCGTCGAGGATGTAATCGCCGTCGTCGTCGTCGTCGCAGGCATCGCCTTCACCATCCGAGTCGGTATCGGTAAGGTCGGCATTCGCCAACAGCGGGCAATTATCGATGGTGTCGTCTACGCCGTCGCCATCGTCATCCATATCGCAGGCATCACCCATGTTGTCGTTGTCAAAGTCCGCCTGATCGTCATTAGCAACGAGCGGGCAGTTATCGACGAGGTCGTCTACGCCGTCCGCATCGTCATCCGAATCGCAGGCATCGCCTTCGCCATCCTCATCGACATCCACCTGATCGGCATTGGAAACCAGGATGCAGTTGTCGGATTCGTCGGCTACGCCGTCGTTGTCGTCGTCCGCATCGCAGGCATTTCCTTCGCCATCCGCGTCGGTATCCGCCTGACCCATGTTTTCAACGAGGCGACAGTTGTCGAAAGCGTCGTACACGCCATCGTTGTCGTCGTCCATATCGCAGGCGTCGCCCATCTCGTCGTCGTCCGTATTCACCTGTTCAGGGTTGTAGACCAACGGGCAATTGTCTTCTTCCTCGGAAACACCGTCTTCATCGTTGTCATCCTGACAGGCATCGCCTCGTCCATCCTCGTTGGTATCGAGCTGGTCGGTGTTCACCGTCTTCGGACAATTGTCGACGTCATCGTACACGCCGTCGTTGTCGTCGTCAGCGTCACAGGCATCGCCGTCGCCGTCCTCATCGACATCCACCTGATCGGTATTGGCCACGAGCGGACAATTGTCGACGCCGTCCATGAAGCCGTCCGCATCGTCGTCGTAATCGCAGACATTACCTTGACCGTCCACGTCGGTATCGACCTGATCGGTATTGGCTACGAGCGGGCAATTGTCCATTTCGTCGGGCACGTAATCGCCATCGTCGTCCGCGTCGCAGACATCGCCTTCACCGTCCATGTCGGTATCCGTCTGATCGGCGTTGGCGATCATCGGGCAATTGTCTTCGACATCCGCCACACCATCCTCGTCGGTGTCGTTTTCGCAGGCATCGCCAATGCCGTCGCGGTCGGTGTCGAGCTGATCGGCGTTGGAAGTGAAGTGGCAGTTATCTTCGCCGTCGTTCACACCATCGTTGTCATCGTCGTCATCGCAGACATCGCCCAGGTTATCGTTGTCGTTGTCCGCTTGATCTTCGTTGGCAATCAACGGGCAGTTATCTTCGACATCCGCCACACCGTCCTGATCGAGATCGTCCTCGCAGGCATCGCCGATACCATCCAGATCGGTATCGAGCTGACCATCGTTGAACGTCACCGGGCAGTTGTCGACGATATCGTCCACACCGTCGTTGTCATCGTCCGCGTCGCAGACATCGCCTTCGCCGTCACCTTCGTTGTCCGCCTGGTCGCTATTGGGAACCAGCGGGCAGTTGTCATTGGTGTCCGGCACGCCATCCTGATCGGCGTCGTCTT
The DNA here is from genome assembly GCA_963676915.2 of Myxococcota bacterium. Lineage (GTDB taxonomy): Bacteria > Myxococcota_A > SURF-8 > SURF-8. The sequence goes on from CAXXVK010000004.1 coordinate 55,472, forward strand.
CGCAGGCATCGCCGATGCCGTCGTCGTCCGTATCCGCCTGATCCTCGTTGGCAATGAAGACACAGTTGTCGGTTTCGTCGTCCACACCGTCATTGTCATCGTCATCGTCACAGACATCGCCCGCACCATCGTTGTCCCGGTCGGACTGATCGGTGTTGGCCGTCATCGGACAATTATCGACGGAATCCGGCAGGTAGTCGTTGTCGTCGTCCGTGTCACAGGCATCGCCCAGGTCATCCTCGTCGTTGTTTTCCTGTTCGGCGTTCGGCACCATGGGACAATTGTCTTCATTGTCGGCGAGTTCGTCGTTGTCATCGTCGTCGTCGCAGACATCGCCCACCGTATCACCATCGTTATTGGCTTGATCCGGGTTCGCATTCATCGGGCAATTGTCGAACAGGTCGTTGATGCCGTCGTTGTCGTCATCGGCATCACAGACATCGCCGAACTTATCGAGGTCGTTGTTTTCCTGTTCGGCATTTTCGATCAACGGACAGTTATCCTCGACATCATCGACTCCGTCTCCGTCGTCATCCGTGTCGCAGGCATCACCTTCGTCGTCTTCATCGGTATCGACCTGATCCGGGTTGATGGCTTCAGGGCAGTTGTCCTCTTCGTCCACCACGCCGTCCTGATCGGTGTCATCTTCGCATGCATCGCCGATGCCGTCTTCGTCCGTGTCGGTCTGATCGTCGTTGGCGATTCGGATACAGTTGTCGGTTTCGTCCAACACGCCATCACCATCGTCGTCGTCGTCGCAGGCGTCGCCTTCACCGTTTTCGTCGGCATCGAACTGCTCGGCGTTTTCGATCAGCGGGCAGTTGTCGGATTCATCGTCGACACCGTCGTTGTCGTCGTCCGTGTCACAGGCATCGCCTTCGCCGTCGTCGTCGTTGTCCGCCTGATCATCGTTGGCCACGAACACGCAGTTGTCGGCTTCATCGTCGACACCGTCGTTGTCGTCGTCGTCGTCGCAGACATCGCCTTCACCGTCATTGTCCTCATCGAACTGTTCGTGGTTTTGGACGAACTGGCAGTTATCGACGGTATCCGGCACGAAGTCGTTGTCGTCATCCGTGTCACAGGCATCGCCTTCAGCGTCTTCGTCATTGTTCGCCTGATCATCGTTGGCCGTCCAGACGCAATTGTCGGTTTCGTCAGCAACGCCGTCGTTGTCGTCGTCGTCGTCGCAGAGATCGCCGAACTCGTCGTCGTCGTTGTTGGCCTGTCCGGGGTTGAACAGCTGCGGGCAGTTGTCTTCGGCATCCGCCACACCGTCCTTGTCGTCGTCATCCTCGCAGGCATCACCGATACCGTTGTCGTCATAGTCCGCCTGATCATCGTTTGCGGTCAGCGGGCAGTTGTCAGATTCGTCGGCCACACCATCATTGTCGTCATCGTCGTCGCAGGCGTTACCGAACTCGTCATTATCTGTATTGATCTGATCGGTATTGGCCAGCGTCGGGCAATTGTCAACATTGTCGAGGATGCCGTCACCATCGTTGTCGTCCTCGCAGGCGTCGCCGATGCCGTCGTCATCCGTATCGACCTGATCGACGTTCTCGGTCAACGGGCAATTGTCGTAGGCATCGAACACGCCGTCACCGTCGTCGTCGTCGTCACAGGCGTTTCCTTCGCCATCCTCATCGGTGTCCGTCTGGTCGGGGTTAATGTTCTCAACACAGTTGTCAACGTCGTCTGCCACACCGTCTTCGTCAGCATCGTTTTCGCAGGCATCGCCGATACCATCGTTGTCCTCATCGGCCTGATCGTCGTTGGCAGTTCTCGGACAATTGTCTTCAACATCGTCCACGCCGTCGTTGTCGTCGTCGTCGTCACAGGCATCGCCCAGACCATCGTGGTCGGCATCGAACTGTCCGGGATTGGCCGTCTGCGGGCAGTTGTCCTCAAGGTCTGAACTTCCGTCGTTGTCGTCATCCGCATCGCAGACATCGCCTTGACTGTCGCCGTCGAGGTTTCTCTGACTTGCGTTGGCTGTCATCGGACAGTTGTCGAGAACATCCTGCACGCCGTCGTTGTCGTCGTCGTCGTCACAGACATCACCCTCGCCGTCTTCGTCATTGTCCGCCTGATCGGGGTTGATGTCCTGAGGACAATTGTCTTCCGCATCCGTCACGCCGTCCTCGTCGTCATCGTTCTCACAGGCATCACCCTGGCCGTCATTATCGGTATCCGACTGATCGGCATTGACGGTCAGCGGGCAATTGTCGAACAGGTCGAGCACGCCGTCGTTGTCATCGTCCGTATCGCAGGCATCGCCTTCACCATCGTCTTCGCTGTCCTGCTGATCGGCGTTGGCCACGAAGGGGCAGTTGTCATTGATGTCCGGCACGCCGTCTTCGTCCGCGTCATCCTCGCAGGCATCGCCCACACCATCGTTATCGGTATCGACCTGCTCGAAGTTCGAGGTCTTGGGACAGTTATCGTAACCGTCAAGAATTCCGTCCGCATCGTCGTCCGCATCGCAGACATCGCCTTCACCGTCGTCGTCCGTATCTTCCTGCATGTCGTTGAAGGCCATCGGACAGTTATCGTAGGTATCCACGATTCCGTCGTTGTCGTCGTCATCGTCGCAGACATCACCTATATTGTCATTATCGTTGTCCAACTGACCCGTATTGGAAATGAGCGGACAGTTATCGAAGGTGTCTTTCACTCCGTCCGAATCGTCATCCACGTCGCAAGCATCACCGTCGCCATCATCGTCAGTATCGAGCTGGTCGCCGTTGGCGTCCATCGGGCAGTTGTCGAACTCGTTGGCCACGCCGTCACCATCCATATCGTCATCGCAGGCATCGCCGAATTCATCGTCGTCGTGGTTGGCCTGTTGCGTGTTGAATGTCAGCGGGCAGTTGTCGAAATCGTCGAGGACGCCGTCACCATCATCGTCGTCGTCGCAAGCATTGCCTTCGCCATCGTGATTGGTGTCGATCTGGTCCGGGTTGACGACCACGGGGCAGTTATCCTCGCCGTCGAGCACGCCGTCCTCATCGTTGTCGTTTTCGCAGGCATCACCCACGCCGTCATCATCGGTATCAATCTGATCGCCGTTGGCCGTACGCGGGCAATTGTCCATTTCGTCGAGGACTTCGTCATTGTCGTCGTCGTCGTCGCAGGCATCGCCGAAAGCATCGTTGTCGGCATTCAACTGAGCCGTATTGGCTTCGAACTCACAGTTGTCAACCGTGTCGAGAACGCCGTCATTGTCGTCGTCATCGTCACAGGCATCGCCTTCACCGTCTTCGTCGTTGTCGTCCTGCACAACGTTGGGAACGAGCGGGCAGTTGTCGAGCACGTCGGGCAGCAGATCGCCATCGTCATCCTCGTCACAAGCATCGCCTTCGCCATCCTCGTTCGTATCGAGTTGTCCGACGTTGCGAATCAACGGGCAATTGTCGACTTCGTCGAGCGTACCGTCGTTATCGTCGTCCACGTCGCAGGCATCGCCGTCACCATCCTCGTCGGTATCCAATTGATCGGTATTGTCATTCACCGGGCAATTGTCTTCGCCGTCCAGGATCGTGTCACCATCGTCGTCGTCGTCGCAGGCATTACCTTCGCCGTCTTCGTCGGTATCAAGCTGGTCGGCATTGGACACCGAAGGACAGTTGTCTTCGTAGTCCGGCACGCCGTCGCTGTCGTCGTCTTCTTCACAGGCATCACCCACGCCGTCGTTGTCCGTATCGTATTGATCGGCATTGGCGAGGTTGGGACAATTGTCCTCTACGTCGTCTACGCCGTCACCATCGTCATCCGTGTCACAGGCATCGCCTTCGCCGTCTTCGTCGAGGTCTTCCTGATTCGGATTCATCACGTTGACGCAGTTGTCGGCTTCGTCGAGAACACCGTCTTCGTCAATATCATTGTCACAGGCGTCGCCGTAGCCATCTTCGTCCGTGTCGGCCTGATCCTCGTTCGGAGTGCGCGGGCAGTTGTCGTTTTCGTCAAGCACGGTGTCGTTGTCATCGTCATCGTCGCAAGCATCGCCGAATTCGTCGTCGTCCGCGTTGTACTGTTCGACGTTGGACACCAGCGGGCAGTTGTCAACAAGGTCGAGAACCTGGTCCGCGTCGTCATCGACATCGCAGACATCGCCTTCGCCGTCCTCGTCGGTATCCTTCTGCTCCACGTTGGCCATGGTCGGGCAGTTGTCTACGTCATCGGGGATGAAGTCGTTGTCATCATCCGTGTCGCAGGCATCGCCTTGAGTGTCTTCGTCTTCGTTCGCCTGATCCTCATTGGCCACGAGCGGACAGTTGTCCTCGCCATCTTCCACACCGTCGTTGTCGTCATCGCGGTCACAGGCGTTTCCTTCACCATCCTCGTCGGTGTCATCCTGTGCGGCATTGGCTACCAGGCGGCAGTTATCAACAGTGTCGGGGATGAAGTCGTTGTCGTCGTCCGTGTCACAGGCGTCGCCTTCACCATCGGTGTCGGTGTCGAGCTGATCGTCATTGGAAGCCAACGGACAATTATCCTCACCGTCGTCAACTCCATCGCCATCGTCGTCCGCGTCGCAAGCGTTACCTTCGTTATCCAGATCCTGGTCGGCCTGATCGGCATTGGAAATCAGCGGACAGTTGTCCTCGACATCATCCACACCGTCGTTGTCGTCATCCGCGTCACAGGCATCGCCTTGACCGTCGGTGTCCAAGTCACTTTGCGTGTCATTGGAAATCAGCGGGCAATTGTCGTCAACGTCATCGACACCGTCGGCGTCGTCATCGTTATCGCAGGCATCGCCCCAGTCATCCTCGTCCGTATCAAGCTGATCCGCATTCGAGGTGAACGGGCAGTTATCGAAGCCATCTTCCGCACCATCGTTGTCGTCGTCGTCGTCACAGACATCGCCGAAGCCATCCAGATCGTTGTTTTCCTGTCCGGAGTTCTCAACGAGCGGGCAGTTGTCGGAAGCGTCGAACACACCGTCGTTGTCGTCATCCGCATCGCAGGCGTCGCCTTCACCATCCTCGTCCGTGTCGAGCTGATCGTCGTTGACCACCAGCGGGCAATTGTCGGCGCCATCGAGCACGCCGTCTTCGTCGGCGTCGTCCTCACAGGCATCGCCAATGCCGTCATGATCGGTGTCGGCCTGATCGAAGTTGGCGATACGGGTGCAGTTGTCGAAGTTGTCGAGAATACCGTCGTTGTCGTCGTCTTCGTCGCAAGCATCGCCGAAGCTGTCGCCATCTGCGTTGAGTTGCTCGGGATTGGTCACGTAAGGACAGTTATCCTCACCCTGGTCGTAGCCGTCGCCATCCAGATCCGAATCGCAGGCATTGCCCAGACCGTCGTCATCCATATCCACCTGATCGCTGTTGGCATCGAGCGGGCAATTGTCCTCACCATCCGGGACCGTATCACCATCGTCGTCATCGTCACAGATGTTACCTTCGCCATCACCATCCGTATCGAGCTGTTCCACGTTTTCGACGAACGGACAGTTGTCGATATCATCGTTCACACCATCGTTGTCGTCGTCCACGTCGCAAACATCGCCTTCGTCATCGTCGTCGAAGTCTTCCTGTCCTGCGTTCTTATCGAACGGGCAGTTATCGGCGGTATCCAGCAATCCGTCGTTGTCGTCGTCCGCGTCGCAGGCATCACCCACACCATCCTCGTCGTTGTCGCTCTGATCGGGGTTGTCCACGTTGGGGCAGTTGTCCGAAATGTCCGGAACACCGTCCTCGTCGTCGTCATCTTCGCAGGCATCACCGATTCCGTCTTCATCCGTATCGAGCTGCGTGAAGTTCGCAGTACGCGGGCAGTTGTCGAAGTTATCCAAAATGCCGTCGTTATCGTCGTCCACGTCGCAAGCATCACCATCTTCGTCATCGTCCGAGTTCACCTGGTTGGTGTTTTGCACGAGCGGACAGTTGTCGGCAGCGTCCATCACGAGGTCGTTGTCATCGTCCGTATCGCAGGCATCGCCTTCACCATCCTCGTCCGTATCATCCTGCGAAGTATTCGCCACGAGCGGGCAGTTGTCGGCGCCATCCGGGATGAAGTCGCCGTCGTCGTCTGCGTCGCAGGCATCGCCTTCGCCATCCTCGTCCGTATCCGTCTGAGCCGTATTCGCGTGCTCGGGGCAGTTGTCGCCACCGTCCGGAATACCGTCCTCGTCATCATCGTCTTCGCAGAGATTACCCTGACCATCGTTGTCGGTATCCAACTGGTCGGCATTTTCTACGAGCGGGCAGTTATCGAAGATATCCAACACGCCATCGTCGTCGTCGTCGGTATCGCAGGCATCGCCTTGGCCATCGTCATCCGTATCGAGCTGATCGTCATTGACCGTGTGCGGACAATTGTCATCTTCGTCGAGCACGCCGTCTTCATCGTCGTCGTTTTCGCAAGCATCGCCGGTGCCGTCGTCATCCGAATCGACCTGATCGAAGTTCGAAGTGCGCGGACAGTTATCGGAAACATCCAAAATACCGTCGTTGTCGTCGTCGTTATCGCAGGCGTCGCCCAACTCATCGTTATCCGCATTGAGCTGATCTTCGTTGGCCACGTTCGGGCAGTTGTCTTCCGCATCGAGAACACCATCGTTGTCGATGTCGAAATCGCAGGCATCGCCCTGACCGTCGTCGTCCGAATCCGCCTGATCGTTGTTGTTCACGAACGGGCAGTTGTCGAAGCCATCCGGGATTCCGTCGTTATCGTCGTCGGTATCGCAGGCATCACCCAACTCGTCGCCGTCGTTGTTGGCCTGATCGTTGTTCCAGGTGAGCGGGCAGTTGTCGCCGGCATCCAGAATCATGTCGTCGTCATCGTCAACGTCACAGGCATCGCCGTAATCATCCGAGTCCGTATTCGTCTGATCGGTATTGACCGTCAACACGCAGTTATCGAAAGTATCCGGGATTCCGTCGCCATCATCGTCAGTGTCACAAGCGTTACCTTCGCCGTCCTGGTTGGTATCGATCTGATCGGTATTGACCGTCAGCTTGCAGTTGTCCGAAACGTCCGGGATAAAGTCGTTATCGTCATCGTCGTCGCAAACGTTACCGTCACCATCGTCATCCGTATCGAGCTGATCGGCGTTTTTGTTCAACGGACAGTTGTCACCGGCATCCAACACACCATCGTTGTCGTCATCGGTGTCGCAGGCGTTTCCGTCGCCATCTTCATCCGTATCGAACTGGTTGGTGTTGTAGATCATGGGACAGTTGTCGGCATAGTCGGGAATGAAGTCGTTGTCGTCGTCGGTATCGCAGGCGTCGCCCTGTCCATCGTTGTCGGTATCCACCTGATCCGGGTTACTCAGTTCGGGGCAGTTATCACCGGCATCCAACACACCGTCGTTGTCGCTGTCATCGTCACAGACATCGCCGTCACCATCGTTGTCGAGGTCGGCCTGATCGGTGTTGAAGTCGAGGGGACAGTTATCCTCACCGTCGGGGATGAAGTCGTTGTCATCGTCCGGGTCACAGGCATCGCCCAGGGTGTCGGAATCGGTATCGAGCTGATCGACATTGGCCATCAGCGAGCAGTTGTCCGCCCAGTCGAGAACGCCGTCCGAGTCGTCGTCGTCATCGCAAGCATCGCCAAGACCATTGACGTTGAAGTCTTTCTGATCTCCGTTGGCTACCAGCGGGCAGTTGTCGGCGTCGTCGAACACGTAGTCGTTGTCGTCGTCCGGATCGCAGGCATCACCAATGCCGTCGTTCTCTGTATCCGTCTGATCGGTGTTGGCAATTTTCGGGCAGTTATCGAGGATATCGACGACGTCGTCGTTGTCGTCGTCGTCGTCGCAGACATCGCCCATGCCATCGTCATCAGAGTCCGTTTGCTCGGGATTCTGGTGATAGGGGCAGTTGTCCTCGGCATCCCCGATGCCGTCTTCGTCATCATCGTCCTCGCAGGCATCGCCTTTGTAGTCGTTGTCGGAGTCCGTCTGGCTCGGGTTCGGGGTGTAGGGACAGTTATCGTTGGTATCCACTACACCGTCGTTGTCATCGTCCAGGTCGCAGACGTCGCCCTGTCCGTCACCCTCGTAGTCGAGCTGATCGACGTTGGCCATGGAGGGGCAGTTGTCGCAGATGTCACCCAGGCCGTCTTCGTCGATGTCGTACTGAGTATTATTGTAATTGTACGGGCAGTTATCGTAAGCATCGAGGATCGTATCGTCATCGTCGTCGGTGTCGCAGGCATCGCCCTGACCATCGTCATCGAAATCGAGCTGGTCGACGTTCTGAACCGTCGGGCAGTTGTCGCTAATATCCAAAAGTCCGTCGTTGTCGTCATCATCGTCACAAGTATTACCGATACCATCTTTATCGGCATCGGCCTGCGAGGGGTTACCAGCCACCGGACAGTTATCGCAAACATCACCCACGCCATCGTTGTCGGTGTCGGTCTGGTTAAAGGCATTCGCCACCGTGGGGCAATTGTCGCTGCCGTTGGGGATACCATCATCGTCGGCATCCGGGTCGCAGGCATCGCCAGCACCATCAGAGTCACTGTCCGTCTGATCAACGTTTGTTGTATTCACACAGTTATCGCAGGCATTACCGAAGCCGTCGTTATCGCTGTCGCTCTGGTCGAGGTTCTGAACATCGATACAGTTGTCACAGGCGTTACCCAATCCATCATCGTCGGTATCCGCCTGATCCTGGTTGACCACGAAAACGCAGTTGTCGCTAACATCTTCGATGCCGTCGTCATCGTCATCGGCGTCGCAAGCGTCGCCGTAAGAGTCACCATCGTTGTCGTTCTGATCGGAGTTGGCGATCAATTCGCAATTGTCTTCACCGTCCGGTACACCGTCATTGTCACTATCGTTGTCACAGGCATCGCCAGCACCGTCTTGATCCACGTCGATCTGATCCACGTTCGGCGTGCCGGGGCAGTTGTCCTCTTCGTTGTCGATGCCGTCACCGTCTTTGTCCGGGTCACAGGCATCACCGAATCCATCTTCATCGAAGTCCGCTTGATCGTTGTTGGAATTATTGGGGCAATTGTCACAGATATCACCGACGTTATCCGTGTCGTAGTCGGCCTGATCGGCGTTGGAAGCCAACGGACAGTTATCGTCCACGTCGTCAACACCGTCGTTATCGCTGTCGGGGTCACAAACATCACCAAGCTCGTCACCGTCCCTGTTTTCCTGTCCGGGGTTGCTGTTCTCGGGGCAGTTGTCGCAAACGTTACCCACACCGTCCGAATCGTTATCGGCCTGGTTGAGGTTGGAGGCTTCGGGGCAGTTGTCACAGGCATCGCCGAGAGTATCCTCGTCCAGGTCGCTCTGATCTTCGTTGGAAGTCAGCGGGCAGTTATCCACCACATCCAGCACGTTATCGTTATCGTCGTCGTCGTCACAAGCATTACCCAACCCGTCGCTATCGGTATCTTCCTGACCACCATTGCCTTCGTCCGGGCAGTTGTCACAGGCGTTACCCAAGCCGTCATTGTCATTATCGGCCTGATCGGGGTTGGCAACCCTCTGACAATTGTCGGAACCGTTATTGACGTTATCGTTGTCCATATCCGGGTCACAGGCATCACCGATTTCGTCGAAGTCGAGGTCAGCCTGATCCGGGTTGTAATTGTCGGTGCAATTGTCGGCATAATCCCAAATGCCGTCACGATCGAGATCCTGGGTAATACGATATAATGTATCGCTAAGCGTGTTGCTTCCACGGAAGATCGTCAAACCACTGGTACCATCCTGGTTTTCGAAACCGACGATGGAGTTGTAGAAAATCCGGTTCTGGGAATCGAATTCAGCAATGTAAATATCATTGGTAGTTTCTTCAAGGATAATCTGGAAGTCTACGTCTCTGGCAAACAACCAAGCATTGTGCTCGACGTTTTCGAATTCGACGACGAATTTTCTAAACGGAGCCGTGCCGAGAGTGGCGTACCAGATATTTCCACCGGCAGGCAGATTCAGGTCGGCGGAATAACCTGCGATGGTAGCGTTCGGACTCGCCGTGCTGGGCAGGTCTTCATCTACGCTGACTACCGAGTTCTGTCCGGCGAGGAAGGTAACGAAACCATTGGAAGACACATAGGTTTCGTCGTAATCCACACCATAGTACCGGAACGTAAACCCAAGGGGAATCGGTGCAGTGATCTGGTCGGACCCGAGATCCAGCCGGTTGGTTCCGGAGATTCTGGGTGGAGCCTCCCAACTCACTTCTTGCCAGCGATACCATGCCGAATCGGGACCGCCGTCCGCGAAGGCAGACAACGGAAACAGGCATACCGCCAGAACGATCGTCAACAAACTCTTCAGGATACGAGCCGAGAACGATGACATGTTTTTGTCCTTCAAATGATTAGACATAGCCAATTCCCCCGATCTTAGCTACCGAAGCAGCCATGAAAGCAATCAAGAATCTTATGTAAATTTGACATCCAGTTTCAATTCCATGCAAAAAAGACCCGAAAAAGGACGTTAAACTCCGAACCTTTTTCAGAACCTTGATAGAGACTTGTTTTTTCTAAGCAACTTCTATTGGAACGAATTTCACAAAACAAATAGTATTCCCGCACGTTCTCAGCGTGAATACACCATCTTTTTCTGTTAGTCAACCATTAGAAACCAATCTTTTCCTTAAGAACCGTTAAGACCACAATGTGAAAATTCCTCCATGATTACAAATTGTTAACTTGCTGTACACTGCATTATTTCAGCGTTATTTTTCCTCTCCATTGCATAGGTTGACGCGAAGCGTAAATCGATGCAAAATTTTCTATGCACGTTTGCGTCAAAGCGGTTCATTTCTTCCTGTTTGCAAGGCAAGCTGCCAAAAGAGACATAAGAGAATAGAAAGAAGCCGAAAATCGAGAATTCCCTGAAATATCCTCTTGGCCTATCGTTTTTTTGGCAGTATAAAGAGGAACGACTCATACATTCAAAGAAACCGGACTTCGATCCACATTTTGCCTAAGATCCTTGATTCAACCGGGTTTTGAAACCGAAAGGAGCCGTTCGGATGCTTGATGCCAACGAAAAGACGATGTTGCAGGAAAAAGCGAAAGAATTGAGGGAAAAACTCGTTCACGTTACCTACAATTGCGGCGGATCACACCTTGGCGGCGCACTGAGCCAGATGGACATCCTCGTCGCCCTCTATTACAAATATCTGAATATCGATCCGAAAGATCCCGAGAAACCCGACCGGGACCGCTTCGTGCTCAGCAAAGGCCACGGCGGCGTAGGTCATGCAACGCTTTTGGGCGATAAAGGGTATTTCGACCCGGAATTGCTTAATGAATTCAACAAAACCGGTTCTCCCTTCGGAATGCACCTGGACAAAAACAAGGTGCCCGGAGTGGATGCCTCCACCGGTTCCTTGGGACACGGATTGTCCATCGCCGTAGGTTTGGCGATGGGTGCCCGTTTCAAAGGCGAAAATTGGCGTACCTACTGTGTGCTGGGCGATGGCGAATGCCATGAGGGATCGATCTGGGAAGCCGCCATGGCTGGCGCTCATTACAAGCTCACGAATCTGACGGTCTTCGTCGATCGGAACATGCTCTCACTTGACGGCAACACCGAAGACGTCATGAAGCTCGAACCGTTCGCCGACAAATGGACCTCCTTCGGCTGGCGGGTCATCACCATCGACGGTCACGATTACGACAAGATCGGCGAAGCCATCGAGGCGGCCCAGGTCGAAACCGAAAAACCTGTCGTCATTCTTGCCGAGACGATCAAAGGCAAGGGTGTCAGCTTTATGGAAAACGACATCGGCTGGCATTACGGTGGGTTGGACGATCAAACCCGCGACCGCGCCCTGGAAGAAATTCGCAAAGGATAAAAAAACGAACGATTTGATATAAAGGAGCAAAAACCATGGCAAAAGCGACGGGATTGACCTGGACGGTAGCAGACGCCGATTCCATGTCCCAAGCGGAAATCTACGGCGAGGTTCTGACCCAACTTGGTGGCGAAAATGAAAAAATCATCGCCATGAGCACGGACCTGGCAAAATCGACGAAAATCGGCATGTTCGAGAAAAAATATCCCGAACGTTTCATCAATCTGGGAATCGCGGAAGCAAACATGATCGGCGTTGCCTCGGGCATCGCCGCCACCGGCCTGATTCCGGTCGTCTCCACCTTCGCCGTGTTCGCCTCGCTGCGAGCGGCGGAATTCGTGCGGACCGACCTCTGTTACCAGAACCGCAACGTAAAAATCATCGCCACCCACTCGGGAACGTCTTTCGGACAAGCGGGCACCACCCACCACTGCACCGAAGACCTGGCCGTGATGCGCTCGTTCGCCAATATGGTAGTCATTGCCCCGGCGGACAGTTTCGAAACCGCTCATGCCGTGCGCGCCGTCATGGACCACGACGGCCCCTGCTACATCCGCATCGGTCGCGGATTCGAACCGCCCGTGCACAAAAGCCTCGATTTCGATTACGAAATCGGCAAAGCCATCGAATTGACAGAAGGCAATGACCTGACCATCATCGCCACCGGCGTTCCAGTGCTTCACGCCGTTGAAGCCGCCAACCGTGCGAAAGATCAGGGGATTTCCGTGCGCGTGCTCGATATGCACACCGTCAAGCCGATCGACCGCGAAGCCATTCTCAAGGCTCTGCTCGATACGCGACGAATCATCACCGTAGAAGACCATAACATTATTGGCGGTCTGGGTTCCGCCGTGTCCGAAGTCATCGCCGAAAGTGGAAAAGCCTGCGCTTTCCGCCGCATCGGTTTCAAAGACGAATATTCCATCGTCGGCTATCCCGAAGACCTGCTGAACCGCTACGGAATGGACGCCGACGGCATCCTGAACGTCATTCAGGAGATCATGAAAGCCGAGTTCGAAGAAGACGAGGACTGGGAAGACGAGGATTGATATCATGAGTGAACGCGAACAGTTACGAGCACGCTTGTTTCTCCGATCTGCGTTGCCACTGATCAAGGTCGTGGCAGCGGATCGAGCCACCTACCGAAAGCTGTTGTACAAAGCGAACGGAACAATCCAATTCGCCGCCAAAGACAGCCAATACGCCGCTTACGTGGAATTGAAGGATGGTGAGTTGGACGTGGTCAAGGGAATGCATCCCAACCCCACGATATCCTTGACCTTTAAAACCGCCGCTGACCTGAACACTTTTTTCGCCGGTGGTGTGGCCTTGCCTTCCATCAAAGGACTGGCCGGAATTCCTCTGTTACTACGGGTAGTTCCTTTCCTTCTGAAACTGAAAATCCTGCTGCCCGACGCCTTGCCGACCGATCCCAGCGAGCAAGAACTCAAGGTAAAGCTGCTGCTCTACATGATCACCCATGCCTTGAGCCAGATGAACAAGGGCGGCGACGAGGAATTTGCTAAATTCGTCAAGAAAAGCCCGGAGCGCGTATACCAATGGACCGTCGAAAACGGCGGCCCGGCTGCCTACCTTCGCATGAAAGCCGGAAAAACCAAGGCCGGACGCGGTAGTTATAAAAAGCGCCGTCCGTTCGTCCACATGATCTTTCCCGACATCTCCAGCGCCATGAAAGTGCTCACCCAGCAAGTGGCTCTGATCGAAGCGGTGCGGGACGGTTTCGTACGTACCGAAGGCGCGTTGGAATATGGCCGCGACATCGGCACGCAAATGCAGCGGATGGACGCGCTTCTCAACGAAGGCATCTGAACTCCGGAGGAACGATGCAGGTGTGGAAACGTTTCGAGCGAGCCTGGGCATGGACCGGGCTCGCCTTTTTGTTGGTTCTCGGTTGTTCTCCAGCGCCGTCCGGGGTTGGGGACATCTGCCACCCTTCCCAAAACGTGAACGAACGTGCCCTGTTTCAAAAAATGGGCGGATTATCCACGAAGGATCTGGCCTCGTTGATTTACAACGAAGACTGTTCGATCCTCACGCACAAGGCAGCCCAGGCCGAATTACGTCTGCGTCCGGCAAAGGATATCGAGCCGCTTTTTTCCGACACATCCATCTCTACCCGGCAGCATATGCGCTTGTTGGAAAGTCTGAATCTGGAG
>CAXXVK010000005.1:0-24607 GCA_963676915.2 Myxococcota bacterium
GTTTTCGGCTGCGGTTTCTCCGTTACCGCAGGCAACGAAAACCAGCATCAAAACGAACCAACTCCATCCCGTGTTCCATACGATTTTCGTCATGGGAACCTTCTTTCAAACCTCCGATTGGATCTTCGTTACTCGTATATCATATTTTGTGAAGAGGAACCACCCGAAGCCGTCTCAGCTTGGAATTTACGAGCACAATGTGACGATTTCGCAGACTCGAAGCTGCAAATCCGGGGTTTTCCGTTCACATTGTGCCGCTTTTTCGTCACAAAATCTCAGGTTTTCGGCACAATATTACCCTTTATAGTGATAGAAGCTTATCTCAACTGTAATATTTTGTTCACACGATTTTCTTCACGGCACATCTCGTCACATATTGATTTCGGAGATCCATGGGGCAGGTATCGGAAACGTGAATTTGTTTATGACAACAAAATGCGATAAGATTACATTGTTGGGTGTTCGTGAATGAAATGTAGGACACTCAACGGCAAAATTACCTGAAAATTCGGAGAATCATGCTGAATTTACGAAAAACAGTGCGGTTTTCTGCATGGACGACCCGCTTGTTTCTGTTGGCAATGGTTGGCTTGGCGGCGTGCTCCGATTCCGACGAGGACTATCAAGGCGACCGGGACGAAATCACCGACAATCCACCTCAACAAACCGAGGAAGAGGACCGTTGTCAAGAAGGGTTTGTGTACCAAGGGGGGAAATGCGTTCCGGAACTAAACACCGATGAGGATCGCGGCGTTGCTGACCAAGATTCCGACCTGGAACCCGATGAAGTCGATGTCGAACCGGGAGAAACTCCTTATGCTCATCTGCTGGGTTGCCCCAGCAACGACGGTCCCTTTCCTTGTCTCGTGAATCTTCCGTTTGAATATACCAATGACAAAGGGGAGTTTCGTTTTGGAAGCCCTGCGGGGTTATTTCAAAACGGTATAGATGTGTGGGAAAACTGGATTGTTTTTCACTGGAATCGTAAGGACTATAAAGAATTCCATGGGCTATTTCTCTTTGACTATTTAACGAAAACTTTTATTCTTCTTTCTGATTATAGTTTATGGCCTGGAATAGGTTGTAACCAGATTGTTTGGGTTGACTATGATAAAAATTTAGCAGCAGAAAACAATGGGAAGCTTTTTCAATCGGACTTATCACGAATCGAAAAAAAGTCACTTTCACAAACTATTTCTTATAAAAAATCCCCTAAAATTACACCGAATAGAGTTTTCTGGATTGATAATCGCGAATTCGGCACGGAATACAATTACAATCTCTACACTTTCAATGAATTTCATGAAGAAGTTAAAGTGGATTCTATTGGAAATGGCGGAATAGATCGCTATGCAGTTTATGGAAATAAAGTAGCGTATGCTATGTATCCCGACCGTTCCCTCGTTTTAGTGGATTATGATACCAATATTCAAAAACTCATTTCTCAAGACGCTGTTGCGGATTTTCGTGTCGTGATGTCGGAGAAATACATTTTCTGGAACAGTCTCCGATACGCTGAGAATACCGATTGCGGTTATTCCATCTTGAAATACGACCTGGAAACCGGAGAAGAAACCATCTTCAAACAATCTACCGGTCTCGACGATTGGCTTGTGTGGGATATATGGGAAGATTGGCTAGTGTATACGGATTACAGCAAAGGTGGAGGGGCAGAAGGCTTTGAACGATGTCGATATACAGATGCTGATGGGGATTTGATTTTACATTACCTTCCGACCGGAGAAGAGTGGAATCTTACCGATGAGCATGGTCCCCAGGAACAAGCAGCCATGTGGGGTCCGTTGATAGTATGGAAAGATTCTAGGCATGATTTGTCTCCTCCTTGGAGGCTTTCCAACGTTTTCGGCGTGGATTTGTGCATGCATCCCGAACTGAAATCCCGTTTCGAAGCCTGTGCCAAGCGTTGAGCGGAAAGAACGTATGAAACCTCGCGGTTGGATGGGAGATGGTTCTACGCTTTTTCTTTTTCCTCGAGAAGTGAAGCTGTTTTCTTGCCGACCGTGGATCTGACGTGTTTTTTTCACCGGGAAAGTTTGACAAATGTTCGGCACAATGCTAATTCCAATCCTCGCTTCTCATGGGCGGTTAGCTCAGCTGGATAGAGCGTTGGCCTCCGGAGCCAAAGGCCGCTGGTTCGAATCCAGTACCGCCTACCAG
The DNA here is from genome assembly GCA_963676915.2 of Myxococcota bacterium. Classification (GTDB taxonomy): domain Bacteria; phylum Myxococcota_A; class SURF-8; order SURF-8. The sequence goes on from CAXXVK010000005.1 coordinate 2,179, forward strand.
ATATCGCTCCGTTTTGCTAACGGATGACAATTTTATATATGGGCGGTTAACTCAGCGGTAGAGTGCCATCTTCACACGGTGGAAGTCGCTGGTTCAAATCCAGTACCGCCCACCATCGAAATCGGACCTTGCCTTATCGGGCTTGGTCCTTTTTTATTGTGGTATGGCAGTTTGAAGGGCTTTTATAAATCAGTTGTTATTTCCAACGATGGAGCAGGATTGTATCCGGGTCCAAACGTTCATGACTCCAGCACCTCAAGTTAAACTCGGTATTTTCACAATAAGCATTAAAACACTATGGCTTAAAAGATCAAAATATGAGGAGCAGGATACAATCCTGCTCCATCTCATCAGCCGTGAGATTCCAATAGGTTGCACGGCCATCGATTCTTCGAATCGAAGACCGTGGCACCCCACTTATAAGCACTAAGTCAACGGCATTGGGATTGTAACCTGGTCCATCTCATCGGTGTCGGGCAAGAAATTTACCCGACCTACTAAAGCTCACAGTTTAACCTACGAAACTGCGAAACGATGCCGGTCGGTCCATACTGTCTAAAGCCGCTGTATTTCGTGATGTACTGTTCTATCAAAAAACTCTTTTGATCCTTTGAGCTGCATCAGGGCGTTGTTTTGCGTCCTTGAACGGCGAGCAGCATTGGGCGAATCGTGAGAGTACCGTTTTTCAAAGGCGAATTCAGGACGAGGTTCTTGAACGTTTCACCATCGAACGCTGTTTCAAGGCAGGCACGCACCATGGGACGAAAGGCGTCGATTTCTTCGAACTTCTGTGCAAAGGGCAGGGTGGTCCAATCGCCACCTGCGTGAAGATCCCGAATCAAATACGACCCACCCGGTTTCAACACCCGGTAAACTTCCTCCAGCATTCGTTCGGGAGCCGGAAGTTCGTGCAACGTATTGTAGCTGAACACGCCATCGAAAGCATCGTTCTCGAAAGGAAGATTCTGGGCGTCACCTTCAATCGTCAACAGGCGTTTGGGATCGAGTTGACGTTCTTTTTCGTACTGTTGCGCGTTTTGTTTGGCAATGGCCAGCATTTCCGGGTCGCAGTCCAATGCCGTGCAACGGCTCTCGGAGGTATCTGAAAGCCATTCCAGCGCTAAAATCCCGGGACCACAGCCGATTTCCAGAACCTGACCATTTGCAATACCGCCATCGAGGATAGCTTTGGTCGGAAGCATTCCGGCGTCACGCAGGCAACGGATCATTCGGTCGAAAAGAGAGGCATCGTAAGGAATTTTTCGTGTCACGCTCGAATCCATTGGGTTTCCGCTTTCGTTTCGATGGAAAGATAGAACGAAAAAACAGGATTATTCTCGACGTTGAGCAATCAGTGTGTCGATCAATCGTTTTTGTGCAGACTGGAAGAACAGCGACAAAGCTGTTTTACCATTTCGGTTTTTGGCTCGAAGCGGCGAACCTTTTCGCAAAAGCAGCCAAAAAGCATCGAAATGGCCTTGCTTTGCAGCATGCATCAACGATGTGTTGTCGTATTCGTCGATTCGTGTGGGATCGCAGCCCCGTTGCAGCAGAAACCGCACGATGTCGTAATGCCCGTTCGAAGCGGCCCGCATCAACAACGTTTGTCCCGTATGGTCTTGCAGATCGAGTTGGGCATTTCTTTCCAGCAAGGTTTGGAGAAGCGGTTGATTCCCCGTACTTGCGGCAAACATTGCAGGAGTTTCGTCGTGATTGTTGCGAGCATCGGGGGAGGCTCCCAACCGCAAAAGGAGCGAGGCGCAGTCTTCGTGCGCCATTTTGCAACTCAGATGCAGGGCCGTATTGCCTTCGTCGTCGCGCATTTCCAGGTCCGCACCCGTGGCGATGCGCAATTCCAGAGCGGAATAATCGCCATCCAGCGCGGCTTGTAACAGCGGCGGCAATGGGGGAATCGGATCTTGCAAGCGTTTCTCCATGGCGTTGACCTGAAAAGACGGTAAACGCCGGGAAGGTTACAGGATCAACGCTTGAGATGCAAGATAACCTACGGTCGGCACGGAAACGTGGTACTCGTAATGTTTACCCAGTTCGGTCAATTGACGCTGGCAACTCAGGCAGGACGTTGCGATGGTTTTGCACCCCGAACGCTTCATTTGCAACGCTTTTCCGTGACCCGCCCGCATTCGTTTGTCATAACTCGTGGAATCCTGAAGGATTCCGCCACCACCGCCACAGCACAATGCGTATTTACGGTTGGTATCCAACTCGACCACTTCTCGAACGCAAAGTTCCAGCACTTTTCGGGGAAACTCCACTACGCCGCCTTTTCTCGCGATGTTGCAGGGATCGTGGTAGGCGACCCGCTCGGGATTTTTGGATTTGTCGAAACGGAGCTTGCCTTCTTCTGCGCCTTTGACGAGAAGTTCGGACATTGTGATCAACTTGAATTCCGGTTTCCTGCCGAGCAGTCGTTCGGCATATTTTTTCAGAAAGAGGAAACCATGGCCGCATTCGGATAAAACAAGGTATTTCGCGTCGAGTTCTTCGATGGCTTCAATCACCTGAAGTCCCATTTGCAAGGCGATATCGTCGTTTCCGATGTAGTAACCCCAGTTGGTGACATCCGACGTTTTGCTGCAAACCGTCCATGGTTCTCCCAGAGCGTACAGCAGTTTTCCCATGGCGGTGAAATGCTCGACGGCGTTTTCCAATTCTCGTGGATTGGGCAGGTAGGCGTACGTCGCCCCCTTCAGGTCCAGGGGGAATTCCGCATTTTCGTCGCCGACCTCATCGCCGAATTCTTCGGAAAGCCACTCGATGGTTTCGATGTATTCGTCTTTTTCCACACCGTTGACGTTTCCGGTTTCCAGACGATGCTTGATCCCTTTATGGAAGTCTTCGGGAATCTGGTGCAGAGCCGAGGGCAGCGCCCGCGCACGTCGAACCAGCGTTCCCATATCGACGCCCATGGGGCAATCCATCATACAGCGATTGCACATGGTGCAGTTCCAAAGGTCGGGAGCGCGGCCCAATTCGTCTTCCAGTCCCAAATAGGCGAGACGCAGCATTTTCAGAGGGTCCGGCGAACCTTCCGCACCACGCCAGGTACAACGCGAAATGCAAGCCTGACAGGTTAGGCAGTAAGACAAATTAACCGCTTCCGGCTCCAGGATCACGCGGTCGAATAACGGACGTTTAGCGGAAATGGCAAGAGGATCAGGCATCGGTTGTTTCCTTCTCATCGAGAATCGTTTGCAGGATTTCTGACAGTCGGTCCGGTTCGTTTGCGGCGACGTGCTCCATGTGAATCCGGTGTGACAGTTTCATTTGCACCAGCATTTCACCTGCCGCCTGAATCCGCGAATGGGCGAAGCGGGTACCGCGATCCGAACGGCAATTGCCGATATGACAACCCATCACCAGGACTTTTTCGGCCCCTCCCAGTAGCGCCGTGAGCATATGGTTCGAACAAACACTGCCCGCACAGGGAACCACCACCTTGCGGATGCCTTCCGGCAGGGGAAGTCCTTTTTCCTTTGCGGCTTTCCAGGCAAGCGCGGCAGAGTTTTGACATAAGAAAGCAACGACTTTCGGCAGTGGCGGCACGACCCGGCAGGCGGGTTGATCCGGTTCTGCCAAGGCGAAAGAGATTGCCATGGCGGGGCAGGAACTCATGCAGATTCCGCAGGCCCAGCATAGCGAAGAGTCCATTTGCGGAACTTTTCCTTCTCGCAGGCTGATGGCACGGTGCGAACAGACATTGTAGCAGGTCAGGCAGCGGACGCAGCGGCTTTCGTCGATGACTGCGAAATTCTCCTGAATTCCACGGGTTTCCATCCAGTTCAGGGCAGATTCCACAACGGCATCGGCCTCAAGTGTCGTTTCCGAAGGCAATAGCTCGGCTTTGGCTTCTCCTGCAAAGAAAATCCCTTTGGTGAACGACGAAACCGGATGATGCCGGATGTTGTTGGCCTGTAAAAAGCCTTCGCTGTCTCGGTCGAGACGAGTGATTTCCTCGATACGCGATAGAATCGGATGCGGTTCAGGATGTTCGGCAAGAACAAGCGCATCCGCTTCCAGGACAAGCGATTGCCCCGGTAGCGCATCATCGGTCGTTTCGATGCGCCACGAGTCGTTCGACTTGGAAATCAACGGCTCTTCATCGCCATAACGGATAAAGTGAATCCCTGCGTTTCGGGCTTCGTCGAAGATCCGTTGTCCATCCATTCCATTGACGGGCATATTGCGGAATAGCACTGTAGCCTCGAAGGATTTTTTTCGGGCTTCCAAGGCTTGTTCGAGGATACGACGAACGCTCGGAGCATTACTGGCACCGGAAACGTCGAGAAGAAACGCTATACGGAGGCCCTCGCTTTCCTTGTTTTCCAGCGAAAATTCGGAAGAAGCCATGCAGCCTTCGGGAGCGGATTTCGGGAGATGTGCCGGTGAACGGGGAGCCGCAACCACAAGGTCGGCAAACAGGGATTTTTTTTCGGTTCCCTGTCGAATATCGATACGAAACGATTCGTCCTCACGGGTCATGGAAACGAGTTCGCCGTCTGTTACGTTGTTGTCATCGCTGTTTTCGGCATCGGAATCGCTCAAAATCGTCACATTCAGGCCGAAATTACGCAATTTTACGGCAGTTTCCATACCTGCAGGATGGCTTCCCACCACGGCAGCGTTACCACGGAGGGTCACTTGACTATCGGCCAGTATGTTGGAAACGGCAGCGAGTGCTTGTTTTTTTGCGTTGGGGATATCGGTTGGCCCCGTACAGGCTCCAGCTACGTAAATTCCAGGATTGACGGCGTAGCCTTCACTGGGTCGGGATAAATAGCCGTCATCGTTCGTATCGATTCCGAACAGTTTGGCCAGGTTGGAGGCTGAATCGTTGGGTTGCTGACCTACCGCCAGCACGATGCGGTCAAAAAATTCCGCAGAGGGGATATTTTCTGCGTTACGCCGGACGATACTTAGCCGTTGGGTGGTATCGTCCAGAAAAATTTCTCCCGGAACGCCTTGAAGGAAATGAACGCTCTCCTTCGCATCCTTGTAGAACGTGCGGAACTCCTTCCCCATGATCTGCATGTCGATATAGAAAACGGAAACGTCCGTGTCGGGTCGGGTGTGCAACAAGCGACGCGCCATTTTGGTTGAAACTTTGCAGCAGGTTTGCGAGCACCACGTATAACCTAGCTCACGGTTTCTCGATCCTACGCACTGAACGAAGGCGATGCGTGGCTTTTCGATCTCCGGCGGAAGGAACTCGTCGAGGCGGTTTTCTGCGAGAATCCGGTTCAGATCCACCGTGGTGACAACGCCATCCAACGTTCCGTACCCCAGCAAGGGAAGAGGTTCGGGGTCGAAGGGAGAAAATCCGCTGGCAAGCAGAATTTTATCCACTTTCAGGCTTTTGGGAAGATTCTCGGGCGGTGTTTCGCCGATAGGCTCGAAGGTTACCCCGAAGCGCTCGCCCAAAGGTTCGCAAGAGGCAACCTGTGTTTGCGTAAGGATCTTGATGTCCTCGCATTCCTGCACTTGCTCGATCCATTTTTCAATCAGGCAGGACGAACAGGCCGCACAGGTATCCGTTGCCATACAGGCCCACTGGGCTGCTTGTCCGCCCAGTTTCGGAGAACGTTCGACAAGGACGACACCGAATCCGTGATCCGTAAGAGCCAACGCCGAGGACAACCCGGCGGGACCGGCTCCGACGATCAAGACGTTGCCGCGTTTTCGTTCGATGGTCGATACCGACACTGGAACCTCCGTTGTTCACGGGTTAGAGATTTGCCAAATGAATATGTTGCAAAATTAAAACAATTACAAGGAAGCGGTAAAATGCTACGCTGATAGGGAATTTTCGTCCACTTTGACGGATAACGCAAGTATTTCGTGAAGAAACAAAAAGTGTTGCATGTGTTGCAGGATAAAACAAAGGCTACATCTGATTGTGCGAAAGAAAATGACCGAAAATTTGAGGATTTTGTTTAAGTTCGTAATATATAACAAATCCAGTGAAAAGATAAATGTCAATAGATTAAACGGGTTGAGGTGTTGGAAGCTTCCTTGACAGAAAACAGCGTTTGGGCTATAGACTATATATCTTTAGTCTGTGTTCGGTGCAGGAAAAAAGTGAATTCGATCCCATTCCGAAATGCCATTTTCGAGTGTTTTCATGCCGATTGGCGTTCGATTGTCAAAAGATATCGAGCGGAATGCGAAATCGTCATTTTTCCTGTGGGTTATCTTCTGTAAAATGATCCCATGGGGATCTTGTGGTCCCGATGAGGGAGCGAACAATTGAAAACCACCCCCACAGGGGGAAGCGGGAGCGGTGCCGATGGTGTCAAAAGAGCAGTGGGACTGGACTCCAGGGAAAAAGGATGTAGCGAACCTCGAAAAGATCATGTCGGAATATGATCTTGTGACAGAAACGACGCCAAGCCCGGACGGCGAGAAAATCGCGGTCGTCGCAAAAAACGACGATGAAGAGTTCGTGCTCAGTCAAAACGGCGAGGAGTGGCCGGAAGCGTTCGAAAAAATCTGGCAGGCACGCTATTTACCGAGCGGAAAGCTTGTCGGTTTCGCGATGACCGACGACGAATGGGGGTTGGCGATCGATGGGGAAATGGGCGAGGAACTCTTCGAGTTCGCCTGGAACCCCGTATTCAGCCCGGATGGCGAATCGTACGCGTACATGACCAAGATGGGTATGAAGTACGGGATCGTTCACAACGGGGAACCCTGGGAAGAGTCGTTCATGGCCATTCGAGATCTCGCCATCAGCGAGGACGGCCAGCACGTCGCGGTTACGGCACAAACCGAAAAACGTAAAGAAGCCGATATCGACGGCTTTTTCAAAGGCATGTGGTCGGTAGCGGTGGACGGCGCTTTGTGGGACAGCCGCTTCGTCGGAGTATGGGGACCATGCTTCAATCATGACAACAGCGCCGTTGCTGCCCAGGTGCGTACCGGAAACGCCGAATACGGCGTTGCGGTCAACGGAAAAGCCTGGGAGCAAAATTATCCGGCCGTGTGGGAGACGATCTTCCGTCCCGGAACCGAAAATGCTTTGGCGCCAGTACGCACACAAGGCAACTGGACAATGGCCGAAAACGGCAAGCTGCTGTGGAGCAAACTGTACGCCCAACTCTGGCATGAAAGTTTCAGCCCGGACGGCAAACGCCTGGCTGCCGTAGGATCACCCGAATTCGGAAAGTGGTCGGTCATTGTCGATGATTCTCCGTGGAAACTGCGATGGGACGACATGGTGCTTCCGCCCATCTTCAGCCCGGACAGTCGCCGGGTCGGGGCGGTGGTCAAGTCAGACGATCATTGGGGAATCGCTGTCGATGACGAAGCCTGGAACGAAACCTTCCCGATGGTATGGGATCCGGTGTTCAGCCCGGACAGCCGCCACGTCGCTGCAAAAGTGGAAAAAGACGGCAAATACGCCGTGATGCTCGACGGCAGGTTGTTTTCCGGAGGATACGAGCAGTTGTGGGAACCGGTTTTCTCACCGGATAGTCAATACATGATGCTGCGGTACGTTTCCGGTGGAGTGTACACCAGGGAAATCGTAGCTGTAGCAGGATAACTCCAACGTTTTCGCGTAAAGCCCCGTTCGAGGATTTGACGGAAAGGGACTACGAAGATGTATGAATTTGCACGTGGACCGCTGGTTTGGATCGCTTTTATCGTTTTCGTTTTCGGAACGCTTTTTCAGGTCGTGCGCATTATCAAAACCGCCAAAAAAGACAAAGTGGTTTATCCGTACATGAACGGAATGTTCAGTATCCGATCCATCCTTCACTGGTTGGTACCGTTTGGAAGCCACAATATGAGGATTCGACCGTTTTTTACGATCATTTCCTTTTTGTTCCATTTTTGCCTGTTGATCACACCGCTGTTTGTCATGGGTCACCTGATTCTTATCAAAGAATCCTGGAGCTTCGGTTGGTTGGCTTTGCCGGAAAGTCTGACCAACGCCATGACGATCATCGTTATTGTTGGCGGACTGTTTTTCGGGTTACGACGGATCGGCAACCCTACCGTGCGTCTCGTCAGCACTGCGGGAGATTTTTTGCTGTTGCTCTTGGTGCTCAGCCCGTTTTTCACCGGTTTGCTGGCCTATTATCAGGCTTTCGATTACGAAGCCACGATCACCGCCCACATCGTGTTGGGTTGTCTATGGCTGATGGCCATTCCTTTCACTCGTTTGATCCACATGGCGTTCTTCCCGCTTACCAGAGCCTATATGGGAAGTGAATTCGGCTATGTGCGCAATTCGAAAGATTGGTAGACGCGGGATACTCAATCGCTGGAGGAACGTTCGAGATGGTGAAAATTTCCAAAGATCACGTGGCGGATGTCGGAATCGACGAAGGCGTCAAGCGGCTTACGCCCGAAAAAATCAAGCAGGCGGTCGATCGCGTTCTCAATCAGGAATCGGCTGCACGCCTCGAAGCCTATTTGAAAACCTGCGTGCATTGCGGATTATGCGCGGAAGCCTGTCATACCTACCTTTCGAGAGACAAAGACCCCAACTTCGCACCGGTCGCCAAAGTGCGGAACACGTTGTGGGAGTTGGTCAAACGCAAAGGTGATGTTGACGGCGATTTCATCCGTAACATGGCGCGTATCGCCTTTCTCGAATGCGGTACGTGCCGCCGATGCAGCATGTATTGTCCTTTTGGGATCGATATCGCCTACCTGATGATGTTGATCCGTCGAATCTGCCACCTGTTGCGTGTTGTGCCGCAGTACCTTCAGGATACGACCAACAGCCACTCGGCGACCAGCAACCAGATGTGGGTCAATCAGGATGAGTGGATCGATACCCTGATGTGGCAGGAAGAAGAAGCGCAGTTCGATTATTCGAAACTACGTATCCCGCTCGATAAAGAAGGCGCGGACGTGATGTATTCGGTTATCGGTCCCGAGCCGAAAATCATGGCACACCTGATCGCCAATATGGCAAAACTGATGCACATTGCCGGAATCGACTGGACCATGCCTTCCACCGACGGGTGGGACAACAGCAACATGGCGATGTTCTCGGGCGATTTCGAGGTGATGGGACGTGTCGAGCGACTCCATTGGGAGACGGCGCAACGCTTGAAGGTCAAGAAAATCGTTATGGGCGAGTGCGGCCATGCCTACCGTGGTGCGGTCTACGACGGCCCTCGTTGGCTGGGGTGGAAGTTCCCGCCGATCCCCATGGTTCACGCCATCGATTTCTATTACGGCTTGCTCAAAAGCGGAAAGATCAAGATCAAAAAGAAATATCAGGAGCACGTCACGGTGCAAGATCCTTGCAATACCGTGCGTGGCTTGGGGTTGGGTGAAAAACTACGCTATATCATCAATGAAACCTGCGAGAATTTTACAGATGTATATCCACGGTACGAACACAACTATTGTTGTGCTGCCGGTGGCGGGTTGATCAACTGCGGACCTCCCTGGAAGACGCTCCGTATGAAGTCGAACAAGGTCAAAGCCGATCAGTTGCGCGAAACCGGAGCGCACATCATCGTGACGCCATGCCACAACTGCCATAGCGGTTTGGATGACATCATCGACTATTACGACCTCGGGATGCACACGAAATTCATCATCGATATTTTGATGGAAACGGTTGATTTCCCAGAAGAATAACGAATACCTTTTCCTCCGGCAAACCTTGCTTTTATTGATACGGTGGCGGGGCGATGTCGGCCATATCCGCCCGGAGCGCTTTGGCGTCTTCCGGGCGATTTTCTTTCTCCATCTTTCGTGCGAGAAGTTCGAGGTTTTTCAATCCGTAAGCCGGATTGAGTCTCGCAGCTTGTAATAGTGCCTGGATTGCCTCGGTTTCATCTCCAGCCAGATACAAAGCCAGTCCCAGACCACGCAAAGCCTCGGGAGACTCCGGTTCGAGGATCACAGCTTTCTGAAAGCGCTCAACGGCGGTGGAAGCGTCATGGTCCCAATAGGACAGGTTGCCGACGGCGATCAGCGCTTCGAAATCATCCACCCCGGCGTCAAGGATTGTTTGATAGAATTGTTTGGCTTCTTTGTAGTTTTTGCGCATTTCGGCGCTTTTTCCCGCTTCCAGCAGAGCTTTCAGAGAGGGATTGTCCTGGGGTTTTTGTTCCAGCGAGGAAGCAAAGCGCTCGATGGCTTGCAAGCGCTGTCCTCCCGCTTGAAGAATGCGCCCCTCGATATAGCTTCGAGTGGATTCCCAATGGCGTTGAGCCGTGTCATTGGTGTGGCTGTATCCTTCGGTCAAAGCCAACAACCACATCAAAAACGTTGGAGTATTGACTTTGGAGGTTATCTTCTTCGAACTCAGGCGTTCGAGTTGAAGCAAAAACTCGTTTTCGTTTCGTGCTTTTTCGTCCTTTTCTCGCGACGCGCACAAAGACGCCAGCCCCGTAACTTCCGAGTTCTTTTCAAACGGCAGAACGGAAGCCACCGTTGATTGGATCTCTTCCTGAAAATCCTCGGGAAATTTCAGTGTTTCCCGCAGACGTTCCAGGTTTCCTCCCACGAGCGCAACAAGCGGGGAGTCTGGATCGTCACCCACCCAGACCAAGGCTACTTTGTTGTTAAAAGTCTGACAGGCATGGTCCACCACGTCGAAAAAGAAGGGAGGTGAAAGCTGTTGCAGGGGAAGCCATAGCCAGTACAACCCAGGCCACTGGTTGGGGGGATAGGAAGAAAGCAGCGGGCTGAGGCGGAAGTCTGCAACGGCTTCGGGTGTGAGCCTGGGAAGGACTACAACCATGTCGTACGGATCAGCGCTGCGAGTGCTTGCCTGTTCCATTATCGAAAACCCTTCGACGTTTACATGGTTTTCGGCAGCAAGGGCTTGAAGAGCTGTTAACGTGTTTTCATTATTTTGTGATGTGACGTGATTTTTGTGCAAAACGAACGAAATGTCACCGTCTCCACAGGTTACGGCAGCCGGAAGAGCATCGCTCTCGACACGATCCACCAATAGTGTATGGTCTGCGTCGCGGGTCAGGACGAAAGGCAGGCAGGCGGCGAACCGTTCTTGCTGGGAGCTGAAAGTGTCGGTGTTTTCCGAGGATGGATATCCATCCACCTCCGCATACAATCCCGCCAGAACGATGATGGCACTATGAATGGTAAAATGCACGATTTTCGAAGCGTTCCAGGGTTTGCCAAGTGGAAGCAGAACCGCCAGTGCGGCTACGAGAAGAAATCCCGGCAACAGGGCGTTTTCAAATAACGCGGCGATGGAGAATCCCATCGCGATGCCAAGAGCAGATGCGGATCGATGAAGAATGCTTGGGTTTCCAGGTGGTGTTTCGTGTAGTGTTTTCGGTAAGTTGTACAGAGATGCAAACAAACCGCCGTAGGCCATCAACAGCATGGCTCCTGCGAGCCTGAGTGTGTCGAGGGAGAATCCTCCGATGGATTCCAAAGATGCGTTGGAATAAATGAACGCCAGAAAAGCCATGAGGAATAGGGGAGATGCGGCATACCAGAAGGCGAGGGGGCGAGAAGAGTTTTGCGATTGATCATCGGAGCCAAACAACCACGAGCGAGAACTGTAGCCCAAAGCTGATCCGGCAGCCCAAGCGATGAAAAGCAACAGAATTGCCGAAAAAGAAGACTCCATTACGGGACGAAGTGCCAACCAAGCCAAAACCGGCCATGCCGATGAAACAATCCCAAATCCCAGCAATCGAGCCTGAAGACCAAGTGACAAGGAAGGCTTGGGAGATACCGTGGATTCTGCGTCGGTCTTGCGGCGAACGATGGAAGCACGCTCGAAGATTACTAAAACGGTTGCAATCCATAACAGAGTCAGCCATTCCAGAAAAAGTTCGATTCCTTGATAGCGAATACCCAACCAAATGATTAATCCTGCAATCAAAGCCGGGATTCCATTTGTGCAATGGTTTCGCTTCTCCAAACGACCGGCTACGATCAGAAACAGTAGAATGCCTAAAGAAATGCTCATCCATGCCGGATGCGGATCGCTTCCGAGACGGGGACCGCAAAATAGCGCTAAAATTAGAAAAACGAGGAAAATCAGTCGACTGGCCCATTTGGATTTCGAAAACGAAGACCGCAGACGATCGAGCCAAACGCCGCCTACGAACGTCAAAGCGATTCCTCCACCCAGAATCAGAAAAAGGGAACCGGTCTCATACCCCTGCAAACGCCCCGAAACCAAAGTGATAAGGGCAAAAAGCCAGAAAAGCGTTTGTACGAAAATTGAAATCAGGGTGCGAAACCACGTCATTCGAGTATTTCTCCCGTTTTTATGTACAAGGTTAAGGCAGCAGTATGCCCAGTCCTAACCCGCCATCTACACGCCAGGTTCCGGTGGTGAATGCTTCTTGGTTGTTGAGCAAATGCCGTTGCTCGCCTAGCAATTCGACTCGTGAACCGAATTGAACGTAGCCGTTTTTATGAAAGAAAATCCGTAGGTTCAAACCGACTTCACCTGCAATGGAATGATCCACCGATTGGGAGGATTTTCCCGTTTCCGGTCTGAAAACCACAAGATGCATTCGATCGCCCAAAGCGACAAAGGGAATGAAACGCACCGGTTTCGACAACGTAAACTGCCAACCGATACGAGCCATAATCGGAATCGAATGCAGCTCGAAACGTTGTCCTGAGAGATTGAACTCTACGGGGAAATCGTATTCGGCTTGCACGGCTAACAGAAGCCCTGAAGGACTCAGCGCTCCGATGGCTCCGGCTAACGTTCCGTGGGCATATCCTTCGCTCCCCGTATATCCACCCCAACCCATGGTATCGAACCAGCCGGACCAGTGTTTTTCCTCTGTAGCGGGTTCTTCTTCCGGGGGAGGTTCGGGGGGATAGCTTGGCTCGGGAAGAGGATCTGGACGGACGAGTAAATAGTTAGGATTGGACAACAACAACTCAGCGGCGACCTGCGCCACCAGCAGCATGGATTCATCGATATTAGGAACCGAAAGAATACGCGACATCGGAGCTGCCTGCTCCTTTTGAATCACGATTTCGATTTCGATTCCTTCGTAGTCGTCGTTCTCCGCAATGATTTCCACTACGGTGTCGTTGGGGTCGTCCATCCCCATTTCATCCGCCAACGTGATGTTGACCTCCGGTGGAAGGCGTAGAGCCATTTCTCTTGCGAGATAGCCGGTATCCAGAGAAACTTCCCCAAGTGTTTGCAAACGAACCGTAGCGCCGACAGGTTCCGGGGGTGGTGGACCCTGTGCCGAAGATACACGGGCCGACGTCAGCAGAAAAAGCAGCGTCAACGCTTGTATCGAGAGCCGAAATATCGGTATGAGGCAAAGGCGCTTCAAGGTCGTTCCACTCAGTCGGGAGGAAGAAGGTCCGCAAGTTTACTGGATTGCAGCGGGCGATGGAAAACAATGGTTTCGAAATCTCTGAGCAGATCCAGGTTGCCTCCGGCCAACCATTCAAGATACGGCGATTCCAGGTGATTTCGGATGAAATGCCAGCTAACCAGCGCGCCTCGGCCATCGTCGAGAGTTTTCATTTGCCATTGCGCGTGATGCAGCAGCGTCGTTGCCTGAACCGCCATCGATAGTGAGCGGCAGAAGTTTGCGGCTGTCCACTGGCGCTGGTCTTCGTCGTGGGAAAGCATTTGTTCCGTCGCTTCGCCGAGACGAGCCAGAAACGCTCCAACACGCTCTTTCATACCACGCAACATGGGTTCGGTAATGTTTTCGAGCATTTTCCTGAGATGTGCGAAAAGATCGACGTGGGCACTGTGGCGTTCGCAGCAATGCAGCACGTCGAGCGCTTGCATGTTGAGCGAGCCATTCCAAAGTCCTAATATAGAGGCATTGGACACGAGGCTCGGCAATCCCCAATCCATGACGGCGGCGCTTCCGCCCAGCACACCGGAAACCTCGGAGACGATTTTCGGTGCCGTTCGCCCGCCCCAGTATCCCGCCAGAGACGCCAACAGACGATATACTTTTTTATCTCCGGGACCGGCTCCCGCACCTTCATACAGGTCGAGCGAGTGGACAGCCTCGAAGCTCATCGCCATCATTCCTTCCAGTCGCAAAGCCGATTGGAGCAACGAAGCCCGGATCAATGGATGATCGCGCAGCGGTCTTCCAAACGTTTCGCGCCAGCGGGCATAAGTCAACGCTTCGAAAAACGCCCGTCGCGCCGTTGAACATGCCGCGATGGAATTGGAGATACGTCCGATGTTGAAAAGCTCCCGCGCTTGTTCAAAACCTTTCGATGCCGATCCGATCAGTGTTGCTGGAGCGTTTTCAAAGACGATTTCCCCGATGGGAAGATTTGCCATACCTGCCGTCGTCTTCAAACGGTTGATTTTCCAACCGATGGGCGCGCCGGTGATATCGCGATGTTCGACGAGAAACAGCCCCAGACCACCGGTGCCGTTGGATTGATCGTCGATACGAGCCAGCACCAACGCTACATCGGCATTGGCGCAGGCGGCAAACCACTTGTGACCGTTGAGCTTCCATTGCCCCGCTTCTTCAGTGGCTCGGGTTTCGATAGCTCCGATATCGCTGCCCGCGCCTTTTTCCGAAAGAAATATCGCTCCGGTGGATAGATTGCCAGGGTCCATGCTGGTCAGCATGGGTAACAGCTTTCTTTTGATATCGTGGTTGGCGAAACGTTCCAAAGCCGTAACGCAGGCATCGGAAGCGATGATTTCGTAATAACTTGAAACTTCGGCCTGGGCGAATAGGTAACCCATGGCGAAACGAACCATTCGTGGCACTTTTCGACCTAGCGAGCGGATGCGGTCTTCATAGGGAAGACCGATCATTCCCGAGGCGAAGGCACGTTCTCGAATTCTCGCTCCGGCGGGATGCAGTTCTATTTCGTCGATGCGGTTGCCGTGGCGGTCGTAGTTTTCGAGTTGCGGGTAGTGCCGGGGATCGTTGATGATTTCCGCCAGCGGCGCGACTTTTACACCAGCCAATTCTCCTATTTCCTCGAAATAGGGTTGGAAAAACGCATAAGCGTCTTCACCGAGATATCGGCGAATTTGCAGGGTGAATGCAGGATCGTACGAATAGTAATTCAATCCTTCCAGGTCATCGAGATCTTTCAAGATGGTTTCGATATCGGGAGACATGGGTTTCTCCTTATACGAGTGTCCGGTTAGGACGAAGGATTACGGTTTATTCTTTCTTTTGCGGGACCGTCGGTGGCTTTCGTCTCTTGGGGACGTATGCCATTCGATGTCTTCGGTTTCAGATCGTTTCGACTGTTTTTTTCTCGTTCCTGTCGCTTTGGTTCCGGTTTTTCCCGTTTTTGGTGCATTTCTCGTGGCGGACGTGGGTCGGGGGCGCTTCTTCATAGGATGTGACGATCTGGGAGCCGTTTTTTTCGGTGGCGCTTCCTCTTCACGTTGCATCGGGTTGGGGTCGATATCGATATCGTGTACCAGCCCCGCGAGGCTTCGTAACTCGTGAATTTCTCCGAGGTCTAACGGTCGGTATTGTCCCGGAAGCAATCCTTCGAGACTCAAGGTAGCGAATCGGATTCGTTTGATTTTCAAACAAGTGGCGTCCACGGCTTCCAACATACGTTTAATTTGCCGGTTCCGTCCTTCGTTGAGAATAAACAGATACCAATTGTTCATTCGGGTGGAACGCACCGGTTCCACGATGCAGGGTTTCGTCAAGCCATCGCCGATATCGACGCCTTCGCCAAGACGAAACAGTTGGTCTTGGGTCAGTCTTCCTTTGACCTTGACTTCGTATTCCTTCACCACATGCCGGGAAGGGTGTGTAAGGGCGTGGACGAGTTCGCCGTCATTGGTCATCAACAACGCACCTTCGGAATCCCAGTCCAGTCTTCCCGCACTGAAGAGGCGACGCTTTTCATTGATCAGAGAAAAAACGGTTGGACGACCTACTTCGTCCTTGGCGGAAACGATGGTTCCCGGCGGCTTATATAAAAGATAATATACCTTCTTTTCCGCTTGCACGCCTTGGCCATCGACACTGATGCGTGCATGTTCGGGGTCCACCTTCAAACCCAGTTCCGTAACCACTTTGTTGTTGACTTTGACTTTTCCCTGCAAAATCAAACGTTCGGCTTCGCGGCGCGAGCAGATCCCGGCGGCTGCAATCACTTTTTGGAGCCGAACCAGTCGGGATTCATCGACAGGCGGTTTTTTGCGCCTGCGTGTTATCGGTTTTTTATTCATCGGTTGGAAAATCGCTTTCGTTGGAATCCGGGGTTGGGGAAGATTCGGCGTTTTCGTCTTTTTCTTCCTCTGGAGACTCCCGGAAATTTTTAAGAGTGGAATCGGCCAGTTGCACCACATCTCCGAGACCTTCGGCGGCTTTCTCCAACTCAGCCATGGTTTCGGTTGTATCGGCAGCGCCGAACTGTGCGCCATCGAACAGGGTATCAACCTCTTCTTCTTCCTCGCGGCCGAATGTGGAATCAATACGGGCTTGATGTTCTTCGGTCAATTCCTGAAATTCGGAAAGGGTCGGCAGGTCTTTGAGGGAACGCAGGTTGAAAAACTCCAGGAATTCCTTGGAGGTTCCGTAAATCAACGGTCGTCCCGGTTCCTCTCGCTTGCCTAAAACGCGAACGAGACGCGCATCCAGCAGGTTTTTGAGCACACCGCCTACGTCAACGCCACGGATGTCC
Organism: Myxococcota bacterium; assembly: GCA_963676915.2. GTDB lineage: Bacteria > Myxococcota_A > SURF-8 > SURF-8. The sequence continues at coordinate 18,787 of CAXXVK010000005.1, forward strand.
TCGATTTCGGCCCGGACAACCGGTTGACGGTAGGCGATAATCGCCAGGGTTTCCAAGGCCGGTTTGGACAATCGTGTGGGTTTTACCTGAAGCAAGCGTTGGACATATTTAGAGAATTTCGTATCCGTGCGGAGCTGCAAGCCTTCACCGACTTCAATCAGATGAAAGCCCATGCCTTCCTTGCCGTAGTCTTCCAGCAATTCGTCAATGGCTTCCCGAATGGTTCCGCCGCCGACTTCTTCCAGCACGTTTCGTATCGTTTTGATCGGTAACACTTTTCCATGAGCGAATACCAACGACATCAGAATCGGTTTCAGATTATCGCGTATCTCCCGGCTACCGTCATCCAGCAGGAACGGTTCCTGATCGCCTCCGTTGTTGCTTTCCGGGGGCGGTACTTCCGTTGCTGAAGCTTTCACTACGGGAGGTTGTTCCGTGATCGAATGTTCTTCCTCGGGTTCACTTTCTGGAGAAACGTTTTCAATGAAAGAATCCTTGTCCGGGGAAACTTCCGGGGAGGCTTCCGTCTCTGTGGAAGTTTCCGTATCTTGTGAAGCGGGTTCTTTCTGGGAATAGGTTTCGAGGTCGGATTCTTCCTGGATGGGATTCTCTAATGGAAGTTCTTCGGATAGCGGTTCAGGTTTCTCTTTGATGGAATACCCGGGAATTTCATGGTGTTGCGCTGAAATTCGTAGCGTGCTCGACGTGGTTTCGTATTCCGGCTCCCGGCGTTTTTTCGTGGATAACGGCATCGACGGTTCAAGTTTGGAACCGCCCATCGTGAAGAATCTCGTTCCAAACGGTTGTCCCAATTGACGAATGGTCGAAAAATAGTTCCATCCCTGTCGGAAAAACAATTGCCTGAGGTATTCCAGACCCGATTGGATCGTTTTACGTTGTGAAGCCAGTAGCTTGGATTGCGGGGAATTCCACATGATCCTCCCCATTCCTTTCTTTCAGTCCTGTCCAAGACCACTTTACTCAATGTCGCTCGGACCGTCCATGCCTTTTTACGATATGTTGACCTAAGGATAGATCTCTATTCTGAAAAATCCATGGAGGTCTGAGCCGATCCCATGTTTTCGAGGATGCGGTCCAGTTCTTCATCGGACGGGGCGTCGTCGCGCAACGTCAGATAGATTTCGTTGCGATTCTCCACGTTTTGATAGATTCGCAGGACTTTCAGCCGCGTAAGTTCTAAAAATGCCAGGAAAACCGCGACGACTTCCGACCGGGTATGGTTTTGGGAGCAGGCTTCGGCCAGTGTAAAACTTCGTTTGGTTCGCAGCACTTTGCGAATATCTGCGATTTTTTCCTCAACACTGACAGGTTGCGTCAGAACCTGATGGATTCCGGGCTGGCTGGCCTTGGAAAGCAGATCCCGAAACACTTCGATCAACGTGAAAACGCCGACCTCTTCCAACTCGACTTCTTCCTGCTCGGTACTCAATTCCCGAGAAGGCGGTTTGGTAAACACGTCTCGTCCCAGCAATGGACGTTCGGCGAGCGTGTCGGCGGCACTACGATACTTCTGGTATTCCAACAGACGACGAATAAGTTCCTCACGGGGATCGAGTTCTTCTTCCTGATCCTCATCATCCTCGTTTTCTTCCGGCGGGAGCAGCATTTTCGACTTGATATGTGCCAAGGTGGCCGCCATCACGAGGAAGTCCCCAGCTACATCCAGGTTCAAAAGCTGCATGGTTTCGATGTAATCCAGGTATTCTTCGGTAATCGAGGCGATGGGGATTTCGAAAATTTCAAGCTCGTGTTTGCGGATCAAATGCAGCAGTAGATCCATAGGACCGCAAAAATTTTCCAACTCCACGAGATAGACACCCGCATCGGTTTCACCGATCGAGCCTAGGATTTCCTCGTTCGGGGAGGCTGCTTCGCCTTTTTTGCCGGGTTGTTCGTCCACCGCCTCCTCCTTTTCGTCGTAAGACTCGTTTTTCGGGTGATCTTGGTGATGAAAATTCGTTTCGAAACCTTGAATTGGCACCGTAACCCAGTCTTGATTGCTTGGCAAGGTAAGGTTTGAAAAGCAGGCGGAGTTAGCGTATTTCCTTTGTGCACCAAACATCATTTTCGATAGACAAACTTGCTTTTCCTATGAAAATCGTTACAATTTTAGCGTTTCAACTCATTGTTTTCATTTTTACAAACAGGGGGAGAGATGCGACTCATCCATTCAAACCTGCTTTTGGCCTTGATGTTGCTGTCATTTTTCACAATACCGGCCTGTACCGGTTCGGAAAGTGACGTAGAAAAAACCGTTGCCAACATTACCGTTGGATTCAAAGCACCGAGCGTCAATCCGAGAGCGCTGGCCAGTTTCGACCAGATCGCTTATGTAATGATCGATATTCAACCGGCCGATGTTCAACGGTCCTTGACCGATGCGGTAGACGAGACGTTTTCCACCGTCGTAGCGATTCCCTATGGAAGTCAAACGTTTACAGCGACGGCGTATGATTACGATGACGAAATTATCGGTGAAGGCGAATCGACCGTTACCATCGAAGACGGCGGACCGACCGATATTTTCATCTACATTCTCGACACTACCGGACCGCCGGACATTCCGCATTCCGGGCCATTGATTCAGGCAATCGTTGCATCCTCAACGGCAGCCAACGTGGGAGATCCTATCGATCTGCAAGTCCAGTGGATCGCTCCCGATCCTGCCGGTCCGATCACCTTCCAGTGGTCCGATGATTGCAGTGCCAATACTTTCAGTGCTTCTACTGCCGAAAGTACCGAATGGACCGGTGTTACTGCCGGAACCTGCAACATTACGGTTCTCGTCTCGGACGGCGAATTGTCCGATCAGGAAAGCATCGAAATCACACTGTTCGAAAGCGGTACGCAATACGAAAACGTTACCGTAGAATCCGGCTTTTTGCCGAATCCGTACATTTATTACCTCTCGTTTTACGGCGGAGCGGAACCGCTCGATATTTTCAGCTTCGGTCTGTATCGGGTAACCGAAGATGGCCATCTGGCACGCAGAATAGCTCCCGATCCGTTGATTCACGGAAGCAATCCCATCGTTGTATACGGCGATCTCGTGGGTGAAGGACTTTCCAGCGGTCAGTTGACGTTTTCAGACAACTGTGGCGGCGTAACACGAGATGTTGAACTGAATGACAGTGATTTCACGGTGGATTGGTATATTCCGCCCGTAGCGGAGGGAGGCACTCTGTGTACTCTCACCTTCGAATTCGAGTACCTCGGCATGACCGATAGTTGGGATATCTATGCCTTCTTCGAGTCTGGATATACGGGAAGCTGGCCGCCTCCCGCCGATTGACAAAGAATAGATACAGAGTTTAAACGCCTGTCGGGAACGTTTTCCCCGACAGGCGTTTTTTTTGTGTTTTGGATAGAGATCTTTCCGTTATTGCGCGACACAGTAGAAATTGACGCAAGTTTTACCGCTGGGACAGTTGCCACAGTTTTCGGTGCATCCGTTACGGCTGCGGCCGCATTCCTGATTGTCGCAGTCCTTGCTGCTGCTCGTGAAGTGCACACAATGCCCGTTTCCATCGCATTCGTCGTAGGTGCAGGAATTGTCGTCGGAGGTGCAATGGGTCTCGGCGTCTTTGTCCGGATGTCTGCATTGTCCGCTGCTGCATTCGTTGTAGGTGCATGGATTTCCATCGGAATAACAAGAGGTTCCGTTGCTGACTGCTGGATAATAGCAGTTGCCGGTAGACGTATTGCAACGGTTGTAGGTACACTCGTTGCTATCGTTGCAGGTTTTGGGATCGAAACCTTTACAATAACCGTTGTAGCACCAGTCCGTCAGGGTACAGGCGTTGCCGTCGTCGCAGGAAGTATTTGAACTGGTATTCCCTGGATAATACGGTTTGGCTGGGTGATAGCACATGCCGGTTCGACAATAATCTTTCGTGCAGATGTTGCCGTCGTCGGTACAGGTTTCGCTGGTTCCATGACGGGAAGTCCATGCCGTTTGCACGAGTTCAGGTAAACATATTTGGCATTCGTTATCTTGCCGAAGGTCGTCTTGCTCGTAACATGTCAAGCCGATCAGACATTTGTCTTCGTGAATCGGATGAATGCAGGCTTGCGTCAAGGGATCGCAGATATCGTGTGTACAGTCGTATTCGTCTTCACTACAACCTTTGGTGCATATTCCTTCCAGACAGAAGCAATTTCCCTCAGGACAATGTTCTGGCATTTGCAGGCGACAATCGGCATTTGTTTCGCACTGGCAGGATTCGGAGGGATTGGTGCTTTTGTAATAGCACGGGAAATAGTCGTGTTTTATCGGGTAGTTGGCGTCATTCGGGTCGCAGTAGTCGTAGGTGCAGCCGTTGCCGTCGTCCACATCCCAGCCCTCACCGGTACAGACGGCTTGCCCGTCTATCAGCTGGCAGGTGTCGTTTCGGGTGCATTCCGATCCGTCGTTACAGTAAGTCCCTTCCAAAACGTCATGCGTGCATAAACCCGAATCGGGATCGCAGGCGTCTTGCGTGCAGGAATTACCGTCGTCACAGTTTTTATCGACCGTTCCGACGCATTCGCCGAAAACATCGCAGGCTGAGGCTACCGTGCACGGGTCGTCATCCACGCAGGGTTGATCCACCATTGTATCGTAACGACAAGGATTTTCCGGGTCGGAGCCATCACAGTAATCCGAGGTGCAGGGGTTTCCGTCATCGCATTCGGCGTTATAGCCTGGGTGACAGGCTCCCGAGGAACAGTAATCCGTCGTTGTGCAGCCGTTGAGATCGGTACAGGCGGGAACACAGGCCATCGGAAGGGAGCCTCCTTCGTCAAGCGTTCGTCCTCCTGCATCCACACAGGCCCAACCATTGCCGGAGGGTGATATTCCGCTGCAATCTCCAGCATCCGTGCAGGACTGGCAGCCATCGAGGTTTGGAAACCCCGGAGCCAGCGGGTCACAGGCGTAGGTTTCGTGTAGGCACCCACCCTCTACGAATTCGCTGCATCGGTCCAGTGTACACGGGTTGCCGTCGTCGCAGTCGCGCTCGGCTGCACCTACGCATTTACCGCCTAAATCCTGAATACAGATATCGCATAGCTCGTCTTCGAAACAGCCGGGTTTTGTGGTGCAAATCAACCCGTCGTCGCAGGGAGTGTTCATGACTACAGGATTGTGATAACAGCCGCCATGGGTAAGACTGCAATCGTCCGTTGTGCATGGATTTCCGTCATCGCAGTCAGCGGGCAACGTACCCGAAACCCCGATTCCGTTGTTGCAATGATCGCCGTTTGTGCAGACGTTGCCATCGTCATAGGAATTGTCGTCATTTGGAACGGCTGTACAGCCGCCTTGGGGATTTCGAGAATCTCCAGGCATCAGGCAGAGTTCATCGGTACAGGGATTGCCATCGTCCATGCAGACTACAGATGGTCCGGCTTGGCAAGACAATATGCCATCCACCTCGCCACAATATCCCATGTGCGTGCAGATATTTCCATCGTCGCAAACACCGCCGGGATTCGGTTGATGGATACAAGGGTCGCATTCCTCTTCGGAAACCGAACTGCAATCGACCGATGGATCGCAGTAATCGATAGTGCAGGGGTCATTGTCGTCGCAGTCCCTGACATCGCCCAGACGGCAATAGCTGTCTTGACAGAAATCCCCGATGGTGCAGATGTTACCGTCATCGCAAGTTCCCGTAATCGGTAGGTTTCGGCAGCCGAGACGAGCTTGGCAGAAATCTTCGGTGCACTGGTTGTCGTCGTTGCAGTCGAGTTCCTCGCCGTAAATACATTCCCCTTCGGAGCAGAACTCGTAAGGTGTGCACACGATATCGTCGTCCAG
>CAXXVK010000006.1:0-130088 GCA_963676915.2 Myxococcota bacterium
GCCATCCAAACCAGCGAGAACTTCAAAATGCTGCTGGTCATGCTGAAGGACCGTAGCTAAACAGAAAGGAACGCGCCATGTCCATCCAACAGACCCTCGGAGAACTGACCACCCGCCATCCATCAGCCGCCAAGGTGTTTTACACCCACGGCCTCGATTACTGCTGCGGCGGCAAGCAGACCCTTGAAGACGCCTGCCGGGAGAAAAACCTTCCCCCTGACGAGGTGCTGGCCGAGATTTCCCGCGAGGACGGAGAAAGCCAGCCCGGTCTTCGTTGGGAAACCCGGCCACTGCCCGAGTTGATCGATTACATCCTCACGCGCTACCACGCCTCCCTGCGCGAAGATCTGCCGCGCCTCATCAATCTGGCCGCCAAGGTCGAAGAAGTCCACTGCGCCAAGCCCGACTGCCCCACCGGACTGAAAAATCATCTTGAGGCCATCGCCGAGGCGGTGGAAAGCCACCTGGCGAAGGAAGAGCAAGTCCTGTTCCCGCTGATCGCTTCTGGGCGCACGCAGGTCGCCTTCAATCCGATTCAGGTGATGAAGTTGGAGCACGAAGAGCACGGCGCGAACCTGCGCAAGACGCGGGAAATCACCCACGACTTCTTCCTTCCGGACGACGCCTGCGCCACCTGGCGGGAGCTGTACCGCAGCCTGGAACGGTTGGAAAAAGACCTGATGGACCATATCCATCTGGAAAACAACATCCTGTTCCCGCGCGCCACGGAAGGGAGATGAATCATGGACACGATCAGAAAACGCTGGATCATCCTCGGCCTCGTTTTATTCGGCACGTTCATGATTCTGGGGCTGTTCGGGCGCGAGGTCTATCGCCAGGCTCCGCCGATCCCGGACAAGGTCGTCACCACGGACGGCAAGCTGCTGATGACCGAGGACGACATCCTGACCGGCCAGCAGGTCTGGCAACGCATCGGCGGGATGCAGATCGGCACCATCTGGGGCCACGGCGCATATCAGGCCCCCGACTGGTCGGCCGACTGGCTGCACCGCGAAGCCACGGCGCTGCTCGGCATCTACGCGCAGAAGGAATACGGCCAGCCCTTCGCTAGCCTGGACGCCGAAAAACAGGGTGGCTTGAAGGAGCGGCTCAAACGCGAGATGCGGGCCAACACCTTCGATCCGGCGACGGGAACGGTGACCGTCTCCACCGAGCGTGCGGCGGCGATGGCCGCGACCGCCGATCATTACAAGGCGCTCTTCGGAGACGATTCCACGCTGGCCGGACTGCGCGAATCCTACGCTCTGCAAAACGACGCCGTACCGGATGCCGAGAAGCGCGCGCTGATGACGGATTTCTTTTTCTGGACATCCTGGGCCTGCGCCACCGAACGACCGAACCTCGGCGTCACCTACACCAACAACTGGCCGCACGAACCGCTGATCGGCAACCAGCCCACCTCCGCCAACGTGCTGTGGTCCATCATCAGCATCGTCGTGCTCCTTGCCGGAATCGGCCTCCTGGTCTGGTACAAGACCTTCCGCGACAAGCACGAGGAACTGCCGGAGCCGCCGAAGACGGACCCGCTGGACGGCTTCGCCCTGACGCCCTCAATGAAGGCGGTGGCCAAGTACGCCGTGACGGTGATCGCTTTGTTTGTCCTGCAAGTCCTGCTCGGCGCGCTGACGGCGCATTACACCGTGGAGGGCGACAGTTTCTACGGCCTGCCGCTGCCGGACTACATCCCCTACGTCGTCAGTCGAACATGGCACATCCAGCTCGCTGTCTTCTGGATCGCCACATCTTTCCTGGCGGCCGGACTCTTCCTCGCCCCAGCGGTGGGTGGCAAGGAGCCCCGTTTCCAGCGTTTGGGCGTCAACGTCCTGTTCGTGGCGCTGGTTGTCGTCGTGCTCGGCTCGATGGCGGGCGAATGGGCCTCGGTGAAGGGCTATTTCGGCCTCGACAGCGGTTTTTGGCTGGGCCACCAGGGTTATGAATACGTGGACCTGGGCCGCGCCTGGCAGATCGCCCTGTTCACCGGGCTGGTGCTGTGGCTGGTGTTGATGCTGCGCGGCCTGTGGCCTGCCTTGAAGCGGCGCGACAGCATGCGTCAGGTTGTTCTGCTCTTCGCCGGGTCCGGCGCAGCCATCGGGCTGTTTTACGCCTCCGGATTTTTCTACGGCTCGCGCACGCATTTGTCGGTGATGGAGTACTGGCGCTGGTGGGTGGTGCATCTGTGGGTGGAAGGCTTCATGGAGGTCTTCGCCACCGCCGTCATGGCCTTCATCTTCACCAAGTTAGGCCTGGTGCGCGCCAGCAGCGCCATCTCGGCGGCGCTCTTCTCCACCGCCATCTTCCTGGTCGGCGGCATCCCCGGAACCTTCCACCACCTGTATTTCAGCGGCACGCCGGTTTCCATCATGGCCGTGGGCGCAAGCTTCAGCGCGCTGGAGGTCGTCCCGCTGGCGCTGATCGGTTACGAAGCCTGGGAAACCTACAAGCTCTCCGGCCGCGCAAGCTGGATGGAGAAATACCGCTGGCCGACGCGCTTCTTCCTGGGCGTGGCGTTCTGGAATTTCGTTGGCGCGGGCATCTTCGGCTTCCTCATCAATCCGCCCATCGCGCTCTACTATATGCAGGGATTGAACACCACGCCGGTTCACGGCCACGCGGCGCTCTTCGGCGTGTACGGCCTGTTGTCTTTGGGATTGATATTATTGATCCTGCGCCGCCTGCAGCCGCAGGGAGTCTGGAAGGAAACTCCGCTCAAGCTCGCTTTCTGGTCGCTGAACATCGGCCTGGGCCTGATGATCGCTCTGAGTCTTCTGCCCATCGGTCTGGCGCAGGCGGCGGCCAGCATCGACACCGGCCTGTGGTACGCCAGAAGCGCGGACTTCCTGCAGCAACCGATCATCGAGAACCTTCGCTGGGCGCGCTTCGTCGGCGACACGGTGTTCCTGTTCGGCGTTGCTGCGCTGGTCTGGTTCGTGGCAGGGCTGAAGTTCGGATGGTCTTACGAGAATGCGGGCAACAAAGAGGTGGAATCCGATCTAAAGGAAGCGTCCGGACTCACCAAGTAAAGCGAGCCGAAATTGAAATCTATTCAGCGCCGTCTCTTCGGAGGCGGCGCTGAACCCATCTCAACTAAAAGGCAAATCCGTGGAAAAATGTGTGTGCTCAAAATGCGGTTGGATCTATGATCCGGAGATAGGTGCTGCCACAGGATTGATACTTCCGGAAACTCCTTTTATCTTGATACCATGTGATTGGCGATGCCCAGAGTGTTCAGCGAGCAAGGCAGAATTTGACCCCGCAATGGATGCCTGTTTAATCCACTCTATAATCAATTCTTGAGCTTCTCGTCTAATGTCTCTTGATCGATATTCAGAATCTTTTTGGTGCGTGTTTCATGCGGTTGGAAACAGAATTCGACTGTCATTGATGACCCAATCATTTTAACATTTTTGCGGCTCCCTTCCAAAATCCGATGTGATATCTAACGTTTGTCTCGTGAATCATGATTGTTCTGGAGTAATTGTCAATAAAAAGCTTGACTTCAACGACCCAAACAGGTAATTGGAGTCCTAATACCTGATTGGAGTGATCATGAAAAGCATTCTCAACATATCCGAAGCCGCCAACTTAGCCATTCATGCTCTGGCCTATATGGCCACACTTGGTGAATCTCAACCCGCATCCGTCGCCCAAATCGCCGGTGATCTGAATGTTTCACAAGCCCATCTCGCCAAAGTACTGCAAAAGCTTGTTCGAGCCAGCATGATTTTGTCCAGTCGAGGCGCAAAGGGAGGATTCTACTTTGAACGTGACCCGGCGGGGATTTCCCTGTACGATATCCTTACTACCATAGATGGTCCTTTGAACAGTGGCGGTTGCCTTCTAGGCAACCCTGTGTGTGCTTCGGGTGATTGCCGGTTGCAGGGTTTGGCTCGTAAGGTTGAAAGCCTGGTTAAGGATGAACTCGAACAAGTCACACTGGGTGATCTGATAATCAAGCCAGCCATGAATTTGAAGCTGGCCAGCGGTCAATAGGAAAAAGGTAATGCATAGTTTGCAATACGTTTATCAGTGTCAGTTGAATCGGGTATTGGGACTCTTATTACCTACTTGATACGGTACTAACGTGAGTCAAAAACGAAGGAGGAACCATGTTTTGTTATCAATGTCAGGAAACGGCCAAAAACTCGGGTTGTACGATCAGAGGCGTGTGCGGCAAATCCGAGGAAACCGCAGATCTTCAGGATCTGCTCATTTACGTCTGTAAAGGAATCTCGGTTTACGGTGAAAAGCTGAAGGAGAAAGGGACGATCGATAAAGAGGCCGGTCACTTCATCTGCGAAGCCCTTTTTACCACCATCACCAATGTCGCCTGGGACGATGGGGTAATCATCGACCGGATCAAACAGGCCATCAAGGTTCGCGATGCAGTCAAGGAAAAGCTCGGCGGCGACGCGCCGGGCGCGCTGCCGGATTGCGCCACCTGGGCTTCAGATGACAACGACGAGATCCTGGCCAAGGCCAAGTCGGACGACGTTCGCATCACCGCCGCCGAGAATGAAGATGTACGCTCCTTGCGGGAACTGTTGATTATCGGCAGCAAAGGAATCGCCGCCTATGCCGACCATGCCGCTGTTCTCGGCCATGAAAAAGACGACGTCTACGCTTTTCTCATGGAAGCGCTGGCCTCCACGACGAAAGAGCTATCCACCGACGAGATGATCGCCATGGTCATGAGGGCCGGAGAATCCGCCGTCAATACCATGGCTCTGCTGGACGAAGCCAATACCAAGGCCTACGGCCACCCGGAAATCACCGAAGTGAACATCGGAGTGGGCCCAAACCCCGGCATCCTGATTTCCGGCCACGATCTGAAAGACATGGAGGAGCTGCTCAAGCAGACGGAAGGAACCGGCGTGGATGTTTACACCCACGGCGAGATGCTGCCCGCCAACTACTACCCGGCTTTCAAGAAATACGACCACTTCGTCGGCAACTACGGCGGGTCGTGGTGGCACCAGAACAAGGATTTCGAATCCTTCAACGGCCCTATCGTTCTCACCACCAACTGCCTGATTCCGATCAGAAAAGACAACACCTACCTGGATCGGCTGTTCACCACCGGCATGGTCAATTATCCGGGAGCCGCGCACCTTCCCAAAAGGTCTGCCGGTGGGGCGAAGGATTTCTCCGCCGTCATCGAACGGGCCAAGCAATGCGCTCCGCCGCAGGAGATCGAAACCGGTAAAATCGTGGGCGGCTTCGCCCATAATCAGGTTCTGGCTCTGGCCGACAAGGTGATCGAGGCCGTCAAAACCGGAGCGATCAAGCGCTTTGTCGTCATGGCCGGATGCGATGGACGTCAGAAATCCCGCAACTACTTCACCGAAGTGGCGGAAAACCTCCCCAAGGATACCGTTATTCTGACGGCGGGCTGCGCCAAATACCGCTACAACAAACTGGCCTTGGGCGACATCGGAGGCATCCCCCGCGTCCTGGACGCTGGACAGTGCAACGATTCCTACTCTCTGGCCGTGATCGCCCTGAAGCTCAAAGAAGCCTTCGGACTGGAGGACATCAACGAGTTGCCTATTTCCTACGACATCGCCTGGTACGAACAGAAGGCCGTGGCCGTCCTGCTCGCGCTGCTCTTTTTGGGGGTCAAGGGCATTCGCCTGGGACCGACGCTGCCGGGCTTCCTCTCGCCCAACGTGGCCAATGTCCTGGTCGAGAAGTTCGACATCAAGCCGATCGGCGCCGTGGAGGACGACATTGCGGCAATGATGGCTGGAAACTGAGTATTTGAGCGAACAACGGCATATGAGCACGTATGAGGAGATGCCGGTCTGGATCGGCGTCTCCTCAGCGTGCTCAACTTCAACGAAGAAAGGTTTTTTTACATAAATCCAGCAGAAAGACATTTGTGTTCTGTTCAACAGGATAGAAAGGAACGACTTAAAACCATGATCGCACTGCACATCCTGACAGTCGTTTTCTCATTTATCTTGCTTGCCGCTCACTTTCTCCGTGAAGCGAACACGATCCTTGTCGCGATGTGCTTGATTGCGCCGTTTTTCCTGATAGTGAAACGCCCCTGGGCGGCCAGGCTGTTGCAACTTCTACTGGCCGTTGGCTCAATGGTGTGGATTTTGACTTTGGCGGAGCTTGTGATGCATCGTGTCGCAAATGGTGAACCCTGGATGCGGCTGGTTTTCATTCTTGGTGGCGTTGCGCTCTTCACCGGCTTTTCTGCATGGCTCTTCAGCCGAAAGCATCTTTCGGTGCGCTTTGGGTTGAAACCTAGCAATAATCCAGATGCTCCCTCGGAAGACCTTGCTTCTGGAGTTATGTGATGGAGCGCACGATCATCCCCACGTTATCCAGAACCACAAACGCTGAAAAGACGCTCCTAGATCACTCTGGCCATCGGTGTCTGCCTTCGTCTTGACTTCCGTCCTATTGGCGTTGTCTCATATGAAGGAACCATTTCCCATCCTGATGTTGGATCGGTTTTTTCCCGGTTGGGCCTGGCTGGAAATCGCCGGGCTCGCGACCTACGCGGCATGGCTCATGCCGAAAATGCTGAATCCCGCATCGGCGAAGATATGGCGTCCGCGAATCTGGTATCTCTTTACGATTGTTTTCTTCGGCCAACTCGCTCTGGGGCTGCTTGGTTTCGAACAGTTTCTGATGACCGGAAAGCTGCACTTGCCCGTTCCGGCTATGATTGCCGCCGGTCCGATTTATCGTGGCGAAGGCTTTTTCATGCTCGTTCTGTTTCTTTCCACCGTAGTGTTGGTGGGACCGGCCTGGTGCAGCCATTTGTGTTACGTCGGCTCCTGGGATGAAGCCGCTTCTCACCACGCAGGCAAGCGCCGCCCAATGCCCAAGGCACGACCGGTCCTCCGCTGGATCATTACTCTGTTGGTGATCGGCTCGGCTATCGGGTTGCGTTTGACGGGACTTCCTTCCAGTCTCGCCTTCTTCTTGGCACTCGGATTTGGCCTCGTAGGTGTTGCCATTATGCTGTTATGGTCGAGACATTGGGGACAGCGTGCGCACTGCACGACCTACTGTCCGATGGGACTGATCGCTAACCTGATCGGCAAGATCAACCCGTTTAGGATTCGCATCGGACCTGACTGCACCGAATGCCGCGCCTGTATACGCGCCTGTCGCTGTGATGCGCTGGATTTGGCGGCGATCCAAAACAAACAACCGAAGCTGTCCTGCACGCTCTGCGGCGATTGCATTTCTGCTTGTCGGCATGGGCAAATCGGATACCGTTTTCTCTGGTTGCGACCAGAACAGGCGCGAGTGCTGTTTTACGTTTTGGTCATCACGCTTCATGCAACATTCCTTGGTATAGCAAGGATATAGAGGATGGAACTTGTCTTTCATAAAAGCTTTTGAATTGCCGTGGGAAATGAATTTTATCGAAAACTCGACCAATTATGTGTAGAATGGATCCATAGATGAATTATTTGGCAGATAGACCGATAGAATAACCTGATGAAGTTCGGAATTCCGCAGAGCGGGCGAAATATTCTTATCCGCCGCTTTGTGCTTTGCGAGGACATGAATTCCAGTCATGGCGTAGCGTAGGCGATGCAAAACCTGTATGAAATCCGCAAGCTGGAGAATAAGCGCCGCTTGCATGACCGGGAAGACGGAGAACGAAACGGTGAAATTATCCTTGTTGCCTACTATAACCGTGGCCGCCATTGGCGTTTTGATAGGGCTGGGTGTGACAACCTTTCATTACGCAGAGGGGTTATCTTATCTCAGCAAAGACCCGAAGGCCTGCGTTAATTGCCATATCATGCGACCGCAGTATGATGGATGGCTGAAAGCCAGCCACCATACCGTAGCTACTTGCGCCGATTGTCATTTGCCTGCAAGTTTTCCGGGGACATATATTGCCAAGAGTGAAAATGGCTGGAACCATTCTAAGGCGTTCACGCTTCAGAATTTCCCGGAGCCGATAGTAATTACACAAAAGAACGCTGAGATTCTTCATGAAAACTGTCTGCGATGTCATGCAAACATCGTGAACGAAATGTCCATCACTTCATCTGAGGGCTCACCGCGCTGCGTGCGATGCCATGTCACCGTCGGTCCACGGTGAGCCTGTGGGATTGGGTGGTCCGATGGCGCTTTCAAGCAAACGGAGAGAAGGGAATAAAATGAGCTCACCGACTAACAAATCTAAGCATGTGATGTTTTATATCGCCGTTTTGCTGGTTGTCGCTATAGCCACCGCAGGTGTAACAGCGCTCCTGATCAATATTGGACGAGCGCAAGGCCGAGGAGCGCACACCCTTCGTGCGGCTGGTCGAGGTGGACGAGGATACGACCGATCCGGCCAAGTGGGGCGTGAACTGGCCCAAGCAGTTACGATACTTATAAATTGACCGCTCAGCACACGAAGACCCGTTACGGTGGTCACGGCGGCAGTGAGGCGCTTCCAGAAGAAAAGATCGAGCGAGATCCTTGGCTCAAGCGCATGTTCCTGGGATACGCCTTCTCCATCGACTACCGTGACCGACGCGGCCATGCCTACATGCTACAGGATCAAGAGCAAACCGAGCGCCAGACCAAGCCGCAATCCGGTTCCTGTATTCATTGCCATGCGTCCGTCATGCCGCTGTATCGCAAACTCGGCAACGGCGACGCCATCGCCGGTTTCGAGTAAACCTATGCCATGAGCTACAAGGAAACCAACCAGATGCTGCACGACATCGGGCATGCCCACCCGGTCTCCTGTGTCGATTGCCATGACCCGCAGACCATGGCGATCCGTGTGACCCGTCCGGGACTGATTTCAGGGTATGGAGCGGTTGGCCAATGGAAATGGCGAAGTACCCTCATTTACCTTCCGTTCAGCGCTGGCGCGAAGGCTCTCGCGACCGCCCATACGACATCAACAAAGATGCCTCCAGAACGGAAATGCGTTCTCTGGTCTGCGCCCAATGCCATGTCGAGTATTACTGTTCAAGCAGTTTCAAACTGACCTTCCCGTGGGGGAATGGGCTGACGGTCGAACAGGCCGAGCAGTTCTGGGACGATACCACGTTGGCCAGCGGTGAACGCTTCTACGATTACAAACACAAGGAAACGCAGGCACCGATTCTGAAAGCACAGCACCCCGAATTCGAACTGTGGAGCCAAGGCATTCACGCGCGTTCCGGAGTGGCCTGCGCCGACTGCCACATGCCCTATATGCGCGACGGCGCAACAAAGGTATCCGACCACTGGGTGCGCAGTCCTCTTCTGAATGTCAACCGGGCCTGCCAGGTCTGTCACAAGTTTTCTGAAACAGAAATTCAGGCGCGGGTGGCGAGAATCCAGGACAGCAACTATCGGCTCCTGCAAAACGCCGGAGCCGCCATCGTCGATCTGATCGACACCATCATTGCAGCACGTGAAAAAGGCGCGACGGAAGAACAGTTGGCTCCCGCACTTGAGTTTCAACGCAAGGCACAGTGGCGGCTCGACTTCGTCGCAGCAGAGAATTCCATGGGATTTCATGCTCCCCAGGAAACGGCCCGGATTCTAGGTGAAGCAGCTGATCTCGCCAGGCAGGGGCAGGTGACGGTGCTTCGGCTATAGTGATCTTATAGAGTCTGCAGCCAAACCCACCTCGTTAATACATGACCGCAATAGCTTTGACCTGCCATGATGAATCTGATGTTACTATTTCGCCTACTAATTCACTGGCCACTGATTCTGCTTATTGACCAGCTTACGAAGATTGGCTATTCGCCCCATCCAAGCGAACTCCGCCGTCTCTATTCGGAAAACCTGGCGCTCAAGGCCGTCAACGAATCGCTGCGATTGGAGCTTCACAAAGCGCGCAACAAGCGAGCGCCGATGTCCTTCCAGACGCGCGTCTCCCAGATCTTTGCCTATCTGCTGACGCGAGGCAACAAGCTATTTCAAGACAGGTTCTTTGGCTCCAGTCCGTCTACGATCAGAAAATGGGCCACGCGCTTTCGCCATCCCTTTGCCAAACCGAAAATGCCGCTTGGCCGTCCGCCAGTCGATGAAGTAATCGTCGAATGGGTGCTCCGGATCAAACGCGAAAACCCTCGGTTCGGTGCTCCGAAAATATCGAAAACTCTGGCTCGCATGGGCATCCGGGTATCTGTTTACACCGTGTCCAAGATCCTGAAGGAGCATGGTCTGCATCCGATTGACGATCGCAGATCAAGATGGGAGAAGTGGGCCGGTACTTTCAAAGACGAAGTTTGGGCGATGGATTTCTTCTTTACGCACCTTCGTAAGGGAACGGAAGTCGCCGTCCTGCTGGTTTGCGACACTTTCACGAAGGAGATCCTTGAACTTCGAGCTTTTGAAGGCCGTCGCTTTCTCGATTCATTCCGGATCGCTGGTTCTCTGGTCGAGGTATTCCGGAAGTGGAAGCGGCGTCCACAGAAATTGGTTCATGACCGCGACCCGCTTTTCAAAGGTCAGGTCATGCGCCTGCTGGCGGTCAGCGATATCGATGAACTGAAATCTCCGCCACGCTACCCGAACATGAATTGCTATGCCGAGCGATCCGTGCAAAGCGTGAAATACGAATTGATCAACCATATCCGGGCGGAGACGGTTGAGGAACTACAGAACTTCCTCGACGAGTACCGGACCTGGTTCAACGAGTACCGCGCCCACGAAGCCCTGGACGGCATGACGCCGTCCGAATTTGCCTCTGGTAAACGGATAGCCGACGTAACCCGGATCGACGATGTCCGAGTCAAGCGGCTCGAAAGCGTCGAGTTTGCCGATGGCAAGCTGGTTGGCTACCGCTGGGTAGACGGAGAAGAGAAACAGGCCGCCTGAGAGATATCGGGATCGGCCATGATGCAATACGTTTGCAAAATTGCGAGTGGATCGCGAAAGGAGTGGTGTGCTCGGAAACCTGAAATTGGCGTGAATCGAATGGAGATGGATCTGGAAATGGCACTGGCGACAACCAGAACGAGAATCGGAACGGTGAAGCGGAGGAGATCGGGACTCCCGATACGTCATCGGATGCTCGCCATGGGACTTTTCAGCAACCGCTATGCGGAAGCCTGGATTCCACGAACCTGGCCGGGAATACCCGGACCCGGTAAGCTGGGGAAAAATGGCCTGTTTGAGTCAAGTTCGAAAGGTTTTCCGCACACCGGACGTTACCGGAAACAAACCGTGTGCCATATTTCGGACTGGAGAAAATCGGCGCGTGAAACGTAAAAAGTCAGTATTTTCAAGAGAAAAGTTTGGTGGTAACTCCCGGTCATCTCGTGTTACCAAAAAACCTTCTCTGTTGCCTCTCAAAAAGATGTGTGATTCCAACATGTTGTAAGTCGCCAAATTTCAGAGAATTTTCGACGCCACGACTGCATCGCTCCAATTTTTTCTGCTGTATTATCCATTAGATACGCATTGTTGAGAACCCTTGGTGTTATATTAATCATTGTATCAATATTGTTTGGTGTTGTCTTGTCACAGGTAATTAATCTGCAATGGTGGAGAAAAGGGGGGACTGAGTTGCTTCGAATTGGCCATATGTCCCGTTCAGAATAGATTAGATCTTCCGACGAAGATGTTCCTCGGTCAAGCGGAGAGAGTTGGGGTATGGGGATTTGTCCCTAATACGTTTTCGATGACCATCCGGGAACTTCACCCAAAGATCGAAATAGTATCGTCCATACCGTTTGACGATTCCTTTTGGGAGTGCTCGTTTTTTTTGCTTATTCTTGTTGGTGGGCATGATCAACCATAAAAAGGCGTTCCGAGATCCGCCACTGTCCACGAGCCTTCTTAAAGCCCGGTATCTCCCGCCGGTTCACGATGTCGTACATGGTCTATCTGTTTACCCGGAGGATGTCGGCGACCTCCATCAAGGTCAGGGTTTTGAAATTGGTCTATCGCTGTTCCAGTCTGCTCCATCTCCTGAGCTCCTTCCTGCGAGCTCCGTTGCTCACGGGAAGTACACTCTGTCGGTTGGCCAAGTAAGCCGGTTTGGGGGAGAAAGCGATATTTTTCAGATTTTCCATAAAAGGAGACGGTCTCCGGAGATTCCTTTTGCATCCAAGAAGTAATTTTATATTAATTCTTTGGGATATTCTTTTTCATAAGGAGGAGAGGATGAGCATAGAAAGCTTCTCTGAGCTATACGATGAAATTGACAAATTTCGTGGAGGCCGTTGGAATTTTCGTGGAGTTCATGATCCGAATTATCAACTCATTCCTAAAATTGGAAGAAAATGCGATGCAGGTGGTGAGCGTAGAATCTTTGATATGTTCTGTAGAGAGCTGCCCGGGTATGGAATAACCATTCCAAACAACAATTGGGAACTCCTTGCATTGGGTCAACACCATGGACTTCCAACTCGTTTTTTAGATTGGACGGAAAACCCTCTTGTAGCAGCCTATTTTGCTTGTGATGGTCAATATGACCGAGAAGGCGTAATCTATGTTCTTAAGACCCCGCATGTGACAAAGGATATAGAAGAGGATCCTTTTTCAATAACCAAGGTGGTTAGGTATAGGCCACGGCATATAACCAACCGTACACTCACCTCCTGGCGCTTTGCGAAGACTTCACCGTTTGGTACAACGAGTGGTGTCCTCACGAATTTCTGGGTAGCGCCACGCCCGGCCAGGTCTACCGGGACAAAGTCGTGCCCCTCGTGCCGAAGGATGCCAAGGCCGTGCCGGAGCACATCGAAGTGAAGCGCTTTGCCGAGACGAAGGTTACCGGATATAGGCTGAAGCAAGCGGCGTGAGTACGAGAAGGTGAAGGTCTGTTTTTCTGTGCGCCCGGAAGCCACCAACGGAGACGACGCCTGCCAGAAAATCATCCCTTGACCTCTTTCATGAAGCTCGCAAGGGCTTTGATGCGATCAGATCCTTCTCATTTTTCGGTTTTCAAAGAGCGGAAAGCATTGAAAAACGGTCATTTGCGACTGTCTCATTGAAGCGTAACAGGGGCAATCACACCTACTTAGTCGATGTCCTGCAACGGGTGGACGATCATCCGAAAAGCCCAATCGTCCAACTCGCTCTTATATTCTTTTTTTCATCCTAAAATGAGGACATCGGACCCTACGGGTCGATTCCCAATCCGCACTTTTTAATTTCCGCACAACCGCCGGTCGAGTTCGTTACAGATGCTTTCAACATCGGAACAGGGAATGAATAACGGTGAGGATTGCCCGTCCGAAAAGCGGAACTCGCAGGTCCGGTATCCCAGCACGGAAACACCGTTTTTCACGGCCAATGCGATTTCGGACAACGTCCCGCCACCGCCGCCTATTGCAACCACGATCTGCGAGGAAAGTACGTTGATCACATTGCGTGCTTCGCCGATACCCGTCACGATAGGGAGCCGAATGTAAGGGTTGGCGTCTTCTCGACGATGGCCGGGCAAAATCCCCACCGTCAAACCGTCGTTGTCCCATGCACCTTTGCTGGCGGCTTCCATGACGCCTGTTCGCCCGCCACATAGCAATGTCCAGCCTCGTTTGGCAATAAACGCTCCGATTCGCTCGGCAGCCTTTAAATGGTCGGAATCGGCACTGGAGCCACCCATAACCCCAACGACAATCAGACGCGAAGAATCGCGATCGGTGCTCATTTTGACTCCGTATCGGATCGTCCATAATGAGGATGCGGCATCGGAGCCTCCACCGGGCAGATATCCAGACATTGAGGACGCTTGTAATGTCCTACGCATTCCACACATTTTTTAGGATCGATCTCGTATTTGCCCTCGCCTTCGTAAACCGCTCCGACGGGACAGACGGCCTCACAAGCGCCACAATACACACAAGCATCGGAAATCATGTACGCCAAAACGTCACCTATCCTCTCTGGAGCACTCGAAATGTTGTTCCGAATTCGTAAAATCCTCGATAGCAGATTTCCCCAGTTCTGACAATGAGAAGTTCCTCTCAAAGATAATCAAGGGTGCATCACAAAATATTGCGACTTTCGTAAAATCCTCTTTTTTCGTAGCGGCGAGGCGTAAGCCCGCCGTTTTTGCCTTTTGAAAGTTGCTTTTATGCCCCCAATCTCCCTTTTCGGCGGGCTTACGCCTCGCCGCTACAACCAAATGAATGAATGATTCAATATTATTGGGCCTATTCGCACCATTTTGTGATGCACCCGATAATCAAAACCCGGAAAAACAGGACCAAAACAGTAATTTTCAGTCCTCGAAAGCCAAAGGCCGTAATCCCGTAGTGGGCCACCACCGCTCGAACGCTTCTCTCGCTCGATCCCGATAAAACCGCTTTCTGTCGGTCTTTCGTAACCTTTTCTCGGGAGGAGGAAGCATGGCGTGCGTCACATTGGAGGGCTGAAACGGATCTCGTGGCGTCGTAAGGTGTCGCAGCAATCCTCCCGAAAGCGTTTCCTCCGGCGGTGTCGAAAATGGAATCTGGAGTTGTTCTTCCAGTGTGTAAAACGCTGCCATCAGACCGCAAAACGCCGACTCCACATAGCCTTCCACACCGGTGATTTGACCGGCAAACCGCAGATTCGGCATGGATCGCAGCCGCAAAGTGTCGTCCAGCAGACGAGGAGCATCGATAAAGCTGTTGCGATGCACGCTGCCCAGACGCAAAAACCGAGCGTTTGCCAGTGCCGGAATCATACGAAACACCTGTTTTTGTGCGTCGTAGCTCATGCGCGTCTGGAATCCCACCATGTTATAGGCGGAGCGCTGAGCGTTTTCCGCGCGAAGCTGCACCACGGCAAAGGGACGGCGTCCGGTTTTCGGATCGATCAGCCCTACCGGTTTCATCATGCCGAAAGCCAGGGTTTTCGGGCCACGCTCGGCCAGCACATCAATGGGCATACAGCCCTCGAAATACTTTGGTTTCTCGAAAGGACGCGGTGGTACTTTTCGCGATGCAACTACAGCTTTGATAAAGGCGTGGTATTCGTCTTCATTCAGTGGCAGATTGAGGTAATCGTCCCCGCCTTTGTCGTACCGTGATGCGAAAAAGGCGTGGTTCATGTCGATGCTATCGGCATCGATGACCGGAGCGATGGCGTCGTAGAAATGCAATCCGTCTGCACCGGTGCTCCGTCCGATTTCTTCGGCCAGAACATCCGAGGTCAACGGACCACTGGCCACAATAGCCGGTTCGGCAGGAAGTTTCGTGGCTTCCTCGCGAATCAGTTCGATTCCCTCTTCCTGCTCGATCCACCGGGTCAACAGGGCGGAAAATTCCTCACGATGGACCGCCAAAGCCCCACCGGCGGGGACTTCAGTGCGTATCGCTGCCGCCATGAAAGCCGACCCCATCTTGGACATTTCTTCTTTAAGACATCCAACGGCGTTCAAAGGATCGCGTGCCCGAAAGGAATTGGAACACACCAGCTCGGCCAGATCCGGGTTTTTATGCGCAGGACTGAACGACCGGGGTTTTCGTTCGATCAACCGGACGTATACACCCCGTCGTGCCAGTTGCAAGGCCGCTTCACAGCCCGCCAGACCGCCACCGACGACCGTAACCGATTCTTGAATATTTCCGGGAAACTTGCTGTCAGTCATCGAGAAGCACCCAGTTCTGTCGTGGAATATCGGGACCGGCAGGAGAAAAATCACCCGCCAACACGTAGATTGCCCGCCGATTGGCCTGCATGTCGGTTTCGTCCGGAGTGGATACGGCAGGAACATCCTCGCCGAACCCCTGGAATTTTATAGGAAAACGAAACCCTTTGTGCCGAAAATAGGCGGCAATGGATCGGGCGCGCCGTAGAGAAAGCGCAAGATTGTACGATTTTTCACCCACCGTGTCGGTATAGCCCGCGATATAAAGATTGAGTTGTATGAGTTTTCCGTACCGTTGCACGGCTTGTTGCAATTTTGCGTACGTGGCGTCCAACTTGGAACGTTCCCCGTCCTGAATTTCGTGGCGACCGGAGGCGAAGTGCACTTCCTCGTGTTCCACTTCGACACTCCAAGGGCTGATTTTCACGGAAGAAAACGCCCCTTCCCTGTCGTGGGCCGTCAAGTCGATTCGCAACACGACACCATCTTTCTGCGTCCAGGTCATGGACGTAGGTTCGTCGGCACGTCCTTCGGGGTAAAGTTGTTGTCCCTGCCCCAGTTCTTCGCCATTGTCGCCTATGATCGTCCATTCAAGACGTGAAACGGGACGGTTGAGTGTGAAATAGAGCGTTTGGGACGCCAAATCGAAGCGTTCGGGAAGCACTTTCAATGACAAACCGGGCAAAACCGTAAGAGCGAAGGCCAACGGCATAGCCCCTTGTTCCCCACCACCGAAATCGACCGTCAACCGCCCCTGATATTTCATGGTACCGGGTTTCTGGCTGATTTCGATATGTTGTGCCGTTCCGGTTTTGAGATCGGAAAAACGCCTGGAGATTTTCTTACCGTTGCTATCATTCAGTTCGAGTGTAACCTGCGGAAGATCTTCCCGGACGATCAATGTCAATCCGGGAGAGTCCACGCCTTCCATCGTGCCGGTTTTCAACTCGATATCGATGGCGTTTCCCGCTTGTGCGGAGAAAATCGGGAACCAACAACAAACCAGCAGAAGACCACACGCCACGGGGGAAAAACTGCGGGTCATGCTACTTTCCTTTAAACTCGGGAGTACGGCGCTGCATGAAGGCCATGGCACCTTCGAGATGATCCTCGGTTTTCGCGCAAGTCGCGATAGCATAGCGTTCTTCTTCCAACTGTTCTTCGAGCGAATTCGAACCGACGCGGTGCATCAGCTTTTTGATTTCGACAAGCGCCAACCCCGGTTTTTTGGCTAGGTTTTTGGTGTAGACACGGGCGTATTCTAGAAAACCGATATCGTCGTACTCTTTGGTAATCAATCCAAGGCGCACAGCTTCGTCACAGCTTATTTTCCCGGCTTCCATCATCAGCCCCATGGCGCGTTTCTGGCCAAGAGATTCTTGCAGAAAATACGTCGCTCCACCTGAAACCGGCAAACCGAGATTGATCTGCGGAAACTGGAAAATGGCCGAACGAGCGGCCAAAATAAGGTCACAGGCCAATGCCAACGAAAAACCCGCCCCAAGCGCCGGACCATTGACCCCCGCCACAACCGGCTTTTCCATACGGCGGATCGTCAGTACGACGTTGTTGAGCTTGCGCATGTATTCGAGATAGGAATGATAAGGTGCCGCATTCAAACCGATAGACAGTGAATGAACGTCCATCCCTGAACAAAACGTGGAACCATTGCCGCAAAGTAGAACACTGCGAACCTCCGGGTCACGATTCGCCCGGTCGAAGTTCAGAAGAATGGCTTCCAACTGCTCGTTATCCAACGCATGGAGCTTACTTGGCCGGTTCATGGTAATGACGGCGATGTTCCCATCTACTTCGTACAGTACGCGGTCTTCGGTCTCGCTTTTTTTTCCTTTGGAATACGACATCTGCAAATTTCCCATTTTTAGATAGAGGAAAAAGGAGAATCAACTCGCACAAAGTGGAAAATTCCCCAACAAGTTTGAATAAAATGACCCTTTGCGTCCTACCATACTTGACAGGAAGTCACAACCCGGCTATTACATTTCTCCCGTCCGACGAACGAAAAAGCAAGGAGCCAACGATGGGATCGATTTCGAAAAGAACAGATGTAAAGCGGAACCAAAAAAAACGTAAAATGGGAAAACAAAAAGCACGTCGCTCCGATTACGTAAACCAAGTGGGCCTTTTGCCGCCTCTCTCCTCGGAAAAAGAGGAAGAGAAATCCTCGGAAACCACCGAGGAAAACTAACCCGAAATCATTTCGGTGTTACTTAAATACTTGGAATCGCTATGGAAACGGCATACAAATCTATGCCGTTCGTGATTCATTTTCTCGTCCGATCCAACGTACGAATACAAAACCATAAAACCTCCCTAAGCGGTGGGAATCTATCGGTTTGCAAATTTTAGGATTTTTTTAGAAATTTGCAGCCAGATACTTACCAAACCGATGAAGCATAAGCCTGCTCGGCGGCCAGTTTCATATTCGGCCAGTCTTCAATGATTTGCAGCAATCGATGATCGGGAACAAGCCCCTCCAGCGAAGAAAATGCTTTTATCAAAGGGGCAATGTCGTCTTCACCCCCGATTTTACCCAAAAACGGAGCAAGATTCACAGCAGTTTGCACCAAACGTACCGGGTAAGCCGGGACGTGCTCGGGAAGTTCCTCGTCCTGGTGGTGTAGAATGATTTCACCCAAAGGTTCCGGTAGATTCCAGCGTTTGGAAATATAAAAACCGATTTCCGGGTGTTTTCGGTCGATCAGCTCCTGGATCGGTTTCTCGTAGGTTTTCCACTTCTCCAAGCTACGGAAAATATCTTCGAAGGCCATCACGATCACGGGAATACCGATATCGTGCAGAAAACCTCCCAGAAATGCATAATCGATACCCTTACCGATTTTTCTTGCAATTAGTTCGGAAAGAATGGCGGAGGCCAGCGAACGGGTCCAGATATCGCGTAAAAATTCGGTATTGGACTGGCTGTGAAACAGCTTGTTGGCAAGCGCATAGGCAATGGCCAGATCCCGAACCCCACGAAGTCCGATACGTGAAATGGCACTGCGTAAAACGGTGATTTTCATGCCCCCACGCGAATACATGGCGCTATTGGCCACACCGACGATTTTACCGGCGAGATACTGATCCAAACGCACGATATCTTCGAGCTTTGCGAAGGTCGTGTGATCGTTGACAGCCAACACCATGATTTCACTCGCAACGTGGGGCAGAGGAGGAACTTCCAACCGATTGGAACGGATTTTCCGTTTCAGTTTCTCGCCAAGATCGTCGAGAGCGCTTTGGTAATTAACGCGGCTGTCTCCTTTTTGATGTTCGAGGGCAATCATCGAACGAATCAATTTCTCCTTAAATCCACATTACCACTCACGAATCGCTTTGTTGCCATTCGAAAAGAGTCGGTCCATCGCACGTGGACCAATGGTATTTAGATAAACAATCGGGTGAGATAATATAAAATGAAGTTGTTTTTTTTCGATATTGAATGTTTTTGCAGACTATTTCAATATTTCATTGCAACAAGGTCACAAAAATACCTTCTCTATCCAAAACGGTTTTTAACTCTTTCTCACCCGTCTTTTATTGAGCGACCGCAAATCGACACAGCACACCCAAGTGATCGGAAGCATAGGTGTTTCCGTTGGGTTGATCCAATACGAGTTCGCAATCGATCGGCGTCAACGTGGGACCATTGCCCGGCATCAGATAGATATAATCGATCCGTCTCGTCGGACCTGAAGCCGGATAAGTATATCCTGTGTCATTTCCACGGGTTGCAGACCAGACATCGATGAAATCTCCCGACCTGCCGCCGTGCTCGGCCTCACCGCGAAAGACCTGGTTGGCCAAACGATCCGGTGTTGCATTGAGATCTCCGGCGAAGAAACCGCCTAGTCCGTATTGTCGCCCTGCGGCAAATTCAAGGATTTTCGCTGCCTGATCGGCGCGCTCGGTTCCGTCGTCACGGGTGGTCATGTGTGTGACATACACCTGAAACGTGCCGTAAATCGTCGAAATGCGCATACCGAGCACGGCACGAGTAATGGTGTTGAACGACTCCGGGTTGGGAAGATCTACGGATTCCACCGTTTCGTTCAAAATGGTTCCATTCGACAACACGCCGATACCTTCATCGAAACTGAGCGTACCGTGGGTTTTCCGCCATTGATAGCAGTTGTATCCGGTTCCTTCTTTGATGGCCTGTCCCCGGTTGGTGGTGGCAATGGCTTCGCTGACTTCCTGTAGCAGCACGATATCGGGTTTGCGGTCGTTGATGAAGTCGATCACCATCTGATTGCGGGTTTCATACGTCAAGAGAGTTGAATAAAAGTTCTGTAAATTCAAGGTCATGACGCTGATTGTCTCGACGAATTCATCCTGCTCGACTTCCGGTTCCAACTCCGGCTCCAACTCCGGTTCGAGTTCTTCCTCCGGTTCCAACTCCTCTTCTAGTTCTTCTTCGATTTCTGTGACGTTTTCTTCCTCGGAGGGCTGATTTTCGTCGTCCAAGTCCTCATCGGCAACAGCGTCTTCGTCCGGTTCGACGTCTTCATCCCCATTGGGAGTAGCCTCGTCGCTGCTATCGCTCGTGTCGCTCTCTTGACTCACTTCGGAATCACCGCTTCCGGGAGGCGGCCAGATCCCTACGGAGTTATCCGAACAAGCGGCCAACAAAAACAGGCACAAAACGACACCGACCAATACCCGGAGGTTTGAACGCAATACTACTCTCATGTTTCACACTCCCGTATGCTTTCCATTCACGTTCTTCTTTGAACAGTCCAAGTCTACGCGATAGCTTGGAAAATCGCCATATGGGAAACGTTTTTTTTCGAATAAAATTCGAGCACTTCTTGGTTTTCGGCAAGTGCGCACTACCAAACGAAAACACCCCCGCCGAGGCGGGGGGTGAACGGAAACTAGAGAGATGTCCGGTTGGAACTTAGACCAACTCTTCCAGACCGCTCTTGTCTTCGGAAAGAATCGCTTCCACGGTGGAAGAGATGCGGGGAACGAAGTTCTTCGCGAAGAACGTGAAGTTGTTGATTTTGCGATAGTAGAATCCAGCTTCGCTGCTCTTGGCACGGAAGGCGGCTTCACCGTCGGCATCGACGTTGTTGTCTGCAAGAATCTTGTTGTACTTCACGGAGGCGATTGCAGCCTGATCCGCCAACAATTGACCCATCACGAGATCGCCGAACGCGGTCATGATGTCGTAGGCACGGAAGGTGGCTTCGTCCAAACGTCCCTGAGCACCCCAGCCGCCCAGCGTCATCACGGCGCCGACGACCTTTTCTTTGGCATCGGACAGAACCTTGGCAGAGTCTTTGAGAGCTTCGATTTCGTTGACTTTGGCGATGGTCTTGTCGATTTCGCCGCAGTAGCTCATGAACACCGCGCCGCCGCCCATACCGAGCTTGCGAGCCAGGAAGTCCATGGCCTGGATGCCGTTGGCACCTTCGTAGGTCAATCCGATGCGGACGTCACGGCAGTATTGCTCCAACGGATATTCGTTGGTGTAGCCGTAGCCACCGAGCACCTGCATACCTTTGGAGGTCATCTCGAAACCGCGATCCGTGCAATAGGCTTTGCAGATCGGGATTAACAGATCGACATATCCTTTGTACTTGCGGGCTTCGTCTTTATCTTCCACGTTGCGGGCCATGTCATCGTACTTCGCCGTGAGGTACAACAAGGCGCGTCCGGATTCACCGAAGGCTTTCATCGTCCACAGTTCGCGGCGGATGTCGGGATGCTCGTAGATGGCGACGCGAGGAGCTTCGGGATTCTTGAATTCTTTCACCGACGGTCCCTGGATGCGTTCCTGGGCGTAGGAGAGAGCATTCTGATAGGCGGCGTTCATCAGGGAAACACCTTGCAGACCAACTTCGAGGCGGGCGTTGTTCATCATGATGAACATGTTGCGGATGCCTTCGAATTCTTTGCCGACCATCCAGCCTTTGCACTTGGAATTTTCGCCGAACACGAGCTGGCAGGTTGCGGAACCGTGGATGCCCATTTTGTGCTCGATGCGGGAGCAGTACACATCATTGGCTTCGCCGAGGTTGCCCTCTTCGTCATGCTCGAATTTCGGCACGTAGAACAGCGAAATTCCCTTGACGCCAGCGGGAGCGCCGGGAGTTTTGGCCAGCACGAGGTGGCAGATGTTCTCGGTCAGATCCTGATCACCGGCGGTGATGAAGATTTTTTCACCGCTGATGTGGTAGTAATCGGTTCCTTCGACCTTTTCGGCCTTGGCTTTGACGGTGGCGAGGTCGGTACCTGCGCCCGGCTCGGTCAGGACCATCGTGCCGCTCCACTCACCGGAAATGATTTTTCCGATGGCGAGTTCACGGTATTTGAAATCTTTGACGTGCTCCAGCACGTGGCTGACGCCGACGCCCAGCATCGGATAGAGAGCCATGGAGCAGTTGGAGGCGGTGAAGATATCGCCGATGGCGGTAACCATGGAGGCAGGCAGTCCGAGTCCGCCGAGTTCCTCATCGATGCTCGCACCGATAAATCCGTTTTCGGCATAGTCCTCCCAGGCTTTTTTGAAACCTTTAGGGGTGGTGACCACTTTATCGTTCCACTGCGCGCCTTCGATATCGCCGTCCTTGTTCACGGGGAACCAGGATTCCTGTGCGATTTGCAGCGCTTGATCCAGCATGGCTTCGAAAGCATCCTGGTCGTATTCGGCGAATTTTTCGAACTTGCTGAAATCCTGAATTCCAAGCTGTTCGAACAGAACGAAGTTCTGGTCCCGACGATCAAATACGTAATCTGTGGCGGACATGGTTTTCCCTTTCCTTTGCAGAAGGTTACGGTGAAAAATAAATTACGCGGTAAACCGCAGTACGAAAATGAATGACGCTTCACTCATTTTTTTATCACATCCATTTAAAGAGTTCAAGCGAATTTCAATCGGGCAAAACACATCACAACCCTTTGAAATTACTAGAAATATGTAACTTCCCACTATTCGTTTGCACGAAATTCCACAACGTCCCCCTGAGAAAACCCCCATTTTTCGCTTTCCCCGGCGGCGATTTCCAGAACGAAACGAGATGGCTTGTTGACGTACAAAAGCTTCGAACTCAGCGGCTCGGCGTTGGGAACGATTCCCGCAATACGCCAGTCCGCGCCGATAAACACGATATCCAAAGACACGTAGGTATTCTTCATCCAGAACGCCTGCCGCTCTTCCAGATCGAAAAGAAACAGCATCCCGGCCTGTGGATCGATGCTCTTGCGAAACATCATTCCACGCATCCGTTCGGGGTCGCTGTCGGCAACTTCAACGGTATATTTTACAAGATGACCTTCGGCTGTGGTGACGGTGACGGTTCCCAAAGGAAGCGACTGCCCATTATCGAGCGACGACGTATCCTCACGAGGGGGAAATCCGGCACAGGACACGAGAAGTCCGGCAAGCAGTAGGCAGACGTAAGGCAAAAATCGAATGCTACGAGGCAACAAATGACGGGGTAATTGAATTGGGTAACGCCGTGAAGTCATGTTCGGTCACCGGCGAAGACGAACGAAAATGATTTAGAAACTCCCCACGAATCCGAAATTGGTCATCATGGAAAGGGTCGAGAACCTATGCCCTTTTTTACTTTTCGTCACAGATTGCCACCACATGGCATACAAGGCACCCGTTTCGAGAAAAATTCCCATCGAACCCATGTGGTAAACAAAACCAGGAAGAAGCTGTGCGTTGAATCCTATACCCATGTCGTAATCGGGATGACCGGTCCAGGACAATCCGCCTGAAAAACGGGTATAAAGCTCCCAATCGTCATTTAACGGCAAAACACCACGCATGGTTCCGTTGAAATTCAAGAGTTTGAAGTCCAGATCCTGAATATTGGCAAAGGTCATGTCGATAAAACCGACTTCGCCACCCACGAAAAAGATAGGGGATTCCATAGCTTCAAGGAACAAAGAAAATCCGCCGGACAACTTCATACCGTCGGTCGCGCAACTTCCATAACAGTTTTCGCTTTGTCCCAATGCAGGAATAACAATACCTTTCACGCCCACATTGAAACGGTCGTCCGATCCGGTAGCGGATTCTTCCGCATGGGCATACGAGAAGGAAAACAGAAGCAAGAAAAGGGCGATGGAAAGGAAAGTACGCATCCTCAAGCCTCGTCGAAAGTGCAAGATAAACGGCACATGGATTATGAAAACTGCCGTTCATAACGTAGTGGGTCGCAGGAAACGAGTCAAGAATTTTCGTTTCGTTTCGATATAGGCAAGCTCTTAGAAGGAAAATCCTTGGTTTCGCAAACCGGCTTCGCCATAATGGCTCGTCGAAACTCCTTTGGTTGGAACGAAAAACCTCTTTGTGAATCGGAAAACGTCATGGAATCCAATAGATCCGGTAGCCCCGGCAGAAAACCTCAGTGGTTGAAAGTCAAACTCGGTGGAGGTGAAAAATATGCCGACGTAAAACGCTGCCTCCACCACAAGGATCTTCATACGGTCTGCGAAGAAGCCCGTTGCCCCAATGCAGGAGAATGCTGGAACTCCGGGACAGCCACCGTGTTGATTTTGGGCGACATCTGCACCCGCGCCTGCCGCTTCTGCGCCACGAAAACCGGACGTCCCCAGCCTCTCGATTCCGACGAGCCGGAACGCGTCGCCCGAGCCATTGCCGAATTGGGTCTCGATTACGTCGTTCTAACCAGTGTGGATCGCGACGATCTCCCCGACGGAGGCGCAGGACAATACGCCGAAACCATCCGAAATATTCGGCGTTTCTCCCCGAAAGCCAAAGTGGAAGTTCTGATCCCCGACTTTTCAGGATCTCTTGAATCGCTGGATCTCGTATTGGAAGAAGCGCCCGAGGTCGTAGCCCACAATGTCGAAGTCGTCCGGCGTCTGTCCCCGAAAATCAGGGACCGCCGAGCCTCCTACGAACGCTCGCTCACCGTTCTCGAACAGGCGAAATCCCGTGCGACTTCAAAGGGTTGGCCCATTCCATTGACGAAATCATCCATCATGGTCGGTCTTGGTGAAACCGAAGAAGAAATGCAGGAATGCATGAAAGACCTACGCCGCGTAGACTGCGACATGCTGACCATCGGTCAATACCTGCGACCGACTCGAAAACAAGTGCCGGAAGTCGCCTATATCGAGCCGGAAACATTCAAACATTACGAGGAGATAGGACTCTCGCTCGGCTTCGCCTTCGTCGCTTCCGGCCCACTGGTGCGCAGCAGCTACCGAGCTGCGGAGTTGTTCGCCAAAGGCAAATTGGAAACGAGAGAAAGTGTCTAGTCGATACGGTTGAATTGCTCCTTCGGCAAACCACATAAAGGGCAGCACCAATCGTCGGGAAGTTCCTCGAACGAAACGCCGGGTTGAATCTGCTGGATGGCATCTCCTTCACTCGGATCGTACGTATATCCCTGGCAAAGACACTCGTATTTTTCTTCCGATGCTTTCATTTGATTTCCTTCCCAATTCCTAAAGCAAAGCGCTTTATTTAGATTTACTATCTTCTAATAATTACTATTGTTTGTCAATTTTCTTAACGTATTCCAGGAAAATTCCTTGCATTGGGGAGAAAAACAACCAGTTTTTGATGAGAAATTCAAAAAAACGTCTCTGTATGTCAAGAGAGACTTTACGCAACCGTACCAATAAGGATAGTATTGGGTAGTTTCTTCGAAACGATTAGTTCAGTTCTTCAACAGGTTGATTCAGGGGATGGTCGTGCGAATTCTATTCTGCGCTACAGAAGTGGAGCCATTTTGCAAAATCGGTGGTCTGGCCGATGTCGTCGGAGCCTTGCCTAAAGCTTTGAGAAAACTCGATGGAATCGAAACGGCGGTGATTACGCCGATGTTCCGTTCCACCAGCAAACGGCACGAACAAATCAAGCGTCCTTGAAGGCGATCACGGTACCGTATTGGTCGGCAACAAGGAAGAACCGATCCATTTCTGGAAATCCGTATTGCCCGGCTCGAACGTTCCCGTGTTTTTCGTTGAAAACCAAGCCATGTTCGACCGGGAAGATATCTACATCAATCCGTCCACGAGCGAAGGCTATGTGGACAACCCACGGCGCTGGATCGTATTCCAGATGGCGGTACTGGCCTTTTTGCATCAAGGACATTGGTCTGCGGACATTCTGCACTTGCACGAACATCATACGGGACTGATTCCCGCCATGCTGAAATCCCGCACACTGGGAAAGAACGAAGAAGGATTCAAAACCCCGAAAACCATCCTGACCATCCACAACATGGGTTATCAGGGTCAATGCAACGCCAAATTTCTTTCGGAGGCTCGCCTTCATCCAACGTTATTCGATGAAAACAGCCCCTATCCCGTGCAAAACCAATTCAATTACCTCAAAGCCGGAATCATTTACGCCGATCGGGTAAACACGGTCAGCCGCACGTTCGCCGAAGAAACCCGGCAGGACAACAACTTCAGTTTCGACCTTTCCGAAGCGCTGAAAAGCCGTGGAGACAAGTATTTCGGCATCCTCAACGGGATCGACTACGATACCTGGAATCCCAACACGGATACATTACTGGAAACAACCTACAACCAGCGCAGCCTCGACAAAAAAGCCGAAAACAAAAAGCAATTGCTGGCTCAATTGGGCGTCGATTACACCCGCACGGAACTTCCTCTGGTCGGCATGATTACCCGACTGGTGGATCAGAAAGGCATCAATCTGCTGGGACGAGCCATCAACAAAATGCTCACCTTCGATCTGCAATTCGTGCTGCTGGGCAAAGGCGACCCGCGGTATCATCGCCTGTTCGAACAGGTGCAGATGCGCTATCCCTCGAAGTTCGGATTACGACTCCAGTTCTCGAATCGCATGGCCCACATGATCGAAGCGGCAAGCGATTTCTTCCTGATTCCAAGTCGTTACGAGCCTTGCGGACTCAACCAGCTATATTCGATGCGCTACGGCACCATTCCGATTGTCCGCGCCACCGGCGGACTGGCCGACACCGTGATGGACTACGACGACGAAACGAAAGAAGGTTGGGGATTCACGTTCAAGGATTACACGGAAAACGACCTACTCAAAGCCGTACGACGCGCCACCTCGTTTTACAAGCACAAACCCAAAGATTTCCGCAAGATGATGCGACGTGCCATGAAGCAGGATTTCTCCTGGCAGGCTTCCGCACGCGAATACGCCAAAGTCTACCAGGAAATGCTGGGAGAAGACTGAAAACAAAAGCGTTTTCAATCCGTTACAACCTTTCGTTCCCTTTGAATCCCTCTTATTCTTAGGGATTCTCAGTAACGATCCAGGCTATCGATACCATACATCCGTGCTTTCAGGCTGTTCGGGAGCCGGAATCGGCAGGAAAGACGCATACCGCGTGCCATTGGAATACAAAATGTGAACCCTACCATCGTCCGAAACGGCCATTTTATCCACTTTCAGCAAGTAAGGGATCGGGTTGGATTCAGAACATCGAACAAGACCGAAGCGATCCGTGCAATAGTGTTTCCAATCATTGGAAAAAGTACTCTCTTCTCTCAAAACATGAAAATGGCTTTCTGTATCGACCGCAAAATTTAAAGTGCGATTTCCGTGTGTATAGCACTCTACTTCGGACGTTCGGATGATTTTCAACACATCAAAGAAGCCACTTATGCCACAACCATGCCGACTACACACGATATTTTCATGGTAAAACGACGAATATAGGTTCGATGTCGAGTCAACATCAAAACCGAAACCGACAATTCGATAATTATTTTCTACGAGATCTTCCAATACCCAACCACTTGCCTCACGACGCGCTAAAGCCGTGTATAAGGTATCGCTAAAAGCGATCAAAGGGTTTCCCTCGGAATCAACTTTTATCCAAGCATCAATCGGATCGTCGTTGTCCAGAGCCACCACGTTTTCGGAGGTAAAAGTCAAGTCACACATGGAATTGTAAACCAGTTCATATGGCTCTCTATCGCGAAGAAACACGAGATGAAGACAGCCATCATCACCGAATTCCATGTCTTTCAGGACAAACGATGTTTCCTCGTTTTGTTCCGGTATGGGCAG
This sequence comes from Myxococcota bacterium, assembly GCA_963676915.2. Lineage (GTDB taxonomy): Bacteria > Myxococcota_A > SURF-8 > SURF-8. The sequence goes on from CAXXVK010000006.1 coordinate 27,558, forward strand.
AGGTCGTGTAATCCACACATCATCTCTCCCCTTTGAATACTGAAACGAGGGCACTGTATCATCTCGCCGATAAGCAGCATAGAACCTCCCACTGGAATTGACGTACAATTTCATATGTGTGAACTGAACCTGGTTCCAATGCAAAAATGAAACAATCGTTTTGTATTCGAATCGTTTGTTCGAAATAACCGTGGCAAGCTGGAGGGAATTGCGCCAGCCACTTTGCGTCCATTCGTTCGCGGCAATCATAAACGAGGGACGCCCATCCGGGTCAACCACCCAATTGGAAGTCTTGATGACGTCGCTCGAATCCAAAAAGGAGAAGGTCTCCACCTCTCCATCTTTCGCAACATAGGTAAGCGGTCCCGGGTCTTGAAGATAGCTGGCCACCCATTTCCCACCACGCATCATGTTCCAATCATGAATATTTCCCGAATATACGTGCGAACGGCTCTGTTCATCGGAAAACCAATTCCCTTGGCGACGAGTGAAAAAGTGAAGCAAACCGTCCGACCCAACGCCTCCAATTCTAACCTCTCCATCGGTTTCAACCATAATAACCGGCTGAGACATCAAACCGTTTCCAACCGTGACACGTTCATAAGCCCAACCATTCGAGGTACGAACCCCATATACGGCATCCTGAGATTGTCTCCCATACATACTTTCACTTGAAAGAACGATTGTATGAAGCGTACCAAAATCATCCCGTATGGCGGAACCTTCCAATACTAAATGTTCCGACTCTTCGTCATTGGGAATCGGTTGCCAAGTTTCCAACATCCAGCTTTTTTTTCCCAACTCTGCTATGATGGGTTCTTGTTCGTCGCTCCCTCTAAAACAAACGATCTGCGGTTGTCCTGTTTCGGTGAGCAAAAGGAAGGGGCGCCTCGAACATCCTGCGTTCTCGATGGTTTCATCTGTGAAAAAACCTTGTCGATTTGTCAGATAATGAAGGTCAGAGGAATAATCAATCCAAACAAAATGTACTTTGGAATCACTATCCACAATCAGATCCGACGTCTCACTTACGGAAATTCTCGTTTGAGAAAGATGATGGATTTCCCATTCACCATTCAGGGTGGTGAGATAGACCCAAGAATAGATCGACGAATGCTCTCCTGAGTTTACCATGGCAAGCAGATGAAAGGATCCGTTTCTATCGACTTGAAATGAACGAAGACCTTTCAAGAAAAAGGAACTTCCAAACGGTTCGACTTCGGTAACATTTCGACCGACAATCGAATACACCACGAGCCGTCCGCTACGTAATGCCGCAATGTGTTGTCCTCCTCTTTCTCCCTTGGCAACAATGGCATCCGTCAGTTTATCGAAACGTAACGAAATATTTTGAACGGAGGTGAGGGAAAGTCCTCCCTCCGTTCTCAGGTAAGTATCGCAAAATGCCGGGTTTGCATGGTAATTTGGGTCGCGGGTACAGACATACCCGGTTTCGGGAGCACAATATTGCGCTTCATCGCATTCTTCCGGGCAAACCAACTCCACACATTCATCGCCTCCCATGCAAGCGGTTCCTTCCGGGCAAGGAGGAGAACAGCAAGCTCCGCAATACCAAAATTCAGGGCTATTATCAGGAGCATTAATGTTGCAACATTGCGTTGTAGGGCATTGGGTCGTGCAGAACTCGCAGAGACCGTTGTTTGGATTGCAGGACGCTCCCGGCTGGCATCCCCCTTCCTCGCAACGCAGCCGACAAACAGCTCCCGTTCCACAAACCCAACCATCCGAGCAATCAGCATTTCTCTCGCAGGAAATCGCAGCTTCGATGTCTTCTTCCGCCATCTCCTCCGTTGCATCGTCAACTTTATCGTCCATACCCTCTTCAACGACATCGAGATCGGGAACCTCGCTCGACGGCTCCGACGAATCGCTAGTATCCCCATCCGCCATTTCCGCCTCATCGAAATCAACATCTGCCTCCGGGCCGACGATATCGCTGTCATCATTCGGGAATTGGCTGAAATCTCCGAAATCCAGCTGGCAGGCGGATACCATGACAACCGCAAATATAATGGCACAATGCGCAATACTACCTCTGCTCATCCGATTTCCCCATGCATTTTGATTTCCGACTGCGAATATTATAAATAAGCTCAATCGGTTTGTCATCCACAAAAAACGGATACAAGATTTTTTGTTGTTTGGAACAATACGCTGCGATAATCAGTGAGTTGGACGCTCTCAGCGCCGATTTTTCTCCGATTTTATCCTTTCTGTCAGAGAAATCCGTTGACGGACAAAGCATGCGAAACGTATCATCCATTCCGTGATTTTCGTTTGAGGCTCTCTTTCGTGCCAAAGAGCGCATCCTTTCCAACCAGAGGTCGAACATGCCAGCCCCCGAAATCCGAGACACACCACCCGCCCTCGTCGAAAACGGTCGAATTCATAGCGGCTTTTTCAAATTGCCGTTTCGCAAGGTCAATCTGTTCGACGCCATCCAAATGACCGGCTTCGAAGCGAAACTCCTTCGTCGAATGAGACTGAAGGAATGGGTAGGATTCGGCTTCGATCACCCTGAAGTGTACGGGGCCATGCTGATTCAAAATTCCGGTTATGCCGCCAGCGGAACGGTCTATCTGTACGAGAAGGAAACCAAACGCTTTCTGGAACGGCTGATTATCGATTTCCCCTGGCGAGCGACGTTACCCGAAACGCTTTGGGACGACAAAAGCTACTGTAAGCAAGGCCACCAGAGCCTCCGATTCGAGCACGACCTGGAGCATCACCAGCACCGTATTCATTTGGAGGCTGCCGGAAGCGCAGGCAAACCGCCGTTATCCGCCGATCTCGTCCTGCATCAGGATTGGCGAACCACCGAGCCGCTGGTGGTCAGTCTGCCTATCGCTCCGCAACACCACACTTACACCCATAAATCTCCCCTACGAATGGAAGGCGAAATTCGTGTAGGAGAAACCCGCTATACCTTCGATCCTGCACGGGATTTCGGCAATCTGGACGAGCAGAAAACGTTTTATCCCTATCGCTCCCACTGGAAGTGGGGTTGCTTTGCCGGAAAATCCGTCGAGGGCCGAGACATCGCCGTGAACTTCGTTCATCAGATGACACCCACCGATGAACCGGGAGAAGATGCTCTGTGGGTGGATGGAAAACTCATGCTGATGCCTCAACCATCCATTCGCTTCACGGGAGACCTCAAAGACTCGCCAGTGGAAATCGGCAATGAAAACGAACGGTTGCGCCTACGTTTCACGCCAATCGGCTCCAAAAAAGAAAAGCGCAACTACGGGCTGATTTTCATGGATTACGAGCAGTTTTTCGGCCAATACGACGGAGAAATCACGGACGACACAGGAAAAGTACATTCCGTGACGGGAATCTTCGGCGCCTTCGAACGCATGAAGGCACGTTTCTAACGTCTTCCCTTGTTTTTCATTATGGTCGGGCGATTTCACCCGACACAAAAGACGTTTTCGAAATTTGTCGGGTGAAAACCACCCGACCTACGAATTTTCTATCAAGTTTTCGACAATAAATACAACAGCTTAGGAATCTTTTAGCGTTTTCGACTAAAACGTTACCGTCGCGGCAATGGGGTAATGATCCGAAGGATACTGATCCTCCAGCCCGTAGACCGTAAGATCCACCACCCAATCCGAAACAATCCATTCGACGGGACCAGCCAGGAAGATATGATCGATGCGGTTATTCGGGTCGTACTCGGGATCAGCATCCTGGTTGTGTTCCACGCGCCAATCTTCGGCCAGATCGAAGGAATTGACCAGGGAAAACCCTTCCCCGTCTACACCTTCGGTCAAAATTCCATAAGCCGCGCTATCCGGTTTGGAATTGAAATCACCTACCGCGATCAACGGCAGCGTTTCGGTCCACGGTTCGGAGCGAGACAACAAAATCGGTGCGCTGTTTTCCTGATTGGGAATATTGTTGTCGAAATGGGTATTGACGAACACGAACTCACGGCCATCGGAAATCTTTCTAAAACGCGCCCATCCGACCAAGCGCCAGAAATTCTTATCGGCCCATCCACCGGACCAGGGTACATCCGGCGTCTCGCTCAACCAATACGTTCCATGCTCGACCACCTCGAAGCGATCGCTACGGTAGAAAATCGCTTCATCAGGATAGGCATCCAGGTATCCCAAACCGTCATCGGGATCGTCAATATAGTATAACGCATCGTAATCAGGTAACAATTCCAGAATCTGATCCACTTCGAGATCGGTAAAAATCTCCTGGGTGCCAACGATGTCTGCATCGTAGCGAGTGAAGATGTCCGCGAAGTGCGGCAGACGATCCGCCCAAGGTTCGTAGCTGCTGTCGCAGAAAGAACACAGCACGTTGTACGTCATAATGTTCAATGTCGTTTCACTGGGAATGGCTTCGTTTTCCACTTCGATTTCGGCATCCCCATTGACGAGGTTCGTCTTATCGGAATCCTCTGAACACGCGAAGGAAAAAACAAGCAACCACCCAAGCGTAAACCCAGCGAGACATCGATTTCGTATCATTGTGCAGTCCATTTCTAAAGGATAATACTTCTAGCAACTGCGCCATGATAATGATCTCGATAGTATTTGTTAAGCTTTTGTTAGATTTTCATCAGGAACGATCCTCACTTTTCTCATTTATATTCGAATACTTGCGTAAACAGAAGCATGAAATCCACGATTTCGCTTCGCAACTACGGTAAAATCACATATAGTGCCGAACAATTTTACTTGTTACTCGGGAGCTATCATGCACGTTAAACGCAATTCATCGACTCGAAGCCTACAGTGGAACCTCTACGTTGCAACAGCGATCCTTCTGCTTCTCTCCGGTGCAGCCTTTATTGGATGTAACTCGGACGACAACTCCCAGCAAAATGACGATCTGATCGAAGGCGATACAGATTCGGATCTCGAACCTGTGGAAACAGAGCAAGAACAGGAAATCGAAATCGATCCTTGGAGTACGCTCGAACCACAAGGAGAACCGATTCGAAGGATTCTGGGCGTTTCCTCCCATATGAAACAAAGCGCAGGAGAAAGTTGGACGAGAGATTTGGAGTTCGAAAAGTACGACGAACTCGGAGGGGCTTGGATTCGGGAAGACTATCGCTGGCACCAGTTCGAACCCAGTGACGACGAATGGCATTTCGAAGTGGTCACCGGCCAGGTCGAAATGGCTCAGGAAATCGGAAGCAATATCTTGGCTATGCTGGGATACTCGGTGGATTGGGCGATTGAAAACGAAGAAACCAGCACCATCGACCCGGAAGAGTACGGCGAGTTCGCCGGTGCGGTAGCAGGAGAATACTGCAATGAAATCAAACACTACGAAGTCTGGAACGAACCCAATCTCTCACGTTTCTGGAATCCCGAACAAGACCCGGATCATTACGGAAAAATCCTGAAAGCCGCGTATTCGGCCATCAAAGCCGCCTGTCCCGACGCACAGGTGGTTTTCGGTGGATTGTCGGCCCTGGACGACACCGACCCCGTAAACTGGTGGGCGTTTGTGGATCGCATTTACGAAGCGCATCCCGATATCTGTCAGGCCTTCGACATTATGGCGATCCATCCTTACACCTTCAATCAGCAGTTCAGCCCGGAAAGAGATTATTGGATCAACGATGAAATCTTCCTGCCCGGACAAACCTGGATGACGGATATCGTACGGGACAAGTTGTTAAAAATGGGTTGCGGCGACGCTCCGGTCTGGTACACGGAAGCCGGTTGGACCAGCTACGATATCGACGAAGACATCCAGGGACGTTTCCTCGCCCGTAGCATTCTGATTGCTGCGAAAGACCTCATCGGCTGCTATTTCTGGTACACTTTCTGGAACGGCGAACCTCGGACCGAGGGTTGGCGCCCCCATGAAGAGTATTTCGGCCTCTTCGGTTGGCCGGGAGATGAAGAACAACCGATTCGTCCCAAACCCGCATGGGTCGCCATGAAAGGGCTGGCGGATGTCATCGGAGACTATCGTTTCGCATCGGATCTATCCCCGTATCTCGACCTGCCAAACGATGTCTATGTACTGGCTTTTTCCAATGATTCCGGTCGTGTAGCTTTAGCACTCTGGGACGGACGCGACAACCCGGACGGCTCTTTGGCACAAGAAGGAGAAGGCGGTTGGGATACGAGTTTCGACCTGACGTTGACTTTGCCTGAATCCGCAACGGACCTGATTCAATACGGAATCGATGGTTCGGAAACCGGAAGACCGGAGGCAAGTACATCACTTCAAGTAACTCTCACCCCTGAAGTGCAATACCTGACCTTTGAAAACAAATAGCTTATGTACCAAACAATACAAAAGCGTGTAAGTACGAAACCCATCGTATTTACACGCTTTTTTATTTCATCGTTATTTTATGATTGCCATTCATTCCCAGGAAGAGATGGGATCATTCTCATTTTTCTCGTCGAGCAGCATCAATAGCAGTTCGATCGCCGTAGCCAGACCACGAAGTAACGCAAAAGCAATCCCGCCGAACAATGCCGAAATCACACCAATACCAACCAGTTGGCCAATTGTGGCGGAATAAAGGGAAATGGCGGTTCCCCACCCCCAGAGCAAAAAGAGCATCAAAACAACATTCGAGAAAAAGCGCAACGCCATCACTTTTTTGGCATATCGCTTTACAATCTCCTCATGAGTTCCAGAAATCCCAAGATACGCAAGCGTTTTTTCCAGTTTCAATGCCCGCATTCGGGACGTATCCTTCGTCATACTTTCCAAAGTACGCGTAGGTTCCGTTTCATTTTCCGATTCCGTCCCGTCCGAATGTTCCAAGTTGTCCGTCGTTTCATCGTTTTTTTGTTCTGGATTCAATTCCTCGTCCTGAACTACCCCTTTCCATTCGGCCTCCTGCTGCGAGTTGGATGGGTTGTCCAGTCCCAGAAATTCTCCAACGGTCCCCCATTGTCCATTCAGGTGGTTAAAAAGCATGTGATCGGCGCTCATGCGGTTTTCATCGTACCATTCCTGGATGGTGTTTTTTTCGTACGCGACGTAATCGTTTTCCCCAATGCGAACCGTAAACATCGTTACCTCGCTTGAAAATGGCCCCGAAAAATCAACAAATTGTACAATATCGACACGTGCTGGTTGAAAAATTATCATAAACGACATTTTTCTTTCTGTCTAGACAGTGTCGACACGAGAAAACGATTTATCTGGACAAAATCCTCGGCTTCTCGATATATTTCTATTTACTAGAATATATCGAGAGGAATTACCATGGAAGCTGCCTACCATCGTCACGATATTTCCGATCACGTATGGAATCTCCTGGAACCCCATCTACCTGGACGCTCCGGCGAGTGGGGAGGCGTGGCGGAAGACAATCGACGATTCATCAATGCTGTTTTCTGGATTCTGCGTACCGGTGCGCCGTGGCGTGACCTACCCCCGGATTACGGTGGCTGGAACAACACGAACCGTCGTTTTTGCCGATGGCGCGACAAGGGAATCTGGGAGAAATTGCTTGAGATCCTCATTGACGATCCCGACTACGAATGGTTGATGATCGACGCCAGCCACGTCAAAGTGCATCCTGACGCCGCAGGAGCGAAGGGTGGCAATCAAGCGATGGGCCGTACAAAAGGGGGCTCAACAGTAAGATACATTTGGCCGTGGATGCGCATGGTAATCCAGTCCGAGCGATTGTTACAGAGGGTACCCGAGCAGATTGCAAGGAAGCTTGCGCATTGATCGAAGGAATCGACGCCGAGTATTTATTGGCTGATCGCGGCTACGATACGAACGTGATCCTTGAAAAAGCCGAAAACGCGGAGATGGTGGCAGTCATTCCTCCGAAAAAGAATCGGAAAGTTCAACGACCATACGATAAAGAGCTTTATCGTGTTCGACATCTGGTCGAAAACGCTTTTCTGAAACTGAAACGATGGCGAGGAATCGCTACACGATACGCAAAAAACGCGGCATCTTTCCTCGCAGCCGTTCATATCAGATGTCTCGCTCTCTGGCTTGATATCTCGTGACGACACTGCCTAGTGTCGCAATTTTTTGCAAGTTCTGGTACACTATCGCCGAGCGTTTCAGTTGTCGATCTTTCAGCCGCAAATACATCCAATCGACTCCATAGGAAACAAAAAAGCACCGACGTTTTTCAAGTGAAATAAAATCGGTCTATGGTGGCGATACGGGAATTTCGGTGGAAAATCGGAGCTGAAAAATAGCGTGAGATACACTGAAAGGGGGGAAATGGTTACGCACCATCTAGGGAGTTTGAAGTAAAGGAAGTTTTCATGTTCACGCTGTTAGTAGAAGCCAATGGAAAGAAAGCCGAACGATACGATTTCGATAAAGAAGAAGTCCTGATTGGTCGCATCCCCTCCGGTGACATTGTTTTGCGCTCTACCAACGTTTCCAAACAACATGCTCGAATCGTTCAACGCGACGGAAAATTCTTCATTATCGACCGCAAAAGCACCAACGGCTCGTACGTCAACGGAAAACGGGTTTCGGCTCCTCAATCTTTACGCAACGGAGATCGCCTGTTTATTGGTGATTTTCACATTACATTCGTTCTAAACGCGGAAGAATTGGGGATTACACTTCCCCAACCCAAAGGTGGCGTTGCCGCCGATCGTTCGAAATCCGGTCGAATCAAGACCAGTTACGGAAGTGATCCGACGATAGGTCGAACTTCTACGGATATTCCTGGGAAATCCACTCCTCTTTCCAATAACAATCCATTTGCCTCTTCCAATGATGAGGATACCGAGCCACCGCCGATTCCGGGAATGGAAGCTCCCGAACCTCTGCGTTTACGAGTCCCCGAACCTTCTTCGGCCATCGCTCCACCTTTGCACGGAGCCAGGGATTTCGATCCTCTGGGACCGGGCTGGACTTTGCCACCTTTAGGAATTCCGGCCAAAGCTCCCGCTCTGGACATGGAACTTTCTCAGAAAAAAGGCAAAAAACGAACCACCAAAGAATGTCGGTTCGAACTGTTTTCCAAGGCAATCAGTCAGCCTCAATATAATGAATCGTTTTGCAATCACGTCTGGACCGACAACGAAAAAGTCGTCATGGAAACCCGTGACGAACTGTTGCATTTCTGCGAAGAACTTTTCGGCGAAACCCTCGACTCCAGCCAATCCACCGACGTTGTGGAAAAAGTCTCTAACGAACTTTTAGGGCTGGGCGTACTCGACCGTTACCTGGATGATTCGGAAATCGAAGAGATTCTCGTAAATGGTCCGAATCAGGTATTAATTGTCCGCAACGGACGCAAAGAGAACACGGGCGACGTCTTTTCCGATGAAACCGCTTTGCAACTGGCGCTTCGCAGGCTATTGGGACAAGCCAAACTCGATACAAGCTTCGCTCCGACCTTGCCATTGCTCCAAGTTCATCTTCCCAATGGGCTGTATGTGGCCGCCATTCGTCATCCGTACTGTACGACGGGTACGGCACTGCGGATCATCAAACCCATGAAGGAACAATGTACGTTCGACACGCTGATTGAAAAAGGCATGTTGAACGCCGAGATGAGCGACGCTATCAAAACCTATCTGTCCGAAGATAAAAATCTTCTTATATGCAGCAAACGCGAAGCGGAACGCAACCAGTTCCTCGGAGCGGTCATGAATGCCATCAAAACGGAAGAACGCGTCGTTGCCATCAACAACGGACTGTGCTCCTCCTTTGAACACGATGACTATCTTGCCATCAACCTTCGTCCGATGGGACTTTCCAGCCAGGGAATGCAAACGGCTCGTCGTGAGCTGGTTTCGATCATTCCCCGAATGCGCGGCGACAGAGTTTTCATGAGGGGTGTCAAACCCACCAACATTATGGACATCCTCTCGATGCTCAATGGCGGATTATCCAAAACCGTGCTTTGCGGTTTCGGAACGGACGTTCACGACGCCCTGACCCGGATGGAATTCATGGCCTGCATGGAATCGTCTCTGGAAACCGGAATGATCAAAAACCTGCTGGGTAAAAACATCGATGTCGTGGTTGTCATCAAGGAATTCCCGGACGGTTCCCGCAAAATTTCAGAAGTCGCGGAAATCGGCTTTTCCGAGGGAGATTACCGGCTGGAACACAAATACGTTTTCGAAATGGAAAACGAAACGGAAGGAAACTTCAAGGCACTCTGATTCTCTCCTCTTGCATTTTCTTCAAAACAATACCCATATCTTGTTGAAACCTCCCGAAATCGGGAAGCAATAAACGGACTTCGACATGACACCAGATGAAACCACGCAAAAACCTTCCGAATCGGACAAATTACCAACCTCCGAGGAAAATTCACGAGAAGAGCAATCCATAACAGGCGAGCAAGAAAATACCTCTGAAGTTCAGAGTGATGAAGAAATAGCCTCTAGTGGAAATTCCGCCTCGATTTCCGCCGATCTTCAGAACATGCTCGACAAATTCGAGCAACGAATGAAAGATCGTGCCGCCGAAGAAGACGAGCGGGAACAAGCGTCTCAAAAAGAAAGTCCTATCGAACGCCTCGAAAGAGAATTACGGGAAAAAGACGCCCTTTTGCGCAAATACATCGCCGGACACAAAGAAGCGGTCGTACAATTCGAGCAAAGCCGAAACCGCCTGCAAAAAGACGTGAAAAATCAGGTAAAGCTATACACTCGTAAATTTCTGGAAGACCTCCTCGATGTCGTTGACAACCTCGACCGGGCGCTGGAATCCTACGAAAAAGATCCCAACGCCGAAGGATTTTTCGAAGGCGTCGCCATGGTACGCACGCAGTTTCTGCAAAAACTGAAGAAAAACGATGTGGAACGTATGGAAAGTCTCCATACAAGCTTCGATCCGTTGCTCCATGAGGCGATTTCCACCGTGCCGGTTGAAGACGAAGCCTTAAACGGAACTGTCGTGGGAATCGTCAAAGAAGGTTATACGATCGGAGAGGACATCTTGCGCCCGGCAACGGTCGCCGTCGGAAAGATCAACCGATCTTGAAGAAGTAGAAGCCATCCTAAAAACCAACAAATCACCTCAAAAACAGGTGGAAAGCTTTCGTTTTCTTCCGACAAACCATTCAAATCCCGTAACAACCGGAGTCCTATAGAAAAGACCGATTGGCTTACGAATCGGCATCTTTATTACATTAGAGCGATTCGTTTACTTCGCAGGCCGCTTGGTCTACAATCCGGTCGAGTGAAAACGAAGCGTTGGACAGACGATTCCATGACGAAGACACGGTACCGATGATCGGCAAAGAACTGGGCAAATACCGAATCGTTCGCGAGATCGGTCAAGGGGGAATGGCCACGGTATACGAGGCTATAGATACCACCTTGGAACGCTCGGTAGCCGTGAAAATTCTGCATCCGCATCTCGGACGCCAAAAAGAAGCGCTTGCGCGTTTTCGACGAGAAGCCAAAGTGGTCGCCCGTTTGAAGCATCCCAACGTCATCGAAGTTTACGATATTTCCGAGCCGGAAGACGATCAACAGTACATCGTCAGCGAACTGATCGACGGTCCTACCCTCGCGGAATTTCAGAAGGAATACGGTGCATTTCCGGGAGAATTGGCAGCCTGCGTCGTGTATGAGTTGGCCCAAGCCCTCTGCCACGCCCACGAACACGGAATCATCCACCGGGACATGAAACCGGAAAACGTGATGATCCGCTCCGATGGCCGCGTAAAACTGATGGACTTCGGTATCGCCCGAATGTCCGAGGGAACCAACCTGACGGTCACCGGATCGGTCATGGGAAGTCCGGCGTTCATGTCGCCGGAACAAATCAACGGGGCGGAAATCGATCACCGCTCGGATCTGTTTTCTCTGGGAACCATTTTTTACGAACTCGTCACCGACCAACTTCCTTTCGACGGTCCCAACCCTCATGCAGTGATCAAGCGTATTTGCGAAGGAGAATACGACAACCCGCAGCAACTCGCCCCCGCGATTTCCAACCGGCTGTCCGAGATCATTCAAAACCTTCTCAAAGTCAACGCCAACGAACGATATCCGACTGCTCACGAATTGCTCAACGATCTCAACCGTGTGTTGCATGAAGCGTCCATAGAGAATCCCGCCGCGACGCTTAACGCGGTGTTTACAAACCCGGATCGTGCATTCGAACGATTCAACCACGATCTCGTTCCGATTCTGGAACGCCTGGTTGCTTCCCTGGAATCCAACAACCCGGTCCGGGCCATGCGGGTCTGTTCGCGTATACTGGCCATCGACCCCGAACACTCGGCAACCAATCAAAAACTGCTGAAATTGATCCATTCGACGAAAACCGACGATGAGCCACCCCAACGAAGGCGCAGGAATTTTTTCGCCTTTCTGGCCGTTGTCACCGTTATGCTCGTTGCTGGTGTAGGTTGGGCATTTTGGCCGAATTCCGGTACATCCGAAACAAATCGTTTCGAAAAACCCGTGTTTTCACCGCTTTACAGCTATCGACCACAAACGGAGATCGATTACCAAGCCCCCTACCCTGAAAGCGATTTTCGCAAGGAAGCCATCGGCCGAGTTCATCAGAAACCTTCCATCGGCATCGCGACATTTAAAAATCACGCTTCAGGTATCCACACGATACGAAAAAGAATTCCCGATGTGAGACGTATCCCTTTGAAAAAACAACGAAAACTCGAACCCACTCCAGCCATTAGCGGTTATCTACGTGTCATTGCAAGACCCCAGGCAACGATTTACATCAACGGAAAAATCGTCGGGAACTCACCCCAGGACGACGCCAAAACCTTCCGACTTCCGCAACGACACAACATCGTCCAACTGCGCAGTCCTTACCATCACCCACAGAAAATCTCCGTCGATATCACCAAAATGGACGAAACCGTAACCTTGCGCAGAAAAATGGAACTGAAAGAGGAATTTCGTAGTATGATGGGCGGCACGCAACCCTGACGGAGATGTTTTGACGATGGTTTTTCGTGTTTCGTCCATCCTGTTCCTATTTTTGCTTTTCGTTTCATTCGAAGCAATGGCGCAAACGAACGCCCCGGAATCGCCGGAACCGGAAGAAACCTCCGCCGAACCATCGACCGAGGAAAATTGGCTCAGTCTACCGCCAGTCGGAGAAGGCAGCGCACAAGACGAAATCCGTCGAGCGAAAAACCTGTACGACTACGGTAGCCATCAAAAAGTGGTGGATCGACTGGAGCGAGCGTTCGAATTGCAATTGTTTGCAGACAACGAGCTGAGGCGCGAGGCTCTGGCACTGATTGGCGTCAGCGCGTTCATTCTGGGAGACGAAACCCGTGCGGGTCGGTATTTTCTCGATCGACTGAGACTTGATCCCGATTTCCGCCTCAACCCCGTGCTCTATCCGCCGGCCATCATCGATTTCGTCGAACGCATCCGGCAGGAAAATCAAGAAGAACTGGACGCCATCCAGGCTCAAACGGGAGAACCTCAACCGCCCCAGGCAACTACGGAAGTAATCGAGAAAAAACCCTATTACGTCAATTTCATCCCCTTCGGAGCGGGGCAATTCCAAAACGATCAGGATGTCAAAGGAGCGCTTTTCCTATCCAGCGAAGTCATAACTTTAAGTATCAATGTCACGGCTTATTTCGTAGCCCGTTCCATGGAAGGACCGGACGGCAAGTACTCATCTAATAATGCCACCCAGGCGCGAGACTGGACCATCGTGCAATACAGCGCTCTCGGAGCGTGTTTTCTTATCGCCATGGGTGGCATCATCGATGCCGCGTTGAATTGGCAACCGGAAAAACGAGTGGAACTCCTACCGGAAACAAACAACAGCGTTTCGAAAACCCAAACCAATACACCGGTTTTCAGATTTGAAGGCACCGGGGCAAGTTTGCGATTTTGATTGAAAATTTCTGAGTTTTACGGTTCGACCAACACCACCGTCACATCCATTACATTCGTTCGCGTCGGTCCCGTAATGTGCAGGTCACCGATAGCTTCGAAAAACGTCGCGGAATCTTGACGAAATAGCGCATCTTTGGCCGAGTGTCCGCACGATTTGCCCTTTTCAACCGTTTTGGCCGACGCAAACGCCCCCGCAGCGTCGGTGGGACCGTCATTGCCGTCCGTGCCTGCCGCCAAACCATGAATACGAGGCTCGTTTTCGAGTTCCAAGGCCAATGCAAGGGCAAAATGCTGGTTACGCCCTCCTCTTCCGTGACCTTCTTTTAAAACCACCGTCGTTTCACCTCCATACAGTAGGCAGACAGGCTTTGTTTCATCCTGTTGCAGGATCTTTTTTGCGGTATCGGCTACGGTTTTCGCTGCCCGTTCGGCATCTCCAACCAGACGATCCGTAACGATTTCCGCCCGGAACCCCAATTTCTCGGCCTTTTTCGCCGCCGCATCCAAGGCTTGTCGATTGGTCGCCAACAGGTGATGACCGACCCGTCCGAAACAACGGTCACCGGGTTTGGGTGTCTCTTCGAGTTCACCGGATAGCCCCTTGCGCAAAACCTCGGCTGCCGACTCAGGAATACGTTGTTCCAGTTCGTAACGTTCGATCAGATTCCAGGCATCGCGAAAGGTCGAACGATCCGGCGCGGTCGGTCCCGAACCGATGACATCCAGATCGTCTCCAACAACGTCGGACACAAGCAACGTTCGAACCGTCGCAGGATAAGCCATACGAGCCAGACGCCCACCCTTGATTCGCGAAAGATGTTTCCGTAATACGTTGATTTCGTGAATATCCGCCCCGCATCCCAGCAACAATCGCGTCGTTTCCTGCTTATCATCCAGTGTCATTCCGAGTGCGGGAGCCGCCAGCAACGAGCTTGCACCGCCCGTAATCGCAACCAGCGCGAGGTCGTTCTCGCCAAGAGTTTCGGCTTTGGCCATCATGCGTTCGGTCGCCGCCTGCCCGGCTTCGTCCGGCACCGGGTGACTTGCTTCCCATAGTTTGCAACGGGACAACTCCATGCCATGCCCCGTTTTCACCACAATTTCACCACCATCGAGATACGTACCAAGCAAGGTTTCCAACTCTGCAACCATCGGGGCAGCGGCTTTTCCCGCCCCAAGAACCGTTACCGAATCGAAACGGTCGAGGTCGAAACGTTCCTCCCCGATGTGCAAAACGTTCCCATCTCTCTCGATGTGGCGACGCACAGCCTCATCCGGGCGCACGGCCTCCAATGCCGAAGAGAAAATCATGGAAAGCGCATCTCTGGGATTCATCGATTTTCCCCTGTAGAAACAGCAGGTTGCAACAATACATACGGACCTTCCGGGACGACGGCAACCCGCTCGTCTCCGCATTGCTCCACCCACGAAGCCACAGCAGCTTCCAGATCCTCGACGACCTCCACACCGGTCAGCCTCGCTTGTGATTCATCAAGCCCCGGAGCATATAGCACGACATCGGCTTTTTGCATGGCTTTGACCTGCTCCTGTGTCTGCCACTCGTCGATTTTGGCCCGAGGCCGTTGAAGCATTTCTCGATGAAATTTATATAATCCCTTATTTACCAATAACTTCTGAGCCTCGATATAGTCCGCCGACCCAACCCCCTCTCCACAGGCTGACGCCACGAAAATCTTTCCACCCGGTCGAACGGCAGCCATTGCACCGACCATAGCCTTGACCGTCTGATAATACGTTCGGTCCAGTGGGTCTCCCGCCGAGGAAGTCAGCACCGTGGAATAGGATTTTTCCACCGTAATTTCACCGTAGGAACGAAAGAATTCCACAGCACGGGCGTGCCCCTGCTCCAAGGCGCCAAAATCCGCAAAGCACAGTTGCCGTTGTTCGTTTAAAACCACACTGATTCCGTAAACATCACCGAGTTGATGAAGAATTTCCAGTTGAGCCTCGTGTAACGGATTGTTTTCGAGACAACCCAACGAAGCTCTGGGGTGATCCAGCAAGATCGGCGCATGCAGTTGACGGATGGTTTTCTCGTGACAGATGCCCGGAGCGATAACCTTTCGCCCTCCTGAATATCCCGCCATAAAATGCGGCTCGACCAGCCCGGTGACCAGCTTCAAATCCGCTTCGACGAAACGCCGATCCAGACAAACCGGTATCCCCGAACTCGTCGGTTGCAAGGGTACGTGATCTTCATCCGATCGAGCATAATGATTGGAAATTTTTACCTTTTCCGGTAGCTCTTTCGTTCCCAGCAAGGCATCGAGCCGGGAGCCTTCCACCGGACCATGCAGACCGGTGGCCACGAGAATGTCTATCTCTTCGGCGGCTATACCGGCATCCAGCAACCGCCGAATCATCGGAGGCAACAACAATCCGTTGGGTACGGGGCGCGTATCGTCGCAGATCAGGATACAGGCCGAGCGTTTTCCCCTCGCAAGAGCTTTTAGAGGCAGACTTGCCGATGGATGATCCAATAGCTGTTCGATATGCGACTGCGGTTGCTCGATCACCGGCATCGGGTGCTTTTCGAGCACATCAACCGTCCAAGCATCCGGCAGAGAAAGCGCCAGACCGTCACAGCCGAAATTCAACGTGATGTCCACCCTTTACACCCCTCGCAACTTACCACTTGGCGTAATGATCTTCACAAAAACCGAAAAGTTCCAGCTCGACCGGTCCTTCATCGGTGTGGACCGTTCCTTTGTAGGTTCCGAACGGTTGGTGCAGGCGACTGGCCACCAATTTGAAATCGATATCTTCGAAACGCTCCGCCGCCGGTTCGAACACCAGATCCAAGCTGCGGTCGGCGGTATGCAGATTCCAGGGTTTTCCCAAAATGTCTTCCCGGTCGTAGTCGAATAGCACATAGCCAGGCATGAACGGCTTTCCGTCGATCCAAACGGCGTTTTGCGTGTACGATCCCAACACCAACCCACGGCTGAAATTGATCGCTGCAACGCGCCCGTCTCCCGTTTTTCCCACGGCAGCCGCCCAATTCCACGTTGTCGTTCGCGGGGGCGTCGACGCGGTCCAGTCAAGCAATCCTAAAGCATCGGGGGCAAGTTCGAGGGTTTGTCCGTCGAGCCGAATTTGCCCTTCCACCGGCAATCCGGCGGACTTGTAGGTATAGTGGAATCCGCCATCCATCTGCGGGCAGGCCGTGCTAATACCGGGATAATTTTCCCGGTACTTCAAACGAATCGAAAACTCGTCTCCGAAAACGACATCGAGCGTCCGAAAGCCATCGATCACGCTGTTGTTCATGACGATGGAACGTTTTCCCTTAAACAGGCAGGTTTCCCCATTGGCGGGCGTTCGTGAAAATTCCGCACCCAATGCCAAAGGAGCCTTGAGGTTGTATTCCGTGAAAATTTCCGTTTTGCGGTCGTAGACATAAGCGAATCCCGTAGCCAGATAATTGACATGCGCCACAGCCGCACCAACTACCAGGTTTTCGTCCATCGCTCCGACAAACTGCCAGCGTTTCAGCAGTTTACAGGCCAACTCGCCAAACCAGGACCACGGCGGGCGCTTGAGACGGGTGTAAGCAACGCGTTCCACCGCCAGATCGCCGGGAACTCCTGCGTAATTACCGAAAGCCACCGTTCCATCCGAAGAAATCAACTGCTCCGGCGGGGTTGCCAGTGTCGGTCCGTTCATCGAAAAACCTCCGAGAATTCTATGGGTTACCGTTTCCGATTACGCCAGCGTCTGTGCGAACCACTGAGAAACCATCTCGACGCACGGTCCAATGCGGTCGTGGAAGATCATATGCTTGGCTTCGGGTATGACGTGCAGGCGATTTTCCGGGAATCCGGCCCGTTTCCACCATTCTTTGCTCGTCTCCAGTGGCAACACTTTTTCTTTTTCCGAAATCAAGCCCATCACCGGGATATCCACTTCATGGTAACTTTTCTCGGGCCGATAGCCACCGAAATAAGAAACGACGGATCGCAGACTCAGGGATTCGCAATACAGCGGATCTTGATTGATCCCGAGGAAGTAGTCCACGATGAAAGGATTTTCCGAAAGTTCCCGCACTTTTTCGACATCCATCAGTTTGCGCACCGGAACGGGCGACATGGGCCGAACCATGTTGAGAAGTTTGAGAAACCGCCCCAACAAGGCTTTGGAAGGATCGGCGAGTTCCCCAGGATACAACCAATTGTGACACAGGGCGCTCCGCAAGCCTTCGAGATCGGGCAACAGGTAAAACGTGGTAATGCCTCCAAGGCTGGTTCCCATCATCCCGATGCGGTCGTTGAAGCGTTCCCGTGCGAATTCCAATACCTGCGGTAACAGGCTTTTCATATCCTCTACACGACAATCGCCCCTTACTCCTTCAGAGAACCCATGTCCGGGACGATCCACAGCGATAACGTTGAATCCCCGCTCGGACAATTTGGCGAGAAACAGGTAATAAAAGCGTGCGTAATTGGCCATACCGCCATGGAAAATCACCACGGGATCGGTTGGCTTGGAGGAATACACTTCGAGATTCACAGCCAGATCGTTCCAGCGGATTTCCTCGCACTGAACCGTCTTGAGCAAGTTACGAGCTTCGGACTCTCCCCCGACAAACTCGTGTAATCCCGGAACGTTTTGCGCAAAAAGCGGCAAAACCCGCTCGACAAACGCTTCGCCTGCGGCACGGTCCATGCAACTTCCTCCTATGTCCTCGAATCGTAACGGTTTCCGAGATTACGGTGTTTGGACGATCCGTAACCTGTTTGCTCTATACTATCGAGAGCTTCAATTTCTCTCGAACGTGAAAATACTCTTCGCTGATGGCGTAGTCTTTCAAGTCACGCTCGATCTCTTCCAAATCTTTCGATTCCAACGAGCAGGGATATTTATGCAACGTCTGCAAAGCAAGGTTGAGATCGTTGACGAGTACCAACCCCGCCCGAAACGCCGACAATTTCAATCCACGGGCCCACTTTTTCAGGTCGATCGGTCCTATTTTCTGGTAGGCATAGACAAAGTTCTCCAAGGCATCCCGGTTATTTCCCTTAATTTGCCGATTCATCTTTTTGGCCAGGCTTTCGGCTTCGTCTCGATCGAAGGCCGGTTCATGTCCCGGATCAACCACCAGCCCTGCAGCGTCGATCAGGTTTTGAATGGTTGTACTTTCTTCGTGAAGAGCCAAAATCACGTCCGGTCGCGCCAAAACGCCATAAGCCGCCATAAGGAACGTCAATTCACGCCGAGGAAAATCCTCGAAAGCATCGCCACCCAGGGCTACAGCCGGAGGCTGAACCGGCAGGACTTGAACCCAACGATTGAATTCCGGTTTGAGATAGAATTCCGCCCGTGGAAGATCGAGCGTTTCACGAACGTAACGAATGGTATTGCAAAGACCGGTTTCTTCCCGCAAATCGACACGATGACGCCGCTGCACGCCCTCGGTTTTCAAAGTGCTGTCCATCAGATTCTTGCACTGGGAATAAACCAGCCAAAGGATCTGTCCCACCATCGGATAACGGCAATCCTCATGCAAAACGGCATGAACCCAAGTTTGGCGATCGAGTTGGCCGATAGCCTGCGTTTTCAGGTCAGGCAGGTTTTCGGTATAGAAATCGACAGCTTCCGAGGTTTCTTCTCCCTCACGGGCCAGTCTTGCTCCGACACAATGTGCCGCATCGAAGCGCTCTTGCGCCATGTAGATTTTCCACAAGGCATGCAATGAAGAAATTTTATCGGGATCTTGAGCCAACAGACTACGGTGATACCCCAAAGCCACATCGGTTTTCTCGGGAACCAAAGCATATAACTCTGCGATATGCTCTTTGACGCTTTCGTCTTCGGGCGCCATGCCCAGAACAACTTTCCAGGCTTTGATGCCATCATCCCGCCGTCCGACTTTGTAAAACAGCATATCTCCGAGCTTTTTCCACAGCTCGATTTTTCGGTCTTTTTCCTGCTCGGAAAGTTTCGATATTTCAAGCGCATAAAGCTGCTCGAGTTTATCCCAGCATTCCCGCTCGATCAGTATTGTTTCCGCTCGACGCAACAGCCCGACACGCTCCGGGTCCAACGTAAACGCAGCGATGTAAAACGAGGTCGCCTCGACGGGATCGTTTAATTTTTCCTCTACGATCCTGGCCAATCGCAGGTTCAAGCCGATTTTTCGTTCCAAATCGTTTTCGAGTTTCAACGAAGCTTTCAGCAACGTGAGCGCTTCATCGTAACGCTGCGCACCCAGTAGCAATTCGGCGACTTCCGTCATCAGGGAAGCATCGGGAGAGCCCTCTTTCAAGGCTTTGTAGTAACAATCCAATGCGCCTTCGAAATCTTTGAGCTTTTCTAGGTGGTATCTTGCCAACTCCCGCCAGTTTTGTGTTGTTCCCCCTCCAGTAATTTTGGAGAGGCGCTTTTGCTTCCATTCAGCGGCTTTTTGAATATTCCCGACGGTTTCGTAAAACGCCACGGCTTCGTCCAGGTACGTTTCGGAATCGGGAGCCAGTTCCAGCCCCTTTTCGAACATCGCCACAGCGTCGGCACGTTCGTTAAGATTCAAATGAATCCGAGCCAGCCGAAAATACACCTGCACCAACGACGATAAATCAAGCCGATCCCCGAAGCGTTCCAGCAGCATTTTGTGCGCCCGTAGGCTACGTGCATCGTCTTTCTGCCGAAATAGCAAATGCGCCAGTCCCTGCAAAGATTACGAACGCTGCTGGCGTGGCGAGTACCTGGAGTGGAGTTGCGTACCTACCTGTACAGACGACGCGGATTGCGCCGAAGGATTAGGCTGCATTCAGGCTGGCTGGGAGTATTCGGAAGGCTGGTGTCTGCCTCCGGTATGCATCGAGAACGGTTCATGGTCCTGGAGCACGGTGACCAATGGTTTCGTTTGTATTTGTGATTCCGGTTATCGTCGCGATACCGCAACCGGGCGTTGCGTTCCGTAAGAAGGAATTTTCAATTTGTGATGTTTTATTCCAAAAAGGGAAGAGTTTACAATCAACTGTAGCGGCGGAGCGTGAGCCCGCCGAAAAATTCATACTCACGGCGGGCTTACGCTTCGCCGCTACAATGCCTTAAATAATATCGGAGTATTTGCACTCATTTCCAAAGTGAGGGTGACGTTCAGTTCCGGAACGTTCCGGGGGGAACTCCGGCCTGACGGCCTTTTTCCTTGGTTTCCAACAACAATGCGTTGGCTTTTTGCAGCTCTTTTTTCAGGCGTTCCAGCTCTTTTTCGGCTGTGCTCCGGCATTGAGTGGCTGCATGATTGAGTTGCGGATCGATGGCGTCGTATACCGGACAGGATTCCAGCGCTTTTTGCTGTTTGGCTATGGCTTTTTTCAACATTGCCTTTTTCGTGCGAATTTCGACGAAAGCTTGTCGCCATAGCTTGTTTTGTTCTTTCCTTAAATGGGTACGTTGACCTGGATCGATACCCTCGTACTTGGGACCGGAAAGGGTCGGTTCGGCGGAGTTTTTAAGAAGTTTGCGTGATTTGTCGCGGTAGGCTTCGGGCACCATGTCTTTTCGGTCCACGAAGTGCGGGACGCCTTTTTCATCTACCCACTGGTAGTAAAACTCCTGTTCTTCTTCCTGTTTTTCCAATGGCAATGGATCGGCCGACGCAACGGAGGCAATCAACCAGAGAACAATCAGCATGACGATCTTACGTGCCATGGAATACCTCGACTCCAAAGTTTTCAATCATTCAAACGACGTTCCCGGATGAAATCGTCAATTACTCTTTTTCGTCCGAAAACAAGTCGTCCCAGGGGATGGGGTCATCCAACGTGACGTTGTAGATTTTCTGCAAATCCCAGCCCTCCGACTCCAACCGTTTCTCGTATAAATATTCTCTTCGGTCCTGTTCGGCCAAGTGGCTTTCGATGGTCTTCCGATCGTGAAATTCTCCTTGTCCGAATCCTGGAGAGAGTTCGACAAGGTTGTTCCAACCCTCATCATCCACCATAAATTCGGCAAGAAACGGCGCCTTGGCACAGTGCCAGGGTTTTACCTCGTGGATGCTGCATCGGTGATTTTCGAGAAAAATGCATTGATTCCCGTTCGTTTTCACTACGAGGTAAGGAACGATCATCACCTCATGTTCGTCCTCGTAACGAACGAGGATGTGACGGGAGTATTTTTTGATAAATGCTTCCTCGCTCATGTCGAGGTGCTTGGCAATGCGCTCTACGTCGTCGGGATACAAAGGGGCGCAGCCCTGCCAGCTACAACAACCGCCGCAAGCGGTACATTTAAAACGGAATCCTTCACCGTACATGGCTTTTTTCCCAGGTGTCGATTACTGTTTGAATCACTTCGTTCATGCTCAGGGGACTTGTGTCGATTTCGATGGCATTTGGAGCACTTTTCATAGGAGCGATACTACGGTTCGCATCTCGTTCGTCGCGCTCGATGATGTCGTGCAGAATCTTGCTTTCTTCCACTTTCTCCCCGCGTTCGAGCAATTCCAGCGTACGTCGGCGAGCACGGATTTCCGGGCTGGCCCACAGAAAGATTTTCAATTGTGCATCCGGGAACACGACCGTCCCCATGTCGCGACCTTCGGCCACCAGATTGCTTCTCTCGGACATGTCTCGTTGGGCCTTCATCAGCGCAGAGCGAACTTCGGGCAAAACCGCTACACGGCTGGCGCGGTCACCCGCTTCGGGACTACGGATGTCCGATTCCACGTTTCGACCGTCGAGAAACAGCGTGTTTTGTCCTTCCACACGGCGGAATTCAAATGCGGTTTCGGAAATTTTGCGGGCGAGGGCAGGGCCATCCTCGAAGGATATCCCGTTTTCAAAGGCCAACAGTCCAACTCCTCGATACAATGCGCCGCTGTCCAGGAAAGAAAATCCAAGTCGTTCCGCAACCTTTTTGCCGACCGAGCTTTTTCCGGAACCGGCAGGACCATCGATACAAAGCACTTCGCCCATCAACGTCCCTCACCGAGAAAGGTTTTGATCGAATCGTATATCGCGTCCTTGTCTGGGATATCCGAAAGCACGAGGTTTTCCGGCTCCGGGAAATGCCGTCTCAGGTCTTCCATGTATTGTCCCGAACCGAAGAAGCTTTTCACCTGTCCGTACCCGAACATGTTGACGATGGGAAGGAAATCCTTTTCAAGCATCGCCAGACATTTCGAGGTGTCGTCGCCGGACCAGTTGTCGCCATCGGAAAACTGGAAAATGTAAATATTCCAGTCGGATACAGGATAGCTGGCCTCCATGATTTCGAGCGCTTTTTCATAGGCCGAAGAAATCAGCGTTCCTCCCGATTCCTTGGTACGGAAAAACGTTTCGCGATCCACTTCGCGGGCGGTGGCGTCGTGAATGATGTAACGGGATTCGATTCCTTTGTATTGGCTTTGCAGCCAGGTGTCGATCCAGAAAGATTCCATCCGCACCATTTCTTTTTGCTCGTCGCCCATCGAGCCGGAAACGTCCATAATGTAAAGAATGACGGCGTTGGTTTGCGGCTCCGGTACGGTTTTCCAGGACCGGTAGCGTTTGTCGTCCCGTACGGGCATGACGATGGGGTCTTTTTCGTTGTAGATGCCGCTGGAAATCTGTCGCTTGAGAGCTTCTCTGTAGGTTCGCTTGAAATGTTTGAGCGATTCCGGTCCTACCTTGCGAATGCCCCGGTAACGGTCGATGGTCGTGGTGACCTTGGCGCTTCCTTTGGGTTCGATGCGGGGGAGCTGAAGCTCTTCCCCAAGGATTTCGGCCAATTCCTCGATGGTCAGTTCCACTTCCAGACCGTGATCCCCTGGCTGGTCCCCGGCTTTTCCGGTTCCCGGACCTTCCTGCGGATCGCCTCCCAGCGAATCTCCTACATCGCCTTCACCCTGTCCGGTTCCACCCATCTGCTTGTCACCGAACTTGAATCGAGGGGTTTCGATCTGCGGCATGGGGACGGTGATTTTGTCCTTCCCCTTTCGACCGATCATCTCCCCTTGGGTGATGTATTTTTTCAGGTCTTTTTTTACCCGACCGCGAACGATCTGTTTGAAACGGTTATGATCTTTGTGGATCGTCATAGGCTTATCCTTTGTCTTCGGAACGCTTGACGAAAAATTTTCAGAACAATCTATCAAGTGTTACACGAACGCTTCCCATACCGTCGTGCAAACTCTCCATTTTTTGATTGTACCATAAATTTCGGGGAAAGAAATGGTGCTCGATACCCAATTTCATGAGATTTTTTTCAATCGAACCAAAGAAAATTCCGATTCTTCAATTTTATATCTTCAAAAGTGATGTGGTTGAAGAAATGCGAAATGGTTTTCGATTCTACGTGGGACTACAAAGGCAAAAATAGAAAGTAGTTATTCTTAATTATGTTAATTATGGTTTGATGTGCTTTTTTTCTTCAATACCGGCAAATTTGTTCCGAATGTTGAAAAGAAGCGGAAACGATCCAAGAAACATTGCGATAGTGACGAAAAACCTATATAGTTAACAAGAGGTGAAAACCATCAAAAAAACGAGGGGCAGATCATCCTTTATGGATGAGAAGGTTCTAGGCGTTTGATGGGGGAGCGCATGAGCAATAATCGACAGAGGAATCCCTGTTCGGATGGGTTCCAGGTCTTGAAACGTTCTGATCGATAGGCGGCGTAGTGTTCTCATCGTTGGAAAGGCAGGAGTATGAAGGGTTTCAAAAAAAACAAACAAGGGCGAAAAAGCACATGGGACTTTCTGAATACTCCCATCGATATGGAATCCATAGCGGATGTTCTAACCAAGGATGTAACCCAGGTTTTCAAAATCAGCAATCCTGGCTTGATGCCAAATTTAGACCAGAAGGCCGACAATATCCTGGACGAGGCCGAAAATCTGGCTCGCCAGGAAGGAATACCTCTGGATGAAGCCCTGGAACGCCTAGGTATTACCCTGGATGATTCGGAAGACGAAGAGTCGAAGGAATCCAAAGGCTTGTTGAAAGATGCCATGTTGAAATCCATGGACTGGGAGGTCAGTGAGGAAGAGCAACTCACAGGAGAAACTTCGCTTTCCGACACGCAAATGGTGAAAGCATCGAAGGTGGTCAACGAGTTTTACGAATACTTGAGCGAATTGGAGGAAGATGTACTTGAAGAGCTGACGGGCAACGTTTCTCCTGATGACGTTTTGTTGCTGAAACGTTTGAAAATGCTTGATATTATAGATGAAAGGCAATTCGAGGCAGCGGTGTCCAAAGCGGAAAAGGATTCCGTTCCATTTTGGGAAGCGTTGACCTTTCAGTGTCGGGACGATATCCCCGGTTTCGTCGATATCCTGTTGACGATGCCGTTTGCACCGATTTTCGTGCATGAAAAAGGCGTCTTTGTGGAATGGTTGCTGGATAACAACCATCTGAACTTCAAGATGTTTAAAAAAGCACGCCAGGAATCACTGGAAACGGGAATCAGCACCTGTCAACTGCTTGATTCGGACGAATATCTGGGAGAAGAAAAGTATCTGGAAGCTCTTTCCGAGTTCGTTGATCTTCCTCCGTGGAAAAATGCTTTACCGAAGCCTACTCCTTCTTTGGCTAATACCATCGATTCCGATTGGATCGAGCTTTTCAACGTTATTCCACTTAAAGCGACGAAAACCAAGATAGATCTCGGGTTGACCTGTCCCATTTCACAACGATTGGTTGAGAAACTCGGGAAAAACCTATCGAAAGAAGTAAACTTGTTTCTGATTTCCCACAAAACCGTCGAGGCATTGAAAGAACCGCTTTTAAAGAAAGTGGAAAGGGAAATGCCGAAGCCGGAGAAAAGAGTCGTCGAAGCGTCGGCCAGAATTCAGAAGATTGTTACATCCGCTTCTGCTGTCAACATGGTGCGGCAGATACTCGAAGGAGCTTTGGACGCCCGTGCCACGGATATTCATCTGGAACCTCAAAAAGAAAACACACGGGTTCGTTTCCGTATCGACGGAATGCTGTACGAAGTGCTTCAACTGCAAAAGAGCCTGTACAATGAGATTTCCTCTCGTATCAAAATCGTTGCGGATCTGGATGTCACCGAACGGCGACGCCCCCAGGACGGTCATTTGAACGTCAATATCGGTGGCAACCAGTTCGATATGCGCATTGCGACGGTTCCCAACAAATACGGAGAGAAAATCAGTATTCGTCTCGTGTATGCCGGACGAATCAACAAGAATCTCAGTGAGTTGGGGCTTGAAAAAGAAGATTACCAGAAAGTGCTGGGATTCTGCTCTCGACCTCACGGCATGATTTTGGCTACAGGACCGGTCGGCTCGGGCAAAACAACGACATTGTATTCTTGTTTGAACGAAATCGATCGAAATCAGTACAATGTGATGAGTATTGAAGATCCGGTCGAATTCGAGCTTCCCGGAGCCAACCAGGTAGAGGTCAATTACAACTTGAATTTCGGATTCATCCAAGGGTTGCGTGCCCTGTTGCGTCAGGATCCAGATACCATCTTGATTGGTGAAATCCGTGACGACGAAACGGCCGGGATCGCTGTTCGGGCCAGTATGACCGGTCTGTTGGTTTTCAGTACACTCCACACCAACGATGCTCCGGGGGCTATTACAGCGCTGTACAATTTCCGATTGCCAACCCATTTAATAGCCAATTCCCTTGTTGGTGTGATTGGTCAACGATTGTTGAGAAAAATTTGCACAGAATGCCGAACCGCCTACAAACCCAAAGCCGCCGAGAAAAAGTCGGTAGGATTCAAACCGGCTCAGGCGCAGAAAATCAAGGAATTTTATCATGGTGCCGGGTGTAGCCATTGTTTCAATTCCGGCTATTTCGACCGCACCGGCGTGTTTGAAGTTATGGAAGTCACACCGAAACTCAAGGAGATGATTCTCGCGCAGAAATCGGAAGCCGAACTGCGCGCACAGGCCATTTCCGATGGGATGCGTACGTTGTCCGAGAGTGGCCGTAGCAAAATACTCGAAGGGGAAACGACGACGGAAGAATATCTGCGATTGCTTGGGTTCTGAGGATGCTCCGAACTCAAGAATGGGAGACTTTGAAGTATCTATAAAGTCACGAAGAAATGGGAGGGACAGATGCCGGAAGGAAAAAAGACCGCGGGTAGCATGAGCGACGAACAAGTGCTTCGGGAGAAGGTCAAGCAGAAATTGATGGAACAGGCGTCGCAAGGAACCGGAGCCACGGAATCCGTGGAGGATTCCGAGCAGGAAACATTGGACGAGGAGATGCTACCGGTTGCGTCGAGTGGCTTTTTCGCAAGGAAAGCCAAATCACAGGATATCTCGATGTTTTTCCGGGAATTATCGATTTTGCTGGAAACAGGGTATCCGTTGCTCAGAGCGTTGAAACTGCTGGCTGGCAAGACGGTCAATCGTAGTCTTTCCAATGAATTGCAGCGAGTCGCGGCTCAGGTCGAGTCCGGGGGGACGTTGGCCAAAGCGCTTCGGTTGTCTCCGAACTATTTTACGCCCGTAACTGTTTCGATGATCGAAGCCGCCGAAGCAAGTGGAAAACTGAAAGAAACGCTCAATATCATCGCAATGGACCTGGACAACGATGAAGAATTGACCACGAAGGTCCGGCACGCCATGTCGTATCCGGTTCTGACGTTGATCTTCGCTTTCATTGCTTCGATGGTGATCCTACTGTTCGTCATTCCGTCGTTTGCAGAAGGGTATTCGACAAACGATATGGAACTCCCGATGACGACGGCATTGCTGGTCGGGTTCAGTTCGATTCTCAGTACGTACTGGTGGATCTGGGTACCTGCGCTGGTGGTGATTGTTTTCGTTTTGATTCGACTGGGTAAAGCGAATGTGCAGTTTTTCGACCGGTTGTTGTTGCGAGTGCCACTTATAGGTGAAATCATCATACTGGGTACGATGATGCGTTTTTCCAACACGCTTCGCGTTCTTCTGGATAGTGATGTGCCGATTCTCGACAGCCTTAAGCTGGCGCGAGGCGCCGTTACCAATAGCGTTATCAAGCAGGTGATCAATGAAGCGCGAGCCAACGTGCAGGTTGGTAAATCGCTGTCACAACCGTTTAGCCGCTTTAAATATTTCCCGCCAATGTTGATCGACATGATGACTGTTGGCGAGGAGTCCGGCAAATTGCCGTTCGTGCTGGAGCATATTTTCTTCGCTTTGCGCATACGGTTGAATCGGCTCATCAACAGCATGACCATTACCTTGGGACCGATTATGACCATGTTTGTCGGTATTCTCGTTCTCATCGTCGTATTGATGCTGTTCATCCCGTATTTCGACATGCTGACCGCTTTGAGCAACATTCGCTGATCGTCCACGTTCGTACAACGAATCCTATGTTTCGTGAGTCAAGACTTGTAGGTTAACGAAACCTTTTCGAAAGGGGAGTTGCATGGGAATTTCACGAAAGTCAAAGATCGGTCGGGCGTTTCTCGTGCTGGCAGCATTGGTGGTTTTCGGGTGGGCTGTTTCGGCAATGGCTGGTGATCGAGATCAGTTCAAACTCAATCTCAAACTCAAATTCGAACGTCCCCAATTCAAAGCGAAAGTCAAAAAAGTCGTCGAAGGAGACTTGCTGGTTCTCGAAGAAAAAGGAAGGGAATTTGAAGTCCGTTTGTATGGTGTCGATGCTCCAGAGAAGCTTGGAAATCAGCCATACTGGGAAGAATCCCGAAAAGCCGCCGAGGAATTATGTCTAGGAAAGACGGTGGAAGTCGGTATCGTTAAAAAGAACCTTCTCAAACAATGGATATCTGTGATTATTCTGCCAGACGGAAAAAACTTAAGCTGGGTAATGGCAGAGAATGGACATGTTTGGGACTTCAACGAGCATTTTCGACACGAAGTGACCATTCGCCGATTGGTGGGTGTTGCCATGAAAAAGAAAGTGGGTTTGTGGGCAGCCAAAGAAAAGCCTATTCCTCCCTCGATCTGGTTCAAGAAACATGTGAAAATGGAACAGAAGAAAGCAAAGTTCAAACCGAAAAACGTTTCTCCCGTATCACCGAAGGTTTCGCCCAAAGTCGATAAAGCTTCATCCAAAGCTTTGAACGTTACGCCAAATCCGCAAAAATAGCGTATGTTTCAGCCGCCTTCGGGCGGCTTTTTCGTGTAAGGAATGCGTCAGGAACGTTGTCTCTTTTTCCTGCGGAATACTACAACGAACGTCGAAATCAATACCATAAGACCCGCCAGGATGACTCCCAGAACCAGCAGCCGATGCATGGCGTCGATGTCCTGTTCCTCTGCTGAACGAGCCGTCGTTTCGAGTGCGTCGGGCAGGCCGGAACGCAGCACCGTCCAGCCGTCCAGGATGTGATTGCCGATGATGGCTACCGGGAGGTGCGTTTTATCCTTTTCGAAAGCGGCCAAAGCGGCGCGGTCGGAGGAGGTCAAAACGGAGCGAAACGTTACGACCAGCTTTTTGTTCGTCTTTTGAGCCGTTTCCGCCAAAAACGTGAAAAGCTTTTCTTTTTGTTCCTTTTTTCCGTCGAAAAAGACGGTGAACGAAATGGTGACAGGTGGAGTATTCGAGGACAACGGCGCGAAGTCGTGGACGGTCGAAGCGTCGGAGAGTGTTCTCGTGCTGCCTTCCTTTTTGTCCAGATCGACGAGATAGAACTCGTCGCCCTGACTATCGATGGCTTTGACACGCGCTCCGAAATAGCCCACTTCCAGTTGTAGATAGTGATGAATGGCGCTGAAAAATCGGAAAATATTTTCGGGAGGCAGACGTTTTTCCAGCACGGCTCCACCGCCTCCGTTGGTAAAGTAGTGAACGCCGTTCGTTTCGATATGAGAGAAAAAATGTGCCCCGGAAAACACCGCCGTGACACCGGAGTGTTCGAACAAAGGCATGAGAAGTTCTTTGGCTACCGCCGGGGTTTGTCCATCGATATCGTATATCGGCTGGTGTAACACCACGAACAGGTATTTCGAGCCGCTTTTTCGTGCGTTTGCCAAATCGGCTCGTAGCCATTGCAGTTGCGGGCTATCGGGACCGACTTCCTCTTCAGGCTGGGAGTAATCCTGCCAGATTTTCAATACGCTGAAATGTACCAGCCCTCTATCGAACGAATACCACGGACTTTTTTTCAGAGCGGGAAAGAGTTTTCTCATCCATTGGGCAGGTTGATCGCTGCGGCCAATGGCGGGAAAAAGGATGGTCGTGCGTAAAAGATCCGCCTCGATGTGGAAAAAATTCTCCCACAGTTCGAAACGCTCTCCTTCTTCCACGAAATCGCCGGTGTGAATTACGGCGTCCGGAAGGGTGAAAGCACGAATCGTGCGGACGATTTCCCTATGGGATACGTCGAAGCTGTCGTCACCGCTACGGGTATCACCGAAAATGACGAAGGTGTGGTTGGTATCGGTCGAAGAAACGAAGGCGGGTTTGGGATTGTCGAATATGGGTTTGTCATTGATGAAAAGCTGGTAGGGGTATTCGATGTCCGGTGTCAGTTCTTTCACGCGAGCACAGGCCGGTTCGTGACCCTCGAACGAAAGGTTCTGTTCCTTCTCGTCGTCTCCGATGAGAACCACACGTGCCTTGTCGGTCTTGTCGAAATGGGCGCAAATCTCTACGGTGCCGTTTTCAACCGATTGCAGATAGGGACCGAAATGTAATTTCGCCTGAGACGCTGAAGGCCAGATCCACAGCCCGATGAACAAAGCGAACCAAATCGCGACAAAACGGCTCGGAACGGAACGTTTTCGATGGGCTCGAAAGGGTTCCCTATACTGGAAAAGGGCTGAATTGGTGCAATGTTGATCTTTCAATGGTTTTCAAGCGCTTTCAGAACGGTTTTTTCCAGGTATTGCACTTCCGGGTCTCCTATCGCTTTCAGTACCGACCGAATAACTCCCTGCCGATCGACAAGGAAGGTTGACGGCAACTGTTCCACACCGTAAGCGGTTTTGATGCGCTCGTTTTTATCCAGCAAAATCGGAAAGGGAAGGGACAATGCCTTGGCCAGCGTATGGTGTTCGTCCACGTTTTCAGGGTCGATGGCAACGAGCAACACTTGAAGATCTTTTGGGAATTTCCGTTGCAGCGTGGCTAAAAGAGGCAGTTCCGCTCGGCAGGGATCGCACCAGGTGGCGAAAAAAGAAATCAGTACCGGACGAGTTTTTATCTCGGCGTTGAGGTATAGGGTCTGGCCGGTGAGGGTTTCGGCCCGGAAATCTGGGGCCATTGTACCTGCTTCCAACTCCGTTTTCTTTTTCGTGCAGGAAACGGAGAGAATCAGCAATAAACCCAAAAAGACGCACAGGCCGAGAAAAGGTGAATGGTAAGAGCGGCTTTTGCTTCTAGCTGTCGCCATCGGTTGAGGTTCCTCGTTGTTTTTTCCATAGGCGCAGGCCGGTATCCACGATGTTGACGATCAATGCCACTGCTGCCGAGCCGATCAGCAAAAACGTCAGATCGGAACCCAGGGAACTTGAATTGGGATTGAATCCCGGTTTGATACGCAACAGTTTTCCAGGCTTCACGTCAGGACTCCTTACACTCCGAAAATATAGAGGTAATGGAAATGATACAGGGTCAGGTAAATGGCGGCAAGGGTCATTGTCACGATGTGAGCCACGGCCCCGATGCTCCCGAGCTTGCCACTTCGGACGAGCGCACGATTCCACAAAAGCGCCAGCACGCTTGCCGCGAAAAGTACCGACAACGTTTCTACCAGAATACGCGCTCGTTCGAAATCGATCAAAGCGTATCCACCACCCAAAAGCACGTACCCTGAAGCGAGAATTCCGGCGATCCAGAGATCTTTCAGGGCAGGGCGGCAGCGCCATAGAATCGTTAACAGTAACCAGAATCCAAAGAATCCCCAAAACAGATATCGGGCAGCTTCTCGCCAGACATTGCGTTCGCTTTTACGTAATTTATCTTGGATGGCGATTCGGTATTTTTTTGTCGCGACTTTTTGTGCTTCTTTGTACGCCGCAATGGCTTTTCGGTAGGATTTATCCCGATACGCCATGTCGCCCGTGGCAATAGCAGCCATTATCGCGTTTTCACCCTTGGGGAAGCGTTCGGTCAACTGCCGATAATACGTTTCGGCGGTTTCCGGGGCGGACTCTTCCAGCAAATGGCCGATCCAGAACAGGACTTCCTCGACGACGGCGCTGTCCGGGTAGGTTTGAAGCAGTCGGTTCACTCTTTCTATCGTCGGTTCCGGGTTTTCCCTGTCCCGCAATGCCTTGGCTTGTTCGAACAGTTGCAACGGCTTGAAATCGTTGTCGTTGTATCGCTTCAGATAGTCGATTCGATAGCGTGCCAAGGTGGCTCGGCGGCTCGACGGAGAATTTTTGAGGAACTGTTCGTATTCCTGCAAAGCTTTGGCAAACTGGAACAGTTTTTCATCGTAAATTCGAGCAATGGTGAAGGCTGCATCTTCCACGGCATGGCGGTTTTTGTTGGTTTCGATGAAGTTTCGATACCAGTCGATGCTTTCCTCGTATCGTCCAGTTTCAAGCAGACGATCACAGTACAGGCAGGATTTCCGTGTCTCCGGCGGAGCCTCTACCAGCACCTTGCGCTGGTGGTTTTTCCCCTCTCCCTGCACCCACGAGATTTCATACGTATCGATTTCCAACCAGGCCGATTCCTTGGCATTCCAGGTGATTTCCGTGGTTCCATGTCGTGCCAGACGCGGACTGAGCCAAGTAACGTTGTTGTCGGATTCTCGATCTTTGGATACATCAGGCAGAACGACGAGCCGGTGGTGGAAGTCGTCGGGCGTTTTTTTCGCTTCGGCCAGAGCTGCGGTTGCATCGCGAGACAGAATCAAGCGCGCCGCTCCGAAATCGAGGATTCGCGCGTCGTCTTTCGGTAGTTCAGCGACAAGCAGGGAATCGGCCAAAGTGGCGAGTTTTCCCGTACAGGAGGTTTCGAGCAAGACGATGTCCGGCAAGCGTTCGGGAAGTTCGTTTGTTTGACAATACGGATCGTCTTTATGAAGCAGGAGCAGGTCGAAAGCACCTTCGGTTCCGGGGGCGCTACGAAACGATCTCGTAATTCCCGTTCCCTTGATCGTGTATCCGTAGCGGGTCGAGGGTTTGAGTCCGGTCAGTACGACCCGATGCTGTCGGGTAGCGAATTCTTCCTGAATTTTTTTGTCCAGCAGTCGGCCTTCACCGTAACTGAGCGTGTATTGTTCCTCTTCCGGGCTTTGCCATTCGAGGACCATCGAGAACGGTCCGATTTTCGATAAACGAAGGTTATGGACCTCCGAAGTCGACTCACAGCCCACCAAAAGAAGAATCAGAAAGATCGAAAACACAAAAAATAGTGTCCAAGAACTACGTTGAAAATCTTTGAATGGAAGGCGGGGTGTTCTCATGATCGTAGATTACAATCCCAAGGTTTTTGGGGTTACGTCTTGAATTTCGGCTTTAAAATCCTGCTTCATGATGGTTTTCACAAGTTCCAGGTCTACGTTGTCTGTGGTTTGGGATAACTGGGCCATCACAATCGAAGCGCCGTCGCTGTTTCGGCTTTTGTGTTCGTCCATGAGAGATTCAAAATACACAAGCGCTTCGGTAAGTTTTTCGCGAGCTTTGGAATCGTTTTTGCCTCGTGACGTTTCCAGTCCTGTCAGTTCGTAAAAGACTGAGAGGACAAGGGTTTTTACTGCCAATGCTTTGAAATCTCCAGCGGCTTTCTGAATGTCGCCCGAGAGCTTTTTCTCCACAGCATTCAAATAGTTTTTCATGGTCAGGTCGTAACGGTCTGCATACTCACTGCCTTTTCCTGCCCATTCGCTCCGTCTGGCTGTGGTGTTTCGGACCACGGGAGCCGCATCGAGCATCAAGGTTTGTGCTTTGATATTCATCGGTTCGGAGGCCAACTGTTCGAGGCTTTTGAAAAACGTCAGCAAAAAGGCGCGTTGCACGGTTTTTTCGGCCATTTGCGCGTCGGGATACAGGTCGGCTCCACCTTGAACTTTTTTAAGCGCCATACGAATGCGACGATCCAATTGGGTGGCGTATCGTTCATCGGTAGCTTTGACATACGATACCAGAGAAGGAACCTGAACGTAGGAAGATACGAACGTTTCAACGTTCAACGGTCGGTTTTTCCGGGTTTTTACCATTTCGTTGTAATGGGCAACGGGAGATGCATCCGCCTTTGCCAGAGGTGCTTTGGACGTCGTTTTTTCAACCGTCTTGGCTGGAGCCGTCTTTTTTTGAGTCGTTTGGGGTGGAGTTGGAGCTTTTTGTTCCGTTTCGGCGGGACGTTCGCAACCCATTGCTAAAACGATTCCCATGACGAGTAAGGTTAAACTAAAAGTACGGATCATGATTTTTTCCTTTTCTCGAAGGGACGGAAATTGGTTCGATGAAGCTTCATCGAACGGACAGAGCCAATTCTGGCGAAATCGTTTCAAGCAAAGCCAAAAAACTTTGCTGTTTCTGTATGTTACGGCGTACCGGAGGAAACGGGCTCTTCCGGTAAGGAGTCCGAAGCTTGTTTTTCTCCCCACTCTCTCGGAGGAAGTCCGAACAGTTTGCGCATACGTTCGGAAAATGCATCCACTAGGGAATACAGGCTCGGAACGACAAACAAGGTCAAAAACGTGGCGAACACAAGACCCCAGATCATGCAAATCGCCATAGGTTGCCACGTCGGCGAAACACCGCCGATTCCCAATGCCAGCGGCATCATACCAAATACGGTAGTCACTGTTGTCAATAGAATCGGTCGTACGCGAGCCACTCCGGCTTGCACCAGGGCTTCACGCCGTTTCATACCTTGCATACGACCGTTTTGAATGAATTCCACAAGCACAATGGCATCGTTGACGACAACTCCGGCCAGTGCCACCACGCTGATACCGGCAACGAGGCTGAAATCCAGTCCTGTGACGACCAGACCGATAATGACACCGATGACCGCAAACGGAACGGTGAACATAATGATCAACGGTTGCAGATAACTTCCGAATTGTGCTCCTAAAATCAGGTAAATCAGCAACAAAGCGACTCCGAAGGCTTCGATCAGCGAACCGAAACTTTCCGCCGTTTTCTGAGCTTCTCCACCATAATCCAACGAGTATCCGGGGAATCGCATGGAAAACGTGCGGTAGCGATCTTTGATGATTTGGTTGGCTTCGTGCGAATTGATGATTTTTTCGTTCACGTTGGCGGTTATGGTGATCGAACGCTTTCCGTTGTAGCGCCGGATCGCAGCAGCGCCTCGTCCCATGTCGAAGTGTCCCAGTTCGCTCAAGGCGATTTTTCCACCTTGTGCCGTGACGATTTTCAGTCGTTTCAGTTCGTTGATAGAGGAGCGGTCTTCGTCACGATACTTGACGATGACCTTGATTTCGTCGCCGTCCGCTTCGCGGAATGCAGTGGCTTCGGTGCCGTCGATGGCAGTGCGGATTGTCTGCGCTACCTGACCCATCGTTGTTCCGTAAATGGCAAGTTTTTCCCGGTGAGGGATGAAGCGGATTTCTCGCTTGCCGATCTCGTAATCGCTGCGAACGTCGAAAATCCCCTCGGTTTTTTTCAATTCCTCGCTGATTTCGGTAGCGATTTCATTGAGTCGCACGATGTCGTCTCCGCGTACGCGCAATTCCACCGGCATTCCCGTGGGTGGCGCTCCGTGGCCTTCTTCTTTGAATTCGATCGTTGCGATTCCGGCGATGCGGTCAAAGCCGTCTCGCAGATCTTTTTTAACGGTTTCCAGCGGGCGGCGGCCTTCTTCGACTTCGTACAGGTCGATATCCATCATGGCCACATTCGTACGTTCGGACCACTGGTAGTTTTCGATGATCAATCCCGTAACCGAACTGACATTTTTGATATCGGTTTTCGGAAGGGTCAAGGCGTGTTGCTCCATCTTTTGAACGATGGCGAGCGTTTCTTCCTGTCTTGTTCCAACCGGCATTCGCACGTGGATGCTCAACGTGTCAGGGTCCTCGGTGTAGAACAATTTTACTCGCAACGTCTGGAAACCAACGGCGATGAGCACCAGGGTGAAAATCATCGTCCCGGCCACGAGCGAAATTCGCCAGTTTAAAGCCACGTTGATTTGACGAATATAGGCTTTTTTCAACCAGTTGAATACTCGGTCTCCCATGCGTTCTCGGTTGGGATCGGGCGCTTTGCCCCAATCGGCCATATGGACCGGCAACACGACCAGTGCTTCTATCAGCGAAGCCGCCAGGGCGCAGCCCACGGCAATGGGCAGCACGGCCATGAATTTTCCGATGACGCCTGACATCATCAGCAAGGGCAAGAACGCTGCGATGGAGGTCAGCACGGCGGATACCACCGGGACAGCCACTTCCTTCGTGCCTTCGAGTGCAGCTCTGAAGGTGCTTTTTCCCATTTCCATATGTCGGTAAATATTTTCTATGACGATGATGGCATCGTCCACAAGCATTCCCAGCACCAGAATGAAGGCAAAAAGACTCAGCGTGTTGATGGTATGCCCGATGGAATTTAGCGCCCAGAACGTTGTCAAAAAGGCGAAGGGAATGCCGATCAGAGCGAAAATCGCCGTTCGGAATCCCATAAAGAACCAGATGCAAACTGCAACCATGAGCATGCCTTGCAATGCGCTGAACGAAAGCACGTTGAGGCTGCTGCGGACTTCGTCCGAGGCATCGAAAACGTACCGCATTTCCATATCTTGCAGTTTTTTTCGATAGCGGTCGGCGATTTCCCGTGTGTCATCCACAACATTGATGACCGATCCGTCGCGTTTCATGAATACGTCCAAGCGGAGTTGGTTTTTTCCGTTCAGGCGTGCAACAATGCGATCGTCTTCGTATGTGTCGATGACTTCGGCCACATCGCCGATGGTTGCCACGCGGCCATCAGGACCGGCGAGAATCGGTAACTTGCTGATTTCTTCTGCGGTTTTGACTTCACCCATGGTACGGACGAGAAATTCCTCGCGTCCCATTTCGACTTTACCGGCGGGAATGTTGACGCTGGCCACAGACAGGCTTTGCACCAGGGCTTGTAGGCTGATGCCATAAGCTTCCATTTTGTCGCGGTCGGCTTGGACCCAGATTTCCTTTTCCAACGTTCCACGGAAACTCACCGAACTGACGCCTTCGACCTCACGGATTTCCTCGGCCATGTCGTCTGCGATTTCTTCCAGTCCCTCAAGATCGTATTCACCACCCAGGGCGATTCCCAGAACCGGCCAGATTTCGTCCGATGCGATTTTCAAGGTAAACGGATCTTCCATATCTTCCGGTAGATCCTGCGCTTTGTCGATTTCGGTTTTGAATTCGTCAAAGGCCCGGTCGAATTCCAACTCGGTCATACCGGGTTCGTATTCGAGAAAGACGACGGTTTTTCCTTCCTCGGACGAGGAAGCGTAATGGTCCAGATCGTCCAAACTTTTGACCTGGTCTTCTACCGGCAACGTGACCAGTTTTTCCATTTCCTCGGGAGCCACACCGGGATAAATGTAAACGGCCAGGGCTTCGTCCATCGAGACGCGTGGAGAGTTTTCACGCGGCATACTCGATACGGCTAACAGACCCGCTACCGACAGTACGACGACCAGCAGGTTGGCCATTACCGGTCGTTCCAAAAAAACTTTGATCAGCATGTTATTCTCCGCCTTCTTGCGGATCGTTTTCATGAACGGTGACGCGCACTAAATCGCCGTCCTTCAGGTTTCGTTGTCCTACCACCACCACTTTGTCCCCAACTTCAAGCCCTTGCTCGATGATGATCCTCGTTCCGACCTGTGCTCCCAACGTGACTTCTTTTTCTTTGGCTGTTGCACCGTCGCCGAGCAAATACACATAATGTCGATTGTAGCGTTCGATGACTTCGTCCTGTGCCAGAAGAATTCGAGGCTGCGGTTTTTGGGTGGAAAGCACGGTTTTGGCAACCATGCCGATTTTCAACCCGGCGGTTTGACCTTCAAGACGAATGCGCACAGGGAAATTCATGGCGGGGGAGAGGACTTTCGGGCCGATGCCCTCGACGATTCCCTGGAACTCTTTTTTCGGTAATGCCGGAACGGAAACATGGACGGTTTGTCCAACTTCGACATGCTGAATATCGTTTTCGCTGAAGCCGACTTCCATTTCCAGGCTATCCATATCGACCAACGTTACGACCTGCATTCCCTGAACGAGAAGTTCTCCCTCTTGTACGAATTTCTGAGCAACGACCCCGGAAAAAGGTGCTTGAACTTTTGTCAAGCGAAGATTTCGCCGAGCCTGAGCCAAGGCGGCATCCGCCTGTTTGAGGGTGGCTTCACTTCGTTGCAGGGCGAAACGGGCTTGGTCGTATGCCGCTTCGGAAATATCTTTGCTACTCCATAACTCTTCGGAACGTTTCGCGTTTTTCTCCGCTTCCCGAAGCGCGACGAGAGCATTGGTGTACGCTGCGCTGGCTTGATCGAGTGCAATACGATATGGTTCGGGATCGATACTGACGAGCAGGCCGTCTTTATCCACGGCATCACCGATATCCACCGGAGCTTCAAGGATTTTTCCGGCGATCTCGGAGGTGATCGTCGCCTCGCGATGAGCCTGAACGATGCCGCTGGACTCGATCAGGGGCGAGACTTCTTCGGTTTCCATAACCCGAATTTCGACCGTAATTTTTTTTACGACTTCCGCTTCACCCGTTTCTTCCGGTGAAGCCTTGGAAGAATCATCCTCTCCACAGTTCAGAGACAGAAAAAAGAGGAACAAAAAGCAAACTCCGACGACTCTTTTTATATTCATCGATTTACTCCTGAAACCCATCATGATCCGATCATGGTCAAGCTGCCTTAAGGAGTCAAGAAGAAGTATTGATTAACAGAAATGTAATGGAACATGGGACGTTCGGAGCTGTCATTTATCTGCGAATCGAAACGAACCGAAGTACAATATTTTCCGTAAGATAGGACTCTTTTTCGACAGGTTGAGCAGGGACGATTTTTTCTGCCAAAACCAATTGTTTTCGTCGTTCGAGGAAACGGCAGAATTCTTCCGCATCGGCGTCCGGGTGGCGAATGGAACAGATCGCCCCGGAATAGGCAATCAGGCAGCGTTCCGAGCGGTCAGGATTCGATTGGAAGTCAGCATACCGTAAAACGTTGCTCGATAGGTTTTCGAACAACAACGGATGGGGTTGTAACGGTCCTCGTGTGGAAACAGGTGGAGGTAGCAGTAGCGTGCAGGTGTTATCGAGGGTGGGGGAAGTGTCTCGGATGAATTGCAATTCCTCGTGGATGACGGTGCGTTCGCTTGGAAAATTTCGTGCGGGAATCGGCAGGATTTCGAGAACCAGCAACAAACCGAAAAGCCAGGTTACGAAGGACCGGGAAGGGGAACCTTTGGGAAACATGGAGAATAAAATTGCTGCCGCACTGGCGTAGAACAGGCATAGAATCCAGAAATAAGGCGGGAAATAATGGTAAAAACCGAACGATGTCGAAAGGTTGAAGCCGTAGGGCATGTACGGCAGAATGGATGTTGCGCCGAGCAAAAGAATGGCGGCGAACCATCGAGGACGTTTCCAGGCTGTCAGCATCACGCAAACGGGCAACAGTAGTGGAGCAAGCGCCGGAAGGAGTTTCGTTTCGAGTCCTACGGCGGGAATGAACAGGGCGGGAAGGGCTTTCCAACTCCATTCTTGTCGTCCAAGAACGAACCACTCGTCGGCGTGGTCGGTTTGCCAGGTGCCGGAAAGCGTCCAAAGATGCGGCAGGACAAATGCAAGAAGCACGGCAAGTTCGGGCCATAAGACCCACCGGGAAGTTTTTTGTCCTTTGCGCAGGAGAACGAAACCGATCCACGGAATAAAAAGGGCCATTTCGATTCGGATCTGATAGGCCAGACCCAGCGCGAGTGATGCAAAAATTGCCGAAAATACGGCTTTTTTTGTGAATTGCGCGGCGAGTAGAGCTGAAAGGACCAAGGTCAGAGCCAAGGATATTGGTTCGGTCGTGTATCCGAAGCGAATCAGCAAAGGGCAGGCCAGCACGAAAACAGCGGCGGCAAGACCGGCGGCGGAATTTTGAAAGAGTTTTTTCGTGGCGATTCGGGTAAGGGGAACCAGAAGACTTGAAACGAGCAAATTGGCCAGACCGAGAACGGCAACGGAAGTGCCTCCCAACAGAAATACGAGATACTGCCAGGCTTCATTGCCGCATGCATGTATGTTGAACGCCTGACACGTCGCCGCAGGTTGCGCCATGGAAATCAGGCGAATGTTGTATATTCCCGGCTCAAGGTCGGTCAATGTTCCACGAACGAGCAACGCCAGCAGAAAAAGCCCACTATCAAAGAGGAATTCCTTCGGTTGATGGCGAACGTAGAAACATAAACTACCAATTCCGAAGAGTAAAAAAACGAGGAAACCGGCGAAGGAAAGAACGAAGTCGTAAGGCCATGGTGAAAGGGAAGGGGAATCCTTTTGGACTTGCAAAGGAGGGGCGCGAGTTTCCCAGGCTTCGTCGGCTTTGAGGGGAAGTTTTTGCAACTTTTGAGCGAATTGCACGAAAAAATCATCGGGGGAACGATC
Source organism: Myxococcota bacterium (assembly GCA_963676915.2). GTDB lineage: Bacteria > Myxococcota_A > SURF-8 > SURF-8. Next base: position 67,837 of record CAXXVK010000006.1, read on the forward strand.
GCTGCATATCGAAAAGACGGCACTGTGTCCCAAGGAATGGTCAGGGCAGGTCTGGTCTGGGTGGAGCAGGCGAAGTGTCGTGACGGGTTCCTGGTTCGCACGAAAAACCAGTATGATACCGTTTTGATCCGATGAAAGATCGACATCTCCACCGGGACGTTGTTTGGCTACGTTTTCGGCTAACGGCCAAACGGCTTCAACGGCGGTTTTCGTAGGTGCGGAAGATACATTACCTGCAAAAGAGATGTTACAGCAAAACGTGCCTATTCCTACGAAAAGAATGAAGGATAGGAGAACGCAACGGTGGGTGGTCCTGTGAGTTATTCGTTTTTCGGACAAGGACGCCAAAGCCGGATACTCCATAGAAGTCATGGTGAAAGATAACTATTGGATTACGCTACATGGAAAATCGAAAGATTGGAACGACTTTGTTGGGTAGAATGGGTTTTTTGGCCTGTGACAGCGGAATGTCACAATAATCACAAGAAAAGCTCGAAAAAAACTCGATTTTCCGATAATCTTTTTGTATAAATCTGCGTGCAAATGTTTCTTAATTAACAATTGAACCAATTAAAGCCAATTATGGCGAAACAACGAAAGGATGAACCATGGAGCTTAAAGGAAGCCAGACTGAAAAGAATTTGTTGATGGCCTTTGCCGGGGAATCTCAGGCCCGTAACCGCTATACGTATTTTGCGAAACAAGCGCAAAAAGAAGGTTTCAAGCAGATTGAGTCGGTTTTTGCGATTACCGCCGAGCAGGAAGTTCAGCACGCCAAGCGCTTTTTCCGCTTTTTGGAAGGTGGCGACGTGGAAATTACCGCTGCGTATCCGGCTGGGAAAATCGGTACGACCGCCGAGAACCTCAAGGCCGCAGCCGATGGCGAGAACCACGAGCACAGCTCGATGTATCCCGAAATGGCTCGTGTAGCCCGTGAAGAGGGATTTGAAGCCGTTGCCATCGTGTTCGAAAAAGTCTGCATCGCAGAACAATACCACGAAGAGCGTTTTCGGGATTTGCTGAAGAATGTCGAAGCCGGTACCGTGTTCAAAAAGGAAAAACCGGTTCGTTGGGCTTGCCGCAATTGCGGATATGTGCACGAAGGAACGGAAGCTCCCGAGAAGTGCCCGGCCTGCGCCCATCCGCAAGCGCATTTCGAAGTTGCCCCCGACAACTACTGATCCTAAAATGTTGGGAGAAAATCCATCCCGGATTTTCTCCCAACGGTTCGATATCTTTTAGCTTTCCAGATCCCATTTCCCCAGAGTTTGCCAGGGAGTCGGTAATCCGGCATCCTGCTTTTCAACGAAATCCCGGTGGGATGATGTCGAGGGTAGGAGTTGGTCCGCTACGTAGGCTGCTGCCATGACGTCGAGAGCGTCGTCCGGTTTCCAGTCGCCAAAGTGACGTTCGATGAAATCGGTTGTGGTATCTCCTTGACGAAAAGCCTCCGAGCGAAGAGCCGCCAGCAGGAAATCCACTGACGTTCGTACTCCTAAAAACGCCGTTCGTTCCAGTGCTCGGATCATTTTCGCGAGTGCGGCGGGGCGATCCTCGGCGTGGACGATCAGTTTGCTTAAAATCGGGTCGTAATGGACGGGTACCTCGTATCCTTCGTATACCCCGCAATCGTGACGGATTCCCGGACCTGCGGGTTCGTGCATCGCCAGGATTTTTCCCGGTGAAGGCGCGAAATTCTGCGCGGCGTCTTCGGCGTAGATCCGGCATTCGATCGCATGTCCTCGAATCTGCAAGTCCTCTTGTGCAAACGGCAATTTATATCCATTGGCAATGTCGATTTGTCTCCGTACCAGGTCGAGGCCGGTGATCATTTCCGTCACCGGATGTTCCACTTGAATTCGTGCGTTGACTTCGAGGAAATAGAACGATTCGTCCGAATCCACCAGAAATTCCACCGTGCCTGCGTTGGTATATCCGGCAGCTTTGGCGGCAGCGATGGCGGCTTGGCCCATGGCCTGTCGGGTTTTCTCGCTGATGAACGGCGAGGGCGCTTCTTCGATGATTTTCTGGTGGCGGCGCTGAATTGAACATTCGCGCTCGAACAGGTGCACGACCTGCCCGTGTTCGTCGGCAAGAATTTGAATTTCCACATGCCGTGGACGTTCGAGGTATTTTTCAAGGTAGATGGAGCCGTCTCCGAAGGCCGTTCCCGCTTCGCTGGAGGCGTCCCGGCAGGCATCGGCGAGCAGGGACGGATCGTTCACCACGCGCATTCCTTTGCCACCGCCACCGGCACTGGCTTTGATGAGCAACGGGTACCCGATGTCCTCGGCGGCGGCTTGCAGTTTTTCGGGGTCGCTCTCCGGTTTGGTCAAGCCGGGGATAATCGGCACTCCCGATTGTTGCATCAGACGTCGGGCGCGTGTTTTATCGCCGAGTAAAGACATCGCCTCGGCTCGGGGACCGATGAACGTCAATCCGGCATCCGTAACGGCTTTGGCAAAAGCCGGACTTTCGGAAAGAAAACCATATCCCGGATGGATGGCGTCCGAATCGGTATTTTTCGCAGCCTCGATGATTTTTTCGATATTCAGGTAAGAGGCGGCGGGTTCCGGCGCACCCAGGCAGACGCTTTCATCCGCTTCGAAAACATGCAAGGCTTTCTCGTCGGCCTCCGAATATACGGCGACCGAGGCGAGGTTCATTTCTTTCAACGTGCGAAGAATGCGGACGGCGATTTCCCCGCGATTGGCGACCAGGACTTTTTTGATCATTTTCGCCCCCTTACATGCGGAAGGTGCCGTGCCCCTGCTGCCGTTCGGACAGCGGAGCGTTGAGCGAAACCGAAAGCGCCAGTCCCAGCACGTCGCGGGTTTTGGCCGGGTCCAGGATACCATCGTCCCAGAGGTTCGCCGTGGAATAATATGCATTGCCCTCTTTGCGGGCGGTTTCTAAGATAGGCTGTTTGATCGCCTCGACGAATTCTTTCGGCAGTGGCGGGCTGCCTTCGCGGGAAAGCTGGTCGTTTTTCACCGAAACCAGCACGTCGGCGGCTTGTTCGCCGCCCATGACGCCGATTTCCGCGTTGGGCCACATCCAGAGGAACCGGGGACTGTATGCCCGACCGCACATGCCGTAATTTCCGGCACCGAAGCTCGCGCCGACGACCACCGTGAATTTGGGAACCGTTGCCGTCGCTACCGCATTGACCATTTTATGACCGTCTTTGGTGATCCCGCCCCGTTCGTACTCGCGGCCAATGATGTATCCGTTGATATTCTGAAGGAATACCAGCGGGATGCCTTGCCGATCGCACAGAGAAATGAACTGTGTAGCTTTCAACGAGGAATCCGAGAATAAAATACCGTTGTTTCCAAGAATTCCAACCATATAGCCGTGAATGAATGCGAAACCGCAGATCAGCGTCGGACCATACAGGGCTTTGAACTCCTGAAACTCCGAGCCGTCCACCATGCGAGCGATGACCTCGCGGATGTCGTACGGCGTCGAAAGTTTTTCGGGTACGATACCGTAGATTTCCTTCGGGTCGTACTCCGGTTCTTTGGCGGGTCGTCGCTTGATGTCGCTTTTGGGATGGGGCGGAAGCAATTCGGTGAGATCGCGTACGATGTCGATGGCGTGGGCGTCGTCCTCGGCGAAATAATCCGAAACACCGGATTCGCTGCAATGGACCATCGCGCCGCCCAGTTCTTCGGCGGTGACTTCTTCGCCGGTAGCGGCCTTGACCAGCGGAGGACCGCCAAGAAAGATCGCGCCTGTATTCTTGACATGTACGACGTGGTCGCTCATGGCGGGAACATACGCGCCACCGGCCGTGCACAATCCCATTACCGCGCAAATCTGCGGAATGTTCATTTTCGAAATGATCGCCTGGTTGTAGAACACCCGGCCACCGTCATCGACATCCGGAAAGATTTCCGACTGCATCGGCAAAAAAGCGCCACCGGAGTCCACAAGGTGAATCATCGGCAGGTGGTTTTCCATCACGATGGTCTGGCAGCGTAGGGTTTTCTTGACACCCATGGGGTAGATGGTGCCGCCTTTGATCATTGGGTCGTTGGCGTGAACCAGCACTTCCCGGCCATTGACGAGACCGATTCCGGCGCGTGTTCCCGCGCCGTGAACCCTCCCGCCGTACATATCCTTTGCGGCGAGCGGAGCGATTTCGAGCCAGGGAGAGTTTTTGTCGAGCAGCTTGTCCAAGCGTTCCTGAACTGTAAGTTTTCCCAACTCGGCGTTGCGGGCGCGGGCTTTGTCGCTTCGGTCTTCACGAGCCTGCTTGAGGTTTTCTTTCAATTCCTCGACAAGTTGGGTCATGTGTTCGCGGTTTTTGGTAAACTGTTCGCTTTGGGTGTCGATTTGCGTTTCAATGCGTTCCATGGTCGTTTTCCGGTCAGCGTTGTTTTAAGATCTTTCAAGACAAACGAAAAAGAGGGATGAAAGAATCAGCTTCCGTGGCGATCAAGCAGGTGATCCGCAATGGCCATGCGTGCTCGTTCGGAAGTGGTTCCCGCCAAAGAGACGAACTTGGCGTCCCTGTAGCAACGTGAGGTTTCCGAGTCGGCCATGTATCCCTTTCCAGCCATGACCTGCAAGGCGTCCGAGGCCACGCGCTCACCTGCTTCCGCTAAAAAGACTTTCAGGGCGCAAAGCACGGCAGCGGCTTCGTATTCGCCATTTTCCAATAGCCAGGCTACGCGGCGAAGGGTTTGGCGTCCACCCTGAATCTGTGTCGCGATTTCGGCTAGTTTGAAGCTGATTTCCTGGAATTTGATCAACTTTTTGTCGTTGCGTTTCGTTGACAGAGCGTGGTTTTTCGCTGCGGCAAAGGCGCGGTCCATCGTGGCCAGAGCTGCGACGCACAGCACGAGGTCTTCCGTCTCCCTCAGTTTGGCAAGAGGTTTGTCATCGTTGAACGGTCCGGCGAGGTTCTCTTCGGATACGGCCACATTTTCGAACGTTACCGGTGCTGCGGCCATGTTTTCGTAACCGAGTGTCGCTTGGCGTTCTCCGACTTTTACTCCTTGAGCCGTCCTATCGACGAGTGCGAAGGCGGGTTTGTTCTCGATCTGAAAAGAAACGATCAATTTGTCACAAAATGGAGCATTCGTGACGTAGGGTTTGACGCCGGTCAGGTTCCAGCCGTCGGAGGTTTTTTCGACCGTAACAGCGGGAATTTCTTCCGTTGTTTCGGCGGGGTCGGATACCGCCACGGCGGCGAGAGTTTTTCCTTGGGCAACGCTTTCGGCGACTTCTGCAAATGCCTGGGTTTTTCCATAGCTTTTACAGAATCCACCAAACAGGCGTGTTGTCACTTCGAGTCCGACGAAAACATCCGATCCCATTCGTGCCACGAATTCGGCTCCGGCGAGCCAGTCACAAAGTCCCGTTCTGTTGTTCATATCCATGGCCAAAGCGGGATAGCCGGTTTCGACGAGATCGCCAAGAAAGTTTCGGTGGTACTTTTCCAATGCTGAAAGATCGCTGGTATGGGAAATTTCCTCATGATTCTTCAAAAAGGCTTCGAGATCGGTACGTAAGGTTTTCTGGGAATCGTTCCATTCGAAATCCATGGTTTTCTCCCTAAATCAGTTTGGCAATGATGGTTTTTTGGATTTCCGAGGTGCCGCCGCCGATCGCAGCAAGTCGCCCGTCTCTGAAGACCCGTTCCACGTCGTACTCGTGGCAGAAACCGTAGCCACCATGCAGGGTTACGGCATCGCTTGTCGGGCCGAGCGACCAGTCGCCGACGAACAGTTTTGCAATAGCGGCGTCCAGATGATTCACAGGTTTTCCCTGATCTTTGCACCAGGCCATGCGGTAAACCAGTGTTCGGGCGATTTCCAGGAAGATTTTCATATTGGCGATTTTGTGCTTGACTCCCTGGAACGATCCAATGGGGCGTCCGAACTGTTGTCGTTCGCTGGCGTAACGGCAGGATTTTTCGATGAGGTACTGCATGGAGCCGATCATCGGGGCGAGCAGGGTAGAACGGTCCCACTCGACGGTTTGAAGCGCCATGAGAAAGCCCATGCCTTCGAATCCGAGCAGGTTTTCCGCCGGGACGGCGCAGTCTTCGAAAACCAGTTCGGAGGTCGGTGAGGCGCGAACCCCTAGTTTGTGCAGGTCGCGGCTGACGGAAAATCCCGGCGTGCCTTTTTCGACGATAAACGCGGAAATTCCCGTATGGCCGCCTTCCGGTGAGGTCTTTGCATAAATTACGGCAACATCCGCATACGAACCGTTGGTGATGAAGATTTTCGAGCCGTTCAAAATCCAGCGGTCGCCGTCCTTGACGGCTCGTGTCTTGACCGACGCTGCGTCGCTGCCTGCTCCCGGTTCGGTCAATCCCATACAACCGACCCATTCACCGCTTGCCAGTTTTGGAACGTATTTGCGTTTTTGCGCGTCGTTGCCATGAGTGAAGATCGTATCGGCGCAAAGAAAGGTATGCGCACCGTAAGAGAGCGTCAAACCCCCGTCCACTCCGGCCTCGCCCAAAGCTTCACCAGCAAGCACGGAGGTCATGACGTCGGCGTTGGCTCCACCGAAATCCTCCGGGAAATGCAGACCCAACAAGCCGAATTCCCCGAGTTTTCGAAAAGATTCAAGGTCGAACTGACCTTTGAGGTCGAATTCCTGAACCCTGGGTACGATTTCTTTTTTCGCGAATTTCAGGACTTCTTCTTTAAACAGTTTTTGTTCGTCAGTGATACGGAAATCCATAGAACCTCCTCGTTCGATCCTGTCTGCACAGCGTTTTGCAGCATCGGTGTCGTGTCGGAATCGGTAGCGGAATATTTTTTGATAACGGAGAATATCCAAGCACTATTCGGGAAAAAAGTAAAGAATGTTGCTCGGTGCGCATGAAGATGAACGAATGAAACCGTTCGAGAAATCTTCTTCTATTTTCTCAAAAATCGCGTCTTTTTACGTAATGGTCCGGTTCAAGCTTCCGGGAAAGCCGGTGAATCGGTTTTCCTGCTAGAAAATTTCCGTACAAAGTCGTCAAGCCATTGCATTTAGATGGAAAATGTGGTTTAGCTGTGCTCAGGTTTGAGGATGGTCACTGGATGTGGCCGAATACGGTTGGGGTGTCGGACCGAAAGGTGCGGCTGAGAACAAACCCAACGAACCTGATCCGGATCATGCCGGCGTGAGGGAACCGTAAGGAAAAGCACGAAATTCGAGTGCGGAATCCCACGGGTTCCGCATTTTTTTCTTGGAGGAAAGCATGGAAGAGAAAATCACCCTGTCGATCGTCAACCGATTTTTCGAAAAACTGAAAGACAACCTGATCCTGGATGCCGCTATCGTCGGTGCGGGACCGTCTGGGTTGGTAGCAGCCCAGAGTCTGGCCAAAGCCGGAAAAAAAGTGGCCGTGTTCGAACGGAAACTGGCTCCGGGCGGAGGAATCTGGGGCGGCGGTATGTTGTTCAACGAAATCGTGGTGCAGGAAGAAGTCCTGTCGATTCTCAACGATTTCAATATCGGGTATGCAGACGCCGGTGACGGGTATTATACGGCGGATGCTGTGGAAGTCTCCTCCGGGTTGATTTTCGGAGCGATGAAGGCCGGTGCCAAAGTGTTCAACACCATCGGTGCCGAAGATATCGTGTTCAAAGACAACAAGGTTTGCGGTCTGGTGATCAACTGGACGCCTGTTACCCACCTGGGAATGCACGTCGATCCGTTGGTGGTCACAGCCAAGGCCGTTCTCGATGGTACGGGCCATCCGAGCGAAGTGATCGAACTGGCCAGCAAAAAGGCTGGAGTCGAGTTGGCTACACCCACCGGCAAGATCATGGGAGAAAAACCGATGTGGATGGAAAGCGGCGAGGCTTCGACCGTGGTGAATACGAAGGAACTCTATCCGGGACTGTTTGCCTCCGGTATGGCGGCCAATAACGCCAGTGGCGGTTTTCGGATGGGACCGATTTTCGGCGGTATGTTGATGAGCGGCCGGAAAGTCGCCGAATTGATGATGGAACGGATCAATGATTGAGCGCTTCGGTCTGTACCTGATCCTCACCGAGCCGGACAGGGGATACGAATACTGCGCCAAAGCAGCCGTAGACGCTGAACTGCTTTATCTGCAACTCCGCATGAAAAACGCGGAGCACGACGACGTTCGGGCGATGGCCGAGAAATTGCGAGCGATTACTCAGGGGACGAAAACCCGGTTTATCGTCAACGATTTTCTCGACATCGCCATGGAAGTCGACGCCGATGGCGTACATCTGGGACAGAGCGATCTGGATATTATCGAGGCGCGCAATCGCTGGATGGCGCCGGGTAAGCGGTTCGGATTGAGCACGCACAATCCGAACCAGGAGAAAAAAGCCCGCTATCTCGCACCGGATTACATCGGTGTGGGACCGGTGTATGCGACGCCGACCAAGGCCGTTCCCGATCCAACGGTAGGGTTGGAAACGATGGAAAAGATTGTTGCTGAAACGCCTCTTACGAGCGTAGCCATTGGCGGGATCGATACCGAAAATCTTCCTCATGTTCTCGAAGCGGGAGCCATTAACTTCTCGGTCGTACGTACCGTGAACCGGACGGATGATCCCGCTGGGGCGATTGCGAGGCTGATGCGGATCTGGCGGGAATTTCAATAAAATTCTGTTGGATGAATGAATTAAAGCTATTCCCTGTAATGATTTCAATAGTATAGATGAACTGTAAGCTTTTGTTTTGACAGGGTTTAATGCTCTTCGTGTTGTTCTGCTTGCAAGATGCTTGTCCTTTGATTTTCATTAAAAGTGCCTTGTTTTGTGCCATTCTAGTAGGAATTGGCACAGGGGTTGGTACTCTGAAAACGAATCGTTTGGTCAAATTCCCCAATCTACTTTTTTCGATATCTGAAAAGTGCTGGAAGTTCTAAGTAACCAAGGGGGTTGACCTAGAAGCGACAAGGTTGTATGTAACAAAATTCGCTTCGACGGAAAGGAGAACGCCATGTCGTTGTTGGAAGAATTCAGTAATCGTTTGAAAGAGGCCATGAAATCTCGCAATCAACAGGAATTGGGTGTGTTGCGGATGGTCAAGACCCGGTTTCAGCAGAAAAAAACGGAAAAAGGCTTTTCCGGCGAATTGACGGACGATGTGGCTCGCGAAGTCATCGGGCAGTATGTCAAGCAAATGAAACGTGCCTTGGAGGATTTCGAACGTGCCGGAGCACAGGGTGAGGAAAAAGCTGCCCAGGCTCGTTTCGAAGTCGAATATCTCAAGGATTTTCTGCCACAGGTGATGTCCGAGGAACAGACCCTCGAATTAGTAAAATCGGTAATTGCCGAACAGGGGCTGGACCAACCCAACCACGCCGGGCGCGTTGTCGGAGCGGTGATGAAAAACCACAAGGGCAAAGTGGACCCCGCGTTGGTCAAAAAACTGGCAACCGAACTTCTTGCCGGATAACCGAGGATTCTCGGACTATTTTCTTTAGCATTGGTGCATCGATGAATCTCTACAAGCGTTTTTCCGAGTTTCCGTCCAACGAAGGCAGGATCGTACTGACGGCGGGCAATTTCGACGGTGTTCATATGGGACACCGAGCCCTTCTCGAACATACCGTTCAGCGAGCGCGTCAACTGGCCGCCAAGGCTGTGTTCGTCACCTTCGACCCACATCCCGTGCAGCTTTTTAAACCGGGAAGTTTCACGCCCCTACAAACTTTGCGTGAGCGGGTCGATGCCATGGCGCGACTCGAACCGTATGCCATTGGGGTCGTCGAATTCAACCGTGATCTTGCCGATACTCCGGCTCGGGAGTTTTTTACGCATTTTTTGTTGAAAAAGCTCGATTTGGCGGGTGTTGTCCTTGGATGGAATTCGACGTTTGGTAAAGGTCGCGAAGGGACAGCCGAGAAAATCTCCGAATTCGGCAAGGAAATGGGATTTGAGGTGGACATCTTCCCTGCCTACATGTGGGAAGGTAAACCCGTCAGTTCGACACGTATTCGCAACGCGATTGCTGATGGTGATTGCCGAGCCGCCGCCGCCATGCTGGGGCATCCCTACGTGCTTCGGGGACATGTCGTCAAAGGATTTCAACGGGGCCGCAAACTGGGATTTCCTACCGCCAATCTCAGCCGTCAAAGTTGTATTGTTCCTGCCAATGGGGTTTATGGCGGGTATTGTATCGTCGATGGTCAACGGCATCTTGCGGCGATCAGTGTTGGCACTAATCCCACCTTCGGAAATCTTGAGCAATCTGTGGAAGCTTTCATTCTGGATTTCGATAAAGAAATCTACGGCGAGACCATCGAAATCGAATTTGCCATGCATGTACGTAGCGGAAAGAAATTCGCCAACGTGGACGAACTGATTGCCGAAATGACCAGGGACGTGCAGCGCATCAGGGAGAGTCTCGATTAGGGATTTTTCAAAATCATCGAAGCCGGGGCGGCATACGCTGGTGATTACCAGTTCGTACCCTCGTCACCCCAGAGATTACGCCGGGGCTTTCGTGGAACGGTCCCTGGAGTATTACGCCGATTCCGGTGGCGTAACCGTGGTTTGTCCCGACGATCGGCGTGTTCGGAGAAAAGAATTGCCTGCCGAGGGTATCCGGGTAGTTCGTTCTGGGATGTTGTTTCGCAAATTACCCGGTCCGTTTTACGGTTCCGGCGCTCCGGTGAATCTAAAAAATCCTTTCAAAGTGGCGCTGATTCCCTATGCCGTCGGTGCTTTGGCTCGCGAAGCCTGGAGCAAAGCCGTCGATGCATCCGGTGTTGTCAGTCATTGGATCGTACCGGCAGGATTGATCGGCGCTGCGGTGCGTGAGCGCTACGAACTGCCGCATCAGCTTATTGTACACGGATCGGACTGGATGACGCTCCAGCGTGCACCGGGTGGAATCACACTGGCTCGCTGGATTTTCGAGCGTTCGGACGATATCGTGGCCGTTAATCCGCAAATCGCCGAAGAAATCCGCAGCGTAGGTCGAAATTCTTTTTCCCATCGTCTGCGCGTCGTTCCGATGGGTATCGATACCGAACCATTCCAGCGTCTGGCCATGCACGAAAAACCGGAAGGTGTGTTGCGTATCGGTTTTCTCGGGCGCTTGATTCGGGGAAAAGGGGCGCGGTTACTGGTAGATGCTTTGAAAAATGTTGAAGGCGTTCGATTGGAAATCGGTGGGGAAGGGTACTTATTTCACGAAATCGAGCGTATGGCCCGAATGCAGCGGATGCCTCTGAAAATGCTGGGACCGCTGGAAGATGAGCGAAAGCTTCAGTTTTTCAGGCGTTCACATATCGTGGCGGTCTGTTCGCGCTCTATGCCGGATTTTCGGGAAGGCTGTCCGCAGGTTCTTTTGGAAGCGATGGCTTCGGGTTGTGCGGTGGTCGGTTCGGACTCGGGTGGTATTCCCTCTGTGATCGAGCACGAACGCAACGGACTGCTCGTTCCTCCTGGTGACGAGAGAGCGTTAAGGATGACTATCGAGCGTTTGCGCGACGATCCTGAATTACGCCTCCGTTTGGGTAAAGCGGCGGCCGAAGATGCTAAAAACTATGACTGGGAACGCATCGGTCCACGACTCGTTGAAGGATTCGAGCGGGAGTGAACGAGCGTTTTAATCAGCTTGTAACGTTTCCGGGGGAAATACGGTATCGGCACAGCAACGGAACCCGAATTTCTCCGAACGATCGAAGGTTTGCGTCTGATTCTGGCATCGGGATTGATAATCGCTGTACGTTCCTCCCATGGTAGCATGTCCCGAAACGCCTTGAATGGTTGAAGTAAACTCCGCCACATTGCCAGACAGATCATACACTCCGTTTTGACTGATGCATTGATTGAGATATCCGGTAGGCATCAGTTTCGCCGGGTCGTTGAGCGAATAACGCCCATCGTTGCAGATGTTGTCCATTTCGGTATCGCCGTATGGGAAATCCGTGGCCGGGTCACCTTCACAAGCGGCAACCCATTCTTCCAAGGTACAAAGCCGTTTTTCCGCTCGCTCGCAGGCGGCAGCGGCATCGTCGGGCGTGAGATCATACCAGGGAATTTTTCCCGGAAGGCTTTGAGCCGCTTCGTTTTCGTATTCTTCTTCTCCATCGAGGCAGGGATTTTCACGGAACGTTGCATCGTTGCAAGAAGCTTCGTAGCGATCGATACAAACCCTGTGTCCGGGAATCGGAACCATGTTTTCCGGGCAGCGATTGGTCGGACAGTAGCCCCGTTCGACGATGGCACCGATAAAGGATTCCGAATACCCTCCAGCCGAGTCGTTGAACGCGAACTGGATGGTTCCGGGTTTGTCGTAGCTATACACGCCTCGTTTTCCGGCATACCGGCCGGGGTAATCGATGACCGAATATCGTAGCACGAGTGAATAACGTAGCGCTGACGAAACCAGGCAGTCGGGACCGCAGGTCTCTCCAAGTTTTCCTGCCGGGGAATAGCAGATCGAGGTTGTGCCGTTATCGGGACAGCCTCCCGGATCGAGCAGGAAGGATTGTTTGGGAAGCAGAGAGATGTCGGTGACCGTCCAATCGGAAATGGCAGGGATCATCATCAATTGACGATTGCATAGATTTTCGCAGGCCAACTCACGGATTTCGTAGCTTTCCAGCGGTACGCACAGATGTTCCGCACCGGCGAGGTAAGCGAGGTCGTTTTCGTCGAGACCATTGGGTGAAAGGTACAAATTATCGAGCATTCCTTTGAAGGGATATTGCAGGGCGTTTTCGTCATCCAAGCTACCACCGAGCACGATGGGTGCTTCGCTTTCCTGCAAGAAGGCCATGACTTCTTTGGTGTCGCCATCTTTTTCGCCATCGATATACAAGGTCAGGTTGCCGTTGTCGAAAATTATGGCTACATGCGTCCATTTGTCTCTTGCAAGTGTCTGTTCTCCCTGAATAAATTGCTGGTCACCCAGTGCGTCCCCAAGCCTGAAAACAACCTTGCCTTGTTCGATGCTCAGTTGAAAATCCGGGGCGTCGCCTTTGGTTAGCAGGATTTCTTTGCCGGAATCCGGGGCATCCCATTCCGGTTTGATGTTGACTGCCAGACTCAGAGTCCGAGAGTAGCTTCCAAAATTGTCGAGAATGTATGCACGCTGTTCGAGACCATTGAAAGACAATCCTGTGTCGTATTTGTTATCGGTACGCAGGACAGCATTTCCGAGGTTGACGGAGGTGGAACAGTAGCGATCCGGGGCGGCAATTTCGGAATTCAACTCGAAATTGAAGGCAAGAGGCTCACGCTCTTGTTCGCAGGCGGGTACGTAACAGACGGCGTCGGCGCAGGCCCAGTTCGCAGGGCATTCTTCAATATCGTAGTCTGTGCCGTCCAGGTAACAGGTTTTTATCGCGGCTCGGTCTTCCAGGCACTCGGAGGTTCCACCCTCGCAAAGCAAAGGACCGCATTCCCCCGTTTCGGGGTGGCAGAATTCGTCGGCCTGGCAGGTCTTCTGGTCGAATCCTTCACCTGATTCACGGCAGGTGGTGGATACGAATTTGCTGTCGCAGGTGGTGCAACCAGGTTCGCATTTTCCGTCGAGATCCAAAGGACACTCGGCAACGAATCCTTCTTCCGGCTCGATATCGCCGTCATCATCGCCATCAACCGGAGCGGGTTCGGTCTGACAACGTCCCGAGACGCAGTATTCTCCCGTGTCGCAGTCATCTTCCGAGGTACAGGGTGGTTGGCAGGTGTTGGTGTCGAGATCGCAATAACCCTCACAATGGCTGTCGTAGAGGCATTCGAGGCATTGGCGGGTGGTCCGGTCACAAATTTTATCGTCAAGGCAGTCTGCGGAAGACGTACATGCGCTGATGCAGGTGCCGGAGGAAGGCGAGCACCATGCGCCGGAGATGCCCGAGCATTCGGTGTCGGTTGTGCAGGTTTGAGCCTCCTCGTCGCCGCCGTTTTGATTCGTTCCCGTATCTTCACAAGCCAACAAGCAGGCAATCAGAAGAAATCCGAATAGAAATTTGAAACCGTTCATGGGTTTTGAGCCTCCCGAAAACGCAGAATGTATCATCCAGAGATTAGACTCTCTTTTCGGCGAAATATATCACAACTGGATGAGAATGACAGGGGAGAACGCTCAAAGCTGCGGGTTTTTGCGCAGATTGGCTCGTTTTTTTACGATTTTACGGTGAGGATTTCAGAGGTGGAAAAGGAAAGGCATGGAGTCTCCCGAAAAAAAATAAAGGGGTGAGAGACTCCATACCCGGGAAAAACCGGTTGATCAATTGGCGTTGATCGTTGGTTCGGCGATCCGTTCCAACCAGTCGTCCAATTGCTTTACGAATTCCAGCACCCGGTTCGGTGCTGCACCTCCTTGCACGTCGCGATGTCGGATGGAGGCTTCGAAATCGAGCGCCAATGCTTCCGGTGAAAGCTGCGGGAAGCGTTTTTGGCGCTCTTCCAGGTCTGTATCCAGCGAGTTTCGTCCTGACTGCTCCAGTTCTGCGACCCAACGGGCGACTTCACCGTGAGCGGCACGAAACGGAACGCCTGCTTCCACAAGACGGTCGGCAAGATCGGTGGCGAGCATGTCGCCACTGAGCGTACGAGCCATGTTCTCGGGGAAAAAGGTCACGTCGACTAAGGCTTCGGTCATAACTCTGACGACGAGCTTTGTGGTGTCCACGGCATCGAACAAAGCCTGTTTGTCTTCCTGGAGATCTTTGGCGTAAGAGAGCGGCACGCCCTTGGTGAGCGTCAATAGCGCCGTGGATTGTCCAATGACACGCGCTGCCTTGCCACGAACCAGTTCCATAGCATCGGGGTTGCGTTTTTGCGGCATCATAGACGATCCCGTGGACCAGCGATCCGAAAACCGCAGGTAACCGAAGGATGGATGACTCCAGAACACGAATTGCTCGGCATACCTGGACAGGTGCGTTACGAGAATCGCGCATGCACTTGCTGTTTCCTGGGCAGCATCCCGGTCGGCGATGGCGTCGAGGCTGTTGGGTAGTACATTCTCGAACCCCAATGCATTTGCAAGTTTTTTGCGGTCCACCTTGAACCCGGAACCTGCCAGAGCGCCACACCCCAGAGGACATAGCGCGGCTCGGTGGCGGGCGTCGGCCAGGCGGTCGAAATCTCGAAGCAGCGCGGCGGCCAGGGAGGACAGAAAATGTCCCAGCGTGATCGGCTGGGCCGGTTGCAGATGTGTGGTGCCTGCCAACAGGGTTGCGGCGTGGGTTTCGATAGGATCGCGCAATACACGAACAAGGGCGGCGACATCGTCCATCAACCCGCTCAAAGCATCCATGACATAGAGTCGCAGATCGGTTGCCACCTGGTCGTTTCGACTGCGGCCGGTATGGATTTTAGCCCCGGTTTCGTCAAGACGTTCGGTCAGGAAACGCTCGACCAACGTATGCACGTCTTCGTCATCCGGCAGAACGTCGAAGGCTCCGGCATGGAATTCTTTGAGAAGCGCGTCTAGTTCCCGTTCGACGTTCGCCACTTCCTCGGCGCTGAAAACACCGATACGCCCCAATTCGCTCGCCCATGCACGATTGACGGCCACATCGTAGGGCAACAGGCGAATGTCTACGGGAAGCGAACGGTTGAGCGCGTCCATCAATTCGGAAACGGGCAAGTTCAGGCGGCCTTCGTACAGCGTCATGTCAGTCTCTCTTGAAGGAATCCCGGTACTTCGAGTATTTCGGCGCGGTATATCCTTTCAGACCATCGCCGCCTTCCATTTCGATCAGCGTGCGAACCTGGATCGGCAACCCATACAGGTTGATGAAGCCTTCCGCGTCCTTTTGGTTGTAAACGTCGTCCTCACCGAATGTGGCGAAATCTTCGCGGTACAGACTGTAGGGAGAACGTCGACCCCGGACGATGACGTTGCCTTTGTACAGCAACAGCCGGACTTCTCCGGTGACGTTTTGTTGGGTTTCCTGGAAAAAGGCGTCGAGTGCTTCACGCAGGGGCACGAAATAGCGACCGTTATAGATCAACTCTGCATATTTTGGAGCGAGTTGTTCTTTGAAATGCAAGGTTTCGCCATCGAGCACGAGGGTTTCCAATTCATGATGGGCGGAGTAAAGAATCGTTCCGCCCGGTGTTTCATAGACACCGCGTGATTTCATTCCGACGAGGCGGTTTTCTACCAGATCCACTCGCCCGATGGCGTGGTCACGACCGATGGTGTTGAGTTGCGTCAGCAATTCGGCGGGAGAGTAGCTTTTGCCGTCGATGGTTTTCGGGAATCCTTTTTCGAATCCGATGGTGACTTCCCGGCCTTCGTCCGGTGCGTCCCAGGGATGGCGGGTCAACTGGTAGATATGCGGTGGCGCGGCTTGCCACGGATCTTCCAGTTCTCCGCCCTCGCTGGACAGGTGCAGCAGGTTGCGGTCGTGGCTGTAGACGCCTCGCTTTTTCACTTTGAGTTCCACGTTATGTTTTTCGGCATAGGCAACGGCGTCTTCGCGGGAGCGGATATCCCAGATGCGCCACGGAGCAATGATCGGAATTTTCGGGTTGAAGGCTTTGAACGCCAACTCGAAACGTACTTGATCGTTGCCTTTTCCCGTGCATCCGTGTGCTACGGCATCGGCGCCTTCGCTTTCTACCGTGTCCATCATGTGCTTGGCGATCAACGGACGAGCAATGCTTGTTCCCAGCAGATAGCGCCCTTCGTAAATTGCACCGGTCTGGATCATCGGGAAGATGTAGTCGGCGCAGAATTCTTCCTGTAGATCGGCGATGACGACTTTGCTTGCGCCAGTCTTGATCGCTCGTTCTTCCAGACCGTCCAACTCTTCGTCACCCTGCCCGACGTTGCCGACGAAGGCGATGACTTCGCAGCCGTATTTTTCCTTGAGCCAGGGAATGATGATCGAGGTGTCCAGCCCTCCCGAATAGGCGAGCACGGCTTTTTTAATGGATAGGTTTTCCATGATGTTCCTCCGTTCCGGCGTTGGGCCGGGTATTGATAGAGCGTGTTATTTGTTTAAAATACCTGGTCTTTCAGGTGGTTCATCCATCTGTCACGTTGTTCTTTTGAATTGAAGGCCGCAAACACCGTGTCGTCTCCCGCGATGGTTCCGGTCAGATCGTCATCTTCCGCAGCATCGAGTACGACCGCCACCGAACTGGCGTATCCCAGAGTAGTGTGAACCACTGCCATGTAGGGGCCAGCGGGTAGAAGTTTGAGAATGCGCCCTTTTAATTTTGAAATTTCACCATCCGATTGCGTCGGTACGGCGTAACGTCCTGAAACTTTGGAAAGATTCAAGGCGCGGATATCTCTCGAAACCGTTGTTTGCGTCGTTTCGAAACCCCGTTTGGAGAGCTTTTCACGAAACTCGGTTTGCGTCGCGATGTTTTCTTCTCGCACCATCTCCAAAATGGTTTCGCGTCTTCTCTGGGTTTCGGACATTACGATATTCCTTCAATCTTCCAGGTTGCCAAAAAACGAGAGCGCCAGTTGCGTATACCCTTCGATACCTTTCTCCAACTCTTCGATAGAAATCCATTCGTTCGGCTGATGGGAGCGCGCCGGGTCGCCGGGACCGACTTTGATGGCCGGAATCTCTCGCCGAGCCAGAGCCGCCCAGTCGCTGGCGGCATCCGAAGCGAAAAATCGCTGTTTGGCGAGCGCTTGTTTTGCCGCACGTAAAATTCGTGCGTTGTCCGGTGTCCGGCAGGGAACCCACTGATCGTCAATCACACGTAGGGTTCCTTCTATCGTTTGTTCAATAATCTCGGTAAGTTCCTGGTGAGTATAGCTCGGCGTACTGCGAAGATCCAACACGGCTGTGGCATATGGGGGCGTTACGTTATCGGCGACTCCCGCTTTCAGGCGTGTCGGTGTCAGGCGGATGTTTCCAAGTTCGTTGTGCACCCTATCGAATTGTAAGGCTTTCAGTCGCTGTAAATCACTTGATAGCCGATAGATCGCGTTCGGACCATCGGTGCGTGCCGCATGTCCTTGAACGCCATTTGCGGAAAGTTCCAGCACCATCAAGCCTCGTTGCGAGGTGGCAACATCCATTTTTGTGGGTTCGCCAACCACTGCGCCGTCGATCGATCCGAGATTTTTCAATAATTTCGGCAGGGAAGGGCTGTTGCCTTCTTCTCCGATGGAAAATGCAGCGATGGCGCGACCTTGTTTTAGTCCTTGCTGTTTTAATCGTATCATGGCGAACAACATCGCCGCCGCCGAACCTCTGGCATCTACTGCGCCACGACCATACAGCCGGTTTTCTTCGCGTACGGAACCAAATGGCGGATGCGTCCAGCCATCACCTGCCGGAACCGTATCGAGATGCGTACAGAACAATAGCACTGGACCGGGTTTGTCCGCCGAAATCTCGAAAACGATGCCGTCTTCGGAAACGTCCGGTTTGAAACCCATACGCTCGACCCATTGGGCGGATCGTTCGAGGATCGCCGTTTCCCGGCCCGTTACGCCTTCAACGCAAAGCAGGTCGGCAAGCAGTTCAATTGGTTCAGGCGAGTTCTTCATCCTGGTACTTTTGCTTTTCCCTCTGGTTGACGATCATCGTGCCGCATCCTTCACCTGTGAACAGTTCTACGAGCAATGAATCGGCAGGTTCCGTGCCGATAATGTGCGTACGTTCCACTCCTTGTTCTGCAGCATGGAGACAGGCTTCCAGCTTGGGACGCATTCCTGCATCGATGGCTCCCGACTCCAGCAACTCCACGAGGTCGTCCCGGTCGGCGAAGGGTATCAGCGTGGTGGGATCGTTTTTATCCTGCAACACGCCCGGAGCACCGGTCACGAAAATGAGTTTCTTGGCGTTCAGGGATACCGCGATGGCTTGGGCCAGACCGTCAGCGTTGATGTTGAGCAACGAGCCTTCTTTATCGGCACAGAGACAGGCGACGGTGGGGACGAATCCGGCTTCCAGTTGCGTTTGCAACAGGCCGTTGTCGATGCCGGAAATATCTCCTACGTGGCCGAAATCGACGAGTTTTTCCACGCCGTCGTCATCGGTGATTTTCACGGGAGGACGTTTGGAGGCACCGACCATGCGTCCATCCACGCCTGTCAGTCCCAGGGCTTTGACTCCGGCCTTGTTGAGTACGGCGCAGAAGTCGGTGTTGATCGTTCCGGCGTAGGTCATGACGGCGATGTCCAGCACTTTGTCGGAGGTCACCCGGCGCCCCGCGACGATTTCCGGTTCGATACCCAATTGACGTGAGAGACGAGTGGCCTGGGGACCACCGCCGTGCACGAGCACAATCCGGATGCCGAGGTCGCACAACAGGGCGATTTGCTCGACCAGCGAGTTTTTTTTGTTTTCATCGTCCAGAATACCGCCGCCGATTTTCAGGACGAATGTTTCGTTTCTGTACAGTCTGAAATAGGGTTGGGCTTGTTTCAACCCTTCGATTCTTGTGTTCATTGGAAAGTTCTCCATCGTGTGAAAACGGGTTGATTATAGTTTGGATAAAACTTCTTTCAGTGCCGAGACAAATCGCAGCGCCTCGTCTCGAGTCAATGTCAGTGGCGGCATGACGCGCAGAACGTGAGGATCAATGCAGCTTCCCGAAAGGATCAAGTGACGATCCCTAAGTACCGGCTGTATCGCTTTCGTTTCCGCTTCCGTTTCGATGCCGACAAGCAGTCCCAAACCCCGAACGTTCTTGACTCCCGGGATTTTTGACAGTTCCTCGTGAAGCAACTTGCCGAGTTGGTGGGCGTTGTCGATCAGTTTGTCTTTTTCGAGCGTTTCCAGGGTTGCCAGTCCCGCCGCCGAGGCTACAGGTCCGCCGCCGAAAGTCGTACCCAACATACCTGGTCCGATCTGATCGGTGATGTTCCGGTCGGCCAAAGTGGCTGCTACGGGAAATCCTCCGCCAAGACCTTTGGCGAGCGTCAGAACATGAGGGTGGACGCCCAACGCCTGCGAAGCCGTGAACGCACCGCTTCGTCCTGTGCCGCACTGCACTTCGTCGAATACCAGCAGCGAGCCGGTTTCGTCGCAGCGATCACGTAGCGCCTGCAAAAAAGCCTTGTCCGCCGTTCGCGCGCCGCCAAGTCCCTGTACCGGTTCAATCACGACCGCCGCGCAGCCGTCGCCGATAGCTTTCAGCGCTGCATCGGTGTAGTTGAACGGTACGATTTTGACGTGAGGATACAGCGGTTCACCTTCGAGGCAAGCGAGCTTACGGTACTTTTCGATACCGCCAATGGAAAGCATCAGCAGGCTGCGTCCGTGGAATCCACCCTCGAAGGCTACGACGGTTTTTCGCTTCGTGACGATCCGGGCGAGCGTCAGCGCGTTTTCGTTGCTTTCCGCTCCGCTGTTACACAAAAAGGCGGCGTACATGTTTTCCGGGGCCATGGCCACGAGTTTTTCACAAAACTTCCGTCGGATTTTCAGGTCGACCGCATTGGAGTAAAAAGTCAGTCGTTCGGCCTGTTGCGCAATGGCTTTGGTTAGAGCCGGATGGGCGTGCCCTAGTGCTGCCACGGCGTGACCGCCGTACATGTCGAGATACTCCCTGCCTTCGGAGTCGATGACTACGTTGCCGTGACCTGAGACGATTTCGAAGGGAAGCTGTTGATAAACAGGCATTTGAGGAGGAGCGCTTAGCATGGAAAACCTCCCGCGATCTGCAATCCCGCCGTCTCTTCCAGTCCGAGCGACAGGTTCATGTTCTGAATGGCTTGTCCCGCTGCACCTTTGACGAGGTTGTCTAGTGCCAGCGTAATGACGAGTTCCCGTTGCGATTGCGTGACGTGCACGTGGACGTGGTTTGTTCCTGCCACTTCGGCTACTTGTGGTGGCGCTTCGGTTACCGTGACGAACGGGTGATCGCTATAGTAATCCCGAAAGAGCGTTTCGGCATCTAAATCACTGTAAATTTCGTGTTCCAGGTAGGTCGTCGTGTGAATGCCACGCACGAACGGACCCGAGTGGGGAAGCAGGCGGATCGACGGCTTTTGTCCCGTGACGGTTTCGATAGTCTGGACGATTTCCGGCTCGTGCTGATGGGCAAGCAGTTTGTAGGCCCAGAAATTCCCGTGACGATGCGGATGATGTGTACCGGGTTTGGGATGAATACCCGATCCCGAGGAGCCGGTAACGGCATAGACGGCCGGATTTACAGGTAATATCGATTCCTTAGCCAAAGGCAACAAGGCCAGTTGCACTGCCGTGGCAAAACAACCGGGATTCGCAATACGGCTGTGTCCTTTGAGGTCGTTTCGAAACGCTTCGGGAAGTCCGTAGCGGTACCGGGAGACGAGATCGAAACAGGTGTGCGGCATGAACGAACGTTCGAATGCTTCACGGTCATGCAAACGGAAATCGGCGGCCAGATCGACGATGCAGGGAAGCTCGGAGTCGGTCAGATCCGCAAGAAAACTCATGCTTTTGCCATGGGGCAGAGCAGAAAACAGCACGTCGGCATCTTCGAGAACTTTCGAAGGGGAAAACGCCTCGAAATCGAGAGCCAGCAGATGACGAAGACCGCGATGCACGGCATGAACGGGTTTGCCTTCGTGACTATGGCTGTAGGCGTGGAGTCCGGAGACGTTCGGATGTCCCGCAAGCAGGCGTAGCAATTCGCCTCCTGCCATGCCTCCAGCGCCGAGGACCGCTACTCGCAGATCGTTCATGCCGGTTTCTCCACTTTTTCCAGTGCCTTCAGTACCACTCCGGCCAATCCTTCCAGATCGTAGCGAGCGTTGTGTGCGGCGAGTTTCAGTTGGTTTTCGATGTATCCCCGGCCTACGCCGTTATCCGTTACCGGTCCGGCCATGGCGTCGATGGTCAAGCCGAAACGCTGGTGATAAATTTCTTTTGCTCCATAGGCCGCTACGGGATCGGGGGCGCATACGATGTGACACGAAGCCGCCTGTTGGAATTCGGGATCGGAAAGGATGTCCGATACACCGTAATCGCCCAACAGACCGTCACCCAGTTCGGCTACGATCAGATCGGGTTTCTCGGAAGCCAGGAAGTTGATAAGTCCTTTAGAGACGGGAAGAATCCGTGCCCCTCGTGTAGAGACGACCCCGGCATCGGTGAAGTCGAGGATACGGCTGGCCCCGGCGTCTTTCATGGCGAGAACGTCGCGCATCAGACTTACACCGGTTAGTTTGCAGGCAGCGACCTGCATGCCTTGATGGGAAAGCGCTCGGACGATTTCGGTGGCGGCCACGGTTTTTCCGCTGTTCATGCTCGTGCCTGCCACAAAGACGAGAGGCGGCAGCTTGGCGAGAGTTTCGCTAGGTTCGATTCCGTTCGATTCGATGCGTGCTGGCTGGCCCACGCGGTCGCCGACACGGGGGAATTTCAGAATGGAACCCAGCACTTCGGCCTCGAAGGGGTCACCCAACTCCGGGTTGATGGCGGTGCAACGTCCCAGCACGCCTCCCAAGTTGAGCACTTGTACCGTATCTCCGGCGGCGAGCGTATCGGGCACTACTCCTGCATACCCTTTAAGCGCCATTCGGTAGCCTAAAACACCTGCAAGAATATCGTCGCGGTGGAGTTTGATCATCCGCCCGTTGATATCCTCGATACGGTTGTAGGTGTACTTGCTGTTGAGAATACGCACAGCCAGCAGGTGACCTTCCTCGCAGACGATTTCGTCTCCGACGAGCACGTCGGGAGAAAGCGAGGCATTGCGCGTTGAAGAGGCGATACGGTCGAGTTTGATTTTTCGGACTTGCATAGGATTCGCCTTTAAAATGCATAAATATGCAACAAAATGCAGTTATAATGCATGAAAGATGCATAAAGTCAAGTTTAAAACGGTGGAATATTCGTGTGATTTTGCAGAAACGTACCGTTTCGCTTTTTTTGAGTCAATTTTTCAGGAGGATTGTGATGGAATACCGGATTCAGCCTGTGAAGAAAATACTTATCAGGGATACTATGAATGAGATTCTCTTGGTGAATTGAAAACCAGTATTAGGCAAATGTAGAAATTGCAATTTAATCGTGTTTTGTTGTTTCCATCCCTTTTTACACTTGTTGAGCTCTTCCAAATTATGATCCAGTAAAGAATTTTTGCAGGAAAAGAGAGGCTTTATTACGAGGAAAGGGAACTGCCAATCCAGGCCACGAGAACTGGATGTGTGTTCCTGAATGTTGGGTGCTGAAAGGTCACTTCTACGAAATCCGATGCTCTGGTTGGAACGTGGCGCACTTACAGAAAGCTCGAGTTTGCTCTGACTCTCCACCTTTTTCTGCAATTTGTATAATTCTGCCTTGTACTCTATATTAATATAAGAAATTATATAGTTTAAGGTTTGGAGGTTGCCAATGACTAAGGGGCATCAGAAAACGTATTTTTTTGTTTTCTATATTACTACGATTTTCATTTTCGTGGCATGTGGCGGGAGTGATGATGGGGACGATGATTACGAAGATAATGGAAGCAGCGAATATGGCCGATCGGAGCCTAGTTCCTGTGAATCCACGACTGGGGGCGATTGTTTCGCCTGTGACATGCCTCCGAATATCCCAGCGGTTCCCGATCACCTGGAACCTGAAAATTTACCTTGGGAAATGGGCCGCCTTTTAGCGATCAGTCACCCATCAACACCCCTATCGGAGAAAACCCCACGATACACTCCAATTCGGAAGCGATGATCGAAAAGTTGGTTAAGGATCAGGAGGAAAACGGCTTTTTCATTACTTTGACCAAGTGGACTATGCCAATCTATCTTGCCGATGCTTCGACCAAACGTTATCGCTTGGAATTAATCAACAACTGGGGGTGTGGAACTGCTCTTTTAGACGTGCCGATCCCGGACTGGACCATGCCAGATGACAGCAACGACGGTCGTATGGTGATTATCGATACGGAAAACAATATGTCTTTCGATATCTGGCAGGGGTGTACCAACGGAGAAACCTGGAGTGCCAGTTGGGCCAACTCCATAAGTCTGGATGGAACGGGAATTTTTCCGGACGGTATGTCTTCGAGAGGCTCGGGATTCTCTCTGATGGGCGGCATGATCTGGCCCCATGAGTTGGAAGCGGGGAAAATCGATCATGCTCTAGTATTTTCCACCACCTATGCTCGTAGCGGTGGTCCGGTAGACCCTGCAACGGAAAGCGATGGCTACAAGAAGGGTGATGACTACCTCCCCGAGGGGGCACTCGTGCAACTGGATCCGGGGTACGACACCAGCGGTCTCAACGATATCGAAAAAATCATCGCCGAGGCACTTAAAACCTACGGAATGTATCTTGTAGACATTGGCGGCGGTATTGAGCTTCAAGCGGTCCATGTGTTATCGTTCCCGGAAAATCCTTATACAAAGTTTGGTATGGAAGCGGATCAGGATGGCGTTTGGAATTTCGACAACCTGAGTATCGAGCATTTCCGGGTGATCGATTTTGGTGAACAACATCCGGACTGGACCGATGGTCGGTGTTTCGAGGATGATCCGAAATTCGACTATCCCTAAGCATTTCAGTGTATATCTGTGCACGAAGTCTGATTGCGTCCGTATTCGGTCCATCTGATTGGAATGCCAACGGGTGCGTTCGGAGGAGCGAATCCTGTAGCCAAAGTTTACTGGATGGGTTCGATTTCCAAGAATGCATTTCGAAAGAAGCGTCAGACACGTTTACTGGCATGTTTGGCAGTGAGGCGAATCTGCATTGTCCATCCCAGGGCTTGCACGCCTGCTTTGGTCATGTACATGGCCTCTGCAACCACACTGGCCAGAGTTTTTTAACGAGGTCGACTACATGGTGTTCGATCCAGTACAAAATGGTGTGGGGGCTCGTCATGGGTCATCTCATTATGGAAACTTGACACTTCCATAGTTGCGTCATGGCAGGTTCTTTTTAAAAATACTGAGGGTGAGTCCATTCGGGTGCTGAAATATCATAAAAAATGCACTGGAAACTTGACACGTTCCCATCTTCAGACTAAAAGGACACTTCCACGGCGTGTAGCGCAGCCTGGTAGCGCGCTTGGTTCGGGACCAAGAAGTCGGAGGTTCAAATCCTCTCACGCCGACCAAAGATTCCGGGCACTTACGAAACCTCGTGAGTGCCCGTTTTTCGTTTACATTGACAAATATTGACAAAGTTGCAGGAATTGACCCGCCACCTGCCGGACTTTTTCATCCTCATGGCCGTCAAGTTCCAGTGCCATTTTCTTTGTTTCCTGGATCATTTCCGAGTCAACTGACATGAGGTTCATTTGCCGGGCCAGATACGGAGCCGTAAGGTGTCCGTAGGTGTCAACGGTTGTGATAATGTCCGTATGACCCAAGACTGCCTGGGCATAGGCCGGACCAGCCTGCATCATGCAGTTCGACCCACAGACATGCCTCAGTTCGTGGAGGGTCATTTCACGAATCCCCAGTTTCCGACAGGCCGTCTTCAACCGTTTGTGTAAATCGTTTCTGAAAGTGGGATAGCAGCCATTTCAAATCGATTCGCCTCATGATCTACCTTATCTCTTTGATTTCACACAGAATATCTCATTTTCTCAAACCAACAACCGGATAGTAGTGGTTTGGCGACACTTTTAATCATTTTTGAGAATCGCTGATATTGGTTTTGTCGTGAGGATCAGTACTGGTTTCCACTCTTTCGGGAGAAGATCAGAGACATTGTGATTTCTATCCGGTTCAACGGTTCCCAACTGTCGATGAGAGAAATTCGTCAAGGGACATTGTTGCAATATTCCCTGCATCAGAAGCCTTTATTTGAACGTGGCTTGCGTAGACATGCAGATAGAGGGATTCGTAGACAGCGACAAGATCCGTCGAAGGTTGGTTCAAGCAAAGTTTCTGAAATTCATAGGAAAATTCGTCTGCGAGCCAGGTATCCATTCCCACGTCGTATTGGGTGCTTATGGAGTTTTCCGTTTCATTGGATGATGTAAACATCACGACGCCTGGGGTATCCACTTCTTGTCCCATCAAGCCGGAATGGCAGGATTCCACGACCAGAAGCACTCGCCGATACCGTTCCTGTTCATACATTTTCGATAAAGTTTCCGCCAACAATTTCGGGGTCATATTCGAAACTACGCCTCCGTTCCAATCGAGGTGATCGGTTGCGCCGACTTTCAGCCCTTCGTCCGTTCCATGGCCGACGAAAAAGATGAATAGGTTGTCTCCCGGACCGCTCTCCACGACGGTTGGAAGTACTTCCGTACTTTCTCCCGCCAGGATGTGAAGAATGTCGAAAGACGTAAGATTCTCCAGCAGGTAATCCACCTCGACGTCGTGATACAGATTTTCTCCTCCCACCTCGTTATAGATCTCGCCCGGATGGAGATTTTTTCCCGAATCCGCGATATCGTCCGCGAGAATCAGCAGAATGTGATCGTCATCAAAACCGTTACTTTTCAGAATCTGGTAAAGCGCCAGTGCATCAGCTTGGTGTCTGTAATTGGTCCATCCCGAGGAAACGGCTGCAATCAACGCCCACGATCCCGTGTGATCACCCGGTTGATAATCACTCTCGTTATCGAGGAGCTGTTGTTTTGCATGGGATGCAAAGGACCGATCGATGGATTGATCGTACCCGGACGTAAACCATTTATCCTCAACGAATTCTCCGTTTTCAACTTTCCAATGTGCGTAAGTGGACGAAACAAGGTCGGTTTGCACCGTTTCGTCGTAATCGAGCAGTCCGGTGCTTCCCGAAATGTCTGGAAAAGAACCTTTTCGCAGTCGTTCCAGAGTTTCCGAGACACCATCCCGACCCCAGCTCGTTACCTCACCATTTCCGGCAACAACGCGGGTCATTGCCTCGGCAAGATAACCTCCTCCCAATCCTCCGGAAACCTCCAATCCGTAAGCCAACAGAAGAAGGGCGTCGTAACTGTTGGCTGCATATTCGGCAGGCCGTTCACCGAAACGTTCCAGATGAGCTTCCACGAAACCGGATTCGGGATGCGAAGCCAAACGAATGCCTTCCACGCCTTCGGCTTCGTCCCCGAGTTCATCCAGAAGCGAAGAGGTTTGAGCTGCATCGGAAAGCAGCAGGTGGATATCGGGATCGAACTGTCGCGCCTGGCGAACGATGCATGCTGCGGATTCCGGTTCGCTCACCGCAACCACAAGAGCATCCGGCTGGTTGCTTAATGCTTTTTCGACCGCTTCATCACAGCTTTCCAGGTCGGAATTGTATCGAATCACGTTTTTCGCATCCAAATTGAGTTCGGTTGCGAAAAATCCGAACCAATCGAAAAAAGTCGCTCCATAACGGTTGTTGGAACTGATGAGAGAGATGCTTTCGGCGTCACTCTCCTGTATGAGAAGCAACAAGGCTTTGACTTGCGCCGTATCCGATTCGACGGTACGCCAAAAATATCCTTTTCCCGCGAAAGCACGGAAAATCTCGGCCGCCGTTGCGGAAGGCGTTACGAACACCTTTCCGGCATCGAGAAATATCGAGGCCGTTTCGAAAACGCCGTCCGAGGTATCCGGTCCGATGACGCCCAGAATTTCGGGATCGTTCACGAAATTCTGGGCGGCATCTTCGTAGCCGGTTACGAACGTGTCAGTATAGACCAATTCGAGATTTCTACCGGCCACACCGCCGGATTCATTGACGTTTTCGAGTGCCCAATTCAAAGAGCGCTCCCACTGCATGGACTCGGGACCGGACAATGGAAGCATCACGCCGATTTTCAATGATGGTTTCGCCTCCTCGGAGCAACCACCGGCTCCGAGGAGGCATACGAGAAGGTTCATGAGTAGAATCAAAGAGATGGTGGTGGTTTGTCGATCGTTCATGAAACCTCTCGGATGGAGTATTTTTTCGTTACGGCGATTCACAGACTACATTGCGAAGATAGTCGCAAGAAACGTCATTCCAAGAGCGTTCGTTGTCCGTGTATGCCTCGATACAATTTTCGCTATTGTTTTTATTGTCCGGCTCATCAGTGTACCAGTTTTCGTAGCTCCAGGGCGTTCCGTCCTGCCACTCCCAACCATCTCTCTTCAGGTAGGTAACCGGATAACAAATTATAGAGACGCAGAATTGGCCTATGGTTTCGACTCTGATATCATGACCACCCAGCCAGACTTTTTCATTGTACCCATTCAAAAGAGTGACAAGGTCAGCCTGTTTTTCTGCGCTGTCAATCGTAGCCAAGTGACCACCTTCCGTCCAGGTGGCACAAAATTCCTGGGCTCTTTCCTGGTTGTAAGTCATGTCGAATAGCGCCAGGTTCCCTTGTGTGGCCACGGGATCGGGAAACATCTGCTCGCAAACAAAGGATTTCTTGGCATTGCAGAAATCGTCAATCCATTCATGGCTGCTATCGGAATCTGTCGCAATGCAGTGCTGGATACCGTATTCATTGTCAGGTTGTCCGCTTTGCCAGTAGGTATTGTCGATTCCATCGTTGTTCATCCATTTCCACGTGCGATCTCCGGATGTATAATAATCGTGACCGCCGATCCAATTGCTATTTGACGAAGAGGAAAGCAACTCCTTGACATTTTCCCATTCATCGTCATTGTCGATTATAACCAAGTGCGCGTGATCTTTCCAGTTTTCACAAATCGTTTGGGCGTCTTCCCAGGTTGCTCCACGATTGAACACGGCATACAACCCATCTTCAAGGTCGGGGGCTGGATTCATGCAGACAAATTTCAGTTCTTCCGAGCATGTATAATCGTTCCATTCACCATTCGGATGAATGGTACCGCAATCTTCGTTGTTCAGGGCATCGTTGGGTTCTCCTGCACCCCAGTTGGCAACATCGTCGCTCCATTTTGCGCCGTCCAGCCATTGCCATTGTCCTTCTTTCTCGTGGTCGCTGGCACCGATCCAGATCGAACTGGAGAACGAATCTCCGAGAAACTCGGTTAGAGCATCCACTTCCGATTGGCTTCGAAGCGAGACCAATTGCCCGTTGGGTTGCCAGCAATTGCAGATATTCTGCGCATCTTGGAAAGATTTCGGCGTTTCGAACAGGGCGAAATGACCGTCATCCAGCGCAGGGGCGTGCGAAGACTCGGTAATGTCTTCTCCACCGCCGCATGTCGTATCTCCCTGGCAGGTTTCACCTAACGTGCAGGCATCGCCGTCGTCGCACCAACCGCCTTCGTTGCACAGGTAGCACTGGCCATATCCCGGAGGCAGGGACGTATGGTGCTCTTCTTGTTCTATTTCACCGTATCCCGATCCCAGGTCATCGACCCAGTAGTTCACGACGCTGTAACTAAGACCCACGTCTTCACGATTTAACTTGTAGACGAACATCCCCCAGTTGTAATCGAATTGCTGATCGTAGAAATATGGATATTCGAGGAAATCTCCACTCATGGGAAAATCCTCGGGATTGATACAACCAAGTTCTCTGTCTGCCAGAATCGCCGGATCCGTGCTGAAACAGTGAACGATTCCATTGACGCTCGATTCATATTCCGTTGAGGTTCCTACAGTATATTTATAGCTATCTCCTGAAGCGAAGCTGTAATGTTCGTACAGACCGACACTGCTTTCCGTACCTTCTCCCAAAAAGCGGTCTCCTAATAATAAACCGACTTCGGCCTCTTCGGAAAAGCCTTGCGTCATTTCTTCTTCGTGCCCGGTTTCTTCTTCCAATTTTATCGATGTACCGTTGGCTCCCAAGGAAGCATCTCCCAACGTTACGGTTCCTGACTTTTCGAACCAATCGACATTGGCGAGAATTTTATCCCTATCGTAGGGACGGGGATAGGTGACGACTTCGCCGGGAGTGCTCGTCAGAGTTTCGGCACCGATATCGGGCGCCGTTCCGTTGCATGCGTTGTAATGGTTAAGTGTCCACGTCCACATATTCGTACCGACAGGACGCTCCACTTTCATATACGTGCCTATATCCTCCGGGTTTGGTGAACGAATGACTTTGTATCTGTAGGCACGGTATACCGCTCCCTGGAAAATGACGTAATTGGACAAATGATCGATCGTATATGTGTTTTCGAATTCGACGCTATGCGCTTCCGTATCGGTTTCGGTCCATTCCGTTTCGATACCGTTTTTGTATCCAACCTTTATTCCAATACCTAAAGCCTCCGCTTCCATTTCTCCCCATACTCCGACTTCCAACGTGGAAGTGTCGATGGTTCCCGTTTCGGAAGAGGAACTTTTTCCGGTGATGTACGAAGCTTCCGTTCCCGAAAAATGCTGTGGGAGATGCTCCTGAGACGGAGGCGCAGCCATGACCACGACGGGAATGGGGTTGGACAGATGATCCCAGGATTCACCCGTGTATTCCACGGTGATACCGTCGCCATCGAAATCACCAATCACGAGGTTCGGACCATTCAACGTTTTAAAACTGGAGCGGACGATTTTTTGCGATTGCATTTCTTCGAAGTAGTAATGGTAACTCTCAGCATTGACTTGGCTTTGGTAGGTTGTCCACGTAATACTATAAT
Organism: Myxococcota bacterium; assembly: GCA_963676915.2. Lineage (GTDB taxonomy): Bacteria > Myxococcota_A > SURF-8 > SURF-8. The sequence continues at coordinate 98,149 of CAXXVK010000006.1, forward strand.
CCATTCCTTCGAATACAACCTCTGAAACGACCAGAAGGTCTTGAGTGCTTTGTGTTTGCCCCATGGCTCCCAAGCCAAGTGAGTCGCTGGTTTGGATTGGAACACGCGAACTTGACTCGCTAATCCCAGCTGGGTCTATGCCAGGAAGCCAGTAGTATGTATGCCACGAATTTGTTGTAGTAGATAACGGATTGCTTGGTACAATATTCAATCCCAGTACGACTTCATCTTTACCATTTCCGTCGTAATCACCAACTGCCGTTTGTATCACTCCTCTCGAGAAAGTGGCTGTATCAAATTTGTACGTTGAGGAAAAAGAGCTTTCGAACTCATGATCTTTCGAGAATTCGCCGTCCTCGTAATTCCAAACCTCCCCAAAAACCTCTCGCCCATCGGTGACAGCGAAAAGGACGATTTCATCGTTAGAATCCGCATCGAAATCTCCGATGACCGCACTCGTGGCACTCGCAACATAGTCATTAATTTCGCTCCAGGATTGCATTTCTGTCAAATTGCCATCCGAGTAGTCGAAAACCCAGGCCCCTGAAACCAATGTTGAATTTCCATTGGGTGTGTAGACATTCAGCGCCATAACGAGGATTTCGTCCTTGTCGTCGCCATCGATATCTCCGGTGGCGATTGTGGGACTGGAGTACGTTTCATCATCGAGAACGACACTATCGAGTTCTGACCATTCGCCATCGTTGTAATCCCAAACCTGAATGGTCAACGTACCATTATTGACGAAAACCGACGCGAGTTCTTTACCATCGAATGGGTCATTCCCGTCGATATCTCCCAAAGCAACATCTGTATTACGGGGACCATCTCCCAAAGTAATGCGATGGCTTCTTTGTAAGCCGGTTCCGGCAACGTAGTCGAAAAACGTCAGATAACTGCCATCATCTTTTTGATGAGCAATAACGACGCTCTCTTTGCCATCGCCGTTCCAATCTCCGGAAGCGATGGCGGTTCGTTCAGGATTTTGGTCATATTCATTGATGAATAAACTATCCGAATCCTCGACCACACCGAGGGAGTCAAAGTTGTTTTCCGTATCGTCCCGCACCCAACCGATTTCGTAATCGTTCGTTGAATAGTCAAAGTGAGGCGTTAAAAGCGCCACTTCATCCACAGTGACGAGCGAAGTCCGCTTATGCCCCAACGGATGATAGCCTTCGAAAGGTTCTTCTTCCGTATCGATAGCATTCATATCGTATTGATTGGCGGAATTCATCTCCGGTTCCGGCCAGGCTTCGCCCCCTAAAGGATCATTGTCTATGATATTTTTTGACGAAGACGAGGAATTCGAGTCGCAACCGACGATGGAAAACACAAAGACGATTAGAATTGCACAAATGAACTTCAAACCGATCTTTTTCTCGTTTAAAATTTTGTTCATTGGAACCTCCTACATTGAAAAGGAACAATAATGATTCCACTATAAAGTAGAGAGTTCATGATATAAAATAGACGAAAGTCCACTTTACACGAATAAATCCAAAAAAATGTTAAAATTATTTTCATCCACCAAGGTGAATGAAAAATAAATAAACAATTCTGTTGGCGCCATTGAAGAAATAAAAGGGCAAATATGAGCGAAAAAGGAATTTCTAGGCTATATCATGTCCATCTATTATTATTCAGGGAGCGCTTTAAATAAAACCAGATGACGGGATAAATTCTCCATGAAACCGTATACGGATATTAAAGAATTCTTTTTCGGACTGTACGAGGAGTCCAAGCATACCTATGATCTGGATTACAACTACCTGAGAAACGCCGAGGTAGATGAACTGGCGGCTTTCGATGCCCATGCCAAAAGGTTGACGGTGATCAACCTGAGAGTCACTGCCATTGTGATTATTCTATTCGTGGCAGGGGCATGGCCCACGGATTTTCTCGTTTTCGATTTTTCCTCGAAAGAATTTTTAATGCTCGCCCAATGGCGTCTCATAGTCATTTGCACGAGCCTGGCCGTCTTGTCGATTTTTCGTTTCGTCCCGTCAGCCAGAAGAAAACCCTTTTTCATCGCATGTGTGACTTTCCTTTGGATCACAGGATTCACCGGCTACATGACAGGTTCAGTGGCCGGTCTGGATTCTCCTTTGCCATATGGAATCTATACTGCGCCTCTTTTAACGGTATTGCTGATCGTGCCTCTTCGACAGCGGATTTTCATTGTTTTCTCTATGGTGATCGTGTATTGGTTCGGTTATTTTATTCCCTTTCCCGAACATTTGAATTATCTGCTTGTCGGTGTCCCCTTTGTCTGGTTGCTTGGAGTGATCTGGACCATGGCCGCCGTCGGGCATATCGTTTATTTTCTGCTACGCGCCAATTTCATGCAGCGGTACGCATTGAATCGTCGGGTTCGTGAACAGACAGCCGAAATTCGGAAATTGGCCCATAGTCTGATCTCGATTCAGGAACAAGAGCGTAAAAGGATCGGCCAGGACATCCACGACGAGTTAGGTCAGATTCTCACCGGTTTACGTATGGAATTGGACCGCTTGCAACTGATAGGTGACTCTGAGTTTCTGGAAAAAGATCGGGTGTTAGAAGGACTGGATTCGGCGAGTCGTTTATTGGATGCCGTACACATTTCCATCAATCTAATTTTAAGCAAATTGCGCCCGCCAGAGTTGGAAAACCAGAGTTTTTCAGCAGCACTCGAAGTTCTGATCTCACGAGTTAAGAATCAGTGTTCCACGAACATCTCCTTGGATTGTACAGTAGAAATGGATTGGCTCCATTCTGCCCAAAGCACGTCTTTGTATCGCATCGTCCAGGAATCATTGACGAATATCGCCCGCCACTCAGAGGCTTCCGAAGCTTCTATCCGTTTCGACTGGGTGAAGGGTGGACTGCGTCTGCAAATTCGGGACAATGGAAAAGGTTTCGATCCGAACATGGTGGGTCGATCCAGTCGATTCGGGATTCTTGGAATCAAAGAACGTGCTCGTTGGCTTGGAGGGAATTATAAAATCGATAGCACTCCCGGAAATGGCACCTGCGTAACGGTTGTTCTTCAGAAAGACAGGTTGATGGAGGAGGGCGAGTAATGATTCGAGTGTTTATCGCCGACGACCACGATATCGTCAGAACCGGTCTGACGAGATTATTGGCGGAAATTCCCGAAATGGACGTATGCGGGGAAGCGGCAAGTGCCACTGAACTGCTTGAAAAACTTGAAAGTGCACGTCCTGACGTGGTTGTTTTGGATGTAAACATGCCCGGGCATACGGGTCCGAAATTGGTCAAACAACTTTTATCCTATCCTTGTGCTCCCAAAGTAATCATGTTTTCCATGTATGAAGAAGACAGCCACGCTGTAGCGTTTTTACGTGCTGGAGCATCCTCTTATCTAAGCAAGAAACGTTCCTCTAAGGAATTGATCGAAGCGATTCGAAAGGTTTTTCAGGGTGAACGTTATCTTTCCGAAATGCTTGAGAAAATGCTGTTCGATCGAGGGATAGACATCGAAAAGTCCCTTGTGGACGAACTGACACAGAGAGAACTTCAGGTCGTGCGAAATTTGACCGAAGGGTTGCGCTCGGTGGATATTGCCGAAAAAATGGGATTGAGTGCGAGCACGGTCAACACTTACGTGCAGCGAATCAAAGATAAACTGGGGTTCAAATCTTTACTGGAAATCATTCGATTTGCCAAAGAAAACGACCTGTCGGATTCTTGAAGCATGATCCAAGCTAGCGATGGTTGAGGATATAAATAGGACCGGTTGGCGTCTAAGTGTCTGAAACCTTAAATAAAAAGACTGTGTAGTTTTTTTTGACAAGGGCTCGTATTAATTCGACCGGATGAATAACTTTTGCGAAAATTTGTTACGGACTCTGGCATGGTCGGCATGAATTGTGGATAGTGCGTTTTTTCGAATCGCTATCCGGCTACAGGAGAGATGCCGATAGACAAGCGCTTTATTACCTGATGTCTGAAGTCAATGTCAATGATCCACATACCTTTACGTTTACGCACACTTACGGCAACCTCCAAATTGGTTTGGTCGCTAAAGAGATTACCGTGAGCGCTCCCTTTCTTCCATTTTACTGGGGATGAGTCAGTCCTAAACAAATAGCTCCATTGTATAAACATTGACATAAACATTATCATGAGTACACTGGGGGGGAGCAATGGTTTGTGGAGGTACCCCCATGCGCGAAGAACTAACGGAAAAACAGGCCCGTTTGTTGGCCTACCTGGAAAAAGAAATCGGCCAGAACGGCAAAGTCCCCAGCCTGCGGGCAATGGGCGAGGCGTTCGGGGTAAGCTATTCGGCCATCCGGCAATTGCTGGAAGAACTGGAAAAGAAAGCCTACATCCGGCGCGAGGGTCGCTACAGCCGCACGATTCACCTGCTCAACCCGCTTGGCGAAGTCTCCGGCGTGGAGCGCGGGCGCGAAATCCCCATCGTGGGTGAGATTGCCGCCGGTCTGCCTTTGTATGCTCAGCAGGAATGGGGCGGCACGGTGGTGGTGGATCGCGAGTTGTACCGCTATCCCAACCTCTTCGCCCTGCGGATCAAAGGCCAATCCATGAAGGATGCCGCCATTCTTCACGGCGATTTGGTGATTTGCACCCCGCGCCAGTATGCGGAAAACGGCGAGATCGTCGCGGCCTTGGTTCACAACGAAGAGGCCACCGTCAAGCGCTTCTTTCGCCATGACGATCATATCGAGCTTCGCCCGGAAAACCCGGCCTTTTCGCCCCAGCGGTACAGCTTCGATGACGTGCTGATTCAGGGCAAGGTGGTGGGCGTACAACGCGGGCCGGATGGCGTGGCGGGTTTGTGAGAATGGGCAATGGCTAAACAGGCGCAAACAGCAGAATTACTCATCGGATGCAGTGGCTATTCCTATCGCGAATGGATCGAGGCGGGCGTGTATCCGCAGGGCACCAAACAAACGGAGATGCTGGCCCGCTACGCCGAGGAATTTCCCATTGTCGAGTTGAATTACACATGGCACCGCATGCCCACGCCGGAGATGATTGAACGCCAGCGCCAGCAAGCACCGCCCGGTTTTCCTTTTGCAGCCAAGCTCACCAAAACCCTGACGCACGAAGTGGATAGCGACATCTGGCGGGAGAACATCGTTCGCTACCGGGATGCTCTGGCACCCTTGACACAAGCCAATCAACTTGCAGCAGTGTTGGTGCAGTTACCTCCCTCGTTTGACCGTATCCCGAAGAACCGCAGCTATCTGGCGCATCTTTTGGACGCCTTGCACGGGTTGCCCGTGGCGGTGGAGTTTCGGCACAAATCGTGGGCGCATGACCGGGTGTTTGCCGAGTTGGAGCGCCGCAAGGTGACACTGGTTGCCGTGGATGAACCGAAGCTACCGCACCTGTTCCCGGCCTTGGATGTTGTCACCAATCCCGAGCAATTCTACGTGCGTTTTCACGGTCGCAACGCCGCCGGGTGGCAGAACAGGGGCAATGCCCATCCCTTCGATTACGACTATTCGGACGACGAGTTGCGCCCGTGGGCCGAGGAAACCATCGGACGAATGAGAAGTCGAGCGAAGAAGGGGCTGATCTTCTTCAATAACCATGTTTCCGGGCAAGCCCCCAAAAACGCCCGGCGGCTGGCGGAACTGCTGGCCGAGCAGGGTTTGTATGGGGGGTAATTATGGGCGCGGCACGGGACATTCTGCACCTCAACGTGGCGGATTTCGCCGTAGAGGTCGAGCGGCTGGTCGATAGCCGCCTGAAGACCCGACCCGTGATTATCGCGCCGGAAGGGGCGGCGCGGGCGGCGGTGTTCGACCACAGCGAGGAGGCGTTTCAAGCCGGGGTGCGCAAGGGCATGGCGTTGAAACGGGCGCTTCGATACTGCAAAGACGCCGTGGTGCTACCTCCCCATCCCGACCGCTACGAGCGTGCCATGCGGGAGATGCTGGGACGCGCCCTGCCGTATTCGCCCCTGATCGAGCAGACCGACACCCAAGGCCATCTGTTCGTGGATCTCAGCGGCACCTCACGCTTGCATGGTCCGCCGCAGGACGTGGGGTGGCGAATTCGCAAGACATTGCACAAAGATGTGGGTTTTTTGCCGATCTGGACCGTTGCTCCCAACAAGCTCTTGGCGAAAGTGGCGTCACGACTGGTCAAACCCACGGGAGAACGCATCGTCACGTCCGGCGAGGAAAGCCGCCTGTTGCGTCCTTTGCCGCTGCACATGATTCCGGGACTGGAGGCATCCGACGTTTTCCGCCTGCGGGATTTCAACCTTCGGAGAGTGGGCGAGGCTACGCAGCTTACGCCTGCTCAACTGGACGTGATTTTCGGCAAACGCGCCGCCACCATTCACAACCTGTTGCGCGGGATGGACGACTCCCCCGTGCTGCCTGTAGACGAACGTCGCCCCCGCATCATCGCCGATCACGATTTTGGCAATGATACCAACGATTTGCACCGCATCGAAGGTGCATTATACGCTCTTGTTGAAGAGGCGTGCGCGGACGTACGGAAACGTGGCATGGCGGCGAAACGCATGGGATTGTGGTTGGATTACTCCGATGGTAAACGTATGCACCGCACGAGGATCATCAAGCCGCCTTCCGCCAATGATTTCACATTATTTGAAGTTGCCCAAGATTTGTTGCACAAAGCGTGGATGCGCCGGGTGAGGATTCGTCACATGCGGCTGAGACTGGACCGGCTGAGCTATCCCACACCGCCTCAACTGGATCTGTTCGAGGATATCCGCAAAGAGCAGAACGACAAACACGAACTTGTGGCCACTCTCGACGCCATCCGCGACCGTTTCGGGACGGATGCCGTTCGTATGGGTCGAACGATTTCCGGTGACGGGAGAAAAATCAATCATTTTAAGGTATTAGGTTCCTTGTCCCCAGATCCCAACACCCACCCCCCAGCTTCCAGACCATGATTCCCCTGACTACCCGCTCGCATTACTCCCTCATGTGGGGTGTTCGCTCGCCTGCGGAGTTGGTGCGACGCGCCAAAGCTTGCGGCTACGACCGCCTCGCCCTGACCGACACCGACAACCTGTACGGCTTGTGGCCTTTTCTGGCGGCGTGTAGGGAAGAAGGTGTGCGACCCATCGTCGGTGCGGAAATCACCGACCCGAACGCGAGCCATCGGGCAGTGGTTCTGGTACGAAATAATGCGGGATATCGCAATTTGTGCCGATTGTTGACGCTTCGGCATTGCGACAAAAGTTTTTCACTACAACACAAGTTACCGGAATATGCCGAGGGTCTTGTGGTGCTGACGCAATCCGAAACGCTGTTGCGTCCATGGAAAGAACAAGGCGTTTTCGTGGCTGCGGCCTTGCCGAGAAAACCTTCGAAACAGGCGAGAAAAATACGCAACCTCGCGAAAACCCTGGAACTTCCCGCCGTGGCGACACCGGGGACGTTTTTTGCATTGCCAGAGGATTACGCCGCCCACCGACTGCAACGCGCCATTTCACTCAACACCTCGCTTTCGCGTCTGAACGCCTATGACATAGCCCCACCGGATGCATGGCTGGCTCCGTCGATGGAGTACATCCGGCGTTTCGATGTCTGGCCGGATGCCATCCGCGAAACCTACGCCCTGGCCGAACGGCTGGAGTACTCCGGGCCGCAGTTCGGACTTGTCATGCCGAGTTGGAACAACGAAAGCGCCTCGGAATCGGCCTTGAAACTTCGTGCAGCAGCATATGAAGGGGCACACTGGCGTTACGGAAAAACACTTTCCGACAACGTGGTGCAACGCCTGGAATACGAACTGGCCGCCATCCGCGACAAAAGCTTTTCGGCTTACTTTTTGATCGTGCAAGACATCGTCAAGCACAGCCCGCGTATTTGCGGACGTGGGTCGGGCGCGGCCTCCATCGTGGCTTATTGTTTGGGCATCACCAACGTCTGTCCGCTCAAGTACAACCTGTACTTCGAGCGTTTTCTCAATCCCGGTCGGAAAGACGCCCCCGATATCGACGTGGATTTTGCGTGGGACGAACGCGACGACGTGCAACTGGCCGTGCTGGATAAGTACAAGGGCCATGCAGCGATGGTCTGCAACCACGTCTTGTTGCAGCCGCGCTCGGCCATCCGTGAGGTGGCTAAGGTGTATGGTCTGACGGACCGGGAAATCGGGCAGGTGTCCAAACGGCTGCCGTGGTTCTGGCGGGCGATGGATGGTGCGGACGACGACGCGCTTCTGACCCGCCTCAAAGCCCTGCCGCAATTGAAGCAACTGGACTTCCCCGAACCGTGGCCGGAGATCATTCGCCATGCCCAGCGTTTGATCGGTACCCCGCGCAATCTATCCGTGCATTCCGGCGGGGTGGTGATTACGCCCAAGCCAATCGACTCTTACGTGCCGGTGGAGATCGCGCCCAAGGGTGTGCCGATTATCCAGTGGGAGAAGGACGGCACGGAAGACAGCGGCCTGCTGAAAATCGACCTGCTCGGCAACCGCAGCCTCGGAGTCATTCGCGATGCCATCGCCACCGCCAAGCAAAACGGCGGTTTTGTGGACGAAAGCCGCTGGGAACCGGAGGACGACCGCGCTACCCAGGGACGCATCTCCAACGGCGAAACCATGGGCTGTTTCTACATCGAATCCCCGGCCACGCGCCTGTTGCAGCAGAAATCGGGCGTGGGAGATTACGAGCACATGGTGATTCACACGTCCATCATTCGCCCGGCGGCCAATCGCTGGATCAACGAATATCTGGCGCGGCTCAAAGGCGAACCGTGGGAGGCGATCCACCCGCTGCTTGAAGGCGTGCTGGACGAAACTTACGGCATTATGGTCTATCAGGAGCACGTCTCACTGGCGGCGGTGGCCTTGGCGGGCTTCGATCATGCCGACGCCGATGGTTTGCGCAAGGTGATGGCCCGCAAGGATCGGGACAAAAAGCTGCTCGACTATTTCCAGCGCTTCGCCACGGGCGCACGGGCACGGGATGTGACAGATGCACAAATCGAAATCGTCTGGGACATGATTCTTTCCTTCGACGGCTATTCCTTCTGCAAGCCTCATTCAGCTAGCTACATCCGGGTATCGTTTCAGGCAGCCTATCTGAAAGCCCATCACTCTGCGGCTTTCATGGCGGCGGTGATCTCCAACCAAGGCGGGTTTTATTCCACCTTTGCCTATGTCTCCGAGGCAAGGCGCTTGGGTGTGGACATCCTGCCGCCCGATGTCAACGAAAGCGGCATCCGCTGGACAGCGGGGAAAGACTGGATACGGGTGGGCCTGATGGCGGTCAAGCATCTTTCCGCAAACACACAAGCCCGTATTGTCAGTGAACGAGTACGCGCACCCTACCAAAGCCTGACGGATTTTCTCAACCGCGTTCGGCCCGACGACGAAGAAGCCCGGTCGTTGATCCACGCCGGGGCGTTTGCAACCCTGCACCCAAACACCTCTCATGCGGCACTTGCATGGGAGTTGGCCACATGGCGCAAAGAACGACGGCGAACCAAACAGCAACAGGATTTGTTCGCACAGCCAGCGAAAACCGCCACGCCACCAAAGTTTCCCCCTGACAATGACATTGCCCGCTTGCGTCGGGAGTTTGCCGCCTTGGGTTTTCTGTGCGACCGCCACCCGATGACGCTTTTTGCCGATACGCTCAAGCACCGCAATATGGTCAAAGCCAACGACCTGTCCAACCATGCAGGCAAGCGCGTAAGCGTGGCCGGGATGCTGATTACCGGCAAGGTGGTGTCCACCCATAAGGGCGACCCGATGGAATTCGTCACCTTCGAGGACGAAACCGGTGTGATCGAAACCACGTTCTTCCCCCGCGTGTATGAACGCTTCTGCTCGATACTGGATTATGGTCATCCCTTCATCCTGACCGGCAAGGTGGACGAACAGTTTGGTGCCTGCACGCTTACGGTGGAGGAAGTTTTTGCCGTGCAGAGGGTGTAACAGCAAACTTGTCATGCGCAAGCGATAAATATACTTAGTGTTGTCAAATACTTAGATTCTGTATACGACAACGAGACCACGACAGCGTGTAATAAGTCCATAAAATCAATTGTTTAGGGTCATGCTCTATAGCGATTTGGTCTTCTGAGCGCGTTGGCCTCCCCGCCCTATCAAGCCCTCGACAGGATAAAAAAGGGACTCAGGGATCTCGCTAGTGGAAGGAGCTCGCTCACGCGGGACGTATTACCTTTTAAGGCTGCAATACTCAAACGCCGCCAGAACTTGGATTAACACATTGAAGGTCGATTCAGATCCATTGTTCAGAGTCGATGACAGGCGTGGCCGGATTTCGGATGGGAGACTTTGAGTATTTTCAACATTGCAGTGACCGTAGCGGGTATCGTTTCTATGTGCTATGGTGACAACACAAACTGCAACTTGATGGGCAATCACAATGCAAATTACGAACGATACAATACTTATATTAGGAGCATATGGATTAGCGGGGCGGACGATTGCCCAAGGGCTGGCACAGACGACCGACCACCCATTGATTCTAGCCGGGCGAAACGCTGCGAAACTATCTGCACTTATGGCAAAACTTGCGTCTACAAGCGACACCGATGCCGAACGCATTCGGCTATTGGTGGTAGATGGCTCAGACTCAAGGGCCGTGGGCGATGCCTGTAAACAAGCTCGGTTGGTCGTAAATGCGATGGGACCATATGCCTTGAATGGTGCGAATGTGGCCAAGACCGTTATCGAAGCGGGCGCAAGTTATCTGGACGTCGCCAACGAGCAAATCCACTACAAACGCCTAAGAGTTCTCGAGCCGGAGGCCAAACGCAATGGCTTGATGCTGGCAACAGCCACTGGAGTGATCCCTGGGGTATCGACATTGCTGACGGTCAAGCTGTTGGAAACCATGCCGGATGCGACCTCAGCACACATTGCCTTTGTCCAATTTCGTCATGCATACGCGGATTCTGGTCTCGGTTCTATCATGAGCGGTGTCCTCGATAGCGGTTTTAAACCCGTAGCGAGGGTAAAGGAGAAAGACAAACCAGTGACATTGGGTCGTTCGACACGCAAAATCCGGTTCCAAGATCCGTTCGGAACCCAGCGTTGCCTGGAGGTTCCGACCATAGACACATTGACTCTTTCTAATCGGCACGACTTTCACGACCTACATACCTGGTTTTACCTGGGCGATCAACCAACTTGGTTATTTGATGTGATTCGATTGCTAAAACCGCAAAGGCGCCGTTGGGCGTATATACTTTTGGAACGGATTATCCGTCAGATGAACGACCTGGAGCACAGCCGCGCATTAAAGCAAGGTCTGACGGCGGAAACGCTCTTATCTGTGACGTTGAGTAATGAACAAACCACTCGGACCGGTAATCTTGTGATGACCGACGGAGCGATTCTTATGCGCTACCTCCCGGCGGCGATCATCCGCCGCTGGTTCGACGGCGGGAGTATTTCCCCCGGTCTCATGACTCCTTTGGACGTTCTTACTTTCGACGATCTTCTCAACGTTGCGGGAGATGCGATCGTAAAAGTGGACTTGGATGGATAAAATCGCGAGGGTCTTGCTATTCGTTTGAGCTGAATTGCAGTAAAGTGATATGATAATTGTCTTTCTGGTATGTTTTGGGAGAACAGAATATTTCAAAGGGAGTTGTTTGGGAAGTCGCCTATCATCGTCATGATATTTCCGATCATGTTTGAGAACCTTTGGAAATTCATTTCACTGAGTGCAAAGGTTGCCAAAGCGAGAGAACGCAGAACGGCAACACAGACATGAAACAGAACTTGTGCCCGAACAATAGCAAAAATAAACGTCACGTTCAGAACTAAGACTCGTGGGAACGCATCCCATCGCGACTTGGAATTTTAAATAAAGGGGCGAAAGCATTCGAGCAATGCTACCCAGACTGATTGGAAAAACAGGACTGAATAGATCGATACTCTAGCTGCTTTTGGCAGGTTGCCTGTTGTATCTGAATCTGTAAAAAAGGCTTGAATGGATTGCAAAACAAGTAGTGGAAGCATGTATTGCCATAATCGAATGGTTTCCGGTTGATGGTGCGTTATGGCCAGAACTCCCAATACCGCAAAACATAACCACGCGGGAAAAGCATGGTTGAGAAGTTTTTTAGGAGATTTTAGTTCCTGGACTAGTTTTAGCAGTGACAACAAGATGATTGCCGGTCCTGCATATAAAAAGAATTCAACGATGCACATAACGGTCCAAGTATCGGTATCATTAGGCTCCCACCCCATGCTTTGACGCCATTGTTGATGGACTTTCAGTGCCCAACCCAAGCGCTCGGCAAAGTGAAAATTCATAACAGTGTTTAGAAAAAAGACAGCAAGAAGAATTCCTGCAAGCGCCAGCAGAAAAACTCTTACATCAAAGGTAGCCTTTTCCTGTTTTTTTTGAAGTTTATGGGAAACAACAGCCAATAAGGGAAGACCTAATACCCATGCCAAGGAAATAAACAGGCTGATGGACATCCATGTTCCGAGAAAACACACTAGACCTGCCAAAAAGGCAATCCAAAGTTTTTTATCGAGAAGGGCTTTTAGAATAAGCCAAAGGGTCAGAGTGAACAGGGGCATGACAACCGAGCTGTCCTGATGAAACGAGGCTAGCGTCAACGCGGGCGTCAGTACAAGGACAGCCGGAACAAAAGCTGCCTGTTTTTCGGATAGGAAATATCGCGAAATCAAGACCAAAGGAATAAGGGAAAGCCAAGGCATTATCGAAAAGAAAACCCGTATCGCTCCCACATAAGCGGGGTAGCCGTTTAAATGCTGGAGCGGAATATCTTTAAACGCAAAAAGTGTGAAAAAGGCTTTTAAGGATTCCATCTGCGAAAGTTCGTAAAGCAAACGATAAACGACAATAGCCCCTGGAGACCTCGTATGTCCGAAATCCCCCAAACTGTCGGTTTTCAGTAGCTGTTCGAAATTCCAGATAATGTCTGAGAACGAGAGCTTGGGAATGAAAGAGGCCATCAAAGCATGGCCGGTATTGCCTAAACGCCATGCGATCACACCTTCTCCACGAGGTATGGAAGGAACAAAATTGACAGATACAACTCCCGCAACAATGAGAAGAAACAAACCTCCTGCTGTTTTCCCTTTTTCAAGACACCATGAGCCAAAAATGACAAAAGACGCCATAAATAGAGCAAAAAGAAGCGAGTGATTGATCTTGGCAATGACGGGAGGACGGTATCGCCACATCCACCATCGAATATTGTCAAAATCCGGCCAGTTGGAAAATAATGATGCCGATACGAGAAGGGTCATCAAGGCTATGGTTGCAGCAATGATTCGCCAGTAATTTTCGTTGCTTGTTTCCCTTGTCATCCACGTTTCCTAAAAGATCGAACGAACCAATACGCAGAGAATCGGATGAAACTCAATATCAATTCATGCGATTTTTTCAATGCCTATGTGGTCAAGTACCTTTTCTTGTTTCGATAATATCTCCATGTCACGAATCCTACAGGGGACTTTCTGATTGTCAAGATTTGAGAAGGGTTTGAAATAAGCCTGTTTTTTCTTTCCTCGTAATTCTTTTGATTCACTCATGATCATATGGGAAGTTTAATTGCAGTCTGCATGGTCCAAGAAATCGCAGGTTTAGATACTGAAAAAAACTGTTGATCGTCCTCTATTACCTACTCCTGCCGTATTGAACCCAATCGCCTTGAGCGAAGTCATTCGGAAGGACAAAAAGAAAAACCGCACGGACATCGATTTCATCGTGCTACACTCTATTGGCAAAGCCGCTATTCGGACATTGCCGTATGCGTACCTTCAAGAGGTGTTGCATGATTTGTGTTAGCCTGGGTGTTCAAGACGTTGCGGAATTGCTCGGTCTTCTGAAGCGATATCCGTTCGCCGAAATCCGTCTGGATGCCCTGTCCGAAACACCGGACATTCATGACATTACAAAGCTTTTCGGTGGTTCCGGCAAGCGAGTCGCCACATTTCGTCCCATACGGGGCACACAGCAAGAACGTACCGAAACGCTGGTGAAGGCTATCGAAGCCGGAGCCGCTTACGTGGATGTCGAAGTGGATTTTCCTAAAACATCCCTTCGCACGGTTTCTATGGCGGCAAAGCAACACAATTGCCAGCTTATCGTTTCACATCACGATATGGAAAAAACTCCTTCCAGCAAAGAGTTGGAACGTCTTCGCTACGCTTGCGTTTCCAGAGGGGCGGATCTTGTCAAAATTGCCTGTAAAGTGAATCGGAGCGAAGACAACGCCCGCTTGTTGGCGCTTGTGGATTTCTCCGTCCCGGTAATCGCTATCGGCATGGGAGACTTGGGACGCATCACGAGACTGGCGGGGCCGTTGATCGGCTCTCCATTCACTTACGCAAGTCCGGGCAAAGGACTTGAAACGGCCAGCGGACAACTCGACGCCGAAACGTTGGCGTTTTTGCTGGCGCAATTCGAAAAGGAGCGCCGAACATGAAGCTTTTCGGCGTCACCGGAAAACCGATAGCGTACAGCCTCAGTCCCGTTTTGTTTCGGAAGGCTTATAGCGGAACTTCGATGGACGGTGCTTACCTGCGTCTTGTCGCCGATTCCGCTGAAGAAGCTTTGGTGTTGAGTCGCAAGATCGGGTTGAGCGGGCTGAACGTAACAAGTCCATTCAAAGAGGACATCGTGCCTTTGCTGGACGACCTCGACGAGTCGGCCCGAGCGGTCGGTGCCGTCAATACCGTGGTCTTTCGGGACACAGGAATCACCGGTTTCAATACGGATTCCGATGGCGTACGAGCGTTTCTGAACGAAGCCGGACCGATCGACGCTTACGATTCCGTTGTGGTGCTGGGTGCAGGTGGAGCGGCCCGAGCGGTGTTGCAGGTGCTGAGATCCCTGAATATTCACAAGATTGTCTTTGTTAATCGGTCGAAACGCCGTGCTAAGGCGGTTGGTCGCCGGTTCGACGTTCGTTTCGTCCCGTGGAAAAACGCCCAGCCGGTTGTTTCGGCGGCGGATGTGGTGATTTCCTGCCTTCCGGCGGATGTTGCTGTTCCTTGCGACTGGTTCAATCCACGACAGCGTGTGTTAGATGCGACCTACCAAGGCGGAGCGGTCAGCCGAGCTGCACGGGAGGCGGGGTGTCATGTATTCGAGGGGCTGCCTTGGTTGATCGGACAAGCCCAAGCAGGGTTTTCCAAAATGACGGGCGAAAATCCGAATTTGGAGCATGTAGAGTCATTCCACGAAAAAATCGTCAATACACCTCTTTTTCTGACGGGGCTCTCCGGTACGGGAAAAACCACGGTCGGCAGACAGCTTACCGATCTTTTGGGGTGTACCTTCATCGACACGGATCGGGAAATAGAAAAAAAAGCGGCAAAACCTATAACCCAAATATTCGGCGAAGAGGGCGAACCGACCTTTCGGCGTTGGGAAAAGGAAACACTGCTCTCTCTGCTTGATAAGCCTAACGCGGTGATTTCTCTGGGCGGAGGAGCACTGCAAAATCCGGATGTGAGCGCCAAGGTGAAATCTTCGGGTTTCGTCGTCTGGCTCTGGGCTTCGCCGGAAGAATGCGTACGACGAATCACGGATGGTGACCGGCCATTGCTGGCTGGCGGTGATTCTGAAAAGCGGCTTTCCGAGTTGCTGGAAAAGCGTTTGCCTGGATATGCTCATGCTGCGGATCTCGTTATCGATACGGGTTCACGCAAGCCGGAGGTTGTCGCCGGAAGGATCGCAGATGAAATCGATCGGATTTAGCCCGGTACGCGGAACGGTTTCCGCCCCAACATCCAAAAGCCTGTTTCAACGGGCGGTTGCTATCGCTTCCCTGGCGAGTTCCCCGGTGACGATTCTCGCAGACTCGTCGTGCGATGATGCCGAAGCCTCATTGCGAGCGGCAAAAGGACTTGGTGCGGACCTGCGCCGCTTCGATGGCGGCGTGGAAATCTTTCCAGGTCGAAACACCCCTTCGGCTCGTTTTTCCTGTGGAGAAGCTGGATTGTGCCTGCGGATGTTCGCGCCTGTCGCGGCGTGTTTCGATCGGCCTGTAACATTGATGGCTTCCGGTCCACTCGAATCGCGACCTGTGGACATGCTGGTCGATCCTCTCCGAAGTCTCGGTGCCTCTGTCGAGACAAACGGCGGTTTTCCGCCCGTTCAGGTGAAAGGACCGCTTCGGGGTGGAGTTTGTTCCCTGGATGGTGGGAGCACGTCGCAGGTATTGACCGGCCTGTTGATCGCGCTTCCGACATGCCCCGAAGATTCGACCATACACGTAACGAATCTCAAGAGTTTACCGTATGTTAAACTTACATTGGCTTTGCTTGAAAGGTTCGGAATTCGAATCGAGCACGACCCGGAGTATCGTTCGTTTTTCATTCCGGGAAAGCAGAGCTACGAAGGAAAGAAGTTTCGGGTCGAGGGGGACTGGTCGGGAGCATCGTTTCTGCTCGTTGCTGGCGCTATTGCCGGGAGTGTCGCCGTTCGTGGCCTGAATCTCGACTCACAACAAGCCGATCGTGCCGTGCTGGAGGCTTTGCGCGGTTCCGGGGCTGAGGTAACCTGGCCTACCGCCGATACCTGCTGCGTGGAAAAGCGCCCTTTGCAAGCGTTTGGTTTCGATGCCGAACACTGTCCGGACTTGTTTCCGCCACTCGTCGCGCTGGCCTCCTGTTGTGAAGGAGTCAGCGTGCTACGTGGCATTTCGCGCTTGAGGCACAAAGAAAGCGACCGCGCCGAGGCATTGAAAACGGAGTTCGGAAAACTGGGCGTTTCCATCGATCTGCACGGCGAAGAGATGCTCGTCACCGGAAGTCCCGTGCAGGGGGCACTCGTTCAATCGCATCAGGACCACCGCATCGCCATGGCCTGCGCTGTTGCGGGACTGAGCGCTACGAACGATGTGGATATTTCAGGCTCGGAGTGCGTGGCGAAATCCTATCCGGCGTTTTTCGAAGATCTGGAAAAACTGGGAGCTAAAATAGTATGAACGTTTTCGGTACCTTATTGAAAGTCTCCATCTACGGAGAAAGCCATGGTCCGGCGGTTGGAGTCATTCTGGACGGCTGTCCTGCCGGGATTCCTGTGTTGCCAGAAGATTTTACAGAAGATATGGGGCGCCGACGCGGTGGTCAACCCGGGACGACTCCTCGTGTGGAAGAGGACGAACCGACGATCGTAAGCGGAGTTTTCAACGGATACACAACCGGATCGCCGATTCATCTTATGTTGGAAAACCAAAACGTACGTTCCAAAGATTATCGACAAATCCAAGTCACGCCGCGTCCCGGCAGGGAAGACTTGATAGCTTCTAAAAAATTCAATGGTTACGTAGATTTTCGTGGTGGAGGACATTTTTCGGGACGATTGACGGCGGGGCTTGTCGCCGCCGGAGTGATTGCAAAAAAACTGCTGGCACCGGTTTGGATTTCCGCGTATCTGAAAAACGAAGAAGCTGTTCGGGCGTTGGCCGTAAACGTTGAAAAAGAGGGAGATTCCATCGGGGGAATCGTTGAATGTGTCGTAACGGGTTGTGAGGTTGGTTGGGGTGAGCCGTTTTTCGATTCGGTTGAATCGCTGCTCGCTCATGCTGCATTTTCGATTCCGGGTGTCAAAGGCATCGAATTCGGTGACGGATTTCATGCTGCTGAGTTGAAAGGCAGCGAATACAACGATCCGATTCTGGATGTATCCGGGAGTACGGCCAGCAACCATGCAGGGGGGATTATCGGAGGATTGACCAACGGCAACGACGTGATTTTCAGGATTGCCCTGCGACCGACGGGAAGTATCTCCAAACCTCAAATTACTGTCAATCTTGAGACAGGAGAACAACAAACCGTAACGTTTGGTGGTCGGCACGATGCCTGTTTCGCTCTGCGCGTGCCGGTGGTGCTTGAAGCGGTCGCGGCGTTGGTACTGGCCGATTTGAAATTGCGAAATGAAGGCATACATAAAGTTGGAAAACCGCACGATTAGTGCACTGCATCTACAGGGCGAATAATGTAAAGATTCTCATTGCATGCGCATGAATTGCATGTGGTGATATGGTTTGAATCGCATCTATAAATGATATTCACGTCAGTTTGAAAGGGGGCGAAGGTTTTTGCGAAGGGAATGTAGGAAAATTTCAAACTTCCGTGCAGTTGATGATGTGTTCTTACTCTTTCCTAAACTATTCATGTCATGTTCGCTCCAATATCTTCGATTTTGCTGTAGGGATGATAAGAAAACCAACCATTATTCTTAAAATAGCCCTTGCACAAAAAATATCGATGAGTATGATGTGCCCCTCTTGGAAAAAAACTGAGAAACCCTAACCTGAAATGGAGGAAGACATGGCAGGCAATGTAGTTGAAATGATTGACAATTGGGTGAAAATCGATACCGCGTTGGTGAGTGTCTCAGACAAGACCGGTCTCGATGTGCTGGCCAAGGGACTCGTCGAAGCCAATCCCGACGTATTGATCCTTTCCACAGGTGGAACCTACAAGAAGCTTCAGGAGATTCTTGGCGAGACTCTGGCAGCCAAAAACCTAATGCCGGTGTCCGATTACACAGGACAGCCGGAGACGCAGGGCGGCCTCGTCAAAACGCTCGATTTCAAAATCTACCTTGGTCTTTTGACGGAAACCTACAACGATTCCCATCAGCAGGATCTGGAACGTACCCAGGGTCGTCCGATCGATCTCGTGGCCGTCAACCTTTATCCGTTCAGTGAAACCGTGGCCAAAGATGACGTGACGGTGGAAAAAGCACGGGCGAACATCGACATCGGTGGTCCGACGATGGTTCGTGCTTCGGCGAAAAACTACCTTCGTGTGGCCAGTGTTGTGGACCCGTCGGATTATGCACCTCTCGTTTCCATGCTCAAGGAAAACGGTGCCAAGCTGAATCTTGAAAAACGTTTCGAATTTGCCCGGAAGGCTTTTGCCCATACGGCAAGCTACGATACTGCGATTTCCACCTATCTGGCAGAGCAGACGTTCGAAAACGTCTCTGGATGCTACAACGACGAAACCACACGCTAAGCAAGGTGGTCTCGACTGAAATTTATCTGTATTTTCAACCACTTTACTTATAGGAAAAATCATGGCCGAAGATCTGAAAAAAGCTTACCGAACCATTATGGACGATCACTTTCCCTCTCGTATGGAAGTAAGTTTCATTTCCGACGAAGGCGAGCGGCAGATGCTCGCGTATGAAAAAATCAGTTGGGTGATTGATGACGTACGCAAGGGATTGCGTTATGGCGAAAATCCGGGGCAGGAAGCGGCGTTGTATCGCCTGACCAACGGAAACCTGACGTTGGGTGATGTGAAAACCATCGAGCCGGGACGTTGGTTGGTCAGTGACGCGGAATTGCTGCAATTCGGAAAGCATCCTGGAAAAACCAATCTTACCGATGCTGATAACGCCTTGAATATTCTGCGTTTTCTCACGAAAAAGCCCGCTGTTTCGATCATGAAGCACAACAATCCTTGTGGTGTGGCGCAGTCGGATAACCTCTTGGACGCCTACATCAAAGCCGATCTGGCGGATCGCATCGCGGCGTTCGGTGGATGCATCGCTTGCAACCGACCGGTAGACCTGGAAACGGCCAAAGCCATTTCAGAGCGTTATGCCGAAGTGGTGGTAGCACCTGATTACGAAGAAGGAGCCGTCGAGGCATTGGCCAAGCGTAAAAATCTCCGGATCATGAAAATCGACAACATGGCGCGCCTTCAGGAGTATCAGACCTCGCGTCAGCTCGACTTTAAATCTTTGATCGATGGCTCGTTGATCGCCCAGACCGGTTTTATTCCCCAGGCACGAACCAAAGAAGACCTCAAACTGGCCGAGACGGAATACAAGGGAAAAAGCTACAAAGTCGAACGCGAACCGACCGAAGCCGAATATGAAGACATGCTGTTCGGTTGGATGGTTGAAGCGGGTGTGACCTCTAACTCGGTATTGTACGTCAAAGACGGCGTGACCGTGGGAATTGGCACCGGCGAGCAGGATCGTGTGGGCGTGGCAGAAATCGCACGGGACAAAGCCTATCGTAAATTGATGGATCGCCTCTGCTTCGAGCGTCATGGCCTGCCTTTCAACGATTTGAAAGAAGCCGACAAACGCGGTGCGATCGAAGAGGAAGTCAAGGAATTGCGTGGTGGTCTGCCGGGTTCGACGATGGTTTCGGATGCGTTCTTCCCCTTCCGTGACGGCATCGATGTGGGATTGACTCAAGGCGTCAAGGCCGTGATTCAACCGGGTGGATCGATGAACGATTACCAGTCCATCGAAGCCTGTAATGAAGTTGGAGCGACGATGACCTTCACCGGCCAGCGCAGTTTCAAACACTGATAAGAACAAGTGGCTTGGGGGCGACTTCGAGCATTCTTTGTCCTACATGCCAAGAAAAATTGACAGTTGAAGGATGTGAATTTCAGGAAATTCAAGGAATACAAGGCGTTGTATGGCAATTTCTTGATTGGCATGAATGATGCTTTACATATGCCCAGTCTTGGGAAAAGTGACTGGGAATTACGTACAAGAAAGGGAAGAAGATGAAAAAGAAAGTCGCCGTTTTGATGCTTGGGTGTTTGTTGCTGGCTCCTTCGTTGTATGCCGAGGAAATCACCTGTTCCGACGATTCCGGAAGTTGTGCGCTCAACGAAACGGAAGCAATTTGCAATTGCGCCGATGGAACGTCCATAGGAAGTGGTGCTTCCGTTTCGATGGAGCAAGTGGGTGTAGAAACGGATGTTACACAAGAAGCCTGTGAAGCCATGCTACTGACTGCATGTATGGGTCGAGCGGTCGAAGATGAATGCATCACCGAAAAAGGTGGCTGCGTTGTATTCTCGGATGGCACTTCCTATTGTATCTGCGCTGACGGTTCCGGGTTCGATGAAGAATATAGCGAGCCTGGATACGAAGGAGAAGATCCAGTGTATCCGACCGATCCCGACCCTGATACCGATGGCGGCAGTGAAATTGACGAGAAACTGTTCGATGGCGAGGGTGAGGCCGTATCCTGCGAGGATGTCTTGGCCGAAGAATGCCCCAACGACCCGCCGAATCCCGCCGAGGAATGCTCCAGCGAAGCTCTTGCCCTTTGCAACTCCCTCGTGGACTGGTATGAAACTTGTTACGAAGAAACAATTTGGCCGTTCATGGTCGTTGAATGCTGTGACGAATATGAAGACAATTCCGAGGAAATGACCACAGTGGCCGATTGCCTCGAAGGTAAAGGCTGCGATGAGGCCGAGGATTGCTTCCCCACGTACGATGCTGTAGATGAAGCGATGGGTGCCCTGTTTTCCGGTGACAGCAAAGATAGCGCGGCCGGAGACAGCCAAGGTACTTCCAACGAAGAAGGCGACGATGGCGAAGTATCGGAAGACGATTTGATCGATTGCTCGCAAGCTCCTGCAGGTTCGGCGCTGGTGCTGATCCTGATGCTGGGACTTGGCTTGACCTGGCGTCGCCGTTCGATGAACGTCTAATACCTAGACATTCTGGATGATTTCAGCCCTCCGCCTTGTGGCGGGGGGTTTTTTCGTTGGGTGAATGTATTGACGGCGCAAGTGTTTGGAATCTTTAGAAGTTTTCCAACAATCGGCCGATCAACAGGTTGGTTGTAACGGCAAGAGCATCGCCGGGGAAATGGGCTGGTGTAGAACGATTGAACAGCAGCCGGAAATCGGCTGGAAACTCATCATCGGCAATCCAGAGACGGCATTCGATAGGACATTTTGCAAAAACCTGGAATCGTGCTCCGGCGTCGGCTCCCTCGATGGGAATTCCACCCAGGCTTTCAGCGATGGCGCGGAACGCTTCGGCATCCTCGGCAAAATGTTCGGCGACTTTGGCGGTGTCGAGAGTCAGATTGCCTTGAAACAGATCCATTCCAGGATAGAGATCTCGTGGTGTCGTCCACTCGTCTTCTAACTGTTCCGGTGTGGCGCAAACCATGGAAACCAGAAGCAAAAACGGTACATGACGATCCCATTCGACGGCTTTTGTCCCGCTGGTTTTCGTGATTTTTCTGGTTTGAGGATCAAGGCTCCAGTCCTCGTTCAGTACTTTGACGGTCCAGCATCCCGAATCATCGAGTTGTGCTCCGCAGGTTTCTGCAAAACGATCCGGTGGAGTTTCTTCTAAGCGCTTCCAAAATAGTTCCGTTGTTGAAGGCCAGACCGTTTCGGAGGACGAACCAGGAGCCGAGCGGAAATGCTCGCAGGGAAAGCACAAAGAAATCGGGATCGGATCGGACATGACGAGTTTCTACTTTGGTAAATGTTCGGAAAGCCACTGATAATCAGGGGTTAGTTGGCCTTTGTGGGCGATCATCGCCGCGAGGAATTCCTCGGGCATATCCTCGGCGCGGAAATGAGACGCCAGCAGCTTCGGGAGAAATGGCGTCAAAGCATCGCCGAACGTACGGCTGGCGTCGCGGGATAATTCACACGGAAGATTATCTACCGACATCACGGCAAAACCGTCAGCGGATAGATCGTGTCCTGCAAAACCGATTTCCGGGTGGTATAGGAATACAGGTTCGTCGATGTTCGATGCTTGTACCGTGCAGGCCATCGAACCGTCGATGTCGCAGGAAACGTCTCCTACGATTTCGAGGCGGTTGTTCCGCTGTCCGAGCATGGACTCGAAGTTTTCTTTCGTCAATAAGCGCGGATATTTCTCTTCCCAATAAATACCGTTGACTACAGCGGTCAGTTTCGAGGCGTAGTCTTCGAAAAACAGGCTTCTATAGTTTTCTGGGTGCTCGTAATAACCCTGTCGGGAAAACTCCATCGCCGGATCTTTGGTGGCATACAACTGTTCTTCTTCAAGAACCAGAAGATAGACGCAATCGGTGCGAGCGTTTTCCGGCTGGGATACGAGTTCGTTCAGTTTTTTCGTATCAATCCGTTCGTGCGGCAGTTTCTCGCAGATTTCCTGAGCGCCTTTCGAAACGGCACCGTTTCCGGTAAAACCGATAATCACCGGTGCAATGGATGAAGGAAGGCCGTTGTTCTTGATGGAACGTCCCACTTCACCGACGACTTGCTTAAGTTCGTCGAGATCACGCACCGTGTTGGGTTGTTTCAGATCGACGAGCGGTGTTTCGATCCCCTTGGACTGCCAGCGCAATCCAAGTCCGCGAAGCGTTTCGACCGCCCCGACAACTCCGGCGTATCGTCCGAAGAAAATCAGTCGTTTCCCATTGTTATCGGTGACTTTTTCATAATCCAGCAGCGTTCCGCCTACATCGAGCAACCGTTTGAGCATGGGCATGTTGTACGGTTGCGCTTTGATAGTATGGGAAAAAAATAAGTAGTTTCCGTTTTTTGTAAAATATACCGGTGGAATTTCTTTCACACCCAACACGAGGTTGCTTTGATAAATATCCTCGGTGACATCCGCCCCCGCGTCGCGGTAGTCGTCATCGGAAAAAATGCGCAAATCGCTGGGTTGAATTCGTACATTGATGTTTTGTCGTACCAGTTCACGCACATGATCGGGGGTGAGAGGCACGCGTTTTTCCCAAATGTTTTTGTCTTCTCGCCGAATGCCAAGAGTTTGCGTCATGGGATCGCTCCATGGAACAAAAGTTTTGGTTCAAAATGAGTTCTAACCGGCTATGGCTCGAAACGGTAACCGACGTTTCGAACCGTGATGAAATGCCGGGGGCGAGAGGGATTACTTTCAAACAAACGCCGCAAATGCAAGATAAAATTGTCTACGGTTCGTTCCGTTGGATTGACATCCATGCCCCAGACCTCTTCCAAAATATCGGCACGGCTCAGGGTTTTTCCAGCATTGCGAATGAAAAGCGATACCAAAGCCGTTTCTTTTTCCGAAAGAATGATGTTTCCATCCGAAGTGACGACTTCCCGCGTTTCCAGGTTGATGCGGTTCTGGCCGATGGCCAACAGAGCGGAGGAGGGCGGTTGGCGTTCGCCTTGGCTGCGGCGGATCAAGGCACGGACGCGAGCGATCAATTCTCGAATGTCGAAGGGTTTGATCAGGTAATCATCGGCTCCGGCTTCGAGGCTTTCCACCTTGGAAGATACGTCGCCTCGGGCGGTCAACATCAGGATCGGAGCACCAACCCCTTGATTTCGCAGAGAACGTGCCAAGTCGATACCATTCGCGTCAGGGAGCATAATGTCGAGCAGGATCAGGTCGAACAGTTCGTGTCGTGCGGACAGCAATGCCGGTTTGCCTTCACGATACCAGACGACCTCGAAGCCTTCTTGCGTCAGGTTCAACTTGACCATGGTACCGATCAATTCTTCGTCTTCGACCAGCAGGATTTTGATTGCCGTATCCATCATTCGAATCTTTCGATAGTCCTTCCGATATTGTCTGCCCATCGCACCGGATCCGAGATTGCTTCAAAATGCAAAAAAAAGCAAAATCGAGAAACAAAAATAGTAAGAATCGTACAAAAGTACAAAGTGATTTTGTAAAATACAGACTTGGACTATAGACCCAATATACGCGATTGGCTTTAATTGGAGGTTTGATCTATAGCTTCGGAAAGGATTGAAGTCACTGTTTGCAGCAATCGTTCAAGATTTTTATGCTACTTTTCGGTTTCCATCGTCTGCAGGTATCTGTCGTTATGAATCCCGTGACTGTTTCAGCAGTATCCAGGTCAAATTCTCCGATTGATAACCGAGTTTTTTTAATGGATCGATCCTCTATGAATCTCATGCCAATAGTTATCGGCGACTATCGCTCTGTTTTTATCCATTTTAGCTCATGGCATATAAGTGAGGCACAAAAAGTAAGTGGCGGTACTAAGCCTGTAAATAAAAGAAAAACGAGTATTATTGCGAAGTTGAAGAATCTGATGATGTTGGAATGTGTGGAGTGGATACAAGACGGTTGGTAGAGGAGAATGTCAGTGCATCTAGAACCGCCATGTTCGCGACTGCATCGGAAACAGGCCACCTGGCAGGCGTTTTCCCCATTACGGCATCGACGAAATTCTGGGCTTGTAGGTGATAGGCGTCCCCTCCAGGAGCAGAGATAAACCGATCCGCCATCCCATGGCGCTGAAGGGTGAATCCGGCTTGTTCGTTTCCGGGATGCCAGGGTTTGTCCAAAACGATGGTCCCTGCTTCTCCATGAATTTCGGCCCAGTGCCGTTCAGCACTTTCCAGACTGGTGGAAAAGGTGGCAAGAACACCATCTGGAAACTCCATATTCCCACTCATGCTTTGGTCCACGCCCCTGATGACCGAGAACGCCGACACTTGCCGTGGCTCTTTGCCCGTAATAAGGCGGCAAAAGTTGACACAATAGCAACCGACATCCATCAACGCCCCACCGCCCAGATCTGCGTCGGCCACGATCGAATCCGGCTCGTCGAGAAAAAACGAAAACTCACAGTGGATCGATTTAAGCCGTCCGATCTTTCCTTGCGCAATAAACTCACGGATATGATCGTAGACAGGGTGATGACGATACATGAACGCTTCAACAACGAGTCTGCCATTTTTGTTGGCGGCTTCTGCGATGTTTTGCGCTTCACGCGCATTCATCGCGATCGGTTTTTCGCACAAGACATCCAAACCGGCTGTCAGGGCACGAACCGTCCACTCTGCGTGCAGACTGTTGGGCAGGGGGATGTACATCAAATCCACTTCGCCGGAAGACAGCAAGCTCTCGTAGGAGGAATAAACCTTTGGAATGTTATAGCGTTTCGCCCAAGCTTCAGCTTTTTCACCAGTGCGACTGGCAATTGCATATAAGGTACTGTTCTGACAGCGGGTAATAGCCGGAATCATCGTTTCCGTGATCGATGCGGTTCCCAGTATTCCCCAGCGTAGAGGTTTGTGAGACATCTCACTTCTCCGTGCATAGCAAATGGCAAATCACCTTCGCTTAAAGATCCTCTGAGATGTAGCCGAAATAGCGACCCATCCAGTACGGTAACAGGAAACCCGCTGGAGGATTTGCCGACTTCAGATCCTCTGCGCACACCTCTCGCTGGTTGGGATCTCCCCACCATTCGAAAACCGAAGAGCAGCGCTCGTTCACCGGGATGGGGTGTTCCGCCAGGCTGCCATGTCGTTCGGAATCACACCAATGTGTATATGTTGAGGCATCCTTCGCTCGGCGAATGTTGTCGGTAGGGAATTGCTTGAGTGTACAAATGGCATCCTCGATCAGCGTCTTTACTTCCTGCTGATCGTACCCTTCAGGCTCCATACGACTGACCAGCATCATATTGCGAAACGGATTTTCTTCCTCCCATAGGTCGCGTCCCTCGCTGTCCGGGCCTTTCGTATTTCCCCGAAAAACCGTGCGGTATTCATTCCGCAGGTCCGAATCTTCTTCAAACCAGATCAGGTTGAAATAGTTCAACTCCGCAATGGAAATCGTGTCGTAATTGGAGTTGCATCCCAAGGATAACCCCATGCTATCCAGGTATTCCCTATAGTCCTGCGGAATTTCGAAGGGTTGGTCGATGCATTTCAGTTCACCCGAAAGCTGAAGAAGACAATCGTTGTATATGTTCAGCAACTCTTCATCCCCTGTCGCCACAGCCGCTTCCTTAATCCAGGCCAGCGCCATGATCGCATTGGAGCCGGGCATTTCGTCCAGACTCATGGCGTGAGCGGAACCATAACGAGTGGGGCGTCCGTCGAAATCGGTGATCCAGAAGTCGTTGTCTACCAGGAAATGGCCGACTTTACGGAGAATATCAAGGGCAATCCGACGCACATCCGGGTCATCCACGATTTTGGCGACGATCCCGGCGGCAAACATGTGTCCCGCATACTCATCTTTACTGACATTACGTTGCCAACAGAAACCAGAAAAGCGAGTATCCGTGCAATGATCCGAATGTTTTTGCCAACCACCCTGTCCGTTGTTTGCGGAGGTATCCCAATCCATGAAACATCCGTTCTCGTCGATTTTGACAAACGAATTACCAACCATGCTATCATCGGGTGGAATGTAGCGCGCATATTTTTCATTGTCGTCAGCCGCGCTGGCGTAGGGTTCTTCTTCCTCAATGCAAAATTGTTCTGGCAACGCAGGATCGCGGAAATCCCGTGTATACAATCCGTTCTGCCCGGTGATTAAAAGCATTTGGTACGTACCGTTGAGTGTGCGTTTCAATTGCTTCAGGGCCAAGTCATCACCGGTTGCAGCATAGCGAAATGCCTGAGACGCTACATAGAGACTCGTCCATAAACCATTGTTTTCCGAAAGACTAAACGTGCAAGAGGGTAACTGGTCATCCGATACAATCGTACTTGGAACGTCCGCATTACATTGGATACGAAATACACGGGAATACTCTTCATGTCCCTGGGATTCAGCGGGTACTTGATGCAGTGCGGGGACGATCCAGTCATAATAGGCAGCCTTGTCTTTCAGCGTCACTCCGGTCAGGTAATCCTGTTGCGGACAATCGGACCATTCTTCCTGCGGTCCTGTCCAGACCTCGCGATAATCCCAGCCCGTGTCGCTATCCTGTTCCAGGTCTACTTCAGATTCAATATCCCCATCCGTTTGTTGCATCCCATCATCTGTTGTTTGACAAGCGGCACCTAAAACAACAAAAAAAGCAATAATTACCAAGTCTTTGATCGTCATCGTGTTTTGCTTTCGGTAAAGTTATTTTCACCAATATACGCGTCAGGAATCGATGAAGTTCATAACACACCTGTTGAAAAGCACCAATACGTAAAAACTGATAAGTCCATTTTGCAAATAGCTTGATGAAAGCTCTGTCACCCGTAGTGAGGACCACCTGACGAGTTAGAATCGAGGTTGAGCATACGGCTCGCGGATGGCCTGCCTCTGGGTGAGTTGTAAAATTTCCCTATTACTTGAACCCCCTTTCCTTTTCCGCTATACATCAACCATCAATCGATCATCGCGAAACTTGGAGTTTTCTTGCCTTTCAGGATTGCCGAAAGGATTACAGATAATCCACGTTCACACTGTAGTATAGTCGGAGGAAGTTACCGAAAAAACGGGAGTAAAAGCATGGTACAAACAGCGCAATCTTTCCATTCAAACATCATGTATCGTCTCCTGTTGTCAATACTGCTCCTGCTGTTGATCGCTTTTCCAGCATGTGAGGATCGTTCGGATACTTCCAATCCTATCGCCGGGGATGATGACGGTGGGGAGCAAGATGGTACGGAAGACGGTGAAAACTCCCAGACTCCGTCGCTGCCTCTAGCTCTGTGTGGCATGAACCCCTATACATTGCTCGAAAGAGACAAGGTGGGAGATCTGGTGGATTGGGAAGAGATGACCTTTTACAATCTGACTCCTTCTACGGTGGATGCATTACTCACGGCAGGGGGCTATGCTCAACTGACACCTTCTGCCTTCGGAAGCCGTGTTTTCCGTTATCGTTACACCACACAGGATAAAGGACGACAGGTCGAGGCAACGGCGCTTTTGTCTGTGCCTGCCCATGTCGACATGCCGGAAGATGGCCTGCCATATTATTTCTTTCTACATGGAACGGCAGGGTTTTCCGACCCATGCGCTCCGAGTCGATCTGACAGCACAGCTTTGATTGGAGTAATCCTGGCGACCAATGGATTCATCGGAATTTTA
This sequence comes from Myxococcota bacterium, assembly GCA_963676915.2. GTDB lineage: Bacteria > Myxococcota_A > SURF-8 > SURF-8. Next base: position 126,674 of record CAXXVK010000006.1, read on the forward strand.
CCCGATTACATAGGCATGAATGGTTTCGGAGCGCCGAGTGAAGTTGCACATGCCTACACGGTGGGTGAACAGGCGGCAATCGGTTCCTGGGATGCGTTGCGAGCAGCCGAAATCCTCATTGCCGAGGAATTGGCCGACACGATCACTCCCAACGGTAAAACCGTGATTTTCGGCGGTTCCCAAGGGGGGCATTCTGCGTTCTTCACCGAGCGCTATGGTCCCTATTATGCGCCCGAATACGATGTCAAGGCTGTGATTGCCGTTGCTCCACCCATCGATGTCCGTACCCTTATGGTCGATGCTTTGTCTACGTATTCGGATTCAACGTACAGTTTCCTTGCGGCTTTGACCGCGATGCGTCTTTGGTACGGTGAACCTGCCAGTCTGGAGAGCGTGTTTACAAACGAAGAACCCTACTATTTCAGTAATACCGCCGAAGAGAATATTTATCCCGTGGAGGAATGCAATCCGGGAGACGCGGTCAAGGAAGCCTCCATCACCTCGGTTTTCAACGACTCATTCAGACAGGCAGTGCTCGATGAGCGCTGGGAAGATATCGAGCCATGGACCTGCTATCTCAAGGAATCCGAGATCTACAACAGCAGTGTTCCAGCCCTGCGCTACACACCTACGCTCGTTGTTTTCGGTGAAAACGACGAGCTTGTTATCACCGATAAACAGCAGGAGCACTTTGAAGCATTATGTCAAGACGGTCACATGCTTGAATATTTGGAATGCTCCGGAGCACCTCACATCGATGTCACGGTCTGGTCGCTTTTCGAGCAATTTGCATGGGCTAGGGACCGACTTGCCGATAAGGAGTTGGATCAAAGTGTACAATGTCGGATTCTGGATCCGATTTGTTGCTCGGGAACTCCTGAGGATGTCTGCGAATGAAGTGAGAATGGAGCTTCTTGCTTCCAAAGGGTAATGAGTTTCCCTGAGGTTCAGCTCTTTTAAAATTTTATTTTTTAAAAGTATTAAACTCCACACCACTCACTTATTTAGGTGTTTATATGTGGCCAAGGCGCTGTTGATCTTCGCTCCATCGGAAAAGGTCATTAAACCATTTCGCCATCAAGAAGTGTAATGGTATTGTACATTCTATCAAGAAACGCTAATAATGGGGGGATTCAATTATTTTCGCCAAATTTATCCAAAAGCGAATCGAAAAGAAAAGATTCGATCCGTCACATAAGGAAAGACGCGATTTGCCTTTAAGTATCGAGAGATGTAAAAATGAAAAGGATGTAGAAAGGCAATATTAACATGCTAAAAACAACAATGACGATTAGGAAGCGGCAATTACAAAATAATTACGATTTCTGATTGAAATTAAATTCATTAGAGGAAGGTAAACATGCCACGCTTGGAATTTTTTCAAAACGGTGAAAAATTCATCCAATTGCAACTCGAAAACGAAGAAATCACGTTCGGTCGTTCCAGTCAGTGTGATGTCACATTAGCCGGACCGAGTATTTCACGGGTTCATGCCAAAATCGAACCGATTGGTGACCAATGGAAGTTGGTCAATCTCGGGCGAAACGGGACACGAGTCAACGCGGAATTCATTGAAAAGGAAAAAAATCTGGCATTTGGCGATAGAATTTACATCGATCACTATACGGCAATGTTTGTCGATGACGATATCGAAGAATCTTCCGATACCGTAACCTTGACGAAAATTCGTATCGAAGACGTAAAAAAAGAAGCGGAATAGAAGAAAATCGGCAAAACTTCTACGAACCCATCAAAACATTCGAAACGTTTCGACGCGGAGTCGCCGGGCTTTCATCTGATCGTCCAAGCCGAATCAACATCTGAGGTTGTAGCCAAGTGGGTAAAGCGGACCATAAGCTGAAGTCTTGGTACGTTTTTTGAGCCAAAAGAATTTGATTCAACGGTTGACTGGAGATCACACGGTGGACACAAGCCAGTTGGAAACGATAGTAAGCACGACCCGACTGGAAAGTACTTTCGAAATCCGGGGGAGAGGCTTGTAGCAAAAATCCTTGCGCCGTCATGGCCTGAACTCGTGCGCTCTGCGCCATGAAGTCGATGAATTTCTTATTGAAGAGATCGTCGGAAGCTCCCGTTTTTCTTGCAAAATACAGTTTCGTTCCGGTATATCCGTAATGCTCCATACCGATTCCGTCCATATGTTTTACAAGATCGTCCACGCTCCAGCGCATCCAGCGCATACGGTCGGTCCAGAGGTCACGATCCTCGGCCAATTCACGAATGGCTTGCTCGCAAAGAGTGGCGATTTTTTCCCGCTCACCTTCACTTAGCCACAACCGAACGGAAAGACCGCTGCCTTTCAATTCATTTGTCAAATCATCGAGTTCACCACTCATGAACGATGATTGCGTGAAGGGAAGACGATTGGTGCGACGTCTAGCAATAAAATGGAATTTCGGGTCCATTTCCGTGCTTCCGAAACTGCCGAAAACAAGGCGTGCAACCGGTTGGCGTCCATCTTGCCAACCTTCTTGTCCTTTGGGAAACGGTAAAATCGTAGTTTTTCTTTGGCAGGCGCTGGCGGCGATAGAAGCCGCTTCAGCGAAGCAACCAAGTCCGATCAGAGCTTCACGTCCCATCGGATCGGCTACCGGCATCATACGCTGAGGGTTGACGTGAAGGTCGAAGCCATCCTCGAAAAGGCGAACCAACCACGGTTGGCTGTTGCAGGGACTCGGTGCGAGAATCGCGTAAGCTAGCGAATACGTTGCAGGGTTGATGTCCTGTTGCGGGGAGGGCAAGGTACGCCACGCTGAAATCGCTTGCTTGAGTTTGTCCTGATCCATGCCGCAAGCCGATAACCATGCTCCCTGTCCAGCGAGGATAAGTCCCATCGGTCCGATGCCTGCGATTCGTAAAAATTTCCTTCGATCCATCACATTTCTTTCATGTCAGTACAATGCACGAATTTCTGTTCCAGGATAGAAAAAGTGGAGAATCTGCCGGTAGCTGAAATTCTGCTCTGCCATTCCGGCAGCACTCCACTGGCACATGCCGACGCCGTGACCGTTGCCACGACCTTGGAAGCGGTATTTGTTCCCATGTCGTTTGAAACTGAATTTTGTGCTTGGAAGTTTCGTAAAACCCAAGGCTTTTCGAAATTCGTTGCCGGTAAATGTTTTCGAAACCTTTCCGTATCGTAGTGTAACTTCCTGTACACGCCCCGATTCGTCTCGTTTCGTGACGATTAAAAAAAAGCGTTTGCCATGCATTTTGGGGATTTCCAACCGACGCATGACCGTTTCAAGCGGAAAATCGGCTTGCCAGTGATCTTTCGGAGATTTCGAACCGTAAGGGCTAGTAATACTTTTCAAGTAGGGAAAAGGTTTTCCCCAAACGGATTCCGAAGAGGTAGTTTGGCCACCGCAGGTCGAATGGTAAAATGTGGCGGCGA
>CAXXVK010000007.1:0-45568 GCA_963676915.2 Myxococcota bacterium
AATAGCACAGGAATGTTACGGGTGTAGACGAGATCCGCCCGGCGGGCCGTTTTCGTGGCGAGAGCTGCCACGGCATGCGCCGCTTTTTCGATCCCCCGGATCGAAGGGTACAGACTATGAACCGTTTCGATGCGAAACGTCGGTTCGACTTCATAGTACGAACAGATGGTTTCCCGTCGGCCGGGGAACGAAAATTGCGAACAGGTGCAAGCAAGGTTAGTTCAGCTCCCGCATTTCCCAACGCCGATACCATATTCAGAATTTGCTCGGTGTCCGTGGCGTTTTGCGGAAGAATCTGGTCGGTAACGTAAGCGATATTCATCGTTCCGGCTTTCGTGGGTTCAACAACCCGGTGACAAGAAATTCATGGAACGGGAACCCCCGGGATTTATTAGAGATTCCAAGACTTTTTCAGGTCGGATGGTTCTGCATCCGACGCGAGTTAAAAAATGTCGGGTGAAGATTCACCCGACTTGCCTTAGAAACCGATGTCAGCGGTTCAATTTCAATTTCAGTTTCAGTCCATGCAGGAACGGCCTAGACCTCTCCTTTCAGGCGGCGTTCGGCGTGTTCCAGCATTCGGGCGTATCGACATCCTGCCAGAACGCATCGCCGATATCGAGCACGGTCATGGTTCCGCTTCGGGTCAGCGCCTGTACGCCGTCGGAGAGAGAAACGTCTCCTTTGGCTTGGTATACGTCGTCCAATGCCTGCATCAAACCCGGGGTGCAGACAAATACACCGGTGTCTATGCAGTTGTAATTACTTATCGTTTTTCCGATTTCGACAATACGGCCGTCTTCTTCACGAACCTTGGTGGCGTCGTCCATGTCGAAAATGCCGCCGATGTTGTAATCGACCAGCAGGGTTGCTCCACCCGATGGAGGGCGATGCTGCCCGGCCGCCTGCATCATGGCATCGTCCAGGACGTGATCCGCCATGGTAAGAAGGAACGTCCTCGTTTTCTACGATAGGTTTCGCGCTTAGCACGGACAAACCGTTGGCCAGATCGAACTTGGAATTGAGAGCGAAGACGATTTCCAACGGACCGTCGTAGGCTTCTTCGATGGCGTTACGGATGCGTTCGGCCTGGAAACCGAGCACCACGACTACCTTGCGGCACCCCGCTTTTTCCAAGCTGGCCAGCGTTCGCAGAATCACCGGTTTACCCAGCACCGGAATCAGCGGTTTGGGCAGGGCATTTTCGAGGTTCCCACCCAAACGTGATCCGAATCCGGCGGCCAGTACCACTCCCATGCTGGGAGCGGGGCGCGTTCTCCTGCATGGTTTACTCCGTGAAACTTTCGTCGAGGTGGTGAACCAACTCTTCGCCCAACATTTTGCGCAACGTGTTTTTCAGGCGAATGTGCTGGATGAACAGGTCGTTTTCCTGTACGTGGCCCGGCGCAACGTGGGGGCTTTTGAAGAAGAACGACAACCACTCCTGAATGCCTTTTTCTCCGGCACGATGGGCGAAGTCCAAAAACAGCGCGATGTCCAGAACCACCGGAGCGGCGAGGATCGAATCCCGGCAGAGGAAGTCGATCTTGATCTGCATCGGGTATTCCAGCCAGCCAAAGATGTCGATGTTGTCCCAGCCCTCTTTCGCGTCGCCACGCGGCGGATAGTAGTTGATCCGGACTTTGTGGTACAGATCGCCGTACAGTTCCGGGTACAGGTCTTTTTGCAGAATGTCGAGGACACCGGACTTGGTGACTTCCTTGGCTTTGAAGCTGTCGGGATCGTCTAGCACTTCGCCGTCGCGGTTCCCCAGGATGTTGGTCGAGAACCAGCCTCGGATTCCGAGCATCCGGGCTTTCATACCGGGAGCCAGGATGGTTTTCATCAAGGTCTGTCCGGTTTTGAAGTCTTTGCCTGCGATGGGCAGGTGTTTTTCCATCGCCAGGGCTTCCATGGCCGGGGAGTCGGCGGAGAGGTTCGGCGCGCCGTTGGCGTAGGGAACGCCTTCCATCAGGGCAGCGTAAGCATAAAGCTGCGAGGGAGCGATCGCCGGATCGTTTTCCTTCAGACCTTTTTCGAAGGTCGCGATATCTTTGTGACAGGCGTCCGGCCTGAGATAGATTTCCGTCGAGCCACACCAGACCATCACGGCCCGGTCCGCACCGGTTTCCGCGATTTTGTCGCGGATATCTTTGCGAAGCGCTTGCGCCAGGTCGTATTTGTTGGTGATGTTTTTCACGTTGGGACCATCAAGGTTTTTCACGTAGTCACGCGAAAAAGCGGCGGGCATCGGCTTGATGGTTTCCAGAAAATCCTTAATGGGATCAAGGGTTTCCGGTCGCAGCACCTTGGCGTTGGCGGCGGATTCGTACACGTTGTCGCCTTTGACATCCCATCCCGCGAATACGAGATCGTCCAACGGGGCGATGTCCACAACGTCGCGGATGAAGGGGTTGCGGTCTTCCGAGCGCTTACCCAAGCGAATGGTCTGCATTTGAGACACCGAACCGATCGGTTTTCCCAAACCACGGCGAACGGATTCCACACCTGCGATAAACGTGGTGGCGACAGCGCCCATGCCGGGAGTGAGAACCAATAGTTTTCCTTGGTGCTTTTTGATTTCCATATTCTTTGTCCTTTGGGGTTGAATCGTTGACTATATTTCGTAAAAATCCACAGGTTGCCGGAAAAATCCTTTACCCACTATTGATTTTCATCGTGCCTCCAAGCCGAACGGTTATTTCGAAACATCGTTCATTAGTGGCGAAATATTCCGATGCCTTGGAAAAAAAACGAGAAAAGTCGGAACTTTCGTCAAAAACCGTTTCGAAATGCGATTCGGCTATCCAAACCGGCGGCCTGGGTCGGTTGGAAGAACGGACCATGAATCGAGAACGTAACGCTACCTTCTCATAGCAAATTATGGACCTTTTTCCAACACATTATAGTAGAAATATAGTTGCCGATCCTCCTTGGACGATGGTTTCGTACCCTTCCCGAAAACCGGAGGTTCCCAAACGAATGCCTGGAAACAGCCGCCGGTTTCGAACGATCTTGCAACAAAGACACGATCGTCTCACTTCAATTCGTATCGGTGGATGGAAGAGCAGAAAATGTGCCAAAGATAAAGACACCGAAAAAAGCGCATTTGCAGGATATAAAGGCAGATTTCTGCTAAATATAACAGTCACAACTGTGGCTTTTAACAGTTGTCTGTTATATGATACAGTAGCGTGCTATTTTGGAGAGATGTGCTCCTAATGGGGCTTTTGCAGTTGCTTTCGATTCAGGCCAGGCGAGATTTCAACTCCGAAATGTTTTTCTCGAACCGCTCGATTTCCAGATCCAGCCGACTCAACTCGCTGGCGCTGATGTGTGCCCCGCTCAGTTTTCCCATAAAATCCCGTTCATGACGGGCGTCTTCAAGCTTTTTCTCCGTGCGGTTCAATTCTTCTTTCAACTCATCAAGGCTCATGTTGTGGTAAAAGGCCATGGTAGTCTCCTTTGATACGGGTGGTTATCAGTAGATATATATTACAAAATAAGAAGCTTTCTATGGACGTCAAGGATACTATGTCTATTTTGTCTATGGGTATTTTCATTTCGTTGAGACCTCTACGAAAAAGGGTGCATCACAAAATGGTGCGAATTGGCCCAATAATATTGAACCATTCATTCATTTGGTTGTAGCGGCGAGGCGTAAGCCCGCTGAAAAGAGAGATTGGGGGCGTAAAAGCAACTTTCAAAAGGCAAAAACGGCGGGCTTACGCCTCGCCGCTACGAAAAAAGAGGATTTTAAAAAAGTCGCACTATTTTGTGATGCACCCTACGAAAAATGCCCGGCGTTTCAACTGTTTACTTCCGGGATAGGGCGTGCTAGAGAGAATTCCACGCCGTACGTTCGGCGAGGAGTCATGTGGCTCCAAAGGAGGAAAAGGTGAGTTATCGTTCCGGATTCGTGGCGATCCTCGGACGCCCCAACGTGGGTAAGTCCACGCTCGTCAATGCCCTGGTAGGACAGAAGGTGGCGATCACTTCGCCGAAACCGCAGACCACGCGGCATCGGATTCTGGGCGTACGCCATATGGACGGCGGGCAGCTCGTATTGCTCGATACTCCCGGTTTTCACAAGGCCAAGGGCGGTCTGAACCGTGTAATGGTCGATGCTGCGCTAGGTGCGCTCGACGGTGCCGACCTTGTGTACATGATGCTCGAAGTCTCGCCGAAATTCCTCGAAAAACCGGACATCGGTAAAGGCAACCGGATATTGCTCGATCTCGTCGACAAGGTCGGCTGTCCTGTGTTTGCGATTTTGAATAAAGTGGATCTGATCGACAAAAACCGCCTGCTGCCGTTTATCGAGCAGTTGCAGAAAGATTTCGATTTCACTCAGGTTATTCCGATCAGTGCTTTGGAAAACGATGGCGTGGACCTGCTGGCCGATCTCAGTATGCCTCACATGCCGGAAGGACCGGCGTATTTCGAGGACGATACTTACACCGACCGCACGTTACGTTTTCTCGTCGAAGAAATCGTGCGCGAAAAACTGTTCCAGGTTCTGGAACAGGAATTGCCTTATGCCGTGGCCGTGCAGGTGGAACAGTTCATCGAACCGACGGAAAACAAAAAGCTTTTCGAGATTCGCGCCGCCATTCACGTCGAACGTGAAAGCCAGAAAGGCATCGTGATCGGCAAAGGCGGGCAAACCATTAAAACCGTGGGCAGCCGTGCCCGCGAAGACATCCGCGACCTGCTCGGACGCGACGTGTTTTTAGGATTGCAGGTCAAACTATCCAGCGGATGGACCACCAACGAACGTCTCTTGAACAGTCTCGGGTATTCCAAATGACAACCAAACAACCGCCCGTTTCCATGGGTCCGAAAACCATTGCTATCGTGGGACGCCCCAACGTGGGTAAATCCACGCTATTCAACCGGCTTGTCGGCCAGCGCACGGCGCTTGTCGAAAACATACCCGGCGTGACCATCGACCGCCATTACGGAGAAGCGACGTTTTACGACTACACGTACACGATGATCGACACCGGCGGTCTCGATCCCGACGCCGAGGGCGACATCAGCGTGGAAATGCGCAACCAGGCGCTATTGGCCATTGAAGAAGCCGACATCATTTTCCTGATGTTCGACGGTCGCCAGCCGCCGACGAACCCCGACGAAGAAGTGGTGCAACTGATTCGACGTTCGGGCAAACCCTCTTATTATCTCGTCAATAAAATCGATGGTCCCCCGCCACGAAGAGGGCGCATACGAGTACCACAACCTCGGTATCGGTCCGCTGTACTCGATTTCCGCCGAGCACGCCGCAGGTGTTTCGGATGTGCTGACCGACGTGGAAAACGACCACCCCAGTTTGCCCGCCGATCTGTCGGGACTACCCGAAAATACGTGCAAAGTCGCGGTGATCGGACGCCCCAACGCGGGCAAATCCACTTTCGTCAATCGTCTGTTGGGGCAAGAACGCCACGCTGTGACACCGGTGGCAGGGACCACTCGCGACGCTATCGACTCTTTGATTGAGCGAGAAGGCGATCGCCATTACCTGCTGATCGACACGGCGGGCATCCGTCGCCAGAAAAAAGTCGGTAAAAAAGGTCTGGAAAAGCTGACGGTCATCAAGGCGCTTAAAGCCATCGACCGTTCGGACGTGGCCGTGATTTTGTTCGACGCGGAGCGCGGCATTCACGAGCAGGATGTCAAGGTTGCGGGATTCGCTCACAACAAGGGACGCGGCTGCATCATCGTTGTGAACAAATGGGACAAAATCGAAAAAGAAACGAACACGGCACGCGAATACGAGTTGGAAATCCGGGAAAAACTGAAGTTCATGCCTTATGCGCCGGTGGTGTTCATTTCGGCACTGACCGGCCAACGAGCCGAAAAAGTGCTTTCCATCGTCGATAACGTTCACGAACAGTGCAAGCGGCGCGTATCCACAGGCGAACTCAATCGCTGGCTGGAGCAATCGGTGGCCTATCAGCCTCCGCCGAACAAGGGCGGACATCCGCTGAGAATCTACTATGCTTCCCAGGTAGCGGTACAGCCGCCGACGATCCTGTTGCACGTAAACTATAAGGATCGCTGGCATTTTTCCTACGAACGCTACCTTGTCAATCGCTTCAGGCAGACGTTCGGATTCGAAGGTACGCCCGTGCGCCTGTATCCTCGTCAGCGTAAGCGCAAGGATCTGCCACCCGGTGAAAGATCCTAGAAAAAACGGTTCCTTTGTATGAACCCCGATAAAACGCATATCAATCTTACGGAATTGCCGTTGGCCCGTGCTATCGCCAAAATGGCGATTCCGTCGTCCCTGATGATGCTGGCCGAGTCGCTGTATCATATCGTCGATGCCTTCTGGGTCGGAAAACTCGGTGCGGAGCCGTTGGCCTCGGTGACCGCCGTATCCTTCGTGCTGTGGAGCTTGTTCTCCATCGGCGAAATCGGTGATGTCGCCTCCCAGACGCTGCTTGCTCAGGCGGTCGGAGCCGACAAAGTCGAGCGCGTCCGTAACCGCCTGCGCCATTGCCTGGTGGTGGCGTTCGTTTCCGGGACGGCGTTGGCGGCGATCATGCTGCCATTGCGCGACTGGATTTTCTCTCTGGTTGGCCTGGAACCGGAGGTGGTGGCTTCGGCGTCCGAGTACGTTTTTCCCTGGTTTGTCAGTATGCCATTGATTTTTCTCGTCTTTCCCGTACTGGCGGCTTTTCGCGGGTTGGGTGACACCTCCACACCGCTACGATTGATGCTGGTGATGGTCGCGGTCAACGTCTGGCTCGATCCGCTGTTGATCTGGGGAGTGGGACCATTCGAAGGCTTGGGAGTGGCCGGAGCGGCCTGGGCTTCGGTGATCTGCCATGCGGTGGCATTGGTGCTTGGAGCCTGGCTACTGCATCGACGTGGATTCTTCCCGGACCTCACCCGGCGTTGGCGTGGCAATCTGCAACGAAAATGGTTCGGACGGATTCTCGCCGTAGGTCTGCCCATCGCTTCCAACGGAATGCTGTTCAGCATGATTTACGTAGGATTGACCAAGGTGATCAGCTCGTTCGGCTCGGCGTCGGTGGCGGCGATCGGATTGGGTCACCGGATCGAGTCCTTCCCCTACTTCGTAGCTGTGGGATTCTCCATGGCGGCGACGACCCTGGCCGGGCAGTATATCGGGGCCGGAAAATTCGAGGACGCCGCCCGCGCCGTATGGAAAACCTGCCTGTACTGTTTCGTAGCGATCCTGCCTTTGGTGGCTGTGATGCTTTTCGCCATCGAACCTATCGTGCGGTTTTTTATCGATGATGCGGAAGTTGTAGCGATTTGTTCCGAATATTTACGTATTGTCGGAGCCTGCTGGACCATCGGTTTTCTCGAAATCGTGCTGACCGGCGCATTTAGCGGCGTATCCAATTCATTACCCGCCCTCGTGATCTGCACGCCGTTGACGGCCCTGCGTATTCCTCTGGCCTACGTACTTGCCGTCAAGCTTGGCTGGGGACCGTCGGGGGTCTGGTGGGCGATTGCTTCGAGTTCCGTGCTCAAAGGATTGCTGATGGCTTTTTGGTTCTCCCGAAACCGCTGGATGAAAACCAGGGGATTCGAAACGGCGTGAAAACCCACGCCGCTGGCATAGTCAAGGAAGAACAGGTATTCGCGGGTTAGGCCGTTATTCCGCCCATTCGTCCAACGGACCGGCTATGCCGCGTACGGAAAAATCCCAGGGGGAAAACCACATCAGGTCGCCATCGGGGGTAATAAGCCAATCTTGCGGGGTTCCCAAAATGGCTTCAGAAGCAGGAGTTCCGTCAGGAGAAAGACCATATTGAGTAATCCGACCGGATTTTCCTGCTATTCTTTCATATACTCTGTTTTCCAGATCAATTTTATAGAACGTTTCCTGTTGATAAGAAAGAACATAGGTTGAATCTTTATATTGCCACAGATTTCGACTATACATGCAGCAATCTCGAGAAAAGGGAAGCACTGATTCTTCACATTCTTCGTAAAGCAACCAATTTTTACAGCTATGATCTATGTTCGCGTACAGAGAAGTAATGATGATATCATCGTTACTTTTACGCTCAAGAGATGCAAGTCTACCGCCGTAAAGAGCTAATCCATCTTGCCCTTTAAAAGGCACCATTATGGGGGGGATATAGTTTGTTTCGAAAGGATATTCCTGACATGATAATAAATAATCTTGATCCGAATTGCAATCTGTCTTCACAGGTGTAAATTTTTCCTCCACCAGATCAAATATTGCAAAACCAGTCTTCGTTCTTAAAAATAACGCCTCACTAGAATCTTGTCGGATCATTCCCAATATGTTCAGCTTGTCCAATGTATCTGCATGCGCATAAACATATCGAACGTTTTTCGATGAAAGATCATAAGATAATAATCCAATGAGATTGTAATCTGGATTGTAGTTATAATAAGCACTTTTTCTAAAAGAAAAAATTAGTCTGTCCCCTATAAGTAACATGCTATAGATTCTTGCTGGATCTTCTGTCCATTCCCACATAGGCAGGTCTATATCAGGAAAGTCAATATAACCTACTATTTCAGATTTTTCTTCCGTTAAAGAATATAGTACGTAATCATGTTCTGGTTGCAAAAGGTTATAAATACCTGGATCTACAGCAAGAATCCGTTGGTTTTCTTCATCCCAAACCATAGGAAAATTTGTTTTTACATTGCGTGTAAAATGTTCGCGTGGAAAAAACCCCCAGGTAAACGTATGCCCGGTTTCCACCTCATCCCGCCATAAGGTTTTAGGGTATGCTCTACTGCTGCCTGTTGGTCTTTCACGTACCTCCTCTTCCTGCTCGATCTCTTTTTCAACATCCGAAAGCTCCGATTCGGTATCCCCATCCGAGGCGATTCCGCAATCGTCAGAGCAACCAAGCACCCACCCCACGACAATCCACAACAGGAAAACGTGTCGAATAGAAAGAAATTGTGCTGATTTGTTCCAATTCATACGCAATCTGATTCCACTTTTCATGGGGTTGTCATACGTCCTTATCAACCGTTCCGAACGTTAATGAATCTCGTTTTCGGAGTGACGAAATCGGGTTTTTCCGTTCAGCCTAATCGAATATCGATGGTGCTACGTTAACGGTGGGTCGAATCGATGTCAAGCAAAGTGAAAATCACCCGACTTGCTAAATCACGCCCTATCTTGTGAGGTACCCAGACTACCGTTGCCACGGGCTGGACTTTCTTCCGTGATTCTGCTAGCTTCACCCCAACGTACTTTCATCGATCCCTTTTGATAGAAATTCGAGGTACCCCATGAAGGCCATTGCTTGGATCGCAGTCCTGTTTTTCATTCTCCTGCCGGGTTGCGATCAGAAACCGTCCGGTGACTCCAAAGAAGCTCCGATTACCGGAGAAACCAAGGAAGAAGTCGCCAAGAAAATCGCCGAAAAGGCCCAGGAAGGCAGTGCGAAACCGGCGGAAGCCGGGAAAGAATCTCCCATTCCCGAGGAATTCTCTGCCGCGCATATTCTGATCTCGTTCAAAGGTGCGCAAAACGCCAAACCCGAGATTACCCGCACCAAGGAAGAAGCCCTGAAGCGCGCCGAGGAAGTGGTGAAAAAAGCCAAAGCCGATCCGGAATCTTTCGGCAAACTGGCGGCGGAATACTCCGACGGTCCCACCGCACAACGTGGTGGAAATCTTGGCGTATGGACCAAAGGTCGCATGGTTCCCGAGTTCGATACTGCCGTTTCCGGCATGAAAGTGGGTGATATTTCCGCGCCGGTCGAAACGATGTTCGGTTATCACGTAATTCGTCGCAACGCTCTTCCCCCGAAACTGAAGCTTGCGGCTCGTCACCTGCTCGTGGCCTGGAGCGGCGCACGAGGTGCGAAGCCCGAGGTCGCCCGAACCAAAGAAGAAGCCTTGAAGCGCGCCACCGATCTACGTGCGAAAATGGTTGCCAATCCCAAAGGAATCGACGCCCTGATCAAGGCCGAATCGGATGGCTTCCGGGCCTCTGTCGGCGGGGAATTGGGCATTTGGATGGCTGGGCGCGGGCAGCATCCCGCCATTGACAAGGCCGTGCAGGATCTGGAAATCGATGGCATTTCCCAACCCATCGACACGCAATACGGCTATCACCTGATTCAGCGCATCGTTCCGGTCGAGCCGCCGCAGTTCGCTGGAAGTCACATTCTTATTGCCTACAAAGACGCTCGCCGAGCACAACCGGATGTGACCCGTACCAAGGATGAAGCTTTGAAACTGGCCAAGGAAGTTCTGGGAAAACTCAAAAAGAATCCTGAAAAATTCGCCGAGATGGCCAAAGAGTATTCCAACGATCCTTCTGCCAAAGCTCGCGGTGGAAGCCTGGGTGTCTGGACGAAAGGCCGGATGATCCCCGAGTTCGACGAAGCGGTGGAAAAACTGAAAGTCGATGAGATTTCGGATGTTGTGGAAACTGCCTTCGGCTACCACATCATCAAAAGAGAAAAAGTTCCCGAGACTCCCGCCCAATAATCGGCACGCTTTCAAATTTAAACCGCATTCTCCCGTTTTTGTTGGGGAATGCGGTTTTTTTTGATTCCAGACTGGAATCAGGAGGTGACACGTTGGCGATGTCGAATCCAGCTTGCTGACAAAGTTGTTTTGTCGCTTAAACACGCAGGCATACTGAACAGTCTGTCGAGGATGAAAATCGGGAAACAAGTGAAAGATCGAGGATTTTCAAGTCGTAGCAGATTCTTCATGGATTATGCGGGTTAAGCTTCAATAATTTCAAGAAGTTACAGACGGGAGGAACAGGTTGCAATCCTGCTCTATCTTCGGTGACGGCCAGATGCGGGAATAACGGGTCGTTTCGCGCTGTTTTGTGTTAAATCCTATCGAAAGGATCAAAAAGAAAGTCCGATGGTTCAGGTTTTCAACCTGAACAGAAACGTTTAAGAGCAGGATTCAATCCTGCTCCATCTAAGGGTTAAACATCAATTGCTTTCCATTTGCCATTGATTCTTTGAACAATATCTAATAATGAGCCATCGTTAAGCATTATGCCTTGAAGTTCATTCTTCATTATTTCTTCAATGTCCCTACTTGAAAAATTTAATTTTTCATCAATATTTTCTCTTAAATTTTCAATTGTTGAGCCATTTGTGTCGCCATTTTTTAGTGCAGTCAGAACTATACCGGCTTCCCAAGAAATCTCAGCGCCCTTCCTTCGATATTTCCATAAATAAAAGACCAGAGATGAAATTATAGATATCGCAGGATGCGCCAGTAAAGAAATTGCCCAATTAAGAATTATTTCTTTAGCAACACTATCCACTAAATGAAGATCATTTTCAGAAACTACATAGTATTTTGTTTTTTGAGTATTAAGAACGTGATGAAGAGCCTTTTTTTCATATGCCGGTTTCATTTCATATTCAAGATCGCTAATAATCAACTCCATTATCTTTTTTTGGAGACGTCTTGGAAATGAGGATAAGGTTTTTTCTAATTCATTTTCAAAATCTTCTGCTAGCCAGTATGATGTTATAGACATAAACAATTCCTTTTTACAATAGAGCAACCACTTCAGACGACGGGTGAGCCTACAAGCTTTAAAATTAAATGACGAATGGGTTGCTACCCCTTCCGATGGTTCAGGTTTTCAACCTGAACTGAAACATTTAAGAGCAGGATTCAATCCTGCTCCATCTTAGCCCATCTTAGCTGAATACACGCCGTTTCGTATCAAATCCGGTCAAACGGATCGACGGTTTCGCGCTCTTCCAAGCTTTCCTGTCGGCTGCGTAACAGCTTTTTGGTAAACTCCACTTCGAGCGGGAAGTAGGATTCGAAGGCCGGACAGCGGATGTCGGTATCTTTGAGGGCTTCGAGCGTTGTGGCGCAGTTATGCACGGCCTGGTGATTGAAGTATTCGTAAACCTGTTTCGGAAACGACAGGATGCTTTCGATCATCGGAATGTACAAAATCCCTTTATACATGGTTTGCGGCACGCCGAAAGAAGGCATCGAGCGCCCGAGGTAGGTGCAACAAAACCTCGAAAAAACGTTTTGAACGTCAACGGATAGGGATCGCTCAGGTGGATAGGTTCCTCCCGCCGTATCTTTGCGCGCCGTCAAATGCAATGCCGCCTTGACCACGTAATCCGATGGCGTGAAGTTGGCGATGCCGTGGCAGTTTCCCGGCAGGAAAATCGGCTTGTTGCGGTCGGCCAGCAACACGGTGAGCATCAACTTCAGCGGTCCCTCGAAGGCGGTGACCTCGCCGGTCTGACTGTCCCCCAGGAGCGGTCCCATGCGGAAAACGTTGGTCGGAACCTGTTTCATGACCCGGTTGACGATGGTTTCACCCCGAAAACAGGTCAATTCCATATGGTTGCGAAAACGCTGGCCTTTATCCAACTCGTTTTCCCGAATCACGCCTTTGCGGCGACCGGAAGTGTAGAGGCTCGAAAAATGGGCGAAGCGTTTCAGGTTTTCACAATCTTTGGCGAAATCGACGATCCGGGAGACGCCTTCCACGTTGAGCCGCAGGTAATCCCGGCGGCTGAGTCCGGTATAGGTACAGGTGGACAGATTGAAAATGTAACGGATTTTCTGGGCCAGCTCGTTGTATTCCTCACCGGAAAGACCCATGTCCAGGGCGCTGATCGTTCCTTCGTATAGTTTGATGCGCCGCAGTTTCGCACGGGTGTAACGGGCGGCGAGGGTCTTTTTGACACGTACGGAACTTTCGGGCAGTACGAGCAGACATACGGTTGTTCCGCGCCAGAGATCCAACAATTCATCGACCATCCGCAATGCGATGAATTCCGGGTATCCGATCACGAGAACGTGCTGTTTTATCGCGTTCCCGGAGGATGTACCTGCCATGCCTGCCTCCCCTGAAGTTCTTATCGAACCCATCGAGCGAAAACGAACGTTTCAACAACGAATGCTTTCGCCCTCTTTTTCCCACTGTCGCCAGAGATCTTGTACTTTTACCAGAGTTTGTTCCGTCGATCCCGAGTTGTCTATGACCCAATCGGCAACTTTCGTTTTTTCTTCGGTCTTCATCTGGCTTTCGATCATCGCCCGAGCCTGCCGCTCGTCCATTTCGTCGCGAACCGTCAGGCGACGAAGTTGCTCGGCGTCGTTCACCGTAACCACCACCAAACCATCGAAAGTATTGTACAAACCGGTTTCGACAAGCAGCGCCGCTTCGTAAATAGCAATGGAGCAATCGGCTTGTTCCAACGCGACCAGCTTTTCGGAGGTCAGCCGTTGGACTTCCGGATGCACGATGGCTTCCAGATCGCTGCGAGCCGTCGCGTCCTCGAACACAACCCCTCGCAAACCAGGCACGATTCAAGGTGCCGTCACTGGCAACCGCCTGGGGACCGAAACGTTTGAAAATACGTTCGAAAGCCGGACGTCCCGGTTCCACGGCCTCTCTTGAAACCTGGTCGGCGTCGATCACTCCCGCTCCGAGTTTTCCGAACATCGCCGCCACGGTACTTTTTCCGCTGGCGATTCCACCGGTCAAACCGAACACTCGCATAGGCAATTCCCTCATGGTTTCATAGAAGTATAGCGTGTCACCGGGCTAAGGTCGAATTTTTCCCAGGAAGCAAAGAAAGATAGGGCGTGAATGGCAAGTGGGAAAACCGAGGTTCCTTGCTAAAAAAACGCGGACTAAAACGAAGGTCGGGCCAATTTCTTGTCTAAAACCCCTCATATGGTTTTTTTGCAGTATCGAAAATTCCCCATCAGGGATTCAGCACACCAGCACCGTGAGCAGGAATCGTGCTCCCCTCGACCACTTCTTCACTTTCCGACAGGTTCATTTTCAGACGTTGGCCATCAGGCAACACCCAAGTGGTTGGAACTACATGATGAATTCCATCCACGGCAAAATCATAGACGTGGTTTACCAAGGCATCCGGCGGCTGGCTCGGATAGGGATTTTCCGGCCGCGACACCTCGCCTCCCAGCGCCAGTCCTACTCGGACATCGTCAAGCCCCCAGGCGTAGCGCTCGGAATCGAGTTGCCGCAGATCGTCCGACAGAAACAGCCCGCCTCCCGCCAACGCTACGACCCAGGAACCGAACTCTATTTCGTCCCGGTTCAGTTCGCGCATCAACAGCGGGTCCGGGTCGCAATAGACGCTTTGACATAAAAACCATCGGCTGGAGAGCGAACGCAACTGGTTGACCATGAAATCTCAAGAGATACCAATAGCATCGTAGGCAATGTCTGTTCCTAGCCGCCATGCTTCGGCATGTTTGAAGCTGGCTACAGCCGGAGCACCGACCGCCAGCAGCGTCACGTCGTCCCCTGCCGCCTGACGGATGATTTCCATTCCACAATGAAAAGCTTCCATGCCGGTTACGTCTTCAGCCCGGATGCCTTCAAAGGTCGCGGCAAAGAGAAAATCGATTTTCAGCAGACCATATCCCCATCCTACGATCCTTGAAATTACTCCCGTCAGGTGTTCTTCCACTGCCGGATTGGTCGGATCGAGAATGAACATCGCCCCGTGGACCTGGTGAATCCAACGAATCGGCTTGGCTTTCCCATCGACCGCATCGAGTTCCTTGACGAACCAGTCGGGATGCTCCGTAGCCAGTTCGCTGTCTTCCTGCATGAGAAACGGAGCCAACCAGATCCCTGCGGCAAAGCCTTTTTCATTCAACGTCGTAGCCAGGCCATCCATTCCGTCCGGGAATTTGTCGTTGGCTTCCCATTCTCCCCATTTTTTCTGCCAACCATCATCGACAACGATTGTCATCTCAGCGTTTTCACTGGAAAAATCGGCCAGCGCGGTTTTTGTGAGATCCGCATTCGCCAGTACGGCATCTTCGTCCACGCCATCCCACAATTCGTACCAGGAATTCCACCCGGCAACCATGCGACCATAGGAGGAATGGCGCGATTCGAGAGATTGGCCGTAGGTTTCCTGCAAAACGGTCAGATCGGAATCTATCCCGAGATACCAACGCTCGCTGGTTACATCTTCCTCGGCAGCGAGGATGATGCTTTCTCCCGCACCTCCACAACCGAGAAGAATACCGAGCGAATCCGATTCTTTGAACATCGACACCCAGGGTTTTAGCCGGTCGCCGGTCAAGGCACCGGTAAAGAAATGATTCGAACCCGCCCCGGTGAAGCTGTACCACCAGGACATCTCACGACCCTCTCGCGCCGCTTCGGCATCGCCATGCAACTGTATGGATTCCCACAAGGTTTCGTCATCGGGACGACCTTGCAAAGCGATCATCCCGCTTTGGGACCAGCTTTGAAATCCGTTGGACATCCAAGAGGTAGCTCCCGGCAATTCGCCCTGTCCCTCCAAAACAACGGCTTGGACGGTTTCTTCTCCGGCAGCATGAAATCCGAACGTCACTTCGGGAGGATCGATCTCCACGAACAGCTCTCCACGATCCGCCACAGGGCAACTCAAACGAGTTCCCGTGACGTTACAGAACAAATCCGTTCCGTGCCCTCCGAGCTTTCCGTTACTTGTCCATACGGCAGGCAACAACAAGATCGTAGCCGTCGAATCTCCCGAAGAAACTTTCAAGCCTTGAGGAGTCAGTTCGATGGAATCCCAACCGGGCGGTGACGCTTCCCCTGTGATTTCGGCATCTTGGTCTCCACCATCCGCTCCCACTTCATCATCGGAAGTGGAATTGCATCCCATGGACAACAGGAGAAAAATCGTTACGATCCAAAATGGAAAACGTTTCGGAACCTTCACAAACTCACCTCGATTCGACTTCGTTTTTCCAGCCTCTTATTTACCCACCACGCCAAGAATCTGGTATTTGTGAACCGCGGCGTTGTGTTCTTTCAATGTTTTCGAAAACTTATGCCGTCCGTTGTTCATCGCAACAAAATACAGATAGTCGGTCTTCGCCGGATTGGCAACCGCCAGAATAGCGTCTTTTCCGGGGTTGGCGATCGGACCTTTGGGCAGACCTGAGTGAACGTATGTATTGTAGGGATGAGGATCGCGCAGGTGAGCGCGGGTCAGGTTGCCGTCGAAATTCTTCAGCCCGTAAATCACCGTCGGGTCGGCTTGAAGAATCATCCCTCGCTTGAGGCGGTTGAGATACACGCTGGCGATGACCGGACGTTCCACAGCCGCCCCGGTTTCTTTTTCCACGATGGCTGCAAGATTCACCGCCTCGTGCGGCGTCAACCCCTTGGCTTGGAATTTGGCCACCACTTCCGGTGTGAAGAGTTCCTGTGTCGAACGCACCATGCGCTCGACGATTTTTTCCATCACGAAAGGTTTGGGGAATGAATAGGTTTCCGGCAGCAGGTATCCTTCAAGCGTTTCGGCAGGCACACCGAGACGCCGAGCCATCTCGGGATCGCGGCATAACTTCGTGAAATGTTTAGCGGAACCCATTCCGGCTTTTTCAACGAGCGCTGCAATTTCCTCGATACGCAACCCTTCGGGAATCGTTACGTTGTACTGTTTTTCCACCTGTGTCGCCAAGATTTCCAGCAAATCCTTGGGAGATTTTCCAGTAGGAATTTCGAATTCTCCGGCACGGGGTGAAGGAAGATCATCGACCAGTCGGTTGAGATATTTCCGGTAAGGATGATCTTTTACAAGTCCTTGCTTTACCAGCAGATTCAACGCGCCCCGAAGGGTGGTTCCCGAGGAAACGGTCAACGTGACCTGTTTGCCCGCCGTTCCATACGGCGCTTCATACCAGGATTTCAGATCATTGGCCTGATACCCCAGCCACGCCACCGCCGCCAGAATAACAACCACCAGCCCCAACAAAGCAACCTTCAGGATTTTCAACGTTCCCCTCCACTTGTCCCTGCCATGGACTGCGCGTCCAGCCATCCTTGCAAAATCATCGTCGCAGCGATTTTATCGATCACGTTTTTTCGCTTTTTCCGTTTGACGTTGGCTTCCAGCAATACTCGTTCGGCGGCCACGCTGGTGAGGCGTTCATCCCAGAACTCGACCTCCACACCAAGCGCTTCATGCACCAAATCCCCTAATTTTCTAGCCATTTCGGCGCTGGCGCCTTCCGAGCCGTTCATGTGTTTCGGCAACCCGATCACTACACGGTCAAGCTCGTATTCCGCTACACGTTCTTTCAACGCTACCGTCATCTCTTCGGGCGATCCGGCCTGAATCACGTCGAGCGGCTGGGCGGTCCAGCCCATTTCATCGCTGATCGCCACTCCCAGCCGTTTCGTTCCTGCATCCAGCCCCAAAATCCGCATACGTTAATCCCGTCTTGCTATAAAATCCCACCGTTTTCCGTTGAAACACGAAAAAACGATCGATTTCGTACGTCCTTTGCTAACACTTGATTGTATCGAAAAATCCGGGTGTACAAAACCTTTTTCGCGTTTCGGTGAACCCGGAGAGGTGAAACCTGAAAAGTTTACTGGCTGAGCAGGTCGCAGCTATCCTCGTCCCATTCTTCCAGCGTCTGGTGACAATTCTGCCGTTCGTCCTGGGTGGCTTTGGAACATTTGTAGCCCCGCTCCCGCAAACTGCCATTGTCGATGCACAGGCAGGCGGCTTCCCAGTGCTCGGCGACCGTTGGGCATTGGGAGCAAATCCTGTGCGCCAGCACTTCACAGGGACGGTAATCCCCGCAGCCGATCATCGGAATACCGAAGACGGTAAGCAAAAACAACAGGATGGCCGACCAACGATTCATTTCGTTCCTTGCACGCTTCAGGGGAGTTTTGTTTATCGCTCCCCAAGGGAGAAGTCAAGCTGGAAGCAGAAAAACGGGTGGAAATAATGAATCCCGCACAATTCATGACAATCGTAGCGAGACGCTGAAAATCAAAACCATTTCATGAGCGTGGAGGTTTTTTTTCACGCAAACGAACTGAACGGTCTGTCGAGGATGAAAATCGGGAAACGAGTGAAAGATCGAAAGTTTCACGATGAAGATGATTCTTCATCAAGTTTTTCGGATTTTGCGAATTTGGTATCAAGCACAAAGGATCTACCCGTTGGGCAGATCCTTTCGTTAACCGATCGTTTGGACTTTTTTGCGTCAGTATGCGCCGTATCCGACCTTTTCCTGTTGTTCCATCAGGCGGCGGATGCGCTCTTCGGGATCGGGATGGGTGGAGAAAAGCTGCGCCATGTTCTGGCCAGAAAGCGGGTTGGAGATGAACATGTGCGCTGTGGCTTGTCCGGCCTCTTGCATGGGGATGGCTCGAGCCGTCGCGGTGATTTTTCGCAGGGCGTCGGCGAGCGCTTTCGGTTTGCCGGTCAATTCCCCGGCGCGTTGATCGGCGGCATATTCGCGGCTACGGCTGACGGCCATTTGCACCAGCATGGCGGCGATCGGCAGCACGATCATACCCACCAGCAATCCGATAAAACCGAAGGGGTTGTCCTCGTCGTCCCCACCGCCGAAAATCATCGCCCACTGCGCCATGCTGGCCAGCATGCTGATGGCTCCGGCCATGGTGCCCGCGATGGTGCCGATCAAAATGTCCCGGTGCAGAACGTGCCCCAGTTCGTGGGCCAGCACGCCTTCCAATTCGTCTCGATCCAAGGTACGCATAAGTCCTTGCGTGACCGCCACCGCCGCGTGGTTCGGATTGCGGCCCGTGGCGAAGGCATTGGGAGATTCGCTTGGCAGGATGTAGACTTTCGGCATGGGAATCTCTGCTTTGCGGGCGAGATTTTCCACGATTTCATGCAGTTGCGGCGCTTCATTGCGCGAGACTTCCTGACCACGGTACATTTTCAGCACGAGTTTGTCCGAGTACCAGTAGCTGAAGAAGTTCATACCTACGGCAAAAACCAGCGCGATGGCCATTCCCGTTGGTCCTGCAAGGATCTGCCCGGCGACAAGCAGAATGGAGGTCAGGACGAACATCAGAAGCATGGTTTTAAGCATATTCATGGTGGATACCCTCATTCTTTCGTTTTCGTCCCCCGTCAATTGACCTAAAAGTAAGGTTAGTGTAGCAAAACGTCAAGCATTCGTGAGACGGATTGGATGTCGATTTTTTCGATTGACGATATGAAAAGTCGTAGGTAGGGCGAATTTTCACCTTACTTTCAAATCATTGGTATCGGGTTTCGATGATCTGGAAGCATCCGCCACATAGGCCGCGAGTGTTACGACGAACACTGCAAACAAACCATAGGCCCAGGGCATGTATACCGGCATTCCCAGGATTTCACTCGTGCGATAGCTCCAGGCTCCGGCGAGAATCGGCAGGGATTCCACCAGGGGGCCGAGTATTCCCCCCACGATCAGCAGAACCAGCGTTTCCTTACGCAGCATGAACAAGGCGACACCGAAGGTCAGAACGGCGGCAGCGACGAGAGCGGTGATGGTCTGGTTTCCCAAGGAAACGAAAAGGACGGTTTGCAGCAGAATCGCGCCGATCAGCCAATACGGCGTCAAAATGCTTCGTGGCGTACGAAACGGGCGTTTCGTTACTGTTTCGGCAATTACGACCAGCGAAAGGGGAAAACAGGTCCATCCGGGAAGTATCCACAAGGGGATGGCGGGTAGTTCGCCGGTGTCGGAGTACGTCCACAGTCCACCGAAAACACAGGCGATTTCTACAATCGGACCAACGATCATTCCCACAAGGGCGAGCCGTAGCACACGTTTTTTATTCCGAAAAAGCAACGACAGGAAAAACGGAAAGGGGAGGGCAACCAGAGTCAGTATGTAGGGAGATGCCCAGAACACGCTTACGGCAAAACTGAAGGCTAGAGCCAGCAAACCGACGCTGGTGAGAGTCGCGATTCTGGTTTTCATCTGAAGCATCGTGGTTTGTTTCGTCGTAAATGGTTGATGATACCTCACTATTGTACGCTTCCTGGAAGATTCGGGCAAGGTTCGGGTGCTAATTCTTCAAGGAGACTTATTGTTACACCCAGAAACCTGTTTGCAAAAAACCGGACTTGCATTGAAAGCCAAACTGTCATAGGATACGGTCGTTTTGAGTAGGGTTTATTCGCAACATCTTGGAATCTTTAACGAAAATTAGGAGTGGGACATATGATACGCCGACTGTCGGTTGCATTTTTCGTGCTGATGCTTTTTCCTTTCACGCTTCAAGCGCAAACCACGAGTGTGGTGGTTGTGGATGAAGTGCATATGCCGACCGTAAAAATGATCGGAGAAGCTCGTGGTGAGTTGGCTCGCCTGATCGATGCGGAAGGACGTTACAAAGCTTTGCAGCGCGACGAAGTGGGAGGTATCGAAAACTACGTCAAGAAAAACGTCACCTTCGTACTGAAAGTGACCTATCACAAAAAAGGCGATTTCGAACTGGTATGGGAGAAGGTCGGTCTCGAACCTCAAGTATACACCTCCAAACTTGGACGCGGTGCCGGGTTGAAAAGACTTGGATTCGAAGTCGAAAAAGCGCTTGTAGGATTCGGGGCTTACACAGTTCCGAAACGGATGTACGTACTGAAGATTCAGGCCAAAGCCGAAGGCGAACCTGGTGACGGCGGGTTGGCGGAAGGTGCCGTTGAAGATTATTTATCCTCCCAGTGGCGACGGATTCCCACCGATGATTACAACTGGCCGATCGGGAAAAAGCATTGGAAAGCACTGACCAAAGGAAACAAGAAAGCTTTGTCGGTATTAAAAGAAGCTTCCAAGGCCGATGTGTTGATTCTCGGGGACGTGACCATTCCCAAGCTGAAAAATATTGGTGGCGCGCAAGACAACCTCTACCGAGGAACGGCGAAAGTCGATGTTCGTGCCTATGATATGGCTTCCGGCGAATTGCTGGGACAGGCTTTGGTCAATCTGAAAGGACAGGGGCAGTACAGCGAAATGGTCTTCACCTTAATGGCCAACGCAGGCGAGTACATCGGCAAGGAAATGGCTGCAAGCATGGGTGTTCCCGAGAAAAAAGCCCAGGAAAACCCGGCGGAAGGCGATTTCCCCAGCGATGGTCGTAACCCCAAAGAAGATTACTGATTCCGGTACGTTGGAGAATTTTCCTTCCACTGAAATTCTGTTGGAACTCTACGGGAACCTACGAAACCATTTCGGTGACGCGCATTGGTGGCCCGCTGAGACGCCGTTCGAAGTCTGTGTCGGTGCTGTTCTGACACAGAACACGAACTGGAACAACGTCCGTCGGGCTATCGACAATCTGCGGGCGGATGGACTTCTTGACGTGCGTTCGTTGCAATTCGTTTCGGTCGAAGACCTGGCGCATCGAATTCGTCCCGCAGGCTATTTCAACATCAAAGCCAAGCGCTTGAAATCGCTGGTGGATTTCATCTGGCGACGCAGTCGGGGGGATTTTTCGTGTTTTGAGGCGTTTTCTACCGAAACATTGCGCCGCGATCTGCTCGACGTTCATGGCGTCGGTCCCGAAACCGCCGATTCGATTCTTTTGTACGCTATGGAGCGACCGGTGTTCGTCATCGATGCTTACACTCGGCGCATTGTTCACCGGCTTGGATGGACAGAAGCCGCCCCGGACTATCACAAGCTGCAACAGGCGTTTGTCTCCCGGTTGCCTGAAGATGTCCCTCTTTTCAACGATTTCCACGCCCAGTTCGTTCGTCTCGGAGCCGAGACCTGCAAACCGAAGCCAGATTGTTCAAAATGCCCGTTATCGCGTGAGTTTTGTGCGTTTTCCCAAAACGAAGCCGGTTTGTAAAACATGACCGGAATTAGTTGATTCTCTTTGGGTCTTCCCCTAGAATCATGCCATTCGAAACGACGCGAACCCGATGACAAAATCGGGAAAATCCGCACGGACTTACCCCTACGGAGGAATCATTATGGAATCATTGCGTGAACGGTTGAAAATCGATGCCGGACGGTTGGATGAAGTCAATGCTTTTATCCTGGACCCGGACAACCCGATGATCGGACGCTTGTTGGAAATCGTCGAGCACTTCGGAGGACCGGAGGCGATCAACGCCAAGGCTGCAGAGGCTCGAAAGCTGGATAACCTATTGGAACGATTGAAGAACGAGGGTTCCTCCTATTACGACGACGTGCAGTGGCTGATCCGAAAACGGGACGAAGGCGCGTTTATCAAACTGGAAGACTGGCGTAAAAACGTGCTGGGCGAAGAACAGGCGAAACAGCCGGTCAATCAAGAGAACGCCGTTACCTTGGAAATCAGCGCCTTGCAGTTCTTCCCGTGGCTGATGACCCAGGCCAAGCAGGCAATCGAACGTGGCGAGTTGATGCCGGGGCGCTACATTCGCGTAAGGAATATGGCCGAGCAGAGCCGTGACAACGGTGACATTCTGGCCGTAGCCGCAGCGATGCAGGTGGTCGGAGCAAGTTATGTGGAAACCCTCGATACCAAGGGGACCGACGGCTCGAACGTTCACCTTGGCGGACCGGAAACCATCACCGGATATTTCGGAGGTGTCGGACAACCCAACGATCATCCGTTCCAATGGGTGGAGGAATACCTCCGCTTTTATACCGAGTACGGCGTCCGGCAGGTGCTCAACGTGAATCCCGGAACGATTCTCGCAGGATACATGTTGCACAAACTGGGAATCGACAACGAGTTCAAGATTTCCGTCTACATGGGCAATGACAATCCGTTTTCCGTGCTCTGGACCCTGATGACGGCTCGTCTGTTGTCTCGCGAGGACGGCACCACCTCGCTGATCGGTTTCAATTTCAGCAATTCGGTGAACAACGACACCATTCGCGAGGCCAGCCGTATTCGTAAATCGCTGGGTTTGGAGAAAGTTGTGCGATTCGAGCATCACATTACCGAAACATACAAATCGATCGTGATTCAGCCGTATTTGCGTCGTGACGAGTTGGTGGATGTGGCTGCCGACGTGCCGAACATCAGTGCGAAACACGAGGGTGGAGACCCCGAAATCGATGGCACGCGGGAGCATCCCAGTGACATTCTCGATTATTTCCTGCCCAAGGAAGAAATCGAAAATCAGGGGATTTACACGGCGATGGAAAACAACTACCTCGACAAGCACGAGGCACTCAACCGCACCGCGAAAGATTTGGCCAAGGCTGGTATTGGATTTGTGTGTGCAAAAAACTTACATACTTAAGATTTGTTATTAAATATTGTGTAAGTGGTGTGGTTGAAAGAGTGAGAAAAAAGACGATAAACCTGTTAATTTTGGCCGTGTCGTGAAAAAAAAGGGTTCCAGGCGTCTAATTGTCATTGGGCGACAAGGGAAAATGCCCTTTGTGAGCAAAAATCGGTGCTCGTTAATACGAGCCTGTATACAACTTTAACTTGACCCTGGATAGGGTAGGAAGCTACATTTGGGTGGCTTCAGACTTTTCTATGTACGAGTCGCAAAAGAACAAAAGACGTATACGTTTGACCCATTTTCTCGGGGAGTGTGTGATGAGGAATCCGCTTAGGTATTCAACGAAAAGTTTGGTCTGGCTTGCGATCCTTCTAATGACGGTCCCGTGGGGCTGTTCCGAGGAAGGCGTTGGAAGTCCGGGCGGGGGACTGCTCGACGATGCGGTCAAAGACATGGAGGGGATGAGTCCAATTCCCCAGCCGGGGTATCCGGTCAATGAAAAGCTCCGTGGTCTCGGCACGTTACGCCTGACCAACACCGCCATCCAGTTCCTGGAGGACAACGGCACCGATATCATCATGCAAGCGCTGGGTGACAGCCTTGTGATCGATGATCTGGAATACGATGTTCCGGTTCTCGGCACGTTATCTCTGAATCAGCCGATTACCATCGACCTACAGTCGATTCATATCGATCTGACGCCTTCGGATATTCTTACGGCGACAATCACCGCCGCTCCTCTGTTCGTGGATGCCGCTATCGGGGAATGCCAATACACGATCCGAACGAACAATAACCTTGTGATTCCGGTAGAAATCCAGTTGAAGATCGATCAATATTCCTATCGGCTGTACCCGAAGGTTGAAGTGCTGGACATCCCGTTGGGCGATGTCGATATCCAGTACACCGGATGCACTGGTAACTTTTTGGAGTGCCTGGGATGCTGGGTCGAGGGTGGAATCGCCGAGTTGGCGGACAATCTGCTTCCGGCCATCAGCGGCTTGATTCAGGAACCGGTGAAAAACCTGATCGACGAGCAATTGGAAGGAATGCTTTGTGGTCGATGCGAAGGGGACAGCGATTGCCGCACATTGCATGGTTACACCTGCAAAGACGGGAACATCTGCCGTCTGGCCGACGGAACCTGCGACTGGATGTTGATCGGTCTGGAACAAGCCTTCGACCTTGGACCGATGCTGGCAGGTTTCATGCCTGGTCTGGCCGCCGAGTTGTGGTTCAGTCTCGCCGCAGGATATCGGGTGGATATTCCGCAGGATGAATCCTATCTCGATCTCAATCTGTTCGGTGGCACGACGCTTCCCTGTCGGCTCTGTCCCAGCGGTTCGGATGATGAATGTGGCTCGGATTACAGTTGCTTCAATTACGTTTGCCGCGCCAGTCCCACCGACTTGTGCGAGCTTGATCCGGCCAAAAGCGAACCTTGCGTCGATCCGATGTATTTCGGTGGCAACCCTGACCTTCCACGTACGGACATCGGCCGCACGGTTCCGGGAACCGGCGAAGCCTACATGGTGGGTATCGCGCTGCGCGAGGAAATGCTCGACCAGTTGGGGTACACGCTCTACAACTCGGCCCTTTTGTGCATGACACTCGATAGCAACATGCCGAGCGTGGGTGGATATCTCGATCTGATCTGGACGTTTTACGGCGGTATTTCGAACCTCGTTCCCGGCGGCAATCCTCCGACGGCGATCCAGCTTCAGCCTTCTCCGCCGCTGGATGATAGCAACCCGATCGAATTCACCATCGGTCAGAACACCTGGCATTACGAAGACGAGGAAGGCACGGACTACGGCCACACCTGCCCGGACAGCGAAGAAATCGCCTGTACGGCCAAGGTGGACGAACCGCTGCTTCGTATCGACATCAACGGCCTTCAGCTTCACATGTACGCCATGGTGGACGAGCGCTGGTATCGGGCCTTTACACTCAAGATGGATATCGGACTACCCCTTGCCATCGATCTGACCGACGGTATGCTGCTGCCGATCATCGACATCGGTGGATTGGAAATCAAAAATATTACAGCCCCTTATTCCGCCCTGGATCTGGATCTCGCCGCTACGGCGGACAATCTCGGTGGCTTGTTAGGCGCGGTTATGCCGATGCTCAGTAATCTGGTTCCTGCCATGGAACCGATGGAAATCCCGATGGCTTTCGACTTCAATCAGGATCACGTTACCGATATCCGGTTGGTTATCAACGCATTGAAGGGAATCGACGCCAAAGATACCATGGAAACCCAGTTCGGTGCCTTGGGAATCTACGCTTCCATGGAAGTACCTTCGGGTGCCCGTACCGTGGAACAGACCACGGTGGTGGATACCGAAATCGTCAAGATCGAACGCCGCACCATGCCGACCACCGAAGAATTGCGCCAGGGACAATGGCCGTCGTTGGTTCTGCGGGTGGATGGCTCGGACCTCGACTTCGACAACGACAACCTCGAATACCAGTACCGCGTCGATCAGACGGCCTGGTCGATGTGGATTCCCAGCAACCTTCTGGCGATTCAAAGTCCCATGTTGGCCGCTCAGGGTGAACACACCATTTACGTAAGAGCACGAGACCGACGCGACGGAAGAAGCTGGGACCGCCTGCCCGCCGAAATCACAGTGCGCACGGACTGGACGGCTCCCGAGATCCGCGTCATGCAGGACAACAACATCGTCCGATTCGACGTTCATGACAACACCAGCAACGCTTCCGGTATCGTGACCCGTTGGCGCGTTGCTGGAGACAGTACCTGGAGTGAGGCGAATCAAGTGAAACTCGATGCCCTTAACCTGCCGGTGACGTTGGAAGTCAGTGCGACCGACGAAAGCGGTAACGAAGCGATCGTTACGAAAGAAGTGAAAGAAAAACTGCCTCGGGAAATTCTGCAGACCGGTCAGCAGACCCAGGATATATTGTCTCCCGAAGACGCCAAGCGGATGCTCGAAGGTCGCGTAGGCTGTTCGGGAACCGATGCCAAAGCGGCCTGGTGGATGCTCTTCCTGTTGCTGCCGCTGTTCCTGCTTCGAAGAAAACCTCAGGATATCAAAGCCTTAGTACTTCTTCCCGCTTTGCTGCTTCTTGTCACCGCTTGTGACAGTGGAAGCACCGGAGCTCCCTGCACTGAAAATTCGGATTGCGGGGTAGGGGAGATGTGTCAGGCTGGCGTCTGCGTGCCGGAGAGCATCGAATGCCTCAGCAACGACGATTGCCATCGCTGTGACATGTGTCAGTCCGGGCAATGCGTCGCTCGTGGCGATGTCTGCGAATGCTCGGAAGATGAACCCGAGTGCTGGGACGGCTACGTTTGCGACACCGAACAGGGAATCTGTGTGGTGGACGAAGGCGGACAAGACTGCGTAGACGGTGAATGCCCCTGTACGGATGGCGAATGCCCACCGTGCTACTACTGCTCGAAAGCTACGGATACCTGCAAGGTACAGCTTTGCGATCCTGAGTGTACCAATTCCGAAGAACTGGGAATGCTACCCTGTTACGACCAGAAAGAGCATAAGGGCGAACCCGACACCTGCGCCGTTTGTACGATCCGTGAAGGTCGTCCCAACGAGTGTGTCGCACCGCAATGCGAATCGGACGAAGACTGTTCTTGCCGTGTCTGCCCCGATGGCGATCCGCCTGCCGTGTGTACCTCCACCAAGGAATGCGTATGCCGCAAGCCTTGCGGTGGCGTTTGTCCGGGTGAAGAGGAAGGCATCGGCGGTTGCTGCCTGCCGACGGATACCTGTTATACCTGCAAGGGCTGGTGCGAAGATGTCGAATGCCCGCCGTGGCAGGAAGCCGGCGGTTGCGATCCAACCGATACCGACGAATGCAACGTCCCGCCGTACAATCTTCCGCGCTGGACGCTGTGCGACAACTATGAGCCGGATAGCTGCTCTTACAGCGGTCCCGGATCCGCCGACCACTCGACCTGTGCCTGCCGGGACAAGCCTCCTCTAGATGTCGGCAAGGTTGGACGTTTCCATTCCATGACCGAATACCAGACCGAAGTTAACGGCAACCCTGTCAACCGGCTGTTCTTTGCTTCTTACAACGACACCTACGGCGATCTGGTTGTTGCGGACGTGATGCGTAATCAGGCGATGTTCGGCCAGGGTGGATGACGAAGACTGGGTGTTTTTGGATGGTATTCCCGACGAAGTGCCAACTGCTGAACCGACGGGACCGCGTGGCGGTGTCGCCCAGACAGGAGATGATGTCGGTCGCTATACCTCGGTGGTCGTCACCTCCGAAGGTCATCCTCGGATCGTGTACCAGGATGTGGAAAACGGCGATTTGATTCTGATGTGGCACGATGGTCCTGAAGTTGTGGTCGAACCGGACGGCGACGTGGACGAAGAAGCCGAAGATGAAGCGACCGAAGAGGAAGCCGAGGAGGAAACCGGCGGATCGCGCAACCTGCGGGATGAAGAAGAGGAAACCCAGATCGTCTGGAAACGCATGGTGATCGATAGTGCCGGAGATACCGGATATTACAACAAAATCTATCTCGACGAGCAGGAACGCCCGATCATTCTGTACATGACGGCTACTACGGAGGACCGTAAATACAGCCAGTTGAAAATCGCCATGTCCACAACGCCGAATCTATCTCTTGATAGCCTGAAGGACGACTGGATCATCGGTGTTCTCGACCAGGTACGAATTGCCGGAGATGCCTGTGCTTCCGTAGAAGGCGGATGCGAAGGCGACAACCAGATTTGTGTGTGGGATTATTCACTCGATGATGATCGTTGCATCACCAACAATGACGTGGGTAACGATTGTATGCCGGAATGCGATGAAGATACGGCCGTGTGTGTCGATGGATACTGCCTGCCGGTTCGCACGGCGACCGGTCCTACCGGACTGGCTCGCGGAACGGGTATTCGTCCGCAGATGACGATTTTCCCGGATGTCCAGCCCATGAATTACGGCAAAGTCTGGATTACCTACTATCACCACGACACCTTCACTGCCGGGCAGTGGGCCACCCATGGAAATCTGATGCGTATTCGCCTGGATTCGATGTTTACGCCGGAATCCTTGGCCGCTGCGATCGATCAGGACACCCGCCGCGTGGTGGGTTGGGTGCCGCAGATCATACTCGGTACGCCTTCGGCCTGGGCGGATGGCGATATCGGACGTTTCTACAGCATGGATGTGGCCAACACAGGCGCTTTCGTGATGTCGTTCTACAACGCCGATATCAACCGTGTTGGGATCTGGTACGACATGAATCTTGGCGGCGGATTGCAGGCCTATTACATGGACGACGGTTTCCGACGTGATGATGAAGACAACTTCTACCGGGCGAAAGTCGGTGCAGACACGCAGGTGCGGCTGGTTTCCGGTGAAATCATGTTGGCGTACCAGAATCAGACCGATGGTCAATTGTTGCTCAAATCATTCGGTGGATTGAGCCTCGATAGCTACAACCCGAACCTGTACACCTGCGACGAGCCGGACAATCCCTGCGTGGTTCCGATGCGCTACTATCCCGAAACGGTTCTTGGAGGAACGCCGGTTCATGACGATCATGGTCACAACCACGGCTTCTTCATCAACTTCCTCAAAATCGAAGATGGAGCTTCGGGAATCATCTCTTCTTACTTCCTGCATCTGAACAACCAGAATGTCGATGAGGGAGAAGAAGCGGAACCCCATGAATTCAAAGTGGAACTCTTCATTCCATAGAGATTGTTTCACGTTTTTCAAAGGGGCGACCTTGCGTCGCCCCTTTTTGGTTGTTCGGTCGCGTCTCTTTCCTTCTTCAAGAGAAAATATAGCCGTTATCATTTGCTTTTAGCGATCCTTCCCCTTTTGGTTGTGGGTGTCATGGGCGAACCGTAGGTTGCCTATGGTTATCGTTCGACCACGGGCAAGCAGACGTTTCACCGCCACCCTTCGTTTCCATGATTCTCTATCGCTAAAACCAAACAATAACGGCTATACAATGAACGGCGTTCGTTTTTGTTCGTTTATTGCAAGGTTCCTGCAACGAATTGGGTTTCAAGGATAAACCCAGCTACAAACGCGCGTAAAAATAAAGGTCGGGCAAGAAATGCGCCCGACCTGCAGACTGATACTATTTCGCTATCAAGTATCGAAAAACATCTCGCGTAGGTTGGGCAAATTTCTTGACCGACAATGCCAAGGTGTCGAGCTAAAAATTAACCCGACCTCAGCTTGCTGATTAAGTGGTTTTGACGTTTTAGATCTTCAATAATTTCAACAAGTTATAGACGGATGATTGTTTCAAGTGGGGTTTGTCAACAGTCTGTGTCGGGCTAAAAATTAGCCCGACCTATGGGATTATCCGCTTTCACCGAGATGTAAGAAATTTGATCGTTGAAGGCGAAATGGTATGAAAAGAGTCTGTCGATGATGAAAGAAGAGTTTTCACATCGTAGCAGGGTATTCATGAATACTACGGGTTCGATGTGGCTCACCAATCCGTTGATTCAGAACCCCTGCCGTCATCGGACTTACTGCTCGACACTCATGCAAACCGCCGGAGGGCCGGGATCGCAGGTGCCACCAAACGAAGCGCAATCTTCGCTGGTCTGCCAAGAACCACCGATGCAAATCTCCAAGATATTTCCATTACACTGGGTTTCATCCGTGGAACATTCGGTGGGTAGTTCCGTTGATGTGTCGTCTTCCACTTCGATTTCGATTTCCGCTTCCCACTCCTCTTCACCTTCCTCGACCTCGATTTCGTCGTCCATATCGCCATCGACAGGCACACAATAGGGATCACTCGCGGTGGAGCGCGTCACCGCCATCGGTTGATAGCATTCCATTTGCGAGTCGGCGCAGTCCTCGATCACCATCCATTCACCGCTGTTGCACAATTCGATTCGCGTCCCATTGCAGCGCATCTGGCTGTCTTCACAGGGAAAAATGATTTCATCCTCGATTTCGTCTTCCATTTCGTTTTCGATCTCTTCTTCGTTTGCGACTTCAGTTTCGTTTTCGATCTCTTCTTCGTTTGCGACTTCAGTTTCGTTTTCGATCTCTGTCTCATTTGAGACTTCCGCTTCGTCCTCCAGGTCGCCATCGGCAGGCATTTCGCAGTAAGCTCCTCCGCCCTCGGTCACGCAGACCTGCTCCATGGCGTTGCAGTCCATGTAAAGCGTCCACTTGGTGCCGTCCAGACACTCTTGGGCCTCGTTGTCCATGCAACGATACGCGCCGGACTCGCAAACGATGGGCAGGCAGTCGGGATAATTCGTGTAACCTTCGGAACATAAACAATCGTAGGTGTCGGTTCCGGTGATTTCGCAGAGATTCCGGTTGTCTTCGGTGCAGGGATTGGGATTGCAGGCATCGATATATTCCTCGCATACTCCGTCGTAATCCACGTATCCCGTGTTGCAATGGCACTGATACAGTCCTTCACCCAGAACTTCGCAGAGATTCTGGTTGGTTTCGACACAAGGATTGATCGCGCAGGGATCGACAATGCAGGCCCCCTCGAACTCAATGGTTCCAACATCGCACAGGCACTCGTACGTCTCGTCGCTTGTTACTTCACACACCGTCCGGTTGGGTTCCAGACAGGGGTTGGGGTCGCAGGGGTCCGGTTTGCAAATACCCAGTGCGCCGGGTTGTGTTCCGGAGACCGAGCACTTCGAGCCGGGACAGCACAACGGCATCCCGTAGCCGCAATACTCGGGTTCGGTGCATTCCTCGCAGACGAAGCACATCGGGGCGGAGTCTCTGTCA
This sequence comes from Myxococcota bacterium, assembly GCA_963676915.2. GTDB lineage: Bacteria > Myxococcota_A > SURF-8 > SURF-8. The sequence goes on from CAXXVK010000007.1 coordinate 30,726, forward strand.
CAGCACGCCGCATCCGACGTACAAGACGGACAATGGAGGATGCATTCCCCGAAATCTTGATCGCAGACGTATCCCGCCGGGCAACTGGTCGGGCAGGAATACTCCTGTTCGGGACGGCAGCGGCCATCCTCTTTGCAAACCAGCAGGCCGGGACAATCTTCGTTCAGGCTGCAATTCGGGTAACATTCGCCTTTGGAATGAACGGGTGGGATTTCGCAATGCTCTCCCTCTGCACATTCTTCGTCGTTTTCACAGGGATTCAACAACGCATTGTAAACACAACTCCGATAATTGGGGTCGCTCGAATCTCTGGTACACAGGTAGTTTTCAGGGCAGCCGAAAATCAGACAGTTTTCATCGCAAATTCCCAGTTTGGACGGGCCGAAGAAGTAGTGACAGAACACTTCGCCTTCGCAATCATAATCATCGTAACATTGCCCGGTTTGCACGATGCGCGTGCATTCCGGGGGATTCTCGTAGCCGTCCAGGCATTGTTCGCAATAATCTCCGGCCGCTCCTTCCTGGTAACAGTCACAAGTACCGTCTATCGGATCGCATTCCCCCAAACCCTCGCAAGGGTCCGGGTCGCATAAATCCATGTCTTTACACATATATCCCGTATGGGGACCACAGTCGAAGCCATCCGGGCAACTCGGGCATTCCAAGGCAACGCATTCGCCGATATCCGAGCAGACCTGACCTTGTTCGCAGGGCGGGTCGCAGCATTCTCCGCAGGTCCATTCCTCCCCCGATACGAAGTTGCAGCATTGACCGGCACTGCACAACGGATCGCAGAATTCACAGCGTTCGGTCACTTGATTGCAGATATCGTATTCGCAGCCCAGCTCGGTGCAGTCGTCCAGGCACCAATTGTTCGGGTCGCAGGACTGGCCTTCGGGACACGTGAATTCTGCGCCGCATTGCACGTAGGAAACGTCCCATTCCTCGAATTCTTCGATGTCGCCATCCGTTTCGATCTCGTCCTCCAGATCGTCGTCGGGAACGATATCGACGCATTCGGCCCATTCGCCATAATCCTCGCAAACCCGGTCCGATAACGCACAGTCTTCCTCGAACTCCCATTGTCCCATTTCGTTACAGAATTCCGTCGAGCTTTCGTAGCAGCGCATGGTTCCGGGATCGCAAACCGCTTCGGCCATACACAATTTCCATCCTATGGCGATCAGGCTGGCCGCATCCGGCATGGCAACGACCGGAACCCGGTCGGCGGGAACCACCGAACCGTCCACCAGCGTCAGGGCCAGCACGTCGAGCGGTCCCGGCGCCATGTCGATCAGGGCGAAACGACCGTCGGTGTTGGTAACCGTTTGAGTCACCGAGGGAAGGAGGTTGCCCATCTCCCCGTTGAAATAGCTCGATTTTGTGGAACGAACCGATGCCCCCACCGTGGCGTTGCGAATAGCGTAGCGGTTGCAGTCCATCACTTCGCCAACCACCATCGATCGGCCTTCTTCGATCCCCTGAGCAATGCCTGCCGTGAGGGGATAGAGATCCCAGTCGGTTTCGCTCAAACCCGCCACGAATAGAGGCGCTTCCGAGAGTCCCGCGAACTGTTCGGAAGAAAGGTAGGTATTGAAAAAGTAGCTTTCCCGGATCGACAGGTCGAGATTGTATACTTTGAACACTAGCCAGCGATCCAAAGGCAGGTTTTCGATGGTAAACGGACAACTTCCGTGCTCTTCGACGGTGGAATTGACCCGGACGACGTTACGCAACGGTTCGGTGAACGTCGTGTTTTCCACGCCGCTTTCGTCGTATTGCGCGTAGACTTCCACGAAGGCTCCCTCACAAAGCGAAGGATTGCCGATCACGAAAAGTTCGGCGTTACCGGTAATGGTTTCTTCCGTGGCAAGATTGTCAACCGGGCGGTCGGTGATACCTTCGACGTTGACGGGAACCGGCTGCTGCTCGTCGTCCACTACCGGACTGTACATGCCTTCCATATCGCCCGATTCGCTGTTGTAAGTCGCGTTTTCCCAGTACAATTTTCCTTCGGTGATCGGTTCGTCGATGCAGATTCCCATGGAGGTATCGGGCCAATCCAGGTAGCAGTATCCTTCCGGGCAATCCGCAGGAACCAGACACAACCCGCTGTCGGAGGGGAAAGATTCCTCTTCCTCGAATTCAACGTCACTTTCTTCATCGCCATCGATGGGCAGATCCACACAAAGGGCGGACTCTTCCTCGACCTGACAGATTTGATCCGAATCGGTGCAATCCTGAATCACGATCCACGAACCGCCCGTCGAGTCGCATTTGACAAGTACGGTTTCCTGGCAATCGGTGACGCCCGGCGTGCAGACTTCGCCTTCCTCTTCCTCGTCGCCATCTATTTCACTGGGTTGCTCGCAGACGGCCGCGTCACCGATCAGTACGCAGGGACGGTTGAACTCGGCACAGTCATAGGTGCTTTCCCAGACGGCTCCGTTTTCGGAACAGACTTCGATAACCGAGCCGGAACAGCGGCTCTGCCCCGAATCGCAAATGACTTCGACTTCTTCTTCAATGTCGCCATCGGAGGGAATGATGGTGTCGCAGTAGGCTTCGTCTTCCGACTCGCGGCAGATCATCTGTTGGTCGGAGCATTCCTTCTCGGTGACCCACTCGCTGCCGTCGTCGCTACAACGCTGTACACGGGTCAGCAGGCAGCGCATGGCGTCCGGTGTACAGACCTGATCCAGCGTGCAGTCCGGGTAGCCGGAATATCCCAGCGCACACAGTCCGCAATTGGGCCCGGTATAGCCTTCGTTGCATTCGCAATCCCCCGTGGTTTCGGCACAGGTTCCATGCTCGTTGCACGTTACCGTTTCACCGACACAATTCCCACTGTCGCAGCGATCGTTGGTGGTGCAGAGATTGTTGTCATCGCAGCTTGCGAGATTGTCGGACGACCAGTTTTCGGCGTCCAGCGTCGGAGAACAAACGAGGCAGGCGTTGCCTTCCGGAGTGTCGTTCCGGCTGTAACAGGTCTGATCGATCAGGCAGGCATCGATTTCCAGCCGGTTGACACATTCGCCGTTGAGTGGGTTGCAGAGATCCCGCGTGCAGTCGTAGTCGTCGGAGCAGTCTTTTTCCGTGTATTTACATGTGGTTCCGTCGAGTTCGTCGGTGGTGCAGGCGTTGAGGTCGTCGCAGTCCGGCGTTTCCGAAACCAGCCTCACGGTCCAACTTCGATAAACGCCCGGCGCATTGTCGCCGGATTGCAGGGCGATCATCAACACCGCCGCGATGTTGTTGGCCTCGAATTCGGGCGACAACACGCTGGAAACCACCACCATGGAACCGTCTTCGTACGAAAACGCATCCGCTTCGATGGTCACGTAACCTTCGAGCATCGGAATACCGAAAATCACGTTGGCTTTCATATCGGGGAAAACGAATTCCGTATAGATATTCAGGGTGAATCCTTCGCCGGGGGAAAGCGTTTCCGGTCCGTCTATTTCGAGGATCTGCGGAGCGGCGTCGCTACGGTCGGAGGCCGGTTTGATCGCCGAGGTAAATCTTCCGCCTTCCACGCCCTGAGCCAGTTCCGAAGCGCGCTCCACGATGGGGTCTAGGTCCGTAACATCGAGTTGCCAAGGCACGAACGCGCCGACGTTGCCTTCCACGTCCTCGAAAGCGAAGTACAGGTTGTAATCTTGCATTCCGCGAAGGGTTTCATCGACTTCGAGCAATCCGAACAGTTCGGCCCAGAAGCCGTCTTCGTCGTACGATAAATTCACGGGTACCCGCAAATAGCCGTTCATGCCGTCCATTTTGATCAGCACGGCTACCACGTCGAAGGTCGGGTCATCGAGAACCTTGGCGAGGATTCGTTTTTCGGCGACAGCTTTCTTCTTTGTTGTCTGCGCCAGTTTCAACTTGGTGGTGAAGCTTTGGCCAAGTGTAAGCTCGGTTTCAGCCTTCATTTTATCGATTTGAGGAGCTTCGTTGGGGTTGGCGTTGCCTTCGGGCGCTTCTCCTTCCATCAACGTGCTGCCCTCGAACTTGAGAGACCCGGCCATGCGTTCGTTGAGTGCGTCGGAGATGTTTTCCACGTTGCTCTTGCCGCCTTTGGAACAGGAAATTCCGGCGGTCAGTATGATCGAGACGAAAACGAGGAGGACACCTCGAAGAATCGTTTTCCCTGTGAATTTATCGGTAAAAGTATTGCAAAACATATCGCCACCTTCAGGTTGGAAAAAGCTGAACCTACGATCAACAAGGGAAGAAAAACCGAAACGTTTCCATTTTATGCCATCATAATGGAACCTTTAGGTTTTCACAACTCCCGTAAAACGATGGAGAACGCAACGTTAAGTTGGACTGGTTTACTAGACAATTTATTTCAATCCAAATTTCAGAGGATCGAACAAAGCGGGAAAGCAACATAAGGTAAGAACCGTAATTTTCTTAGCATGGACAATTTATGACAAATCTTCGTAAAATGCCGAAAACCTAAGATATTTCAATAGGTTGGAGTAATTCTTCAACGGAAGCAACCTTGCCAGCATTTTGAGTCGTGAAAATTGTGAAACGAGTGAAAAATCGAGGATTTTCAAGTCACAGCAGGTTTTCATGAAGGATTCGGGGTAATGAGTACTCCGCAGTCAGTCTCGTCGACATGAAAACGGTCAAAGCTTACCTCACGAACTTTTCAGTCCGTGAGGCGATGTCACCCTGAAACCTCATTTAAGGGATTTTGAAAGTTTTTCGATCGAAAAGGAGCTTACTTGCTACTTTCGATTTCCGGCCAGATCGCTTCGCCCTGGACTTCGCTTTGTCCGTCGTCGCTTTCGAGGCAGGTTTTGAAGAAATGCACCATTTGAGTTCGTGCTTTCAGACCTACATCGGTGTCTCGGGTGATGAAGGTATGCCAGTTGCTTTCCGGCTCGAATTGTGTGGCCACCAGACCATAAGCCGGGGCGTCTACCTCCTCGACGAGCGAGACGTTGCGCACCACCGGTTTTACCAACTGGAAGCCCCCGGAACGAATCATGTTTTCGGTAACGGGATTGGGTACGGTTTCATCGTTGATCGATTCGATGGCCAGAACGCTCTTGACGGGGAAATCTTCCGAACGTGGGTTTTGGTAATACTGCAGGTAGCCGATGCCGTCGCCCGGGTACAGTAGGTTCTGGGCCACATTGGAGAACTGGTTGAGTTCGAACTCGGGCCAGACGAAGGTCATGCCATAGTCTTCCAAGTAGGAAGATACATAGTCGATCAGCCCAGCGCCGCCGACATCCAGGACACCGCATTTCACCCAGGGGCTGGCGGCCACCACCGGTGCGCCGACGATCGACCCCAGGCTCATGCCGAAGTACATGATGTGATCGGTATCCAGGTCCGGTACGCCGTCTCCGCCTTCCGGCCAGATGTCGTAATCCCAATTGTGCAGAACGTCGATCAGCCGGTGCAAGTCGATCTGGGATTGCTGGAAACTACCCGCCGCCTGGAGAGGATAGGCCACGTTGATGAATTCCATCGGCAGGCTCGTAGAGCTGGGCGAGCGTTCGCCGTGGTAGATAAAGTCCATATAAACCACGGCCCAGCCTTCTTTCGTCCATTCGTCGGTCAGGCTCGATTGCCCTTCCTTGGAGGCGTTCAGGCCGTGCTGGTTGATCACCACCGGATAGGGCTGTTTGGCCGTGTCGGAAGGAAAGACGATTACCACAGGTACTTCGATGCTTTCGGTCTGGGTGGGATCGCCGTTTTCATCCTGAACGATCGAGTTCTGAATCAGGCTGTCCTCGGTATCGTTGGGTTGCAAGAACCACGGTAATTCCAAGGTCATACGCAAAACCTTACCCACGGACGGATCGCTGAGTTGGCTGCTGAGATTCGGCCAGGGCTGATCCCGGTATTCCTGGTTGGTGTAGAAGTCCGGTTGTCCGTCATCGTTGGGGTCGAAATTCGGTTCAGCCGCTTGGATGGTCTCGGAGCGAAAGCCTTCTTCCGCAAAAAAGACGTTGTGGGTGGTGGTCATCGTGGTGAAATCGAAAGCCACAATCCATTCGTCCCGTGTGGTGTCGGTCAATTCTTCGATCCGCGTCAGCACCGGAGCCATTCGGTCGCGCTCGGCCAACAAAAGATCCCGATTGACCCGGTCGTCCGCAGGGTCGGCCATATCGGCGACGATCTGAAAATCTTCCGATGGTCCCAACTGGTTACCATCGGTGTCGGTCCAGCCTTTACGCAGAACGACGGCATATTTGCGCTGTTCCGGCAAAGGATTCGCGGGTCGGAGATACAGGTAAGTGTACTTGTAAACGGTGGCTTCGTAATTTTCATCGAAGTCCAGCGCTTCCTTGACCGAAGCGAACATCATGTAGCGCGTGCCTGCATCGGGGCTGTTTTCATCGATATCTACCACCCAGATGAGGCTGTCGTCCGCGATCGAGGCTTCCGCTGTTTGGGGTGCCATGGAGGCATCCGTATAGCGTGTCAATTCGGCCGAAATTCCGCCGTAGCCGCTGAAGCCGTCGAGATGATTCAACGATTCCTGGTAGCCGTCGAACATATATAGACCGGAATCGATGAGGTTGGTATTGAATATGTCAGCCGTAAAATCAAGGGGATAGTCCACCATATTCAGGCGCAGACCGGTTTTGGTGGTCGGATCCTCTCTGGTGAAGTAATCATAGGGATAGGGCAGGTGGTTGGCTCGTTTAGTATTGTCCGCTGTCGCCGGACCTACGAGACTGTAGACCGCTTTTTGCGGATAGGCCACCACGTTCCGGGAATCGTCGGTTTCCGTTTCAACCGCTTCCGTATCGCCAACGGGGGTGATGTTGAGCACGCCGATATCCGTTCCCGGATTGCAGGCCATGCACCAACCCAAAATAACCACGCCCCCCAGCGCAACCACAAGCTTATTAAACGAACGTTTCACCTTACGAATCCTCCCGGCCATCGGCCCAATTGCATCGATGATCCCAATTACGAAACTCTTTGTACTGGAATAACAGGGATTTCGCCAGTGCAAAATACCTTTAAAGATGGTCTAAAATATCCATATACATATTGAAATGTTCATCATCGTAGACGGATTCACGTTCGATTCTCACAATGGGGTCCATTTTCAAGGCATTATTCCGTGATCTTTTCCACGGTGTCTCTTCGAAATTCTTACTATTGCTCTCTACGAGCGAAATCGTATAAGATGAATTTTTCGTTTCAGTATCGAGGATTTTCGAATCTGGGAGAGACATCATGAACGTGCGTTGGTCCGTTTCGTTTTTTTTGATTTTTCTTGGAATATTCATGGGTTTTGTAGCTTGCAGCTCGGACGATTCTCCTTCACAGTCAGCCGGGGACACTGATCTCGACCTCGGCGAGATCGAAGAAGCGGAGGAGGAGGAAGAGGTCATTGTCTTCTATCCCGAAGCGGCAGCGAAGGCTTTTCAACTATATTATAAGGAACGTGTGGAACGCTCGGTGACCGCTTACCAGCGCTACGGCATCTTCGGCGACACAGGTTTCGGCGTCACCATCGGCAAAGCGGGTGTAGCCCGCGAAGGCAACAACCTCGAAATCGTCCCCGGTCCCAACGACAACAACATGATCGGGCTTTCGGTCTGGACCGCCTGGAACGCCTACAAAATCTTCCGCAGCCGTAAGCTGGCCTTGGGTATGGTGCGCATGTTCGATGGACTGGCCTTTATGGAATCGGTCAGCGGACACCCCGGCCTGACCGCCCGCAACGCCTATCCCGGCTGGACCTTGACCATCGATGGCGTGGCCGGAACCGCCTCCCGCAGCCGGGACGGCCAGACCGTCGTTTCACCGACTCCCATCGGCAGCGAGTTGGAAAGCGAAATCATCCACGCCTTTTTCGACGGCTTGCAGGTTACCTATCGCGAGAATCCTGCCGAGTTCATGTTCGACTACATGCCCGCCACCGAAGTCGGTCCGTACTGCGTTACGTACGGGTTCAGTATGTTGCCCGATTACATCCGTGTCAGCGACTGCTGTACCTCGCTGATGCAGACCCCGGAAGGCTACGATTGGAGTGGCGCATTCTGGAGCAATCACAATTCCCGCGACAACTTCCCCGATCTCGGTCTGGGATACCTCGCCGCGCTGGAAGCCAGTCAAATGGACGAGTTGGACGAGGACGTGAAAGCGGCGGCGTTGCGTGCCTGGGAATCCGGCAATCGGGTTGGGGATTCGATTCAGACTCACGAGGGAAAATTGATGACCGTGGACGAACACCACGGCTACGATACTCTGACCGTCGCCGGAAAACTCCGGCCCGACGGAGAAACCGAGATCGAAGACCTAGGCAGCTTGTCGAGTTGCCCCATGGCATTTTTGGGACGGGCGATTTCCTCCGAAGGACTCTCGCTACCTTCTCCGGCTTTGCCGTTGCCCGGCTCGATAGAATTCATCATGGATGGGCTGTTTGACGAATGCAAAGCATCCGATTCCGTGCGGCTGTGCCAACAAATCGACGAAGCCTATTGCGGTGCGAACTGGGAAAACCTCGATCAGTTGCACTTTTTCGGGACGCCATGGTTGGAAATGGCGCAGCAGATTGAAAACGACTCTCCCGGTTCCGCCGAGAACCTGATCGGCTCGTTCCAGGACGATTATTATGAAATGACGTTGGGCATGATGGCGCTGACTTACTACGCCAGAATCCGTAAGGATCCAGAATTATTAAGAGAAACCCAAACGTCGGTGTTGCATCTGACCGACCTGATGCGGACGTTCGCAGATATTATCTACAAGCAGACCAAACCCGACCGCTGGAAGCGCCGCCGGTATGAAGCGGCTCTTTTCGATGCTTGGGCCGAGCGTGACCCGATTACCGAGGATTTCTACGATTTCGCCCGCGCCGAAAGCGCGGCAGCTTTTCTCGATACGTTGCTGGATTTCCAGGAAGCTTCTCCCGCCGAATTGTTGAGCGATGAAGAAATCGCCGAGAAAGTGGAAGATCGCCTTTCGGCGCGAAGCGATACGGTCAAGGCGCGGTACGAGGAAACCTATGGTTCCACCGTACCACCGCTTCGAGTCACCGAGGACGGCTATGAGGCACGTATTCATTCGCCGGAAGGAACTTCCGACTGGCAGGCGGTCGAGCGTCCGCGACACAAGGTCATCGGCGGCTTCAAGCTGCTCGAAGCCCTGCCGTTGTGCGTAACCAACCCGGAAATTCTCCATTGCGCCTGGGCGCAGTTGGGTTGCGAACGCCCCGACCTGGACGCCAGCGGGAGCGTGGATCAAACCGACCTCGACAACTTTACAAGCCTCGAAACGACGTACGCCGCCACAACCTGCAAGGACGAAAACGACTGGTGCGAAGGCGCAGACCTGGATCGTTCGGGAAGCCTGGACAGCGATGACCGAACTTTCATGGAGGCTGCGCAAGGTTGTTGGTACGAGGTGAAGTAGGGACGTTTCCGGCCGTGTGAGATTTTCTTTTTGCCGGAACGAAAACTCTTACAACCTGTTGATATTGCAATAAAAAACCTCTCCGTCAAGGAGAGGCTTTTTATTGGGTAAGTCGCTTAGAGAGGATCTCCCGAACATCAATCCTTTTCGATCTGGTAGTTCGGTGCTTCGTGGGTGATGGTCACGTCGTGGACATGCGATTCTCGCAGCCCGGCGGACGTCAGCCGAATGAAGCGTGCGTTATCTTGCAGCTTTTCGATGGTTCGGCACCCGGCATAACCCATACCTGCCCGGATTCCACCTTCGAGCTGGTACAGAATCGCACCCAACGATCCTTTGTAAGGCACCCGGCCTTCCACGCCTTCCGGCACGAGTTTCTTGCTGGACGATGCACTCTGGAAGTAGCGGTCGCTGCTGCCTTTTTTCATGGCTCCGATCGAACCCATCCCACGATAAATCTTATAAGACCGTCCCTGGTACAGCACGATTTCGCCGGGAGATTCATCGGTTCCGGCGAATACGGACCCGATCATCACGGTGTCTGCACCAGCGACAAACGCTTTGACGATATCGCCGGAATACTTGATTCCACCATCGGCGATCACCGGCACGCCTGCCGCATGAGCGACCTTCGCCACTTCGGAAATGGCTGTCACCTGCGGGACGCCGCAACCGGCGACGACGCGGGTGGTGCAGATCGATCCGGGACCGATGCCGACCTTCACGGCGTTGACACCGGCATCGATCAGGAAGCGCGCCGCATCGGCGGTGGCGATGTTTCCGGCGACCAGTTCGAGGTTCGGATAGTTCTTTTTGACCCAAAGCACCGCTTCTTTGACCGCTTCCGTATGACCATGTGCGGTATCCACCGCCACCACGTCCACACCGGCCTTGACCAATTCGGGCACTCGAACTTTGGCATCGGCCAATACACCGACCGCCGCGCCGACGAGGAGACGACCTCTGTCGTCTTTCGCCGCTTTCGGAAACTGCTTGGCTTTTTCGATGTCTTTAACCGTAATCAGTCCGACGAGGCAATCGCCTTCGACCACCAACAGCTTTTCGATCCGGTGCTTGTGAAGCAGTTTCTTCGCATCTTCCAGGTTGGTTCCCGGCTCGACAGTGATCAGATTCTCGGTGGTCATCAACTCGGAAACCTGCTTGGTCAGATCGGTTTCGAAGCGAAGATCCCGATGCGTCAGGATGCCGACCAGCTTTTTCTCCTGCGTGACCGGCACGCCGGAAATGTGGAATTCTTCCATTATATCCAGGGCATCCCGGATAGTCTGTTCAGGCCGGATGGTGACCGGGTCCACGATCATGCCGGATTCGGATTTTTTTACACGGCGGACTTCGCGGGCTTGCTCTTCGGGAGTCAGGTTCTTGTGAATGAATCCGATTCCTCCGGCACGTGCCATGGCGATGGCGGTTCGAGCTGTGGTAACGGTGTCCATTGCGGCGCTGGTCATCGGTAGATTCAGCGACAGGCCGGTGGTCAACCGGGTTTTCATTTCGGCCTCGGCCGGGATGATCTCGGAATGCGCAGGAAGCACGAGAACATCGTCAAAGGTTAAACCTTCCATTAATTTTTCCACCAACATGACACCTCCTCTTCCTTACGCCATTCAATGTGGATTCGCACCTTAATCAAAGGGACGATCAGTGTCAAGAAGGATCGATTCGTAAAGGGTACGAATTGAAAAATCATTCGGATTTCAAACGAAACCGGAATATTTGAAATGTGCCGGAATTTCTTGGGAAACAACCGGCACTACGATTGAAACAGGCTGAAATTATTGCATAAATCAGAACTGTTGACAGCCTACTGCAAACGATGTGTATCTTCGTCTAGCACCTGCGAAGAGCGGGATTTTTCTCGTCGATTGCTCCTATAGGATTTGACACGAAACAGCACGAAACGAACCGTTTATTCCCGTATCTGGCCGTCCCCCATCACAACGAATTTCGAGGTGGTCAACTCCCGTAATCCCATCGGACCGAAGGCGTGGACTTTTGTTGTGGAAATTCCCATTTCGGCGCCAAGTCCCAGTTGTCCGCCGTCGTTGAATCGGGTGGAGGCGTTGACCAGCACGCAGGAGCTGTCCACCTCACGTAGAAAACGCCGGGCACGGGAATAGTTTTCGGTGACGATGCTTTCGGTATGTAGCGACGAATACTGCCGGATGTGCTCCAGTGCTTCGTCCATAGTATCCACGACTTTCACGGCCAGTTTGAGATCCAGATATTCGGCAGGCCAGTCGGCCTCGGTGGCGGGAAGCGCTTTGGGCACAAGGTGGCAGGTGGTATCGCATCCGTGCAGTTCTACCCCGGCTTCGAAAAGTTTTTCGGCCATTTTCGGCAAAAATTCCTCGGCGATAGGACGATCCACGAGCAGTGTTTCCAGAGCGTTGCAAACGCCGGGACGTTGCACTTTGGCGTTGAACGTCAACTCCTGCGCCATATCGAGGTTGGCTTCCCGGTCCACAAACAGGTGGCACACGCCTTTGAAATGCAGCACGACCGGCACCCGTGCGTGCTCGTCCACGAAACGGATCAGCGATTCCCCACCGCGTGGGATCATCAGGTCGATTCCTCCCCGTGCTCGCAGCATTTCGAGCACCACGGCCCGGTCGGTGGTGTCGATGACCGTTACTGCGGCTTCGGGCAGACCGGCATCGTGCAAGGCGGCTCGCAGGACATCTCCCAAAACTTTGTTGGAGTGTTCCGCGTCCGAACCGCCACGCAGCATGACACAGTTGCCGCTTTTCAGGCACAGCGCCGCCGTGTCGCAGACCACGTTCGGGCGGGATTCGAAGATAATGCCGATCACTCCGAGCGGAATGCGCATTCTCGACACCAGTAGTCCGTTGGGACGTCGTTTAACATCGTAAAGTTCCCCCACCGGGTCGGGAAGCTCGGCGATTTCTTCCATCGTGCAGGCCATGGCTTCGACGCGGGCTTCATCTAGCCGCAGACGGTCCACCAGCGCTGCCGGTTTCCCTTCCTTCTCGGCCCGTTCGACATCCAGCCGGTTTTCGGTGAGTATGCGTGTCACGTTTTCGCGCAATCCCTTGGCGATGGCGGCCAACGCCTCGTTTTTTCTCGTAGAATCCAGTCTCGCCAAAGTCTCGGCGGCTTTGCGGGCTTCCTGGATACGGGGTTGCAACCATTCCTGCGCTTCGTGTTCGTTCATTCCATCTCTCCGTTTCTTATCCCGGAACATTCATGAAGAATCTGCTACGACTTGAAAACTCTCGATCTTTCACTTGTTTCTCGATTTTCATCCTCGACAGACCGTTTGGTATGACTGCGGGTGAAAATCGCTCCAACTTCATGAAACCTCTTCGGTTTTCTGCGTCTCGCTACGATTCTCATGACTGTTCCGGTCTATCGATCACCATATCGTCCCGGTGGACGATTTCCTCACCGAAGGTATAGCCCAGAATCGGGCGGATATCTTTCGAATGTCGCCCGGCGATGCGTGGCACATCCAGGCTTGAATAGCGCGACAAACCGCAGCCGATCACTCGACCGTCGCGGTCTTTGATTTCCACGAGCGCACCGCGTTCGAACTGGCCGACGATACCGATAACTCCGCTTGGTAACAGGGATTTTCCACGTTCCAGCAAAGCTTTGTACGCGCCCCGATCGACGATCACCCCGCCTTCCGGCTCCAACGAGCGGGAAATCCAGCGTTTGCGGCTGATCATGCGGCTTTCGGCGGCATCCACCCAAGTGCCGCAACGGTTTCCGGCAACGAGTTGATCTAAGGTGTTGCGGTCGCCTTTGGCGATCATCGTGGGTATTCCGAAGTCGGCGGTGGTTTTGGCAGCCAGCAGTTTGGAATGCATTCCTCCCCGACCCAGCATGCCGCCTTCGCCCGCGCCATCGAGCAGTTCCTGTGTGACTTCCGAGATGTGGCTCAATGCGTGGGCGTCGTTGCAACGGTGCGGGTCGGCGTCGTAAACGGCTTCGACATCCGTTAGCAGTACCAGCAGGTCGGCGTCGATCAGACCGGTGACGAGGGCGCTGAGGTTGTCGTTGTCGCCGAACTTGATTTCATCGACGATTACCGTATCGTTTTCGTTGACGATAGGTACACAGCCCAGGTGAAGCAGTTTGAACAGCGATTCCCGCGCATTGAGGTAGCGCCTGCGGTCCTGAAAATCCTCACGGGTGATGAGAATCTGTGCGGCTGGCAGTTCCAAGCGGTTGAATTCACGAATGTAATGGCTCATCAGCAAGGGTTGTCCCGCTGCCGCTGAAGCCTGCTTCGTGGGAATGTCGGGCAGGGGGAGTTCCAGCTTGAGAAGGCGATAGCCCAGCGCAATCGCGCCGGAACTGACGATCGTGACCTCCACGCCCCCCTCGTTGAGTTTTCGAACGGTTTCGCACAAGGTTGCGAGAAATTCTCCGGCGATACCGCCTTCGGAATCCGTAATGGTGCTGCTGCCGATTTTTAGAACCAGCCGCTTTATGTTCTGTAACAAATCTCCATCCATGGTGTCTTCCATGCTTGTTTTTCATCCCCCGTGGCTTTTTCGTCGCGAAACTGTCTGCAGTGTACGACGAAGCCGCAAAAAATCCAAGCAAGGAGAAACAGATTGAGAAAGCATAAAGAATTTCGATGAAAAACGATGCTTTATAGATGAAACATTGACAAACTGACGTCTGCTTATTGTACTGAAAAACGAAAATAGATTTTCAAGTTAAGAAAAGGTCGAATCATGACATCCTTGCAAAAGGTTGCCGTCGTCGGGGCTGGCTCGATGGGAATGCTGATCGGAGGTCGGCTTGCAGCAGTGGGCTGCGACGTAACTTTGATCGGGCGCAATTCGCGAAGTTTCGAAGGCTGGCCTTCGAAAACACTCAAGATCGTGCGGGAAAGCCAAGAGATTCTTACCTCGGTCGAAACAGCCTGGGAGATGTCCGATGTGTCGCCGTTCGATCTGGCGCTGTTGATGGTCAAAACGCCGGATACACGGTCGGCTATCGAAGCGCATAGCAGCTTGTTCGCACGGGCAGGCGTGACTTTGACTTTGCAAAACGGTGCGGGAAACCTGGAAGCCTTGGCCGAGGTCGTGGAGTCCGAGCGCCTGATGGGAGGGAGCACCACTCATGGGGCGTATCGTCTTGGGTCGGGGGAAGTCTGCCACGCCGGTGAGGGTGACACCGTGGTGGGTCCGATGGCGGAACAGAGCGCCGATGCCCGCCGACGTGCCGAAGCCGTGGCCGAGTTGCTGACCCGTGCCGGGTTGGTGACTGTCGTTCACGAACGTATTCAGGAAGTGATCTGGACCAAGCTCGCCGTCAATGCCGGAATCAATCCCTTTTGCGGGCTGTTGGAAGTGAAAAACGGTGTATTGGCTCAACACGAACAGACCCTCGAACTCAGTCGCGAGGCGGCCGCCGAAACCGTTGCAGTAGCTAATCGGCTAGGGTAT
>CAXXVK010000008.1:0-30235 GCA_963676915.2 Myxococcota bacterium
AGACTTGAATCTCTAGCAAGTCTATGGCCATGATTTCTCATGCCATATTTTTTTTTTGACACAATCGCACCGTGGATGATACTTCAAAGATATCGGATATTCGAAAGGTTTCTATTCGTTTTCCGGGAAAAAATCCATGCACGACGAACCACCGCACGAAACTGTTCTAATTAAACGTTACGCGAACCGAAAACTCTACAACACCAACGAGAGTTGTTATATCACCTTGCATGAAATCGCAAAGATGATCAAAGCCGGGGACGAGGTGAAGATCATCGATTACAAAACGAGCGAAGACATCACTTCGGTGACTTTGGCTCAAATTGTATTCGAAGAGGAAAAGCTGCACAAAAAGCTGTCAACTTCGACGCTGGTGGAAATCATCGCCTCGGGTGGCGAAGCGATTCAGGACTTCTTTTCCCGGACCATGAAACTTGGGGCCATTCGAGAAGAGGCGGAAAAGACCGTCGAGTCGCTTGAGAAACTCGTCCCGAAAAGATAGATGATGCAAAACTGTTTGGCGAAATCTACCGCACTTCTCAGCATAATCTGGAAGAGTTGCAGAAAAAGGTGGATGAAGCCGTTCGTTCCGCATTGGGACCGGTAACGACCTTTTCGATTCTACGCAAGGAGATTTCAGCGCTTAAGGCCGAAATCGACCTTTTGGAAGCGAAAGTCGGGCAATTGGAAGAGTTGCTCGATGAGAAAGAAGAAAACGTTTCTGCTCTACAGGAATAACTTCCTAAAATTTCAATCCTCCGGTCCTACAAGACTGATGATTTGCTTGAATTTTCCCGAACGTTCGTGACGATCGATGTGCTCGACTTCTTCGAGATGTAAGGTTACACGGCCGTCGAGGTGATGCGTCTTTCAGTCCGCGTTCGAGCACGTTGATGATTCTTTTCCGTACATTTTCCTTCGAAATTTCAGGGACATAGCGAAATGTGATGTCTCGGTGCGTGGTTTGAATAAGCTGGTAGGCTCGCACCTCGTCCAACTCGACGATAGGACCGAGAAACAGGGTAGGGTGCACCGGTTCCGTCCCGCCTTCGGGGCGTGCGATGTAGAAAATATCATCCGTGCGCCCTTCAACACGCTTCAGGATGGGAAACGGAAGATTGCAGGAGCATTTTTTCAGAGAATAGCCTGTGACATCGGTCAACTCATAGCGGATAAACGGCTGCAACGTATTGAAAAGGTTGGTAACCAGGACTTTTTCGCCCAATTGCCATCTGGCACCGGACGATAATCGGCGTCCACAACCTCCAGGATACACAGATCAGACATAACGTGCATTCGGTAAAATTCCCCACACATGCGAGCCATGACAAGGCATTCCGCCGAGCCGTAGGTGTCCTGAATCGGCATTTTCCATGCGCGCATCGCCAGCTCGCGTGTGATGTCCGAAAGCGGCTCTCCTCCGGTAGTGATGGCGGACAATTCCTTCGTGAATTTCAGGGTGAAGCCGACCGGCAAGCTGTTCGCGGGCGAGAATGTCGAGTACGGAAGGGTAGGCGAAAAGGTTTTTCCGGCTGAAGATGGTTTAACTTTTCGACCATACGGTCTACCGGATCGAACAGCGGAATGATTTCCGTTTTGATGAACAACCGCCTGAAATACGGCGTGAAAAACGACGCGCTGTAGGCCGGGTAGGGGCCGCCTGTCATGACAAGAATCGCCATGCGTCCTTTCTCGATGAGAAGGCTGCTCAGCAGATGTTTCAACTGCTCCAACCCGGTCGGTTCTTTGCGCAAGGCATGGCGGGCGACGAATGCCGCATGGACGACATCCATCGCTTCGGGAGTGTAGAGAATCAGGGCATTCTCACCCGTACTTCACGATGTCTGAAGCGGGATGTACCGATTTTGGTAGAGTTTGCCCATATTTTCTTTTTTTGACAGCCATTCGGTGATGTCTTTGCGGTCCAATCCCGGAACGGTCAGAAAGCGGTTGAAGTGCTCCATCATCATGGGCTTGGTGACCACGGGAAGGTCTTCGAGTTTGCAGGTATTTACATCGATTCCATCGTAGATTTCCCGATAAAAAGGCGAATGTTTTTTCGCTTGATTCAGAATGCGTCTAAGCCGCTGTTGTTGCAAGGTGTTCAGTTCATCGGGGGTCATATGGTGGACAGCCAGCATTTCCGAATCAAATGGAGTATATTTCGAATGCCCATAAGGTTTCCTTCAACATGCTCGATGGAATATTTTAAGACCTTTTCCTGTAGCCTATATTATCACTGGATACAAGCTCGGAATGGAAAACCGTTTACCTTTCGGAGTTCACCTTGGAAGAGCCTTCGAAACGGATGAGGTGAATCAGGGAAGGTGTAATGAAGAAATCGGCCAGCAAGGCGAGGAAAACGGTCATTCCGGAAAGCAGGCCAAACCCAGGCTGTCGGTGTGAAATTGGAAGTGACCAGCACCCAGAATCCACAGACCAGCACCACCGACGTGAACAGAATAGCTCGACCGGTCGTTGTGAAGGTTCGGGCAATGGCAAGCTTTCGGTCCTGAGTCTGTTCCAGTTCTCGACGAAACCGCAAAATGAAATGGATCGTATCGTCTACGGCGATACCGATGGCTACCGAACCGAATCATCGTTGGTGGCGACGTTGAGGGAAATACCTACCCATCCCATGAGTCCGAGGTTGATCAATACGGGCAGCACGTTGGGAAGCATGGCAATCAGTCCCAGCTTGATGCTGCGTGTCACGAACATCATGGAAATGCAGATCACGAAAAAGGCCAGCAACAGCGAGGCGACCTGTCCGCGAACCAGGGTCACGACCATGTTGGCATAAAGGACACTGGTGCCTGTGACGTGGACCTCAACGGGGTATCCTTCGAAGATCTCAGCGATTTTTGCCTTGCTTTGGTGAATGATATCAATGAGTCTCGATGTGCTTTCCACTTTCAGACGAGCCGAGATGCGGGCTTCGTCCGTGGTTGGAGCGAGGATTTCCTCCAGTTTCTCCACTCCGCCGGACGATCGGTACAGCAACAACATTTGGGCGGCGCGCTTGTCGGGAATCGGGAAGGCGATAGTAGTCTTCGTTGTCCTCGTTGAGCGCTCGGTTGATCTCTTTATAGAAATCGGTCACAGCAAGAGGATTGTCGATTTCCGCGGGAAGGTTTTCAGCCAGTTTTGTAATTTCTCGACACGTTGCAACAGGTCCGGGTCGTACAGACCGCCTCGCTCTTCTCTTGTTTCTTCATTCACGCGCAGGGTGATGTCAAAGGGGTGACGCTCCCGACAATCGCCCGTTGATGAACGCGGAGGCGATGCGAATTGGCGCGGATTCGTGAAAATACTCGATCAGGCGAGTTTCTACACAGAAGTCTTGGAATGCCGCTCACTGAGGCCAGAAGTAAAATGAAGGTGACAAGCAAGATGGTTTTCGGTCGGGTTTCGCATAATTTCGTCATAAAGACGAGGAAACGGCGAACCGCGCCTTCATCGAGAGACTTACGTTGTCGAGCTTTAGGAGTGGGTAAAAAAGAAAGGATCTGAGGGACGACGAACAGCCCTACAACAAACATGATGGTAACGCCTACCGTGGCGAACATACCAAACTTTCGTACGGGCAGCACTTCGGCGATAGACAATGACATGAATCCGAAAGCGGTGGTGATGGTCGTCATGAGACAGGGAAGCCACAAGTGGGAAATCGTACGTCTCAGGGCTTCGAATTTTGCATGTCCCTGGCCCAACATTTCGTAATACGTAATGATTACGTGGATGGTGATAGCCACCCCGATGACCAAAGCAAGGGGTGGTAGAATATTGTTGATCATGCTCATACGCTCGCCGATAAGGTATATCCAACCCATCAGCCAGACGCCACCTACCTGAACGACGATAAACGGCAGGATCGTCGCGGAAAACGAGCGAAAACTCAGGTACAAAAGAGATAAAAGAACAAGGATCGTTATCAGCGTGAAGCTGTTTCTATCTTTGTGCTGGTAGCTGGCGAGAGATCGTGTTTCAGTTACAGGTGGACCGGCGAGGTAGGCCGGAAAGCGGTCGAACGGCGCTTGCGATATTTTTTCGCGAATAGCTTCGACGGTCACGCCATAGACGTCCGGGTGTTCCTCGGAGGGTTCCGGGACATCCACGATCACGACACCGACCCGGCGGTCTGTGGAAAACAGCGTGCCGACGTAAGGAGGATGGGCGAAACGCTTCCTTCGCCAATTACATCGGCTTGTTGCTGTGTTTGCGGAAGTTCCTTCATCATTTCTTCAACCTGAAGCGCATCGTTGGCATAACGGGCGATTTTCAGGTTGGTCAATGCCGTGGGTTTCCTCGACGAGCGGGGAGAGCTTCCAAGGCTTCGCGCAATCGTTCCAGGTAGGCCAGGTTATCGGGATGAAACACCGTATCTTTGAAATCAACGGCAACGATGATGATGTCACCGGCTCCGAAAATCTCCTTCATTCGATTGTTGGAGATCAAGTCGGGGTCGTCGGAAAGCACCATGGATTCGACGGAGGTTTCGTATTCCACACTTGTTGTATGCCCAACCGCCCCAGAATCGTGAGCGCAAGGACGACAAGAAGCATAGGAATACGCAGTTTTAGAACAAGTTCCGACATAATATGTTACAACCCAGAAGCGTGCGATTTCGAAGATGGGTTCTCAATGTATCTCGCCTTTTGAGAATTACCAACGAAATTATTTCTTTTTTGAACAACTGTTTACTGTAGTGTTTCAAAGCTGAAAAAAGAAGCTGGAACAAACAAGAAGAGCAGGTCACAAGACCTGCTCTTCGGCTAATAACATACTGAAATTTCATCGAAAAACATCAGACCTGCGGTCCGTTTTCCTCTCCTTTGCCGAGTACCCATTCGAGGAAGTTAACCTTCTTGGGTTCACGCTGTTCGTCTTTCGAATAGCAAATGGTTCCGCATTTGAGGCAACGCTCGGCTTCGCTTGCGATTTCTTCCTGTGTCAAGGTGAATTCCACCTCGTCATAGCTGAGAATTCGTTCTGCCGGATCGAGTTCCTTCAAGGTTACGCGGTGGTTGTTGGATTCTACACCGTTGAGATCCGCCAGTAGCGAAACGGTCATCCGATCCGTTTGCATGTTTTTCGGAAGGGTGATTTCTTCCTCGTTCAGGAAAGAGTGAATGGCGCGGGCGGCTTTACGTCCGCTACCGATGGCGGTGACGGCCAGCAAAGGACCGGTCAGGCCATCGCCCGCCGCAAAAATCTTCGGAATTCCGGTCTGGCAGGTGTCTTCGTTAGCGTCTAAGGTATTCCAACGGGTTACCACCAAGCCACGTTCTTTGAGTTCGTCCTCTACGAACGAGGCATCTACACGCTGTCCGATGGCGGCGATAATCGCATCCAGCTCGATGAATTTCTCGGAGCCTTCTTTCGGCACAGGGCGACGACGACCGGAAGCGTCCGGTTCGCCAAGCTCCATTTCGATGACTTCCAACCCTTTCATTCGACCGTTTTCATCGGGAACGACCTTGGTTGGAGCCGTGAGGAACATGAAATTGATGCCTTCTTCCTGCGCGGCGTGAATTTCCACCGGGTTGGCAGGCATTTCCTTCAAGGTACGACGATAAATGATGCTGACTTCTTTGGCACCTTCGCGCAGAGCGGAACGGGATGCGTCGATAGCCGTGTTACCACCACCGATAATCGCCACGCGGTCACCGAGATCCACTTTTTCACCTTGCTCACGTTTGGCGAGGAAGTGAATGCCGCTCCATACGCCGGGAAGATCTTCGCCTTCCACACGCATCGTCGAGTTGACCCACGCACCAACCGCTACCAGCACGGCATCGTAATCGCGTTCCAGCTCACTAAGTTGGATATCTTTACCCAAACAAACGCCGGTTTTGGCTTCTACGCCCATATCGAGAATGCATTGGATGTCCCAGTCCAAAATCCGTTTGGGAAGGCGATATTCGGGAATACCGTAACGTAGCATTCCGCCTAGATGATCCTGGTTTTCGAAAATCGTGGGGCTGTGACCTAAACGACGGAGGAAATAAGCTGCCGTCAGTCCAGCCGGACCACCACCGACGATAGCAACGCTCTTGCCGGTATCGGGCAGGCGAGGCAGTTCGAGCGGGCCATTCTGTGTGCGTTCCCAGTCGGCGACGAAACGTTTGATGGTGTTGTGGTACACCGAATCGTCTCCAATGGTGCCACGGCGGCAACCTTCTTCACAGGGAGCCGGACAAACACGACCGCAGACGCTCGGTAGAGGGTTACGGTCTTTGATAATGGTCAATGAGGTTTCGTAATCGCCTTTGGCGGCGGCTTCCACGTAACCCTGAATGTCGATCTGAGCCGGGCAGAGTTGACGGCAGGGAGCGAGGCATTCATCCACCGTATTGAGGTGGGTCAGGTAGGAGGACAGAGTCTGAATCTGGATAACGTTGTGGGGACAGACCCGCACGCAAGCACCGCAACCACGACAGGCGTCTGCGTTGAATTTCGGATAGCCGTCTTCTCCCATACGGATCGCGTCAAAAGAGCAAGCCTTTACACAAGAGCCTAATCCGAGGCAACCTTGTGTACAGTTCGAATACCCTCCGAACATGTCCGCCACGGCCTGGCAATCCATCGCTCCATCGTACAGAAATGTACTTCCAGCTCGGCGATTGCCACCACAATAAGGTTTTGCGAGTTTGGGTTCCTGTACCGTCACGGCCACCCCCATGGCAGCACCAACGGCCTTGGCCGCATCGGGACCACCGGCCACGCAGCCGTCAACAGGCGCCTCGCCCTTGACGATTGCCTCGGCCATCGATGAACACCCCGGATACCCGCATCCACCACAGTTCGCACCGGGCAGCGCTTCCAGAACTTCATCGATCCGGGGATCGCTTTCGACGTAAAAAACCTTCGAAGCGAAGGCCAGACCGACCGCCGCGACGAGTCCTAAAACCACCATCAACGTTGCTGCGCCTATCATGTGTACCTCTCGAATGCCACGTCATTTACGACGCCGCCCGAAAAGAAAATCGAACCCGTTAAATCATTCCTTTGAACGCGAAGAAGGTCAATGACATAAATCCTGCCGTAACCAGACCAATCGCCGTTCCCTGCAGAGGAACGGGAATCGGAGCGAACTCGAAGCGTTCGCGAATACCCGCGAAAAGGATCAACGCCAGACCGAAACCAGCAGCGGAAGACATGGAAAATACAATGTTTTCCAGCGGGCCGTGTTCGGCTTTGATACTCAGAAGAGCCGCACCAAGCACCGCACAGTTCGTGGTGATAAGCGGCAAAAAGATGCCCAGCGCCTGATACATCGCAGGAACGGCCTTTCGTAAAAACATCTCGACGAGTTGGACCAATGCTGCGATGACCAGAATAAAGGCCAGTGTCCGCAAATATTCCAACTCGAAGGGAACGAGCAGGTAGTGCTCGACCACCCAGGCGATGAACGAGGCCAGCGTCAGAATGAACAGCACAGCTCCCGCCATACCGATCGCCGTGTCCATTTTCTTCGAAACGCCGAGAAACGGACAGTTGCCGAGGAACTGAGCCAACAGAATGTTGTTGACGAAAATGGCTCCGATGATCATCAGGAAATAATCCATCGTTCAATTTCCCTTAATAGTAAGTGTCGTGAATCGTTGCATTTCGTTCCAATTCGGTGCTTGTTATCAAGCTTTGGCCTTGGCGACTTTCGGACGCCCAAGGACGTTCATGACGCCAAGCATCAGTCCCAGGCAGACAAACGCGCCGGGGGCCTGTTGCATGAAAGAGAAGGCTTTGAAATCCGGTCCAAATACCGAGATTCCTAAAAACGTGCCGGCTCCAAGTACCTCACGCAATGCGCCCAATGCCGAAAGAGCAAGGGTGTAACCGATACCGATACCTAAACCATCGGCAGCGGATAACAACACGCCGTTTTTCCCGGCGAAAGCCTCAGCACGTCCCAGAATGATGCAGTTGACGACAATCAGCGGGATAAAGATGCCCAAGCTTTGAGAAAGCGAGAAGAAAAACGCCTTCATGAGAATTTCCACCGTCACGACGAAAGTCGCGATCACCACGATGTATGCGGCGATACGGACTTCCTTTGGGATCACCTTTCGCAACGCGCTGATCAGCATGTTGGACAGCGTAAGCACGAAAATGACCGATGCTCCCATGCCAATGGCGTTCTCGACGGAAGTCGTCACCGCCAGGGTCGGGCACAGTCCGAGAACCAACCGAAACGGCGGTATTTCTTTCCAGAGTCCCTTGGTAAATTCCTTAGTAAAACCCATCGTTCGCTCCCGATTCCCGGTTACTTGCCTTCGGTCTTGGCTTGTTTCGCGGCTTTTAGGATTTCGTCTTTATGTTCTTTGTAAAACGTCGTACCTTGGCGAAGCGCTTCACAGACGGCGCGTGACGTTACGGTCGCACCTGAAACGGCATCGACTTGTCCGCCATCCGCTTTTACTTTGAAAACGGTATCTTTTTTCATGCCTTTGAACTGCTTCAAAAACGAATCGTTCTTGGCACGAGTTCCGACGCCGGGCGTTTCGGACATCGTCGTGATGCCGATTCCGATCAAATCGTCCGTTTTCGTGTCGAAACCGATCATGACGCCAACATCTCCGCCAAAACCTTTACCGGAGGATTCCAAAGCGATGCCGTAAATGTCCGAGCCTTTTTTGGCAGGAAACAGCAGATGCTTGTCTTTCGGTCCCAGCTTGAGTTCGCGGCGGTCGTCGAGCAGGTTGTTATCGGCATCGGCCATAACCTTTTCGACGGCAGGCATTTTCATGTTCTGCAAAATCTGAACGTCGATACGTTCTTTGGTCCCGTTGTACAATCCACCCAGCGCAACCCCGCTGATCAGGCAGATCAAGGACAGCGAGAGGACCATGCTGACGGCTTTAGGCATAATTCTTCTCCATGGCAATCGGCTTGGGCTGGATGCGATCGAGCAACGGGGACAACAGGTTACCCAGCAAAACGGCGAACGGTACGACTTCCATCCAGATGCCGTAAACCCGGATCATCATTACCAGGATACCGATAATCAATCCGTACAAAAGTTGCGGCAGTTTATTGGCCGGAGAGGTGGTGTTGTCGGTGGACAGGAAGAACAGTCCCAACATGACGTGACCGGTCAGGAGTTGTTCGAAACATGGTCCGACCGTTTCGGGATATATCTGGTGGAAAATCCCACCACTGACCATCACGCCAACGAAAAAGGCCAATGGAATCCGCCAGTTGATCCAACGGAAGAGCAGCAAAAACAGTCCACCGGCGGCCACGGCATACACGGACCAGGGATGTCCCGTGCCGATGGTTTCTCCACCGATGGGAGCGAGCATTCGGGGCCAGGACAACAACAGCATCAGATAGCCGATCAACACCGGATGGAAGGCATAACATCCCAAACCGCCGAAGATCTGTTTCGCGACCACCACAGCTAGCGCCATTCCAAGAATCACCATAAATAACGGCACGTTGGGCGGCATCAGCAGGGTAAACAGGATACCCATGAGAATCGCGTGGCCATCCAGCGCATAAATCGGTTGTTTGAAAACGTATTGCGTCAAGGCTTCCACAAGAACGCCGGTCACTACGGCCAGCAGCAGCACCAGAAAGGCACGCGGTCCATGCTGCCACAATGCCACCAGCACGGCGGGAGCCAGCGCCAAAGCCATCATATAATGGCTTTGCACCGTTCCTGCACCCGCTCTTAGGTGAGGAGAAGGTCCGACCCTGAGTATTTTATTCGCCATTTCGAAACTCCCAAAGATCCGGCTTGTGAAAAAAAAGAAAAAAACCGGAGATTACGGAATGTTATTCGCTTTTCGCCAAATGTTTTTTACCCATCGTGAACCACTGCTTCAACGGTCTGTAACTTGGACAGACATAAGTGCACAGGCCGCACTCGATGCAGTAATCCAGCGTTGCAACTTCTTCGTAGCGTCCGTACTCGCAATATCGCCCCATCTCCTGCGGCTGCAATCGCGCCGGACAAACGGCAGTACATGCACCGCAATTGACACAGGGTCGCGACCGAAACTCGTCATGTTCGGCGGCGGGAATCACCGTGAGGCCGTCCATTCCAGCCAATACGGGGGTGTTGGGATCGAATTGCGCAAGTCCCGACATGGAGCCACCGAACAGCAGACGATCCCCGGATTCGTAAGCGATTCCGGCTTGCTTCAAGACATCACCGGCACGGGTTCCGACCAGAACGCAAAGGTTCTTTTTGGAACCATCACGCCCCACGACCGTCAGATCACAGAAACGCGGCAGGACGCCTTTGGTGATAATCGAATGGAAAGCCAACGCGAGATGTACCGAAATGACGGAGATTTCGCCGTTTCCACCTTGATTCGCCATCGCGGTCTTGATCAGGCGATCGAAGGAGGTGGGGTATTTGTCATCCAGTTCCAGAGATCCCGTACCGAGCGCTTTGAATTCGTCCGATACTGCTTTCGGCAATGCAAAGCGGATCTGGCTGGCACCGAACAGCTTTTTGACGGTTTCGGCGGCAACTTGCAACTCTTCCAGACTTTCACGACTGCGTTGCACTCTTGCCGTCAGTCCGATGTCGATATCCGCCCCACTGATCACCAGGATATCCGCCTTCGGATTGCTTCCGTCGGCCCAGGGGAAACCGGCATCGAAGGAAAATCCGGCCAGTGTAGCCGGAAGTCCCGCCTTGCGGATCTGATCCCATAACGCTTCGGAATCATTGGATTCCACCGGATCGATTCCGGGTTCATCCTGTTGCGCGTTTTCGGGAACGATGCGCAGCACGGGAACGGCACGCAATCCCGTGGGATAGGGAGCCACCGTGATTTCTTCGATTTTGCCGCTCACCGGACATCGAAGCTCGTGGCCTTCTTCTCCTGCGACGACGACTCCGGCTTTGACGGTTTCGCCTTTATCGACCACTGGAGACAGAATTTCTCCATCGTTTCCAACCAGCGGGAAAAGAATCTCACCCACCAGATAGGTTTCGAAGGCCGATTTCTCGCACGAAAGGTGTAACGTTCTTTTTTTCTGCTCGCCGAACCATCCCATGGCATCTTCCTTGGGGTTGGTGAAAGAAACTACAATCGTTTACGACAAGAGGATTACAGGGGCAACGCCTCGGCATCGTTCATGTTTTCGTAAACCGGAAGTCCGAATTCCTCGTGACAGCCCGCACACAGCGTCTTACGCACATCCTTGTAGGCCGGAAGTCCCAGACCCTCCCGCATATGGCAGGCTCCGCAATGGCCGGGATCGACGGAAGACGGACGGCAATCGTCCACGCTGTGGCTTTCGTCGCATTCCATGACTTTGGGAAGCTGACGCAAACGCGATTGGACGTTTTCGGGCTGTTTCATATTGTGGTGACAGTCCATGCAGGGGAAGCCCGCCTGATCGACGTGCACCCGGTGGACCGCAGTGGCATCTCTGCCAAGTGCCGACGCTGTGGGTAACGATTTCTGCACGATGGAAGTCAGAAGTCGCGTTTCCGCCTCGTCTTTCTCGCCGGATTCCAGGGTACGTTTCGCACGTTCCCTCTGAGCGAGAGCCTCTTTGCGGGCCTGCGGATAGGCATGACATCCACGGCAGGTCTGCGGTCCCTGCTTGCGTTCTGTGTGACAGTCCTGACAGACTTTGTGCAAGGCGTTTTCCATCGCCAGCGGATTGTGTTTTTCGAGGAACAGCTTGTTGGTCGATGCGAAATCGCCGCTCACAGGATCGATGTGGCAGGCTTCGCAGGTTTCGACTTTCAGCTTTTCTTCGTCGATTTGTTCGTGACATTTCGCGCAAAGTTCGTGTGAAACCTGTTTTAATTCCACAGCGCTTTTCACCGTGTGGTCCAGGTGACATTCACGGCAGCTACGTTTTTGTTCGCGATCAGCGTCTTCATGGTGACAATGCTGGCAATCCACACCAGCGCCGATGGCGTGGGCATCGTGTGTCCAGTTAACCATTCCGAAACTTGCAGGATGCGAATGCGCCGCTTCACGGTGACAGTCGTTGCAAGTAACGGGCATGTCAGAATCGAGGTCCGGGTTGTCGAAATCGTGGCAATCGAAACAGCGCGAATGCAGGGCGGTTTTCCGTGCCGGAACGGCTTTTCCGGACTTGGTGCGTCCTACGGTGGCTTTATGACATTCGCCGCAACGTCTATATTCCTGCGGATTCGCTTTGTCGTCTTCCATATGATGGCAAGTTCGGCAAGTGTAGTCCTTGCCGTCGTAATCCATATATTCCAGGTGATGTGCACGATGATCCCAGGCGACTTCACCGGAAAAACCTTTGAATAACGGATCGTGATTGAAAGCGGTTTCGTTTTCCGTTTCGCGGTGAATCACGCCGTCATGGCATTCGTCGCATCGGTCCCATTCGCCATCGGCGGGCAGTTCCGTAGGTTGACCTTCGATGTGGCAACGAACGCAGGCAATGGTCTGTTCCCAAGCATAATGACGGTGTTCGAGAGGTGTTGCACCTCCATCGGAGAGCATTTTGGACTGGTGGCAGTCCCGGCACTGGGTCGGACCTTCGCCTACGGCTTGGTGACATCCCGCGCATTTTTTATGAAACGCGACGCGACGGTCTGCGGGCAGGTGCGCGCTTTCAACATCCTTGCCGTGTTCCTTGGCCCAGTCGGCATAGTCGCTTTTCCGCTCGGTTTCTTCCATTTTAGCATTCGGCTTGGCAGGAAACACAGAGTCTCCAAGCACCCGATGCTTGTGGCAATCCGAGCAGGCTTGCATGTCGCTGTCACCGGTTTTCGAGGTGTGGTGGCAGACTTGGCAGTTGGCGACGGCTTCCCGAGCGTGCAATGTATGACTCCACGGGACATCGCCGAAACGGTTGGCCAGAGTCTCATCTGAATCATCGGATGCGAGGAGACTGGCTCCCAACGCACTTAGAAACAGAAAGACGCAAATGACGGACAACCAGAAGAGCTGGTAGGTTTTGATCGGTTTCAACGTTCAACTCCAACGTTTCGTGTCATTGGAACAAAAAGTCATCCGAATCGCTTCGAATCCTTCCTATTCGTCATCGTCTTTGCCACCGGCAAGAAATCTCCAGTAGGCAACGAAACCAAACAGGCAAGTGACGACCACAAGGTAAGTCATACCTTTGGCGTGGGTCATGAAATCCTGAAGCGTGAAGAACTCCATGGTATTCTAACTCCTCGATATCAGTGATGATCCGCGTAATCAGGATGATCGTAGAAAATCGGCATGTGTGTCACGATGAATTTGAAGGCCAACACGCCCGCCGTTATGAGGAACAGCGTGGTGCAAATCTCCATCCAGTGCGGGACATACCGTTCATCGGCTGGCAGGTTGTAGTTGAAAGCAATCAACGACACGTTGAGCCGATTGAAAACGATACCCAACACGGTGATCAGCGCGGTAACGCGAATCAGCGTGAGGTTCTTTTCACGTCGTCCGATAGCATACAAGAACGACGGCAGCGCTACAAAGCCAAGCAGTTCGACCAGGAACAGATGTCCATAAGGTGTATTGAGCAGGTGCCATTCGTTGTCCAGCGCGATACCGATGACTTTCAGTGCGAAATATCCGGCCAACACCCAGGACGCCGCCTTGGCAAAGCCCAACGTGACTTCATCGAATTCTTGGTGATGATGGTGATCGATGCGGTCTTTGTAGAAATGATGCGACAATGCACCCTCGAACATCACCATCGAAAGACCTGCCGCGATACTCGAAATAAAGAAGTACAGTGGCAAATAAGGCGAATACCAGAGCGGATGTAGTTTCGTTGGAGCGATCAGGTACATGGCCCCTAGTGAAGATTGGTGCAACGTGGAGAGAATCACGCCGAAAATCGTCAGCACGATGGTCAGTTTCACGATGAGGTTGCGCAGTTTCTTGAATCCGAGCCATTCGAGCGGCGCCGGGCTGAATTCGAGGAACAATACCGTCAGGTACAATGCCACGCAGGCAGCTACTTCGAACATAATCGATGTAGGACCGGCCTGAATGATGAAAGGATACGGCAAACGCCAGGGGCGACCGACATCGTACAGCAAAGCGATCGGCACCAGGGCATAGCCCAAAAAGCCTGTCAGAATCGCAGGACGTACGGCGGAATGGTACTTTTTCATACCGAAAATATAGACACCCGCCGACGTGGTGTAGCCACCTGCGGCGAGCGCAACGCCGGTAAGCAGGTCGAAGCCGATCCACAATCCCCATGGGTTGTTGCTGTCGAGGTTCGTCACTGCGCTGAGTCCAAGGCCGAAACGCATAGCGGTCAGCACCAATCCAAGAAGGATGATGAGTCCGGCCACGATGTTGAACGGCGTGAAAATCGTGCTTTTCTGGGTCGGGTTTACTACGGCCATTACACGTTCTCCTTAGCCTGTTCCTTGAACTTGGCTTCAGCTTCCGTTACCGCCTTCTTGACCGCCTTGGCCGTTTCGGATTCGGCGCGTTTCTTGGCTTTTTCCAGTTCCTGTTTCAGTTTTTCCTCGCCTTTGCCTTGGGTTTCGGCAACAGCTTTGGCAACGGCTTCTCGCTGTTCTTTGGCGGCGATTTTCTCTTTTCGCTTATTGATGGCATAGACGCCGGTCAGCAGAACCGGCCATGCTCCGACAACCGCCGGAACCACAGCCAAAGCACCACCGGTCAATTCGGACGGCGGATGGTGAGGAACGTTCATCGGCAGGTTGATCTGGTCGAAAGGAACGCCCGACAAAAACAGCCAGTTCGTTCCGGACAGTTCGTTTTCGCCGTAAATATGGTCGATGTAGCGATCCGGGTGCTTTTTGATGCGTTCGCGTGCGATTTTCAACAAGTCTTCACGTGTGCCGAACGTCAGGGCTTCCATCGGGCAGGCTTCCACACAGCCGGGTTTGAGTCCCTTTTTGATGCGCGGATGACACATCGTACAACGGACCACCACCGGATCGAAAGCACTGTCATAGGCATAGGCGGGCATACTCCAGGGGCAGGCCAGCAAGCAATAACGACATCCTACGCAGACGTCAGGGTTGTAAAGGACCGCGCCTTCGGGAGTTTTTGTAAAGGCGTTGACGAAACAGGCCGAAGCGCAGGCGGGTTCCTGACAATGATGACATTGTTGTTTACGGAACACCGGACCGTAACCGGGAACTTCGTACTGATTCACGACGGTAAACACATTCGTTTTCGTTCGTCGTTTCTTTTTCAGCACCGTCAGATCGTCGAATGGTACATCCGGTTTCGGTTGCTTGTTGACTTCGTTGCAAGCCGCCTCGCAGGATCGGCATCCTACGCAAAGCGTGGTATCGTGCAACACGCCATACGCCCCCGGATAGCCCTCGTAATGCTTGTGTTGGGCCAGGGCTTTTTTGCTTCCGACGGTCGCGGCGGCGGTTCCGGCACCTGCCGCCGTGAGAAACTTCAGGAATTTCCTGCGCGATACTGACATGAGGGAATCCTCCTGGTTCGTGTCAGGTTCGGTTAATGTACCGCGGCTTCCGACTTTTCGTTATGGCACTGC
Organism: Myxococcota bacterium; assembly: GCA_963676915.2. Lineage (GTDB taxonomy): Bacteria > Myxococcota_A > SURF-8 > SURF-8. The sequence goes on from CAXXVK010000008.1 coordinate 15,454, forward strand.
ACGCAGTTCATCGGTTGAGCGATGTCCATTTGTTCGTGACAGCCGATACATTGCTGATGATAAGCGCCTTTCAGTCCTGGACCGAAGAGGTTTTCCTCGCTACGGCCATCTTTGTCATGACAATTCACGCACATCGGCGGTTTTTGTCCGACCGGAGAGTGGTGATGACATCCGGCGCAGAGAGTATCCTCACCGCCATGGAAGAACTTCGCCATACGGCTGCCGTTGATTCCTTTTCGCAGAGCTTCGATAATTTGCCGATGCGGGAATACCGAAGGTCCGTACTTGTTTTCAAGGATATCGATTGTCACTTCATTGGGAATTTCGTTCGAAGCGAACGTAAACGCCTGATAAGGAGCCTGTTCGGGATTGTAATCCGCCATGACGGATTTTTAACAGGTTGCTGCTCGCCGTTTTCTTCGGCTGTTTCCGCTGGTGTTTCAGTGGTAGGCGGTTCGAAGTGGCATTTCGTGCAGGCATTGTCAGGCAACCGGGCAAAACTCATGAACATGTGGGCACCCGGCGCATTCTTTTTCTTTTTTGTATTTGTTGTGGCATCCGACGCAGCTTTGCTCGGCGGAGAAGGCATGGAAAGCTGTTTCGAGATTGGCCTTTTTGCCTTTGTAATTTCCTTTGATCGTATGGCATTCGTTGCAAGCACGCATCGTGTCGTGATGGCAATCCCGGCAACGCCCGGTATAACGCTCATGTCCCTTATGATTGAAAGGTACGGGGAGCATTCTGGTATGGTCTTTGTCTTTTTCGGAAGGAGTCAGCCACGCAACGTCCGGTTGCTCGCCGCTCAGACGCAGTCGAGGAGTGCGAGCCAGTTTCTTGATTTTGGAAATATTTTCCGCTTTGTGGCACCCGGCGCAATTGATAGGACCGCTGGAAAGGTTCTGTGACGCTCGGTTCATGTGGCAGGTTACACAAGCCCAGTGAGAAGCGGTTTTCATCGAAGCCGGTTGGCCTTTTCCACCCGCCTCGTGGCAGTCGCGACAGTTGGACTCGGTTCCTTTTTTGTAGGAAATTCCCTGGCTTGCGTCATCGTAGCTGTGGTGGCACTTGCCGCAATCGGAATTCATTTCCTTAATGTGTCGAGCGTGCAGAGATAAATCCATAGGCATCAGTACGCGGTTGGACGTGTATTCCGGTTGAACGGCATGGCATTCACCACAAACGACAGGTCCGCTTTCCTTGCCTTGGGCTTTGAGTTCCTTATGGCAGCCTTGGCAATTCGAGTGGAAATGATCCATCATCGACTCTTTGTCGGGACCGTCTTTGAGACGCAGGAATTTTTGAGAAAGATACTTTTCGCCCTGTTTGTGACAGGTTTGGCAGTTTTTCCCCAATTTTTCCAGGGCTTCAGTGTGCTGGTCGTGACCGAACTGCACCGTCGGGCGTTCGAGATCGCCGAATTGCTTCAACGTATCGATCGTCAGCAGATCCCAACGTTCGTCTCCGTCATCGTCGGCCCAACAAATGCCTACAGATAGACTTAGAAGCATAAGAACCAGTCCCAACCTGCCTGCCATGTAAACCTTTTCCCGCATAGTACTTACCCTGCACAAGGTTGATGTCCGTTTTCCGCATAGTTCGCAAAAACGAACCGTTGCATGACTTTCACGTACTCATCGATAGGGTCATAAACAATTTTCGCGATAAAATACAGAAAGGCGAAATCCATCAAGAGGTTTCGTTACAATCGAACGAACCTATAGGACAACGGCCCCCCTGTTTACCGCTGGAATGTCTTTATTCAGTTTATAATCCTCAGAACACAGTTTCGTGACCTATCAACGTCATCGTTTGCCGTGAAAAGTCTCTTTGAAATACCACGTCATGTCAAGGTATTTCCGTTTTTTCGCAGTCTATTGAAATTATAAAGGAAAGATACAGTAAAAACCAATAAAAACAAGTGGATAGGTGAAAAAAAGTGTGTGTTTCTGTGTAAAATTGTCCTGTTTTTTTTCGAAAATCGGCAAAAAAAACGGCAAGTGCAATTTTCTTAAAAAAATAAGACAGGCCGTACAATTAAAGGTCATCCAAATATAATATTTGCTATCCAACCTCTCTTGTTGTTTTGCAACTTGCCGATCTTTTGGACCCGATTTTTCCATTCGATTTTTCTTAATGTGGTTTATTCCTTTTTAATAAAACTTACAAACCAGGATGGCGAGATCGTTTTTATTGGAACAAAATTATTTCTCTGTAAACGGATTTACTATGAACTCTCGACTTTTGTGTTTCCGACATAAAAGGAATTGACTCTAAACGACGCCTGCACTAGTATCCCCCGCATGTTGAAACCGATTGATGGAAGGTTATGACCATGAAATGTCTCGTAACGGGCGGCGCGGGTTTTATCGGATCGCATTTGATTCGGAAACTTCTGGATGAAGGGGCCGAAGTACGCGTGCTCGATAATCTTTCGACCGGGCATATCGAAAATATCGAAGCCGTCTTGGATCGCATCGAGTTTATCGAAGATACCATTACCGATATCGACGTCTGCCAGGGGGCTTGCAAGGGTATGGACGCCGTGTTCCATCAGGCAGCGATTTCCTCGGTTCCTCGTTCTGTGGATGATCCTTTGCCTTCCCACGATGCCAATGCAACCGGTACGTTGAATATGCTGCTGGCTTCACGTGATGCGAACGTTGGAACTTTCGTAGCGGCTTGTTCTTCTTCGGCGTACGGTGATACGGATGTTTTGCCCAAAGTCGAAACCATGCCGACACGGCCTTCCAGCCCCTATGCTTGTCAGAAAATTCTAGGCGAACTATATTGCGACAATTTCGCCAAACTCTACGGTCTGAAAACCGTTGGGCTACGGTATTTCAATATTTTCGGACCGCGCCAAGACCCGAATTCCCCTTACGGCGGCGTGATTCCGAAATTCGCCAGCGCTTTGCTGAATAATCAGCAGCCGATCATTTTCGGCGATGGTGAGCAAACCCGAGACTTTACCTATGTGGACAACGCCGTTTCGGCGAACCTCTTGGCGGTCAAAGCTCCGAAATCGGTCGCGGGACGAGTATACAATGTAGCTTGCGGAACCCGTTTTTCTCTGCTGTACCTGCTTGCCGAAATGCAAAAGCGCCTCGGTACGAATATCGAAGCTCACTTCGAAGATACTCGCGCCGGTGATGTTCGCGATTCGCAGGCCGATATTAACCGCGCTGCCGAAGAGTTGAACTTCAAGGTTGTTGTGGAATTCGAAGAAGGTTTGGACCGCACGGTGGAATGGTACAAAAATTCCTGATTGGTTGCGGTATCTAACTCTCGACCATTCAAAAAAAACACGAATAGATGTTGCTCCTTACAAACGTCTACAGGTGATAGTTTCGCCCAATTGACTGTCAAAATTTCGACACATTTACGCTGAAGTGTAAATAAAAGATACATAAGACAATGTGTGTATTAAAACCTTTGTAAAAAAGTGTCGAAATCTTGACACCATGTAAAGAATATAGTATGGTGATAGTAGAGTGACTCGCCCGTCGTTCGACTGCTACAACTGGACCTGAAGAGGTGTTGCCATGGCCACCGGGAAACGAACAAACTGGGCTGATTTGAACTACGAAGATAACGAAACTCTCGCGTATGCGATTTTACGTTGTGATCTTCCTGAAATTGCACGTCTGCTGGCTGGCGGAACGGTCAATCCCAACTGGATTTCCGAAAAGCACCGGATGCCTCACCTGAGTCTTGCTGCATATTCCGGGGATTTGTTGGCTGCCCAAATGTTGGTCGAGCACGGCGCTTTGGTCAATATGGCGGCGGAAAACGGTTCCACGCCGTTGATGATCGCCGCGCAAAAACGCCATGGCCAGATCGTGAAATATCTGCTTTCATGCGGAGCCAACGTCAACGATGTTTCCAAAAATGGCATGACGGCTTTGATGTGCGCCTCGAAAAAGGGCTATCAGGATGTTGTCGATCTACTGCTTCATTCAGGGGCCGATTCCCACCTCAAAATGAAAGCCGGTTTCACGGCCAAGGATTTTGCTCGTGTCAACGGGCATTACCACTTGATTCAGCTTTTCGAGAGAACGCCCGGAAGTCGTAACTAACCTTAAGCATTAAGCATTAAGCATTGGGGAGTTTCAGGGAAATTCCCTGAGAAAATAAAACTTCGATATAAAAAACGCTGGAAATTCGTTTCCGGCGTTTTTTTTATGGCTCGAACTCCGTTTGGGCTTATTGATTACCCGTAAAGATACGTGCTCTGATATTATTTCGAATAAAAACATCCTTTTCGTCCTAAAAGCACACAAATTATATATAATACTTATACATGAAAGCATTTGGACGGTCGAGGAGATCCCATGGCGGCGAATTCCCTTTTCAAGCAGCGAATCGTAACGAACTACAACCAAGCCACATACGGTTCGGAATCGGGGGAAACCATCGTGGCGCGAGCCTGTTGGTTGAGTTGGGTGTTTCCTAAGAAAATCATCCGAAGGGCGGTAACTTTGTTATTAGCGGCAGGTCTGGCGCTGAGTACAGGATGCGGCGATAATCAAAAAAATACAAGTAATTACGGTAGGATCGGAGGGGTGGACACTGATGGAGTACCGATGAGGGATATTTCTTGTGACATTGAAGGTCAGCTAGCATGTAAAGATCCTATGTTTTATCCAAGTGAATATGAAAATGAATATGAAATCTGTACAAATGGCTACCTAAGGTACGGAGGAACATGTTCTGAGTATTGTTCAGCTAATTACGGTCCTGATAGTTACTCGGAAGGTTGTTGGGGGAAAGATCCTGATAATTTTTGTAACTGTGTTCAAGTTTCTTGCGATACTGACCACTCTTTAAGCTGTGAAAGTAATTGGAATTTTCGAAAGTGCGTCGATGGTGAGCTACAATCCGTTTCCTGTGAAGAGGAATGCCCGTTTTTTAAAGATGAGAGCTTTATAATTGGTTTGGCTAGGGCATATTGTGAACCTGGCGACAATTCTTGTACGTGTGATTATGATCATTTAAATTCTTATTCCATGAAATGCAGTACAAAAAGCACTCGTTGTGTAGATGACACGATTTGGCTCGATTGTGTGGACGAAGAATACGTCCCGCTGGATTGCGATGATTATTGTTGGGAAACCTACGGCGAGAATTTTTTTGCCACGGGATGCGATGACGAAGCCTACGAACATTGTCAGTGTGCTTACGGATCTGCCGATGGTGTTACCAGCGATTGTCAACCGGGAGAGATGTACTGCCCGGACGGAAAGCACCTAGCTACTTGCGAAAGCGAAGGTACCCAGAAAATCATCGACTGCAACGCTTATTGCCAGCAAGAATTTGGTGGAAGCTGGTTTTCCGAAAGAGGATGCGAAGCATATAAAGATCTTGAAAATCCATGCAGTTGCGTAGAAAGCGATGTTCGATTGTGCAACGTGGATCAAGGGGCAAGCTGCTACGATGATTCCACGATGCATTGTTACAATGGAATCCCCAAGGATGGCCTGATGTCATGTGATGCGATTTGTTATCAGGATCATGGACCGGGATATGCTCCACAACGCTGTGTATTAACCTGCCAATGCAAGGCGGTGGAAACAACCTGCATCGAGGATCGGCACGCCCCTGGTGATACCTATTGTACGGATACAGGAGAGATCGTAGTTGCTCAAAGTATTGCCAGGCAAGTCGTATACTCTTGTTCCGAGTATTGCCCAATGAAATATGGGGAGGACTCCGAAGCTTTGGGTGTTTGTGACGCTCTCGCTTCGGATAATCCTTGCAAGTGCACCCATACGAATCTTTTCGAGATGGACCCGATTCTCCCTCGTTCTCCCACTCTTTACAATGAAGAATGAATCAATAAATACAAGTGGTTAGGGACTCGTAACAGCTGATTTATTGGCGGAAGGGTCGGGGATGTAAACCACTTCGCCATTGGGGAGGCGATAGGCGACTCCCAGCCTTTTTCCACTGCCGCCGACTTCCTCTTCCGTCATGCGCAGACGTTCAATTTTGACGCCTTTTTTCATGATGATTTCCATATTGGCTTTTCCCGGATTCTTCACGATGGCGAAATCGTCGGGAGAAGCGAGCAATTCGGGAACGCTTAACGCGGTGAACATCGCAAGAATCAGCGCTACGGCGAAAACCATGGCGACATCGAACAGATTGGCCACTGCGCCCAAGGGATCTTCCTCCGGTGCTCCCAGTAGATTTCGGTAGCGGCGCGGCGCATGGTTCATGATTGAGGTTCCTTCAACAGCGTATCGCAAAGGCTTTCGATATCCGCGATGTCACGTGCATACCAGTGCTGACGAAGCGTCAGCATGACATAGCACAGTAGACCCACGAATAAACCCACTACCGTAGTGCTGAAGGCAATCACGAGATCGTTGGACATCACCGTCAGATTGCCTTTCGAAATGTTCATCAATGCCGGTCCCATCGGGATCAACGTCCCCATCAGTCCCAACACCGGTCCAAGCCGTAACCCGATTCGCACCGGTAAAATTCGGCGGGCTGCACCGAATTCCGCTTCCTGAAGGAGTCGTTGCAATCGTGCTTCCTCAAAAGGGGGGGCGGTTTTTGCGATATTCGTCACGAATCTCCCCACGAGCGGCATGAGAACGGAGGAAGAGGGCAGGTTGGCTTTTTCCAGACTGAGCGACAACGCTTCAGTGTGGCGGGACGCATTCCTTTTGCGTTCAAGCACTTCCCGTAAAAAACCACCGAATTCGTACAACGCCCAGATCAATGCCAGCAACACTCCGACAATAACAGGCATTTTGAGCGATACCGTAATCGCGTAAAGAATTTCAACCGCTTGTTCGATCATCGTTGTTTTCGTCCCGTAATGCGACGGCCACGCAGGTTGTAACCCGCCAGGATGATCAGCAAAGCCAGTCCGACGAGCAGCGGGGCCAGGTACGACGTTTTTTCGACGGCCTCAGTTTGCTGCTTTGGCTCCTGTTTGGCAAGTCGTTTTCCTTGTACCGGTTCTTGGGAGCTGTCCTCGGTTTCGGTGGGTGTGTCTTTCAGTTCCGCCGATTTGGCCTGATACGCTTCCAGCAAGGCTTTTGCTTCGGGGGTGTTTGCATCTTTTAGCGTTTTTTCGACGAACTGTTGCAAACCCTCGTTACCGCCTTCACGCGCTCCGCTTGCACGACCATGGCGAGCAACAGACTCGGCGTAAGCAGTGGTTACATCCAGTCGCGTGGCGTCGTCGGCGGGCCAGAACCCTTTCCGCATCGTTTCTAGCAGCGTAACGGAAAGCTTTTGGAAAGCATAGGGGTTGGTGGTGTCGTACCATTTTTTCAGCCCCAGATTTTTCACGTCGCGTACGTAGATATCCGTAACTTCCTGCCAGTTCGAATCCGCAATGGCGCGCCGTCGGGTGATTTCCCAGCCCATCAGGTTATCGACGTTCTGAGCCATGATGTTTCCACCGGCATAACCTTCTTTCATCATGGCTTCGATCCACTTCGGATTGGTTACACGAATACGCATGTCCTGTTGTACGGCGTCTTTGGAATCGATGATCCGGGCCTCATCGGTGTCGCGAACATCCACGAAAAGGTATTCAGGCTCTTTACCGGTAAGATGTTCGATGGCCATGGACAATGTCCCATCGACCCACCATGTGAACTTATTGGACAGCACGAAATCCCGGTTGTCGTACCAACTTCGGAAAATGTGATCCGTTCCTATAATTGCCTCATCAAAACTCTCCGGGGAACGCTCGCCCCAGGCGCCTTCGGTATAAATGTATTTGCTCTGTTCGAGATAAACTTCCAACAGATCTTCACGGGTTTCCCATTCGCCCGAACGTTCGGTCAGGTAAAAGAACCAGTTGTGGCTATCGAGAATTTCCTCGGGTTTCGCTCCGAACATCCGTCCCATAGATAATGCGCGTGCCTTCTCGGGTGAAAAGCCCTTGTTTTCCAAGCTGTTGCGTGTTTTTTCGCTGTTGCGGAACACGAAGTTGTTTTTCTCATCGAGTGTCGCCGCGAGTCGTATGGCTTTGTCGAGTAATTTCATCATCGAGGGCAACTCGTCGCGGTAAATGCTGCGAGCCGACAAGAAGACATCGATACGCGGGCGGTCCAGTTCGTTGGCGGGGATCAACTCCACGTCACGAACGCGGTTTTTTGTGTCCCACACAGGACGAACGCCCATCAGGTAGAGAATCTGGGACTCGATGATGCCGTAATCGCTATAGGTGGTGAACGGCACCAGACTGAACGCGATTTTCTCGGGATAACGTCCCTTGTTTTTGTAATGTTCCGCAAGGTAATCGCGCATCAGTTTCGTTCCCAACTCCCAAGAAGAGCGGGATGGTAATTCTTCCGGGTTGAGCAGGAACATGTTGCGTCCGGTGGGTAGAACCCCAGGGTTGCGCTCCGGGTTTCCCGAAGGTCCGGGTAAAATGTACTTTCCATCCAACGCATCGAAAACTTTCGTGATTTCGTCGGATGTGCGCTCCATGCCCCGTTGCATTTCGACCACCATATTCAGGCTTTCGGTCACGGCTTCCGGCAGATTGGCATCGGCTGTTTTTCCTCCGGCTGCCTGGATCGCTTCCAGCGGAGAAAGATTCTGGAGGAACATCGAGCGCAGGATGTCTTCGCTTTTTTGCTTGAGTTCGCGAAGCTGAACGGGATTTTTCGGGTCCAGTCCGAGCAGCGGTCCGGCGGATTTGTAAAACCGTTTCCCCATGCAATGCACAAGGTAGGGAATGCGCAAATCGTCGGCGGGTGGCTCTCCCAGGATATGCATGCTTGCAGGGACGTATTCGTTGCTAAGGTCATGTAAATATTGAGAAACTTTGTCGATAGCCTCGACTTTCAACATACCGTTCGGAGGGATTTCCAAGGAAAGATCACGGTCGAGATTGTTGGCTTTGACCTGTTCGGTGATGGAGGTGGCGAACTTGCTTTTCAAGGCACCTTCTTCGAGTGCTTCGTATTTATTGATAGCGGATTCCAGGTTCATCAACTCGTCCGACAATCCGGCTTCCATCAAAGGGGGAGGCATGAAGTCGATGGTCACAGCCCGCGCACGTCGCTTACAGGGCAGAAGTTCGGCTGTGTTGCTGGCCAGCCAAGGATTCACGTTGGGCATATTCCCAAGCAACATGTCGCTCCAGTCTGCTCGGGATAGAACCGCCTGCTTGCCGGGATACAGCCATTCGGAACCGTGCGATCCGAAATGGACCACCGCGTCGGCATGGAACGATTCCTGTAGCCAAAAATAGGTTGCAAGAAAATGGTGGGTTGGCGGGAGCAGGCTTTCATCAGGGTCTTGTTCTTTGGTGGAAGAGGTAATCGTTTCACCTTTGGGAGGCTGAGTCATCAGGATCACGTTACCCAAATCGATTTTCGGCAGCACCAGGAAACGTTTTCCTTTGTTTTCCCAGACCATCAGTTTTCCGGGTGGTTCTCCCCACTGTTCGATCATTTCGCTTCGCCGCTCTTGTGGAACTTTTTCCTCGAACCACAACCGGTAGCGATCTTCCGGCACCAACACGGCTTTTCCACTACGAGCCAGTTTGTCCAGCGGTCCCGGTTCCCAGGTTCCCATCTGGCGTCCGTGGTCCACGATCCAACTCAGCAACTCCTCTGAATTGGTGGGTAATTTGTCGATATTGTAGCCTTTGGCCTTCATTTCATTGAGAAATCGGACCATGCTTTCCGGCGCGTTGAGGCTGTGGGCCGGACCGCTCATCAGACCGGATTTGTCCACCTGCCGGTCATAAATCATGAGGGCGATTTTTTTGTCCTGATTCGCGGTATCTTGAAGGTTGATCCATGCTTTGGCCCGGTTTGCAATACGTCGGATACGATTGGGAATCGGAACGATTTCCTCTCCGCTGTCACCACCGTGCTCGGTGCCTCCGGCGGTTAGACATTCGGTTGCCCCTTTAAGTTCCGCCGATACCAGCAAATGGAACATACCTGACTTTTTCATGCCGGGTTGGTTGCTTTTGCGCCATTCCGCGATGGATTCATTCGTGAACCAAATAGCATGGAAGCGCGGGACGCCAAGTTCATCCCAGAACGCAGGAGGTTCCCTCGTGTGGGAATTCATGATGACGAGATCCGGCTTGAATTCCATCAGGTTTTCTCGGAAGCTGGGATCATCGGCCGTGAAACTGACCGCAGCCATCCCAAGTTTCTCCAATTCTCGAATCAGCGCTTCAACGACTTTCGGTTGATGGAACAAAAGATGATGCCGCCAGGTTCCCAAGGCGACACGAGGACTTTTCTCTCGATTCCAACCGGCTTTTTCCGCTCGTTGCCAGTAAGTGTCCAGGTCGTCCAAGTCGCCGTAATCCGGATGGAAAATCTTGACGAGCTTACCCGTTCCGGGAGGATCGACGCTTCCAGGTCGTCCGAAATAATGAATCATGGCGTAGAGCAGCATGTTTTTCATCGATTCTTTGGACAGACCATAGTAGCGGGCGAGGGTTTCATCGATGTTTACTTTGTCTTTTCCAACCCATTTCTGCCAATTCCGGCAGATTGGCACCGGTCCGACACAAAAGATTTTTTGTTGCGGATTTTTCGTCAATGACGCGGAAAGAACCTTTTTGTATTCTTTTTCCAGATCGCCACTGGCAAAGGAAACGAAGATCAGGTCTTTGTCTGAGAGGTCAAGTGGTGGGGTCTGGCGGAAGCGCTCACCCCGAAAATGCTCCAGCGAAAGATTCAATTCCTTCTCGTAAGCTTTCAGGGTTTCGAAAGCTCCACCACCCATTCCAACGACACCGAAACGCAGAAGTTCGGGGTCCGCTGTTTCAGAATGAGCCGCCACGGGGAAAATCAGCATCAACAAGAACAAAAGAACGTGGAATTTCATAAGACCCCGATTTCGTTGTATTTACCTCACTGCCCGCATAGCGAACAGTGAGGTTTGTATTTGGCTTGGTACCTATTGCTAGAATTCCATGGTGACGGAACCGCTAATCAACAGGCCTGGTGCTTCTGATGTTTCGCTAGGTACACTATACACATCGTATTTTTCGTCAAGCAGGTTTTCGAAGGCCAGAGACCAACGAACCTGTTCGACGATTTGTCCCGAGAGGGTAAGGTCCAACATAATGTATCCTTTCAGCCGGGAATCTTCCGAGTTGGCGAGGTCCGTATAACGCTCTCCTTCGTAGCGGGTGGAAAAGTCGGCTGTGATCCATTGCAGATATTGGAAAACCACACCCAGGCGTGCCCGATGCATCGGTTCGAAAGGTATCATCTTTCCTTCGTTGGAATCGTCTACATCATCCTCAAGGATCGTGGAATTATTGAAGGTATATCCTCCGTAAATGGACAACATCGAATTGATGTCGAAATGCAATTCAGCATCGATACCCATAATCTGGATTTGAGTGATATTGGCCATCTGGGTTTGAGTACCAGCATCGTTGAGCGGTCGAGAGCTGATGAAGTTTTCTCCCAACGTGTAATAGCCTGTAATTCGGCTATACAGGTTTTTCAGGTACCATTGGTCCCAACCGATCTCGGCAGACCAGGCGCTTTCCGGCTCGAGGTCAGGATTACCGAACAACTGTGTCGGACCGCGTGTAAAGACCGTGTACAGTTCGAACAAAGTCGGAGCGGCAAACGAACGTCCCGCCGAAGCGCGCAGCGTGGTCCATTTATCGTAACGATAGACGAAGGCAAGCTTGGGATTGATCGCAACCCAGGAGCGATCCTGATACGTATTGTCTACCGGATCGAAAGCACCGGGGGCGGTATCGACGCTTTTGCCATCGCCGCTACGGATGTAGTCGAGACGAAAACCGGGTGTCAGCATAAATTTATGCTTGTTGGTTTTGAATGTCATTTCGTCCTGGGCAAAAATCGAACTCAGCAGTTGATTGCCTTTGGCATTGGCTTCACGATCGGAATTGAAATACACGTTGTGCTTGTCCATGGTGAAATACGACGAGTCGACACCCACCGTGATTTGGTTGAAGTCGGCAACTTTGAAGTCCGTCTGGAAAACCTGGCCATATTTCACGGAATCGCTGAACTCGGTGTGATCGAGCGTAGCGTAATCGGGTCGGGCACCTAATACGACGTTACGTTCGACTTTTTGAACGAAGGCGGCGGCGCTGAGGCTTGCATCGTCCGCCATTTCTCGCTCATACGACAGCCGAAAAGCTGTGGTGGCGTTTTTCTGGTCGGTGTTTTTCAGTCCACGGCTGTAATCTTCGTTCACATAGTTCATTCCCAGTGTGACTTGGGATTTGTCATCCGGTTTGACGTACAGTGCGCCGCTCAGGCTGACGTCCGTCCGTTCGTTTTTTACGTGGTAATCTTGCTTTGGAGTGGCCTGGACGTAGCCGTCGGAGTGGTACAGGTGACCTCCGACGGAGTATCCAACCTTGTCGAACATGCCCCGCTGCAACAGAGAAGCCGAGTAGGTGTTGAGACTGCCATAGCCACCTTTCAATACGGTTTCACTCGGTTTTTCCGGTTTCTTGGTCAGGATGTTGATGACACCGCCCATAGCGCCGGAGCCGTACAGCGCCGACATCGGTCCACGTACGATTTCGATACGTTCGACAGCCTCTTTCGGAATCATCGACCAGTTGACCGCGCCGTTGACTTCGTTCATCGGTATGCCGTCTACGAGAATCAACGTTCGTTTCTGTTCGGAAATGCCGCGCAGGGTGATTTCACGACCGGGACCACATTCGGCAATGTGCGTCCGTTTGTAGGAAACGCTTGGCACGCGCACCAGAAATTCATCCAGCGTTTTGGCCGGTGCATTGATGATTTCTTCTTTCTCGATGACGGTCACCATGGCGGCGGCGTCTTTCCAGGAGGAAGCCCGGCGGTTCGCCGTAACAACGATTTCCTCGGCGGGGATTTCCTCGGAAGCGGCAGGTTCTTCCTGGGAAACGTAAGACATTTCCAAGGGAATGGGTTCCATTTGCTCCACGGATTGGGCAGGTTCTTGATCGGGTTCGCTGAGAGGTTGCGGGTCTTCCATGACAACTTCAGGTTCCGTTGGGGATTCCAACGGAACGTTGGGTGTTTCGGGTGCTGCTTCTTCCGCCTGTGCAAGGCCGGAAAACGTTCCAAAACAAAGAATGACAACGGCGAACATCAAAGAGATCCGTGAAACGTGTTTCGACATAATAACTCCTGTAAAAAATAATTTGGAGCGACTGCAATTAGTTCGCCTTTTTCTTAAGGACTGCACGGTGGAATGTCGAATTAATTTTCGTTAATTTAGGATATTGAAAAGATAAAAATAGCCGTGAAAAAGCAGAGAATAACTAGTGCTTATAATGAGTTAAGAAAAACTTCCACAAAGTCGATTGAAACGGAGCTAAACAAATTTTAACAATTCTTCCATGTGCAAAACAGGAGGTGGAAAAAGTCTCTTTGTTGTGGGGAATTTTCTTTCGAAAATTCTTGCATCGATGAGAATAATTTGCGCGAAAAAGCCCCCTTTGAACATTCCCATTCAAAGGGGGCGAATCATGTTTCGATGGCAGTGTAAAACTGCCACTCCATTTATTGTCGGTCAATTACCGCTCGAAATCTCTCCGACGACGACCAAAGCTCCATACAAAAAAGGCAACAATCAGCCAGGATGTCATACCGAAAGGAGCTTGCTGGCACGATCCACCGGAATCGCTTGAGGTCTTGCTCTCGTCTTCGTTAACATCTTCCGATTCATCGTTGGCTGGTCCGGCCTCGCCGATTTCATCCATATCCCCATCGACAGGATCGCTTTCCAGTTCGTCTTCCGTTCCATCGGAGCTTTCAACCATTGCCTCGTCAGGTTCAGACTCGCCGACTTCGTCCAAATCTCCATCTACGACTTCGGAGATTTCATCGTCACCTTCGATTTCTTCTTCAGTCAATTCCTCGTCTGCATCGAAGCCTTCCATCTCGGTTTCCGTTTCTGCTTCGATCTCAACTTCAATTTCTGTTTCAATTTCGTCTTCGATTTCATCGAGGTCGCCGTCCACATTTGGTAAGCAATCCGGGAAACGGGGATCGTCCCAGACGAGGCAGCGTTCGCAATCGCCGCGTGCCCATTCTGATTCGGTGTCATAGTTGGGAAAATGGCTGAAACCGAACATGTCTTCACTGGCGTATGTATTGCCGTATTCTCTGTTCTCGAAGAACGTCGGTTCGGCGACTTCCTCCCACATTTCGTTGATCCACTTGCCGTTCTCGCCCTCCGGCGGGAGAACGTTATCCCAGCAGCTTTGCGGAGTACCGGTGTAGAATTCTCCGGTTGCTCCGGCGGTTCCTACCTGGGCCTCGAACATGGCCACTTCGCCTTGTAGAAAATCGGTTTTCATATAAATGGCGATCGGACCAAAAGCGTTGCCCCCATTTCCCGGAGCGAGAGGCGTACCGGGACATTCTATGGTGTCATCCGGTGCAGTACCGCTACCACCGCTTCGTCCGGCTGCGCCACCATTGCCACCGTTGCCCGATCCCACGGTGAGGCTCCCGAGGAACAGGGTTTCGTCCGCGTAAAAGGATGAGGTAAGCGGTCGTCCGGAAGATCCTCCTTCGCCACCGGCTCCACCATAACCTCCGACTCCTTGTTGATAATGTCCGCAATTGGGAGGTTCGGGAAAGAACGAACTACCGCCGTGACCGCCGTTGCCGCCATCGCCACCTTTACCGCCATCGCCGCTTTTAATCGTGAAGGTTTGCTCGAAATTGACGTTTTCCATGCTTCGAAATTCGATAATGCCACTGGTGCCACCTTGACCACCGTAGCCACCGGCACCTCCATGTCCACCGGAAGCGATGATACAGCTTGTCCGGTCGCT
>CAXXVK010000009.1:0-32945 GCA_963676915.2 Myxococcota bacterium
GCTCTGGATGGCGTGGACGACTACGTGAGCATTCCCGCGAGCAGCCAGACACAAAACGATTCGTTCACCGTGGAAGCCTGGTTCAAGCCGGATACCTTGAAAACTCAGATACTGCTAAGCAATTACTCCGCAACCGAGCAATACTGGCGTATTTTCATGACCGGTACGAGCGGTTTTATCGAGTTCGATTCTCTTCCCAACGAAATCGGTAATCTTCGAACCTCCACCAGCACCGTTGCCGGTCGGTGGTACCATATCGCGGCGAACTACGATGCATCGAGCAAGACGGCGCGTCTCTATCTCGACGGCAATCTGGAGGCTGAAAGCAGTGGTATCGAATCCATGGGAGGAGATGCTTCCTCCGGGGTGAATATCGGTTCCTCAAGTTATCCTTTCGCCGGACAAATCGATGAAATCCGGCATCTGGAATCGTGTCCGAACCGCTTCGGAAATCGAGGCGACGCGCTTTCGTTCGTTATCGAGCCATGAAGCCAATCTCGCGGCGTACTATAAATGCGACCACCTGTCGGGAACCGTACTTCAGGATTATACCCATAACGCCAACAATGGCACGTTGGTCAATGGCGGACTGTTCGAGGAATCCTACGCCATGGTTCGACCGGCTTCCGTAACCATCGAGGAAATCGGGTCCGATACTTTCACCGTTCATTGGACAGCGCCGGAAACCGGTTCCGCTCCTACGAAATATTATCTGGATGTGGACAACGACTCGGACTTCAACTCTCCTTTGTCGGGCTACGACAACAAAGACATGGGTACGGCGACAAGTCTTGTCGTAACAGGACTTGATGTGGGTAGCTTGTATCATTCCAGGGTGCGTGCATACAAGGACTCCACCACCGGTCAAAGCACCTCGACGTTGGCCGATCCGACTCGCACAAGCATATTCAATGTTACAACCGATCCATTTCAAGATCTATATTATGGAGACGCCGCCTTCGGCGATTATGATAACGATGGCGATCTGGATCTTGTTTTGTGCGGCAAGATGAAAATCAACTCGGATGAACCGCAGTTCACTTCTCTTTATCGTAACGATTCCGGCACTTATACCCAGGTAAGCTCTTCCATCATGGATCTGTGCTTCTGTACCGTCGATTGGGGAGACTACGATAACGATGGCGACCTGGATCTTCTGATGACCGGGCAAACGCAGGATACGAGTCTCGGCAGTACGAATCATACCGTGATTTATAGGAACAACAACGGTACTTTTGAAGATATCGGTGCGGGTTTGGCTGGCGTAAGCAGGGGTTCCGCCGATTGGATCGATCTGGATGGAGACGGTGATCTGGACGTTTCGCTTACCGGACTCTCTGACAACACGTATCTGTATTACAACAATGATGGGGTTTTCGAAGGGTTTTCCATCGATTCTCTCGATGTCGATTATTTCGAACCGATCGATTTCGACAACGACGGGGACGTGGATTTCATCATGGGAGAAACCTATTCCCCCACGTTGGTGTATCGCAACGACGACGGGCAATACACGTCCGTGGACGTAGGTCTACCCGATGGGACAACCAAAGCCGAGATAGCCGATTTCGACGGCGATGGTGACCTGGATATTGCGTTGTTAATAGGTAGTTACACGTTTACGATCTACAGAAACGATAACGGGACATTCCAGGATATCGGAGCGGATTTACCCTTACTCTCGGGTAGCGATATGGTCTGGGGCGATGTAACGAACAACGGATACCCGGACCTCATTCTCACCGGTCTGGGCGGCGACTCCGCCTGGGATACTCAGATGGTTTACACCTGCTTGAACGAAGCCGGAAGTTTTACATGTTCGCTGGTGGACAATATCGGATATGTGGGTTCGTTGGCCCTGGGAGACATGGACAACGACAACGACCTGGACATGCTGGCACTCTCGGTATGACCGACAACAGCGCCGACCAATTCGAAACACGGCTCTATCGAAACGTGACCGCCAACGCGAACACCGCTCCGACGCCTCCAGGCGGGCTGGCGATCTCGTCACCCATGGATCGTAGAGTTACATTTTCCTGGAATACGGCTTCCGACACCGAAACGCCCTCCAACGGATTATCCTATAATATTGTGGTGGGAACATCTACGGGCCAGGAAGATATCATCGCCTCCAACTCCGACCGTTCCACGGGATACCGGCGAATCGTTCGCCTGGGAAATACCGGTGAAAACACCTCAACTTCTTTGCACTCGCTGGAAATAGGGACCTATTACTGGTCGGTACAATCGGTGGACGCCGGGGCCAAAGGCTCGCCATTCGCTACAGAGCAGCAGTTTGTTGTCGACTCGCTTGCCGTCACGACCGCCGAGGTGAGTGACTATTTTGTGACAAGCGCTGTCTGCGGCGGAAATATAACCGATGCAGGCGATGCTTCCGTAACGGCACGAGGCGTCTGTTGGGGCACCGATCCTATGCCTGATTTTTCAGATACCTGTAGCGAAGACGGAGCAGGCGCGGGAGTTTTCACAAGTTCGCTTACTGGGTTGCAGCAAGGACTTTCGTATTATGTCCGGGCTTACGCGGTCAATTCCAATGGTACGGTTTTCGGCGAGCAGCGGGGTGGTCGCCGACTCGCTTTCCGTGACGACCGCCGAGGTGAGCGACATTACATTGGACGGAGCTGTTTGTGGTGGAGACGTAACCAATGGGGGAAATGCTTCCGTAACTGCACGGGGTGTGTGCTGGAGCACCGATCCCATGCCCGATCTTTCATCAGGTACTTGCACGGACGAAGGAAGCGGCACGGGAGGGTTCACGAGTTCCCTCACAGGTTTGCAAAGCGGATCTTTTTATTACGTTCGGGCCTATGCCGTCAACGCCAATAACACGGCTTATGGGGAGCAAAAATCATTTTTCTGTCTCATGAATCCAACGGGCAATGCCCTGCACCTCGATGGCTCAGACGACCACGTGAAAATTCCCGATCATTCCGATTTGCGAATGACTGAAAATTACACTTTAGAAGCCTGGGTGAAGCTCGACGGCTTCCGCTCCCTTGCAGGAATAATTTCCAAATATCATACAAGCGATCAACCAAGCTATAATCTTCGATTGAGCTACGATATGCCATTCAACGGACTGAACTTCGATGGCATGACCACCGATAGCGGGATTTTGGTGTTGGGCAAGTGGTATCACATCGCGGCTGTCAATAATGCAGGTACCCGAAGTTTGTTTGTGAACGGACAGGCGCAACAGCTTACGGGAACAGCTCATGCCAACGGGGTCTACACAGACGACGTTCGTATCGGCTCCGATTTCAGTGGACAATATTTGAACGGCACGGTGGATGAAGTACGGATCTGGAATCGACCGTTGAGTGAGACGGAAATTCAAGAGCAGATGCATCGGACGCTTGAAGGCGATGAAAACGGACTTGTCGCATATTACGGATTTAATTACGGATCGGGTCTGGAACTGTTCGATTTGACATCGAATGGTCACGATGGCGACCTTGTCAACATGAATGGCGACGAATGGACCGACTCCGAAATCATCATCACGGACGACATCCCCGAGGCATACCGAAACGACACGACAGCGATCTGGTGGCCCCAAATCGATGCAGGCAGCGGAACCGGCCTTGCACTGTCTGCCGTTTCTTTGGGCAGTGGCAACGGTGTAATTTTCGGCCACAATGCCTCAACCGGTTCTCAATATGACACCACACTCATGATGAGTCGCTGGAACCGAGACTGGCGTCTTGTCTTTTTGGGAGATACCGAAATCTCCATGACGTTCGATATCAGCGACGCCCAGGCCCAGGACCCAGGTGGTTTGGGCGGGTATTTCCTGCTGTACTCCACGGACGACGTTCAGTTCTCTATCGTGGATGTTACGGTTACAGCCGAGGGAGAAGATTCCCTGACAGCGACATTGCCGATAGCGAAGCAGGCTGCGGGAATTTATACGATCGCCAGACAGATCGATACGGATGAGGACGGGGTGTTCGACGACGAAGACAATTGCCCGGACGATTCCAACAAGATCGTACCGGGGATTTGTGGCTGTGGTGTGGCCGATACGGATTCGGATACCGATGGCACCGCAGACTGTAACGACAACTGTCCGAACGATTCCAACAAGATCGTACCGGGGATTTGCGGCTGTGGCGTGACCGACACGGATTCGGATACCGATGGCACAGTAGACTGTAACGACAATTGCCCGAACGATTCCAACAAAATCGAGCCGGGTGTTTGCGGATGTGGAGTCGTGGACGACCTGACGGACACGGACAATGACGGCACGGCGGATTGCGCCGATGATTGCCCGGATGATCCCGACAAAACCGAGTCGGGCGTTTGCGGATGTGGTGTCGCCGATACGGATTCGGATACGGACGGAACGGCGGATTGCAACGATAATTGCCCGGACGACCCTGACAAAACCGAGCAGGGAACTTGTGGCTGTGGAGTTGTTGAAGATCTGGCGGACGCAGATAACGACGGCACGGTCAACTGTATCGACGATTGCCCGAATGATCCCGAGAAAACCGAACCCGGCGTCTGCGGTTGCGGAATCGTGGAAGACCTGACGGACACGGATAGTGACAGCACACCCGATTGTATCGACGACTGCCCGAACGATCCCGACAAGATCGAACCCGGCGTTTGCGGCTGCGGTGTTGTGGAAGACCTGACGGATACGGATAGTGACGGCACGGCGGATTGTGCCGATGATTGCCCGGATGATCCTGACAAAACCGAATCCGGGATTTGCGGTTGTGGAATTGCCGATACGGATTCGGATACGGACGGAACGGTGGACTGTAACGACAATTGCCCGAGCGATCCCAACAAGACCGAACCGGGCATTTGCGGTTGCGGAATCGTGGATGATTTGACGGATTCGGATACGGACGGAACGATCGATTGTAACGATGGTTGCCCGAGTGATCCCGACAAAACGGAACCGGGTCTTTGCGGCTGCGGGCAGCCGGAAGAAAACACGGAGGATTCCGATAGCGATGGCGTTGCCGACTGTGCAGACCTGTGTTCCAACTTCGACGATTCCCAAGACAGCGACGGCGACGGAATTCCCGACGGATGCGAGCACGCCGACCATGCATTGGAGTTCGATGGTATCGATGACTATGTAAGCATTCCGGACCATGCGGATTTAAAGATGACCCAGGACTTTACCCTGGAAGTCTGGGTGAAATTCAACAATCTAAGCTATTGGGCAGGGATCATCTCCAAACATCAAACCAGCAGTCAGGGGAGCTATTATCTTCGCCTGAACTGCTCAAGTACATACTCTGGTTTGGGTTTTGAAGGACTATCTACCCCCGACGATCTGCTTGAAACGGGCAAATGGTATCACGTTGCAGCCGTCAACGACGGGGGAACACGGCATCTGTACCTGAATGGAAGTGAAGAAACGATTTTCCTCGAAACTAGCTATACAAACGCGAACGGGACGGATGATCTGCGCATCGGTTCTCATTTGGATGAATATTTCCTCGATGGTGCCGTGGATGAAGTACGAATCTGGAGTCGCCCGCTTAGCCAGTCGGAAGTTCTGGAAAACATGCACAGTGTTGTCGATCCGGCATCCACAGGACTGGAAGCCTATTATCGTTTCAACCAGGAAAACGGAACAACAGTACCGGATTTGACCGGAAATGGCCACACCGGCATGCTCACGAATATGGTATCTTCCGGTGCTGAAAACGACTGGGTTATCTCCTACGCCCCCAATGGCCAGAGTCCGTTTGTGTCGCCGCAGAATAGGACGGCGGTCTGGTCCACGGTAACCTCGATGGCATCCGCTGGCGGCCTTGCCGTTTCAAGCCCTGGTCTAACGCTTGAAGAAAATTTCCTGGTGTTAGACAACGATGGGGCGACTGGAATCAGTCAGAGTAATCTATCGTGGAGATATTCCTCTCGTTGGAACAGGTTGTGGTTTTTCGATGTG
This sequence comes from Myxococcota bacterium, assembly GCA_963676915.2. GTDB lineage: Bacteria > Myxococcota_A > SURF-8 > SURF-8. The sequence continues at coordinate 5,945 of CAXXVK010000009.1, forward strand.
GTCGGGGATGTGGGGTTAGATCTGACCTTCGATTTCGATGAAGTTGGTCTTGGTAGCGAACCGGATGGGGAAGATTATTGCCTTTTGTACTCGGATTATGGTGACACATTTGAGGCTGTGGATGGCACCACTACTGCGAAGAGCTCCGGGACGGTTAGCTTTTCCCTCGATTCAACCGACGTATCGACCGGTTATTACGGAGTCGGCAAGCTCGCGGATTGCGATTGTGAGATTGCTTCCGGTTGCTATTTTGACGGCAATCTCAACCCCTCCAATTCCTGTGAAACCTGCGATTCGACCTCATCAACCGATTCATGGACTGTTGTAGAAGATGGAGAGACCTGTGATGATGGTCTGTTCTGCAACGGTGCGGATACATGCAGTGACGGAACGTGTTCTGTGCATGCAGGTTCTTCATGCGATACCCATTGCCAAAGCTGTAACGAGGAAACCGATTCGTGCGACAACATAACCGGCGATTGCGGTGACGGCTTGTTCTGTATCGGTGGTGCGGGTACATGCTCGGAGGGCGTATGCGTAGCATTAAATGACCCATGCCCCGGTGTTTGCAAGACCTGCAATGAAGAGACCGATACCTGTGACAACAACACCAACGGGTGCGATGACGGAATTTACTGTAACGGAGTTGATCAATGTTCGGATGGAGAATGTGTCCATCCAGGAAACCCCTGCGACCCACAATGTGGAGTTTGTAACGAGGAAACCGATTCCTGCGACGGATTTTCGGGCGATTGTGACAATGGAGATCCTTGTACCGATGGTTATTGTAGTTATGGGTCCTGTTTATCTGGAAACAGCGTATGTGAAAACGATGGCGTTTGTAGCCTGGATGGAGAAGGCAACGCCGTGTGTGACTGCGCCGAAGGCTATGCCGGAACGTATTGCACAGAATGCGATGATAGTGAAGGCTTGTACTTTTCTTTCTTGGATATGTGCTTGCCACGCAATCCATGTTGGAATCCGATCTGGGAGAATCAACTTTGCGCCGACGATGAACTCGAAGGGGCTTGTCCTTTGACGGGGTACTGTGACACTACCCATCCTAGCGGGAACCAGTACGTTTGCATACCGGATATGTGTGTGTCCGACGGTACGGATTCCATATGTGCCCCTATGGAAGATCCTGACCCCTGCCCGCAAGCCACACACAACTGTTACTGCATATCCGGTAGTTGCGGTTGTTATGCCGATGCGAAAGTGGACCTCCTCTATTTACGTGCACAACGGACGATTCATGGAATCGCGGTGGACTGGCAAACCGGCTCCGAAATCGAATGCGGAGCCTTCCGTTTGTTGCGTGCCGAATGTATTTTCGGTCTTTGTCCCGATCTTGACGGGCATCGTGAGCTTTCCGCAACGACGGTTCCTTGCGAAAACAAGGCCGAAGGCGCGGCCTATTCCATCATAGATACAAGCGCTGAAGCGGATGTGATCTACTCGTACTACTTGAGGGAATATGACATCGGTGGTGCGGTTTTCACCTATGGACCGATAAAAGTCTCCGTCGAGGAGTGGGTCGCGGTGGTTGAACGTCCTGACCTGGTCGTCGAGCGAGGAGACCGCGCCGAACCGCGCGTCGGATGGGATTTCTGGCTGGGCGACAATCCGACGGTTTTACTTCCCGAAAAGCCTGATACAACGAACCCGGATGATTCAGAAACGAACTCCAACGATATCGGTATTGCGGAAGACTCATCCACCCTGCCGAAAGGGTGTTCACAAAGTACGACTGATGGTCTGTTGTGGGTTATGCTGTTGGCTTTGATCATCTCTGTACGAAAGAAAATCAAGGTATAATGGCGAGGTACAGATAAAAGAAATTTCTAATTCTTTTTTGCACTCTACCATAGCCTCCCAGATTCTTGCTTGCAACGAAGCCGAACCGTTGTAGAATGATATCGACCTCGCAGATGTGGATATTTTCATTCCTACCGTGATAATGATTTGCTGGAAGAAGTTCCGCAGGAAAGTGATTCTGACGAAATTTCCTTACATTCCTTGGGATACGCCTTGGCGAAAAAAGGCCGATTGCTCTGTCCCCCTGGAAACAGTACCGTTTGATGTGTCTTCGTTCTAGAACGTTCATTTATTCGTCGAAGCATTTGAAATCCAATCAGGCTGCGATCTTGGAATGGAGTGTAACACTTTGATTCTGGAATACCCTGCAATTGCCAAACTGGATAAAAGGCTCTGCAACGCCGACATCGGATATTTCGTATACGTCGAGGGCTGTGACAAACCAAAGGGATTTCCTTCGTGTGGTTTGTCACAGCCCACTCACGGTCAGACGTATTTTAAGGGTCATTCACCGGCAACAATTACGACACCAGATTTATTGGTCGCCTGTCAAACCCAAGTTCGTTCTCGATAACCCTGTCGGTATGGCTAAGTGTTCCTTTGAAAAAGCACAATGAATTCAATAATATGAACTCTCCCATTGTCGCAATCTTGGTCAGATGGAGTTTTCGGAGAGGACGGGTCAATCCTCGAAACATCCCATCATGTTTGCCTGAACTTCGCCATTGCAACTGGACCATTTGTCTTCGATGTCGCAAGAATCTGCCATGCATTCGAAGAATCCACCCATGACTTGCTGCATACATTCCATATTCATCCCTTCTGCAAACTGCTCCATGGTGGGCTTGTACGCATCAACCCAACCCGCACAAAAAGCATCCGTGTCGGCAAAGTCGGTGTCGGTCCAATCGAACTCACAAGTAGTATCCCAGTACTGGGTGCACCCTTGACCGGCTTGAGCCATTAGACTTGCAATCGGGTCGTCGCCGCTCTCGTTTTCATCGCCGGTATCCTCATCACCGGACGAGGTGTCATTTTCATCGCCGGTGTTGCTATCGTCGTCACCGTCGTCACCGCCGCAAGCGATAAACAAGTTCAGAGACAGCAGCAACGCAGTAAAAATAAGAAATGTTTTTGTCAGCTTCATGGTTTTCTCCTTCAGTTAGTTGTACCGTTTTTTTCCGGCATAAGTGCAAATGATCGGAACCTGATCCTGATTCGGTTTTGGACTTGTTACCAGGTAAACGAACCCAATAACGACACGGTATGCTCGCCAAGTGTAGACTTGCTGTTGTCATATTCGCTTGCTACGGCATGATCGCTTGCACCCTTCTGGGTGTTGGGAACGGCCAGCTCGTAGGCTACGTTGATTTCGAAAAAGTCGGCGTAGTTGTATCCACCGCCCAGGGTAATGTGATGTTCGACGATGGCAGGGAAGACGGGAAAGACGGTTGAACTGGGTACAGGATTCTCGCCATAACTGTATCCCATACGACCGAAGACTCCTTCGAGAAACTCGTATTCCACGCCGACGGCAATGGGAAACTGGTCCTTCCAGTTTAGGGGTAAGATTGTGACGACTTTGTCGCTGCCAATCATCCTGTTGATGTTTTCGTTGTCACCATCGGTCATGACCATCTTGAATTTTTTCATGGAATCAGACCAGTGAATCCAGTGGATATCCACGGCGATCAGCAAGTTGTCAATCGGCTTGACCGCCAACCCCAACCCCACTTTTCGCGGCCAAGCAAAAGCGATCTTCGCGTCATAATTTGCACTGTACCCAATGGAAGGATCGATGCCGTTTGAGGCAAAAAAGTCTTCGATACCCTGTTGGATTTCCTCCTGGGATGCGCCTATATTGGTAGGCATGGCAGCGAACGCATCGACCATTTTCGGCATGGCGTCGTCAAACTGCCCTTGCATGTCCATGCGTGCCTTGCCATGGAAAGTCAGCTTGCTTTTCATGGTGTATGTCAGACCAATGGATACCTTTTCATGCGGAGTAAGCAAAACTCCGAACTTACCGCCGAATCCGTAGGCGATGGCGTCTTTCAGCTCGGCAATAGCCGTCAATTCGTCGTAACCCAGCATGCCACCGAACAAAGCGCCATAACTTGTTTTCCCAACGTTTCCTCCGGCCATCGTCATACTGGCTTCACCTTCCATCAAGGAAGGTTGAACCGAGTAAGGCATTTTCATGGCCATCATGGCAAAACCTACGTTGAACGACACACCGATCGAAATCATTTTATGGGGTTGATAGGCCAACGCAGGCGATAGTTTCATGTAGGCGATCTGCGAGCGGTAATCGAGCTTCTCTCCCGGATGGATGACAGGGTGCTCCATCGAAAACTTGGCCCCCATACCTCCTTGGGCAAACATGCCCATGCCAAAAGAAATCGGTACTTTTTCTAAAGAATGGGCATAGGCCAGGACAGGCATGGGGAAGATCTGCAACGCTCCATCCTTGTCGTTGACGGCGTTTTGAAAGTGAAGCGTGGGAATCATGAGGGCCGCCCCCGCATCGATCCTGTGATTTTTTGTTTGGGTCAACCCGGCGGGATTCGTATTGATCGCGGTAGCATCGGTAGCCACGGCGAGGTCTGCGCCACCCATGCCTCCCGAACGAGCACCAACGAACGTCATTTCCATACCGTTGGTCGCCAATGCCGGACGGAGGGATAGAAGAACGAAGCAGAACCCCAAAAACCATCGTGAAGATTTCAACATGCCATTTCCTTCGTTTGCCGCATGCAAAATGTGGGAGCCTGTGAAAAGAGACAACTCTCAAGGCTATCTTGGAAAAGGATAGGATGGTTGGTGTATTTTGTCAATTAAAAATTAGAAAACATCATTGTGATGTATTCGAAATTTTGGTATCTTAAAATACATTAAGCGTTTTCAATAAACAGATCTTTTGTAAAAAGAGTCTGTTTTACATTCGACATTTGGAAAACGATGGCGGCAACTCAATAGGTCGCTATATGGAAAAAACACGAAAAAATGGCGAAGCTTTTAGAGATCCAGGTAATGGAATTCCTATAAAACAGGATTTGAACAAGTTCCGACATGATATGGTAGGACGTTTTTTGTTTATGGAAAGAAAGCCGATGATACTCGATAAGAAAATTCAGATTTTTCTGACCGTAGCCAAAGCGGGAAGTTTCAGTCAAGGTTCTCGTCAACTGGGATTGAGTCCTTCCGTGGTCAGCTTTCATATCGATGCACTGGAAAAATACTTGGGGGTATCCCTGTTCGACCGCCATGGCCGCAGTATTTCCCTGTCGAAAGAAGGGAAGTTTCTTTTAGACAAGACCCTGCCTTTGGCTCAGGAAGCCGAACTGCTCGAAGAGACATTTTCCAAGCACTCCCGTAAAATCAGCCTATGTATTCATCTTGCCGGTGACGCGCTTACCTGTGCGTATATCTTACCGAATACACTTTCCGGCTTTCGCACCCTAGAACCAGATGTCTCTTTTACCTATGATCACCTGAATCAGGAAACAATGATCTCGGGCATCGTGAATGGTGAACTCGACATCGCCTTGGTCGGATACCACACCTCCCACAAGAAACTGGCGGTACAGGAATGTTTTCATGACGATATCGTTTTCATTGGCTTGCCTAGCCTAGTTCCGGAAAAGATTTCAGCACAAGAACTACGAATGCTTCCCCTGTTGTGGATTACCAGCGACCGTGGGTTGGAATTGGCCTTGAAAGCTGCACTTGCCAAAGTGGGGATTACTCCGAACAACCTGAATATTTTCATGGAAGTTACGGATCTTCCCATTCTGAAAATGCTGATCCGCGAAGGAGTTGGGAGCGCTTTTCTTCCTAGACTGGCCGTCGAAGACGAATTGAAGTACTCCTTGTTGCGTGAGGTCGAGGTTGAAGGCGTCAAAATACAACGAACGACCTATCTACTATACAATAAAGAGAGGGAACCTAGGGAGATTGTCTCTCGCTTTCTCGACTTTGCGATAAAAAACGGCCAGAATAGTAAGTGATTCAATCTGGTGCAGATGCATGGCAGTGTAGGTAACATTGCATTGAGGCCATATATGAAAGACGAAGCGAAACACGTACGCAAAACACATACGACGGAGACGCGGCCTGCTTTTGGCCTACAGGCTCCGGAAGAGGAGAAACCATTCGGTGCGGTGAGACGCAGGCTGTTCGAAATCATTTTCGAGGACGATACTCAGGCGGGTAAGGGGTTCGACGTTCTACTGCTGATAGCCATCGTTTTAAGCGTCTTGGCGGTGCTGCTCGAAAGCGTGGCGACGTTGCGCGAGAGCTATGGCGGACTGCTCTATGCCGTGGAATGGTTTTTCACGATTCTGTTTTCGATTGAATACCTGCTACGCCTATTTTCGGTACGTCATCCGCACCGCTACGCGTTCAGTTTCTTCGGCGTCATCGACCTATTAGCTACCATTCCCACCTACTTAAGCCTATTTCTGGTCGGCGCGCAATCGCTGCTGGTGATTCGCGTTTTTCGCCTGTTGCGCGTTTTTCGCGTGTTCAAGCTGACGCGCTATCTTAGCGAAGCGAGCGTGCTATTGATCGCTTTACGAGCCAGCCGCCAGAAGATCACCGTGTTTCTCGGTACGGTACTGGCGCTGGTGTTCACCATGGGTAGCCTGATGTACCTGATTGAGGGATCGGAGAGTGGCTTCACCAGCATTCCACGTGGGATCTACTGGGCAATCGTTACACTCACGACCGTTGGCTACGGTGACATTGCGCCGCAGACGGTACTTGGTCAAGCGCTGGCATCGATAGTGATGATTATGGGCTACGGCATCATCGCTGTCCCAACGGGAATCGTCACTGTCGAAATGGCGCGCGCTGCCAATCTGCCGATGATGACTGCTCCCTGCCATCACTGCGGAACAGCTCAACATCTTGCCGACGCCCGCTTTTGCCGAATCTGCGGCTCTTCGCTAAACGATGGTGAAACCCAAGATGGAGAATCTCGATGATCCACGGCACATGTTTCCCGTATGCCAGTATCGAAGATCGCTGAACTTCCGTGGTTGCCCTATACCAGTATTTCTAAGGGTTGTTTCATGTCTTAGAAATCATCTCGATGTGATGAATCCAACATCAGGCATTCCGAGTAAAGGCAACGTCCGAGCAACGCCAGCACCCTTGTTTTTCCAGATCCTTGCTTTCATCCACATGGGCATCGCACAGCCAATTACAGCCGTTGGGGTCCACGATGACTTTCATCGGTCGGGCGGCTTTGTGGGGTTCGATGGTGGTGGAGAAGCTTCCTTCCAGTTTTTTTTCTTCGCTCATGACATCCTCCTTGCGGTTTTGTTACAGGCACCCATTGTGGGGTCGCCTGTTTCATTTTCTGCTTTGTGTAAAAGCAAGGAAAATGCCATAAGTCCTAACTGCTGAATAATACAGGGGTTATCTCGGTATAGGGGTTTAGGGGTATTTTTATTTGTCTTAAAAGAATGCGTATATGCTACTCTTTATAGGAATGCAGTTGCAATAACGCATCTCTATGTCGAGTTTCGGGAGCGACCATCCCGGTCGGGTAAATCCAGCCCCAGTTTACGAATCTTACGGTGTAACGTGGTTTTATGGATGCCCAATGCCTTGGCCGTTTCCAGTCGATTATAACCGTTTTCGGCGAGTTTCCTCGTCAGGAATTCACGTTCCATTTCCTCTAGAGTAGCAGGACTGCAACTGTCTGGATCGATACGATCCGACCGGAGAACATCGGGTAGATGCTCCATAGCAATCAGTCCACCGGGACAGAGCACGAAAGCGTGCTCGACGATATTTTCCAACTCGCGCACGTTTCCAGGATAATTGTAGCCGAGCAGTGCCCGCATGGCGTCGGGAGAGAAGCCAGACACCTGTTTGTTTCGCAACAGGCGCAATCGCCGTAAAAAATGTTCGGCCAACAGGGGAACATCGCCCTCGCGTCGTCGCAAAGGAGGCAGTTTCAGTTCGATTACGTTGAGACGATAATACAGGTCTTCGCGAAAACTTCGCTCACGTACGTTATCGACAAGGTCTCGGTTGGTGGCCGACAGGATACGCACATCGGATGTTTCACTGGCATGGCCCCCCAGAGGTTCATAGGTTTTTTCCTGAAGAAAACGCAGTAATTTCACCTGCATCGGCAGGGGAAGGTCTCCGATTTCGTCGAGAAACAGTGTACCTCCCTTGGCCAATGCCACGCGGCCCGGTTTATCTCGGGTCGCCCCCGTAAAAGCACCTGCCTTGTACCCGAACAGTTCCGACTCGATCAACTCGGACGGAAGTGCCCCGCAATTGACCGCGACAAATGGCTGCTCTTTGCGGTCACTCAAATCATGCAAGGCATGTGCGACCAGCTCTTTTCCCGTGCCGCTTTCCCCTCTGATCAGCACGGTGCTGTCTCCGATCGCTACTGTCGGTAGACGCTCAAACAGGCTTTGCATCAGTGCGCTTTTACCGATGATATCGGCGAAAGAATAGCTTTTTTCCACTTGCCGCCGGAGAGATTCGACCAGGCGCAGATCGCGGAACGTCTCGACACCACCGACCACGCGCCCCTCTTTGTCGCGCAGCAGGGACGTGGAAATACTTACCGGCAGAGTTTCGCCGTTGGCAGAGGTAATGGTGATTGCCAAGTCCACGATGGGTTGTCCCGTTTCCAGCGTATAGCGCATGGCGCAAGCATCGTGGCAGATGTTGGTTTGCAACACGTCGTGGCAGGGGCGACCAAGGACTTCTTCCTTTTTGTACCCAGTGATCGCTTCAGCCGCCCGATTGAAACAGGCGATGTTCATCCGGTTATCCACGGCATATACACCGTCAGAAATGCTGGACAACACCGCCTCGAAACGTTCCTCCGGCGAAGAATGTCGCCAAACCCGTCCTTCGAAGCATTCCTTGTTTTCTGCCATGGATTCCTCCTGTTTCAAAAACGATCTATGCATAACAGTGGCAAAAATGCAACTGAATAACAAGAATCTCTATGTTTTTTCAATAAAGGGTTAACGAACGTCGAATTATGCCGAAAAAAACATTGACACATTCGCACGATCATGCGATTGATAAAACGTAAGCGGTAAACAACGCTTCGGAAAGGAATGCTTTATGGACCAGCGCAGAAATCAGCAGGAATCGGTACTCCCCGATATCTTCGATCTGCACGCCGAGTTCTGTAAAATCTTCAGCGATCCGAAACGTCTGCGCATTATGTGGAGTCTGCAACAGGGAGAACGCTCAGTTAGCGATCTGGCAAAGGAATTGGGACTTACCGTCTCCAATACGTCCCAGCATCTGCGCATGATGTTCGATCGAGGCGCGGTGACCTACCGCCGCGAAGGGAAAACCATCTTTTATCGCATCGCCAACGACAAATTCATCGAAGGCTGCTTGAAAATCCGAGAAGGTCTGAAAGAACAATTGATACGGAACAATCAGGCCGCTTCCTCTTGATAACAAACACATATCTTCGTCAAGAATTCTATGGATGAAAAGCGGAGTAAGCACCATGGGAGTGAACCGAAGAACCTTTTTGAAAGTGGCGGGCATTACCATGGCTGCCGCTTTGCCGCACAAAGCTGCTGCCAAGGAGTCAACATCACCCGATGCCGATCCGGTCGGATGCCTGGTGGACACCACCAAATGCATCGGATGCCGCAAATGCGAGCAAGCCTGCAATCGCGCCAATCGGCTTCCTATGCCGGAAAAACCGTTCGATGACCGCTGGGTTCTACGTGAGCGCCGCCGCCCGGACGCCACCCGTCATACTGTGGTCAACAGTTATCCGGGACGTCCTTCGCCTGTTCAAACCGACCGAAAGGAAACCAATGTCAAGGTTCAGTGCATGCACTGTCTGGACCCGGCCTGTGTTTCGGCCTGCATCGTCGGTGCGCTGACAAAATCCGAGACAGGTCCGGTGCTCTACGAGGCCGACAAATGCATCGGATGCCGTTATTGCATGGTGGCCTGTCCTTTCGAGATTCCCGCGTATCAGTACGACGAACCAGTGGCGCCGAAAGTCACGAAATGTACTTTCTGCGTGGATGAACAGGAAAAAACCGGCGCATCTCCCGCCTGTGCCGCAGCTTGTCCCATGGAAGCGCTGGTCTTCGGAAAACGTGCGGACCTCTTGAAACTGGCCCGCCGCCGGATCGAATCCAAGCCGGATCGTTACATCGATCATATCTACGGAGAAAAGGAAGTCGGCGGAACAAGCTGGTTGTATCTCACCGGACGCCCGGCTGAGGAACTTGAGCTGCCCAAACTTCCCGAAACCGCCCCGCCCCGGCTCTCGGAATCGATCCAGCACACCATTTTCAACTATGGAGCCATTCCGCTGGCATTCTACGGAAGCCTGGCGGGCGTCATGTGGATGAGTCGCCGCAAGAACGGTGATTCGTCCGAAAAAACGGATGAAAAACAATCCTGATTCTCCAAACCTACAGCGAAAAGTGACCGACGATGCAAACGACCAAACCACTTCGATTCTGGACGCCCGGTGCTCTTGTACTCGTGGCGATCATGGCCGTGGGGTATTTATTCGGACTGGCGCGCATGATCACGGGCCTGGGACCGGTCACAAACCTGACCGACCAATACCCCTGGGGAATATGGATCGGCATCGACGTAGCCTCCGGTGTCGCACTGGCGGCGGGCGGATTCACCACGGCAGCGCTGATCAATATTTTCGGACGCGCCAAATACCACCCGCTGGAACGCCCGGCTCTGCTCACAGCTTGGCTGGGTTATACTTTCGTGGGTGTGGGTTTGATGTTCGACCTGGGCCGCTATTACAACATCTGGCATCCGGCTATTTACTGGCAAGGCAACTCGGTCCTGTTCGAGGTCGGTATGTGCGTGATGTTCTATCTCACCGTACTGACAGTGGAATTTTCTCCGACGCTTCTGGAGGGAATCATCCGTCGCGAAGGGGAAAGCATGGTTTTGGGCCGATTGGCGAAAAGCCTGAGTCGCCCACTAAACGCGCTACACATGATGATTTGTCGTGTACTGCCGCTGTTTATCATTGCAGGTGTTGTTTTGTCCTTCATGCACCAATCCTCATTGGGTTCTCTGATGCTCATCGCGCCGACCAAGCTGAGCAGCTTGTGGTGGACACCCATTTTACCCATTCTGTTTTTACTCTCGGCCATCATGATCGGCTTCCCGATGGTCATTTTCGAATCGATCAGCGCTGCAAAAGCCTTTGGACGTACTCCCGAAATGGAGTTGCTTACACCGTTGTCGAGGGTGATTCCCTGGTTTTTAGGATTGTATGCTTTGGTCAAATTCGGGGATCTCGCGTTTCGCTGGGATCAACTCGACTTCCTGGCCCGTCCTTCCGACACGGCGGCTCTGTTTGTCGAAATTGGCGTTGGAGTGGTGATTCCTTTCGTCATGTTGTTGCAGAAATCCGTGCGCCGCTCGACGTTCTGGTTGTTCATCGCCGTGTCCGCGATGATCCTGGGCGTGTTGCTCAACCGAATAAATGTGTTCATCGTCGGTTTCCATCCGCCGTTCGGTGAAAGCGGGTATTTTCCGGCCATCGGTGAAATCGCCGTAACGATGGGCCTGATTGCCACTATCGTTTTTCTTTATCGCTTTTTCGCCTACTATTTTCCCGTGTTCGATGCCCAAAATCTCTCTGTAAAAGAAGAAGAGTGCGAAAGCCGTAGGCGTCGCGCTCCCGGACTGGCGTGGATGGCCCGTGGTCTTGCCATAGTGCTGATGCTGTCGTTCGTGATCCTCTACGCCGTGGTCCATCGCCAGGGCATCAAAACAAGCGTCGTACAATTTGCCGATGCAGCCTATGCGAAAGCCTCCGAAAAGTCCGAAACACACGATCCTCTGAATATCCCCGAGCCGTTGTCTTTCTCGGCGGAAACCATGCCGAAAATGCTGATACTCAACCGTCAGCAGGCCAACGAAAAAATCAACGATTACGAAGCTGTGCGTTTCATGCACAAAGCCCATGCGTCGCGATTGGATGGCAATTGCAGCCTCTGTCACCACAAAGTTCAGCGGCATAAAGGAGACCGCATCGGCGAAGCGCTGGAATTCTCCGACATGGACGAGCGCAAACCCGCATCTTGCGTGGCCTGCCACCAATATCCCAACGAGGCGGATGCCCCGGACCGTCCGGGTTTGAAAGGCGCTTATCACGCACAGTGCATTGGTTGTCACGAGCAGGAAAAAAGCGAAAACGCCCCCACCGACTGCACCGGTTGCCACGCCAAGCGCACACCCGATCATGGAGAATTCATTCATTTTGCCGGAAAACCCGACCCACGGGAAATTACATCCCGCTGTCTGGAGTGTCACGAGCAGGTGGGAGAGGATATTCTGCAAACCGCGCATTGGAAATGGGAAGGACCATCTCCCCATACAAAAGGCTACGAGCACCGAACGGATCTAGGTAAAAAGAAGGTCATCAACAACTATTGCATCCACGTTCGTTCCAACGAAGCCCGCTGTTCCCAATGCCACATCGGTTACGGTTGGGAAAACGACGAGTTCGACTTCAACGACCCCACGAACATCGACTGCCTTGTTTGTCACGACACCACCGGCACTTATGCCAAGGATGCTCCGAACGGCGGCTTGCCCAAGGCAGAAGTCAACACCGTTCAAGTTGCGAGCCACATTGGCAAAACCTCGCGCCAGACCTGCGGAAAATGCCACTTCTTCGGGGGGGGGGGAGCGAACGTCAAGCATGGCGACCTCGAACCCACGCTGATGAACCCGCCGGACGAATTCGACGTGCATATGGGGCGCGCCGGGATGGATTGCCAGGACTGTCACCGAACCCAAGAACACCGTATCGCGGGACAATGTCTAGCGATTCCTACCAGCGAAGGCCGCGTGAGTTGCGAACAGTGTCATGGGGACAAACCCCACAACATGAATCACGACATCGGTTTCCACCTCGACAAGCACACCCGGTCGGTTTCTTGTCAAACCTGCCATATTCCGCATTTCGCCAAGAAAACCCCAACCAAGATGTTTTGGGACTGGTCCACGGCGGGTAAAAAACTGGCGGTCGAAAAAGACGAATACGGGATGCCGAATTACAACAACAAAAAAGGTTCTTTCCGCTGGGGGATGAACGTCGATCCTTGCGTGACCTGGTATGATGGTACCCATCGTCGCCATTTGCTGGGAGATCCGGTCGAAGATCCGGACAAACCGACGCTTTTGAATACTCCGGAAGGTTCCATCCAAGATCCGAGCGCAAAGCTGTATCCTTTCAAATGCTATTCAGCAGTGATTCCCATGGACGCTGAGCGAAAAATTTTCGCGGTACCGAACCTTTGGAAAGGGTTTTGGAAAGATTTCGACTGGCAGAAGAGCCTTGCACAAGGCATGAAACTGTTCGGTGAACCTTTCTCCGGTAAGGTCGGATTTGGCAAAGCGGATATGTTCTGGGCAATCAACCACGAGGTCGTTCCGGCAGGACAGGCGCTCGGTTGTGCGGATTGCCATAGCCAACAGGCCGTGACCTGCTCACGCTGCCACGGAGAACAACCCGGCTTCGACAGTGCCGCTCTCATCGGTCCGCGTTACCCCGAGAGCAAAGCCAAGCTCAAGAGGTCGGATTTCGAAGCCATGGGATATTCCGACGATCCCGCCGTTTCGGGAGGACGATTCCATCATTACACGTTGCCGGGTAGGGACTGAGAAGCAAAGTGGAAGGCTGAAGCACCGATTTTCGGGTTTCGGCATCTTCAAAAAGGCGGAGTGACCACGACACTCCGCCTTTTTTTTGTGTACTGCCAAGGAGCTACCATAAGGCAGCGAAAACAGTGCACAAACTTGCATGAATTTGAAGAGTTTTTTCGGATATGAAAGCGCTTGGATCGTCTTTCCGTGTCCAGATTAGCCAGCTGTTTTCCCATCATTTTACAGTCCAGGTCACAATGGGTTCCACTTCGTTGGGGACGATGCCGGAAGTGGGGATCGTCGCCAACGGCATTTCGTCATATCCAAGATGATACTACCGTTATGCCGCGTTTCGCCAACGACGAAATCACCTCGTAATCCTCGGTCGGTATTTTTAGATGACTTCTAAACACATTGATTTCGGGCAAGTACATATGCAAAGGAAGTTGTTTCCTTGAAGTTTTCTCCATGATTTTGACTGAACAACCCAGCACGACCTGATTAGAAAGAAAAAAGTCTAGAGATTTCAATGCGTAGGAAAGCGGTTAGGTTTTTTTTCAATTTTTTCCTCGAATCGGAGAAAAAGCGTGTCTTGAGAATTGAAAGTTCTGGTTTGAGCGATTGGCCAAACCGTTTCGTTCTCATCCGATTTCTCGATGAAAGGAGAAAACAATGAAGATGGGTGCTTTTTTTTCTCTCTTCCTTCTCGCATGCTGTCTGCAAGCATGTGACCAGGATCGTGCTGAATTCCCGATCTCCGGGAACGAACCGTCTTCGGGCTTGGGCCAGGTGGTTCTGTCTATGAGTGTGGAAGATATGTCACTGATCGATCTGGGAAACATTCAATTGTACGCAGATCGAATTGATGGCGAGGCGAAATACGGTTCCATGTGTTTCGCGGAGGAGAATCCGGTTTTGCCGGAAGATGACACCCCGTGGACCTGCGACATATGGGAATTGCCCTCCGACATATACATATTTTCCGCTGAGATTTACACGCCGGATGGAGATCTCCTGTGTCTCGAAACGCCGACTTCGGACCCGGTAGAAGTCGTGGGTGGCCAGACAACCTACCTCTCGTTATCGAATTGCCGATTTTACCCCGACGACCCGGCGGACGGCGATATCGAAACCAACGGCGAGGTCGTGGTTGACATTCCTTTCGAACCGCTCCGTCCCATAATTCCGAATATCCACGTTGAAAAACTTTCCGATACGGACGTCCGGTTGACCTGGGCTCCCGACGACAGTGTTGATTCCTGGGAATTTCGTCTGTACGGAAATGAAAACAAAACTCCCGATATTGATATCGATCCGGTACGAACCGAATCCATGGTTAACGAACCGGTCATTATCTGTACCGATCTTCCAATAAATCAATTCTTTATTTCCACTGTGACTCCTTTTGCCGAAGGACAGGATTTCAGTCATAAATTGGGGCAAGTCGAATTCTCTACGATCCCCTCTGATGGCGATATCGATGATGATGAAGAAATCATTAGCGGTGACGATGATATCCTTCCCGATGGGGATATGGACGACGAGAGCGACGAAATCGATACCATAGAGGCGATCGAGCAGGAAGCTTCGGCCAATGCCTGTGATGGTATTGATTGCTCGCAACACGGAATTTGTGAAATAGATACCATTGGGCAGGCTGCTTGCATCTGCGATCCCGGATATTCGCCCAATGGTTTGGATTGTGAATGGGCATATGTTGACGACCCGACAGTCGGTGACATCGGTGGGCGCGAGGAATGCGCCCAACTGTTCCAGTATCCTTTCTACAGTGAACACGGCATGACCGATGATTTCCTGGGCCATATCCAGACTGGACGTCCTGGAGGCATCGATTACGACGGTATTATCGGAGATGATGTCCTTTCCATCGGGCACGGTACAGTTACCGAACCTCCGGTTAACAATATACCCCTCGGCTCCTCAGCAATCTATGGTTGCGAAGGGACCGGCTGGGGGAATCACGTCATTATCTGTTTCTTGGATGACCAATGTGTGATTTACGCCCACTTGAAACCGGGTAGCATTCCACTTCAACTCGGAGATGTCGTTCAGCCTGGTCAGAAAATTGGCGAGGTGGGTAATACCGGTAACGTTTGTTCGAGCGGCGGAGACGGTAGTCACCTTCATCTCGGATTCAAAAACGACAGCGGATGGATCGATCCTTTGACGTGTTTCCTCGATCCCATCGAATTTCCGGAACAGGGTGTCACGCCGTTGACCTGCCAAGATAACGATTTCGATATCTACGGACAAGGCAACGATTGTCTCCTGTTCGATTGTGACGATACGGATAATTACAAGCAGTCCTACGGAAGTTCGTGCACTTGTCTTGCCGACGAGCCGGGTGGCGAAGCCTGCGAGGATAGAGACGGTGACAACCGCTACAGCGGTAAGAATTGTCCGTTTTTCGATCAGGATTGTAACGACAACGATTCCTCGATTGCTATCGGTTGCGATGCTCCCGACTGCTCCACGATATGCACTCCCGGTGCCGTTTCCTGCCAAGGCTCCAAAATCATTACTTGTTCACTCGACGGTTACGAGTGGATTCCAGGTGATGACTGCGGTTCCTGTGGTTGCAGCCAAGGGGAATGCGATTACGACGCGCAAGCCGATTATACCTGTTATAACGGCGATTTATGGTACCTTGACTGCGAAGGCTCGCGTACCTCGATCAAAACAAGCTGCGAATGCGGATGTAGCGGACAAAGCTGCTTGCAGGGCAGCGACTACCTGAGTTGCTACAATGGTGATGTCTGGCAATATAACTGCCAGGATCAGAGAGAAAGCCTGGTAGACGACTGTGGTTCCTGCGGTTGCAGCCAAGGGGAATGCGATTACGACGCGCAAGCCGATTATACCTGTTATAACGGCGATTTATGGTACCTTGACTGCGAGGGCTCGCGTACCTCCATCAAAACAAGCTGTGAATGCGGATGTAGCGGACAAAGCTGCTTGCAGGGCAGCGACTACCTGAGTTGCTACAATGGTGATGTCTGGCAATATAACTGCCAGGACCAGAGAGAAAGCCTGGTAGACGACTGCGGTTCCTGCGGCTGTAGCCAAGGGGAATGCGATTACGACGCGCAAGCCGATTATACCTGTTATAACGGCGATTTATGGTACCTTGACTGCGAAGGCTCGCGTACCTCCATCAAAACAAGCTGTGAATGCGGATGTAGCGGACAAAGCTGCATACAGGGCAGCGACTACCTGGACTGCTACAATGGTGATGTCTGGCAATATAACTGCCAGGACCAGAGAGAAAGCTTGGTGGAAGACTGCGGTTCGTTGGGATGCACCAACGGCGCCTGCAACGAACCCTACAGCCCCAGCGTGGTCATTGTTGACAATCAGGACTCTTCCGGTTTTACGAAAACCGGTACATGGTTCCATGCTTCCGATCACGACTCTTTCACGACCGGAGCCATCAATCAGAGTTTCGATTACACAATCAATTTCCTGGTGGATGGCACCACCGGAACGTGGCGAACTCCGACCAAGCTGTATGGTACCTATGACATCTACAAAAACGATGTCAGTCCCAATCAGTCGTTCAACGTAAACACGGAAGGAACGTACATCGTGTACAACAAATGCACTTCCGTACGTTACTACGTGGAACATGATGGTCATACCACCGGTGAGGCAATAGATAAAAGCCAAGCCGGTTCAGGCTGGAGCAAAATCGGGCGCTTCGTCTTTACGGACCGCTACGGCGAAGTGCGCCTTCAAGATTACAGCGCCACCCCCGATCGGTGTACGATCAGCTTTGACGCAATCAAATGGGTAAAAGTCAACTGATTTCAGTGACTTCTTTCAACCGGGGCTGATGATTCAGCCCCGGTTTTCTATGCGCTTCTTAAAAGCCTCATTTCGATCATTGATACGTCCTCGAAATGCACGACCTCAGAGGCAGATTTTCCATGTGAGGGGGATCCTTGGAAATCTATAGGAAGAATCACAGCATTCTTTTCGTAGAGGCGAAGTCCTCTGAACGAGAATTTGCCAAGCCTCCTTCTAGAATCGCCGAAAATCATTCCGGATCTACCTCGAGGAGCCATGTCAGGTCTTTCCAACCGAATATATTCTTGAGAATTTTTATTGAATTTGCTGGCACCTTTAGGATAAGATCCATCACTAAAGAAACATACAAAATCTTACATCCTTGGAAAATATTCAAAAGCACTTTCTGCCATCTGCAGAAGGTCAATTGTTGCGTTTTTCATTCGTATCGGGGAAACGAAATGTATTTTTATTTATCGACGGAAGAAGTCGAATCCTATTTGGGAGCGCAAAAAAAAGAGGCAGACACTCTTTTGCAAAGGTTTTGCGAAAAAAAAGGTGGTCGAAAAAAGCTTCTTGCCAAAGCTGAAAAATTCCGGCACATCGTCGAACCCGAAGATTTGGTACAAGAAACGTGCCAAAGTGCTCACAGCAAAAGATCCACAATTCGGAGTCATACGCCAGGAGCCTTCATTGTTTTTTGGATGCAAACAATGAGCAATATTGCCAAAAATATGACGCGAGATAAGTTTTCCAAAGATCAGATTCGCATCAGTATTACCAGAAAATACATCCGTGAACATTTCGACTTTTTAGCGAATTACGCAATCGAAGCAGGAGAGGTGAAAGTAGATGACGCACGCCGTTTCAAAGGGTACTACAATGGCAAAAACAAACCCAATATGACGGCTTTTTTGAAACTGCAATTGTTGCCTGGAGAAACGGAACAGGAAGGAGAACAGAAACTAAGGCGCTTTGATATAGTCCTGCGACGTATAGCAAAAAAAATAGAATACGACAACGTACGAAAAGAATTTGTTCAGAAAACCATTGTGGAATTTCCAACACAGTTCGGTATTGAGCGAGAAGAAAAAATCCTTTCGATACTTCAGGATAAGGACGTTTCATTACCGAAAGAAATAGATCAGAAGCTGTTTCATCGACAAATCGAAACCTTTCGTTCTACATACGAAAAAGTTCATGATTTGCGCGACTTGACCGAAGCGGAATTGTTTAAATTCGTTGAAATGCTTGAAGAAATCGTCTCCAAAACAAACTCGTCAAAAAAGAACGGAGAAGAGTGATGAGCTTCGATTATTTTGAAAACTGGCCCAGAGTTTGTTTCGATGACGACGGAAAGGGTAACAAATATCGCCAAACCGATAGAACAAAAATCAATACTTACGGTAAACAATCCGGGATGTTTTATCGAACGAGAGACATGCATGTCGTTTTCGATCCTTACCAGTCCGATTCAATCGAACTGTTGTACGAGGATCACGCATCTCCGACTTTAATCAATCTGCTACCATATGCCGACAGACGTAACCGCAATAAGCATGGAATCAAGCACGTTGTCGGTATTCTACCGAGTTCCATATCGCCGCCTGATCTTAAACTCGACGTCGGCGAGGCAACGTTCAATTGGGAACAATGGGATCTTCGGAAGCTTCAACCAAATTTGAACGTTTTGAATGAAGAAATGCAAAAAGTTTTCTTGCTGATCCATCCAGATAGGAAACCAGAGCCAGTTTGTCCGATTGCAACTCGCATCGATCACGCTGATTTTGACAAGAAAAAAGAACTCGTGTTTAAGGGCTGTTATGCTTGTCGTCAAAAAAACTACAAAAAACTCTTAGATACCAAGCTTCTCGATATTCCTTTGAAAGAATGGTTTTCCCGTTACGAAAAGGAAGCGAAATATGCCGCTGTCCATGGTAAGGGCATTTGGGTTCTAGCAAAGGATCCCCATACTGGATTGAGACGAATTTTCATTTGCACCAAAAAGTCAATGTTTGCGTATTTCATTGAATCGGATAGTCAATCCGGTGTGTTTTTCATGCAAACCGCTTTTTATTTGAACAAATTTCCCGAAGTAACCAAGAGCATATGGGAAGAGTTTCTCAAAAAAGTGAAAAAATGGACCAATATGCATTTGGATGCAATGGACTTCATTGTAGCTGAAGAAACTCCGGATCATTTGATGGACCTGGATCCTGGTACCTACACTTTCGCGAGAAGTTATTTTTCGACCTTGGACGAGGAACGGTCATGAAAAAGCAAAAAAAACGCATTGTAAGTTCCCGCCATGAGGTGGTTTGGAAAAACGATCTGTTTTCAGACGCCTTACAATGGGCCGATATGCTCCGCCAGATTCACGAAAATGCCCCTGATAGCATTTCGATATTTTACGAGCGCCTTGCGTACTACAAAGATCGCTTCAATCCAACGTTGGAAGATATCGACCAATTGGAAGCGTTGTCCGAAGAGGCGATTCAAGATGTAGAACAGCTTCGTTCAGAACTTCCACCTATTACGGCGAAGTTGTTCCTTTCGCTTCGATCGGATTCAACAATCTACAACCGGATTGCTTATCGGATATCTGAGCGAACACTTAAAGCTGATGCCATCGCTTTTCTTCACTACGTTCATCCCGCCAGTGGGGAGTATACGGATGTTTGGATCGATCACATATCAACCGATATTCAGGATCTACAGCTAATCGCCAAGCGACATGCACTCGCAGCGGTTCCATATAATTTGTGGAGAAACAGCATTATTCTTCGAATGCCGACAGAAGTGGAAGAAATAGCTTCATGGCATACCGATTTACATACCGTGGAACCGATAACTCCTTTCAACCTAGTTCTCCCAAACCCGGAGTTGTCTGAGCTGGATCTGGTAGAAATCAAGCCATTTCTGTCTTTTGAGCCGGAACTTCACTCTCTCGTACAACAAATCCATGTTTTGGGAAAATCTGAAATCAAGCAAAAGACAGAAGCTAAAGGCGATCAGCCTGGCACGGTTATCCATATCAAAGAATATCTGGTCAACAAAGCCAAAGAAGGACTCCAGAGTGCTGAACAATGGATCGCCGCATTGGAAGAAATTGCTCAACCGATTGGAGATGGTACGTCGATTGCCCCTGTTGCAGCAGGAGTAGCCGATTTGGTTCCAATAGATGAAAAATGTTTTCCACGTGTTTTGGAGGGAGGAGCTTTATTAATAAAAAGAAACATCTCCAAACAAATTTACATAATATACTTAACCGAATGCAATGCAGAATTAGTACAGAAAATCCTATTGATTGTGCAATTCGATACCGGAGATTCTCAAATTATTCTGGGAGAGGATTTGAACAGAAAAGCTTCAAAATCCGAGAAAATTCCAATGAAGAATGGACATATAGAACGTATCAATATCTTAAAGCTTGATTAAAAATGCCACGAATAGTTCAAATAGGTTTTCCGTGCCACACTAAAGAACCTACGTATATCAGCGTAAAGTTTATCAAAACTAACGCACACCACGTTGTAAATGCGGAGGCAGGTGAACTCGAAAGTTCTTCTGGTGCGCACTATATTTTTGAAACTCTTAGACTTAAAGAGACCACTTCTTCCCAATATTTTTCATTCGAACAATTTCCTCTTTATGACACCTCTCACATGCCTAAAACTCTATATAATGGTGATTCCGATGGAGCAGCATGTGCATTGGCCGTTGCCGCAGGGGATGAATTGAATGAAATCGACGGCGATGTACCTATTGTGCTTGTTTCATGCGCGATCAAACAAACAAAACAGAAAGAGGAATTGAAAGGCATCCGCCTGGAACCGGTGGCGACCATTAAAAGTAACGGCAAACAACAGGTTAATATTGGTTCCCTTGAAAGCAAATGGGAGGCAACTCAAAAAGCTTTTCATAATAACAAAAGCAAAGGTGCCGCTCTGGTTCTAATAAAAAGTGAAGCAGATAAACTTGGAGAAAAGCTAGATATCGTTCCAATAGAGGTACAAAACTTCAAGGTTTCGTCGTTGGAAAATCAAAATGGACCAAAGCTTGTATCTGTCGAAACCTATGATGCTCCGGTTCTTGCAAATTGTCTTAATATTCCGGGAGCAATTCTTTCCCCTCCACCGAAAATCCAGGATATCTTTCCCGACATTGAAGAGCCGGTGCCGGATACAGGGATTGTTCCTCGTATAGAACCTTGGGACCGTGCTCTCACTCGCCTCGTTGAAAACCAAACGTCGAAAATACCTCAACGGCTCGGTACACTAGCAGGTTTTGATCGGCAGTCATTCCTTTTTATCGTTGAAAGCGATCAACCCAAAGCGACTTATAACGAACTGCGACGGTATGAACGCCTTTTATTCGATGCTTGCCGATCAAGAGCGAAAGAAAATTTTTACAAAACGCGTTTCTGGCTTCCAATGTCTCATTCAAGTTTTCCCAATGGTCCAAACAATGCGGATGATTTTTTCCAGGCTGTAGTTCCTTCTCATCACATTCATGCCGAATATTTTAAAAAAAAGGGAAATATTGAAGAAGAACTGATTGTTGGGTTTCATTTCAGCCTTTACGCCGACGAGCTGAAGCCTGATGTGTATCAATGTCTGATCAACTGGTGTAAAAGGATTTTTCACGGCTTCGAAGTGTCCTCCGAGCAAATTCCCAGTAATTTCACGTATACTCCTCAAACAGCCAACCCTGCAGTGGTAATCGAAATCGTTTCTCCGGATGGTCAGGTACGTCAGGAAATTTTTCAACAATTCCAAAGGGGTCTTTCACTTTTGAATCTACCATGCCCCCCTGTTTGTTTTGGCTTGCTCTACGAATCTGCAGACCATGTACCTGAATTTGTAGAGGTGGAGCAACAGGAGATGTCCTTGAAAAATGGGCTTCTGGATTTCAGGAAACGTTCAACGGTTCAGCCTGCAATAGGTACAAAGCTTGTCAGTTGTTTGGTTTCCATATTGGAAAATGAACAATTTTTCAATGACTTTGCCAGTAATCCCAAACTCAATCCACTTTTCGTTGCCTACAATTATTACATTGATAACAACCGGGAAGCTTTTAAAAAAACATCCTGTACTGCTTCTGAGTTACTGGAAGATATTACATGCTTTTCGAAATTAGCAGGATTGGATTTGAATCCCCTCCTCGACAGCTTTTTTTATGCTATAAAAACCTACAAACCAATCTGGATTGTGGCTTGGATCGAAGCTCTTATGGAAAAACGCACCCCTGAGCTTTTTGCTATTGCACTGTCTCATGCTGTCCAAACGGGGGGTGAATGCAACAACTGTATGGATCAAATCGTGTACATGTGCTTCAAATTCATCCAATCCGCATTGACTTCAAAATCTTTTATTAGCGACGGGGAAAAACTACAACAAGAAATCGACAAAATAATTCCCGATAGCCAAGCATTTTATCCTGTTTCAGAATGCCCGAAAGTATCGATTGCAGACTCTTTTTGTTTCGCTATATTACGATACGAACGTTCCTGCAAGGATAAAAAAACAAGTCAAATTTCTGAACTTTTATTGAAAAAATTGCATCCCAACGTAACGGATCAGTGGAATTGCATTTATAGCGATGGGATGAACGAATGCAATTCACTTACTAGTGACCAAATGATTTATTTACTGACAAACGGCATACATTTAGATCTTAAAGATGCGCTGAAATTGTCAATCGAAAATTCTGGTGATCCACGTTCCCAAAAGGTTGTAGGCCAATTGAAGTTTACCTCGGATGAAATAGAGCACCTCATCAGTTGGGAACGCGATTTACGAGCTATTTTTGGCCTATTAACACCGGATGAATACGTTGAGCTTGCAAAGGATCAACGAGCCGTAATGAAAATAAAACACTTGCGACAGGAAAATTGAATTTTGTTTTTTATCGTTTCCTAAGGATGTCTGAATTTCTTACATCCAACCGAATCGGTGATCAGGGATCGATTCAAGGGGTCTCAACAGGAATCATCATGGAAACGATCCGCTTCTTGCTTGAAGGAGTAATTCATGCTATCGGACTGGTACATTTGTCAACGCCTTAACGTTTCCCCGTTTCGAACCTCGGTATTCCTTTCTTCGACGGCAATTTTGAAAGGGACGAATGAAAACTCGCTTTTAGCTAAACTGGCGATTGAAGAAATTACAAAACTGAACGAATGGCTTCAGTTGATCAGCCTGCAAAACGTACTCCTGCCTTTAAATTGGAACGACTGCAGTGAAGAGTTACAATATTCTATTGAGTCCTACACTCAAAAATTGATTGATAAAATATCAAATTACGATTCAGCTCTCCTCAAGCAGTTGTTTCGTGTAGTAAGCAAAGAAGAATTTAAAAAGAATGAATTCGATAGAATTATTCGAATGATTCTTCCACCGATTATAAAGCAGGCACCAAGAAAACGATCTGCAAGTGCCTATTTAGATTTGCTTGACTTTGCAGACGAAAACATCCTACTTACTTTTATTCTATATGCTGCCAACCATCTTGAATCGGGTATGAAGTCCTGGCTAGCGGATACCATCAATGAAGAAAAAGAACATCCTTTTCAATTATTTTTCAATCGCTGCCTATCGGGTTCGTTAGGCCGTCACGCTTTTCGTCTAGCTTTGGATTTATTGCCAGCGAATCAAATCAACAATGTGGAAGATTTATTCCAAGAGATTCCATCCACGTCTTTGGTAGATGAACCAGACCTGCTTGAATCTCTGATTATCTTGTGGATCAGAAAGCATCGTGATGTATCTGCCGAAGCATTGACTTCCAAACTGGTTTTCGAAAGCTATCGTTTTTCGCTGTTCCGTTCGATATTCTGCGATTCAATAAGTGGACTTATGCCCCCACTGACACCACTTTCACAGGACATCTACAGTTCGATAGGATTGAACGACTGGTTCAATGAAATTGAAAAAGTGTTATTCTTTCGAACTAGTGCTTATCGAATTTCAATCTGGCAAATCATTTGCTGGGAAGCCGGATTTCAGTTGTCCCCCGAAACATTTGCAAAGGAATTGATCCACAATTGGGCTCCGATATCCGGCACGGAAACCACTCGCGTTAAAGTACGTGGACCTAAGCAAGAAAAAGAGCTTTTCTCCAAATGCTTGGTTTCGATAAAAAGTGCTCATGCATGGGACATCAAACGTCAAATAGATTATGATCCCAAGTCAGATAAAATTCAAGTGGATGCTTTTTCTAAAAATTGGATCTGCTCTCCTTGGGTTCCTTTCAACAGTAGAGATCAAGCAACGCAGCATTTATATCCATCGTTGGCACCGAGTCGCAAAAATAGCGCTAAAACAAAGCGATTAAAAAATCCACTAGTCTGGCTTCGACTATTGTGCACCAACGACATAGCAATCAATGCACTGTTACGGTTCGGTTTTGACTCTTACGAATCGGATTCGAACCATGAGATGGTGGAACTCTGCTCCCTTTTTGCTCATACTTCCAGTGTATTAGGTATGTTCCGTTCTCTTGAAGGATTGAAAGACGGATCGTCGATCAATGAAATTCCTTATGCGTTCGTTGGAGTGGCACATTACACCGTCAAACGGGTGCACAACTCGTTCGATAATACAGAAAAACGTCGACTCATGGAACTTCTCGTCTCTCAACTCGAAGCATATGACGATTCAAAGGTTCCAACGATCAACGGGTGTAAAAACCGAGAGATGCACATGTTCATGACTGTGGCTTTGCCACAAATACTCATTTCATGGGCTAGATCATGGTATTTCTCTCTATGGGGAGAATCGGATATTGATAAATGGAATGAATTGACCAAGAGAATCTATCGTTGCTATCCGGGACGAAAAACGACTCCCGAATTGGACAAACGCGTACATTTTCCAAAAAAAATCGAAGCGGCAGCTTTCATCAAATATATCGATCCTTCTATAGAACCTGACATTCCGAAAGCCAATTACGACTGGAGAGAATTCGACTCCCAAAAACGATATTCTGGTTGGAATGACAGCTATTGTAAGATGCTCTATACCGCAAAACTTTTTCCTGAAGAGTGGCGCGACAGAACGGACTGGGAAGAACCGAAAAAAGAGATCAATCAGTTGACACGCGCCGTTCAACGTGTCGGAAGTCTTGAACTCGATGATACAATCGATCTTGAGAGAAGCAATCGATGGATATTCGACTTGATTGCTGAACTTGATAAGATCAAAGATGTCAAAGAGTTGCCTCTTCTTGTCCGGTTGCGTTTGTTGGAACTTCTTTCGCACAAATCGTCTCAAAGTTCACATGAATTGATGACTGCCATTTCATGGGCTTTGTTCAGGTTCGGCGGCAGTATGGTGCTTTATAGGCTTTCGGAACGATTTCTTTTTAATGACACTGAAATAACAAAAACGCTTGCTGATACTGAAACCAAATATGAACTATTGAAATGGATGATCTACGAGCATCTCTACGGAAGCGACGAGGTCATTGGTAGTAGTCCGTATGATCCCACCAATCATTTTCGTTCTCTAGATCGAAATACAATTATCGAGCACTCTCTCAAACGAGCTTTTTACTGTACCCTGAAAAACGCAAATGAATCCGATCTTCAAGAATTTCTATCGAAACTTGGTGAATTTTTCCAAAAAATATCGAAGGAAAAACTTCCTTTTTCCATAACTAGTGTGGATGTAGCGGCTTTGGCAGAAAATAAGATCGACAAGTCGATTCTTCCTTCCTCATGGCAACTGAACAGTATTACAAGAGACAATGTGAACGACCGGTTTCATATCTATCATGCTCCTCATCTCGGTCGATCGGAAGCCGAACAAAAAAGCTATTTTCAAGTACATGACCTGTTTTATTTGAAAAATATCGATAAACAGCTGCCAGACAGCTCAAAACGACGTGATAACTACAATCAAGCCATCGGTATTGTAATTGATAGTAAAAACCGGCATTTATTACTAAATGTGGGTTATCCCAATCCGGTAGAAGTAGAATGGAGAGGAAATGGCCAACCACCGAGCATCGGAAGAAAATTTAAAGTTCCTCTTAGGATGAATCCTAAAAAGGATTCTTTTGAATACGCCAGAGGAAGAAGGATCTCCAAGGCGTTTACCGATTATAGCACGGGTACGGTTTTTCTAAACTATAGAGAGAAATGTATCGATTACAAGAATGAATGGCTCCATATACCGAACGCTGTACTGTCGAACTGTCAGCAAAACAATCTCGATGATCTCCAGTTCCAAAAGGACTTGGTATTTACACATGTGATACCGGATATGGCAGGTGTTTTCAGAGAAAAACCCGATTTGCCGAACAAGAAAATTTCGGTTCGATTGACCCATGCTGGATTGAAAAAACCTGTAGAAAAGACTAGTATTGAATTTTTTATGGATGCCTTCGGAGATCCATCCAAACCCTATAGAATGATCGTGTTGGTGGAGTGGATCCCTGGAGAAGGAATAGATATGGACCAGGTCTTGGTATCTCTAGAACCTGGTGAAAACTATCTTCTTTCTCCTGATGAATTTACTCCTGAAGCATGGGATACTTTAGACCTGAATGGACAATCATCCGTCCACGGGCTGCTGGCAGCCGTTCAATTGGTTCGACACAAGGAAAAAGTGCTCATCGATCTCGTTGGCGAAAAAGATGAAGACGATTCCACGATAACAAGAGCCGCTTTTCCACCGAATTTCCAATACCCCATCGACCGCAGAAATCTTTT
>CAXXVK010000010.1:0-214991 GCA_963676915.2 Myxococcota bacterium
TCCTTCGAAAAGAGCCTGGGAACACATGATTCACCCGGAGGATCGTCCTAGGGTCTCAGATCTCGTTTCGAATTACCTGACGGGAGACGTTTCCAGATACGAAACCGAAATGCGGCTGAAAACCCGGCAAGGCACCTGGAAGTGGATCTATTCACAAGCTCAGGTCGTAGAGCGAGATGCTCAGGGTAAAGCACTAAAGGTGATCGGTACCCATCAGGATATCGACCGTCAGAAAAAACTGATCCGATCGGTTCGGGAAAACGACTATCGGTTCGAGGCGATTTTTCAAAATTCCATGCAGGGCGTTTGCCTCTTCGATATGTCGGGACAACTTACGCAAGTTAACGAAAAAATTTGTAAAATCACGGGGTTTTCCGCCTCGGATCTGATTCAGATGACCGAACGCCAACTGGTCCATCCCGATGATTACGAGGAAGGCGAAAAGCGGTTTCGGGAATTGATCGATGGAGCGTCCGACCAGTATTTCCAGAAAAAGCGTTATTTGCGAAACGATGGCGGAATCGTCTGGGTCGAACTTTTCGTAAAGTCCATTCGAAACGAAAAGAATCAGACTACGTCCGCTATTGGGATCGTGTTGGATATCTCCGATCGCATACAAGCCACGGAAACGCTTGAGAAAAAAGAGATGCAGTTTAGACTGGCTTCCCGAGGCGGGGAAGTCGGGTTCTGGGATTGGAATCTGGATACCGACGAAGTATTCATCAGTGAAGAATACGCTCACATGCTGGGGTATGAAGACGATGAGCTTCAAGCCGATCCCCGTTCGATTCTCAACCTGATTCATTTGGAGGACAAGCCGCGTTTCATTCGGGAAATGTACCGTCACTTGGAAGGCAACAGCGAATCCTTTCAGATCGAATCGCGGATGAAAGCCAAAAACGGCGAATCGCGTTGGATGTTTTTCAGGGGGAAAGTAGTCAAGCGCAACGAGCAGGGACGAGCGTTGCGTTTCGCCGGTTCTCAAGTGGATATTACCGAGAAAAAAGCCCTTCAAGATGCCTTGCGGGATAGCGAACAGAAACTGGCGACGTTGATTCGACAATCGCCGGATTATATTGCGACTGTTGATTTAGATAAAAAAATTCGCTTTATCAATCGACTTCCTCGAAAACGAGATCTGATTCTGGAAGGCCATTTCGAGATTTCCGACTTTGTGCATTCCCGATCTCTTCCGGTATTTATGGACGCTTTGAATCACTCGTTGGCCAATCGCGTCGTCGCTCCTTTTGAAATGGAAGGGCAGGACGGAGAAATTTTCCTGACGCGCCTGGAACCTCTGGAAATCGAAGGACAAATTTCGGAAGTGATGGCCATTGCCACTCCGATCTCCAAATTCAAGCGCAACGCACAAACGTTGGAAGAAACCCGTTCCAGATATCAAGCGCTTTTCGAGGACGCGAACGACGCCATTTTCATTCACGATGAGGAAGGAAACCTTCTCGACGTCAACGAGCGAGCCTGCCAGGTGCTAGGATATTCCAAGCAGGCTCTGAAAAAATTGACCTGGAATCAGATTTCATTGCAAAAACGTTCCGATGAGTTGAAAGCGGTTCTTGAAAATGGTTCGGGTGTTTACGAAGCTACATTGATGGCTTCCAATGGAAGTCCGATCGTTTTCGAAATCAACAGTCGGTTGGTTCACGCCAACGGTCACAACGTGATGATCAGCATCGCTCGCGACCTGACCGAACGTTTTCGTGCGGAAGCCGAACGCCGGAACCTGATTTCGATTATTGAAAACAGCAACGAATTCGTAGGGGTCGCCGATTTAAACGGGCAAGTTACTTATGTGAACGAAGCCGGAAAGCAGTTGGTGGGTCTGGAGTCCGACGAAGAGGTTCGCAAAACCCGCATTTTCGATTTCGTTCCCGACGAATTGCGCAAGGTCATCTCGGAGGTCACGATACCGATGATTCTTGGCAACCGCCTGTATGAAAATCAATCGGTGCTGCGACATTTCAAAACAGGGGAGTTGATCGATGTCGTGATCACGACGTTTCCTTTAAAATCTCGAACGTCTGCGCATCCCGTTGGAATCGCTACGATTATTCGCGATATCCGAGAGTTCAAGCAGGCTGTTCAAAAGTTGAAAGAAAGCGAAGAACGTTTCAGGATCGTTGCCGACGCAACCTTTGAGGCGATTTTTCTTCACAGGGACGAAATCGTCATCGATGCCAATCGAGCCGCCACCTCCTTGTTCGGGTATTCGCATTCCGACATGGTTGGAAGCAGGCTTGTGGATATTCTCGGGTGGAATGAAGAGGAAACCATCGAACCGCATGCGCTTATCGGAAAGGTTCCCCATCGCATTCATTTGAAGCGCAAAGGAAACGAATCGTTTTTGGCGGAAATTCAATCGAGTGTTCTTTCCGATGTCGATCCCCCTATGGAAATTTCCATCGTTCGGGACATGACGGTACAGGAAATCGAAAAGCGGCATCGCTACCGTATGCAGACGATGGCCGCCCAGATCGGTCAGGAAGACGCCACCAGCCAATTGGCGGCGTCGATGGCCAGAGAATTCAGCAACTTGCTGATCGACATCAAGGGCAGTCTTTCGCTGGCTCGGATCGATCGATTGGTCAGTGAGCCGTTGAAAGGAACGTTTGAGGAAATCGACAGCACCCTTCACCAGGCCAGCGACCTCGTTTCCCGCCTGCTGACGTTCAGTCGACGCCAGTTCATTCAGGCGGCATCGGTGGATTTGAATGTTCTTCTCGAACGGATGCAATACGCCTTCGAAAGTCTACAGGATCACGACGTTCGTGTGGAATTGGATCTGGCTCGTCCGCTGGCGACCATCCGCGCCGACAAGAAGCAGATCGAAACGGTGATTCTCAACCTTGTCGAAAATTCCGTGGAAGCGATGCCGGAGGGAGGAGTTATCCGGATCAAAACCAGCAGCGTGACGGCAGACGAGACGTTTTACGACACTCACCCCGATTTTCGTGCAGGGCACTATGTTCTGTTGACCTTTGCAGACAACGGCATCGGCATGGATCATCAGACACGACGTCGGGCCTTCGATCCGTTTTTCACTACGAAAACCGACTCCGCCAACATCGGTTTCGGTCTTTCTTCCGTGTACGGTATCATTCGCCAATGTCAGGGGACGGTTGAGTTGTATTCCCAGCCTGGAAAAGGCACGACGTTCCATTTCTATTTTCCGGCCGAAGAAAGAGCCGATGATTTTCTCAACGGCCAGCCCAGTCCGCCGCCTTCCCTGGAAGGCCACGAGACGATTCTGTTCGTCGAGGAAGAGGAAACGATTCGCAACGTATGCCGCAAATTGTTCGAAAAGAAAGGCTATCGTGTTTTGGAAGCGGATTCGTCGCCTGCCGCCTTGTCTTGCATTCAGGAGTACGAAGGAGATATTCACGCCCTCGTGACGGCGGTTGTGCTCAACGACATGGACGGCTTTACGCTGGCGCGACATCTGAAAACCAGACATCCCGATGCGTTGGAGCTTTTCACCTCCGGGTATCCGAAATCCTCGTTGATGTCGCACTATCCGTTGCCGGATCAGGAATTCGAACTGTTGCCGAAGCCGTTTTCTCCCATGGATTTGTTGCGACGCCTTCGCTACCTACTGGATGAGAAAAACGCTCGGGTATGATGCCTGGGGAATATCATACAATTTCGTTCACAATGATCGAACTTCAAACGATGCATGAATCTCGCGTAGGTCGGGCAAATTTCTTGCCCGACAAAACCCCACTTTGAATAATTTTTAGCCGGTAACTTGTTGGAATTATTGAAGCTCAAAAACGACAAAACCACTTTATCGGCAAGCTGAGGTCGGGTAAATTCCTCACCCGTCGGGTGAAAAATCACCCGACCTTCTTAATGCTCAGGCGTGACGCCTACGAAATACCATCACCAGTGCCAGCATCAGTAGCCAACCAGCGGTTGAACGAGAGTTCACAAGGCTATTGCAGCTACTGCTGTTCCCATTTTTTGGAGTATCCGGAGAAACGCAACCTAGCGAATCTACACAGATATATCCGGTCAATCCGCAATCCGTACCCGTAAGCCATTGCGATCCGTCGGCGCTGCAGCGTTCCATGACATCGCCCTGGCATCGGGTGTCTTCCGGCGTGCAAATTGTCTCACCGGGAAGAGTTTCTTCTTCCGCTTCCTCAGAGGAAGACGTATCTTCGCCGTCGTTCTCCGATTCGCCGGGATCGTCTACCGTATCTTCATCGCCATCGACGACCGGCGGTCTTCCCATGCAAGCGCCATCGATGCAAAATTGGTAGGATTCGCAGGTTTCCAGTTCGATCCACTCCTGCTCGTAACAGTATTCCGAACGTTTGCTTCCCCTGCATCGCTGAAGTCCGTTTTGGCAAGGTGGCTCGTCGCAGCCGACTTCGACCTCTCCGGGGCATCCCGCCGTTCCGTTTCCGCAGCCGTCCAAACGGGTATCGAACGAGCCTCGATTATCGGTGGCCCAACTGTAGAACTCTTCCCAGCGTTGGCGGTAGCGCTCGACTTTGGCGATTTGCTCGGTGGTCGGCTCTTTGCCGGTCTGGTGCAAAATGATGAACGCGCCTTTCCAGTGGCAAGGCTCCAACTCCGGTTCACGCGGTCCCATGGCGCGGATGACATCCTCGATGGTAATATCCACGCGGATTCCTTCATGAACGGCGGGCTCTTCCGGCGAGTTCAAAATGGGTAGAGAGGAACTGCCGGTAAGATCCTCATCGCCATTGGTAACGAGGAAAAAAGGAGCGACTTCGCTGGGAAGACGCAACCCCATCAAATATTGATCGAGTTGTGAATATTTCGGTTTCTGGTACCAGAAATTGAACGACCCGTTGCCGAGATCGTCGATGAACATCCCATACATCAAAGAGCGTGAATCTAGGTAATACGACCAGTGCTGGTTAAAGTCGTTGATATCTCCACCGCTGCATAGATTGGATTCGGTGATATCGGTGTTGTCTCCCCCCGTTGGTTCGTAGCCTCGAATATTGCAGGCCACGTCCTCGCCTTCTTTTTGGTAGGTCACGGCGGCGAGCCATTGGTGACCGAACTCGTGCCCCAGCAATTCGATTCCCGTGAGAGGATAGAAGCACAAGGGCCAGTCGATGCAGGCGCGGGCGTCGGTATCGTCGGGCAAGGCATCGATGGTTCCCATTTTCACGGCTTGACGCAAACGGTCTTCATGACTGCAAAAATAGGCGGATGCCTGGGAGGCATAACCGCGTCCGATCCCTTTGGATGGGGAGTTGACGGGCCACCCCTGTTGCACGTTGGCGATACCGAGTTGCTCGACATCGAAAACGAAAACCGCATCGAAGCGGTCGGGATGGCTAAGATAAAAAGCGCAAGCGGCCTTTCCCAGATAAATGTTCGGTGTGGCGGCGCTTCCCAGGATGGAGCCGTCGATATCTTCGATCAACGCGATATGTCCCACGTCTCGTGTTTCGGCCTGAACCTTCACGGCCATACAAGAGAAGAAAAAAAACCGCCAGCAAGATGTGAAATACAAATGTTTTCATGATGATCCGGCTTTTTATGGATGTGATGTTTTTGCAGGAAAAATCACAGGTCGGGTACTTTTCATTCGACACAAAAAGACGTTCCCCTCGAAAAAACAGCGAATATCCTACATTTCACGTCACACCCGGTTTCGATTCTGAATAATCACTTTTTTTGCATGTTATCACAATTTTCCGGAAAGAAACGTGGAAAAGAGCAGTAGAAAGATAAAAAAAGGCGGCGCTTTAAAAAAAAAACGCCGCCTTGGAATACCTTATGGGGTATTGGGATGAGGGCTTACATCATGCCGCCCATGCCTCCCATTCCACCCATGCCGCCCATACCGCCCATATCGGGAGCGCCAGCGCCCTTTTCGGCCGGTTTTTCGGCGATCATGCATTCGGTGGTCAGCAGCAGGCTGCTGACGCTGGCCGCGTTCTGCAGAGCGGAACGTACGACCTTGGTCGGGTCGATGATGCCCTTCTCCACCAGGTCGCCGTATTCGTCGGCGCGGGCGTCGTACCCGAAGGTGCCTTCGCCCTCTTTGACTTTGTTGGCCACGACGGCGCCGTCCAGACCCGCGTTCTCGCTGATGATGCGGAGCGGTTCTTCCAGGGCACGGCGGATGATGTTAAGGCCGAACATCTGGTTTTCGGGCAGTTCGAGACCTTCGAGCTTGGTCAAGGAACGCAGCAGAGCCACGCCGCCACCGGGGACGATGCCTTCTTCGACGGCTGCGCGGGTCGCGTGCAGAGCGTCTTCGACGCGGGCTTTCTTTTCTTTCATTTCAACTTCAGTCGCCGCGCCGACTTTGACCACCGCTACGCCGCCGACCAGCTTGGCCAGGCGTTCTTGCAGTTTTTCACGGTCGTAATCGGAGGTGGTTTCCTCGATCTGGGCACGGATCTGCTTGACGCGACCCTGGATGTCTTCGCGTTTGCCGTTGCCATCGATGATCGTGGTGTCGTCTTTGGTGATGACGACGCGACCGGCGGTGCCGAGGTCGTTGATGGTGACGTTTTCGAGCTTCAGGCCGACTTCCTCGCTGATGACTTCGCCGCCGGTGAGGATGGCGATGTCCTGCAACATGGCTTTACGGCGGTCGCCGAAGCCCGGAGCCTTGACCGCCGCCACGTTCAACGTGCCGCGCAGTTTGTTGAGAATCAAGGTGGCCAGCGCTTCGCCTTCGATGTCTTCCGCCATCAGCAGCAAGGGCTTGCCCATGCGGTGAATCTGCTCCAGCATGCCGATGAGGTCTTTCATGACGGAGATTTTTTTGTCGAACAGCAGGATGTACGGCTCTTCCATCACGGTTTCCATGCGGTCGGCATCGGTGACGAAGTAGGGGGAGATGTAGCCGCGATCGAACTGCATACCTTCGACGACGTCGAGAGACGTTTCGAGGGTCTTGGCTTCTTCCACCGTGATGACGCCTTCTTTACCGACTTTTTCCATCGCTTCGGCAATGATGTTGCCGATGTCGCTGTCGTTGTTGGCGGAAATGGTTCCGACCTGAGCGATTTCTTTGGGGTCTTGGGTGGATTTGGAGAGTTCCTGGAGTCCTGCGACCACGGCGGCCACGGCGGAGTCGATTCCGCGCTTGATTTCCATGGCGTTGTGACCGGCGGCCAGGTAGCGGATGCCTTCGCGGTAGATGGCCTGGGCCAACACCGTGGCGGTGGTTGGTTCCGTCACCGGCGACGTCCGACGTTTTGCTGGCCACTTCTTTGACCATCTGCGCGCCCCATGTTCTCGAACTTGTCTTCCAGCTCGACTTCCTTGGCGACGGAAACGCCGTCCTTGGTGACGGTCGGGGCGCCCCAGGATTTTTCGATCACGACGTTACGGCCTTTGGGGACCGAGGGTGACTTTCACGGCGTTGGCGAGTTGATTGACACCGGAAAGCACGGAAGAGCGGGCTTCTTGGTCAAATGTAATCATTTTTGCCGGCATGTTATTCTCCTGTTTATTTTAATGGTAATGGTTTGATAGGGTGTTCATCCGTATCGATGGCTAAAAAATCAGCTTTCGATAACGGCGAAAATATCATCCTCGCGAAGAATCAGGTATTCCTCGCCCTGGTACTTCACGTCCGTACCGGCGTATTTTCCGAAAAGAACGACGTCGTCCACTTTGAGATCCAAAGGCAGCACGGTTCCGTCTTCTTTGACTTTACCTTTGCCCACGGCGACGACTTTTCCCTGGATCGGTTTTTCTTTGGCGGATTCCGGGATGTAGATTCCTCCGGAGGTCCGTTCTTCACTCTCGACGCGTTTGACGATGATGCGATCATTCAATGGCTTCAGGTTCATGGTTCGTTCTCCTTTCCGTTTTTGGAAAACCCTTTTTTTACCTCGGCAGGACGATGCGCCCCGCAAATGGTGAATCCTCTGTAATTTCAATACAATTCAGAGTGCTTGTGTCTCTAGCGGATAAACTTTAATGCGCAAGCTTCCGTTTTCAAGAGCACCAAACGGAAAAAAACGACAAAAAACGCGACAAAACGCACTCGCTTCGGAACGTGACCCGGATTATTCATGAGAATCGTGGCATGACGACGAAAACCGAAGATGTTTCACGAAGTTGGAGCGATTTTCACCGGCAGGCAACCTGGACAGTCCGTCGAGGATGAAAATCGGGAAACGATTGAAAAATCAAGAGTTTTCAAGTCGTAGGCGATTCTTCATGAATGTTTCGGATTGAGAATTTCTTGCGGATGAGTCATTGCCATTTTCGGACAAACCCGCTACATTTTCCGGGTTTCGGTCGGATCATATGACGCGATGCCGCCGAACATTCCCCGAACTTCAACACGGGAAATCGCTCATGCTATTTCGAACTCTTTTGATCCTGGCGATTCTGGTCGTGGTGACCGTCGCGGGCGTCTTCGTGACCAACGGACGCTTTGAACTTCGTCTCGACCGCGTGGAGCCGTCCACCGCATTCGTCGGGCAGGAAATCACGTTGACCGGCAGTGGCTTCGCCGTCTCCGAGGCGGTGGCCGTGTTTTTCAATGGCGTTCAGGCCAGACCTTCCGCCGTAGCCGCCGGAGCGATCCGCGTGCAGGTTCCCGACACCGCCCGTTCGGGAGTGGTGGCGATTCAGACGGCAACGGCTCGGTCCAATACCCGGTACATCGAAATCGTTCACGATGCGACGCGGACCGGTCCGATGGCGAATATGGGAATGGGCAACCGACCGCCCGGACATCCCGCCGTGGGAGAAGCCGCCTCGCCAGGCATGGTGAAAACCTCCAGCGCACCGGGGAAAGTCGATGCCGCCGCCGACAAAGAAGCGATGATGGGCGGACAGATGACCGCACATGTTTTTTATCCCAAAAAAGAACGCCAACGAGCCAAGCCTTTTGAACTGAAAGATCCCAAGGGAACGCTTCGGAAGCTGGAGGATTACAAGGGCAAGGTGCTAGTGCTCAATTTCTGGGCGACCTGGTGCCCTCCCTGTATGGAGGAAGTCCCCAGCCTGGAGCGTCTCACCCAAAGCGCCGAAGGACAAAAAGACGATCTGGTCGTGCTGGCCGTCAGTGTCGATAAAAACGCCGCCGATATCGAAAAAGCCTTGCCGAATCTGAAATTGAACGTTGCCCTGGACCCGGAAGGGACCGTGGCCGAGCAATACGGAACCACCAAATTTCCCGAAACATACATTATCGACCGACAAGGTGAGATCGTGGCCAAGTTCATCGGGGCACGCAACTGGGACAGCCCGGTGTTTCAGAATTACCTGAGGATGATTATTGCGGGCAACGACCCCATGTCGGGCGAATAACGGAAAAATTTCTCTCCCCAATCGAATCTGATACACCGAAAATTCAGCGATTTTTTCAGTAGTAGCGGTTAAGCGCGGTACAACAGGGGACAGACGCAGGTGACGCTTCGTCGCTGGTGAGGTTCACTCCCCGTCCCAATTTTGCCTTCTGACCGATATCATGTATATTGATCGATATTATACTTTTTCAACCGACCGCTTGGCACCCACAATATCCGTTTCGATGTCCAAAGGGGATTGTCATGACCCATATCCGCACAACCGTTTTCCTTCTCTCTGCCCTGTTGCTTCTTCTCCTGCTGCCTTGTGGCTGTGGTGGGGATGACGACTCCTTCGAGGACGCGGACGACGGTCTGGGTAGAGAAGGCGAGATGCTACTGATCCCCTCGGTCAGCGTGGCAGGCTTTGATGACGAGGGTCAGATGACCACGGCTCAGGAGGCGATCACCCTTACGGGAGCCGCGCTCTATGCGGACAGTGTGACCGTCAACGACGTGGAGGTCGAGCTGGGTGAAGAATTCGCAGACGACGCGGTTGGCTGGTCGATGGATGTGACGCTTACCGAGGGTAGCAACGCCCTGCAGATCAAGGCCGTGGACGCCGATGGTTTGGAGAGCGAGTCCCTCGATGTGGTCGTGGTATATGATCCGGATTACGTGCCCGACCCACCCGAAAATACCGGTGTTGGTTTTACTCGCTGCACCGTCAATGGAAAGGTGGGATGGAAACAGAGGGATCACAACTACGACCCTTCCGGGTCGAGACCGGATGAAATCTACGTGACTGTTTCATCCACTATCGGTAGCAATATCTTTTATGCCAGGTCCAGAGCCAATTGGACCGTGGGGTTCGGCACCCTGTCGATGGTTTTGGATATGGCACCTAATTCCGCCTTAGATGTCCGATTCGAGATGGAATTTGGCGAAGAAGACAGCGGTTTACTCGGCAGCAACGACTACATCGGCTACGGTGCGGTTTCGAAGCGAATCAGCTTCCAGCCCGATAAAAGCACGAACGAACGTCTGCATACAACCATCGACGGCAATACCGTCTGGGTCGATCTGTCGACGAGTTGCGGTTCGGTGTTCGATGGATAGGATGGCAACCGCCGTTGGGTAAAGGAAAACCTCTTCGGAAAAGATGGGGGTTGTCAATTGCCTGAGAGCAGGATATTTAGCGATGGAGCAGGATTGCATCCTGCCTCATGTTTTGAATTTAAACCATAGTATTGCTATGCTTACACTGATACTATTTCGCCTTCAATGATCAAATTTCTGACATATCCGTGAAGGCGGATAATCCCGTAGTAGGTCGGGTGATTTCACCCGACCTACTACGGGATGTTTTCGATACTTGGTAGCGAAATAGTATGAGAATGCCTCGTTGAGTTTGAGGTCTTGAAGTCGTGAACGTTCAGGAGCAGGATACAATCCTGCTCCATCGTTAAGTTTATCCGATTTCGGTGTAAGCCTTTTGTTTGCAATTGGTTCGAGAAAGAAACAAACCATGAAAATCACTCGCCTTTTGTTTTCAATGACCGGGATTGTTCTTCTGGCCGCTTTTCTTGTCGCCTGTGACGACAGCGGCTCCGGAAATGTCACCGGGAGCGATGAGGATGTAGAAACATCCGGAGACGTCGATTTGGACATGGACACGGAAGGCGATGTCGAAGAAGAGGAAGCGCCGCCTGTCATTGCGTTTTCCATCACCGCAGATTCCCATTGCGTGCAGGTGGATGAAGGCGCCAGTGCATCGGAAACGACGGCAGCGGAAGAGTTACGCAGTACGCTTACCGAGATTTTGGGGTCCGAGCAGCCGTTCTGCGATGCGGATGAGGCATCGCAACGTGCGAAAATCATTGTAGGAATGGGCGCTTCCGCCGAGGCGGTGGAGGCGAAACCCTCGCTGGAAGAACTTGGCGAACAGGGGTATCTAATCCGTACGGTTCCACCGCATCTCGCGATTGCCGGAACGCCCGGAGCGGGAACGATGTACGGCGTGCATCGTTTTCTCGAAAGCGTCGCCGGGGTTCGCTGGTATGCTCCGGGTGTCACCCACATTCCATCGTTGACCGAAATCCCGGTGCCGGAAAGCGATGCCATCGTCAAGCCCGCGTTTCTCTGGCGCGATGTTTCGTACAACTGGCCCGGCGC
The DNA here is from genome assembly GCA_963676915.2 of Myxococcota bacterium. Classification (GTDB taxonomy): domain Bacteria; phylum Myxococcota_A; class SURF-8; order SURF-8. The sequence continues at coordinate 11,445 of CAXXVK010000010.1, forward strand.
GGACGAGGCGTTTCATACGCACATGACCGAGAATCGGGGCGACAATCTGCCGGAAGATGAATACGGTCTGCAATATGCTTTCGATCGGACCTGCCATTCTTATTTTTCGTTCATCAGCCCGGACGAGTATTTCGACGAACATCCCGAGTATTTTTCGGAAATCGGCGGCAAACGGGTGCGCGATGAAACCCAACTCTGCCTGACCAATCCCGATGTACTGGATATCGTTACGGAAAAGATGCTCGCTCGTATGGAAAGCATGCCGCATGTGCGTCAACACAATTTCTCGCAGATGGACCACTACAACTATTGCGAATGCGACGCCTGCCGCGCCAAAAACGAGCAATACAAAACCTCGGGCGGCACGCAGTTCTGGTTCGTGAACGAGCTAGCCAAGCGTACCTCCGAAGTCTATCCCGACAAGCAGATCGGCACCCTGGCGTATATGTATACCGAGGAGCCGCCTCAAAACCTGGACATTCATCCCAACGTGGCGGTCTGGTTGTGCCACATGTTTCCGTCCTGCGACAGCCACCCCGTCGAAACCTGTCCGTTGAATGCGGAGTACAAGCGACGTGCCGAGACGTGGTCGCAGTTGACCGATCACCTGTATATCTGGCACTACATTACCGATTTCACTCATTATTACGTTCCGTTCCCCAACTTCGACGCCATAGCCGCCGACCTGCGTTTCTATCGTGATATCGGGGTGGAGGGTTTGTATCTGCAAGGTATGGGACATGGCGGCGGCGGTGGAGAATGGAGCCTGTTAAGGCCGTATTATGCGATGCACCTTTTGTGGAACCCCAATCTCAATCCCCAAAAACTGCGTCGGGATTTTCTGGAAGGCTATTACGGAGATGCCGCCGAACCGCTGGAAAACTATATCGAAATGCTCCAGAGCAAGGTTCGTGACGAGGATATCCACATGCACCTGTATACCAATCCGGCGCAAGGCTACCTCACGGATCAAACGATGGCCGAGGCCGATGCGGCGTTCGACGAAGCCGAGGAACTTGTAAAAGACGACGAAGAGTTGCTGGAACGCGTGAAAGTGGCTCGTATGCCGCTGACGTACACCCGGATGTTCCCTTACAATGGCAACACGATCGAGGACGGGCATGTCAAGTGGCTGTCGGAGATTGCCGATTGGGGAGAGGTGCAGGAGTTTTTCGACCGGATGGAAGCCCACGACTTCCGCACCGTACGTGAACAATCGGGCGACCGGGCGAGCATGGAAATGCTGTACTTCCTGATGGCGAGCGATCCGATCCTGCACACCATCGAAAACAGCCATCTGGCCATCGAAATCGCCCCGAACCTCGGAGCGCGCCTGCTGCGTATCATCCATAAAGACAGCGGCGAATGCATCACCGCCTGGAATGTAAAACAAGGCTTGTTCTACCCCTTCAACGGTGGGTTGGACGATCGGGTCGGGGGAATCGTTCCCTTCGGATGGGTGGAACCGGGCAGCATCCTGGAACAGGACGATACCTATTTCAAAACCAAGCAAAGCACGTTGAACGGCTACGACCTGATCCGGGAGGTCACCCTCGACGACAACGAAGCCGCTTTTACGATTCGCACGACGGTATCGAATCCATCGGACAGCGACCTGCTTTGCCGGTACCGCGAGCATATCGAGTTCGACTTGGGAACCTTGCGCTCCACCCAGGTGTCTTTTACGGCGCGCTCAGGAGCCAAAGTCGATCAGGGAATGACGGAAGTGATTGATAATCTTAGAGAAGGTATTCACTATCATGACCAGGACGTTCCCAACGGTTCGTGGACGTTTCGTGGAGACAAGGGGCTTGAAGTGGTCGAAAGCTTCGACGAAACCAATGTCGATTACGCCTGGATCTACTCGTTTCCGGAAAGCCTGAACGAGTTGGAAAGCGAAGTGGCGATCAAAGCGCAAACCCTGGCTCCCGGCGAAGGTGTCGTGTTCGAACGCCGTTTCGAGATTCGCCCGGACTCCCGAAAATCTCTTCCCGTTTCGCGGGATTGAACAAGCTCACTCGCTGGAAAAAGTCGCTCGTTTCAAAGCAGCCGATGCCTTTCGAATCGATGCAGATCGCTGTCTGAAAAGGCGTCACAATGTTCCCGATTTTCCGCACATTGTGACGCGAATCCGCACAAAATCCCCCTTGAGACGAGCCTATATGCCGTAGATATGACGGTATAATGTTAGGTGGTCTTATCTCATTAAAAACAACGAAAAAGTGTTCATTGTTGTCAATGGGTGAGGATTGAAATTCCGATTCATCTGCGGGTTTTGCTACCTGCTTTCTAAAAAAAATTCTCTATAATGTGAAATAACCTTAATAAAGTTATTGACACCTAAAAAAACATGGTTATACTTACAATTATCCTTCGCAATAGTTGGATTTAGAATTGGTTGAATCCATTTATGCAAACGGATTGGTGAAACAAGTATTCCCGCTGCTTTAAACGAAATTGATTTGTACTTCGGGGGTTGAGTCGGGTTCTTTAAAGAATCGTGAATCGGTTTCATTCGTGCAGGCGAATGACTCGGGTGAAAAACCCGGAATGTAAAACAAACATACTTAGGAGAATATCATGTCGCGCAAATTTGTACTCGGAATCGTTTTCATGTCGCTATTTGCCGTATCCATTACTGGGGTACAGGCCAAAAACGCCAATGCTGAGAAAGTCGATATCTGCCATTACACCGGTGATGGCGATTGGCACATCATCAATGTTAGTGAAAATGCGGTGGATGCTCATTTCGCCAATCATGGCGATGCCTTTCCCGGCGAGTTTTATTTCGACGGTGATGGTGACGGCTACGGCGATGCCAATGGGGATTTCATTGTCTGTCCCGAGCCGGGCTATGTCGCTAACAATTTGGATTGCAACGACGAAGACGCCACCATCTTCCCCAACGGAGAGTATTATCCCGACACCGACGGTGACGGCTTCGGCGACGCCAGTGGCGAATGGGTAGATTGTCTCGTGCCCGGCTACGTTGACGACGCTACCGATTGCGATGATACCGACGGCACGGTTTTCCCGGGAGCCGAGGACATTTGCGATGATGGCATCGACAACAACTGCGATGGTGAGGTCGATGAAGGCTGCGTTGCCGAGTGTGGCGAAGAAGTCCAGGCAGAAAATACACGCTATGCGTCTAGCACGAACGACTTTTGGGGGTACCTCATTTCGGACAACGATGCTTACTGGCAGTGTCGAATCTCGGGAGTTTGTGAATTCGGTTGCGTGGAAGTCTACACCAACTATCAGAATGGTTGGAGCAACTGCACTTATGATGAAGCCAGCCAACAAGTGACTTGTCAGGCTTTTTGCATCTGCCCCGAAGTCACCGAATATCAACAATACCAAGACGCCACCGTTGAAGAAGAAGGGGAGTTCGACGAGGAAGAAGAACAATAGATCGAAGAGAAGATGGTACATGAGGCTTCTTTAAGCTTCATCGCACAATACATAAAGGACTCTAAGGAGCGCGGTTCGCCGCGCTCCTTTTTTGTGAGAAAGATGTAAATGTCTCGATGAAACGCTTGACAGAAACCACACGGAGATGGTACTGTGATTGCCAGTTAACGTCCACTGGCAAACTTAAGCGTAAATGACTGATATTAATCAAGATATCAAGCTTTCTATCGGAGATGCCGCCGAGCGGTTGGGAATCTCTCCCCGAACGATTCGTTACTGGGAGGAGAAGGGACTGCTCGATCGTCCCAGGCGCAACGGCGTACGTCGAGTGTATTCAATGGATGACTTGCGGAAGATGAAGTTCATCCAGCGATTGAAACTCCTCGGCTTGACGCTGGCCGAAATCCAGGACTTGGGACGGGTTTACAAAATCAAACGATCCAACGACCAGATGTTGGAACGACTCACCGAATTGCTGACCAGTCACCGACAGCATATCAATGAAAATATTCAGTCCCTTTTGGCACTGAAAAAAGATGTCGAGGATTATCTCGTCCGAATCGAAAACAAACTGAAATCGAAACGTTAATGGAGAAACAGGAGAAAGAAATCATGAAAGATGTCGTCATCGTTTCCGCTGCCAGAACCCCGGTTGGAGCTTTTCAGGGCGCCTTGTCCACAACTCCGGCGTACAAACTCGGCGCAGCGGCGATCAAAGCTGCCGTCGAAAGGGCAGGGATCAAACCCGAGCTGGTGGATCATGTCATTTTTGGGAACGTTTTGATGGCGGCCCAAGGGCAGGCTCCCGCTCGTCAGGCGACATTGGAAGCGGGTCTTCCGGATAGTGCCACCACGCTGACGGTCAACAAGGTCTGCGGTTCGGGATTGAAAACCGTACATCTGGCCGCCCAGGCGGTAATGTGCGGAGACGCCGAAATCGTCGTGGCCGGTGGTATGGAGAACATGTCGATGGCTCCCTACGCTATGCCTCGCGCACGATCCGGTTTGCGGATGAACACGGCCAAAGGCGATCTGCTGGACCTGATGGTGCACGATGGTCTGTGGGACCCCCAGAACGACCAGCACATGGGTAGCGCGGCGGACCTCTGCTCGAAGGAAAAGGATCTCCCCCGCGAGGCGATGGACGACTTCGCCGCCGAATCCTACCGCCGTTCCCAGAAAGCCGTTGCGGACGGTCTGTTCAAAGAAGAAATCGTGCCGGTGGAAGTCAAAGGCCGCAAAGGCAAAGTCACCGTCGTGGACACCGACGAAGGCCCGGCGATGGTCAAATTCGAGAAAATTCCGCAGCTTCGGCCCGCTTTCAACAAAGACGGCACCGTAACCGCCGCCAACGCCAGTTCCATTAACGATGGTGCCGCCGCCGTGGTGGTGATGAGTGCGGACAAGGCCAAAGAACTCGGCCTGAAGCCGATGGCCCGTTTCGTGTCGTATGCCGAAGGCGCGACCGAGTGGAAGTGGTTCACCATCGCCCCGCCGATCAGTATGCACAAAGCGCTGGAAAAAGCCGAAATGAAGATCGAGGACATCGACCTGTTCGAAATCAATGAAGCTTTCGCCTGCGTGACGATGTACGCCATGCGAGAATTCGGCCTGGACAACTCCAAGGTGAACGTACGCGGTGGCGCGATTGCCATTGGCCACCCGATCGGCGCAAGCGGAGCACGATTGCTCGTGACCCTGTTGCACGCGATGAAAGATCGTGGCGACAAGACCGGCCTCGTTTCGCTGTGCATCGGTGGTGGTGAAGGCAACACCATGATCGTCGAAGCGCTCTAGTTTTTCACGGCCCGCCGGTTTTTTCCGGCGGGCCGTTTTCCTGTTCTTTGTTGTTTTTGTGAGGTTTTTAGGGCGAATACGATTGGTGAATAAATCACCCGACCAACGATTGTTTTTGCGGTTGCCTGTGATGAAAAAAGTTTTTAGGTATAAAGCGTAGCCCGGGAAACCGGGTACTAACTTCGACAATTTGTTTTTCGATTCGAACGGTCTGCGACGTATCGGTTGTAAGAACGTGGCGGTGTTGTCGGGACTTTTTTCAGCCGTTCGAAATGTGACAACGCGGGAGGACGCGATGCAGAAAATCGGTGTGGTCGGTTCAGGTCAGATGGGAAATGGAATCGCTCAGGTATCGGCCATGGCGGGCCTGGATGTCGTCATGCTGGATATCCGGCAGGAATTCGTCGACCGAGGGCTGGCGACGATCGGCAAGAGCCTGGATCGTCTGTTGAAAAAAGAAAAAATCAGCGAAGCGGACAAAACCGCTGTGCTGGGACGCATTCAAGGCACGCTCGACTACGGCGATTTCGCCGATTGCGACATCGTGGTGGAAGCTGCGACCGAACGCGAAGACCTCAAACGCGACATCTTCGTAAAACTCGACGAGATCTGCAAGCCGGAAGCGATTCTGGCCACCAATACGTCTTCGATCTCCATCACCTGGATTTCTGCGGTCACCAAGCGCCCCGAACAGGTGATCGGAATGCATTTCATGAATCCCGTTCCGTTGATGAAGCTCGTTGAAATCATCGATGGTCTGGCCACCTCGACGGCGACCCACGAAGCTACCGTCGCCCTGGCTGAAAAAATGGGGAAAACCTGCGCCATCGCTCAGGATTATCCGGGATTTATCGCCAATCGCATCCTGATGCCGATGATCAACGAAGCCGTGTACTGCCTGATGGAAGGCGTCGGCGAACGGGATGCCATCGATACCACCATGAAACTCGGTATGAACCACCCCATGGGACCGCTGGCCTTGGCGGACCTCGTTGGCCTGGATACCGTGTTGGCGATTTTGGAAGTGCTGCACAAGGGTTTGGGCGACAGCAAATATCGTCCCTGCCCGTTGCTGAGAAAATATGTGGATGCCGGTTTCCTCGGTCGAAAAACGGGCCGGGGATTTTACAACTACTCGAAGTGAACGCGAACCCGAACCAAACAGGAGTGAACCATGAGCTACAACTACGTAATCCTTGAAAAAACAGCACCGGTCGCGAAACTGACGATCAACCGTCCCCGCGCACTGAACGCCCTCAATTCGGACGTGCTGGCCGATATCAAAGCCGCCGTCGAGGAATTGCAGACGGTACAGGGCGTCGGTACGTTGATCATTACCGGAGCCAAGCACGAACTGACCGAAGAAGACATTCAGAAGGCCGAAGCCAAAGGGAAAAAAGCTCGACCTTTGCCGCCGTCGTTCGTTGCCGGTGCGGATATCAAAACCATGCCCACGCTGACCTTGGACCAGGCTCGCGCTTTTGCCGAGCAGGGTCACGAAGTGATGCGGATGCTCGAAGAGCTGCCCTACCCGGTCATCGCCGCCGTGGACGGTTTCGCCCTAGGCGGAGGCTGCGAACTGGCGCTGAGTTGCGACATGATTTACGCCTCCGACCGCTCTTTGTTCGGACAGCCGGAAGTCAACCTGGGAATCATCCCCGGATTCGGCGGAACACAGCGACTGGCGCGGCTGGTGAATCGCAACATCGCCAAAGAGTTGATCTACACCGGCGACCACATCGACGCCGCCGAAGCGCTGCGCATCGGTCTGGTCAACAAGGTCTTTCCCGCCGACGAACTGATGGCGAACGTCGAAAAGCTGGCGAAAAAGATCTGCTCCAAAGGACCGTTGGCGGTCAAATACTCGAAATACTCCATCAATGACGGAATGGACAAACCGCTCGTCGAAGCCAATCGGCAGGAAGTCGATTACTTCGTCCAGTCGGTGGATACCGAAGATCGCGTGGAAGGAACCACCGCGTTCATCGAAAAACGCAAACCCGAATTCAAAGGTAAATAATCGTACCGAAAAGGTCGATTTCACCTCAAGGAGTCGCCATGTTCGAACCGAACGAACAACAACAGATGATCCGTGACGAAGTGCGCCATTTCGCCCGCGGCGTGCTTGCCCCACGGGCGGCATACCGAGACGAAAATCACCTGTTTCCCGTCGAGGAATATCAGGAGATGGCAACGCTCGGATTGCTGGCGATGAACGTTTCGGAGGAACTCGGCGGCTCCGACGTGGGCGTCGTCGCCTACGCCATGGCCGTGCAGGAAGTGGCGTATGCGGATGCCTCGGTGGCGGTCGGCCTGTCGGTGACGAACATGGTCGCCGAGGTATTGGTCAAGTTCGCCAAGCCCGAGGTTGCCGCGCTCTACGTGCCGAAAATCGCCTCCGGCGAATACCCCGCCGGAAGTTTCGCGTTGTCGGAAGAATCCGCCGGGTCCGATCCGGGCGGCATGAAAACCCGCGCCGTGAAGAAAGGCGACCGCTGGGTATTGAACGGCACGAAACTGTGGATCACCTCGGCCACCCATGCTGGTGTGTTCGTGGTCTGGGCACGAACCGAGCCGGATATCAAAGGTCCGGGTGGGCTGTCTGCGTTCGTCGTTCCGGCGGATGCTCCCGGTTTGACCGTAGGAAAAGCCGAACGAAAACTGGGACTTCTGGGATCGAGCACCTGCGAGCTTGTATTCGAGGACTGCGAGATTCCCGAAGATCACCTGCTGTACAAACGAGGCAAAGGATTTCGCGTGGCGATGATGGCGCTCGACGGTGGCCGGATCGGTATCGGAAGCCAGGCTTGGGGCATCGGCTGTGCGGCGCTCGACGCTGCGAAAGAGCACGTCAAGCAGCGCAAGCAATTCAATCAAGCGCTGGCGGATTTTCAAGGCACGCAATTCAAGATTTCCCAACTCGCCACCGAGCGCGACGCAGCATGGCTGCTGATCATGCGGGCGGCGGCGCTGAAGGAAGAGGGACGTCCGTTCACGCGGGAAGCCTCCATGGCCAAACTCTACGCAAGCGAATGGGCCAACCGCGCCTGTGGGGAATCGATCCAGATGCACGGCGGTATCGGATACACCAAGGAACTGCCGGTCGAGCGCTATTTCCGGGATGCCCGGGTCACGACGATTTACGAAGGCACGAGCGAGATCCAACGGATCGTCATCGCTCGTGAGGAACTTAAAGACTGAACCTGGAAACGTGGAGCCGAATCATGGCGAAACTGATCGACGAAAACGCCCTTAGAGAAATCATCGAGCAAAAAGAATCCTGGACATCGGGCGAGTTGGCGAAGGTACTATCGCGCTTTCCCGAAATGGACAAGCGATTCAGCACCATTTCGGATATGGAGATCAAAAATCTCTATACTCCCGACGATGTTGGTGAACTGGATTACAACCGCGACCTGGGCAACCCCGGTCAATATCCGTTCACGCGGGGCGTTCAGCCGACCATGTACCGAGGACGGTACTGGACGATGCGCCAGTTCGCCGGATTCGGCACGCCGGAGGACACCAACAAGCGTTTCCATTTCCTGCTCAACCACGGCGAAACCGGGCTGTCCACCGCTTTCGATTATCCCACCCTGATGGGTTACGACTCCGACTCCGAGCGCTCCCACGGCGAGATCGGCAAATGCGGCGTGGCCATCGATTCGGTGCGTGATATGGAAGTGCTGTTTGACGGCATTCCGCTGGATAAAGTCACCACGTCGATGACGATCAACCCGCCGGCGTCGATCCTGCTGGCCATGTATCTCGTGGTTGCGGAAAAACAGGGGATACCCTACAGCAAACTCGGCGGTACGAGCCAGAACGATATTCTGAAAGAATACATTGCGCAGAAGTCGTGGATTTTCCCGCCGCGTCCTTCGATGCGACTGATTACCGACATGATCGAGTTCTGTACCGAAAACGTGCCGAAATGGAACACGATTTCGATCTCCGGCTACCACATCCGCGAAGCCGGTTCCACAGCGGTGCAGGAGTTGGCGTTCACGCTGGCGGACGGCATCGGCTACGTGCAAGCCTGCGTGGATCGAGGCATGGACGTGGATGCTTTCGCCGGTCGGCTGTCGTACTTCTTCAACGCCCATTCCGATTTCTTCGAGGAAGTCGCGAAATACCGAGCCGCCCGCCGCATGTGGGCGAAAATCATGAAAGAGCGTTTCGGTGCGAAAAATCCCCGCTCCTGGATGCTGCGTTTCCATACACAGACGGCGGGTTGTTCCCTGACGGCCCAGCAGCCATACAACAACGTCGTTCGGACGACCATTCAGGCTATGGCCGCCGTGATGGGCGGAACGCAATCGCTGCACACGAATTCGCTGGACGAAACCCTTTCCCTGCCGACGGAAGCCGCCGTCACCATCGCCTTGCGCACCCAGCAGATCATTGCCGAAGAATCCGGCATCACCAACACCATCGATCCGCTGGGCGGGAGCTATTTCGTCGAGGCGATGACGAACCGCATGGAGAAGGAAGCCTTCGAATACATTCATAAAATCGACGAAATGGGCGGCATCATTCCCGCGATCGAACGCGGTTTTCCCCAAAAAGAAATCGCGGACGCCGCCTACCATTACAACAAACAGACCGAAGCGACGGAAAAAACCGTCGTGGGTGTCAACAAATATCAGATGAAAGAAGAAAGCCGTATCCCGATTCTCTACATCGACGAGGAAGCCGAGCGCCGTCAGGTCGCCGCCTTGAAAAAGGTCAAGACCGAACGGGACAACGAGAAAGTAGCAAAGCACCTCGAAACGTTGCGCAACGTTGCCGAAAGCGGGGACAACACTTTTCCCCACATTCTCAACGCCGTACGCGACTACGTGACCGAACAGGAAATCTGCGACGCCTTCCGGCAGGTTTTCGGAGAATACCAGGACCCGGCCTACATTTAGAGAGGAAATAAGCCATGAACCAGGGAAAAATACGAGTGATGGTTGCCAAGCCGGGCTTGGACGGACACGACCGGGGCGCGAAAATCGTCGCCCGTGCGTTGCGGGACGCCGGAATCGAAGTGATTTACACCGGTCTGCACCAGACGCCGGAGATGATCGTCAACGCGGCGATCCAGGAAGATGTCGATTTCGTTGGGCTTTCGGTGATGTCCGGCGCCCATCGGGTGTTGTTCCAAAAAGTCAGTGAATTACTGAAACAGCGCGGAGCGACTGACATTCTTCTGTTCGGTGGCGGCATCATTCCTGACGAAGATATCGAATTTCTCGAAAGTCTTGGCGTGAACGGGATTTTCCGTCCCGGTACGCCGACGGACGAGATTGTCAAATTTGTGCGCGAAAACGCGAAGACGAAAATGGCGGCTCTGGACGCGCAATTGTAAAGCGAGACTCGCAGGGTTTCGAACGTTCGAAATCCCAGTGATTTTAGAGAGTTGGGTTCGTTCCGGTGTTTGGATCGAACCCGCAAGGAATCTCCCAACCAGGAAAGGAAGGCTGTATCCATGATTACTTTTTCGGAGCGCCAGTTGGCCACCCCGAAGCAAATGCGCCCGGTGTACATCGTTGCCGGCGGCATGAGCGATTTTCGCAAGCAGTATTGGGGCCGCAAAACCGAGGAATTGTGTATCGAGGCATTTCGTCAGATGGCCTTGGACAACAACCTCAAAGTGGATGGAATCCGCGAACTCAAAAGCTACATTCATAGTTGCTATTACGGACATTTCGCCGATCACTTCGGCGATCAGCTTTTGGGCGAGGCCGTGATTCACGACCGCCTGGGCCTGGACCCGCTTGGCAACATCGGCGTCAAAACCGGTGGTGCAACCGGTGGTTCCACCCTCTGGATGGCCGCCAACGCCGTGGCGTCCGGCTATTCGGATTGCGCTCTGGCGCTGGGCTGGGAACGCATGGACGAGGTGGATACCTGGGTTGGTAACCACTACATCTCCACCGCCGCCGACAAAGATTACGAAACGGAGTTGGGGCACATCTATACCGGCTATTACGCCCTGATGGCGCAACGCTACTGGAAGATTTTCGGTAAAAGCGCACCTGAATTCCGCCGTACGATGTCGAAAATCGCCGTCAAAAACCGTGGATACGGCTATCACAATCCCTACGCTCAGGGTGGCAAAAAGCTTACGGTCGAAGAGGTGGAAAACTCCCCCATCGTCGCCGATCCCCTGCGCTTCTACGATTGCTGCCTGATGTCGGTCGGTTCTTCCTGCGCCCTGCTGTGCGACGAAGATACCGCCTACAAACTGAGCGACAACCCGATCAAGTTCGATATCACCGCCGGTTCTCATACCCTGCGTACCGCCGACCGCCGGGACATGGAAATTCCGCTGCTGCCCAACGAAACCCCCGAATTGTACAAAGACCTCGGCGAGCGTTTCCCCGGTGGCGACCGCTACCCCGGATTCACCGGCTTCCTCGCGGCGCGGATGGCGTCCTATTACGCCTACCACATGACCGGCGTGACTGATCCGGTCGAAGACCTCGACGTGATCGAATTGCACGACGCCTTTACGATCTCCGATATTCAGACCTACGAAGACATCGGTTTGCGACCCTATGGTCAGGGACCGGAATACGTCGAAAGCGGCGACTGCTACCTGCGTCACCCCGATACGGGCGAACCGGGACGGCTGCCTTCGAACCTCAGCGGCGGTCTGCTGGGTTGTATGCATTCGGTGGGAGCCACCGGAATCATGCAGGTGGTGGAACTCTTCTGGCAGTTGCGTAACGAATGGGCCAAGTTCCACGCAGATCCGAAAATCTGGGAGAAATGGGACAAAACCATTCCCGAAGATCAGGAAAACCTGCAGGTTCCCAACGCTCGACGCGGGCTGGCGATCAGCCACGCCGGTGTCGGCTCTCATGTGACGTGCAGCATTTTGCAGCACCCGGATCATCTGCTGAAACCCCTGAACCGCTAAGCAGGCAAGGAGATTAACGATGAGAACCTACGATTTCAATAACTTGCATCCCGACGCCACGATCGTCCGTCAACTGGACCCCATCGTCGTCGAAAAACCGCGCAATCCCGTTCACATTCACACTTACGGTGGTGAGACGCGCTTTTTCAAGGCACTGACCGAAGGTCGTCTGCTGGCCACCAAAGCCGATCCCAACGGGGACAGCGCGGGCACGTTCTTCCTGCCTCCGCGTGTGTACGACCCGGATACGCTGGAGTTGGCCGAGTGGATCGATGTGACCGACATCGCTATGGAAAAGGCGAAAATTCACACCCACATTACCGTGCATCATCCGGGCGCGTTCAACCGGGTGCCGTTCCCCTGCCACCTGATCAGCGTCGAGATCGAGGGTTGCTCCACGATCATGATGAGCTACCTCCTCGACGGTGAGCCGGAAATCGGACTACCTATCGAACCGCGATTCAACACCACGAATCCCACGTACTCGATTCTCGATTTGCACTGGGTGCCGAAGAAATAAGTTTTCTACCTCGGAACGGCGGATTTTTTCTGCCGCCGTTCCGTTTTTTTCGATTTGTTTTTTCGTTTTTATGCGCAATCGGAAGCGTGAAGGTCCGAGTTTGAGTCTTTTATTATAACCGAACACACGACAACCAAGGCGTCCCCGTTTTTCCTGCGAGTGTGACAGCGAGCCTACCGTTTGGGTACCCGGTTTGTGCGACAGCACGAAACGAACAAGCAAGAAGTGTTTTTTTCACGACTCAGCAGGAGGAAGACCATGGATTTCAACCTGAACGAAGAACAGGAAATTTTGCGCCGGGAGGTTCGCTCGTTTGCCGAAGCCGAGATTGCTCCACATGCTTTGGAACTCAATGAAAAAGAAGAATTTTCCTACGAACTGACACAAAAAATGGCCGAGTTGGGTTTGTTCGGCATGACGGTTTCCGAGCAATACGGCGGTGGCGGGTACGATTACCTGTCCTATGTCATCGCCGTCGAGGAGCTGGCCCGCGTGGACGGTTCCCAAGCTGCGACCGTGGCGGCGGATAACTCGTTGGGGATCGGTCCTCTGTATTATTTCGGGAACGAGGAGCAGAAACAAAAATATCTGCCGGACCTGTGTTCCGGGAAAAAGCTCTGGGGGTTCGGTCTGACCGAACCCGGTGCGGGATCGGATGCCGGAGGTTCGAAAACGAAGGCTGAAAAGCTGGAAAACGGCAACTGGCGCATCAACGGACAGAAAATTTTCATTACCAACGCCGCCAACGAAATGACCGGCGGCGTGACCACGCAATGCGTGACGGGTAAGGACGAAAAAGGCCGTAAAGAATATAGCTGCTTCATTGTGGAAGCGGGAACCGAAGGCTTCAAGCCGGTGGCCATGCACAAAAAGCTGGTCTGGCGCGCCTCGAATACGGCGGAGTTGTATTTCGACGATGTGGAAGTACCGGAAGAGAACATCCTCGGTAAAAAGGGCGATGGCTTCAAGCAGATGCTCCAGACGTTGGACAAAGGGCGGCTGTCCATCGCCGCCATGGGATTGGGATGCGCCCAGGGAGCCTATGAGGCGGCGGTGAAATACTCCAAAGAACGTCACCAGTTCGGCAAGGCGCTATCCGATTTCCAGGTCACGCAATTCAAGCTTGCCGATATGGCCGTGCAGATCGACGCCGCCCGTTCCCAGTTGTACAAAGCCTGTTGGTTGCACGATACCGGGCAGAACTTCGCCCCTTACGCAGCCATGGCGAAACTGAATTGTTCCGAGGTGGCGCATTTTTGCGCGAATCATTGCGTCCAGATCCACGGTGGCTACGGCCTGATGGAAGAATATCCCGCTGCTCGCTTCTACCGGGATCAGAAACTGTTGGAAATCGGCGAGGGAACCAGTGAAGTGCAGCGCATCGTGATTTCCCGCTGGTTATTGAATCAGTAAAGGGTAACGCACGACAAATTCCCGACACAAAAACGGGAGGGCAAAACCCTCCCGTTTCGGAAAATACAATCTTACGTACAGCTACTTACCGTCCCGTTCCCTCCAGTCGGAATCCGGCCCAGTAGGCGGGATGAGGCCAGTATCGCATCACGCGGAGTTGCGCATCGTGCAACGCCTGACCCGGAGATTCTCCCTTGGCAATGTTGCGATGGAAGTTTTTCATCAACACGCCGGAAGAAAGATCGCTGATTCTCCAAAGACTCGAAACCACCGTACCGGCTCCGGCAGTGAGGAACGCCCGATGCAAACCCAACAGATTCGCTCCGCCTTCGGGGTCACCCAAACCGGTTTCGCAGGCCGACAGAGTGACGATCCGTGCGTTGAGCTTCATCCCGAGGATATCGAACCACGTCACGCGCTGGCTTTCGAAAGTCGGGAATAGCGCATCGTCCGGCTTTCCTCCGAATTGCAGGTAACTGAGCATCGGAGCCGTCTCGTCGTATACGGCGTGAGTCGCCACGTGCAGCAGACCGGCTTTCCCCGCTTGATCGAGGAAATTCTCCCGGGAAGCGGCTGTTCCGGTGAACATTCGCTCTTGAGCGAACGTCTCTGCAAAACTCTCGGCTTCTTTACTTGTAAACGGCAACTCCGGCCATTGTTGCGCCAACTCGCGCCATTCCATGACTTTTCGGGCGTAATGCCGGGTCGTGGCAGGCGGCAGCGTATCGCGGCCCATGCCTTCCCACTGGAAAGCCATCGGCGACGACACCCCTTTGCCCGCCGACGAGAGGAAACGCAAATGATTCACGCTGGGCAGATGAGCAATGCGGCTTCTCTCGGCAAGCCACGTGTTTTCATTACGAAGCGCAGCGAACGGCAGGAAATGCAACGGGCCATCGGGAACAATCAGCACGTCCGCCCCGAAAGCATCCTTCACAGGCTCGACGAGCTGGGTAAACAACGCTTCGGCAACGTCTTCGACGGGAGAAAACGATGTCAATTTACCACGAAACGTTTTTACATTCCGTTCCAACTCACTCCGGGAAACCTTGACCTCGGCCACATCGAGAGCCTGCCCCTTCAGCACGAAAATCAGCAAGCGGTCATCAAGCAGACAATAACTAACTACAGCAACGGAAGACGGTAACAGGCTTTTCAGCTTCGAATAGGTCCAGGCATCGACCGACAGGTACGAAGGCAACTCCACTCCCTGAGCCGCCAAAGAAGCCCGCTCGCTTTCCGTTCTTCGACGGGCTTCGTCGAGACGTTGTTTGAACCGATCGGTTTCGGCAACCGGACGAGTGGCGTAAGCAATCTCGGCTTCACGAAGTGCGGACAACGCTTGCCGATAGGCTTCGGCGGTCTTCCGCTGTTTTTCGAGAGGAAATTCCACGGCATCCGTACCGAGCACTTTCAAAAATCCTCTGGCACGAAGACGTTCGGTCACGTCGAACGCCTCTTCGGTTTTCCCCTGATCTTTCAGAAGTCCCACCAGCGCGCCGTACACGTCGCGGTCTTGTCCGTGAAGTGGAGAAGCCACCGAGCGATGCAAAACGACGGGTTGTCGTTCGATAACATCCAGCGCAGCACGCCAATGTTCCTCGGCGCGTTTGTCATCTCTTCGCGCTTTTTCGGCTTTTCCCAAACCGTAGAGCGTTTCCCGATGCAATGCCGGGTAGGCCGCAAGAATGGGCGATTTTTCGGCTTTCTTGAGAAATTCGAGCGCTTTGGCATTCTTTCCCAATAACAAGTACAAACGGCCAAACGCTACATCGAGTTTGCATGCCAGAGTTTCGGATTTGAATGACTTGTTGACCTCTTGAGCGGCCTTCAGTGAAAGCAATGCCTCTTTAGGCCGATCATCGAGCACCAACGCTTCGGCGACATCCAAACGATTCTCGATATTCAAGCGCCAGTCCCGGCGCAATTGCGTCGCGACGACGACCTTTCTAAAGGCTCCCAATGCCTCGATGGGACGACCGGCCGCCAGATGAACGCGCCCGATGGAATGCAAGACCTCGATCCGCTGTTTTTCGAGATTTTTCTCCAGCGCAAGTTTTCGTGCTTTTTCGAGACTTTGCAACGCTTGTCCGAACTTTTGCATACGTGCCAGAACACGCCCTCGAAGCTCCAAAAACAGCACGTTTCGCGCAACATCCTCACCTACATGGGACAAGCTGCGCTCGATATCCACCAGGGCATCGGCCCATTGGCCACGCCCGATTCGAGCCTCGATCCGGCGGATTTCGGTCTGTCGAGCCAGCGACCATGCACCGGCGGCTTCGGCAAGTTCCAGGCTTCGCCCGGCCTGCCGTTCGGCGGCGGAGGCATCACCCGTGGCGAGCAGCAAGGCGGCCTCGGCATCCTCTACGACGGCATACGCCAGAGCAACCGGACGCAACGACTCCAACGACGCATCCACACCTTCGACTGTCTTTCTGAAACGGCGGGAACGAGAGCCGCCGTTTTCCTGGGCTTCCTGCTTCGCCAATTCTACTCGTTGCGCTTCGAGATCGAGATAGCCGGCGCGATCCAACGTCGGCAGGTTTTCTCGTGCGGATTCCAACAATGTTCGAGCGCGCACGCGGTCATCCAGCCCCTGTAACGCGACCAATGCCGCTTCGGCATACATTTCGGCGGCTTTGGCCTGGAATGCTTGGCTGTCCGCACCGTTTTTCGACTGCCGGGCGATCCACTGCCCTCCCTTCGAAAACGTTTGCACCGCCTGTTCGAATGCGCCGTTTTGCCGTTGCAGGTCTCCACGCAACGAGAACGTTTCCATCAACAACAACAGGTATTTACGGCGATCATTGCGATTGGCAGCCTTCAGGCGTTCGTTGAGAGCCGTCTCGACCGCTTGGTTTTCACTCTCCGCCTGCTCGACCTGTCCCGCACGGGACAACCAACGAGGCAGCTTCGTCCAGAGTTCTAGGGTTCGTTCATCCATCGGTTTCGGAGCGATATCCAGAAGCAATCGACCGACCCGAATGGCGTTTTCCCAATCTGCGAGACGTTCGTACGACACTGCGAGAAGACGAAGAATTTCGAACTGCTGCCCGTCTTTGCCTCCCAACTGAGCCAGCGCAGCTTCGAAACTGGCTACGGCGCAACGATGACATCCGCCCGCCTGCTCCCGTTTTCCTTCGGCACTAAGCTTTTCTGCGGTTTGCCCGAATGCGTTCTTGGCTCCGGGCACGATGCCTTCATAGCCGAAAAACCGAGGGAATTCGTAGCGATCCACACCGCTACCCGAATCATCTTTGAAGGGACCGGTAGTCACGAACCATTCGGATTCAGGAGGTTGGGTAAGGAAAAACGTTTCGGCAGCCGAACGATCGTCGAGCTTGTTTCCGAAATCCGCTAGCCACTCGGCCAGGTCGTTTTCGTAAAACGAAGAGATCGGCACAAGCACCACCGACGGTACACCCAGAGCGTGCACATAACGACCCAACATCAACAATCGGTTCCGGTCGCGGTCCGCCAAATCTACAGCAGCAGCCACGACGAGGCGCGTCTTGAAACGCTCCCCCAGCAAGTGTGCAAAGTGGAGATCTTCCAAGCCCGGAACCACTCCTCCCAGGGTTAGCCCGATATTCGCCACCGTGCCGGGCTCCATATGCAGTGGATTGAGCCAGATTTGCGCCCCCGCCTGCTGCAACGTGAAAGCGGCGTTTTCTCCAGTGATCTCAGAGCGTCGAGCCACCTTCCAGCCCGTCAACGACCCTTTAAGCGTTTCAACGGTATCCTCCGAGAACGTCTCCGGTTCTTCATCCCGATGAGAAGCCAGCAACAAGCGATTTGCATCGTATACATTGCGGGCGCGGTAGGCATCGGCCAATTCCTGCGCACCGGTCAGGAATAGAAAACGCGCATCGGAAGGCGCTACAACACGCGCAAACGCTTCGGAGGAAATGTAAGGAGAAATTCTCGAAAGATCGAAGTACACCAGCGTTTTTCCACCCAATCGCTGCTGCAACTTTTCGAGCTTCAGGTTTGCAACAAACGCTTCCACGTTGTCGCGTCCCAATGCAGCCAGTCTAGCGGCTTCGCGAAAATCGACTTTGGCTCGGGTCGGCAGGATCTTCAGATCGTCTCCCGCGTTTTTCAACACGAAAAACCACAACTCGTCTCCCGCTCGTACGGCGCTGATGATCGCACCGTCTTTCCCTAAAGCTTCCGAAATATCTTTTGTGGGAAACGCCTGCGGGCGCAGCAAGTCAAGTGCTTCGGGCGACTGCGTTTCGATCCGACGCCAGATTTCGTTCCAGACATCGGCGGAACGCGCTTTGTCCATAGCTGCAACCGCCTGCTCATGCCGGGCCTCGAAACCGTCTTCAAGACTCTGATTAACCTGGGCGCGGCGGTAGTAATCCACCCATTGCCCTAGATAATCGAATGCCTGCTGCAACGGTGCGAACGGTGAACGGAAACCGAAAGCAGCCAGCTCGTCCGCCACCATTTTCCGGTCTTCCAACTCCGCCAACTCGAACATCCTACGGTATCGTTTTTCGATCCGTGCAATTTCCCGCGCCCGACCGAAAAGCGCCTGACGAACGGTAGCGGATCGCTTAAGGTAGTTCTCACCCAAAAGACCGGGCCAGGTGTTTACGTATTCTTGGATGATTTGTTCCGACTTTTCGCCATCTTTCGTGCGCATGGCGATTTCCATGTCCACGATCCAGCACATCTCGCCCAAGTCGAGTTGCCTTGGCGGTTCGACGGTTTCTTCTCCTTCCGCTTCCGGCAGAGGTGGATGACACACCGCCTCGGCCTTCCGCAAGAATTCCATCCCTCGATCTTCCGTGATTTCACCGGGTTCGGAAAAATACGATGCCACTTCAGCGAGATTCACGAGTGCTTGCAGATGCCAGCGGAGTCGCGCCGTGTCCCCGAGTTCACGGAAATCCGGTTCGGGACGCACGATGCCTTCGATTTCGGGCGCGGTTCGTCGGGCGGCTTCGAGCAGCAATCCGACGGCATCCGAAAAACATCCTACCTGAACCAACCATTGATCCAGCTTTCCCTGAAGAGTAAACGGAGAATCCGGGTCGGTCTGTGTCGCCAGAGAACGTCCGTAAGCCAACTCCAAAAGAGCCGCCGCATTGAGGAATTTCAGCCGGGTTTCCTCGGAAGCGAACAGGTTGCCTCCCATCCGCCATTCGGTATCGTACCGCCAGCGAACCATCTGCCGAATCCGTAAACTCTGGCGTTCCAGTTCCTCAGGCTCTACCCAGATTCCCCGGTGCAGATCCCGAAGCAACCGTTCGGCGGCGTTGGTCACATTGGCCGCCATAACGCCGAAATCGTCGGGATTACCCTGGAACTCGTAGCCAGCGGGCATGGCGTCATCCCATTGCAACGCAACGGCTTCTTCATAGATGAAATCCACGAATTCCTCGAAACGCTCTCGATGGCCGAGGTCGAGTTCATCCAATCCCAGGCGATTGGCCACGGTAAACACTTCGCGAACCGCATCGGGTTTGGAGGAATCATCCGCACGTTTCCAGTTATTTTCCCGGTTTTCCAGCTTCTGCCGTCCTTCCTCGACGGCGTACCAGGTCGCGTCGTTGCGCCGCAGAACCATTTCACGCATGGAAATCCGCACGTAATGTTCCCCTTCTTTGTTGAAACCGTTAGGTGCCAACGAAGAATTGGGGTTGAGCGCGATCCGGCTGACATCGGGAGACGGCGGAACACCATGCTCCTCGACATAGGCTTCCGCTTCGCGGATTTTTTCGATAGCCCTGTAATAATCGCCCTGCAAAATATAATTGTAGGCAATCGAGCGCGTCAGCGGTCCCAGCCAGTAGTTTTTCCCGGCATTGCGATAACTATCGATGGCCTGCTCGAAATAACTGGTCGAGGTGGCAAAGTCTCCGGCAGCATGATAAACGAGCGCCATGCGAGCAATCAACTCGGCTTCCAAAGCCTTGTAAGCCATGGCTTTCAAAGAAGTTTCTTCGGTGATGCGCCTTCGTGCAATGGATAGCGCCCGCTCGTAATGTGCAATGGACTCGTCGAAGCGGTCGATCTGGTACGCCGCCTGTCCGAA
Source organism: Myxococcota bacterium (assembly GCA_963676915.2). Taxonomy (GTDB): domain Bacteria; phylum Myxococcota_A; class SURF-8; order SURF-8. The sequence goes on from CAXXVK010000010.1 coordinate 31,551, forward strand.
ACCGTGCCACATCATCAATTCACGATCCGGGCTGCGCCAGGGAACGCCCAACGTCTGTCGTTGGGAAAACAGGTCGTAGGCAATATTCCAACCGTTACCTAGCGCCGAATACGCCATGGCGCGGTTGAGCAGCAAATCCGCCTCGGTCTGGCGGTCGAAATGACGATCGTTGAGGGTATACGCGGTTTTGTACGCATCGATGGCCAAGGGAATCCACGAGTCCGACACATCGCCGAACAGACGCTCGCGCATTTCGTAGATCCACCCCAGCGTCATATAGGGGAAGGGGCTGGAAGCATCGAGATCCTTGGCGCGCTCCAGGTGGATTTCGGCCTGCTTCAGATTGCTTTTGGACAGGTCCGGTCTGTAGGTATACAGATAGCCAAGACAATAATGAAGGCTGGCACGATTCGGTTCTTCCTCCAGGGCTTTTTCCCAGAGCTTCAACTGATCGTCCCAGTTGGTTTCACGTACGCTTTCGAATTCTTTGATATAGCGTTGGACATCCTCTTCCGCCGCATCGGCTTCGGGAGGTTGTGGAAGATCACGAAACAGGTCCATGGCGATTCGCTTGCGCAACGCCTGCAACATGTCCGGTTCCACATCGAGCAGCCGCCCGTACAGCTTGTAGGCTCTCACTGCGTCACCATCGCGTTCGGCCTGATACGCCAACTCCAGCGAAAGTTTCAAAAACGCCTTTTTCGCGTTCACATGCATCGGATGACGTACGGGATAGCGTTTGATCAAACGCTCGTAGGCGTCCAAAGCACGAGCATAATATGTGTTGGATTCGTTGTAGCGTCCTTCACCACGAAGCGTTTCGGCTAAATCGATGGCATATTTTCCAGCCTTCAACGACGCCACGGAGGCTTCGGGTTCGACATCGGCGAACCGCTCGAACACACTGCGAACGCTAGTAGCCGCCGCCTCGATTTTTCCTTCGGCCTCGAACAGTTCGCTCATTCGCAACAACGCCAGCGACACAAACAAAGGTTTGTCGTCGTGGCGGTCGATCCAGGTTCTCAGTCGGGCTAGCTGTTCGCTCGAATCGGCGTTATAGGCGTTCGCGTCGAGCAGTTCGGCCACGGCCTCGCGGTGGAGATCGTCCTGCCCGGGCCAGCGGTTGAACACGGAAAGGAAGTATTCGGCCAGAGGTCGCCGCACGGGAAAGACTTCATTCAACTCGCCCAGACGAATGTAGGCTTTTTCTTTGACCCATGTGTCGGAAAATTCATTAAACGCCGTTTGATAGAATTGCCGCGCTTCAGGCAACTCGGACAACAGACGTTTCAGGTCGCCTTGCCGGATGCGATAATAGCCCTTCCCTTTTTCGGTGGACAATAGCGTTTGAACCGCTTCGAGGCGACGCTCGGCTTTTTCCACATCGACAGCTTGCAGTCGGATACCCGTGGCGACCGTGCGCGCCCGAATGGCGAACGCAGGCGATACGGCGCGATCCACAAGCGCGAAATCCTTATAAAAGCCGGTCGCTTGCGGTTTGTCGATCAAAGCCGTGAGTACATCCTGCTGCTTTTCGAATTCCCCAAGCTTTTCGTACAACACCCCGGCTTCGTACAGACCTTTCACGACCGTATCGTCGGCAGGAAACGCCGCCAGGGCTTGCAGTGCATACACGCGCCCGTAATCGTCTTCGAAATAGGAAGCCTGCTCGTATTGAGCCTTGGCATTCGCCGCCTGGGACAACAGCCCTTCGGGCGGAATCAGCCAGACATCGAAATCGGCTCCTTGCCCGGTGGAATACACCACACCCGCCGCGTGAGTTTGCACGAATACGTTGACTCCGCTGTCGGGTGTGAGCTGCACGGCGGTCTGCATGATGGCATCGGGCGATTTTTTCTTGAAACTTCGGGTTGCAATCGACCAGATAGACCCTTCCGCGTCGGCTTCCAGGGCGCGTTCGGGACGTCCCTGATGAAAACGAGTGAAATACAAGGTTTCGCCGTCCGGGCTGAATGCCGGAAAACCGCAAGGGTATCCGCCGGTTGTCACGGTGCGAATTTTTCCGTAACCGATCGGCTTTTTCTCGTCATCGAGATCGCGCAGTTTTTCGAAGCTTTTTTCCGTTCCGTCCATATCGAAAGGATAACGGATGTCCATCACGGCAATCTGCGCCTGCCGTCCTTCACGGAATACGGTGAACGCAAGCCGCGAACCGTCGGGAGAAATCGCCGGATGCGTCGCATTGAGGCGTGACCAGTCGGTGACGGGAAATTGAGCGATATCGTCGTATTTGTTTTTTTTATCTTCGATCCGATTCAGATCAAGCCGAACGATGCGGCTTCGTTTCTCGTCGGCCTGAACGTAATAGATGAAGCGCCCTTCGGGTGAAAATACAGGATACAGGTCGGCGTAGGTCCGTGCGGTCAACTGATCCTCGTCGGAATCGACTTCCGCGTCTCCACCGCGCCACAGGTACAAATCACCTTTGACGTCATCGCGCATCGACACGAACACCAGCGTTTCGCCGTCCGGCGACCAGGCAGGCATCCGATCGGCGGCGCTGTGCTCGGTGATCTGCTCGATACTGCCAGTAGACAAATCCCGCAGCCAGATATCGAAATTATCTTTCTGGTTGCCCGAATACGCCAGCAGATTACCCGAAGGCGAAAGCCTGCCGTAAAGCTCCTGCGTGGAATAATCGGTCAGTTTTACCGGCTGCGTTACCTTGCCTCGTTCGTCTTTTAAAACGAACATCGGCAGCAACTCTTCCGGGATGTATTCGCCTCCGCCTCGCGAACGCTTGGCGCAGCCGTCGATTCCGATTGAAATCAACAGCAAAAGCAGGAAAAGGACCAGGGTGCGGCGCCGAACCATCGGTTTGCCTCCTTCACGTATCGTCAACCGTCCATGGCGGACAGAGGTCTGAATACTAAAAAACATCAGGGTTGTTCGAGCGGCTTGGGAATCCAGCCTTCTTCTTCATCCTCGATCAAATCGCCTTCCCGGCAATCGGCCTGATTAAGCTCGCCAAGCATCGTCCGCACGGTCTTCAGGTCATTGTCATCGAGTCCCTCGTGCATATCGATTACACGGCGCATGATGATTTCACGATCCCGGTTTTCTTCGTCGATCGTTTTTCGAATGCGCTTTTCCAACTCATTGTCCGAACGGGTTTCGGTGCTCGGGAAGAAACGCAACAGGCCGTTCAATCCTTCGCCCGCATTCTTGCTTCGCTTGTATTCCTCGATGTCGTCCCGACGGAACTGGCGGTTCATCACCGCCATCAAGGCTTCACGATGGGCGGGACTCAACTCGCCTTCGGCCGCGCCTTTCGAACGCACCGACGACACCATGATCAGGTCTTTTTCGAGTTGCTCGAATTCACCCAGAATCTGGCGTTCGAGTTGGGTTTTCTGGCTGACCACCTGGGGCCGGATCGACATGCAGCCGAAATCCGTCCATGCGGTGAACAGCATCAACACGGGAATTACGATTCGTACAAAACGCATGACAGCCACTCCTTGGGCGTACTCCTAAGAGGTTCACTCGGTAAATTACCGAAAACATTTCGAAATTACATGGGTCGGGCATCTCCCGATTGCGCTCGTTCGTCCGGCGTCGGTCCGATTTCTACGGTCGTTACCGGTTTCGGACGCGGAAACACGGGGTCGAGATACTGATTGAGCACCGGCACGATATCCAGGTCGTGTACCTTCAGACCTTCCAATACGTTGTCGATAATGGCCTGGATTCCCACAACGCGAAGTTTCAAGGCTTCGTTCAGTTTTCCGTGACGAATGTTGAGCGAAAGCAACTTGACCTGCGGCTTCCACATCGTCACGTACCAGGCATTGATCAAAGCTCTCTGATCCTGGATGGCATCGTTTTTCCGTCCCGGATCGATGAACTTCAACAGCTCGTTCAGGTGTTTCAGCGACAATTTCGTAACGTGCACGTCGCCGCTGGTCCAGCGATCTTTCAGTTTGAAATCCAGATCAGTGCGCATGGCGATTTCGGTGCTTTCGCTCAGAGGCGGACGTTCCTCGACGGGAATGTCTTTCATTTCCATGGCGCGTTTCGGGTCCAAAGCGGCCAGGTTGATCCCGCCGATCTGGCTGCGAAGCTGGATGTAGACATCGAGCGGGTCCACGCCGACGATCTGCACCGCCAGATTTCCGCCGATGTCGCCGTTGAGCAATTGCAGGTAGATGCGGTCGAGTTCGAGCACCCAGTCCGTGTACTTCATATCCACGGCCACCTGATCGACCACCAAGGGCACGTCCACGCGCCCGGTTTCCTTTTTGTCCTTGACGTAGCGGTAATTCGTGTTGACTTCCACTTTGTCGATGCCGATACCCGAAACCTCCTCGCCGTACGCCCGCATTTCGTTGACGATGGGACTGGTTTCCTTCTCGAAAATCTGCCGAGACGGAGGCCAGAGAAGATAGGGATTCTTCAACAATTCCGGCATCCTGTTGGGAAGATCCGCCACGAGTTTGTTGACATACGCAATGTCCGCATGCTGCACGATAGGCACGTTGACGTTCATGTCGGACAAATGCAGGTCGTTGATGGTGTAGACTTTGGTGCCATCCTCTAGGCTCGGAGCCTGTCCGTGCTGCTCGATCCAGGCATGGAACTTGTCGGCCACGAGTTTTCCGGCGAATTCACCCATCTCCGGCGTAGGATTGCGCATCCGTGCCTCGAAACCGATCTTGCCACCCAACTCTACGCTGGTATAGGTGTGATCCTTTTTCGATCCCATCGCGATAATGTGCGCGGCGTCCTGTTTCTCGGTAACCGGCGGCAACTCGATTCCGGCGAAAAGCTGCATGTCCGACTCGGGAAGCGTGGTCCCCGGATAGACGATGCGACCCGTACGTCCTTTGAAGGTAAGTTTCGGTCCGTGGGAACGGTTGTGGAACTCCAGGTTGCGAATCTCCACAAAGGCCACGTCGGCGAAAATGTCTTTATCGACGGGAGGATAACGAAGCCGGGGAATGGACACGAGGATTTCCATATCAAAGCGGCTGTCCGATATGGGACGGTCGAGCGCATCCGGCTTGGAAATCCACAGACGCCGTTTTTTCTCGCTGCCTTTAGCGTCGGGATCGTCATTGGGACGGAATCCACCGGTGATTTTGATCCAGCGTGGTTTGCTAGTGGGTACCGGATTGTCGAGACTCAACCCTTTCAACCACAACCCGGCGATTTCGATTTTTTCTTCCGAAACGAAATTGCGCAGGTCGAGTTGTTGTTCTTCGATGGACAAATTGCCCAACTTCGTGAACGATTGCAACGAAATGGGATAAACCACGCCCTGATCGTCGGCCCGGCGCGCCGGATCGTAGGAAAACCGTACGCGCTCGCGCACGATCTTCGTACGTGTCCCGGCCGCACCTTTTTCCGGGTTGCGGATGTCGAGCGTCAAACCTTCCTGCGCCAGTCGTACGGCCTCCAAACCGAATTCCAAACCAACGTCGATTCCGGCGATGTCGAAACGCTGTCCTTTCAAGGCTTGAAGCACAGGTAACCCGAGGGATTGATCGACCGTAACGGCCAGTCCTTCGACGGTCGCCCCGGCTTGTCCCGCACGAATTTTCTGCACGGTAACGCCGGTTTTCAGATCGAGAGTCGAGGTATTTTCCAGCGGCTTGAACGTAAGTTTCAGTGGCAGTTTCACGCCATTGACGGCCAGTTCCAAGTCATCTTTGGCAATGCGCTCGATACCCAGGCGCTCGTCAGCGGGGGATTCGAGGGTGATATGGCTCGGCGTACCATATAAATGAATTGCGCCATCGAGATTTTTCACCCATAGCGATTGATCGGGAACGCCGACGCTCAGATTATCGAATGCAGGCCGGATATCGAAATTCACCGGCAGGCGAAACGCGGCGGGAAGATCGTTCCCTAGCGTCGAAAGCCGCTCTATCGGAGGAAGCGTACCGCTCAGGTGCGTATCCAATCGAATCGCGCCATCGAGTTCGAATCCCGGAGGCAGACCGGCTCGTGCGCCGGGGGGGGCCATCGCCAACAGTTTGGGAAGCGATAGCGGTTTCAATTGGACATCCACCTCGAAACCTTTTTCACCCATCTGCTTCAAGTTCGCCGTCATGGCGAGTTTCACCGTATCGTTGACATCCACATCCAGCCGCGACAGATCGAAACTCATGGTCGGCAGGTTACCGGAAACCTCCAGCTCGGTGTGCAACGAGGTTTGGACACGCCCCTGCTCCGGGACATCGTAAGCAACGCGTTTCAGGGCTACATTAACGGTAGCCGCCAGTTCGGTAGGCTCCATTTCGCTCAACATGACTCCCGCCGCAAGATCCACCATGAGCGATTCCACCTGCGCTCCGAAACCGGCCAAGGAACCCAACCCGACGAAACCCTTGAGTTGTACGGTAGGATGCTCGACAGGTTCGGACTTCTTCAGGTTTTTCAAAATCTCCTGGGATTTCAACGCATTCGGTTCCGGCGTGACCCACACGTCCAACTCGGTGTTGATTCCTGCGACCTTGACCTGCAACGGCGGTATCGGCAGATCGATCACCGGCTCCGGCGCACCCTCGGCCAAAGGCTGTTTTTCGAGGGTTTTTACGTCCACACCAAGCTTTCGAACGTAAACGCGCCCTTCCACCTCAGGCAAAGCCATTTCGGCCAGTTTCGGTACATTTCCCTTGATGACGAAGTTCTCCAACCCGGCTTCGCCTTCCAACTCCAAACGACTGCCTTCGACCAGCACGGCGCGGGCATACGGCGCAAACGTCGCGAACGGCAACCTCGCCTTGTCGAGATAGAGTACGAAATCCTGCGTTTCCAAACCTTTCAGATCGGCTCGCAGACTCAGCAATTCCTCTCCGTTGAACGAAGCACTCAGTTTTCCCAAACGGGCGTCATCGCTCAACAAATCGGCTCCCGCCTCGCTTTTGGCTTCCAGACGGACCGGCGGCAGATCGAGCGGTCCTTCCAACTTGGTGGAGGCCAGCAGGAAATCCAGATCGACTTTGGCTTTGGGCTTGTCGAGTTGCTCGCCGACATCCACCGCCACATTAAGATCGGTTTTCAGCTTCAATTCGGCTTCTACCGGAACCGGCTTGATTTGACTGAAGAAAACGTTCGGCTCGCCTTCCTGCTTGGAGCCGATATCCACGCTGAGATCGAGGTGCGTCTCCGTAAAGCTGAAAAATCCCTTCAGGTTCACATCGAGAACCCCGAACGACGCTTTCATGTTACCATCCGAGAACCCTGCTTCAAATCCGGTCAAGGCGATTTTTTCGAGCGTCACTTTAAGCGCCGGAGGCTCGCCGGGCTGTTCCGGCTCTTTTTCCTCTTCGGGTTCTTCCGGTTTTTCCTCGGAAGGCGGCAGGTTGTCGAGAAGCGCCTGCACGCTGGGTTTTTCCTCGATGATTTCGAGATAGACTTTGAGGTCTTCGACCGCGACTTCGCGAACGAGCAGGTTGTCGTCCAGAGCGCTCCACAAATCGTAATGAACCGCCAGCCGTTTCAGATTGACGATATCCTCGGAATAGCCTTTGGGCGGTCCCACATGGATATCGTGCAACTCGAAACCGTCGAACAGGTAAAATTCGGCATTCCCGATGGTGATGTCTTCATGCTGAAGCATCTCCCTCGCCTGGGGTAACGCCACCTGTTGCAATAAAGCGTTCAACGGTAGAAAAAATCACGAAAAGCAGCAAAAAAACCACAAGACTCGTCAACAGTCCACCGCCGATCAAAACAAGCTTGATCAGGCGACGGCGCCAGCTTTTCGGCTTTTTTCGTCTTGGACGATTTCCCGATTGTCTTTCAACGTTTCATCGGCCACGAGTGCACTCCTGATGTCGGTCGTTTTCTCTGCCGTTTAGTAAACGGAACGCGCCAAAGGCTCCATCCCACGGCTGGAAAAACGGGTACGTCGTCGAATCTATAATGTCTGTCGCCAGGGCGACGGCTTCCAGGGTCGTTTCCCCTTCAAAGGCTTTGCGCACACCGTCTTCCCACAACGTGTGGTTTTTCAGCGAACGCAATTGGACCAGCCTTTCGGCACGGCCCGTAATCGTCTGGCAACAGGCTGGGATCGTCGAGACGCAGCAACTCGTCGATCACCACCCGCCCCTTGATTTCCTGTTCCACCGCAACGGTCGCATCCCCACACCGCGCCGCCAAACGGCGTTTTCGGTATCGACGACCTGCCCGGCTCGTTCCAGCACATAGGGTTCCGGCTGGTAGATTTCCCGGCAAAAAGGGCAGTTTCGCGGAACGAGGCGTTGCGCCTGAACCGCTTTTACAGCATTGAATAATACATAAGATTCCACACCCATGTCCAACAATCGATCCACCGCGCCTTCCGTTGTCGCACTGTGGATGGTGGAAAACACCAGTTGCGCCGTGTGCCCCGCCTGCATCACCAGTTTCGCCAACTCCAAATTGCGAATCTCGCTGATAAGTACGACCTGGGTATCATGACGTAGCAGGTTGGTGAATCCCTGGGTGTATGTCAATCCTTTCGCAGCGTTGACCTGCCACCTGCGCCACACCGGGAAGCGCATGCTCGATGGGATCTTCCAGCGTAGCAATGGAGGTGCCGGGTGTGGTCTGGCGAATCCATTTCAACAACGAATACAGCGTCGTGGTTCTTGCCGGAACCGATCGGACCGGACGAGCAATGCAACACACCGTCCCGGCGCTGGGCCAGTTGCTTCATTTCGTCGAGCGGTCTCTTTGGAAAGCCCCAGTCGATCCAACTCGTATTCCATCGAAACCGTATCCACCACCCCGCATGATCACCCGCTCGCCCCAGCAACACGGGAATCGTCGCTACGCGAAACTCGATGGTCCGCCCGTTGGCAACCAGCATAATGCGGCCATCCTGCGCGGCACGGCTTTCGTAATAGCACGAGATTGGCCAATACTTTCAATACGTTGACAAGCTTCAGATACCGATCAGTGACTGATTTCAGCAAGATGCTGCAATACACCATCGATGCGAAAACCAAGTGTTGCGGCTTCGTTTTCAGGGTTGAGGTGGATATCGCTGGCATTCCACAACACACCCTGTTCCAGAATGAATTCCACCGTCCTTCGTGCCGCCATACCGCCTGCCGATAGAAACAGGTGATCGATATGAGCCTGGATATCGCAAAGCTGCACGGGTTGCATCACATCGGGTTTGTAAAACCGGCGTCGAACCGGAAGCATCGGCAGCGGTCATGGTCTTCGTTTGAGACTAGAACCGGGGTCATGGTTCGGGTTTGGCGTCCCTCCCTGTGATTCACTATCTTTGGTATCGGATGGTTTTCGTTGACGGAGCCATTCGAGAATCATCCAGCGCAGCAGCAGCAAAACAAACAGTACTGCCACCCCTCCGAAAAGCCAGAAACGATACTGCAACAAGAAATTTTTCCAATTTTCGATGTTCATGGATTTCAAATCTACATCGAGAGCTGGAATCGCCGAATGGGAAAGCTTTCTTCGATCTTGTCCATTTCGTCGTGAACGGACTGCAATTGCATTAAAATGATTTCTGTTTCACTGCTACTGAGGTTGGGTTTGTTCAAGGCGACGTTTAATTGAATTTCCAGTTTTTTTCAATTGCGCAAGACGCAATTTCATCGTGTTGCGATCACCGGATTCTATGGGTGACATTTCGGGGGAAGAATCCTGAGACTGGGCAAATCCAGACTCTAAAGGTATCCAGCCCAGTATCCATACCAATAGTAGCACTTTGAATATGAATTGGACCCTTGGGAGTGTGTGCAACCGAAACTCCTACATGGCCGTAGTTTCAATCGGAAATTCCGGCCCGAACCGTTTTCCGATCTTGAATTCAACCCGGAAAAACCAACGAAGAAGCCTTAAAAATGCGTGGTCCTTTGGAGCCACTTGTGGAACGCGAAAGCCATGGTAACAAGAGGTGAAAGCCGTGTCAATTTCACAAAAGCGTCAAAAACAAGAAAAAATGAGACAATTCTCAAGGGTTAGACGACAAGTCATTTTGTCGGGAATTCCTTGCAAAGAAGTGAAAAATCCACAATAATACGGTTTGTTGTGGTTATTCTGTTTTCGAAAACCGTTTCGGCGTTTGGAAAATGAACACAATCTTAAGATTCCCAACATCGATTGTTTTCGTAAAATAGAATGCATAAGTTTTCTTTTTCCCATTCGTCGAAAGGAAAGCGCCGCTTTTCCGCTTTGCGGGCTGTAGCAAGTCCAAAGCCAGGTTGGACGAATTCGAAACCAACAGAAGATTATGAAGTGGCTGTCCATCTCAAGGAGAAGCAGCCGCCGTAGAAATTGGTATTTCAGATGACGCGTCACCAGAGATTGGCCGAGTTTGTCGTCGAGATCGGTATGGCGGAAGCCAAAGATGTCGAGAAGTGCATTCAGTCCAGCAACGGATCCGGTCAACATTTTGCCGAAATGATGATTCAACAAGGGCAGATCGACGAAAACGACCTAGCCCAGAACATCGCCTCCAATACCGGCTATCCCCTGGTCAGTTTGCGGCACATGCGAATTCCGTCGTACATCGCAAAGATCTATCCTGCGGAAATTTCCAGAAAAAAACGCTTCATTCCCGTTTCGATCAAGCGCGAAGGCGAAGAGGAAGTTCTCTACGTCGCGTTTTTCGATCCTACCGATGAAGAGATCATCGAACAGATCGAAGCCAAAACCGGCAAACGCGTCAAGCCGGTTGTCGCATCATTGACCCAAGTCCTCGAAGCGATCGAGCGCTATATCTGGCGTTGGAAACGAAGAAGTTCCTCCCAATTGAAAATCACGACGGGGAACAGGGCGGAAGCTACGAAAGAAACACCAGCTCCGGAACCTGAAAAAGGACCGGAACCCATCGCTGTCGAAGCCGTCGAAGAAGAATCGACCGAAATTCTGATGCCGGAGATCCTTGAAGAGGAACCGGAAGAAATCGCGGCAGAAGAGGATGAAGAAACGACGGTGATGGATTCGTTCGACGAAGATTTCGATGACACCGACATCGATATCGGCACCGATAAAATTTCTACGGAGTTACTCAAAGAAGGCCGATGCATTGTTCGATCATCCGGTTGAGGATGACGAACAGAAATCCGATTTCGAGTTTTCTATCGATCAACATCGATTTAACGCTCAAAGAATCTGCCGATAAGTTGGATTCGGAAAAACCCACACCCGGGTTCTCGAATCACCCCGCCGAAGACCACGCTGGAGATGACCGCTCTTTCTTCGGAAGACGTCAATGAGGATGATTCTACAGTGGAAATGGAAGCGGAGTCGATTCAAGAACTTCCGGAAGGTGCCGAAGAATTCGTTTTTAACCCGGACGAAGTGGACCGAATGATTTCCGCGACGTCCTCCACACCTGCCGAAGACCTGGAGGTGGACACGTCTCCCGTCGAAACCATCGACGATGCCGATGAAGAAGCCACAACGGTAGATTCTTCCAGCGATCGAGGAAGTGGAAGAAGAAACCAACAACAATGGATCTTCCATCCATCGAAGAGGTGGACGACGAAGATATTTCATTTGATTTCGATGCCGAAGATGAGGAAGAAACTGCAACGGTAGACCTTCCCGCCATCGAAGAAGTCGACGGGAGAAGAAGCCGCCGAAGCTGCTCCCGCAGCGCGAGAATCGGTCACTATCGACCTTCCGTCCATCGAAGAAGTTGACGAGGAAGAAGTCGCCGACGCAGCTCCGGCAGAACGAGAATCGATTACTATCGACCTTCCGTCCATCGAAGAAGTTGACGAGGAAGAAGTCGCCGAAGCAGCTCCGGCAGAACGAGAATCGATTACTATCGACCTACCGTCTATTGAAGAAGCGGATGAGGACGAAGTGGTCGAGGCAGCTCCTGCAGAACGTGAATCGAATCACTATCGACCTACCGTCTATTGAAGAAGTTGACGAGGACGAAGCGGTCGAAGCGGCTCCGGCAGCGCGAGAATCGATCACTATCGATCTTCCGTTCCATTGAAGAAGAAGATGAGGACGAAGCGGTCGAAGCCATTGAAGATACGGAAGTTTCTCCGGTAGAAGAGCCACCCGAATTGCCCGCGACCGGTGAAGAAGACCTGCTGGAGGATATCGATGGAATTCTGGATCTCGCCGAAGCGGAACCTGCTCCGGGGGAACCGATGCTCGAATTCTCCGAACCAGCAGATGGTCCCGAAGAAATCGACCGATCCACTCCGCCACCCCCTCCAGTGCAGCATTCCGAGGAAGACCTTGTAGACGAAGTTCTGGCCGTCACCGGAGATGCTCCTCCCGAAGAGTTGGAAGAATGGTTCGATTCCGAAGGGGAAACGCTGGACTACCATGCCGAAGGATCGATGGATAGTGGCGAGTACGAAGCTTCGGTGGAACAATCATTTGAAACCGCCTCTCAAAAAACCACGTCCGAAATGACCATGCTCGACGATTCCGGCTCTCAACCGATTGTTGAGTTGTCTCAGGACGAGAAACCTTCCGGTGTCGAGGCTTTCGACGGTCTGGACGATAGCAACGATTGGCTCGGTTCATCCGACGCCGAGGAAGAAGATCGGGAAATCGACCCAGACCTTCCCGATGCGGATCTGGACGAACAATGGCTCCTGGATGCGGAAAAAGAATTGAACGAAGGGTTGAACGACGACGATTTGGAAGAAACTTTCGAAAGTTCGCGCGTTGAAACCAAGGATATGGCGTTGGAATTGCCTGATTTCGACTCGGAACCTTCGGGCATTTCTATGGATCTCATGCAGTCCGATCCGAGTTCCATGAAAACCCTGCTCCATCTGGTTCACAAACTGGAAGACAAAGTCGAGATGCCACCGGAGGAGTTCATTTTCGATCTCGTGCACGGAACCCTTCCGGCACCGGATCAGCCTGACGACGCCGCCCTGCACGAAGAAGTTTCCTCCACCATGCGAACCATGATCCAGAACAATCAGATCATTCGCCAAGAACTGCTGCAAGAATTCTTCAAGCAGCGATAACCCCTCGGGTTTTCAGGAAAACTTAAACTTGGAATGGTTGTCAATTTACTCGAAATTCAGATCGGGTGAAGAATCACCCGACCTGAATTTACGGTAGTTTTGAATTATCCCCAGGCAATCAAGCCCGGAATGAAGCGGGTAGCGATCAGATCGTGATCGGGGGTGATTCGCACCGTAAATCCGTTTTTACCGGTAACGACCAGCGGCACACGGCCTTCGTAGCGATAGCGTCCGCTACCCAGTTCCTTGACGATCGTCATCCCCAGGCTCTGGCCTTTTTCGATATCGCCCGAACTACCGATACCACCGTAAAACAGCTCCACCCGAACGTCACCGGGCTGGATCTCTCCCAGATGAACCACGGCGGAAACGGCCAGTTCGTCACCGACTTTCAGCGACACCAGCTTTTCGGCGTTGACTTCCTCGACGTTGATCTGCACCCACTGCATGTACATCGACCGCCGCCAGCGGGCCAGTTCGCGTGCTGGTTCTCCGTTATCGGCCAGCAAGGCCGCTTTACGATTCATTCCAGGATGATAGCTGCGCAGGACGTAATCCTCGACCATGCGATGCGTATTGAACTGCCAACCCAAGGTCGCCATGGAACGCTTCATGCGTCGTATCCAGCCTCTGGGAATACCTTTTTTGCGGTCGTAGAAAAGCGGAACGATTTCATGCTCCAACAGGTTGAAAAGAGCCTGGCTTTCCACATGGTCGGCATAGTTGAGGTCTTCGTATTCCTCGCCGCGTCCGATGGCCCAGCCGTTGTCGCCGTTCCAGCCTTCCACCCACCAACCGTCGAGAATCGACAGGTTCAGGCCGCCATTGGCGATAACCTTCATTCCGCTCGTACCGCTGGCTTCGAGATTCCGACGAGGCGTATTGAGCCAGATATCGACGCCCTGAACGAGGTAATGCGCCACGTTGGCATCGTAATCTTCAAGGAAAACCAAGCGGTTACGAACATCATCGCGCTGGGCGAAGCGTACGATCTGCTGAATCAGTTCTTTCCCCGCCACATCGTGCGGATGGGCTTTACCGGCAAAAATCAATTGCAGGGGACGCTCTTCATCGTTGAGCAGCCGCAGCAACCGCTCGATATCACTCAGAATCAGCGTTCCGCGCTTGTACGTCGCAAAACGTCTGGCGAATCCGATGGTCAGAACTTCCGGGTCCAGCACTTCGTCCGCCCGTGCGATTTCGGAAGGCGGCGCCCCACGAGATTTTAGCTGTGCAGACAAGCGCTTGCGGGAAAAAGCCACCAGACGTTCACGCCTCCGCTCATGGGTTCGCCACAATTCGGCATCCGGCACCGAATCCACCCGCGCCCAGACTTTTTCGTCTTCCGGTTCGTAACGCCAGTCACGCCCCAGGTAGCGATCAAGCAGCATCGACATGTCATAGGAAATCCAGGTCGGCAGGTGAATTCCGTTGGTGATGTGAAAAATCGGCAACTCGTTGACCGGCAGATCGGGCCAGATCCTCTGCCACATGGCGCGGCTGACTTCTCCATGAAGTTGGCTCACGCCATTGCAGGCTCCGGCCAGACGCAAGGCCAGCACGGTCATGCAAAAATTCTCGTTCGGATCGTGGGGATTCTGCTTGCCAAGCCCCAAGAACGTGTTCATATCGATACCGAGTTGATGAACGTACTCGCCGAAATAGGTTTCCATCAGCGGGTTGGGGAACACGTCGTTGCCCGCCGGAACGGGCGTGTGGGTGGTAAACGCATTGTTCGTGGCAACCACTTCGAGCGCTTCCGCGAAGTTCAGGGAATGCTCTCGCATGGCATAGCGAATCTGTTCGAGCGCTCCGAAAGCCGAATGCCCCTCGTTCATATGACAACAGTTGGGGTCGAAACCCAGTTCGCGTAAAAGCCGGTAACCACCGATACCTAACAACACTTCCTGCTTGATACGCATTTCGTGATCGCCGCCGTACAGACGAGACGTAATCGCCCGATCTTCCTCGGAATTTTCCGGTATATTCGTATCGAGCAAATACAACACGACGCGCCCCACCTGGAGCTTCCACGCCTGGGCGCTCACCACTCGACCGGGGTAATCCAGCCGAATCAGCAAGGTGTTCCGGTCGGCATCTTTGACCACACGAATCGGCATGTGGGAGAAATCATTGTCGGGATACAACTCCTGCTGCCATCCGTCGGCCGTCAAATACTGGCGAAAATAGCCTTCCCGATACAACAGACCGACACCCACCAGCGGCAATCCCAGATCCGATGCCGATTTGAGGTGATCCCCGGCGAGAACCCCCAGACCACCGGAATAAATCGGGACGCTCTCATGCAATCCGAATTCCATGGAGAAATAGCCGATGCAATCGTTTTCGCGATCGGGAAAATTGGACACATACCAGGACCGGGAGGTCAGGTAAAAATCCAGATCCGATTCGACACGATCCATATGGGACAGGAAACTTTCGTCCTCCAGCAGTTCCTTGAAACGATCCTGTTGCATCAGGCCGAGCATTTCGAGAGGATTGTGGTAGCACTCCTCCCATAGCTCCATATCGCAACGCATGAACAGCTCGGTGGCCTCGTGATTCCAGACCCACCACAGGTTGTGTGCGATTCTCAGCAACGGCTTGAGCCTGTCCGGCAAAGCGGGAGACACATTGAAAGTTCGGATATTTTTCATCATCCAGCTCCTGGGGAATTCCCCCGTTGGGTGTTTGCATGTTCGTATCTAGTATTTATAAGCGAAACGAAGAGGCATGGCAAGATGCATCCAACGAAGGAAAGCACCTTTTTTGTAACCGTGCCAAACGAAGCCAAGCATTGTGAAGAATGTAGCTTCTTGGTTTTGGGTGGCAGGTGGTTGGTCGCTGGTATCAAATTTCAACATTTTCCTATAAAAACAGCCATTTCCTCACATTTTCATCTCTTGAAAAAAACGAAAAACTACGCATAAGAGGCAATGAAAATCGTTGTTTTCGATGAATCAACGTTGTATGCTTTGCCAGGATTTAAATATCACCGAGGGACGAAAACGTGGACTTTACAGCCCTCGATACTCATTTTTCGGGCGAATTGCACGATGAAAATACGACACGCAGGAGGAGCCGTTTTCACGCTCGCCGCACTGGCGATGCTGGCTGCAATGACGTTTACCCGTGCCGGGGCAAGCGACGAAGAACCGTTTGTCGGTTCGAAAGTCTGCGGAGCCTGTCACCAGGCCCATTACGAAGCCTGGAAAAACGGCCCTCACGGGCACTCGATGGACAGCCTCGAAGGAG
This sequence comes from Myxococcota bacterium, assembly GCA_963676915.2. Lineage (GTDB taxonomy): Bacteria > Myxococcota_A > SURF-8 > SURF-8. The sequence continues at coordinate 47,741 of CAXXVK010000010.1, forward strand.
CGGAGCGGACCAATTCTCAATGCCTCGCCTGCCACGGCAATCCCGATTCACGCTACGATAAAACCGTTGGTTGCGAATCCTGCCACGGACCGGGGCGGTATTATTCGAAACCGTACATGATGCGTGACAAACCCGCCGCCGAAGCCGCCGGACTGCGTGTGGCCGATTACGGCAACTGCACGCTCTGTCATCGCCCGGAACATCCGATGATCCGTTCTTTCGACGCGAAAAAAGATTGGACGAAACTCCCCCACGCCGAAGTCAGCGCACTGCGGAAAAAAGGGAACGAAACGGATCAAAAAAAGACAAACAAGGCCGAATGACCCTTCAAGAAAGTAAACGCCATGCCGAGGAAAAAATCCAAAGTTGCCGTATTGCGAACGAGACCGCAAAGCGTTTTCAGTGATTACCACGAGTTGCTCAACCTCGCGGATTATCAGGACTATCTGGACAAAGCGGCGGACACCGCCCTGAAAATCAACATTTCCTGGCATTTTTTCTATCCGGCGACCTCCACGACACCCTGGCAACTCGAAGGCGTGATTCGCGCCATGAAGTCCGATGGGTTCGACCCGGATCTGATTCACGGCTGCCACAACCGAACCGTCGTCATCGACGCCCACCTGGGTGAACGTGAAAACAAGCTGCTCAAGCCGGTCGAAGATCACGGTCTGCGCAACGTTCACCTGTACGAAGGGGAAGAGTGGATCGATGTCCACGAGGCTGTGGGCGATCTTTCCAAAAAGTTCCTCGTTCTCAACGATGTCTATCCCAAAGGGTTCTCCATACCGAAACGCTTTATCGGCGAGAACATCATCCACCTGCCGACCGTGAAAACCCACGTTTTCACCACCACCACCGGTGCGATGAAAAACGCTTTCGGCGGATTGCTCAACGAGCATCGTCACTGGACCCACCCGGTGATTCACGAAACGCTGGTGGACCTGCTGATGATCCAGAAGAAAATCCACTCCGGTCTGTTCGCCGTGATGGACGGCACATTTGCCGGAGACGGTCCCGGACCGCGCTGCATGGTGCCGTTCGTCAAAGACGTGATTTTAGCCAGTTCCGATCCGGTGGCCATCGATGCGGTGGCCGCGAAAATGATGGGCTTCAACCCGCTGAGCCTGAAATACCTGAAAATCGCCCACGACATGGAACTTGGCAATGCCGATCTGCAAGACATCGAAATCGTTGGCGATACAAGCGTTGCCGCCGAAAACTGGCGCTTCGATGGCCCGATGAAAGACATCACCTTCGCCGCCCGAATGCAGCACCAGATTTACTGGGGACGCCTGAAAAAAGCGATCGAGTGGTCGTTGAAAACCTGGATGGCGCCGTGGGCCTACATCGCCAGCGTATTGTACCACGACTGGTACTGGTATCCCACCAAAGGTTTGAAACGGCTCGACGAAGCCCTGCAAAGCGATTGGGGACGGCTGTTCCACAACTGGGAAAAACTTACCCCCAACGAGCAGGGATTCCCCAGCATTCCGGCAGAGTACGCCAAGCTGGACCGAACGACCTTCAACCACATGGGCGACGCGGTAAAGGTGCTGGGAACGACCATCACCGAAGCCCCGGAAGTTGCCGCCCGAGTGCGCCGCAAACACATTGAGAAATAATTCAGATCTTTTGCATAGACGCCAAAGGCCGAAACGAAAACGTTTCGGCCTTTGGCGTTTTGTCGTGTTTTTGTGTGTTTCGTTCCTCTACTGATTCAACAACCAGCGGGAAATCACGATGCGCTGCCATCCAGATGGAGCAGGATTGTATCCTGCTCCTCAGGCAATTGATAAACCCCACTTCGAACAATTTTATCGCCTGTAACTTATTGAAATTATTGAAGCTCAAAAACGACAAAGCCACTTTGTCAGCAAGCTGAGACGGGGATACAATCCCCGTCCATCGGACAAGAACGATGTAATCGTAGAGATGGGTAAATCCAGAAAAATCAACTTGTTACGCAGATTCCGTGGTGTCTTCCTGCTTGGCTATCGGTAGTTCGATGGAAAACACGCTGCCGTGGCCCAGTTCGCTTTCGACCGAGATTTTTCCGTCGTGTGCTTGGGCGATGTGCTTGACGATGGCCAGCCCTAGTCCCGTACCGCCCATCGAACGGCTACGGGCTTTGTCTACCCGATAAAAGCGTTCGAACAGCCGGGGAAGGTGCTCTTTGGCGATCCCCGGACCCGCGTCTCGAATTCGAATGGCCAGCGTATCGGATGTTTCCTCGACGATGACGTGTACCTCGCTGTTTTCACCGCTGTATTTGATGGCGTTGTCCAATAGATTGATTACGGCCTGTGCGATGAGTGCGCCGTTGACATCGGCGGTAACTTTTTCGTCCACATCGGCAAGAATGCTGATGTTTTTCAACTCCGCCTTACGTTGGCAGATCAACACCGCCTCTTCGACGATATCCGCCAGGGAGGATTTGGATTTTCGCAACCCTTCTTTTTCAGAGTCGCTTTCGATACGCGAGAGGGTCAGCAGGTCTTCGATGATCGCCGACAGGCCGTTGGTCTGGCGTTCGATGATGGAAAGAAAACGCCGGGCGTTGGCTTCGTCGTCGAGGGCGCCGTCTTTCAGGGTTTCGACGAATCCTTTGATGGAGGTGATCGGCGTTTTTAATTCGTGGCTGACATTGGCGACGAAATCCCGTCGAACCCGTTCGAGACGCTTGATTTTGGTAATGTCATTGAGTACCACAAGCGCACCGGTCTGGTTGCCCACCGAGTCGTGAATCGCGGTTCCCGTGATTTGCAGGTCGCGGGATTCGTCCCGGACGATCCGCAATTCACCTTCATGGATGCCATCGTCTCGAAGCGTTTTTTCGATGAAATCCCGTAAATCCCGATTGGAGGTGATTTCCTCGATTCGCAGACTTTGCGCCGTTTCGCGGTCGATGCCGAAAAGGGTTTCTGCGGCGTGGTTGTACATGATGATCCGGCCTTCGGTATCCACGGCGAAGACGACTTCCACCATGCTGGACAACACGGCTTCCAACTCGTTGCGCTGCTTGGTGATGGTGCGAATGCGGTCATCGAGCTGACTGGCCATTTCGTTCATTTTCTGGGACAGGGCATTGAACTCGATGGTTCGAAATGGTGTGATCCGATATTCCAGGTTTCCCGACGCGAAATGCTGCACTCCCTGCTTCATTCCCTGGATCGGCTTGTTGATTCTGTGGGAAACGTAGAGGCTCAGTAGGGCCGCGAGAACGGCTACGATGAAACCGCCTCGGATCAACTGCCAGTTGATCGTGCTTAACGTCTGCCAGATTTCCGCCGTAGGCATCGAAACACGCACGACTCCCAGCAAACGCCCCTCGCGGGTCGAAGGCAACGCGACGTAAAGCATTTCCCGGTCCAGGGTATGGCTGAAGCGGGTGGATTCGCCGATTTTTCCATTCAGGGCTTGGATGATTTCCGGGCGTTGGGCGTGGTTTTCCATTTCTCCGGGTTGTTTTTCCGAGTCGGAAATCACGATGCCGCCGGGGAGAACGAGAGTGATGCGGGTGTCGATACGCTCGCTCAATTCTTTGCAAAGCCGGTCGGCTTCGGCAGGCGGAACCCTTTCGAAGAGGTCGAGTTGATCGATCAGGTGGGCGCGGGCTTCCAGATCCTTGGCCAGGGTTTCGTAATAGAAATCACTCAACGCCTTCCAGGTGATCAATTCAATGGCCAGAATGGACAGAATGGAAACCAGAAGAAAGGTCGGAAACAGTTGCCAAAGCAGGCGGATGCGCAACTCAACTCTCCTTGAACCGGTAACCCACTCCACGCACGGTTTCAATCAACTCCCCGAATTCACCCAGTTTTTTACGTAATCCGACAACTTGTACATCGACGCTGCGGTCCGTTACGGGATAGTCCGTACCTTTGACGGTGTTGATGATCTGTTGCCGCGTATAAACGCGCCCCGGATTACGGGCAAGAAAATGCAGAATATTGAATTCGGAGGCGGTCAGCTTTGCCGGTTCGCCTTGGAGGTTGACTTCGAAACGGGAAGGATCGATGGTCAGTCCGTCAACGGAAATCTGCTCGTCTTCGCTGTATCCGCCCCGGTTTTTCCGGCGCATCATCGCTTGAATACGCGCAACCAGTACTTTGGGACTGAAAGGTTTGACGACGTAATCGTCCGCACCCAGGGTCAGACCTTTCACGATATCGCCGTCCTCGCCTTTGGCGGTCAGCATAATGATCGGAATTTCCCTTGTTTTTTCGTTGCGGCGCAGAATGCGGCAGACTTCGAGTCCGTCCAGACCGGGAAGCATCAGGTCGAGCAGAATCAGATCGGGTTGAAACTCGAATGTTCGGCTGATCGCCTGTTCTCCGGAAAGAACGCAATCGATTTCGCAGCCTTCCTTCGTCAGATTGTAGCGAAGTAGTTCGAGAATATCTTCTTCGTCGTCCACGGCAAGGATCTTGTAGTTCATCCGAAAACCTCGTTGAAAGTCGGACCTTGTTGCCTCACGGTATTACCTTAAATTCCGATGATTGTATGTTAGGACTTCATGAAAAGCAACGCTGTTTCAATTTAGCGGAGAGAAGATCGAAACAAATTCATGGGTTTTCGTTGCGAATTGGCGCTACTTGATCAGATGTTGCAGGCTTTCGATGTTTTCCCCGACGGTTTCGGTTACGTCGGCTACTGTCTCGACCGTCAAGCCGAGTCGCTCGATGCTCATCGGCAGAATACTTCGAAAAATATCCTCCGGATCGCTTTCTTGTTCCAGTCCGTGAGCCAGACGGTCGGCGACATGAACGAGGTCGATCCTTTGGATATCGCAGGAGGAGGGTGCCCAGTGCGTCAAGTGGTGCCAGCGTGCCGCATGGGCGATGGAATCGGGAAGATTCCAGTGGGAGGCTACTAGCGAACCGATACCGCTGTGATTCGTTCCCATAATTTTGTCTTCGATATCCAGAATGCCGCTTTCTCCCTGGATGACAGGCAGGTCGTTTTCCATTGGGTGGGATTCGAGGAACTGGGCGATGGCCAGTTTTCCCATGTCGTGAAGCAGGCCCGCTGTAAACAGCATTTCCACCGGGGGAAGTTTCAGTGTTTCAACGAGTTGTTCGGCGATGACCGCTGTAGAGGAGCAATGGTGCCAGTACCGTTGGCTGTCCAGGTCGTATCCGGCGAGTTTTTTGGGAATCGTTTTCGAAAACGACAGACTCAGAGCCAGTTCGAACACCCGTTGAGTTCCCAGCAGTGTGATGGCCTGCCGAACGTCGCCAACTTCGCGCTGACATCCGAAATAGGAGGAATTGGCCAGGCGGAGAAGATTGGCGGTCAGAGCAGGGTCTCTTTGTATCACCCGTTCGTAATCTGTGGCATTGCTCGTTTCTCGTTGGGTCAATTCGCATAACTGCCCGATAGAACTGGACAACGTTCTGAAATTGAGGATCGAGGCAATGATTTTCATTTTAATGTTCATGAAATGCTTTATTCTGTCTTTGAATCAAAGACAATGCAATCCGTCTACGAAACAATGTCTTGCTTCAGACTTAATTGATCGGACGCTTTTCAGGTAAGTGAAATCGAAGAAGCAAGATTCCTAAAGTAGCATCTCTTTTCGTCACATTTTAGCATCCTTGAATATGTCAATAATTCAAAGATGTTATTGAGGTATGATTCTCAGCCGACAGGTTCGAAAGGATCCAAAATCTCCTTGAATGGATCGGTTTGGCGCAGATGGATGCGGGTAATCCAGCGGCTGAGCATTCGTACCATAATCATGTCGTTGGTCTGAGTTCGATGGGCGAAACTGAATTCAGCCATTTTTTCGATACAGGTTTTGTTGCCGATGCAGGGTTGGGTGGCGTCCCAGATTTCCGTGACCGGTTCCGGGTCGGCGCTTCCGGTCAATACGGAAGGCAGCAGGCGATTCAAACCGTAATAGACGGAATCGACACGATGGGGAGCAAGCGCGTCCATGGTTTCGCGCTGGTCGGCGGCCAGGCGAACTCCTGCCGTCGCGAAACGGGAGGTGATCTGGTGCTCGGGGTGTCCGGTGAATCCGTGAAACGGGTCGAAGGTCAGCACAATGTCCGGCTTGAAGCGTCGGATGGCGTTGGCGCAGATGCGATCGGGTGCTGCCTGATCGGCCCAGATACGGGCGATTTCATGGCGTTTTGGGAACGACTCGACCGGCAGGGAAGCATTGAACAAAGCGTGGTGTTCCAATTCCGCATGATACAATGCTGCGGCACGTTTCATTTCACGGGCGCGGATGGTTTTAACATCCGGTTTGCAGCCTTCGGGAAGGCAGCACTCGCCGCCGTCTCCATGCGTAAATATCAGAAAATACAAGGGGTTATTCAATAGAAGGCTGGACTTAGCCATGATTGCGCCAACCAGGGCTTCATCGTCGGGATGAGCCGCTACCCACATGACGCGAGCGCCTTCTTCCAACTTTCGGTCGATACTCGACGGACGGTTTGGCACCGTCGGTGTGGTGGCACATCCGGTATGCAGATTTCCCAGAGCTAAACCGCCGGTTGCTGTCAATCCTCGTTTAAGAAAAGTACGTCGATCGATTCCTGGCATTGTGCAATAACTTTCTTGTGTTGAATTCGTCAAATCGTCTATAATGATTCGCCATGTTGACAAAAGAACGAATGATTCGTCAAAATTATATGCTTTCTAACGTTGGCATGCAAACGAAACGGGACTAGAGAGAACGAACCAAGGGGAATATGAACATGATGGTGCAATCCGAATATGCAAACAAGAGTGGCTTTCTCGGTATTCAGAGAATACTGCTGGGAGGAATGCTGGTACTTTTGTTGCTGGGATGCGGTCCGAGGGAGTTTTACAAGGGAGACGTGCCATTCAAAGAAGGACGATTCGACGATGCCATTGCCGAGTATCGTATCGAAATGATCCAGACCAAAAACGAGGAAGAACGGGTCATTTTACGTGAGAAGCTGGATCAGGCACTCGCCGCCGGAGCGGATTGGTATTACGACGATGGTTTCAAAAAAGCCGAGGCGGGGGATGTCAAAGGATCGATCGTCTGCTTTAAAAAAGCCCTGGAATACAATCCCGATCACTTCGCCGCACAGATCATGTTGGAAGAGCAAACCCGGATTCTCGACAAAAGCGGCCAGTTGCGCGATCAAATCAAAAAACACCTTCAAGTCCTGCAAAAAGAGGATAAACCCAGCGAAAACGAGAAAGAGTGGCGGGCGCTACTCGTCGAGATCGACAGTTACCTGGAAGGCTATTCTCCAGACCCCGAAATCGAATCGCTGCGCGATATCACCGTTCGTGTGATTTTCGAGCAGGAATTCAAGGCGGGTCGCCTGGCTATGCAAAATCGTGACTACAAAACGGCGATTACCAATTTCGAGGCGGCGCTTTTGCTAAAGCCGGCAGATGAAGTCACTCAGCGGTTGTTGGCCGAAGCGAAAGAAAAGTGGGAGGAAGCACAGAAAGAAGGAATGCCTCCGTACCGCAAGCCGGAAATCGTCGAAAAAGTTCTCAAGCAAGCCAAAGCTCATTACAAAAAGAAAGAGTATCGTGAAGCGCTCGTGCTGGTCGAGCAGATCGCTCCCGATCTGGAAGATCGAAAACTGCAAAAGAAAGTCAAGGCAGCGCAGAAACGGTATCGGACAAAATATGTTCGCCTGTTGGATCTCAAAGCGAAAACCAATCTGAAACAGCAGCGTCCTGCGGTGGCGGCTCTTTGTTACAGATTGGCGCAAGCCATTATTACCGGAGGGAAACCCGACGCCAAGAAAGGGAAAAAATACGCCAAAAAGGCTCAGATCGCCTTGAAGAAAGCTGCGAAAGGTTCGAATTATTCCGTGGCTCTGGCTCCCTTGAAGGCTACCGAAAGTCTGGACGAAAAAGCGGCTGGGAAGTTGACGAAACAATTGTATCGTTCGTTGCAGAAGACGCTGAAAGGAAAACCCTTCAAGTCCGAGAAAATCCGGCTGAAAAAGCCCAAAAAGGGTAAAGCCGATTCCAAAGCCAAAGGTGAGCTGGATCTTTCGTTGCAAGCGTTCGAAACCAGCATGGAAGGAAAAAAGGGTAGCTATTCGTTAAAAGCTCAGATCACCTTGTCGGATCGGGCTACCGACTTCGCTATCGGTCCGAAAGTATTGAAGGTTTCGGGAGAAACAAAGCTGAAAGGCAAAGACAAGCAGACGATACTGTTTAAAGCTTTGGCCAAAGATTTCGGCAAGGCGTTGAAAACGGAAATGAAGGATAAACTCGACCTTTCCGGACGGTACATCAAGCTGCTAGCCGTAGCTCAGGGGGATGAATTGCTTGAAGCGTCGGTTCGGGTGATTCAACTTCAGGACCGCCACAAAGACGCCGATGCCGTGGAACGGGCAAAAACCATCATCGTCAACTGGCTTGGGTTGAACTGGGATACCCTGCATTACAATCCAACACAATTGCCGAAAGTGGACGGGAAAAAAGGGAAAGGCTTCCAGCAGGTGGAATCACTGCCGTTCCCGGCAACGCTTCCGTAGAATGCGGTAAAATTTTCAAAGAAGCATCTCAAGCCCTTCGGTATTTCTGCCGGAGGGTTTTTCGTTTTCGACGTTTCTTGCGTCAAAAGGACGTTTTCGGCGTGAAAATACCCTTTCGTGCGTTTGAATTTCCACCGAAGATGGGGTAGGATTCAAAAACGGTCTGCTGCTCCATGGGACAGGCACAGGCCGGACGATTCGCAACCATAGCATGCAAGTGAAAACCGGTAAATCGGCGTTCGACGGACGGCGGTCACCGGGGGAGGAGGAGGCTTGAAGGTTTGGCAACAGATTGAGACCAAGATCCGGGCCGGTCATCCTTACATCTACCTCGTCAGCCCGGAGGAAGAGCGTATCCGTGTGGAATTGCAGCGCCTTGCGGGTGTTGTGCGAAAATATTTCACACGCTGGAGCGCGTACAACGGGTTCGAGCCGGAACCGCCAGCCTCTGCCGATGCCGACAATCCCATCGGTTTTCTCGAAACCTGTTCTCAACCGACGTTTCTGGTACTGCACGATTTCCACCTGCGGATGCGGGAAGAATGGACGATGCGGCAGTTGATCGACCTGCGTTCTCAGATGCGTAGACTGGGGCATGTGGTGGTGGTTACCGCACCTCGAGTAGCGTTGCCGGTGGAAGTGCAGAAGCAGTTCGCGATATTGGAGGTTCCTTTACCCGACGTGGACGAATTGTTGGTGCTGTACAAGCAGGTTGCTCGGTATCGTACGAAAGAAACAACGCCCGAATTCGCCGAAATCATGGCTCGGGCCGCCAAAGGATTGACCGCCGAGGAAGCCAACCTTGCTTTTCGACAGATTACGCTGAATACCGAACAAACCGAGTCCGAGGAAATCCGTACCGTTATCGCCGAAAAACGGCGTCTGCTCGAAGCGGACGGCGTGCTGGAATTCTTCGACCCGGAGTATAATCTCGAAGATATCGGAGGGTTGGCCGCGCTGAAATCCTGGCTTCAGGAGCGCTCGAAAGCTTTCGACGAAAGCGCACGGGCCTTCGGTCTACCCGAACCCAAAGGAATGCTGCTATTGGGCGTGCAAGGCTGCGGTAAATCGCTTTCAGCGCGTTGTGTGGCGGGGCATTGGAACCTTCCACTCGTTCGTCTGGATATGGGAGCCTTGCGTTTCGGTGGCAAAGCACCCGAAGAAACCCTGCGGCAGACTTTGCGGACGCTCGAAGCTTTAAGTCCTCTTGTGCTGTGGATCGACGAAATCGAAAAAGGTTTTGCCGGGACCGGTGGAGAAAGTGTTACTTCCGAAGATCAACGGGTGCTGGGGTATTTCCTCACCTGGCTTCAGGAAAAAGAGCAACCCGTTTTCGTTGTTTCCACCGCCAACGACGTTTCGAAACTACCTCCTGAACTGTTGCGAAAGGGCCGTTTCGACGAGATTTTCTTCGTCGACCTCCCCGACGAACAGGAGCGCCGGGACATCCTGACCATTCACCTCGACAAGCGCGGGGTGAGTACCTCGGACCTGGATCTTGAAGAGCTGGCCGAAGTGTCGCGCAACTTTACCGGAGCAGAGTTGGAACAGGTAGTTATCGATTCCCTGTATCGGGCGTTCGGACGCAACCAGGGTGTGACCCGCGAAGACCTGATTCATACGATTCAGACCTCCGTTCCGTTGTATCGGACCAGCGAGGAACAAATCAAGGCGCTGCGTGACTGGTGTCAGGATCGGGCGCGGCAGGCGTCGCAGGATACCTCGTTGATGGATCTGTTCCAGAAAGAATCCTGAACCTGAAAGCTGTATAATGATGAATCTCGGTCAGGAACCGCCGGAAAATCAGCCGGATGCTCTCGAACCTAACGTTGTGGATTCGGAACGTAGAAACGAAGACCCCCCTCGGCAGGATTCAACGGTTTGGGATCGGGTGTTTGCGCTGCTGTTTCTGGCCATCGCCGGGGTGGCTTTGGTGTTTTCCGGGCGGGCGGTGTCGTCTCATGGCGTGCTTAGCGTGCTGGCATACCCTGCGCCCACACCCGAGTTGGCTTGGTCACAAGTTGTTGATTATCTTCCTGTTTTTCGTAAACCGTTTCCCAATCCTCCAACGCCGCAGGTAGAAATTTTCCGCACGGCTCTGGGAATGGACCTGTTGCAGGAAGCCGTTTTCGACACGTTCGTGCCGCTTTCGGAAAAACTGGCCGGAGTTTCGAAAGAACAGGGCAAAGAAGTCTATGTTTCGTTGCTGATCGACAAAAAATCCCACATGCTCAACGTTCTGGCCAACGGACATGTGGTGAAACGCTATCTCGTGTCGTTCGGTCTGAATTATCGCGCCGGTCCCAAACGACGCCGTGACGATTTGCAGACGCCGAGCGGAACCTATTACATCTTGAACAAAATCGAACAGGACGCCCGAGGGGCGCGCCTCGTGTTGAGCTATCCGAATCTCATCGATCTGGCCGAAGCGGTCAAAGCCGGGGTGTTGACGCAAAAACGCTTTGGTGAACTTAAAGAGGCTTCAGAAAAAAAACGCTACGTTCCTCCTCCAGAAATGGGGCAAGTGTCGATTATCGCAGGAGAAAACCCCTTGCGTGTCGTGAAGGACCGGTTGGTGTTCGATAATGTTTCCGACGGTTCGGTTTCCATGAACCGCCAGGATTTTGGCGAGTTGTTTTCTCTTCTTCCGGTGGGAACCCGAGTGACGATACAGGATTGATCATGGATATCAAAACGGAAAAAAACACGTTACGTCGTGATGCGCTGGCTCGTAGAGACGCTATGAGCGAGGAAGAACGCAAGCAAAAATCCCAGGCTATTGCCCGGCGTTTGCTGGGGTTTTCCGTTCTGCAGGAGCACTCCTGCATTCACGCCTTCGCCTCGTTTCGTTCCGAAGTCAACACCTACGGACTTCTGGATTCGCTCTGGATGGAAGGCAAGCGCGTGGTGATGCCGGTGATCGACACCAAAACCCGAACCATGTTCAACAAAGACGTGGCCGGTATAGAGGAACTTTCCTCGGGATACATGGGGATTCCCGAGCCTTCTTTGGAGTTACCCGAGGTGCCCCCGGAGGACATCGAAATCATCCTGACGCCCGGAGCAGCTTTTGACGCCCACGGCGGACGCATCGGGTACGGCGGCGGATACTACGACCGTCTGATGGCGTCATCCGACGCGGTGCGTATCGCTCTGGCCTTCGATGCTCAACTGGTCGGCAAGGTTCCCCGTGAATCCCACGATCTGGCCGTCCACGCCATTGTCACCGAAAGCACTGTCATTCGCTGCGGTGAATGGAGTTGATGAGGAATGCTTGTAACCTGTTGATATCGCACGATTTTACATTGGATCAGGGCTTCCGGCCTATTCCTTGGATTCATGCTATCGGGTTCGAATCCAGACGTGAAATGGAACGTTCAAATCGGGAAACCTGAATCAACGGTTTTGTGAGGAAAGGGAGACGAGATTTTATCTCTCCCACCCCTCACACTACTCTTGCCAAAACCAAATCCTTCTCTTACACTTTACGGGATGAACTTGGGGGTTCTTCGACAGACCGAAGGGGGGCGGTTCCGCCGAATGGTTTTCGAAGACGGATCGGAAGCGTGCGGTAAACACCGGCGATTTACGGTCGTTTGAAAAAGGATCATAGTGCCTATGAACGTTTCGCCTGTTTGCATCGTGAGTCGTCCCGTGTGGCGATGGGCTGTGGTTTGCTTTGTGTTGGTTTTGAGTGCCTGTTCCAACGATTCTCCGTCGTATTCGAACCAGCAGGATACCGATGGAGAGAACGAAATTCCGGCGGATATCGACGAAGATGCGGTTTCGGAAACCGAGGCTGATATCGAGGCAGACATGGAGCCGGTAGAGTCCGACTCGGAGCCGGTAGAAATCGAACAGGATTCCGATCTTGATCCTGATCCGGTCGAGCAGGAAGAAGACGTGGTCGAATACGGGCTGCGTATCAACGAAGTTGCGGCTGCCGGAGAGCCGTTCGACTGGTTCGAACTGTACAATACGACAGACCACGCGATTGCCCTCGCCGGGCTTCGATTCGGCGACAACATCGGCGACGAAGCCTCCGCCGTGGCGTTTCCCGAGGGTGCTACGGTAGAAGCCGGGGGCTTTTATCTCGTGTCGTTCGAAGAGGACTGGCCCGGCTTCGGTTTGGGACAGAAAGAGGAACTCGCGCTCTTTACCCAAAATGGGAGCGTGCTCGATTCGGTGGATTGGGCGGAGGGCGACAGCCCGGAAGGCAAATCGTACGGACGCCTGCCCGATGGCACGGGCGCGTTTCGGACCTTGGACATTCCCTCGCCGGGAGCGACCAACGAGGGCGGAGTCATTCCCCCGACCTTGGTCATCAATGAACTGGCGGCCAACGGGACACCTAACGATTGGTTCGAGCTGTTCAACGCGACGGATGAAGCCATCGATTTGAACGGCTACCAATTCACCGACGACCTGATTTCGATGTCCAACCTCTCGGCATTTCCGGCGGATACCGTCGTGGAATCGGGGGGATACGTGGTGTTTACGCTGACGAATGTCTGGCCCGGTTTCAAGCTGGGATCGAGCGAGGAGCTTGGGGTGCTCGACCCGGATGGCGAGTGGGTCGATTCGGTGGATTGGAACTCGGATGACAGCCCGGAAGGGAAATCCTACGGACGTTTACCCGACGGTACTGGTGGATTCGAAACTTTCGATACGCCTACGCCCGGTGCTTCCAACGAAAACGGATCGCTACCTGGAGATAGCGATCAGGAGGAGGAAGAGACGGTTGTCGTGGATCTCGGGTGCAGCTCCGAATTCGGCTGTGCCTGGGACGAAGGTTGCACTTCTCAGGGTTGTGGAAGCTGTGAAAGCGGCAATGCCTGCAAGACGCTCGAAGGTTGTCTGCCGGACGGTCATTGCGGAGCTTGCACGGAGAATGAGCAATGTGCCGACGGAACGGTCTGTCGTTCAGGCTTTTGCTTCCCGGTGACCCTGCCGCAGTGGTCGTTGACCATCGATCCTGACCGTTGGGCCGAGATGCGGGCGAGTCCATACGACGACATCTGGACCGAGTGCGAACTCGAAGTGGATGGCGTCACGTACAACGAAGGGTGTACGGTGCGCCTGCTGGGAGGAACGAGCCGAGGGTTTCGAAAAAAATCTTTTCGCGTCGAGTTTTCCTCGACGATGCCGCATCCGGGATTCTCCAATAAAATCAACCTACGTGCAGAGTATGACGACCCCTCGTTTTTACGCACTTTTGTGGGATATGAAGTTTTTCGTCGTTTGACCGATCTACCCACGCCGCGGGCGCATTTCGTACAGCTTCAGTTTAACGGAGAAATGTACGGCCTGATGCTGGAAGTCGAGCGTATCGACGGCGAATTTCTCGATGCACGCGGCTTGGATTCCGATCAGAGCATGTATGAGGCCGACAGTCCTGTGGAGTATACCTCACTGGGGATTTCGAATTTGGTGCCCTTGCCGGAAACCTCTTTGTATCCGATAGGTTACGACAAGAAAACCGGCGAGTCGGACGACTACACGGACCTGATTGATTTAATCGAAAATCACATCTGGCTCGACTATCTCGACGCCCCGGATGCTCCGATGACCACCGACCGTACCGCCGCAGCCATCGACATGGATCGATACCTGCGCTATCTCGCCGTTATGGGAGCGATCCAGAACCACGACCATGTGCGCAAAAACTATTTTCTCTCTTGGCAGATGGATGCCAATGGCGAATATTTTTGGGAATTCTACCCGTGGGATCTCAATCTGACTTTCGGTTGTCTCTGGACCGAAGAATTCGACACGATCTGCAATAGTCAGGATACGAGCGTAGAGGAACCGTATACGTTGATTTACAACGAGGATTATATGCCGGGTCGTTATCTGTGGGATGGAGATCCTGGATATGAGGTTCTGCCAAGCTTTTATAACCTGTTGATTCACCTGGCTTTATCCGATCCTGACACAAAGGCTCGTTTCGACGAACACCTTTGCGACATTTTGCAAAGTTCCTTTTGGAACGACCGCCTCCCGTTGTTGATCGACGGCCTACAAACGACGTTGAGCGATGCCGTGGCCTCCGATCCCAACGACCTCAACCCGTCGCTTGAAACGTTTGAGGCGCACATTCAGGAATTGAAGACGTTTCCAGTGGAACGCAAGACCTATTTGCTGAACCTGCTCGGTTGTTCCGAGGGTGAATAGTTTTTACGGTTCAACCATTTGTATTTCTAAGAAAGCTGAAGAATGCCGAGTATTTACATCGATGCCGATGGTTGTTCCGTAAAAAACGAGGTGTATAAAGTTTCCGGTCGTTATGGCATCAAGGTGTTTCTGGTGGCGAACCGGTATCATTTCACGCCTAAGACACCATTGGTCGAATCGGTCGTGGTCGGTACTCAATTCGACGCGGCGGACGATTGGATTGTGGAACATATCGAACCGTATGATATTGTAATTACCTCGGATATTCCTCTGGCGGATCGATGCATCAAGGCTGGAGCGAGAGTTTTGGGTGCCAAAGGTCGCGAATTTACGGAAAATTCCATCGGTAGCGCTCTGGCTGCTCGGGATTTGAATGCACATCTTAGAGACATGGGCGTCATCAGTGGCGGACCGAAACCCATGCAAAGCAAAGACAAGTCGCGTTTTTTGTCGAAATTGGACGAAATGGTCAATGCGGCCTTGCGGGAAACCAGCGAGTAGAGTTGATTTTCTGCTCCAATTCACTCCATTCGGTTGTGAACCGAAACCCCTTCTACGAAAAATACATAGAAAAGAAATCTTGTGTCGAAAGTCGCTCAAGTCTTCCCGAAAAACGTCGATCAAGCTTTTAGATGGAAAAAGAACCGGACAGGATAAGAGCCGGTTTTGCATCCGATATACAACCAGGAGGTTTCAAAGGAAAGGACAACGCTATTCTTTTCGATGGGCAGGGACGCTTATCGAAGCCCGAAAGGGAAACAAGTTCAAGGAGGAACGCAATGCCACTCGCTGTTCAGACCAATGTGACATCCCTTCACATCCAACGCAGACTTACCGACAACAATTCGAGGTTGACCAACAATTTCAGAAGGTTGGCCACCGGAATGAAGACGATCACTGCCGCCGACAACGCCTCGGGGCTGGCGATCTCCGAACGTCTTGTGTCGAATGTGAACGGGATCAGCCAGGCCATCAAAAACGCCAATGATGGCATCTCCATGGCTCAAACGGCGGAGACGGGATTGGAAGACATTCGTGATATTTTGCAACGCCTGGGAGAGTTGGCGATGCAATCCACGAATGATAGCAATTCCGCCACAGACCGTCAGGCGATTCAACAAGAGGCCGATGATCTGATTGCCGAAGTCGAAAACATCGCCACCAGTACCAATTTCAATGGAAAAAGTCTGCTCGACGGATCGTTGCAGGATGCAAAGATCCACATCGGGGCTGGGAGCTTCGATAGTGTAGGATTTTCCGTGGAATCGGTGCGCGCCCTTCACCTGGGCTCCGTCGCTCGGGTTGATTCCGGTTCCGTGACGGGAGCGGCCCTCGCCGAAGGGGATGTGGTGCTCAACGGCTATGCTGTTCGAGCGAGCGAAGCGGCGGATGATACGTTTTCGTTTGCGGGTCAAGACGCTTCGGCCATTGCCAAAGCTGCTGCAATCAACTCGTCCACGGTGCATCACGGTGTGACCGCCGAAGTCAACGCCAACGAAGTTACCGGTTCGGCGGAGATCGCGGATGCCGGAGGAACTCTCGACGGAACCAATTACGTCGAAATCAATGGCGTACGGATTCAAGGGGATGTTTCCAACGACGATTCGGACGGCGCTCTACGTGCGGCGATCAACGCGGTTTCCGGAGAGACGGGAGTTACCGCCAGTTTGGATGAAGGTTCATCGGGGGATAAAAAACTCGTGTTAAGCGCCGAGGATGGTCGAAATATCACCGTTGCGACAGGCGGAACCGGATCGTCGATTACTGGCCTTGCGGCAGGAACCACGTACGGGACAATCAAGCTCGAAAGCAATAAAGCCATCAACGTGACCAGTACCGGTAGTGCTGCCAATGCTGGGCTTTCCACGGGGATTACCGAAGTCAATCGGTCCAACAATCTTTCCACGATCGATTTGACGACCCATGCTGGGGCGATGGATGCTCTTAACACCATCGAGAAAGCTTCCAGTCAGGTATCTTCCCAGACAGCGCGATTGGGGGCGACGTTCAAATGGCTGGAATCCTCGGTCAACAACCTGAGTAACCAGGTTCAGAACGTTTCCGATGCTCGCGCCCGGATCGTGGATGTGGATGTTGCATCTGAAACGGCGGATCTTTCGAAATCTCAGATACTTACACAAGTTACTTCGACCATGTTGGCACAGGCCAACGTCAGTCAGGATGGTGTGCTGAAATTGCTTTAGAAAACGGATTTCATCACGATAATCGTTCGGGTTGCTGCACTTCCCGGCGATTTTCGTGAAACCATCCGTTCTCGTTCGAAATATGACAAGAATCGTTCGAAGTCGTGGACTCGGCTCTTGACACCGTGGGTAGTAACGGTTAGTTTCTGGCTGCCATGGGGCGGGAAAGGATGAGCCGTTGTTCACGGGTTTGATAGAGGATGTCGGGACCATCGTTCGTATCGAACGACACTCTCACGAGAATATCATCGAGTTCTCCACATCGCTGGATACCGAAACGGTAGCCATTGGGGATTCGATTGCCTGCAACGGTGTCTGTCTTACCGCAACATCGCTATCTTCAGGGAAATTTTCCGCCCTGGCCAGCCACGAAACCCTGGCGCGTTCGACGTTTTCCGAGGCGAAAATCGGAGATCGCGTGAACCTCGAACGAGCTTTGCGTATGGGGGATCGTCTGGGTGGCCATCTGGTGGCGGGGCATGTCGATGCTCGAGCAAAGTTGTCCGGGTTGCGGCGAACCGGGGAAGCCATAGATCTCAGTTACACCCTGGACGACGCCACGTTGATGAAATACATCATCGAAAAGGGCTCGATCGCGATTGATGGTGTGAGCCTGACGGTCAATCGGCTGCTTCCTCGGGGATTCGGCGTGACTCTGATTCCTCACACTGCCCAGAAAACCATTCTGACCGACAAAAAAATCGGCCAAGGGTCCAATATCGAAGTGGATCTGATCGGAAAATATGTGGAAAGTTTGTTGGGGCTGGGAACGTCCGGTCGTGAAACAAGCTTGGAATTGTTGAATAAATACGGGTTTTCCAAGCCTGGAAAGTATTGACGCATTTATCGTCCCGACGGTAGGCGCGTTCGGGACGACTTCATCATAAGAGCCTACTATTCCGCGAGGTGCAGTATGTCGGACCCAACCGTTAGAAATCTTCCCGATGTCGATACCGAAGAAGCGATTCGGACAGTCGAAAAAGCGATTCAGTACATTCAAGCCGGGAAAATGGTCATCATGGTGGATGACGAAGATCGCGAAAATGAAGGCGATTTCGTTATGGCTGCCGAAAAATGCACCCCGGAAGGTATCAATTTTATGGCCATGCATGGTCGGGGATTGATCTGCCTCTCATTGATCGAAGAGCGGGCGCAGCAATTGGGACTGAAGCTGATGGTCCCGCGTGAAAACAACGCTTCCCGCTTCACCACGGCGTTTACCACGAGCATCGAAGCCGCCGAAGGTGTGACGACGGGTATTTCCGCCTATGACAGATCGACGACCGGTTCAGGCGGCGGTCGCCGATGATGCTACACCCGCCGACATCGTTTCTCCGGGCCACGTTTTTCCTTTGATCGCCCGCCCCGGTGGTGTGCTGGTTCGCACGGGACAGACGGAAGGCAGCGTGGATCTCTGTCGTCTGGCGGGCATGAAACCTACGGCTGTGATTTGCGAAATCATGAATGAAGACGGTACGATGGCACGTCGTCCGGCTCTTGAAGTCATTGCCGAAAAATTCGATACGCCAATCGTTTCCGTCGCGCAGATCATTTCTTACCGGATGCGCCGTGAATCGTTGATCCGCCGCGTAGCGGGTGCGCCCATCCCGACGCCGTACGGCATGTTCGATCTGATCGTATATTCCAATGAAATCGATAACAAAGACCATGTCGCGCTGGTGTTGGGCGATGTCGCAGACGGCGAGCCGACGATGGTACGCGTTCATTCCGAATGCCTAACGGGCGACGTTTTCGGTTCCAATCGCTGCGATTGCGGTCCGCAACTCAATACGGCGATGAAAATGGTTCAGGAAGAGGGTAGGGGCGTAATCGTGTACTTGCGGCAGGAAGGTCGCGGCATCGGTCTGGCCAACAAGATCAAGGCGTATCACCTTCAGGACGAAGGTGCCGACACGGTTGAGGCCAATATCAAGCTGGGATTCAAACCCGACCTCCGGGATTATGGGATCGGAGCGCAGATTCTGGCCGATCTCGGCTTGAAAAAACTGCGATTGATGACGAATAATCCGAAAAAAGTGATCGGCTTGGAAGGCTATGGCCTGCAAGTCGTCGAGAGGGTGCCGGTGGAAATCGAGCCTAACGGGTACAATATCAACTATTTGACGACCAAACGCGACAAAATGGGCCATAAACTTCATATTCATGATATCGAGTCAAAATGAAGGACATCTATGTCGGCGAACAACCGCCCCCACCTTATTGGGGGTGGTCCCTGTTGGGATTTCGTGCCGTAACAGTGCTGTTGGGGCTGTGTTTGTTCGTGTTGGGTTTGTATGAAATTCTCATCGCGGGAGTGGAAACGGCTCCTGTCAGGGATTTCACGACCACGGCCAAGCCGATGGTCTGGTTGCTTAGCGGTGTGGTTTTCCTTTTTAACGGCTGGCCGTTTCTGAGGCTCGTGCGAGTGCGTCGCATGATTCTCGTTCTGGCGCTGGTGCTTTTGGTGCTCTCGTCGTTTTTCTCGTTCGGGGCGGTGCAATTCGCTTTGCAGCAGACGTTTTCCTGGATTACCTATGTATGGTTGCTGTTGACACTGCTGCTGTTTGGAAACGTGCTCTATAATGTTACTTACGAAAACCGTACATCGGATTGATTCTTTGACACGCATCAGAAGTGTCTATCGATATCGGAAACAATATGAAGACGATTGACCGAAGCGTGAATCTGGTCATGAAATTTTAAGAAGTTCTTTGAAATCAATAGTTTACGATGTTTGCGCTGGACATTCGTTCGATGTGACGAACACGGAAATTCTTCCGTGTTGTTATCGATGCTTGTTTTGGGCTGTTTTTCGTGCCGGAAAAGGCTGTTTTTTTTTCGTCGGCACTTCCGGTAAATGTTTTCTAACTTGTTGATAAGACATATACATTGTTTTATTTGTAAAAAGTGATGAAAGGGTTTTTTGCCATCGGGTACATAAATTGCTTGACAAGTTTTCCCGATGTCTCTATATAGCTACGAACTTTGCTATGTGATGGTTCGGCAAACGGTCGGATCATATATAGCAACACTCGCTCTTTGACTCGAAAAAGATATGCTTTTGGTTAACTTACTGGAATTGCTTGGTTTTATGGGAACAAATATTCTGCTGGTGTAGCTCAATTGGCAGAGCAGCTGATTTGTAATCAGCAGGTTAAGGGTTCGAGTCCCCTCACCAGCTCCAGTTTGCACAATCCGAAATGTGGAGGGATTCCCGAGTGGTCAAAGGGGACGGGCTGTAAACCCGTTGCGGTAACGCTTCGAAGGTTCAAATCCTTCTCCCTCCACCATTTTTTTGTGCGGGAATAGCTCAATTGGTAGAGCATCAGCCTTCCAAGCTGAGGGTCGCGGGTTCGAGCCCCGTTTCCCGCTCCAGCCCACATAGCTCAGCAGGTAGAGCGCGTCCTTGGTAAGGACGAGGTCACCGGTTCAAGTCCGGTTGTGGGGCTCCATTGCTATTGATTTTTTTCGAGTTCAACGATGACTTGGGGGCGGCAGACGCCGCTTGAACATTAGCAAGTCCGTTTCTTTTAGGGTTTTGTTAGGTAATGGGAGGAACCCATGGCGAAGGCGAAATTCGAGCGTAACAAGCCCCACGTGAACGTGGGTACGATCGGTCACATTGACCACGGCAAAACGACGCTGACGGCGGCGATCACGAAGGTATTGGCTGCGAAAGGGCAGGCGAACTTCACGGCGTTCGACGAGATCGACAAGGCACCTGAAGAAAAGGAACGCGGAATCACGATCGCGACGGCACATATCGAGTACGAAACCGATAACCGCCACTACGCGCACGTGGACTGCCCCGGCCACGCGGACTACATCAAAAACATGATTACGGGCGCGGCGCAGATGGACGGCGCGATTCTGGTGGTAGCGGCCAACGACGGTTCCGATGCCTCAGACGCGTGAGCACGTGCTGCTGGCCCGCCAGGTCGGCGTACCGGCGATCGTGGTGTACCTGAACAAGGTGGACCTGGTAGACGATCCCGAGCTGCTGGAGCTGGTCGATATGGAACTTCGCGAGCTTCTCAGCTCGTACGACTTCCCGGGCGACGATATTCCCATCGTGCAGGGCAGCGCGCTGGCGGCGTTGAACGGCGAGGCGACGGATGTGGGCGAAGGTTCTGTCGTGAAACTGATGGAAGAAGTCGATTCGTACATTCCGGAACCGGAACGTACGTTGGATAAACCGTTCCTGATGCCGGTCGAAGACGTGTTCTCGATCTCTGGTCGTGGCACGGTGGCGACGGGTCGTGTAGAGCGCGGGATCATCAAGGTTGGCGACGAGATCGAAATCGTCGGTATCCGCGACACGCGCAAGACGGTCGTAACGGGTGTTGAAATGTTCCGTAAGCTGTTGGATCAAGGTCAGGCCGGCGACAACGTGGGCTGCCTGCTCCGTGGCATCAAGAAGACGGAAGTGGAACGCGGCCAGGTATTGGCGATTCCGGGCAGCATCACGCCTCACAAGCACTTCAAAGGCAAAGTGTACGTCCTGAGCAAGGACGAAGGTGGCCGCCATACTCCGTTCTTCACGGGCTATCGTCCCCAGTTCTACTTCCGTACGACGGACGTGACGGGCGTCGCGGAGCTTCCCGAAGGCGTCGAGATGGTGATGCCTGGTGACAACGTGAACGTTGAAGTGAAGCTGATCACCCCGATCGCGATGGAGCAGGGACTTCGTTTCGCCATCCGCGAAGGTGGCCGTACGGTCGGCGCCGGCGTGGTGTCGGAAGTCGTCGAATAATTTTTCCGAAGCCCTGAAAAAAACGGGGCAACATCGGATGGTATTGAAATAATGAGCGACGGCAAGGTTGTTAACTGGCCTTGCCGTCGTTTTCGCCTTGAAATTTCCGGAGGTTACGATGGCTGGTGGTAGAAGCAAAGTGATTCTCGAGAGCACCGCGAGCAAATACCGGTATCACACGACGAAAAACAAAAAGAAAACGCCGCAAAAGCTGCAATTCAAAAAGTACGATCCGAACACGCGCAAGCATGAGCTGTTCGTAGAGAAAAAGTAGCGTTTCGGCGTTGGCCGTCTTTTCGAAGCCGCCGACACGGTATAGGGGTGTAGCTCAATTAGGCAGAGCGACGGACTCCAAATCCGTAGGCTGGGGGTTCGATTCCCTCCACCCCTGCCAGTTTTCAAGGAGCAGACCATGAGCAACCAGAAAATCATTCTCGCCAGCTTTTTCAGCGCGGCCCTGCTTGCCGGCTATCTCATCATGCAGATCGTCGACAGCGTTATGGCCATGTTCGAGCTAGGCAATCCACTGGCCGGAACCGGCTTGGAAATTCCCTGGTTGGTCGGACTGGTTACCGGGGGTATTACCTTTTACGTGTTTTATCGTCGGGAAGATCTCAACAGCTGGGCGAACATTGTCGTCAAGGAAGTAAAGAAGATCACCTGGCCCACGTACAAAGAAGCCAAAGCAGCGACGCTCGTCGTGATCGTTCTGACGGGTATCGTTGCGTTGATCCTGGGACTTTTCGACTGGGTGTTTGCGTCGTTGACGGGAATCATCTACTCGTAGTTCATTACCGTAAGATCGGGGACTTATTATGACGGGCGACAAGCTGGATCAGGAAAAGAAATCGTTGGACGAAGTGAATGAGGCCGAAGAGCCTTCTTCTTCCGTTCCTGCGAATCCTCTTCCCGAAGGCGATCTTGAAACGGATGCAGCCTCGCTCGAGGAGCAACCTGTCGCTCAGCAGCCGCAAGAAGAGGAAGTTCCAAAGAAGTGGTATGTGGTCCACACATACTCCGGTTTCGAAAACAAAGCCCGTTTGTCTCTGCTCGAAAACATCAAGCGCATGGGGCTGGATAAATATTTCGGTGAAATCCTGGTTCCTACCGAGCAGGTCGTCGAGTCGGTCAACAAGAAAAAACGTACGTCGAGTCGCAAGTTTTTCCCCAGCTACATGCTGGTGGAAATGAACTTGAACAAGTTTTCCTGGCACTGCGTGAAGGATACGCCGAAAATTACCGGATTCGTTGGAAATTCCACCCAGCCTCCGGCAGTTCCCGAGCGCGAAATCATGGCGATCAAGAGTCAGGTCACCGAAGGTTACCAGAAGCCGAAACCGAAAATTTCGTTTTCGGAAGGCGAAACGGTACGTGTGGTGGATGGTCCTTTTGCCAATTTCTCCGGTGTTGTGGAAGAGGTCAAACCCGACAAAGGGCGTGTCATCGTTTCCGTTTCCGTATTTCAGAGAGCCACTCCAATCGAGCTGGAATTCACCCAGGTCGAAAAAGAATAGCGATACATCGATAAGTCCATGCAACCGATCGGGCATGGTTGGAGGTTACAATGGGTAAGAAAATTGTCGGACAGGTGAAGTTACAAATCCAGGCGGGCAAGGCTACTCCTTCTCCCCCGATCGGACCCGCGCTCGGGCAGCACGGCGTCAACATCATGGATTTCTGCAAGCAGTACAACGCCAGAACGCAGAAGCAGGCGGGGATGGTGATTCCCGTGCTGATCACCGTGTATTCGGATCGGTCGTTCAGCTTCATCACCAAAACGCCCCCGGCGTCCGTTTTGATCTTGAAGGCTATCAACAAGCCCAAAGGTTCCGGCGAACCCAACAAGCGCAAAGTTGGAAAGATCACTCGCGAGCAATTGCTTGAAATCGCGGAGATCAAAAAGACGGACCTTAACGCCAATGATGACGATGCCGCAATCAATATTATTGCCGGTACCGCTCGTTCGATGGGCGTCACGGTGGTCAAATAAACCGTTTTAAACGGCTAGGTAGTTAAAATCATTCATGATTGCGGGAGGCTAGCCGCCGCTTGTACCGCAAGGAGAACGACCATGGCAAAACACGGAAAACGTTACCGAAATCTGAAAGAAACCGTCGATTCCGCGACCAAATACGCTCTTGCCGAAGCGTTGACAAAAGTCAAAGCGATGAAGACGGCCAAGTTCGAGGAATCTCTGGATGTGGCGATTCGTTTGAATGTCAATCCGAAATATGCCGACCAGATGATCCGAAGCGCGGTTGTGCTTCCGCACGGAACCGGAAAAACGGTTCGAGTTCTCGTGTTTGCCAAGGGTGAAAAAGAAACCGAAGCGAAAGAAGCCGGTGCCGATTTCGTCGGTGGTGAAGATATGGTCGAGAAGATCAAAGGCGGATGGCTGGACTTCGATAAAGTCATCGCAACCCCCGACATGATGGCCCAGGTTGGTAAAATCGGTAAAATTCTCGGTCCGCGTGGTTTGATGCCTAACCCCAAGGTGGGATCGGTCACGTTCGATATCAGCAAGACGGTAGGCGAAATGAAGGCAGGACGCGTGGAATTCCGCGTAGACAAAGCCGGTATCATTCACTCGTCGATCGGTCGCGCTGGATTCAGCGAGGATCAAATCAAAGAAAACCTTCTGGAACTCGTTGGCACGCTCGTAAAACTGCGTCCTGCCTCGGTAAAAGGTACCTATATCCTCGGGATCGCGTTGTCCCCGACGATGGGACCGTCCGTGCGGGTCGATGTTCCCAGCGTGACGGAAGAGTTGCAGCAGTAAATAGTAACGGTCGATCGGAGTGTTTGGCTCCGTTTGCTTTTGTCAAAGACCACGGGCGAATCGATTCGATTCTTAATGTGTCCTGTGTAGACGAGGGTAGGTCTTAGGCTCCCTCTCCTTTGGCCGGGTTGTCGTAACGGGCAATCCGTAAAATTTCCAGGAAAGGGGGAAATGCGATGCGTACAAAGCAGCAAAAAGCAGAACAGCTCGAAGCATTAAACGAACTGTTCGAAAAAGCGACGACAGTTATTTTAACTCGTTACACGGGTATTTCGGCCGCCAAATTGACGGAGTTGCGCCGGAAATTCACGGAAGCGGGCGCCAAGTATCAGGTCGTCAAAAATACGTTGGCCAGGCGAGCCGTGCAGGGCGGAAAAATGGAATTTCTGTCCGAGTATTTCAAAGGCCCGGTCGCTTTGGCCGTGGGTTTCGACGATCCGTCGGCACCTGCAAAAGTATTGACGAAGGCTGTAAAGGATGCCGATTACAAAAAGCTTGAAGCCGTCGTCGGTGCCTTGGAAGGAACGAAGATCGAACCGGAAGGGCTGGAAAGCCTCTCGAAGATGCCGGGAAAACTCGAACTTCGTGCGCAATTGCTGGGTACGATGAACGCCGTCCCGTCGAAGTTCGTCCGAACTTTGAACGAAGTGCCGGAAGGATTCGCTCGTTTGCTCGGAAACGTCAACGGCGGATTCGTTCGCGTGTTGGCGGCCCGAAAGGCCCAACTCGAAGAGTAAGATCAGCGCTAGAAATCATTAAGAAAACACCGCTATGGCGGTAAACGAAAAAACGATACGAAAGGAACCTAAAATGGGTTTGAGCAAAGACGAAATCAAGGAAGCCCTGAGCCAGATGACCGTTCTCGAAATGTCCCAACTGATCAAAGAGTTGGAAGATGAGTGGGGCGTTTCCGCCGCGGCTCCGGCCGGTGGAATGATGATGGCCGCTCCGGCCGCCGGTGGCGATGCCGGTGAAGCCGCTGCCGAAGAAGAAAAGACGGAATTCGACGTGATTCTGGTTGACTTCGGTGCCGAAAAGATCAAGGTTATCAAGGAAGTCCGCGCCCTCACGAGCCTGGGCCTCAAAGAAGCCAAAGAGTTGGTCGAAGGCGTTCCGCAGCCCGTCCGCGAAGGCGTGCAGAAGGAAGAAGCCGAGGAAGCCAAGAAGAAATTGGAAGCCGTCGGCGCCAAAGTCGAAGTCAAATAAGCGGTCTTTTTTCCGCTTCGACTGTATATCGAAGAACCGGGCGGGGTTTCTCCCGCCCGGGCTTTCGTGCTTGAATATTGAAAAAATTGTGCTTTTTTAGTGATTTATGTTAATTGAGTTCATGGAATAGCGCGAGTCCAGGTCGTCTACTTTGAGGGTTCCGGTCGGAAGTGTAGGAAGTAAGGTTTCACAAAAACGTCGAGGGGTTTGCATGGAACCTTGGGAAAGAAACCTTGAAGTTTTGAAAACGATGTGGACCGCAAGTGTCGAGCGTGGGAACCAACGGAAAGAAAAGCGTATTATTGTAAACGGATCGGGAACAATCTACGGGGGGTGCCAAGTAGCATCGATCGCGATTGAAACCCGGCGATGAGGAGGCGGAATGTCCTTTATCGGCCAGCGAAATTTCAGAGTGCGCAAAAACTACGCCACCATCAAGAAAATCATCGAGTTGCCGAAACTCATCGAAATTCAGAAGCATTCGTATGACGAGTTTCTGCAAAAAGATGTTTTGTTGGAAGACCGCCGGGACATCGGGCTCCAGGCCGTTTTCAAAAGCGTCTTTCCTATCAAAGATTTCAACGAAACGTCTTCGTTGGAATTCGTGTCGTACAATCTAAGCGAACCGAAATACGATGTGGACGAATGCCGCCAGCGCGGCATGACGTTTTCGGCTCCTATGAAGGTCATGATTCGGCTCGTAGTCTGGGATAAAGATCCCGAACTCGGCACCATGAGCATTCGTGATGTCAAAGAGCAGGAAGTCTACTTCGGCGAGATGCCGTTGATGACCGAAAACGGAACGTTCATCGTTAACGGAACAGAGCGCGTCGTGGTCTCGCAGCTCCACCGTTCCCCCGGTGCGTTTTTCGAGCACGACAAGGGGCGTACACATTCTTCCGGTAAGCTCTTGTTTAGTGCTCGCGTGATCCCGTACCGTGGTTCCTGGCTGGATTTCGAATTCGACGCCAAAGACAACCTGTACGTCCGGATCGACCGCCGCCGAAAACTTCCTGCAACGATTCTGTTGCGTGCCTTGGGATTTTCCGCCGAGGAACTGCTCGCGAAGTTCTACAAGCTGCAGACCATTACGGTCGAGAGTGGGCGAGTGATCCGCAATCTGGATCTAGATCTTCTGGCCGGAGGTCGCGCCACCAAGGAAATCCGTAATCCCGAAACCAAGGAAACGATTGTCCGCAAGGGCAAGAAAATCACCCGGATCGCCGTCCGCAAAATGAAAAAAGCGGAAATGACCGGTGTGGCGATCAATTGGGAAGATGTCGTCGGAATGTTTGCCGCCGAGGATGTGGTGGATGACAAAACCGGCGAAGTCGTGGTGGAAGTCAACGAGGAAATCACCGAAGAAAAGGTAGAGGAACTCAAGAGCCGTAAGGTGACCAGCTTCAAGACTCTGTTCATTGATATGATGAACTACGGTCCTTACCTGCGCAATACCTTGGCTATCGATAAAGTGAACAATACCGAAGAAGCGGTCATGGAAATCTACCGGCGTCTGCGCCCGGGCGATCCGCCAACCGCCGATTCTGCCAACCGCTTGTTTCAGAATCTGTTTTTCAACCCGGAACGCTACGATCTGAGCCGGGTGGGTCGTCTCAAATTGAACCACAAGTTCGAAATCGACGAACCGCTGGATAACGGCGTGCTGACCGTTCCGGATATTCTTTCCATCGTCAAACATCTAATCGACTTGCGCGATGGTCGCGGAGCCGTGGACGACATCGACCACTTGGGCAATCGGCGCGTTCGCGCTGTTGGCGAATTGCTTGAAAACCAGTTCCGTATCGGTCTGGTGCGTATGGAGCGGGCCATCAAGGAACGCATGACCCTGCAAGAGATCGAAACCCTGATGCCGCACGACCTGGTGAATTCCAAGCCGGTAAGCGCCGTCATCAAGGAATTCTTCGGGTCGTCCCAGCTTTCCCAGTTTATGGATCAAACCAACCCGCTGTCGGAAGTTACCCATAAGCGGCGTCTTTCGGCTCTCGGACCGGGCGGTCTGACTCGTGAGCGTGCAGGTTTCGAAGTCCGCGACGTTCACACCACTCACTATGGTCGTATCTGCCCGATTGAAACGCCGGAAGGTCCGAACATCGGTCTGATCGCCTCGTTGTCGTCCTATGCGCGAGTTAACGAATTCGGATTCATCGAAACTCCGTATCGAGAGGTCAAGGACAGCAAAGCCTCGCCGAACGTTCATTATCTTTCCGCTCTGGAAGAGCGCAATCAGGCCATCGCCCAGGCGAACGCCCTGCTCGACGATGAAGGCAATTTCGTCAACGAATGGATTAGTTGCCGTGAGGAAAATGAATTCGTGCTGAAAAAAGCCGAAGACATCACCCTGATGGACGTGTCTCCGAACCAATTGGTTTCGGTAGCCGCCTCGTTGATTCCCTTCCTCGAAAACGATGACGCCAACCGCGCCTTGATGGGTTCGAACATGCAACGGCAGGCGGTTCCATTATTGACGGCAAAATCGCCTCTCGTCGGTACCGGCATGGAAGCGACCGTGGCCCGGGATTCCGGCGTGACGGCTGTAGCCAAGCGTGACGGTATCGTGGACAGCGTAGACGCCAGCCGTATCGTCGTTCGGATCGAACCTGACAAGAACAACCTCGACGAAGTGACCCACGTTGACATTTACAACCTTGTAAAATATCAGCGTAGCAACCAGAATACCTGCATCAACCAGATGCCTATCGTGCAAAAAGGCGACAAGGTGAAGGTCGGCGACGTGCTCGCCGACGGTCCCGCGACCGAGTCCGGCGAACTGGCTCTCGGGCAGAACGTCGTGGCAGCCTTCATGCCTTGGGGCGGGTACAACTTCGAAGACTCCATTCTCGTGTCCGAACGGATGGTGATCGACGACGTGTTCACCTCCATTCATATCGAGGAATTCGAAACGGTATCCCGGGATACCAAACTCGGTAAAGAGGAAATCACCCGCGACATTCCCAACGTTGGTGAAGAAGCCCTCAAGGATCTCGACGAGTCGGGTATCGTTCGCGTCGGTGCGGAAGTGAAATCCGGCGACATTCTCGTCGGTAAAATCACTCCGAAAGGCGAGACGCAGCTTTCCCCCGAAGAAAAACTGCTTCGAGCCATCTTCGGTGAAAAAGCCGGTGACGTACGGGATACCTCTCTGCGGGTTCCGCCCGGAGTGTCCGGTGTCGTGATCGACGCCCGAGTCTTCTCCCGAAAAGGAGCCGATAAGGATTCCCGTTCGGACGTTATCGAAGAGAACGAAACCAACCGTCTGCTGAAAGACCAGAACGACCAGATTCGCATCATTCAGCAATCGACGTACATGACGATCTGCAAGCTTTTGCTCGGCAAAATTCCCAAGTCCAACCTGATCGACGACAAGGGCAAAGTTTTCCTGCAAAAAGGCCAGCAGATTTCCAACGAAAACCTCGAAGGCGTTCCCCGGCGTCTGCTGAACAAAATCAAATTGCAGAACGAGCCGGAACTTGAAGAGAAAATCGACCGCATCCTCAACAACATGAGCGAGGAAGTCAAGCGGATCAAGAATCACTTCGAGGCGAAAATCGAACGCTTGAAGAAGGGTGACGAACTGGCTCCCGGCGTGATCAAAATGGTGAAGGTTTACATCGCCATGAAGCGCAAGATCCAGGTCGGTGACAAAATGGCCGGTCGCCACGGAAATAAAGGTGTTATTTCCCGAATTCTTCCGCTCGAAGACATGCCGTTCATGCCGGATGGCCGTCCGGTGGACATCGTGCTCAACCCCTTGGGTGTTCCCTCTCGTATGAACGTGGGACAGATCCTCGAAATCCACCTGGGTATGGGTGCTCGCGGTATGGGGCGGATGCTTCAGAAATACATCGACGAAAATCTCGGTGTGGACAAAATCCGTAAGGATCTCAAAGAGTTCTACAATACTCCCGAGTTTTCCGCCGATATTGACTCTGCTTCGGATGACGTGGTTGTCGATTTCGCACGCACGTTGGCAGAAGGCACGCACCTTGGAACGCCTGTTTTCGATGGTGCGCCCGAAACGGCTGTTGCCGATCTGTTGACGACCACCGGCCACGAGGCCAACGGTCAGACGATTCTGTTCGATGGCCGTACGGGAGATCCTTTCTTCCAGGACGTGACGGTGGGTGTGATGTACATCCTGAAACTCCACCACCTGGTCGATGACAAAATCCACGCCCGGTCCATCGGTCCGTATTCCCTTGTTACCCAGCAACCGTTGGGTGGTAAGGCGCAGTTCGGTGGCCAGCGCTTGGGTGAAATGGAAGTCTGGGCCATGGAGGCGTATGGCGCGGCGCATACGTTGCAGGAATTCCTAACGGTCAAGTCGGATGATGTTGCAGGACGTACCCGGATGTACGAGTCGATCGTCAAGGGAGCCTACGATATCGATTCGGGCTTGCCGGAATCCTTCAACGTTCTCGTCAAGGAACTGGAAAGTCTGGGGTTGGCGGTTGAATTGCTCGACGAAGCCCCGGCCCCGAAGGTCTAAGTCGTCGCCGAGTCGGTGTTTTGTGCGTACCTTTGAGAGAAATTATACTGAACTAATAAGGAGTTGGTCGTGAGAGATATTTTGAGCTTTTTCGAGAGATCTCAACCCTCCATTTCGTTCAACGCGATGAGGATTTCCCTGGCGTCCCCCGAAAAAATCCTCGATTGGTCCCGGGGCGAAGTAAAGAAGCCCGAGACGATCAACTACAGGACGTTCAAGCCCGAGCGAGATGGCTTGTTCTGCGCCCGCATTTTCGGACCGGTCAAGGATTACGAGTGTTTGTGTGGAAAATACAAGCGCATGAAACACCGTGGCGTGATTTGCGACAAATGCGGTGTCGAAGTCACGCAAAGCAAGGTTCGTCGTGAGCGGATGGGTCATATCGACCTCGCGGCTCCCGTGGCGCACATCTGGTTCCTGAAATCCCTGCCGTCGCGTATCGGCAACCTGTTGGATCTGACGCTGAAAGATCTCGAGCGGGTGCTGTACTGCGAAGCGTATATCGTCACCGATCCGAAAGACTCTGCGCTGGCCAAAAACCAGATTCTGACCGAGGACGAATACTATAACGCCTTGGATACGTTGGGAGATTCTGCCTTTGACGCCGGAATGGGTGCCGAAGCGGTCATGAAACTCCTCAAGGAAATCGACGTGGTTTCGTTGACGGCGGAACTTCGTGAGGACATGAAAGAAGCGACCTCCGAAGCGAAGCGCAAGAAAATCGCCAAGCGTCTGCGCGTAGCCACCTCGCTGAAAGATTCCGGCAACAAACCCGAGTGGATGATGCTGACCCGCGTGCCGGTGCTTCCCCCGGACCTGCGGCCTCTGGTTCCGTTGGATGGTGGACGTTTCGCTACCTCCGACCTCAACGACCTTTATCGTCGGGTGATCAACCGCAACAATCGTCTGAAACGATTGATGGAATTGAACGCCCCCGAAATCATTATCCGTAACGAAAAGCGCATGTTGCAGGAAGCCGTGGATGCCCTGTTCGATAACGGGCGTCGCGGAAAGACCATTACCGGTCCCAATAAGCGGCCGCTGAAATCCCTGTCGGATATGCTCAAAGGTAAACAGGGACGTTTCCGGCAGAACCTGCTTGGTAAGCGCGTCGATTACTCCGGCCGTTCCGTCATCGTGGTCGGACCGGAACTCAAGCTGCATCAATGCGGTCTGCCCAAGAAAATCGCGTTGGAACTGTTCAAACCCTTCATTTATCATCATCTGATCGAGAAGGGACTGGTTTCGACGATCAAATCGGCCAAGAAGATGGTCGAAAAAGAAAAAGACGAGGTTTGGGACATCCTCGACGAGGTGATCCGCGAGCATCCGGTCATGCTCAACCGTGCTCCGACGTTGCACCGCCTCGGTATTCAGGCGTTCGAGCCGAAGCTGATCGAGGGTAAAGCCATTCAGTTGCATCCGTTGGTTTGTACGGCATTCAACGCCGACTTCGACGGTGACCAGATGGCGGTGCATATTCCGTTGTCCGTGGAATCCCAACTCGAAGCTCGCGTGCTGATGATGTCTACCAACAACATCCTCTCGCTGGCCTACGGCAAGCCGATCATCCTGCCGTCGCAGGATATCGTCCTCGGTATTTACTACCTGACGCGTAAAATCCCCGGAAGTCCGGGTGAAGGAACGATTTTCTCCGATCGCGCCGAAGTGATTTCCGCCGTGAACAACCGAGCGGCACATTATCAGGCCGCCGTCAAAGTTCGTATGGAAAACGGCGAGTTGGTTGAAACCACGCCTGGCCGGATCATGCTCAGCATGTTGTTGCCCAAGGAAATGGAGTTCTCCGAAATCAACCGGGTGATGGACAAGAAGAAAATCGGAGAGCTGATCGACAAATGCTTCCGTATCGCCGGTGGCAAGACGACCGTTCTGTTGGCTGACCGCCTGCGGTCCTTGGGGTATCGCATCGCTACGGAAGCCGGTATTTCGATTTGTCTGCACGACATGCGTATCCCGGAAGAAAAAGACGAAATCATCGGTCTTGCCAACAAAGACGTTCAGGAGATTCAATCTCAGTACGATGACGGTCTGATTTCCGACGGTGAACGTTACAACAAGGTTATCGATATCTGGACCGAAGCGACCGACGACGTCGCCGAAGCCATGATGAAAAACCTGTTCAAAGAAAAAATGATCGATCCCGACGGTAAGGAGATCGATATTCCGAGCCGAAACTCGGTGTATATCATGGCCGACTCGGGTGCTCGTGGTTCCGCACAGCAGATTCGTCAGCTTGCCGGTATGCGTGGTTTGATGGCGAAACCCTCCGGTGAAATCATGGAATCGCCCATTACCGCAAACTTCCGCGAAGGACTGAACGTTCTCCAGTACTTCATTTCGACCCACGGTGCTCGTAAAGGTTTGGCCGATACCGCGCTGAAGACCGCCAACTCGGGATATCTGACCCGTCGTCTGGTGGATGTCGCGCAGGATTCGATCATCAACGAAGACGACTGCGGCACCATCGAAGGTATCGAAGTTCAGGTGCTGACCGAGGGTGGTGAAATTATTCAGACTCTCGGCGAACGTATTCTCGGTCGTGTGGCGTTGGACGACATTCTCGACCCGTACACGGACGAAGTCATTGTTCCCGCAAACGAGATCATCGACGAAAAACTGGTCAAAAAGGTTGAAGATGCCGGTATCGAACGCGTGCATATCCGATCCGCACTGACCTGTCAGACCGAACGCGGCGTCTGTGCCAAGTGCTACGGTCGTGACCTTTCGCGTGGTATTCTCGTCAACCTCGGTGAGGCGGTTGGCGTTATCGCGGCACAGTCCATCGGTGAACCGGGTACCCAGCTTACCATGCGTACCTTCCATATCGGTGGTGCGGCCTCCCGCCGGATCGAGCAGTCTTCGATCGAAGCTCGTTATCCCGGACGGTTGCATTTCGAAAATCTGCACACCGTCGAGGATGGCAAGGGCCAGCTTGTCGCCATGAACCGTAACGGTGAAATCGTCATTCAGGACGAAACAGGCCGTGAGCGCGAACGGTACAAAATCGTATACGGTGCTGCCATTCGTTTCAAAGAAGGCGAAATGGTCAAGAGCGGTGATTCCATCGCCGAATGGGACCCCTGGTCGATGCCGATTCTTACGGAAATCGGTGGTGTCGCGAAGTTTGGAGACATGGTTGAAGGTTCGACCATGGCCGAACAGCTCGATACGGTAACCGGTTTGTCTCGAAAAGTGATTACCGAAACCAAGGTCGTTAACATGCGTCCGCGGATTGCGATTCGCGACGAAAACAACCACACCTTGTCGGTGGGTATCAATAAGCAACCCGCTCGGTACATGTTGCCGGTGGGAGCGAACGTGATGGTCGAAGACGGCCAGACGGTTGAGGCCGGTGACGTTCTTGCGAAAATCCCGCGTGAAACGACGAAATCCACCGACATTACCGGTGGTCTTCCCCGCGTTGCGGAGCTTTTTGAAGCCCGCAAGCCCAAAGATCATGCCGTCATTACAGAAATCGACGGAACGGTTTCTTTCGGTAAAGACACCAAAGGTAAACGCAAAGTCATCGTGACGCCCGAGGTTGGTGAACCACGCGAATACCTTATTCCTCGCGGTAAATTCATCTCGGTTCACGAAAACGATTTCGTTCGTGCCGGTGAGCCGCTGATGGATGGTTCTTCGAACCCGCATGATATTCTTAGAGTTTTGGGTGAAAAAGAGTTGGCCAAATACCTCGTGGATGAAATCCAGCAGGTGTATCGGCTGCAAGGTGTCAAGATCAATGACAAGCACATCGAAGTCATTGTTCGCACCATGTTGCGCAAAATTCGTATCAAAGAGGTCGGAGATACCGATTTTCTCGTGGACGAGCAGGTCGATAAGTTCCAATTCTTGCGTGAAAACCGCCGAATCATGGCCAAAGGTGGCCGTCCGGCCATTGGTGAAAGCCTTTTATTGGGCATAACCAAGGCTGCTTTGGTCACGGATAGCTTTATTTCGGCAGCTTCTTTCCAAGAAACAACAAAAGTCTTGACAGAGGCTTCGATTTCTGGCAAGGTCGACCTCCTTCGTGGGTTGAAGGAGAACGTGATCATGGGCCGGTTGATTCCGGCGGGTACAGGTTCTTCGAAATACGCGAAGATCAATATTGAACTGGATCGCCCCGGTGAAGACGACGAAGATGACGAAAACACCGAGGAAACAAGCTTCGTAGCTGACGGTCCGGATGGCAAAGATGAAACGACGGCTGCCGAATGAACCCATGAGGTAGCCTCAAGATAAAGTGTCTTGCTTGTCTTTTCGATAACGGACGCTTTAGGTACCCAAACTGCTCTACGGAGTTGGGGTAAGTGGGAACCTGGATTTCTCCCTGCATTCTTTCTCGAATGCACGGTCTTCCACGTTTCCACAAAAAAAGATTTTTCAGGTTGACGTTTTCAAAGAATTTGTCTTTGAAACGATTGGATGGACGGTAATTTACGCGACAAAGGTTGAGGCGATGCCAACAATAAACCAGCTTGTACGCAAAGGACGCAAAACCATCAAAAAGAAAACCGCGTCACCGGCGTTGAAGTCTTGCCCGCAACGGCGAGGCGTCTGCGTGCGTGTGTATACGGTTACGCCGAAGAAACCGAACTCGGCACTGCGTAAAGTAGCTCGTGTTCGGTTGACGAGCGGCTACGAAGTGACCACCTACATTCCGGGTGTCGGTCACAACTTGCAGGAGCACTCGGTCGTGCTGATCCGAGGCGGCAGAGTCAAAGACCTGCCGGGTGTCCGCTATCACGTGGTTCGTGGTGCGCTGGATGCTGTGGGCGTCGATGGCCGCCGTAACGGACGGTCGAAGTACGGCGCGAAAAAACCCAAGTAATTCCCGGTTGCCAGGAGGTTTACCATGCCGCGCAAACGCGAGGTTCCAAAGCGTCATATCAATCCCGATCCCAAGTACAACGATGTACTGCTGGCGAAGTTCATCAATTGCATGATGCTCAAAGGCAAGCGGTGCGTCGCTGAAAAGAGCATGTACGGAGCGTTGGAGATTATCGGCCAGAAGGCCAAAGACGACGCCCTTCACGTGTTCCGCAAAGCGGTCGAAAACACGAAGCCGGTCATCGAAGTCAAAAGCCGCCGCGTTGGTGGTGCGACGTATCAGGTTCCGACCGATGTTCGCCCCGAACGCCGCCAGGCTCTGGCGCTTCGCTGGATCATCAATGCCGCCCGTGCTCGTGGTGAAAAAACGATGGCCGAGCGGCTGGCCGCCGAGCTGATCGATGCGTTCAACCAGCGGGGCACCGCGTTCAAAAAACGTGAAGACGTGCACCGCATGGCCGAAGCCAACAAGGCTTTCGCCCATTACCGCTGGTAGATTCTTATTATTGTATTGGTTGCCCTTTTCTGAAGGAGTTGTTGGCTTTTTAGCTTGAAAAGCCGCAAAAACGGAAATGATTGCTCCCGATCTGACCAAAACCCGAAATATCGGCATCATGGCCCACATCGATGCCGGTAAAACGACGACGACGGAACGGATATTGTTCTATTCCGGCGTATCGTACAAAATCGGGGAAGTCCACGATGGTAACGCCATAATGGACTGGATGGAACAGGAGCAAGAGCGGGGCATTACCATTACGTCCGCCGCGACGACCTGCATCTGGCAGAATCATCGGATCAATATCATTGATACTCCCGGCCATGTCGATTTCACGGTAGAAGTCGAACGGTCGTTGCGGGTTCTCGATGGTGCGATTGCCGTGTTCTGTGCGGTTGGCGGTGTCGAGCCTCAGTCCGAGACGGTTTGGCGTCAGGCGGATCGCTACAACGTTCCTAGAATCGCTTTCGTGAACAAGATGGATCGAAAAGGCGCGGATTTTCAGAATGTCGTACGGCAGATGAAAACTCGTCTCGGAGCCAATCCTCTGGTTCTCGAATTGCCTATCGGAGCGGAAGACGAATTCAAGGGTGTTATCGATCTGCTTCGTATGCGGGCGTTCTACTATGATGCAGAAACGCTCGGGATGCAGGTGATCGAAGAAGACATTCCCGAAAATCTGCAAAAACAGGCCGAAGAGTATCGGCAGAATCTCATCGAGATGGCGGCGGAGCAGGATGAAACGCTTCTGGAACGCTATCTTGAAGGAGAAGGCGATAGCTTTACAAACGAAGAGATGATTGCTTCGATTCGTAAAGCGACCATCGCTGGCGATGTTCAGCCGGTGTTGTGCGGAGCGGCTTTCAAAAACAAGGGCGTTCAGCAATTGCTCGATGCCGTTGTGAATTACCTGCCTTCGCCAATGGATATTCC
This sequence comes from Myxococcota bacterium, assembly GCA_963676915.2. Taxonomy (GTDB): domain Bacteria; phylum Myxococcota_A; class SURF-8; order SURF-8. The sequence continues at coordinate 84,139 of CAXXVK010000010.1, forward strand.
GCCTGTTACGGCCATGGATGCGCAAAACCCGGAAAAAACGGTCGAGCGCAAGGCCGAAGCCTCGGAGCCTTTGGCTGCTTTGGTGTTCAAAATCATGAACGATCCGTTTGTCGGTCAGTTGAGTTTCCTTCGGGTTTACTCCGGAGTGCTTAAGAGCGGCAGTGCGGTTTATAATTCGTCCAAAGATAAAAAAGAACGCGTCGTTCGCGTGCTGAAAATGCATTCGAACCAGCGTGAAGAAGTCGAAGAAGTCAGCGCTGGCGATATCTGCGCGGTGGTTGGCCTGAAGCATTCCGCGACTGGCGATACACTGTGTCAGAAAAACAATGCCATTCTGCTGGAAACGATAGAGTTTCCTCCTCCGGTGATTTCGGTCGTTATCGAGCCGAAGACCAAAGAGGACGAGGAAAAACTGAGCACGGCACTGGGGCGTCTTTCGCTTGAAGATCCCACGTTCACCGTGACCATCGATGAAGAAACCGGCCAGACGCTCATTTCCGGCATGGGTGAACTTCATCTTGAAGTTCTTGTCGAACGCTTGAAGCGAGAATTCAAGGTTCAGGCGAACGTTGGAAATCCGCAAGTTGCTTATCGAGAAGCATTCGGCGGGGCTGTTCGTCATCAATCCGTTGTGGATCGCGAACTTGGTGGAAAACGGCAGTACGCTTCCGTGACCATCGAATTCGACGCATCGGAAGAAGAAGACGGGCTGATCTTCGAAAATGGCTTGAAACCTCAGCAGCTGGATAAAGATCTGGTCGAAGCTGTCCGGCTCGGTTTGCAGGAATCGATGAGCTTGGGTGTTGTGGCCAACTATCCGGTTTTGTCGTTGAAAGCGAAGCTTGTCGATGTCGATTTTATCGAGGGTGAAAGCAACACCAACGTGTTTCGGCTCGCGGCTTCCAACTGTTTCCGAGAGGCCATGACGAAAAGCCGTCCGGTTCTTCTGGAGCCGAAGATGTCGGTCGAGGTCGTCAGCCCCGAGGAATTTATTGGAGATATCATCGCCGACCTCAATACGCGACGAGGTTCCGTGCGAGGAAACGAAGTCCGTGGAAACGCGCAAGCGCTTTCTGCGAGAGTTCCCCTGAGTGCTATGTTCGGTTACGTCAAGGAACTGCGCAGCCGTTCTCAGGGACGAGCTACATTTACAATGGAATTCCACCGCTACGAGGTGGTTCCACCCAAATTGATGGTAGAGATTGTTGAAAGAATCATGGGAGTAAAGCCGGCCTGGCTGTAGCTCCCCAAGGATCCCCGGTATAAGGAGGAACCCATGGCGAAGGCGAAATTCGAGCGTAACAAGCCCCACGTGAACGTGGGTACGATCGGTCACATTGACCACGGCAAAACGACGCTGACGGCGGCGATCACGAAGGTTTTGGCTGCGAAAGGGCAGGCGAACTTCACGGCGTTCGACGAGATCGACAAGGCACCTGAAGAAAAGGAACGCGGAATCACGATCGCGACGGCACATATCGAGTACGAAACCGATAACCGCCACTACGCGCACGTGGACTGCCCCGGCCACGCGGACTACATCAAAAACATGATTACGGGCGCGGCGCAGATGGACGGCGCGATTCTGGTGGTAGCGGCCAACGACGGTCCGATGCCTCAGACGCGTGAGCACGTGCTGCTGGCCCGCCAGGTCGGCGTACCGGCGATCGTGGTGTACCTGAACAAGGTGGACCTGGTAGACGATCCCGAGCTGCTGGAGCTGGTCGATATGGAACTTCGCGAGCTTCTCAGCTCGTACGACTTCCCGGGCGACGATATTCCCATCGTGCAGGGCAGCGCGCTGGCGGCGTTGAACGGCGAGGCGACGGATGTGGGCGAAGGTTCTGTCGTGAAACTGATGGAAGAAGTCGATTCGTACATTCCGGAACCGGAACGTACGTTGGATAAACCGTTCCTGATGCCGGTCGAAGACGTGTTCTCGATCTCTGGTCGTGGCACGGTGGCGACGGGTCGTGTAGAGCGCGGGATCATCAAGGTTGGCGACGAGATCGAAATCGTCGGTATCCGCGACACGCGCAAGACGGTCGTAACGGGTGTTGAAATGTTCCGTAAGCTGTTGGATCAAGGTCAGGCCGGCGACAACGTGGGCTGCCTGCTCCGTGGCATCAAGAAGACGGAAGTGGAACGCGGCCAGGTATTGGCGATTCCGGGCAGCATCACGCCTCACAAGCACTTCAAAGGCAAAGTGTACGTCCTGAGCAAGGACGAAGGTGGCCGCCATACTCCGTTCTTCACGGGCTATCGTCCCCAGTTCTACTTCCGTACGACGGACGTGACGGGCGTCGCGGAGCTTCCCGAAGGCGTCGAGATGGTGATGCCTGGTGACAACGTGAACGTTGAAGTGAAGCTGATCACCCCGATCGCGATGGAGCAGGGACTTCGTTTCGCCATCCGCGAAGGTGGCCGTACGGTCGGCGCCGGCGTGGTGTCGGAAGTCGTCGAATAATTTTTCCGAAGCCCTGGAGGACGAAAGTTTTCCGGGCTTTTGGCAACCTTTTACTAAAAGGAGGCCCACGTGGCGCAGCAGAAAATCAGAATCCGCCTGAAGGCGTACGATTACAAGCTGCTCGACCAGTCCACCATGGAGATCGTTGAAACGGTCAAAAGAACCGGTGCGCGTGTAGCAGGACCGATTCCTTTGCCGACCGTGATCAACAAGTACTGCGTGCTTCGGTCGCCCCATGTGGATAAAAAGTCGCGGGAGCAGTTCGAAATCCGGACGCACAATCGTCTGGTGGATATTCTGGACCCGACTCAGCAAACTCTTGACGAATTGATGAAACTCGACCTGTCAGCCGGTGTCGATGTTGAAATCAAGACCTGATCCGAAAACGAATGGAATAGGATTCGGATACCGGAACCAGGTAGGAGGCGGAAATGTTCGGCATACTCGGTAGAAAGGTGGGCATGTCCCATCTGTTCACATCGGACGGACAGCGTTATGCAGTAACGTTGATTGAAGCAGGTCCGTGTGTGGTGACACAAATAAAGACCCGTGAAAACGATGGCTACGACGCGATCCAGCTCGGGTATATGGCCAAAACGAAATCGGTCACCAAGCCGATGCAGGGCCACTTCAACAAAGCAAAGCGTGGTGCGTTCAAATACACCCGCGAGTTTAGAGTGGATGATATCGACCAGTACGAGCTTGGTCAGACGGTGAGTGTCGGCGATTTCATCAAAGGCGACGTGCTGAAAATTACCGGAACCTCCAAGGGTAAGGGATTTCAGGGTGTTATGAAACGCCACGGTTTTCATGGCGGACGCAAGACCCACGGTTCTCGTTCCCATCGTATTCCCGGTTCCATCGGCAACAGCACCACCCCCGGTCGTACGATCAAGGGGCGTAGGATGCCGGGCCAGACCGGAAACAAGCGCGTCACGGAAATGAATATCGTTATCATGTCCGTCGAGTCGGATAAAAACCTGATCTACGTCAAGGGTCACGTACCCGGAGCGAGAGACGGCTTGGTGAAGCTTCAGCGCGTGATTCACGTCGAAGCGGACAACGCCGCCGAGCAGGCATAGTAAGGAGAGGAATCCATGTCCGGTTTGAAAGTATACGACTTGGAAAAGAACGAAGTGGGTTCCGTTGATCTGTCCGACGACGTGTTCGGTGTCGAGGTCAACCCCAATTTGTTTTACGATGTGGTTCGTGCGCAGCTGGCTTCCAGACGACAAGGAACGCATCAGACGAAAACCCGTCGCGACGTGAAGCATTCGACGAAAAAGCTTTATCGTCAAAAAGGTACGGGTCGCGCACGTCACGGTATGATCTCCTCGCCCACGATGCGTGGTGGTGGTACCGTTTTTGGTCCGCATCCTCGGGATTACAGCTATCGTCCCCCCGCAAAAATGCGTAAAGGCGCGCTCAGAAGTGCCTTGGCGATGAAGCTGAACGACGGGCAGATCACCATTTTGGACAGCTTCGAGTTGGCCGAAATCAAAACGAAAAAAGTTGTCGATGTTATGGCGACTTTCGGTTGGAAACGTCCGTTGATCGTGGATGAAGAGAATTTCAAACTGCGTAAATCCGTATCCAACCTGCAAAAAGCAAACCTGCTTCCGCCGGTCGGTCTCAATGTTTACGATGTTCTCAAACACGATGAACTGGTTCTGACGCGCAAAGCCCTGGAAGCGGTGGAAGGAGCTTTGAAGCCATGAAAAGGTCAAGCGAAGATATTTTGCTTCGTCCCTTGCTGACTGAAAAGGCCATGCTCGGGCAGGAAGAAGGCAACCGGTATTACTTCGAAGTTCGCAAAGACGCGAACAAGCTCGAAGTCAAAAAGGCTGTCGAGAAAATGTTCGAAGTTCGGGTGACGAAGGTCAACACCATGCTGGTTCCGGGAAAATGGAAACGGCTGGGCATGTTCAGAGGCCGCGGCGGTAGCTGGAAAAAAGCCGTTGTGACTTTGCATGAGGGCGATGTCATTGAACTGTACGAGGGAGTCTGATTAGGAGACAACCATGGGAATCAAGAAATACAAACCCACGTCCACCGGACGGCGAAACATGTCGGTTTCGGATTTTGCCGAAATTACGACCGATACGCCGCACAAGCCGCTTTTAGCGCCGCTGAATAAAAAATCCGGTCGGAACAATGCCGGACGCATTTCCGTCCGACGTCGTGGTGGCGGAGTCAAGCAGCGTTATCGCATTATCGATTTCAAACGTGACAAAATCGACGTGCCTGCAAAGGTAGCGACCATAGAATACGATCCGAATCGTTCGGCTCGAATCGCTCTTTTGCATTACGCCGATGGCGAGAAACGTTACATTCTCGCTCCGGATAAAATCAAGGTCGGCGATTCCGTGGTTTCCAGCTCGGAAGCTGATATTCTTCCCGGCAACTGTTTGCCGCTCATCAACATTCCTTTGGGTACCATCGTTCACAACGTCGAGATGAAACCCGAAAAGGGTGGACAGATGGCCCGTTCGGCCGGAACGAGCGTTCAGTTGATGGCGAAAGAAGGCAAATACGCGGCGTTGAGACTGCCCTCCGGCGAAGTTCGTCAGGTGCTGCAGCGCTGCCGGGCCACCATCGGCAATGTGGGCAATGGCTCTCATTCCAACATTCGGCGCGGTAAAGCCGGTAACTCTCGATGGCGCGGCATTCGTCCGAGTGTTCGCGGTGTCGTGATGAACCCGGTCGATCACCCCCACGGTGGTGGTGAAGGACGTACCTCCGGTGGTCGTCATCCGGTCACCCCCTGGGGCGTTCCGACCAAGGGTAAAAAGACTCGTAAGAATCATCGTTCGGATAAATATATCATTCGGCGGCGTGGCAAGAAATAATCGTTTTTTGCACCCCGGACAACCTTAAACAAGGGAGCTTGAAGGTGTCTCGTTCGATCAAAAAAGGTCCGTTTATCGACGATCATCTCGCTCGGAAAGTGCTAAATGCCATCCGAAGCAACGACAAGCGTGTGATCAAAACCTGGTCGCGTCGCTCGACGATCCTTCCCGAGTTCGTCGGACTGACGTTCGCGGTTCACAATGGCAAAAAATTCATTCCCGTATTCGTGACGGAAAACATGGTCGGTCACAAACTGGGTGAATTTTCTCCGACACGTATGTTCAAGGGTCACGCCGGCGACAAAAAGTCGAAGCGGTAAGGAGAGCGCGATGGAAGTCAAAGCCAAACTGAGATATTACCGTATGTCGGCACGAAAAGTGCGATTGGTTGCCGATCTCATTCGTGGCCGCCAGGTGGACGAAGCGGTGAACATTCTCAACTTCAGTCCTAAAAAAGCGGCCCGGTCGATGGCGAAGCTTATCAATGCCGCCGTTGCCGATGCCGATGAAACCAAGGAACTCGATGTGGATCGCTTGTACGTCAAGAAGGTCTGGGTCGATGAAGGTCCGACGCTGAAGCGTTTTCGTCCGAGGGCTATGGGGCGCGCCACCCGAATCAGGAAGCGCACCAGTCACGTGACGGTCATTTTGGACGAAATGTAAAGGAGGACGCAGTGGGTCAGAAAGTCAACCCCATCAGTCTGCGCTTGGGAATCAACCGAACTTGGGATTCCCGCTGGTTTGCGGAAAAAAATTACGCCCAGTGGCTTCACGAAGATCTTCGCTTGCGTGAGTTCATCAAGAAAGAACTGGAATCTTCCGGTGTCTCGCGGATCGAACTGGAGCGCGCTCCCGGTCGAGTCAAAGCGACCATCCATTCCGCACGCCCCGGTATTGTAATCGGTAAGGGTGGAACAGGTGTCGAGTTGCTCAAAGCGAAACTTCAAAAGTTGACGGAATCTAATGTATTCATCAACATCATCGAAGTTCGTAAACCCGAAGCCGATGCTCAGTTGATTTCCGAAGCGATTGCACAGCAGCTTAAAAAGCGCGTTGCATTCCGTCGGGCGATGAAGAAGGCGATTTCGCAGGCTCAACGTTTCGGCGTAAAGGGAATCAAAGTCATGGTTTCCGGTCGCTTGGGCGGTGCCGAAATGTCTCGTCAGGAACGGTACATGGAAGGCCGCGTTCCTCTGCACACCCTGCGGGCGGACATCGACTACGGATTTTCCGTTTCGCGCACGACTTACGGCGTGATCGGCGTGAAAGTCTGGGTTTACAAAGGCGAAGTGTTTGAAGAGAAGCAAGCGATTCGCAAGCTGCTCTACTGAGGAATATACGGCTTCGGAATGACATTTCCGGGGCGGGAGAAAGATCATGCTGGCTCCAAAAAAAGTCAAATGGCGCAAAGTGCAAAAAGGGAAGATTCGCGGAATGTCGCAGCGTGGTTGTGATGTTTCCTTCGGGGATTTTGCGCTTCAGAGCATCGGCCGTGGATGGATTACCGCCCGGCAGATCGAAGCCGCCCGTATCGCGATGACTCGTCACGTCAAGCGTGGTGGACGCATCTGGATTCGGATTTTCCCAGACAAATCCATCACCAAAAAGCCTGCTGAAACCCGTATGGGTAGCGGTAAAGGAACCCCGGAAGAGTGGGTGGCCGTGATTCGACCCGGCAAGGTGCTTTACGAAATCGAAGGTGTGGAAGAGAGCGTGGCTCGCGAGGCATTTCGCCTGGCTGCTCACAAGCTTCCTCTGAAAACGAAATTTATCCGCCGCGCGGATCAGTACTGAGGAGGATGATATGAAGGCTTCGGAACTGAGAAGCAAGAAGGCGGAAGACCTGGACAACATGCTGATCGAACTGAAAGAAGAACATTTTCGGCTTCGTTTCCAGCACGCGACGGGTCAGTTGGAAAATCACAGGCGACTGCGGCAGATCAAAAAAGAAATCGCTCGGTTGCATACCGTGATGAACGAACGAGGAAATGAAAAGGCCGTGGTGGAAACCACGAACGAATAAGAGTTTTCTGCAAGAATCGAACGCAGAACAGATAAGGACGGTTTGAAATGGCAGACAACGAAAACACCAAGCAAGAAGTGGTGGTTAAGAGTCACCACAAAGAACTGCTCGGTAAAATCGTTTCCGACAAAATGGACAAAACGGTGGTCGTCCAGGTGATTCGTCGGTATAAGCACCCGCTGTTCAAAAAGTACGTTTCAAGGCGATTGAAATACAAGGCGCATGATGAAACCAATCAGTGCCATGTCGGGGACGATGTGATTATCCAAGAATGTCGACCCATTTCCAAACAAAAGCGTTGGCGCGTAAAAGAGATCACCAAGAAGGCTCTGTAAATTTCTCAGATGCCGATCAACGGTGAAACCTCTCAACGCAAAGGAGCGAAGCGATGATACAGATGCAAACGATTCTCGATGTTGCCGACAATTCGGGCGCCAAACGGGTTCAGTGCATCAAGGTTTTGGGTGGCTCGAAGCGAATGTACGCCCGCATCGGCGACGTGATCGTCGTTTCGGTAAAAGAAGCGCTGCCGAATTCGAAGGTCAAAAAAGGCGATGTGATGAAGGCGGTTGTGGTTCGCACGGCCAAGGAAATCCGCAGACCGAACGGAACCTACATCAAGTTCGACGACAATTCGGCGGTCTTGATCAATAACGCCAGGGAACCCGTCGGAACCCGTATTTTCGGACCGGTGGCTCGTGAACTGCGAGGGAAGCGATTCATGAAGATCATCTCTCTTGCTCCCGAAGTCCTGTAAGCGAGGATGTAACAATGGCGAAGAACACTACTCTTCACGTAAAAAAGGACGACAAAGTCGTCGTGCTGGCGGGCAAAGAAAAAGGCAACACGGGAAAAGTACTTTACACGTTGCCGAAAAAGAACCGTGTCGCGATCCAGGGCTTGAACCTGATCAAACGACATGCTCGCCCTTCGGAAAAGAATCCTTCGGGTGGCATCATGGAAAAAGAAGCTCCTATGGATGCCTCGAACGTTGCCCTTCTCTGCCCGAAGTGTGGTGAGAAGATTCGTGCCCGGAGGCACGTACTGGCCGACGGTAAAGTGATGCGCAAGTGTCCGGCCTGCAACGAGGTTTATCCATAAGACGGAGGATGTCATGGCAAGGCTGAGAGCAGTCTATCAGGAAAAAGTCGTTCCGTTGATGCGGGATGAGTTTAAATATCAGAATCCTATGCAGGTGCCGCGCTTGCAGAAGATCATCGTCAACATGGGATTGGGCGAGGCTATCGCCAACCCGAAGATCATCGAATCCGCCGTTGACGAACTTCGCAACATTACCGGTCAACAACCGGTGGTGACCCAGGCGCGCAAGTCCATCGCACAGTTCAAACTGCGCGAAGGCATGAAAATCGGTGCGAAGGTAACCCTGCGGGGACCGCGCATGTACGAATTTCTCGATCGCCTGCTCAACGTAGCTCTTCCGCGTGTCCGCGACTTCAAGGGCGTCAGCAACAAGGCGTTCGACGGACGTGGCAACTACACGCTGGGAGTTCGAGAAGAGATCATTTTTCCCGAGATCGACTACGATAAAATCGACAAGATCAAGGGGTTGAATATTACAATCGTAACGACAGCCGAAACCGATGATGAGGCGCGTAGGCTGTTAAAGCACTTTGGAATGCCGTTCAAGAATTGAACGTCAAGGAGGATCAATTGGCCAGAAAAGCATTGAAGGTCAAGGCGAAAAGAAAGCCCAAATTCAAGGTCCGGGCGTACAATCGCTGCCCGCTATGCGGTCGGTCGAGAGGGTATCACCGGAAGTTTGATATGTGCAGGATCTGCTTGCGAAAGAACGCCTCGAATGGATTGATTCCTGGCGTAATCAAGTCGAGCTGGTAATTTTATCACCTGCATGAGAGAACGGTAAAAGGGCTGGAATTCCGGGCCAAGGACTGTGAGGTTTGACCGATGACGATGACCGATCCCATCGCGGATATGCTAACGAGAATCCGCAACGCGAATCAAGCCAACCTGAAAAAGGTGGTTTGTCCGGCATCGAAGATAAAAGCCAATATCCTTGATATTTTCACGCAAGAGGGATTTATCAAAGGATATAAACGCGCCAGCGTAGACGGAAAAGGCGTGCTTGTTATTCTGCTGCGGTACTCCGAGGAAAATGTTCCCGTGATTACCGGATTGAAGCGTAACAGCCGTCCCGGACTCCGATACTACGTACGGAAAGACAAAATTCCAAAGGTGCGTAACGGTATGGGCTGCGCCGTCATTTCCACAAGCAAGGGAGTGATGAGCGACCGCCAGGCGCGCCGTGCAGATGTCGGCGGTGAAGTACTCTGTTCCATTTGGTAGAAAGGCGGGCGAGGAATGTCACGCATCGGAAAGCTACCGATTCCCTTGCCTCCTAAGGTTGAGGCCAAGGTGGACGGCAATATGGTTTCGATCAAAGGGCCATTCGGAGAACTCCAACGAGAGATCCGGCCTGATGTCGAAGTGAAGATTGAAGGCAAAGAGATCGTCTGCATCCGTAAGGGTGAAGATCGACAATCCGGTGCCTATCACGGACTGTATCGTGCACTGATCAACAATATGGTCGTGGGCGTATCCGAGAAGTTCAAAAAAGAACTGTCCGTGGTCGGTGTTGGATACAAAGTCGAACTCAAGGGACGTGAAATCCACTTGCAGGTGGGCTATTCCCATCCGGTGGTGTTTCCGCTTCCCAAGGGTGTAGACGCCGAAGTCGATCCCAAGGCGCTGACGATCACGCTGACGTCGATCGATAAGGAAATGCTTGGACAGACAGCGGCCAATATCCGCAAGATCCGTCCCCCGGAACCCTACAAGGGCAAGGGAATTCGCTATAAAGACGAGTACGTGCGACAGAAGGCCGGTAAAGCCGGAGCCAGAGGATAACCCGCGCGTCATTGGAATCATACGTCGGAGGATGGTATGGGCCGACTGACTAAAAAACAGGAAATGCGCATCGCCCGGAAAAAACGGGTTCGCCGCAAAGTGTCGGGAACGACGGAACGACCGCGCATGTCGGTTTTCCGGAGCATCAAAGAAACCTACGTTCAGGTGATCGACGATACGAACGCCAAAACGCTGGTTTCCGTTTCGAGCCTGGAGAAAACGCTTCAGGAAGAAATGAAGAAGATCCGGGAAGAATGGCAGAACGGTGCCGCTGCTCGGGCCGAAAAGCGTGAAAAAGCCTTGGCGGAAGCGCAGGCCCAAGAAGAAGCACTTGCTAAAAAGGCTTCGAAAAAAGGCAAAAAGAAGAAAAAAGGACAGGACAAGCCAGCTGCGGCTCCCAAGAAAAAGGGCGGTCCTGTCAACGAAACCCTCAATACGAAGATCGGCGCTTTGGTTGGGCAAATCATCGCCAAGCGCTGCCTCGAGCAGGGAATCGAAAAAGTTTCTTTCGATACCAATGGGTATCGCTACCATGGCCGGGTTCGCGCCCTGGCCGAAGGCGCTCGCAAAGCCGGGTTGAAATTGTAAACAGCGGTTTAAAGCCGAACCAAGGAGAAAACCGTGGTAGACAGAAGGTTTAAGGACAATCAGTCCCAGGATGAATTCACCGATCGGATCATTCACCTCAACCGGGTGGCTAAGGTCGTCAAGGGTGGTCGTCGCTTTTCGTTCAGTGCTGTAGTCGTCGTGGGTGACGGAAACGGTCGCGTCGGAATCGGCAAAGGAAAAGCCCGCGAAGTTCCCGAAGCCATTCGCAAGGGTAGCGAACAAGCCAAGCGCAATCTGATTCAGGTGCCGCTTGTCAATGAGACGATCCCTCACGCGATCGAAGCTCGTTTCGGATCTGCGAAAGTCGTGCTGAAGCCGGCTTCTCCCGGTACGGGAATCATCGCAGGATCGGCGGTTCGCTTGATTCTGGAAGCTGCAGGAATTCCGAACATTCTTTCGAAGATCATCGGTTCCAGGAATCCGCACAACGTGTCCAAAGCCACGATGATTGGATTGCAAAACTTGACGACGATCGAAGAATACGCCAAAAAGCTGGGACGCTCGAAGGAAGAATTTATCGAATCGTGATTTCCTTTCGGGTTTCTTAAGGAGAAGGACCATGCCGGGCATCAAAGTGAAGCTCATTCGCAGCTATAGCGGACGAACGGAAAAACAGAAAGCGACCTTACTGGGTTTGGGACTCAAACGCATCGGTCAGGAAGTTCTGTTGCGCGATACGGCGCCGATCCGTGGAATGCTGTTCAAAGTGCAACATATGCTGGAGATCGAAGCCGTCGAACAGACGCCGCCGGTGCGCAGGCGTCCGGGCCGACCGGGCCGTAAAGACAAATTGGAGGGTTAGTCCGATGAAACTGCACGAAATCCCAAAACCCAAGGGAGCGACGAAAAACCGCAAACGGATCGGTCGCGGAATCGGGTCCGGTCACGGAAAAACGTCGGGTAAAGGTCAAAAAGGCCAGCGTTCCCGTGCGGGTTACAAAGACAAACCGGCCAACGAAGGTGGACAGATGCCTTTGAATCGGCGTTTGCCGAAATTCGGTTTCGTCAATATTTTCCGCAAGGAATACAACGAGATCAACCTCTACAGGCTCGCGGATTTCGGGATGGAATACCTGGACGCGATTGCCCTTTACGAGGCGGGAAAAATTCGTCAGATCAAAGACGGAGTCAAACTGCTCGGCTCTGGAGAAATCGATCGTCCGATTCACTGTGTGGTGAGCCTGGCGACGAAATCCGCTCGCGAGAAGATCGAAAAAGCCGGTGGAAGCGTGGTCGAGCTGGGACGTGGCGAACAAGTCCCCGAAGACTGGGAAGCGAAAATCGGTCGAAATCCTGTCGAGGGTGAATGAGCCGTAGGATGTAAGGAGTAAGCTGTGGCTACCAGTTTCGGTAACATTGCAAGGATCCCAGAACTCAAACGGCGGATTTTCTTTACACTCGCGCTCCTCGCCGTTTTCCGGGTCGGTATCTTCATTACCACTCCGGGTGTCAACCGCGTGGCGATGTCCGAGTACATCGGTACGGCGGGCGGCGGTCTTTTCGGACTGTTCAACATGTTCACCGGCGGCGCTATGCAGCAGGTGTCCGTGTTTTCGTTGGGTATCATGCCCTACATTTCGTCTTCCATTATCTTGCAGCTGTTGACGGTCATGTGGCCATGGCTGGCACAGTTGAAGAAAGAAGGCGAAGCCGGACGGGCGAAAATCACCCAGTACACACGGTACGGTACGATTTTCCTGTCGGTTGTCCAATCGTCGGCCATTGCCGTATGGTTGGAATCGCTGAAAGTCGGTTCCATGCCGGTTGTGGACCCCGAAATGACGGGTTGGGGCTTCCGAATCATGACCATCATTTCGATGACAGCCGGTACCGCCTTCCTGATGTGGTTGGGCGAGCAGATTACCGAGCGTGGTATCGGAAACGGCATTTCGTTGATCATCTTTGCCGGTATCGTAGCTGGAATTCCTCGTGCGATCAGTTCTACCGTCGATTTCGTTCGCGGTGGACAGCTTACCCCGCTGGCGCTGCTGTTCCTGGCCGTCCTGATGGTGGTTGTCATTCTGGCGATCGTCTTCGTGGAGCGTTCTCAACGTAGAATTCCGGTGCAGTACGCAAAGCGTGTCATCGGGCGAAAACAATACGGTGGTCAGTCCACTCACCTGCCGTTACGGGTGAATACGGCTGGTGTTATTCCGCCGATTTTCGCAAGTTCGATCATTATGTTCCCGGCGACGATGGCTCAGTTTATCGATCATCCGATCGTCCAGAACATTCAAAACGCTTTGACTCCCGGAACCTGGGTGTATAACAGTATTTACGTGGCCTTGATCATTTTCTTTGCCTTCTTCTATACGGCGGTTCAGTTCGACCCGATGGACGTGGCGGAGAATATGAAAAAGAACGGTGGATACATTCCTGGTATCCGACCCGGCAAGAAAACGGCGGATTACATCGACAACGTGTTGTCGAGAATCACCGTGTTCGGTTCGATTTATCTGGCGATCGTCTGCGTGCTGCCGATGTTTCTCCAGAGAGGGTTGAACGTTCCGTTCTGGTTCGGTGGAACGGCGATTCTGATCGTCGTCGGTGTGGCGCTTGATACCAGCAGCCAGATCGAGTCCCACCTGATCACACGACATTACGATGGGTTGTCTGGTGCGCGAGGGCCACGGATTCGTGGTCGCCGAAGCAGCACTCGTTGATGAGTTGACTAGGGAAGGTAAGTCAAAGGAGCGTTTGCAATGAATCTGATCTTTTTGGGACCGCCAGGGGCCGGCAAAGGAACGCAGGCCAAGAAAATCATCACCCGTTACGATATTCCGCAAATTTCCACCGGTGACATGCTTCGTGCCGCGGTGAAAGCCGGAACCGAGTTGGGCAAAGAAGCCGAAGCTTACATGAAAGCCGGAAAGCTCGTTACGGATGAAATCGTGATCGGTTTGATCGAGGAAAGACTGCAACAGGACGATTGCGGAAAAGGCTTTTTGCTGGACGGATTTCCCCGGACGGTCAGCCAGGCGGACGCTCTGTCCGGCGTGCTGGAAAAACTGGGCAAAAAACTGGAGCATGTCGTGTGTCTCAAGGTGCCTGATGAAGAACTGATGAAGCGCCTTACGGGTCGCCGCGTGTGCCGCGCCTGTGGTGAAGAATATCACGTGATCTTCAAGCCGATCCCCGAGGACGGCAATTGCGCCAAATGCGGCAGCGACGACATTTACCAGCGCACGGATGATAATGAAGAAACCATCGGCAATCGTCTGGAAGTGTATCACAACCAGACCAAGCCGTTGATCGACTACTACGACGAACGCGGTTTCCTGCGCCTTATCGACGGTCTTGGTGCCATCGATGATATTCACGGGCGTGTCCGAAGCGCGTTGGAAGGATAAGATTTTGGGTGTCATACTGAAAACGCCCGATCAAATCAAGCGGATTCGAGACGCCGGACGCATCGTCGGGGAAGTTCACGAAGCCCTTGAAAAAATGATCGAGCCGGGTATTAGCACCAAAGAGCTTGATGCTTTTGCCGAAAGTATGATACGAAAGCGGGGCGGGACGCCAACCTTCAAAGGGTACCGTGGGTTTCCCGCCACGCTTTGCACTTCGAGAAACGAAGTGATCGTTCATGGCATCCCCTCTTCGACGGATCGGCTGGAAGAGGGAGATATCATCGGGATCGATCTCGGAGTGACGCTACAAGGGTGGATCGGCGATGCCGCTCGTACCTGGAAAGTAGGGAAGATTTCTTCCCGAGCCGATCAACTGGTGGAATCCACCAGACGTTCTTTGACGTTGGCGATCGAACAATCGGTTCCCGGAAATCGTCTCGGCGATATCGGAAACGCGATCCAAACCCATGTCGAAGCTTTTGGGTTTTCCGTTGTGCGAGATTTCGTAGGCCATGGTGTCGGACGTCATCTGCACGAAGATCCGCAAGTTCGGCATTTCGGGATTGCAGGACAGGGACGTAGATTGAAAGAAGGTATGGTGATCGCCATCGAGCCGATGATCAACGAAGGCGTCTACGATATCGAAGTTTTGGACGATGACTGGACGGCTGTCACGGCGGATAGAAAGCTTTCGGCGCATTGGGAAAACACCATTGCCATTACCGCCGAAGGACCGAAGATTTTAACGGAAGTGGAAGACTAAGCGAATTAGAAAAGGGACGAGGCAATCCATGTCAAAAGAAGACATGATCGTTGTGGATGGAATTATCGAAGAATCATTGCCGAATGCAATGTTTCGTGTGAAGTTGGAAAACGAACATCTCGTGCTTTGCCATATTTCCGGCAAAATGCGTATGCACTTTATTAAAATTCTCCCTGGAGACCGGGTGAAGGTGGA
Organism: Myxococcota bacterium; assembly: GCA_963676915.2. Taxonomy (GTDB): domain Bacteria; phylum Myxococcota_A; class SURF-8; order SURF-8. Next base: position 99,281 of record CAXXVK010000010.1, read on the forward strand.
ATTGTCGCCTTACGACCTGACCAGGGGACGGATCGTCTACCGGGAAAAGTAATTTCGATCCCGAACAAGATGGAGAACGACGATGAAAGTCAGAGCCAGCGTGAAAAAAATCTGTGATAAATGCAAAATTATCCGTCGAAAAGGAAAAATCCGGGTAATCTGCGAAAACCCCAAGCATAAGCAAGTCCAGGGCTGAGAAAGGAGCTGAGACGTGGCACGTATAGCAGGTGTTGACCTCCCGCGTGGTAAGCGGATCGATATCGCCCTGACCTATATTTACGGTATCGGACGTACGACGGCGAAAACGATTCTGTCCAAGGCGCAAGTCGATGGCGCAACCAAATCGGATAATCTGACGGAAAGCGATATCCAGCAGATCCGGCGCGTGATCGAAGAAGAAGTCAAGGTCGAAGGTGACCTTCGGCGCGAAGTACAGATGAACATCAAGCGGCTGATGGATCTCGGATGCTACCGAGGCTACCGTCACCGCCGAAAACTTCCGGTGCGCGGGCAACGCACCCGGACCAACGCTCGGACTCACAAAGGTCCGCGCCGCGTACTTGGCCGCAAGAAATAGCGGGAAACCAACCAAAGAGGATTCTGAAAGGGCATAACGATGGCCAAAGGTGAAAGACGCCAAAAACGACGGGTTCGGAAAAATATCCAAACGGGTATTGCCCACATCAACTCCACGTTCAACAACACGAAAGTGACCATCACGGACGTTTCCGGCAATGTCATTGCCTGGAGCAGCGCCGGTGCGATGGGATTTCGTGGCTCGCGTAAAAGCACGCCGTTCGCCGCTCAGACTGCGGCTGAAGACTGTGCCAAAAAAGCGAAAGAGCATGGATTGCAGAACATTTCCGTGTACGTACGCGGTCCGGGTTCCGGTCGGGAAACCGCCCTTCGCGCTTTGTCCAGCGCAGGGTTGAAAGTGACCTTGATTCGCGACGTTACGCCGATTCCGCACAATGGCTGCCGGGCGCCCAAAAGACGCCGTGTGTAAATTATACTAACACTGAGATGATATACGATTGCCGGTGATTTTAAAGCCCGGCATTCAAGGAGGAGACCATTGGCTAGGTACACCCAAGCAAAATGCAAGCTTTGCCGCCGCGAAGGGACGAAGCTCTTTTTGAAGGGAGAACGTTGTTTCACGGCGAAGTGCGCCATGGAGCAGAAACGTCGTCCTTATCCCCCGGGCGAGCACGGACAACGCCGCAAAAAAACGACGGATTACGGCTTACAGCTTCGTGAAAAGCAGAAAGTTCGTCGTATTTACGGCCTGTTGGAAAAACAGTTCCGCCTGTACTTCAAAAAAGCCGACAGCATGAAAGGCGTCACCGGCGAGAATCTTCTCAGCCTGTGCGAACGCCGGTTGGATAACGTCGTCTTCCGTCTGGGATTCGCCGGTTCGCGTGATGAAGCGCGGCAACTCGTCTCCCATCGGCATTTCATGCTGAACGGACGTCGCGTGAGCATTCCGAGCATTCTCGTCAAGGTCGGCGATGTCATCGAAGTGGTCGAGCGCAGCCGAAAATCTCTGCCGATCACGACGGCCATGGAAACGATCGATCGCCGGGGACTTCCGCCCTGGTTGGAATTGGAAAAGAATACGTTTAAGGGAACGATCCGGGCTCTGCCGCAGCGTGAGGATATCCAGATGGAGATCAACGAGCGCCTGATCGTCGAATTGTATTCCAAGTAACGCGATTTCTTGAATTTCTGAAATCTGCGAGGGGAAGCAATGTATAAACATTGGCAGAACATGATCAAGCCGAAAACGTTGGAGGTCAACCGGGACACCCTGACCGACCGTTTCGGCAAATTCTGGTGTGAACCGCTCGAAAGAGGATACGGGACGACCATTGGCAACTCGCTGCGGCGTATCCTTATTTCATCGCTTCGAGGCGCTGCGGTGACGGCCATTCGTATCGAGGGTGTGGAGCACGAATTTTCCACGGTGCCCGAGGTGGTCGAGGATGTCACGCAGATGATCCTCAACCTCAAGGTGGTGGATCTCAAGCTTCACGATGTCGAAGAGGTCAACGTCTCCATCGACAAAGAAGGTCCGGCTGTCGTGACGGCGGCGGATATCGTCGATAACAAGGTGGAGATTCTCAATCCCGACCAGCACATCGCCACCATCGGTGAAGGCGGACGGCTCCAGATGGATCTGACCATCGCGGATGGGCGTGGCTATCGGCAGGCCGATCGGTCCCAAGTGGTCGATCAACCTGTGGATACGATTCCGATCGATGCCAATTTCAGCCCGGTGAGAGAAGTCAACTATCAGGTTACTCCGGCTCGTGTCGGTCAAGTAATCGACTATGACAAACTCACCATGGAAATCAAGACCAACGGTGCGATCCGACCGGACGATGCCATCGGGCTTGCCGCGAAGATCTTGAAAGAACAGCTAACGATCTTCATCAACTTCGATGAAGCGATCGAAGCCGTGACCACCGAAGAAGAAAAAGGCGAAGAGGAATACAACAAGAACCTCCTGCGCAGCGTCGATGAACTGGAACTTTCGGTGCGGTCGGCAAACTGTCTGCAAAACGCCAGCATTCGTCACATTTACCAGTTGGTGCAGAAGACCGAGAGCGAAATGCTCAAGACCAAGAACTTCGGTCGGAAGTCCCTGAGCGAAATCAAAGATATCCTCTCGGAAATGGGATTGTCGCTTGGCATGACGCTTCCCGAAGGCTTCAAGCCGCCGAAAAAAGAAGAATAAACGTTGGCCCAGGGCCATTAACCGAGTATTTGAGGAGTTGGAATCATGAAACACCGCCGGGCCGGACGCAAACTGCGTCGAAATTCCTCGCATCGCAAAGCGCTGATGCGTAATCTTCTTACGTCTCTGATTTTGCACAATCGCATCACGACGACGGAAGCCAAGGCGAAAGAGCTGAGATCGTACGCTGAGAAAGCCGTTACATTGGCCAAGCAGGGAACCTTGCACGCCAGACGACAGGCTGCGACCATGCTGTACGATCCCGAAGCGCTGCAAAAGCTGTTTAGCGACATGCCCGAGCGTTTTAAAGAGCGCCAGGGTGGGTATACCCGCGTTTTGAAGCTGGGGAACCGCTTGGGCGACAATGCCCGCATCGCCGTCATCGAATACCTCGATGCTCCCGAAGGCGAATCGGTGGAATCCGCCGAGGCTTCGGACGAATAGCGAAATAGGGTTTTCCCTTTATAGAACCGCTACTTACACCCCGTGTCCGTTGCTTGGACTCGGGGTGTTTTTTTGAACAGGGAAGGGTTGGTAGACATCGCATGACCGTGCTGCAAATCGTGATCGTGCTTGTAGTTCCCATTATCGTGTTGTGGCTGGAACCGAAGGTGAAGCTCATCCAATGGATCTCGTCGGTAATGGTTTGTTACCTCGCCGGTTTGATTCTGGCCAATCAATCGCTATTGACCATCGATGCCGAGCTATCCAATGAAATGTGCGGGGTGACGGTCGCCCTCGCGATTCCTCTTCTGCTGTATTCGGTGGATGTTCCGGGCTGGCTGAGGTTGGCCAAACCGACGGTGATTTCCTTTTTGTTGTGTTTGTTGTCGGTTTTTATTCTTTCGATTGCAGCGTTTGCCGTTTTTCACGAAATTTTGCCGGAAAGCGCGCAGTTGTCCGGAATGCTGATCGGTACCTACACCGGTGGAACACCCAATCTTGCCGCCATTGGTAGAGCGTTGAACGTCGAGCCGGAAGTGTTCATGATGATCAACTCCGCCGATATCGTAATCGGTGGAGCGTACGTGCCGTTTATGTTCATGTTGGCGGGTCGGGTGTATGGCTGGTTTTTGCCGCCGTTTCCACATGCATCCGACCGAAAGGAAGAGATAGACGCCTCGGATTTTTCGATGAATCAGGGCGGATTTCCTCCGCTAGCCAGTCTTGTCAAGGGGTTGGGGTTGACCGTGCTGTTGGTTGGAGCCGGTGTCGGAGCCGGATTGCTTGCACCGGAATCGGTGCGTGATCCCGTGACGATTCTCATGCTGACATCGGGGGCCATCGGGTTGTCGTTCGTTCCTTCGATTCGCCATATGAAGGGAACCACCACGATGGGGAATTATTTCCTGCTGGTGTTCTGTGTGGCTATCGGCACAACGGCGAATATCGAAAAACTGATGGCTTCGTCCACGATTTATATCGGATATGTCGCCTTCGTGATGATCGGCGCCGTGGTGCTGCACCTGGTGTTTTGTACGCTATTCCGTCTCGACCGAGACACGGTGCTGATTACCTCGACGGCGGCGATTTACGGCCCTGCGTTCATCGGGCCGGTGGCTATGAACCTGAAAAACCGCGAAATCATCGTTAGCGGCATGGCGTCCGGTCTCGTCGGATACGCCATCGGCAACTATCTGGGATTGTTTGTCACCTGGATATTGTCCTGATTTATAACCTGCCTGAATGATTCAAATTAATTCAGAACTCGAGTAACCATGGTTTGCTTGTCCTTCGTCTTTTCCTTGTAAATCCGTTCGTAGGCTTTGGCCTGCTGATAGTCCTGGAATTTTCCGATACAGACCTTGTACCAAGTCAGGGTATCGTCTACCGGCATTTCCATAATGAACGGCTTGCGGTCGTCGAAGGGCTTGAATTTGTCGATCACCTTCTGTGCGCGTTCCCGAGTTCTGAACGAATGAAACTGTACGGTGTACTGCTTTTTCGTAGAATTGGCGGGTTTTTCCACAGGAGGAGGTGGGGGAGGCGGTGTTTTCGCGACCGTTTTTTTCGGTGCGGGAGGTTCTTTGGTTTCTTTTTTCGGAGCCGGAGCTTTGGCCTTTACTTCGTTGAACGTCGGCGGCAAAGGTTCTTCGGCTGGGGGAGTTGGTTTGTTTTTCTTTTCTTCGGGTGGAACGTTCGGAACGACTACCGGAGTTTTTTGCTGCGGTGGGGGTGATCCCGCTCCACGAGCGCGCTGTTCGGTCTGTTCCGCCTGTTGCAGACGAGCCAGAAGGCTCGGACCTTCCGAAGCCGGTTTTGCAGCTTCCGGTTCGGGTGCCTTTTCAGCTATGGGGGTAGCCTCCGAAGGTGGTGCAAGCAAGGGTTGGTCGGGGTTTGGATTGTCGCCGAATTCATCATTGGTTTCAGTGGGTTGCATAGCTCCCATAGAGTCGCTTAGGGTGCCGCCGCCCATCTCGATGGATAGTCTCCAGCCCACGTTGATTCCCAAACCGAAAAACAACACCAGCATCAGGAAAATCCCGGCGAAAATCGCCATCAACTGCCGGTTGTCAAGTTCGAATACATGCTTGACCCGCAGGGGTTCGCCCGCCATTACCGCCTCCATCCTGAAATCCATTAAATGGAGTATATCCGCCTCGGGAGTCGATGTCAACATCGCCTTCCATTTCAAATCAATGAGCTGAGATCCTACTGAATTCTGGAAAAATAGATCATGGTGGCGGCGTTTTGTGGTCAAAAAGTGAAATAAGTTCGTAGAAATGACAAATTTCCCGATTGACGGACCGGTGGATGGGCATTACCATTAAGATCCTGAAAATCAGGGAAGGGGACGAAGGTGTGTGTATTTTTGTCTTTTTTTGTGAAAACCAAAGGAGAATATCATGTCGTTCAAAGTAGCTATTAACGGTTTCGGTCGTATCGGTCGTGTCGTTTTTCGCCGGATTCTGGAGAATCCCGACGCCGAGGTCGTGGCCATCAACGATCTCGCCCCGGTGGATACCAGCTATCATCTGGTGCGCTACGACTCGGTTCACGGACGCCTGAATCGTGAGGTCAGCCGTGACGGAAACAGTCTGGTCATCGACGGCCGAAAGATTCCGATTTCCTCCACCACCGATCCCGCCGAAGCGGCGAAGAATTTCGAAGGCGCAGACGTTGTGTTCGAATGCACCGGCAAGATCGTCGGTCCCGATAACCTCAACAAATTCCTGACCGGAAGCATCAAAAAGGTTCTGCTTTCCCGTCCGATCAAGCCCGGTGAAGAAGACGTTCCGATGTTCGTAATGGGTGTCAACCACAACAAATACGATGGCCAGAACATTTTCTCCAACGCTTCCTGCACCACGAACTGTCTGGCCCCGCTGGCCTTCGTGCTGAACAAAAACTTCGGTATCGTCAAGGGCTTGATGACGACGATCCACTCCTACACGAACGATCAGAACACCCTCGATCAGTACCACAAAGACATGCGCCGTGCCCGTGCCGCCGCGTTGTCGATGATCCCGACGACCACCGGTGCCGCTCGCGCCGTCGGCAAAGTTCTGCCGGAAGTCAACGGAAAACTGGACGGTTTCGCTATCCGTGTGCCCACTCCCAACGTTTCCCTGGTCGACCTGACCGTCAACCTGGAGAAAAACGTCACGATCGAGCAGCTCAACTCCACGGTGCTCGAAGCCAGCAAGGGCGAGTTGAACGGTATTCTGGGATACAACACCGAGCCTCTGGTTTCCTCCGACTTCAACGGCGACACCCATTCTTCGCATTTCGAAGCGTCGTTGACCTCTCTGCTCGGTAAAGAAGGCGATAACTTCGTGAAGGTTATCAGCTGGTACGACAACGAAACCGGATACAGCCAGCGTATGGTGGATCTGGCTCGTTACGCTTTGACCGGCGAATTCAAGATCGGCGGTTGATATCGATCGAACTCACGTGAGGCGACCCGCTTCGGATCGTCTCGCGATGATCGATGTTCGAAGGAACGTGTAGAAAGATTATGAAAGACGAGGGTCATCCATGAAGTCAATCGAACAGTTGGACCTCAAGGATCGGCGAGTGTTTATTCGCGTCGATTTCAACTGCCCCATCGAAAACGGTAAAGTGTCCGATGACAGCCGCATTCGTGCCGCGTTGCCGACGATTCTTTACGCACTCGATCAGGGCGCACGTGTGATTTTGGCGAGCCACCTGGGACGACCGTCCGGAACGGGCTACGAAAAGGCATTCAGCCTGGAACCTGTAGCGGCCCGACTGGCGGAGTTGCTGGAAAAAGACGTTGTGATTCCCGACGATTGTGTTGGCGACGGCCCGCGAAAAGTCGTGATGGATCTGCGTCCCGGACACGCCGTGTTGCTAGAAAACCTGCGTTTCCACAAAGCGGAAAAGAAAAACGACGAAGCTTTTGCCAAACAGTTGGCATCTCTTTGCGACGTTTACATTAACGATGCCTTCGGTACGGCCCACCGCGCCCATGCCTCCACGGCGGGAATGGCGGCTTTCGTCAAGGAAAAAGCCGTCGGTTTCCTGATGCAGAAGGAATTCAAGTACCTGCAACCATTGGTGGAAGGCCCGGAAAAACCCTATTACGCGATTCTGGGCGGAGCCAAGGTGTCCGACAAACTCGGCGTCCTGGAAAACCTGCTCGACAAAGTGGATGCCCTGATGATCGGTGGCGGTATGGCCTATACCTTCCTCAAGGCACAGGGATACAACGTGGGCAAATCGCTGTTGGAAAAAGACCGTCTGGACGCGGCAGAACGCATCTTGAAGGGCGCCAAGGCTCGCAACGTGGAAGTCCTGCTCCCGCTGGATCACGTCGTAGCCAAGGAAGCCGTGGAAGATGTGGAGAAGGAAGTTGTCCTGACAGGATCGATTCCCGACGATGTGGCCGCTTTCGATATCGGAATGCGTACCATCGAAGCCTACACCAACAAGATCATGTCCGCATCCACGATCTTCTGGAACGGACCCATGGGCGTGTTCGAAGTCTTTCCTTTCGACAAGGGAACCATGAGCATCGCCGAGGCCGTGGCCTCCTCCGGGTGTGTCTCGGTCGTGGGTGGCGGAGACTCCGTGGCTGCCGTGAATCGTTCCGGCGTCGCCGACAAAATCAGCCACATTTCGACGGGTGGCGGTGCGAGCCTCGAATTCATCCAAGGTCTGGCTTTGCCTGGTTTCGAAGCGCTTAAATAACGGGAACCTATCGCCCGAACGTCCATCCAACGCCCTGTCGTTTTCTTTCGACAGGGCGTTTTTTTGCTTCTTTTCCGGATGGAATGTGAAATCTTCCTTTCTTGCACGTATTTTGCCGTCTTTGCCTTGATTCTCTCGAACAAAACGATTATGACTATGCGCGGGACATCCTTAAAAGACGGTGGGCTTGCTTCTGTGTGAATTCCGTGCTTCGTGAATTTTTTTCATTGACCGAAGGAGGTACAGAAACGATGAAAACGCGACGAATCTCATTGGCATTACCGCTCCTGTTCGTTGTCGTGATGTTATCCGCGTCTTTGACCGGGTGTGCGGCGGGTTCTTTTATCGGGTACAAGTGGTTTCCCGATTACCCGAAGGACGAAACGGATACTATGGAAATTCCCGGTATCGAGCAGGACGTCCAGGTGTATTTCGATGAGTATGGAATCGCCCATATCGAGGCGCAGAACGAAAAAGACCTGCTGATCGCTATCGGTTTCACGCAGAGTCGTGCCCGCTTCTTCGCCATGGATGCCATGCGGCGTTTTGCTCGCGGTCGGGTGTCCGAGCTGGTCGGCGTTCAGAAATTCATGAGCGGCGATACCCTGGACTTCGACATGAGCATGCGAGGGTGGGGCATCGACAAGGATTGCATCGAAGACGTGAAGCAACTTGACCCGGAAGTGCGTGAGTTGTTGCAGGCGTACACGGATGGAATCAACTATGCGCTGGAAGAATACCTTCCTCTCGAATACCGGCTGTTGCGTGTCGATCCCGAACCCTGGACGCTGGAAGACACCTTCGCCATGGGTCGTCTGAACGCCTGGAGCGTGACCCACAACTGGCACCAGGAAGCGTCTCGTCTGATTCTCGCTCTGCACGGTGGGGCGGCGCGTTCGGAGGAAATCTATCCTAGCAAGTTCTGGCCGGGTGGAACGAGTGCCCCGGATCAGGAAATCGACGCTACGTTGCTTCCGGCGATCCCGGAAGAACTTCTCGAAATGCTGCCTCCGCGTCCCTACAAAGCCTGGGAAAGCGGAAACGAAACCGCCCAGCGTACCCTTCCCGGTGATGTCGCGCAGATCATGTCGGCTTCCAATGCCTGGGTCGTGGCGGGAGATTACTCCGCTTCCGGCAAGCCGGTGCTCGCCAACGATCCGCATCTGAGTCACTTTATTCCCTCGATGATGCTTCAACAGCACCTCAAAGCTCCGGGACTGGATGTCATCGGTGAAACCATCGCCGGTGTTCCCTACATTCTCAGCGGACACAACGGGAACGTGGCCTGGGGTATTACCTCTGCCGTGGGTGATGCCGTGGACCTCTATGTCGAGAAAGTCAATCCCGAAAATGCGGACGAAGTGCTGACTCCCGAAGGATACAAGCCGATCATCAAGCAGGAACACGTCATTCGCTATATCGAAGACGGCGATATGATGGAAAAGAAGGTCGTGATTCGCCAAAGCCCGAATGGGCCGATCATGAACGACATGTATCCCAACCTGTTTCCCGAATGGGCGCCTCTCGTGGCCATCAAGTGGTCCAATACCGGTCTGGGTGCTGGCGTAGCCAACCTCGGCAAAGCCAACCGTGCGAAAACCGTGGAAGAATTGCGCGTCGGTATGGCCGGAATCGTCACTCCGATTTCGATGTTCAATGCCGCCGACAATCAGGGCACCATCGCCGTGTTCGCAACGGGCAGCATTCCCGAGCGTGACAGTCACCTGGGAACCTTCCCCGTACCCGGCTGGGTCGATAAATACCAGTGGAAAGGTTTGCGTCCTCCCCTGGAGATGCCTCTTGCCGAGAAAACCAGCGGATATTTCGCGCATGGAAACAACCTGTACCGCAATCCTCTGCATTCCGAGCGTTTCTTCCAGATCGACTCCGCTCCTTCCTACCGCGTAGACCGAATTCACGAACTTTTGGCCCAGCGCCAGGATCATAATTTGGGTAGTATGGCCAAGATCCAGGGCGATGTAAAACTGATGCGTGCCGCACGCCTGATGCCGAAGATGCTCGAAGATCTCAATTCCTGTAGCGGCCTGTCGCCTAAAGAGCAAGAAGTGTTGAAGGTTCTCAATGCCTGGGATTACGAAGCCACCGCCGATTCCGTAGCGACGTTGGTTTTCTACTCGGTTTATCGGGAAGCCTATTTCGAAGCCCTGCGCGACGAAGTGGACGAAAAAGCCTTCGATTTCCTCGTGGGACAGCGCTACTCCACCAATGCCGCCGACCTGTGGTACGACAATCCCAATCATGTGGTGTGGGATCATCGCGGCACGGCAGCGCTCGAAACGCGCAAAGATGTCGTTGTGCCGGCATTCAAAAAAGCCGTTGCCGATTTGGCTAAAACGTACGGTGAAGATATCACCGCCTGGAAGTGGGGCGAAGCCCATTACCTGCACGTCAAGCACCTGTTCGGCAGCAAGGAAAGCCTCGCCGATTTCGTGAACCTGAAGCGTAGCCCGGCGGCTGGCGGACTGGATTCGGTCTGGAAATCCCACTTCGATCTCGGACATCCTGAGACGCCGTTCAAAGCGACGGCCGGTCCCGTGTTCCGAATGGTGGTGGATTTAGGCGACCCCGACCACGGTAAGTGGATCAGCGATACCGGCGTGTCCGCATGGCCCGGATCTCCCCACTATGACGACCAGCATGATAAGTGGCTGAAAGAGGAATTCATTCCGATGATGTACAACTGGGATGAAATCAAGGCGAACGCCAAAGGCGTGTTGACCTTGAAAAAAGTGGACTAACCGCTAGCCCATAGGTTTCTCAACAGCCCTTTTCCATCGGAAAAGGGCTGTTTTCGTTTGTGCGGTCTAGCGTTTGATAACCGGATGGGGTAGCAAGGGCTAACCGTAGGTTGCTCTTCTTCTCTATATCCGTTCTTCCCGACTCAGGGGAGAACGAGCACTTCGACACGTCCCGGGCGCTGACGGATTTTGAAACGGGCTCGGCGGTTGAGTTCGATTTCTACGTAGAGCGTTTTCTGTTTCGGTCGCCAATCGGGACGTACCGCCGTTACCGGGGTTTTCATGACCTGTGTATACAGCGGAAACAGCAGCAATCGTGAGGGCACGATGATCGGTTCCAGCTTGATCGATAACCGGGTGTGGCCTTTCCAGGTCCAGCTTACCTTGCAACGCCCCTCCAGAGGGATGGTTATCTCCGCCCGATGGTCTTCGGCTTTGAACGCGATGGGTTTTAGTGTCGCCGGACCTTTCATTTCAGTTGAGGTCGGAGATTCGGAGCTAGAAGATGTTCCCAAGCGTTCCTGTTTTTGTTTGGCATATTGTTTTTGCCGTTCCTGCCATTGTTTTTCCCGAGCTTGTTTACGGCTTGCAATAAGAGTGGATTGCTTGGTTTTTCGAACGGCTTCGGCTTCCTGCTTGCGCCGTTCTTCTTTCTCCTGGTCCAATCGGACCAATCGGGCATTTTCTTCTTGTTGTTGTTTGCGAAGTTGTTCCAAACGTTGTTTTTCTTGGCGTTCTTTTTCCAAAAGTTCCTGTTTGGCGCGTTCGCGTTGCTGTCGTTCTTCTTCCCGGCGCAAGGTTTCTTCACGCTCTCGTTCCTGGCGCTCTTTTTCCAGTCTCGCCAGTTTTAGCCGTTCGCGTTCCTGTCGTTCTTTTTCGATTCGAAGCGCTTCGAGCCGTTCCTTTTCCTTACGCTCCTTTTCCAGTCGTTTTCTTTCTTGCTGTTCTTTTTCCCTTTGCAGTGCTTCTTGTCGTTCTTTTTCGATCCGTTCCCGTTCCAAGCGGGCCAGTGCGAGCCGTTTTCGTTCTTTTCGCTCTTTTTCCTGTCGTTCTTTCTCCAAACGAGCGAGTTCGAGTCGTTCTCTTTCTTTTCGTTCACGTTCGATTCGCGCTGCTTCGATCCGTTCGCGTTCTTCGGTTACCGATCGTTGTACGTGCCAGAACCAGCGGGATTCCTGGGCCAGACGATTTCGTTTGTCTCCGGCTCGGGTGGCGACGCCATCCCGTTCTTTTCGTAAAAGGTCCATTTCCCGTTGACGGGCTTCTTCCTTGGCGCGGCGAGCGGCCAATTCGGCGATCATCGCTTCCCGCTCGCGGCGTTCCCGCTCTCGTTTCTGTTCGAGAGCCAGCAGGCGCTTTCGCTCTTCTTCCGCACGCTTTTCCTCTTCCAGTCTGCGTTTTCGTTCTTCTTCCAGCCTCATGGCCGCCACCTGGGCGGCTTCTTCTTCAAGAGATTCGGGAAGTGGAGAAGATTCGGCCACCGCTATCGGTGGTGGTTCGTAAGGCTCCAGCGATTCGACGAAAAGGGTCAGACGGTTGCCGTCAGTTTCGGCGCTGAATTCAACCTCGACCCGAGGGTAAAGAATCAGTAAAACCGTGGAAGTCTCCGAAACAACACGTATTTCGGCTTGCTCAAGAAAGCCGTTTTTCGGTGTCTTCAATTCACCGGGGTGGGCGCAGTCAGCAGGACTGAACTCGAAGAAGATCCGGTAGGGGGCCGACAGTTCGTAGGTCGAAAACTGGGGCGGCTCGTTTCCCGAAAGCCGGATCTCGAATCCTCCGTTTGCTTCGCGTCCTTCAACCTGTTCGATGTGATTGGATGCCCACGTCGATGCAGCGAACCCCAAGAGAATCCAGAGGAACACCCCCACATGGAAAGTAAAGTGCAGCCGATAGCCGCGTGTTAGTGTCGATGGTGGCGCACCAACCATGGGCGAGCTTCTCCGGCAATGTAAAGGGAACCGAAAACCACGACCAGCCCGTCATCGGGAACGAGGTCGCGGGCCAGACGCAAGGCCGCCGAGCAGATCTTGCGGCGGCGAACCTTTTGGCCATGCTCTTTGAGAAATTGGGCGAGACGTTCGTGCGGCAAGGCGCGTTCGTATCGAACCCTCGTGGCAATCCAGAAATCGATGAGGCCGAACATCGGTTCCAGCACGCCGTCGATGTCCTTGTCCGACATCATCCCTGTTACCGCGTAAATGGGACGGTCGGAGATGTTGTGCTTCAGATAATTGGCCAACGATGCGACGGCTTCGGGGTTGTGAGCGCCGTCCAGCAGCCATTTGGGACCATCGCCGAACGGCTCCAAACGAGCGATCCATCGGGTGGCGGACAAGCCTTTGCGGATGGCGTCGTCGGGAATGTCGAAGCCTTTGTGTCGTAGTTCAAGGGCTAACGATACCGCGAGAGAGGCGTTGTCCAGTTGATGGTCTCCGACGAGTCCCGGCGCCAGGGCATCGATACGCAGGTCATCTCCCTGAACGTAGGTCCAGGCGTCGGAGTCGCGTACCCAGCCGAAATCTTCGCCCAGGGCTTTGCGGGTGACGTTCAGTTTTTCTGCCCTACGTTTGACCACACTTGCACCGATGTCCGGCAATCGCCCGGTAATCAGCGGAACGCCCTGTTTGAGAATCCCTGCTTTTTCACGGGCGATTTTTCCCAATGTGTCGCCCAGCCACTGCGTATGTTCGATCGATAGCGAAGTGATTGCCGTTGCCGTGGGTGAACAGATGTTGGTGGCGTCCAGGCGTCCGCCCATACCGGTTTCCAAAAGCGCGATATCGACGTTTTCCCGGCGAAAGTAGTCTATCGCCATCGCGGTGGTGATTTCGAAAAACGTGGGGTTGAAGGGGTTCTTTTTCGCACTTTTTCGCGTCAATTCGTCCGAAGCTCGTTTTACATGAGCCGCCATGGCGCGGGTTTTGCGAGGGCTTGCCTCTTCCATGTCGATACGGAATCGTTCGCCCAGGCGAATCAGGTGCGGGGAGGAATAAAACCCCACCTTATATCCGGCCGCCGTAAGAATGTTGGACAAAAAAGAGCAACTCGACCCCTTGCCGTTGGACCCGGCGACGTGTACCACCGGATAGGACAACTGTGGATCGCCCAGTTGCCGGGCCAGTCGTTTCATGTTGTTCAAGCCAAGCTTGATGCCGAACATTTCCCGTTCGAAAACCCATCGAATCGGATCGTCGGAAATGGAGCGTTTCAAGATGTTCATCCCTATTTCGTGGTCATGACCCATACGCCGTCCCATTGCTCGGGAGGCGGATTTTGCCTGTATTGCTCGACCCTTTCGATGAATGAAGTGGCGGGGAAATCGTCCGGGACGATTTCCAGCACCTTCTTGAAACTGGCCACGGCGTCATCCCATTTTTGTTGGCGGTACAGCGCTAGACCCTTCTCGAAGTGCGCGACCAACTCTTGTTGTTCGCGTTTTCCTTTGCCTTTGGCCACTAACTCATAAATTCGTACCGGTTCCAGTTTTCCTTTCACACGAATCGAATCGAGTTCACGGCAGAGGAATGTATCTCCGATTCGCTCTTTTGTAAACTCCGTAATGATAATGCAGGTGCCGTATTCTTTGTTGACACCTTCGACGCGGGAACCGAGGTTCACGCCGTCGCCCAGCAGGGAATAGTCGAAACGCAGGTCCGATCCCATGTTACCGACCCACATTTCTCCCGTGTTGACTCCGATACCGATGCGCATGGAGTGCATTTTCGGTTTGTCGGGGTAGGTTTCCTGCCAGAATTTTCGCAGTTTATCCAACCGATCGATCATTTCAAGCGCCGTTTCGCAGGCTCGATGCGCCGAGTCAGGAAGATTTACCGGAGCACCCCAGAAGGCCATGATCGCGTCACCCATGTATTTGTCCAACACGCCGTCGTGCTTGAGAACGATCTTGGTCATGGGGTTCAGGTATTCGTTCATCAGGCGGCCCAGTTCGTCAGGAGTGAGGGTCTCGGACAGGGTGGTAAAGCTGCGAATATCCGAGAATAGTACCGAAATTTCGCGTCGTTCTCCACCGAGCTTGAGCTTGTCGAAGTCGTTCATCACCGAATCGATAACCGAAGCGTTGAGGTATTGTTGGAAGGCGCTGCGGGTACGACGGCGCTCACGTTCTTCGGTAATGTACCGGTAAATGTAAACCGAGAGGAAAATCATGAACGCTTCGGTCAGCGGCATGACGGTTTGAATCAGGTATCCATTACTGAAAAACAGATATTTGTCCATGACCAGATAACCGCCGATCAACGCTATGATAAACAGTGCTCCCCACAGTGCGGCGACCCGTTGCAGAACGAGTCCGAAAAGCAGGCCGAAAAACAGCACCACGCCGAGTTCGAAATAATAAGCCCAATCCGGGCGGCTGAGGAAGTTGTTGTTGATGATGTTGTCGATCACGTTGGCGTGAATTTCGACACCGGGGAAGTCTTCCTGGAACGGCATGACGCGCAGGTCGTAAGCCGCGGTGGCCGTGACACCGACGAGGATGATTTTATCCTTCAGCTCGTTCACAATGTGAATGATTTTTGTGCAACCCATTTTTGTATAGGCATCCGGCTGTTCTTCCCGAACCTGTGAGCAGTAGGCCGCACGGATGATGTCGATCACCGAGTAATGGGTAAAGGTTTGTTCCGGTCCGTGGTAGTTGACAAGCAAGCGTCCCTCGTGGTTGCAGGGAATCAACACCGATCCATCGCCTCTTCCGAGAGAAATCGATTCCACCCCTTTGTAATAGGTGTTGATGATGATTTCCTGATCGAGATAGACCGAAGAGGCTTTCAATGACAATGAGGGATACAAAAGCTCGTGATCCGGGTCGTCATCTTTGACTTCCTGTATCAGGTCGGCCCAACGCAGACTTCCATCGGTGTCCGGTAAAAAGCTGAAATGACCGAAATAATCGGTTTCATCCGCGAAAATATCCAACGGAGCGCGGATGGCCAGCCCGGTTCGATAGTGTTGTTCGTAGAGATGTTCGTCCTCGGGTGTCAGAGGACTTGTCATGCTGATTTTGCTTAGTTCGACGGCTTCGATACCGTGAGCGAGTATTTCGGGGTTCAGGTGTTTGACTTCTTCCGGATTGGTGAAAATAAAGAAGCCCAGAATCACCCCGACATCGTTTTCGTCGGCTCGGGCGATGGATTCGGCCAATACCTTATCCGGGTCGTCTTTTTCTTTCAGATCGTCGATGTAATCCAGGATGACATCCCGTGTTTCCTGGCATTCCTCGCCGCATTCCTCCTGTTCGATTTTTTCTATCCCTTGAGCCAATTCATTGGCAACGTACGCGAAACGGCTGCGGTCTTCGTCGGAAAACACGATATCGAAGGCGATGACCCTTGTTCCCGCAAGATTGAGGGAGTCGATCATCGCGGCGATATGTTTCCGATTCCAGGGCCAGCGTCCAAGGGCTTGGATGGATTTTTCGTCGATGGCGGCGATAGCCACTTTGTTACTGTGGGGTGTAATACCGCGATTGAGGAATTTCACGTCCAGTGCTTTGAGTTCCATCAGGTCGAAGAACCCGAAATCCCAACCATTTTCCTCTTTCAACAGGAAAATGACGAAGAAGATCAGCGATACCAACATGCTGAGTCGGAAAACACTCAATCGTAACCACGACCGGCGCTTTTTCGCCATGTCACCACCCCTTTCCGAAAAGCAAACCCTTCACGATGACACAGTATGGCGCACAATGAGGTTTTTTGGCAAGGGGAAGATTTATTTTGGGTGCATCACAAAATGGTGCGAATTGGCCCAATAATATTGAAGCATTCATTCATTTGGTTGTAGCGGCGAGGCGTAAGCCCGCCGAAAAGGGAGATTGGGGGTATAAAAGCAACTTTCAAAAGGCAAAAACGGCGGGCTTACGCCTCGCCGCTACGAAAAAAGAGGATTTTACGAAAGTCGCACTATTTTGTGATGCACCCATTTATTTGGGGACTCTAGCGAAATGTGTTGGATGGGTGGAAGCGATTTTATATAAGAGCTTCGTTTTTTCTTGAGTGTAAAATAAAAAAGGCTGTGCTTCCGGTAGGTTGCACAGCCTTTTTACTTTGGAATGTTTTTTCGAAAGAAGGTTAGAAACTCAGGTCGGCGGTTTCGACGGCTTTCATCAGGTTGGATTCGTTGTCGTCGGATACCAGGGTGTAGATCAACTTACGGTCCCGCCATGCCACGACATTGAACCCTCGCCGCTGATCCAGGTAGACTTCGCGATTTCCAGCACGCCGCACGGTTCCGGCAAGATCATGGTTGCCGGTGTCGGTCGCCACGACCAGCGAATACCGCCGTCCTTCCCGCTGGAAACCGTAGTACGCAGCGGAGTGATTGTACACACGGTCCACCCGACCCCCGACCAGTTCGATGCGGGAATTGGTGAATTTGACCGACGGGACGGCGAACCCGGTCTTTTTCCGTAAATATGTACGGACGGTTTTGTAATCGGGAGATTGTACGTCGTAAGGCAACTCTTTGGTGTGGACGTCCACCGCCGCTTCGACGATCGGAGAAATTTCGATGCGGGGTTGGAACAGAATGACAGCGAAAACCAACGCCATGGCCATGGCCGGAGCCAGTTTCCAGGCCAATGGGACGCTCTTTTTTCGCTGTTCCATCATCGATAGCGCCACCTGGGCGCGCAGAGCGCGTGGGGCTTCCTCGTTGGTTACCGCTTGGCGCACTCCCCGTTTGAACCAGCGTTCGAAGGCGACTTTCTGTTGGCAGACCGGGCAGTATTTGAAGTGGGATTCAATTTCCTGCTCTTCCCCTTCGGTAAATTCGCCATCGAGATACGGTTGAAGATATTGTTCGAAATCTTTGCAATCCATGAGTCGTTCTCCCTCAATCCCGTTCTCGCGATCCGTTGACCGCTTTGAGCGAGGTCACGGTTGCCTCTTTTTGGGTTTCTTTCGTGTCGTTCGACGTTATTCTCACGATCCCTTCCCGGACCGCGTATTCCTGCAACGCCTTTTTCATCGCCCGCCGTCCCCGGTTGAGGCGTGACATGATCGTGCCGATCGGAACATCAAGTGCCTGGGCTGCCTCTGCGTAGGAAAATTCCTGCAAATCCACCAGATCCACCACGATTCGGAAATTATCGGGTAAATCCGTAAACGCCTTTTGCACCTCGTCGCTCATCGAATCACCCATCGGAACGTTGTGACGCGCAAATTCCGTTTGCGTCCATTCGTCGATGAACCGGCCTTCGATATCCCCGAAATCGAAATCACGGGCGAGATGTTCTTTTTCCCGGCGGTTTTTTCGATACTGATTGATAAACGTGTTGGTCAGGATTTTGAACATCCAGGCTTTCAGGTTGGTACCATCCTGAAAACGATCTTTGAACCGATACGCACGCAGGTAGGTTTCCTGTACGAGGTCTTCGGCGTCTTTGCGGTTGCGCGTCATGCGCAACGCGCTGGAATACAGGCTATCCATCAGGGCAAGCGTCTGCTCTGTAAATTCGTTGTCTTGCTTGCGTTGTGAAAACCACCCGAACATGGAGCCGTTCTCCTTGTTTTCCGGCTTATAAAACCGCTAGCCGGAGGTCGCCGTGTTGAAAATGTCAACAACACTTACTTGGCGAATATTCCCAATCCTACGATTTTTCTTAAGAAATGTCGAAGAACGGGTGTCTTTTTGTGTAAGCTTTCGGTTTTTAAGGTGTTTTGTTGTTTGTTCGAGGTGGTAATTCATTGTTATTTTGCGATTTTGAGAGAGCACGTTTGGTTCCTGCTCCGCACGTTTGGTACTGGTACCCTTTCGCCTTCAACGATCAAGTTTCTGACCTATCCGTGAAGGCGGATAATCCCGTAGGTCAGGCACATTTTTAGCCCTACACAGCTTGCTGATAAAGTGGTTTTGACGTTTCTGAACTTCAATAATTTCAATAAGTTACAGCGGAAAAATGTTCGAAGTGGGGTTTGTCAATTGCCTGGGCCGGGCTGATTTTTTAACCCGACACTTTGGCATTGTCGGGCAAGAAATTTGCCCGACCTACGCGAGACTTCGATAGATTTGTTGTTTTTGTACGAGGTGTGGATTCGTCGTTGTTTTGTGATCTTGAGGGAGCAGGATTGCATCCCCGTCCTTCGACAAGGAAATATCGTTTTGTGTAAGCCCCTGTTTTTTAATCATAAATTTATTCGAAACGCAGCAAGGCTCGATCTTCCGTACCTGGAACCGGCAGACGAGAATCCAGCTTCGGAACCGGGGCTGTAAATTCGTCTTCAGGCAGCCATTCGAAGGTGACCCGAACCATTTGTCCATTGGGGAAGTTTTGGGTAGGTTGTCGCGTATCGAAACAGAGGTCCGGGGTTTTTAACGACCCGTTTTCAAGTATGAATTTTGGTAGAATCTCGTCGGATTTTCTGTTGTGTCGGTAGGACCAAAGTGCCGTGAAGCGTGCGTTGGGAACAGACTGACGGACAAGGCAACGTCCCAGCACTTCCAAGCCTTCCAGCATTTCGTCGAGAGCGTCGGGTTGGATGGATGAGCCGTCGGTTTCGGGATAGGCAAGCCGGAACTTGCCTAAAAAACGACCTTCTCGGATTTTACCGGAACGTTTCGAAAACAGGACGGTTTCTACGGGAAGAGCGTCCCCGTTTCGCCAGATCCACAGTCCTTTCGGTAACAGGCGAGGAGTGAAAACCTGCTGCATCTGCCGATGTCCATCGTTCTCCCAACGCACGATTTCCACCGCTTTTCCGTTTTCGTAGCGTCTTTGTTCCGTAGTCCGACCTTCGGTGTTTTGGCAGGTCCATGTACCGACCGGTGTTCCTCGACCGTCCCAGGTCATTTGACAGGCCGGTTTTCGGGAGTCGCCATCATAGGTAAAGCGCCTCCAGCGCGTAGCGAATCCGAACGAATAGGAAGCTTGTTGCAGGACTCGTCCTTTCTGATCGAGCGCTACCCAGTCGCCGTGGGGACGGTCGAAGGCGTCAACGGGTCGGATTTGCTGGCTACCATCCTGGAAACTCCGTGGCAGGGCTACAAGTCGCACACGTCGTGTGACGGCCCCCTCTATCGGGTCGATCAGGACAGCTTCTTCGTCGCAGGTGATAATCTGCAACTGCTTGAAATCAGGTCCGAAACCGATGCTCTCCAGCGGGGTTTGCTCGCAATGGGGGGAGGTTCTGCGTTCGGCTGGGACGATATCTCCCAAACGAAACTGTCGAAACAGGTGATTCTCATGATACAGACGCAGGATGATACGCTCGTCCATTTCCGGGCAGCTTCCTGACGGGGAAACACAATTCACCGGTCCCAGGTAATCGGCTATAACACTTCCCGTAGCTTCGATAAACAGCCGGTGGGGAGTCCACGAAAACGTGGAGATCAGACGGCAGTGTTTACCCGAGCGTTTCCAGATGCGCCCCTGGGGAATCGCTTGCGGCCCGTAGGTGACTTCGTAAGACTGTCGCCCTCTGCCGCAGGTAACGGGTACCGGCTCGGTGAGGTTTTCTTTCTCTTTCGGCAAGGTGCATAGCGGCGAAGGTTCGGCATGGATGGACGTAGAGAACAAGGCCAGCAAAACCCAGCCCAGTACCCCCGACATCAGCCTGTAATTCAGCGGCATTGCGCCCACTCTTCCGGATTTTGCGGTCTGCCTTTTTTACGGATTTCGAAGTACAGGCCCGGTGCGTCCAGGCTGCCGGTGGCTCCTACATAGCCGATGACATCCCCTGTTGCGACCTCGACGCCTTGCGGTTGCGCGATGGATTGCAGGTTGGCGAACAAGGTATGGTAACCGGAGCCGTGGTCGAGAATGATCAGGTTTCCGTAGCCTTTGAAGCGTCCCGCAAACCGTACCACACCTTTGGAAACGGCCCGGACGGGGCGACCGGCCGGAGCCTTGATCTTGATACCGCGATGGTATACGGGGCCGTAGTCGGTTTCCTCATTGCCAAAAAATTCGACGATCCGACCTTTGACGGGACAGGGCAGCTCTCCTTTACTGGAGGCGAATGCGACTTCTCGTTTCTTTTCGGGCATTTTGCGAATTTTTCGCGCCAATTCCCGACTGGCTTTTTTTCTTTCTTTTTCATAGCGTCGGCGCAGTTTCTCGCTACCCCGGATTTCTTTCAGCATCGATTTGCGATGCGCTACGCCCTGTTGCATCACGGCCAGCTTTTGTTCCAGTTTTTGGACGGTTTGCTCGGCCTGTGTCTTGGCTTCCAGAGATTTATCATGAGCCATGCGAGCTTCAGCAACGGAATCGAAGTACGAACGGAAGGTCTGTTCGTCGTGCTTCATCAGGCGATTCATGTAAAAGTTACGCAAGCTGTAGTCTGCAACGCCTTCCGAGCCGAAAAGGAATTCCGCCTCGGCAACGCGCCCGGTCATATAGGCGGCACGCAGTCGCTGGATGACACGCTTTTTCAAGGTTTTCATTTGTTCGACACGATTTTTGTATTCTTTCTCGGCGTCTTCGCTGAGTTTTTTAAGTTCCGTTACCCGTTGGCGACCTTTTCGGGTTTCCTCGGCGGCTTGTTCGAGCCAGCGTTCCCATTTATCCAGTTCTTCGAGCAAAGACGTTTCTTTTTGCGTCAGATCGGCCATTTTCGGCAGATTCTCGGAGGTTGCTTGCGGGGGTTCCTCGGCCCACAGTTGTGCCGTCAACATCAGAATGCAGAAAAAAAGCGGAATAAGGAAAATTTTTCGAGGTGAAACCACGGTATTCCCGAAGAAAAAAGAAAGCATCAACCCGGAACATTCATGAAAATCGTAGCGAGACGCCGGAAACCGAAGAACTTTCGCGAAGTTGGAGCGATTTTCACCCGCAGGCATACTGGAAAGTCTGTCGAGGATGAAAATCGGGAAACGAGTGAAAGATCGAGAGTTTTCAAGTCGGAGTAGATTCTTCATGAATATTCCGGGTTAGGCCGCTCTCTGGAGAAATCTCGACACCGCTGCCGCCGCCGAAACCGCACCCAGCACGATCCCGAACAGGATCACCAATCCGCACCACGACAGCGGCAGAAACTCGGGGTTGAAATCGGTGAACACGGTTCGCAACGCTTCTCCGGCGGCATTGCGTATCGCCAGATGCATCAGGCCGAGCAATCCAAGCCCCAAAAATGCACCGAGCAATCCCTGAATCGCACCTTCCACAACGTACGGCGCTCCGATAAACCCACCCGTCGCACCGACGAGCCGTAGAATTTCCACTTCCTCGACACGAGCATACAGGCGCATTCGCACCATGCTGGAAACCAGAAACGCCAAGGCGGCCGAGACGCCCAGCCCCAAAAGCAGTCCTGCCAGCTTGAACAGCGCCAAAAAGGCGTTGAGTTTGTTGAACACCTCATGCCCGAACACAACCTCGTCCACGCCCTCTAACTCGCTGAGTTTCCGAGTGAAATCATCAAGTTCCTCTGTCTCGTCCACCCAGGGTTTCAAGACGATTTCGAAACTTCGCGGAAAAGGGTTTTCGTCGATGCCGTCGAGGATATATTGACGACCGGGGAATTTCTGTAAAAACAGCGTTTTGGCCTGTTCGGCATTGATAAACGTCCATTCCACGGCTTCTTCCATTGCCGAAAACTGGGCCTGGAGATGTTCCACCCGAGCGTCGTCGGCGTCCGCATCGAGAAAGACGTGGACTTTGATCGAGCGGGTCCAGCTTTGGCTGGCGCGTTCGAGGTTGAAAGCCGCCAGCAGAAACGATTGCAAAAGCAACAGGCATACGGCGATGACCGAAAGGCTCATCGCGGTGGGCCAGGGTTCCCGCACGAGCGACTTGATCGCCCGGCCAATGTGCTGGGTCAGCGTTTTCACGTCGGTTATTCGTCCTCCATCGGTACGGGGCGCGAGTCGGTGGCAACGTGTCCCCCGCTTAGTTTGATGACTCTCTGGTAACTATCGGTATACAGGGAAGAATCGTGGGTAGCGACCACGACCGTTGCGCCTTTTCGGTGGGCGTCGTGGATCAGGTCCATCACGCCTCGGGCGGATTCGTCGTCCAGGTTGCCTGTGGGTTCGTCCGCCAACAGAATTTTGGGCTGACCGACCATCGCCCGCGCCACCGATACTCGTTGCTGCTCACCGCCGCTGAGTTGCGGAGGATAGCTAAGTAAGCGATTTTCCAGGCCGACGGAGCGCAGCACGTGTTCGACCCGCTTGCGGATATCTTTGGAACCGACGCCCTGGACCTCCAACGTAACCGCCACGTTTTCGAATACGTTACGGTTGGCTATCAGCTTGAAGTCCTGAAAGACCACGCCGATTTCCCGCCGAAGCAGAGGCAGTTTCCGGCCAATACGTCCAAGGTGACGGCCATGAATCAATACCTGCCCGCCGGTGATTTTTTCGGCTCCGAAAATGAGTTTCAGCAGTGTGGATTTTCCCGCACCGCTAACGCCGGTCAAAAAAGCGAACTCGCCTTCTTTGATACGCAAGGTAAGGCTGTCCAGGATGTTTTGTCCCGGTTGATAGGCTTTGCAAACTGAATACAGACGAATCATCTAAGGTGTTACCTGGTTCGTTCGAAGGCTGAGGTTTTCTCGATTGTCGTAAGATTTCGGCGAAATGCAAGTTTTTCCGAAGATGTGGCGGTTTCTTCTTTGGAATTGGTGCTCTTCGCTTATCCCTGTGATCATGACTTGAGCCGTTTCAAACCTTTTGCACTTTTACTTGTATCACGGTAAAAGTGTGACACACAAGCATGGAATTTTCCTAAATTCACCAGAGCCAAAAACAGGTACGAAATTCAATGCAAAGAGCGAATCTATGAGCAGCCCTGAAAACGAAAAAGACCGAAGTGGCCATCCGTCGTCCGATGAATTTCTTCTCCAAGCCGCAACGCTTCAAAGACAATCCGAGCAGGTGTTATCCAAACTTGATCTTATAGGACGCTGGAGTCGGGTGGGTCGCGTGGTGAGTGTCGGTTCTTCCCGGTTTGGTCTGATGACTTCTCCCAATCTGGATTTTGAAATTTACGTCGAAAAACCGGCCATCGATATCGGATTCGATACGATTCGAGATCTTGCCGGAATTTCCGGGGTGGAATCCGTTGTATACAGAAATTTCATGGGGACGCCCGATCCGGGCTTGTACTGGAGAATCGATTACCGCGATATCGAAGGAAAACTGTGGGATATCGATCAATGGCTTGTGCCTTTTGATCATCCTCATACCGGTATGGCCGAACGCTTCGTTGATTCTATGTGCCGTGTTTTGACGGATACAACCCGAAAAACCATTCTTGAAATCAAGTCGGCTCGTCCTGAACTGGGATCGTTTCGCGGTATCGATGCCTATATGGCGGTTATTCGCGATCATGTCTCCGGAGTGGAGGAATTCAGAGACTGGCTTAAAAAAAATCCGCCCGTATTCGAACGAATCGAAACATGGTGTCCGTAAAAAAACAAAACCGCCCATTTTTCCATTACATTTTCTGAAACGTCACTTGTGTTTTTTTAAGACGAATTGGGTGATTTTCTACCCATTTCCTGAAAAGTCTCTCCACTTGACGTACGTCTGTTGCTTGATTACAATACACCTGCACGTGAGAGACAAATGTCGAAATCTTGGGGAATTTTCAACGGATGCACGGAGAGAGAAACCGATGAGACCTAAGTGGTTTATCCCGCTATTGTTGTTGCTTTTTGTAGTTCCCGGTTCCGCTTTGGCCCAGTTCAAAGTCAAGACCGGCGAGCATGTCCAGTCTTTCGGTTTGAAACCGTTGTGTGTCGATAAAGGCGAGCGTCCCAAGTTCGTTTTCGTGGATACGTATGTCGGTGAAAATGCCAAGCGTCCCGTAAAAATTCTCTGGGTGGCTTTTTTCGCTTCCTGGTGTGAACCCTGCAAAAAAGAGCTACCGAAGCTTAACGAGTTGTACAAAGCCTACAAAGATCAGGGGTTGCAGGTGTTGGCGATCAACATCGACAAAGACCCCGACGAAATCGCCAAGGCCCGTGAGATCGTAAAAGCTATCGCACCCGAGTTCCCTGTGTTGTCGGACAAAATGCAAATCGTCACGCGGCGGTATTTCGATACGGAAAAATCGATTTCCCTGCCTGCGAACCTGGTTATTGATTCCGATGGCGCGATTCTTTCCACGTTGGCCGGAGCCGATCAAAAACAATTGACGGAGATGGAATCCCTCGTTCGCGAAAAGATCGGGGCAAAGCCAATTTCCGGCAAAGATCGGGGGTTTTTGTTCATCGACATGAACGGTGAATCCAAAGCGAAATCCAAGATTAAAAAGAATAAAGCGAAGAAAAATCGGAAAAAGAGTCATCGGAAGACCACTCGAAAAAGTGCGAAGCGGGAGTGAAAAGCCAAGAAACGGCTTGACGTACGGTGCTAAATCTCCCACAATTTCAAGAGCGTAGAGAAAATTCGGCCTTATGCCGGAAAAAAATTAAACAAAACATGCGTTTGTCCGGTCAAAGAAGTGACCCGGAAACGAAAACTCTTTGAGATTCATTCTTCAAAAGGAGATTCAAATGCGTACGATTTTGGTTTTGGGGCTGATTTTAGGATTGGGACTGGTAGGCTGTGCCAAAGCGCCGGAGGGACGTACGGTCGATATGAGCAACACCGCCCAGACGAATCTGCCCAAACTGATCGTTCAGAAAATGAACGGATCGGATGTCAACGATGGGTTGCGCACGAACCTGACCAATTTGTTCTGCACCGAACTGGCCGCCCAGAAAACCTACGAAGTGATTTGCGCCGACGAAGCCGCCGCCATCATGCAGCAGTCCACCACTGGAGCTTTGATGGGTTCCTGCGATGACGAAGACTGCCTGGATAGCATCGAGAAAACGATGCAGTCCGATTTCACCGTTTCTTCCACGGTGGGCAAAAGCGACAATGGGTACGTGCTGACCGCCGGAATCATGAACAACGCAGCGAAACGTGTCGTCAAGCGTGGCGAATATATTGTGTACAGCGAAGACGACCTCGTCGAAGGCGTTCGCAAACTGGCGGCAAGCCTGAAGTAATCCGGCGCAATTCCGGGTCGAGCGGCCGTTGTTTGTTTGGAACGAACGGGGCGTATTTTGCCCTGTGATGTGTCGTATACGGCTCTGATATGGAAGGTTTTTCGTTACGGACCTCGAATAGAGGTCCGTTTTTTCGTCTTAACCTGAGAATTCATGAAAGATCGTTGCGAGACGCAGGAAACCGAAGAACTTTCATGAAGTTGGAGCGATTTTTTAGCGGAAGCAACCTTGACAGGTTGTTGAGTATAAAAAATCGTGAAACGAGTGAAAGATCGAGAGTTTTCAAGTCTCAGTAGATTTTTGATGAATTATTCAGGTTAAATCAAAGGATTCTGGAATTTCGTCAGGATTCGTGGCAGCATGGTTGTACCAATGGAAGCCCTACGAAATTAGGCTTTTAGTCATTCAAGCCCTTTTTTACGTTCATGTTTCGCCGAGTCGGAAGACCCGACGGGAACCCCGGTTGAGGTTCAAAACTTCGAGGCGGGGTACAGGCAGGAAAATCATGGAGTTTGCCGAAAAGAGCGCCACGCAAAAAATTCTCGTTGCTATCGGCTTTGCGATGGTGTGTTTGTGGCTACTCGTTCCCTGTGTCGGAAACACCGCCGAAGAGGAACGAAGCACCGGTCCCGTTTTGACACCGAAAAGCGAAAAGAGCTTTCAACGTCTCGATGCACGTCTTGCCGAAACGCTGCCGGAAGGCTGGAGTACACTCCGTCTGAGCATCGAAAAAGACCGGGTGGTCATCCGTTTTTCCGGGCCGGGAACGTCGGAAGTCGTGGTTTCGTTGCTTCATCCGTCTCGCTACTGGCCTGGAGATCGATGGATCGGTGGGGATTCGGAGCGTCTTTTCGCGCTTCGTTGCGATTCGAAGCAAAAAGGTGCAAAAATCGTTCTCGATGCCTTGGAACGTGCCTTCGGTTCCTCCGAGCATCTGGAAGACTACTGGACGCAACGAGCCTCGGTGCAAAAATCCACTTTGGAGCAATCCGTGGGCGCTGCCATCGAAAAGCTGTTGAATTCCGGGAATTTCGAGATAGCTGAGGATTTGATTCGCGCTCTGAGGTTTCAATCTCCCGAAAACGTCGAAGCTCTCGTTCTTGATCTGCGACTTGGGATCGAACGCGGAGACGCCGATGTTGAAACCAAACTGCGGCAACTTCTCGAAAGGTTTGATGGGCAGGCAAAATCTTCCGTGCAGATGGAAAGCGTACGTTTGGCCCTGAAAAACGGAACGGTTCCCCTCGTGTCTTTGGAGGATGTCGCCCGAGGCTCAAGCGACGTTTGTCGTCCCTTGAGCCTTTTATCAACGTTGCAGCGTATCGAGGAGACGCAGGTTGCATCCCGTGTGCCGTTGTTGCTCGATGCTGCACGCGCCTATTCCGATTGCGAAGCCTTCGATCGTGCCTTGTCGAAGATCATGGTCGAAAGGAATTTGGGAAAAGAACTCGTTGAGCTGGCCCGGATTCGTTTGCAAAAAACACCCGAGTCCCCGGAGTGGCTCGTACGTCAGGCCACCGGCTATCGTTTGTTGAAGCAATTCGATAAAGCCTTGGAAGCTTATGAAAAGATTCAGAAAATCGACCCAGGACGGGACGACGTAATCAGCGCTTACAGCACGGTGTGTGCTTCACATCCCGATCCTGACGCCGTGGATCGTCGTCTAGCGGCTCGCCTGAAAGCCGATCCGAACGACCGAATGGCGCGGCATGCCCAAGCGGTTTGTCATTACTACCGGCACGAATTCGAGCAGGTCATTCCTTTGACCGATCGTTTGGAAAAGGAAATGCCTGAAAATTCAAGGGTTTGGGTGTACGGGGGAATGTCCCGTTACGAGTTGGGCGATTCCAAGGGAGCGCGGGTGCGCATCGAGAGGCTCCCAAAACTGCCGAACATGGACAAAGATTATTACTACTGCTCGGCGATTTTATCCCAACAACACGACCTGGGACGGGCGAAAACCATGTTGCGACGCTATATCGACGCTCCACATACCCCGCTGGATCGTGCGGAAAAAATCGACTTCGCCCGCGATGCCCTTCGGCGGCTGGAGTCCGGGAAGATCGTGGAGGAATGGCTACCGCTCCGACAGCATGATATCGCCATGAAAAGCCAGCACGGCGGACCGGATTCACCGACCGAAGGTGAGTCCTCCTGTCGATCGGCCCAGGGGCTTGCCGGATGGTTCGGCCTGATTCTCATCCTGGGTTTCGGGTGGCGACGGGCGCGGCATTCATGATCAGAATCGGGATCATTCTTCTGTTTCTCGTGGGATTTCCCACCTTTGGATATGGTTCCGACGCCGATCCGTGGCTAAACGCACTCAAACTAAAACCTGATGAAACTATAAATGATTTTACATTTATAGGTGGGGTCGCCCAAGATGGAGAGTTGTTGCTCGACTTTCGGGATGAAAGAAAAGGGCGCATCCGAATCGCCGTTTGCAACAAGGGGCGTTGTCCCTCCTTCCTCGATGCCGGAAATTTCACCTTGTATTTCAAAGGTCGGGAGACAACAGAAGCTCTCGAAACCTTGATGCACGACCTGGCCGCTCGCTTCGAACGAGCGTCGCCGCCTTCGATACCAGGCGAGACTCTATCGTCGGGTGGAGCGAAAAAGGGTGAACTTCCCCCACCGATGTCGCCTTTGATTTCGCCGCTGAAAGGAATCGACGACAACCAGTGGTTTTTCATCGAACGTTCGGAACTGCTGGTCTCGACGCTGTTTCTCGTCTTCGCCTTCGTTTTTTTCGGCCATCTGGGAAAGAGAATCCAAACCGATGTCGGCCGCCTGGATCGTCGGGTACGGTGGATTTTCGTGCTGCTTCTGGTACTTGCCGCCGCCGTACGGTTGTTTGCCCCGTACAAACTGGTCATGGCCTATACCGGTTACCGGTTGATCCAGAACGCCTGGGAATTGCTGTACTGGAAATACGGGGCCGGTGGAGCGCTGCTGTACCATGTGTTTTTGCAATGGGCGGGACCGGAAGTCGAATCGTATGTTCTTCTCAATCGTTTGTTGGGATTGGGAACCGTGGCGCTTGCGTCGTTGTGGTTCGCTCGCTATTCTAGACTGAAATGGGCCGCGCCGGTCGCCGCGTTTTTTCTGGGATTGACACCGATTCTCGTGCTGGATCATGTGACCGAGAGCAATCTCGTTCCCGCCCTGTTTTTCCTTTTCGGAGGTCTGTATTTCTGGGAGCGTCTGCCGAACGAAACGAATCGCCTGTCGTACCGTGTCGCCGGGTTGGCGTTTTTGCTGGCTGCAACGGTGATTCGTCCTTTGTTCGTCGTGCTGATTCCGTTGATCTGGGTGATTCTAACGCTTGGACGACCGGATCGCCGCCCTGTTCCTTTGGATCGCAAGCCCTTGAAAATTCTTGTATTAATGGCTTTGGCCGGAGTTCCCGTACTGCTGCACGTGCTTTGGTTGGCGGGACAGCTTGCCTATGCGGAGCGTTTTGAAACCTGGTCGGGACTTCAAGGCATTGCCTGGACGTTTCGTGAGTTCATCGGTTCGCGCAGCTTGTTGTACAATCCCTGGATGTTTCCGGCGTCGATCAGTTTTCTGGCCCTGTGCTCGCCGTTCGGACTTCGAGGCCGGTTGTCGGTCTGGCTGGGACTGGCGCTGGTATCGCTGATGTTTTTCGCAGCCTACATGGTGGATCTCCCCGCCGAGTCACTTACGCGACTTCAAGCCCCTTCGTTGAGCTTTACCGCGCTGGCGGCGTCGTTGCTGGTTGCGTCGCTCGTGGAAAGATACGGCGAACATCTTCCCGTTAGAGTGCTTGTTATGCTTGGGATCGTGGGGGCTTTATTCGGTGCGCAATCGTATGTAACAATTGGAAATCTTTGGGAAAACAACAACCAGAATCACGAAGAACGAGCCTTGAAGCGCGTGGCGTTTTCCCTGCCGGATCGTCCCGTGGCGCTTGTCGTGATGCGCGGTGATACGCCACGGCCCCAAAGCGTCCCCATCGAATACCCCGACCTTCGCTTTCTGCCACCGAACCGTCAGACAACCTTGCTTTCCATCGATGATTTCACCCAAAGGTTCAGTGAAGGCGAGACGTTTGAGGAAGTCTATTTTTACCTTGGAATGCGTTGTTATACCTTCGCTTCGAAAGAGCCGCCCGCGTCGCTACAAAACTACATTCATCCGGCCTGTAGCGGGTTGTTGAACCGTTTCGATACGGAAAAACTATGGAGCGAAGATGTCCGCAACCTTTCCACACCGGGAGGATACATCGGATATCCCGAGAAAGAATATTTGGAATTGGCGCTCTACCGCGTCAAAGGGTGGCGAAACGCTAACAACAATCTCGGTAATGAGTAGAGTATGGAGAGATTGTTCTTGAAAAACAAGCGGTTGGTGGTTTTCCTGCTCGGTTTTGCCGTGTTGTTTGCAGGAGCGTGGCTGCGTCTGTACGATCTCGGGGAACGTCCGTTGGACAACAACGAGAGCGGCCTGATGCGCTCGAATATTGAAGAAGTGTTTTCGAGCCACGAAATCCACCGGCATCCGCCTTTGTACCATGTACTGCACCTCGTTCCTTCGGCTCTGAGCCACGATCCAGCGGCGATTCGTTCGCTATCGGCTACGTTCGGGTTGTTGTCCGTGTTGCTGTTGATGGGGTATCTCACTCGTCGTTCCGGCTGGGTGGCGGGTCTGGCCGCCGGTACGTTTCTCGCTTTCCATCCCTTGGCGATTTTGTCCTCCCAAACCCATTCGACCTACTCGATGATGCTGTTTTTAAGTCTTGGTGCCTCCATTGTGTGGCTCGACCGAAACAAGCACCGTCGAACAGGTTACACGTATATCGTGTGGCGTACGCTAAGTTTGTTGACCGAGTACCTGCTTGTTTTTCACTGGGCAGCGGATGCGGTGCAAGCTGCCGTCATGAAACGGGAAAAACGGAACCGCCTGGATTTCATTCGACTTTTCGTGCCGATACTGCTGGTGGCTCCGTTGGCGCTTTGGGCGGTTTCACAAGGTGGTGGTGTGGCCGTCGAGGAATACCTGAACGGTCCCGTTCGGGAGTCGTTGAGCGATTCCCTGCACTTTTTGCTGTTGTTTTTCGGTGGATACGACTGGCCCGCCTGTCTCGTGCTTGCGGCTATCGTGATCTGGACAGCTTCCGAGTGGCTTAAAGATAGGATGTTCCGGTATTTACTGGTGCTTTTCGTATTTTCCGTACTCGGAGTATTTTTGGCGGCATTGGTGCTTCAGGTGGATGAACGCCACGCCACGTTGTATCTCGGAGCGGGAGCCTGGATCGTTGGTCTAGTGGTTCAAATGGTCTGGCGAAAAGGGAAGGGTGGGAAAATTCTCGTGGCGGCGTATATGCTCCTTTTCGTGGTGTCCAGCCTGACCGGTGAGACGCTGCACGACCGGGACGACCGGTTGGTGGTCAATACCTGGCGCGAACGTCTCGACGACGTGGCTCGGACTCTTCCCGATGACCGGCCGATCCTCGCCTGGCCCGCGCTAAGTTTCAATCGCATCCTGAATACCATCGAAAAGGGACGATTGCGCCCGGAAGGCGATACGAAAAACTGCCCGGATGCATCCGATGTCCACTGCCGCGTTCGGGGTGGGCAGATGCTGATTTTCATTCCCGGCGACCGCTCGCCCGAACCGGAACTTACGTGGCTTCAAGCGCGTGAAACCTTCGTATTCCTGGATCTTTACAGGGTTTTCGATCCAGGACAGAAGTTGGCGAAGTACCGCGAGCACCCGGACTGGCCGCTGGTCGATGCCATGGCCTGGGACTTTGATCTGTCTAGCGTGTTGACTCCTTTGGGTTGCCGGAAACGTCCCGACGGCGTCGTATGGGATTGTCCGAAACAGGATCAATGACGTTGGTGTTGTTTCGATGTAAATGTATGCAGTGCTGCCTCGAATGTCTCTGACTCAATGCTTTTGACTTAAGTGAAACGACTGTTTTCTTGTGGGTGGCACGGTCTTTGCCCGAAGGGCAATGGCCGTGAGATTCCAAGTACTTGCTGCACGGCCATCGATTCTTCGAATCGAAGACCGTGCCACCCTTCGTTTTCATGGATATCTATCGCTAAAACCAACGGGTACTTGTCATATTGCGAGCCATCGAAGACCTCTCCATTTCTCCGTAAAATCGAAAGAAAATGCGAAAAATAGGGAATTATACTGCACGCATGGTAAGAAAACGGTACAATGCGTTTCCGAAAAGGGCTGTTTCCCCAATGTTTTTATAGTTTTGAATGAATTCGGCTATCGTTATTTTTTTCGGTGGCCACGATCTCAACGCAAGGAGGAATGATGCAGGTTACGTTTAAAAAAGGAAACCCGATGACCGCCAAAGCGGACGTGCTGGTACTGCCGGTTTACGAAGAAACCTGGGAAAAAGATCCCCTACTGCTGGAAGCGGACAGCGCTTTGGATGGGCAATTGTTACCTGCACTGAAAACTCGTGAATTCAAGGGTACTGCGGATAGTCGGGCGGCCTTCGATACCTGGGGCAAGCTGGCTGCGGGGAAACTCGTGGTGGCAGGTGTCGGCAAGAGTGACGAACAGACCGCCGACAGCCTTTGGACGTTTGCCTCCAACGCCATTTCCAAACTGCATTCCAAAGGCATGAAAGCTGCCGTGCTGGCGTACACGTTTACGGAAGACGATCCGAAGAAAACCCTGGAATTGCTGGCCACCGGACTTTTAACGGGTAGCTACAGTTTCACGAAGTATAAAAAAGACGATAAAAAATCAGGTTTTACGAAACTTTCCATCGTTGCACCGAAAGAAAATTTCAAGGGCAGCGGCAAAGAAGCGCTGGAAAAAGGATTGGCTCTGGGCGAAGCGATCAACTTCAGCCGGACGTTGGTCAATACTCCGACCGAGGATATGAACCCCAGTCATCTTGCCAAAGAAGCAAAAGGTCTGGTCGCCAAAGGCGAGAAGGATCTGAAAGTACAGGTACGTTCCGAGGCCGAGATTAAAAAGCTGAATATGAATCTCTACTTGGCCGTGGCTCGTACCGCTGCCAACCCGCCGAAGCTGATCACCCTGGAGTGGAAACCCAAAGGAACCGCTCGGCAGAAACCGCTCGTCGTGGTTGGAAAAGGTCTGATGTACGATACCGGCGGATTGTCGCTGAAACCTTCCACAAGCATGGATACGATGAAATGCGACATGGGTGGATCGGCGGCCGTGCTGGGATTGTTCCATTTTCTCGCCAAGGTGCGTCCGAATCGTCGGGTAGTCGGTGTGATTGCGGCTTGCGAAAACTCCATCGGTGGCAAAAGCTACCGTCCCGGCGATGTTTTCACCTCGCGGCGCGGAATCAGTGTGGAAGTCCTCAATACCGACGCCGAAGGTCGCCTGACCCTGGCCGATGCCCTCGATTTCGCGCAAACGCAATACAAACCGGCCCAGATGATCGACCTCGCCACCCTGACCGGCGCTTGTGTCGTGGCTTTGGGTGAAAGCACGGTCGGGTTGATGTCCAACGACAAGGAATTCTCCCGCAATATTGAGGATATGGCTGAAAAAGCGGGGGAAGATTTCTGGCCGTTGCCGCTCAATCCCAAGTATGAAAAGCTGATCAAATCCGACTTTGCGGACATCAAGAACATCGGTGGACGCTGGGGCGGTGCTTTAACGGCGGGATTGTTCCTGCAACGTTTCGTGGATGACGACCTGCCCTGGGCGCATCTCGATATTGCCGGTCCGGCCTATACGGGCGCGCCTGTCGGGCATTTAAGCAAGTATGCCACCGGTGTTGGTGTCGCGACGCTGGCCGAGTGGGTGTTGAATGGCAAATAAACCGGTTCGATGTTGAAAATAGGTTGACTCGAAACCGTTGAGTCGACGCGGTTTCTCGGATTTTTCGGGAAACCGCGTCCTCCTTTTCCAGAGACTGAGGAAAAACGATGCTTCCTCTGGCCTTGCATTCCGGCGCTTCCATCGGGCTGATCGCTCCTTCCGGTCCGTTTGACCGAAACGTTTTCGAACGCGGTCTGACGACTCTGGAATCCTGGGGATTCACCCCCGTATACGACGAAGGATTCTTCGAACGGGACGGTTACCTTGCCGGTGACGACGACCGCCGCCTGGACGAGTTGCATCGCCAGTTGGATAACGACACCTGTGCTCTGCTTGCCGTTCGGGGCGGCTACGGGGTACATCGGTTGCTGAGTCGCCTCGACCCGGAACGGGTGAAACGCTCCGAAAAACTGTTGATGGGTTTCTCCGATATCAGCGGTTTGCACCTGGCCTGGCGTCGTTTCGGAGGCCCGAGCAGTCTGCACGGTCCCAACCTTACCGGACTGGCGAACCTGAATGAAAACCTGGTGAAACGCTGGCTCGGGCTGGTGTCCGGCGTTCAGACGGCGGGCGACCTGCACGATTCGCCATTAATGGTATTGCGCGGAGGTCGTGCCGAGGGACCGTTGTTGCCGACGAATCTTTGCCTGTTGTCCACCTTGATGGGCACCGGTTTCCTGCCCGAATTCGATGGGGTGATTCTTGCCCTGGAGGATGTGGGAGAAGCCTTGTATCGTATCGATCGGATGCTGCACCAACTGGCTTTAGCCGGGGTGTTCTCTCGCGTGGCTGGGGTGATTCTGGGACAGTTTACGCCTCCGGGAGAAGTCGACGTTGCCCAACGTGCCGACTTCGAACGAGCGGTGGCCGAGATCGTTCTCGATGTGACGAAAAACGCTCGCGTACCTGTTTTTGGAGGATTTCCGTTCGGACACGAAGCGAACAACCACCCTCTGCCGGTGGGTGTCCCCTGCGCGATAAACGATTCCACCTGCCGCCTGACCCTCTTGTCCCCCCCTGGTGCGGCGTTGAAAATCGGTGGGACAAAATTTCGGGAATCTGAAGGCGACGACAAAAAATCAAAAACTCGTTTCTTACGTGTTAACGGGGTGTTAGAGACCCCCAAAAAAACCGCGAAAAAAAGCGCCACAATAAAGTACAACAGCAAACCATTTTGCAATACGTCATTTGTTCCGTTTTCTGTCGAAATGCATTTTCTGCAACTGCCCGAAGTGCATCGCTTTTTAAGAAATCGTTATATAAGCTGGCGCGATGCGTTAATCTATTCACTATATATTTTGAATAGATCTTTTTCCTTTTATACCCCATGATGAACTCCCGAGAGTGATTTGGCGCGAGTTTGCAGGATTTGAAATCGATTTTCCCCTTATGGTGCAAGGACATCCGAGTTTTAACAAAAAAACACTTGTTTCGTTTTCCCACTATTGATACGGTCTCAAGCACTACGGGCTATTACTGGCACCTGATTGAAGATGCATCGGGGGCTGCGACGGCGAAAAGAAGTCAAGCGGCGCGTGGAGAGGCCGCTCGAATTTGAGGCACCGGTATGTATAAAGAGTGGGAAAAAACACTAGACAGTTTACAGCAAAAGACGGACCCACAACATTTTGAAGTTTGGTTCAAGTCTTTGAAGGTGAAGTCGAGGGATCAATCGTCGGTGACGTTGTCTGTCCCGAACCGTTTCATGAAAGACTGGTTGAGCAAGAATTATCTGGATATCCTTGAAGACGAGGTTTCCAAGCAGGCCGGAAAAACCATGCAAGTCAAGCTGGTTTCACGTCCCGCTGAAAAGAAAGAAACACAGACCCCGAAGGTTTTCCACAAAACCTTGCATCGTCAAGAGATCGAAGCCCCTTCTTCTCACCATTTCAATGCAAAATTCACTTTCGACGATTTCGTGGTCGGAAAAACCAACGAGTTTGCGCACGCCGCCTGCAAGGCTGTGGCCCGTGCTCCGGGCGACGCTTACAATCCGTTGACGCTTTACGGCGGCACAGGCTTGGGAAAAACCCACCTGCTCCACGCCATCGGCCACGAGTTGAAAAAGAACTATCCGGGACTGAAGGTCGTGTACCTCAGCAGCGAAACGTTCATGAATCAACTCATCGCTTCCATTGCCGGAAGCAAAATGGAGGATTTCCGTCGCCGCTACCGGGAACGATGCGATGTGTTGTTGGTGGACGACGTGCAGTTCATCGCCGGAAAGACCTCGACCCAGGAAGAATTTTTCCATACGTTTAATGCCCTGCACCAGTTAGGCAAGCAGGTTGTCGTGACCACCGATCAGTTTCCGCAGGAGTTGAAGAACCTCGACGAGCGCATCCGAAGCCGCCTGGTGTCCGGGCTGACTGCCGATATCAAGGAGCCGGACATGGAAACCCGAGCCGCGATTTTGAAGCGAAAGGCCGAATCCAGCGCAATCGACATTCCCGACGATGTGGTGGATTTTCTCGCCAAAAACGTACGCAACAACGTACGCGAACTCGAAGGTTGCCTGTTGCGGCTGAGAGCGAAGAGTTCGTTCAATCACTGTCCGATAACATTGGCGCTGGCCAAGGACACGCTGAAAAATTTCATGAACGTTTCTTCCGGCGTGATTACCCCCGAGCGCATTTTCACCATCGTCAGCCGCTACTACGAAATCAATCCTTCGCAGTTGAAATCCCGCAGCCGGGCACGCAATGTCGTGCTGCCTCGTCAGGTTGCCATGTACCTGATGAAAAAACACACCGACCTCGTGCTTTCCGGGATCGGCAAGGAATTCGGCGGCAAGGACCACACCACCGTGATGGCGTCGATTCGCAAAATCGAGAAATCGATCATGGAGGACAAAACCCTGCGAGACTCCATCGAAACGTTGGAAAAGCAACTGCTGGACTGAGTTTTAAAACTTAGAAAAAACGGAACAAATAAACAAAGGATGGGTCACCCCCCATCCTTTTGCTCGTTTTGAAGCGAAAGCGCTCAATTTGTACCTGTATAGATTTGCTTCACCGAGGATATCAGTTCTACGCCATCCATTTCTCGAAAAGAAGCGATTGCTTCTTTCAAATCGTCCGAATCGGAAGCTCCAAGCGCGTTTTCCAGAACTGAAACACGATAATTTCTATTTTTCGCTCCTTTGATGGTCCAGTAGACGCATTGATCGGCAAAGACACCCAGCACAATCAGGTGATTTATTTGTTGTTGCTGTAGGTACGTTTCGAAGGCTTTGTTTGTAAAGGCATCTGGAGCACTTTTCTGGAAAACCGGTGCATTCTCCGCTTTCAGGCGATTGTCGATTTTCGCCCCCGAAGTTCCGGAAATTGCCGCATCATTTCGAAACCAGTTGCCGATACTATCGGAAGGATCGAACGCGTTGGCGATAAGAATGATCGGCAGACCTTGGGTTCTCGCCTCAGCAATGGCATTGTTTGTCTTGTCAATCAGCGGAGTTATTTGTTTTGCGGCGATTGGCATGCGTCCATTCTTGTGGAGAAAATCCTGTTGCATATCCATTATGAGGAGCGCCGTTTGAGGGTTTTCATAGAAAGGAATCGGATCGCCCGAAGTGTCAAAACAACCAACAATCAACAGCAGAACACTGAGAATCGAGATTCGAAACCAAGCCTTGATATCAACGAGGCGAATTTTCTCATGTTTGAGTTTGCGACCGTAATAGTTGGCTTGTGGCTTCATCGAATCCTCTTGTTTTTCGGGGTTGAAAGTCTTAAAACAAAAAAAGGATGGGTTAAAAACCCATCCTTTCGTTCGCTTTGAAGCAAAAGCTACAACCGGAACGGTTGTGCTTTCGTTACCAGCGGCGGCCGCTGTCGCGACGAGGCTTATCGATAGCTTCGTTCACGCGAATCGGGCGTCCATCCAGGTCGCTTCCATCAAGCTCAAGAGCTTTCTGAGCGTCGTCGTCGTTGACGAACGTGACGAATCCGAATCCACGGCTACGGCCGGTGTCACGGTCCGTAATCACTTTGGCTTCGTCGACTTCACCGAAAGCACCAAAGGCGTTTTCCAGTGCAGCATTATCCGTGGCCCAAGCCAAGTTCCCTACGTACAGCTTCTTCTGCATACCCAATATCCTTTCAAACAAGAAACAAGCACCGGGAAACACTCCCGGCAAGGTGTGTTGCAAAAACACGCCAATTCCGTCGATTTTGTCGATTCTGGTCAAGGCAACGTTTTCATTCCACACCGGAAACTTGCAGCACTATGCACAAATTTCAAGGCGAAAGCAAGTGAAATCCCATGAAAAAATCCGGTACATCCTGAATGTACTTGATTTTTCGCTCATTCAAATATCGCTATTTCCTCAGCGCAGGGCTTCATCTCCTGCACCGAAATCACGATCGATGGACCACAGCCGCAGGATCTCTTCGTCGTGCTCGGCGGTTTCTCCTGCGATCATGCGCGTAACCAGTTGTCCCACGCCCGGTCCCAGCATAAAGCCCTGTCCGCACATCCCTACCGCATGTACGACGCCTTCGGTGGAAGGATCGTGAGCGATGATGGGGATGCCGTCCGGTGTGTTCGGATACTGGCCCCGCCAGGTGCGCCGTACGCGGATCGACCCCAGGCGCGGCAGAAGGCCGACCATGCGGGAAGCCACCATCGGCAGAAATTCGCTTGTCGCGCGGATATCCACCCCGTGAAGCGGCGGGTCCGGCGTGATGCAGAAGACGATCTGTCCTTCCGCGTTCTGGTAGAAATAGTAATTCTTCGATCCCGGAGCCTTGCGGATATCCACCACCATCGGTTCGAAAAAGCGCTCTACCGGCTCGGTGATGCCCGCCTCGTGATTATCGGGACGCAGCGGAATGGTCGTTCCCAGCATGGCGCCGATGCGGTCGGCTCCCGTTCCCGAGGCATTGACCAGCCACCGGGCGCGGTGCTCTCCATCCGTTGTCGTTACGGTTTTCGTTCCGTCATCCTCGATATGAAGAGCGGTGACACGCTGGCGATAGGCGAACTCGGCCCCATGTTGTCTTGCGACACGCTCGAATTCGGTAGCGCATAGCAACGGACTGGCGGAACCGTCGCCGGGAGAGTAGGTCGAGCCTTCCAAACCGTCGGAGGCAATTCCCGGCACGATTTCGGACAGCCGGTCGGGGGAAATCCACTCGATGTCCAATCCGGATTTTTGCTGTGTTTTCACGAGGTTCTGGAGCATTTCGGCGTGCTCTGGCGTATAGGCGGGAAACACGTATCCCCCCTGAATCCAAGAAATGTCTCCACCCTCGCGCTCGTTCCAATGGCGGAAAACCTCCAGCGAATCGCTGCACAGCCAGATTTTCCCCGGGTCCGAATGGGTGGCCCGAATGCCTCCGATGGCGGTTTTGTTCTGTCCCTGTCCGGCGGAAGCGGCGGCATCGAGCACCCTTACTCGATATCCGGCACGTGCGAGAAACAAGGCTGTCGGCGTTCCGATGGAACCCGCGCCGATCACGAGGACATCCACGTCGGTTTTCGTCATGATTTCACCTCGTTTTTCTTGTCGTTTCCTGCGAATGCCTCCAAAGGAACCTCGAAAGCCAGAGGTCGTAACGTGCCGGGTTTCACGTCATCCGGGGCGACGCCTTCTTCCCGGAACAGGCGCATCACCAGCGATCCGCAGGTTTTTCCGCCACAGGACCCCATCCCGACACGGATGGACTTCAGCGCGTTGATGTCGCGTACGCCTTCGCGGATTTTCCGGCGGATTTCCCCTGCCGTGACCCGCTCGCACTGGCAGACGATCACGTCGTCCGGCGTGGTTTCGGGCAGGATCGGTGGTTTGATTTCATGAAGCACCATCTCGGGATCTTGATAGCGAACTCCCGCGACTTTGTGAGCCAAATCCACGGGAACTTCGAGCACCAGAAGGCTACGGCGGTCCTGGAATTTTGCACGACGGATTTTCAGCAGAGGAAAGCGTCCGAGTGGATCGCCGTTGACATCGGTGGCAACGAGTTCATCAGCCGGTTCCACATCGAGATTCATCTCGTAAGGAACCACGACCTTGGCGTAACCTTCGCGGGATTTCCGGCGATCCACCAGGGTGATGGCCAGTCCGGGACAGACTGCCGAGCATTTGCCGCAGGCGGTGCAGTCCACATCCGAGTCGAACACCGGAAGATCCAGAATGTTGCCGTACTCCGTTTCCAGCTTCAAGCCCTGACGGTCGCAAACCGACGTACAGGGGTTGCAGGGTATCGGTTGAGAGCAGTGCAGCACCGGAAAAACGGTTTTGTCGAGCGGAGGTTCGGGGCGACTTGTCGTTTTTCCCGGTTTCGAACGTAGAATTTCGGCGGTGCGGGCCAGGTCTTCGGGGATTTCCATGTCGAATCCCAGTTCTCGGAGCATGTTCAACCCGGCGATTTTCCCACCGAACATCGCGGCGCTGGCCTCGGCGATGCGGTCGGCATCTCCCGCTTTGTGGACGTTGAACCCGAATTCCTCGGCCTGACGGGCGAACTCGTTGACCGGTTCCAGTCCCACCGCGACAAGCAATGTATCGCAAGCGAAGGTTCGCCAGTTTCCCTCGACGGGGCGAAGATTTTCGTCTGCACGGGCTACCGTGACGGACTCGACGCGCTCGGCACCGTTGGCCGAAACGATGGTTGTTCCATCGAATACCGGAACGCCCAGTCGTCGGATTTTGTCGGCATGCACCTTGTAGCCGGTGACGCTCGGCAGAGCCTCGCAGACGCCGACCACCTCGATTCCCGCTTGCATGGCGTGGTAGGCGGCGATCAACCCGACAT
The DNA here is from genome assembly GCA_963676915.2 of Myxococcota bacterium. GTDB lineage: Bacteria > Myxococcota_A > SURF-8 > SURF-8. Next base: position 139,452 of record CAXXVK010000010.1, read on the forward strand.
TTCCCCCTCCGACGATGAAAATCCGCCGGGAACTGGGTACCATATCTCGGTTGACCAGGGTCTGAAACGCACCCGCGCCGTAGACGCCCGGAAGATCGCAGCCGGGAAATGCCAGGGCGCGTTCCCGTGCTCCGGCGGCGACGAGCAGGCTTTCGCATGTTACGAGCGAGTACTGCTTTCCATCGCGCAATATCCCGATTTTCCCATCGGAAAATACGCCGACGGCCTGGGAATTCAGCCAGATTTTGACGGTAGGAAACGCCTGAAGTTCGTCGGCCAGTCGTGTTGCGATGTCCACGCCTCGCGTTCCGGCGTAGCATTCGTCGATGGAGCCGAAAAAGTTGTGGGTCTGGAGGACGAGTTTGCCGCCGGGGCGGTCTTTGTCGTCCACAACCAGCGTTTCCACACCTCGTTTTCCCAACTCCAAGGCCGCTTTCAGGCCAGCCGGTCCCGCGCCGACGATCAACGCTCGAACCGCAATATTTTCCACTGCTTCGCTCCGGGGAGCGGCTTGGGGTGCCGGAGGCCGTCCGCGCAGGGATTCCACCATCATTCCTTCCACAAGCGGCGTGATGCAGGACTTGACCGCCCGGCCGTCGATCACCACCGTGCAGCGCGAGCACTGCCCGTTGGCGCAGAAAAGTCCTTGCGGGGCGTTGTCTTTGGGATGATGGCCGAAGACGGTGATCCCGTTGGCGACAAGCGCCGAACTGACGGCTTCGCCTTCGATGCCTTCGAGCGTTTTTCCGTTGAATGTGAAGGGTACGGTCTTCCCGGTCGGGGGCGCGAGAATCGGATGCCTGTCGATGTGGCTCATATATACCTCGTTTCCGTAAGGTTCGACGGAAGAAGGAATCTCCACTTCTCCCTTCTTGCATACCATAAAGATATTATTAAAGAAACCCGTCATCCCCCTGTTTTAGGGTTAGCAGGCATGAATAATTTTTCGGCTCAAAGATCGTTTCGATCATAGGATTGATATATCGAGGAAAAAGGTGCGTACAGGTTGGTTGGCAGGGATTGAAGCCACAAGCCGGAAGAAAACAGGCATAAAAACGTAGACCAATACCTTTATTTGCAGTTTCTTTCGTTACATAAGCGACGGATTCGCCTGTTTTTTCTTTCGATTGCTGTACTGCGTCATTTTCTCTTGACTTCGTCCCTGAGCGGCTGTAATCAACATTTGTATTGAGAAAGCGTAAGCGATCCATGCAAAATCACGAGCTTTTTTCATTTCGGGCGACTGAATGAAGGCTCATTCAAAAACTGTTGGAAAAAAACGGGCGATTGCATTATGATCGCCCGCGAGATTGTTTTGACTCGATCCGTGGCAGGGCGTAATCCGGCCTCGGACTGATTCTTTTGTTCACTCCATTTGCCGAAGGAGAACCCCATGTTCCGTATTGAAGACCGCGACATTATGTTCAACCTTTATGAGTATCTGAACGCCGAAGAACTGCTGTCTCTTCCGGCATACGAGGATTTGGACAAAGAAACGTTCGACATTTTGCTGGACAGCGCATTCAAAATCGCCAAGGAAGTCCTTGCTCCCATCAACGTCACCGGCGACCGCGAAGGATGCAGCCTCGACAAAGACAGCAACGTGCACATTCCCGAAGGTTTCAAAGAAGCCTGGGACGAGTACGTTGAAGGCGGCTGGATCGGCCTGACCGCCGACCCCGAATTCGGTGGCACCGGCGCTCCGCAATTGGTGGGTATGGCGGCCAACGAAGCCTTCAGCAGCGCCAACATGGCGTTCAGCATGTATCCCGGACTGACCCACGCCAACGTGGCCATGATCCTCGACGAAGGCAGCGACGAGCAGAAAGCCGTCTACGCCGAAAACATGCTGACCGGTAAATGGGGCGGCACGATGTGCTTGACCGAAGCCGGTGCCGGTTCCGCCGTGGGCGACAACAAAGCCACCGCCGTGAAAATCCGCGAAGGCATTTACAAAATCGTCGGCCAGAAGATTTTCATCTCCTCCGGTGATCATCCCCTTACCGAGAACAACATCCACGCCGTTTTGGCTCGCACCCCCGACGCCCCGGCGGGCATCAAGGGTCTGTCCCTGTTCCTCGTTCCGAAATACCGCGTGAACGAAGACGGCAGCCTGGGCGAGTTCAACGACGTGACCTGCGTCGGCATCGAGCACAAAATGGGCATCAAAGGTTCCGCCACCTGCACGTTGGCTTTCGGTGAAAGCGACAACTGCGAAGGTTGGATCGTCGGCAACGAAGGCGACGGCATCAAGATCATGTTCCATATCATGAACGAAGCCCGGCTGGGTGTTGGCCTGCAAAGCCTGTCCATCGCCGCCGCCGCCTACAACGAAGCGCTGGATTACTGCCGCGAGCGCATCCAGGGCGTCGATATGGCCAATTTCAAAGATCCCAACGCTCCCCGCGTTCCGATCATCAACCATCCCGATGTCCGCCGCATGCTGTTGACCCAGCGCGCTTACGTCCACGGACTGCGTGCCCTGATGTACAAAACGGCCAAATGGGGCGATTACGCACTGAAGGGCGAAGGCGATGCGCAGAAGAAAGCCCACGCTTTCATCGAACTGCTGACCCCGATCTGCAAAGCCTACGGTTCCGACATGGCCTTTGAAGTGACCCGCTTGGCCGTCCAGTCCATGGGTGGTTACGGGTACATCTCCGAATACCCGGTCGAACAATACATGCGCGACTGCAAAATCTGCTCGATCTACGAAGGAACCAACGGCATTCAGGCCATGGACCTCGTAGGCCGCAAGATGGGGATGAAGGGCGGCATGGTTTTCATGCAGTTCGTCGGCGAAGTCAGCGAGTTCATCGCCAAAGCCAAAGAATGCGAAGCGACCAAGGGTTACATCGGCGAGTTGGAGAAATCCCTCGAAGATATCCAGGCCGTCGCCATGACCTTCATGGGCAAAAACATGTCCGGCGAGACCCTGTACGTGCTGCAGCAGGCCACTCCGTTCCTGCGCTTCATGGGTAACCTCGTCATCGGTTGGTTGCTCGCCGAGCAGGCCATGATCGCCGACGAGAAACTGCAAGCCATCTTCAAGGACAAAGGCGCCGAGGATGACGCCGCGAAGAAGGCCGTAGTCGACGACAGCTCCGAGGCCGCCTTCTACGACGCCAAAGTCAAAACCGCGAAGTTCTTCATGATGAACCTGCTTCCGGAAAACCGCTCGCTGGCCCAAGGCATGCTGAGCGAAGACACCTCCATCCTGGACGTGGTGCTGTAAATCGATCTTTCGTTTCGTACAACGGCAGGTGGAAACGCCTGCCGCTAGAAACTCAAAACCCCGCGATGTCGCGGGGTTTTTTCGTCGATGTTCTTTTATGCGGGTTAGCCCGGATTATTCATGAGGATCGTAGCGAGACGTAGAAAAACGATGATATTTCATGAAGTTGGAACGATTTTCACCTGCAGGCATACTGAACAGTCTGTCGAGGATGAAAATCGAGAAACGAATGAAATATCAAGAATTTTCAAGTCGTAGTAGATTCTTCTTGAATCATCCGGGTTAGAGATCGCGGCGACCCTGGATGAAGTCCTCCAGCATTTTCACGTCGTAGGTGGAGCCGATGTACAAAGGAACCCTCTGGTGCAGCGATTCGGGTTTGATATCGAGAATCGGAATCTCACCGTTGGAAGCATAGCCTCCCGCCTGCTCGACGATAAAGGCCAGCGGGCTGGCTTCGTACAGCAGACGCAATTTGCCGTTGGGGGATTTTTCGGTTGGCGGATACATGAACACGCCGCCGTACAGCAGATTGCGGTGGATGTCGGCGACCATCGATCCGATGTAACGTGCCGACATGGGCAGTTTTTCCTTTTTGTTGGGCGTTTTTACGTATTGGATGTACTTTTTCACGCCTTCCGGGAAGGCATCGGAATGTCCCTCGTTGGTGCTGTAGATTTTCGCCCGTTCCGGCGTGCGGATATCCGGGTGACTCAGCAGGAAATCCCCGATAGCCGGGTGCAGCGTGAAACCGTGGACGCCGTGGCCGGTGGAGTAGACGAAAATCGAAGACGACCCGTAGATCACATATCCGGCAGCGACGAGGTGCCGACCCGGTTGCAGCAGTTCGCCTTCGGCGGGTTGTCCCAGACGTCGGCGATGAATGGCGAAAATCGTGCCGATGGACACGTTGGCATCGATGTTGGATGACCCATCGAGCGGATCGAAGCTGATCACGTACCGCCCATAGGTGTTCTCGCTAGGTACGAGAATCGCCTTTTCCTCTTCCTCCGAACTCATTGCGGCAATCAACCCGCTGCGGGACAGAACGTTTTTCATCAACTCATTGGCCCAGACATCGAGCTTCTGTTGTTCCTCGCCCTGGACGTTTTCATGGTTGGCTTTGCCCAGAATATCGGCCAGACCGGCCTTGTTGGTATCCTTGTTGATGACTTTGCAGCAAAAAGCGATATCCATCAGGATTTTGGACAACTCGCCGGTGGCTTGCGGGTTGTACATCCGTTGCGATTCGACGATATGGCGTTCAATGGTCATCCACGGTTGTGGCATGGAATGTCTCCTTTTCAAAAAAAAACACGGGCTATCCACCCGTGCGTATACGTAGAAAATCCCCCAGGGTCTCGTGACACAAAATTGTTTTCATGTTCTCTTTTTCCGCTGAAAAAATTGTAAATAACGTACCAAAGGATTGTCAACTGTTTTGACGAGGTTTTTTTTTGGTCTTAACCGTAGGCAGTGGTATCGTGGCCCGACCAAAAAGGCATCCGGAGGAAACGTGACCGAACGGAAGACCACTCGAACCCAGCGATTTTTCGCTTTTTTCGTAGCGATAGCGCTTCTAGCGCTGATGGCGTGGTCCGTATCGTTTTATTCTGGTTTATGGTCTTCCGAAATCCACCCGGACGACTGGAAACACGCCGCCGAGCGCATCGCCAAAGACTTTCAACCGGGTGATATCGTAGTGGTTTCCCCAAGCTGGCTCAGTTTCGGCGAACGGGAACTGGTGCTTCGCGGGTTGGAGTACCGTCAAGCCGATCACCCGGAAATCGAGGAGTTTCCGCGAGCGAAACGGCTGTGGGTCATGTCCGCTTACGGACGCTGCGATTTCGACGCCATGGAGCGCAAAACCGGCGCACCTTTGGTGAAGGAAAAAATCGGAGCCTTTACCGTAGCGCTGTTCGACGCCGGAGGTTTCGCGACGGGTCGGTACATTCTCGTGGATCACGTTCCCGAGGCCGAGGTGTATGTCAAACTCCCGAACGAACGACATTTTTGTCCCTGGAAGCCCGATAAAAACATGCACCTGTGCGACGAAAACCAGGACTGGCACAGTGTTTACACCCGCACGCATGTACGACGCGGAATGGTGCGAAAATCCATTTGGGCGCATCCGGTGCAAAACGGCCAGAAAACCCTTGTGTTTCACGACGTAAAACTGGGTTCCCGAATCGTTGTCGGATACGGCATGACCGAATGGGCCGCCGCGTTGGATGGTGGCGGAACGGTCTATCTGGAATTCCGCACCGAAACCGACCTGCTGGCGAAATACACCATGGAAAACCGTTCCGGCTGGTTTCGTGGAAGCATCGACACAGCCGGTCTGAAAGGTAGCATTCACGATTTGCACGTCGTTCTGACGACCAACAACCAGGGACGTCGCCATCTCTTTTTCGAAGCGTTTGTGACCGATGATTGAACCGAACGAAAACCGAAGCTTTTTTGCACGTACCGGGCTGGGGCTTGTCCTGGCGCTGGCGTACGTCGTGACCATCGGCCTGACCTGGGACGGCGTCGGTTATGCCAAAGATGAGGGATATTATTTCAGCGCGGCCAAGTCGAATTTCGGCTGGTACACTTCGCTGTTTGAAAATCTTTTCGACGGTCATCCCGAACGTTCATTCACGGAAAAGGACATCGAGCGTCACTGGAAAAACAACGCCGAGCATCCGCCGTTGCTCAAAGTGCTGATGGGGTTGTCCAACCATCTGACGAACCGCTGGATTCCTTTGTTGAATTACGGCAACAGCCATCGGGCGTATTCGCTGCTGTTTTCGTTTTTACTGATTCTTTTCCTGTATCGTTTCACCGCCGAACGCTGGGGACCACCGGTGGCCGTCGGTGCGGTGGCGCTGTATAGCGTGATGCCGCATCCGTTCTTCCACGCGCACCTCAATGCTTTCGATACGCCCGCCGTGACGCTGTGGCTGCTGGGGCTGCTGATTTTCCGCCGAGCGATGGTTTCCCGGCGCTGGGCCTGGGGGGCCGGTCTGTATTGGGGAACCGCCATCGCATCGCGCAACCTGATGTATTTCTTGCCGTTTCTCTTTCTGGTGCTGTACATGGTTTCTCCGTATCGACGCCGATTCTTCGCGTTTTTCCCGGCGATTCCGCAGCGCATCCAACAGACACCGAAATGGAAATTCGCCCTTGTCGGCGCGTGTTTCGTGCTACCGTTTCCCCTATGGGCTTTTGGGGTGGAATGGCTGAACCTCGGGATCGTCGTGTCGCTCGTGGTGTTGTGCACCTGGCTGAGTATCGCTCTGCTGCGCAAAAACTCGACCTTCCCGCTGCACTGGGCTACGGCGTTGAGCACCTTGCTGTTTGCTCCGTTGTTGCAGGTCGTGTACTGGCCGTGGATATGGTTCGACACCTGGAGTCGGCTGGGCGTGTTTTTCAAGCGACATCTCAATCCTCCGGCCTGGGAGACGTATTACCTGGGGGATATGCAGTACAATCCGCCGCCGTTTCCCTGGCATTATCCTTTCGTGATGTCTTCTTACACGATTCCGGTGACGATCCTGTTTCTTCTGCTGGTCGGGTTGGTGGTGCTGGGTTGGCGAATGAAAAAAATTGCGCCAAAGGAAAACGAAACGCTCCAAACCGCACCAAAGGCCGAAACGTTTTCGACAACCTGGGAGTCCGAGCACGTTCTGTGTACCTCCGATGACGAGAAAACGCCGGTGGTCACTCCCCGTTGGGATACGCTGCTTGTACTGTTGGGAGCCGTGACACCGTTGTTGATTATCGCCAACCCGAAAACCCCCGTGTATGGCGGCACCAAGCATTTTATGGCCGCACTGCCGTTTTTTGCCATTGGCGGGGCGTTGGTGTTGAAACAGACCGCTACGATCCTGGCCGGGGTGCTGCGTTCCCCAAAAGCGGTTGCGCCGGTGTTTTCGGTGTTGTTGGCCATCGCTCTCGTGCCTGGAGTTTTAGGGATCGTAAACGCGCATCCACAGTGTCTAAGCTATTACAACGAATTGATGGGCGGAACCAACGCTGCCGAGGAAGTCGGTATGCAACGCACGTTCTGGGCGGTTTCCACGCGTGGCGTGCTGGACGAACTCAACCGGATTGCACCGGAACGGGCGAAAGTCTATTACAACAACACGCCGTGGGATTCGCTCAACGCCTATCGTCAGGACGGCCTGTTGCGCAAGGATCTGCGCCGCACGGACAAAATGGACGAAGCGGACTTTTTCGTGCTGAACAACTGGAGGGTGCATTACGATTGGATCTATGAAATGCGCGAGAGTCTGGGAACCCCTTATGCCCTCGATGCGGTGACGGTCAACGGCCTGCCGCTGTGCGAACTTTACAGCAACGCGAAAAAGCATCCCGATCTCACTCCCAAAGCGGCGACGGCCAAATCTTTTTCCAAAAAATCAGAGAACAAATAGTTATTGATTCTTTTTTTCGTAAAAACTTCCGAAAACAGACCTTCGTTTGTGGGATTACGCGAATATTGCGGCCTAACAATGACTTTGCGGGAATTGTAACTCTATTGAATGGATTATAACCAGGCAGTCACTGTCGACTTTTAATCAAACATTGGATAACAAATTGGAATAATTGGAAAAATTTCTTTGCGCCGAAACGTTTTTCGAGATACTTTGCTTGACAGGAAGGGGGAAATACGTTAGCGATTATCGTTACGATCTTGCCCCCATAGCTCAGCTGGATAGAGCTGGGGATTCCTAATCCCTGTAAGCCGGAGGTTCGAATCCTCCTGGGGGCAATACTTGACGCAAGACTTCAAACTGCTTGTTTTTACATAAACTATTTCTTTCTCTTGCCAAGGGGGCTGTATCGATGAATAAATCTGAATTGATTGAAAAACTCGCCGAAAGGGTCAATGTCACGAAGAAAAAATCGGAATCCGTCGTCAACCTGATTTTCGATAGCATGAGCGATGCGCTGGTCAGTGGTGACCGTATCGAAATTCGCGGGTTCGGTTCTCTCGTGAACAAGGAATATAAATCCTATTCGGGACGCAATCCTCGTACCGGCGAAGTGATTCCCGTTCCCGGCAAGCGACTGCCGTTTTTCAAGGTTGGCAAAGAGTTGCGCGAGCGTGTAAACGACCGGAAATAATCGTGTTACCCATGCACGGTCGACATTTTTTTATGGCAACCTTCGGGTTGCCGTCTTTTTTGGTCAAACCGGTTTTTGCGGTTTGCGTGTGTTGTTTTGTGCTCTTTTCGGTCGGATGCGATGACTTCTGGTCGTCCAAGTCCTCCTCTTCTTCGGTACCCCAGGCGGCGGTTTTTCTCGAACAGGTTTCCCAGCGCTTGAAAAAACTGGATCGCGCCCATGCCGAAAGTATGCACCGCGATATCCGCGAGCATCTGGCCCGGTACGCCAAATCCGATGCCGATGAGAAATATCGGGAACAATTGCGCTGGTTGGCAGAGATTATCCTGCAACAGAGGCATCATTACGAGCGAGAAATCGCCGAGTTGGAATACCTGCTCGAAGTAGCTCCTCTGGTACGTCCGGCACTGGCGAAGCTGCGACGGCAGGATCTCCAGCGGTACCGGCGGTTGTCGGAAACCCTGCGAAAGGTGGAATTCGCCGATTTCGATCGGGAGTCACGCTACTACATCGAGAGAGATAATGCGCGAATCACATTTTGGCGCAACCAGTTGAAATTATGGATAAAAAGCACGGAATCGGGAACCTATGACTGGAGCGTGCCGGTCGATGACCGGGGCCGGTATCGTTATCCGCCGCTTCCCGAGAAACCCAAGCCTGAACCTTTTCCGGGCAACAAGCCAACTCAAGAATAATCTCTAGTGAATCTTGCGCCGGGCAAATTTTTTGCCCGACTGTCTTTGTACACAGGCTATTTATTGCAGTTATTATTTGGTGCTAGCGCTCCCTATCCTTTTCATAAGAGGGGTGGCATGGGCTAACCGCAGGTTGCCCATGGTGATCTACAGATAGAGCAGGATTGCATCCTGTTCCTAGCGTTTTGTTTTAAAGAGAATCATATGCGAACGGGGATACAATCCCCGTCCATCGGACAGGTTTTCAAGTCATATGTGGGGTTCTTCAGGAATGATTCGGGTTAGAATTCCGCACCGATGTTGAAGCTCATGGCGTAGGCTTCGACGGACGACACCTGCACTTCCGGGGCGATGTGGAACGTCGCCACGATCAGTTTCAAACCACCGTACCAACGATGGATGATTTCGTCCCGGTCGGGCAGTTTCAGCAATGGGCTGTCCAACAGGGCATCGAAACTCGGATTGAGCACGCCGGGCCGCAGGAAACTCACGAGAAAGGCGTATCCGGTGTAGGGCGTGACTTCGACCACCCCCGCTGCGGGGAAGGATTTGGAAATCACGAGATCCCAGCCGAACTGGCGCATGTCGAGGTCGGTGGACCCGAAAAGCTGCCCGTAGTTCAGGCGAAGAGCCACGTCCGGGGAATATTCGTGGAAATCCTCCAGCACGGCGTATTTCAGGTTCATGCCGAAATAGAACATTTTGGAATGCAGAAAATACGAAGCATCGAAGCCGATGTCGAAAGAGTAGGGCAATCCTTTTCGTACGGCAAACTGGAAGGTGGACATCATGCTATCGGCGGTACGGCTTTTGTCGCCGTAAGGGTCGAGGTCGGCGAAGCGCTCGACGCCTTCGAGCGCGTCGTTCCAGTGATCGCCCTTGCTGACCGCCGTCATCGTGTAATCGAATCCCAGGTTGAAACCACTCATGCCCAGCGTATCGGCGGCAGAGTGGTATTTGGGAGCGAACAACATCGAGAATTGTTGCGCAAACTTGCGCCATTTCCCTTTATCCACCATGGCACGGGTTTCCTGTCCCGCAACCTGGCCGGTTTCCAGCATACAGAGGTTCGTGGCCGTGGTGTCGGTATTGCGGACGCACATCCGCCACAGCGTCAGATCTTTCGGTGCAGCCTGAACGGACAAACCGAAGGCGAAACACGCCACGGCGAAACTACAGGCAATCCAGCGAAAAGCCATCGTGCGGAGGCGTTTCGCAGCGACATACGAGGTTGGCGAATCGACTTTCCCCATCTTACTTCCGGCCCTTTTTCTGCTGTTTTTTCGTTTTCTTCGTTTTCAGGATCTTGAACTCTATCCGATCGTTGCGCGGATTTTTATCCCGACCAGGCACCAGCGGTTTCAGGTTGCCAACGCCCCTCGGCTTGAGAATCTTGGCATCGACACCCTTCGACATCAGGTAGTCCGCAACTTTATTGGCGCGCTGCTGCGTCAGGTCTTTTTGCTTGTCCAGGCTCTTGCCGTTGTCCGAATGGCTCTGGATCTCGATCAACAGAATCTGCGGGTACGAACGAATGACATTCGCCATTTGATCCAGTTCCGGCAGGATCTTTTCGGACAGCACTTCGTCGCCGTCCTTATCCTCGAAGCGGATGCGTTTTTTCACCAGGAATCCGTCCTCATGGACGCGCACCAGCACTTCACCGCCGGAATCGGGACAACCGTCGGCATCCTCGAAGTTGTTGTAGACTTCCCGCTCCAGCGGGCATTTGTCGTCCTTGTCGGGAACGCCGTCGTAATCGTTGTCGTCGTCCGCACAGCCGTCTTCGTCGAAGTAGGCGTCCGGGTCTTCTTTGTAGTAGGGGCACAGGTCGGTCACGTCCGGAATGCCGTCTTCGTCGTTATCGAAGTCCGGGCAGCCGTCCTCGTCTTTGTAGCCTTCTTTGTCTTCAGGATCGTACGGGCATTGGTCCTTGTCGTTGGGAATGCCGTCGCGGTCCACGTCCGGGTTCGGGCAACCGTCCGTTTCGCCGGGGACATCTTCGGCCGACAGCGGGCAGCCGTCGATTTCGTCCAAAATGCCGTCCTGATCGTTGTCCGGTTCGGGGCAACCGTCCCAGTCCTCGAAATCGTCGAAATCTTCCACTTCATCCGGGCAGCGGTCGTCGGCGTCCAGAATGCCGTCCTGATCGTTGTCGAGGTCGGGGCAGCCGTCTTCATCCTGGTTGCCGTCGCGGTCTTCGGCTTTGCCTGGACATTGGTCTTCGTAGTCGTCCACGCCGTCGTTGTCGCGGTCGTTGTCGGAATAGGTATAGGCGATGTTGAAGTATCCGCGAGCCAGCGGAGCGCCGTAACCGTAGGTCAGGCGCGTACCGGCGCCGGTGATGAGCGAAAGACCGAAATCGAAGTCGTACCGGAATCCGCCGTCCACCATGATCGGGTTGTTGAAACTTTTCTGGAACGGATCGCTCGCAAGAGATGCTCCGCCGATATCGATGTAGAGGTTCCAGCCATCGGACGGCTTGAAGCGAACCGCCAGAGAATACAGCAACTCGTCATCGACTTCCTGCGGTCCCAGAATCTTGGCTCCGGCTCGCATACGATAACCGAAGTTCAGGCCGAGCAGCAGCCATTCGAGCGGTTCGGTATCGACGAGCAGTTTGAATTCGGTTCCGAAACCGCCGTCGCTCATCCAGCTTTCGTCGTCGCCGGTGGGAAGAATCAACGTGGTGAGGAAACCAACACCGACCGGGTACTGGGTACGGTCCAACAGACGGAATTTGTTATGGATTCTCAGATCTCCGATTCCCGAAGCGGCGGGGTCGTCGTCGTTGAGAAAGCCATCGCCATCCTGAAACAGCACCACGGGAAATTCCAGACCGAGTTGGTAGTATTTCCAGAAGGCGATGGAGTATTGCAGATCCATGCGCAACTGGGAGCCGAGTAGATCGACTGTCTCGGTTTTCTGGGTTTCGGTGATCCGGCGATTCAATTCGAGCAGACCGTAGGCGAATTGCGTATGCACCGCCCCGCCCATTCCCCATTGGGAATACAGCGCCGTCGAATCCGTTTGAAGGAATCCGAGATTGTCCACCGGAGGATGGTAGTGATTAAGATCCACGCCCTGGCTTTGCGCCCATAGCGTAGAAGGTAACAATACCAAACTAATTAATATAAGGCTCCGCAGCCACCACGATTGCAGCACCGCACACTCTCCCTGCAAAGATAACATTCAAACCGCCCCATCATGGCACGAGCATGGGCGGTTTACAAGAAATTACTGGTTGTAAGACGTTTCCGACGGCAAAAACATCGATTTGCGTCGAATTCTTTCACCATCGGTCCCGTTTGAAAATTTCGTCGAACGTTTTCCGTTTCTTTTCGCGGGGTTTGTAGTCCGGTAAAGGTCGTCCCAGCGGCGTCATCGCCACCACTTTGACTTCTCTCGGAATACCCAATTCCCGCTGTACGGTCTCTTCGTCGTATACGCCCAACCAACAGGTGCCGTAGCCCATTTCCCAGGCTTTCAGCGTCAGGTGGTCGAAGGCGATGGCCACATCCACGTATCGGTAATCGATTCCGTTGTAAACACCGGATTCTCCCGGCACCGCACAGGCGACAAGCAGCATCGGCGCGTATTTCGCCCAGCGATTGACGGCTTTTTCCATCCAGGGAATCTGCACCAGGGCTTCGATCTTCGCAGGATCGGTAACGGCGATAAACCGCCAGGTCTGCGTGTTTTTCCAACTCGGCGCCCGTCCGGCCGTCTCGATGATCTCCCGAAGGTCTTCTTCCGGGATGGGGTCGGGCAGAAATTTACGGATCGAGCATCGGTTTTTCGCAAGTTCGGAAAAATCCATCACTACCTACCTTTTGCTGCAAAAAAACGAAAAGACTTGGAATTGTTTATTAATACAAATTTTTACGGCTGTAAACCCGAAAGGGATGCGAATCGAACTCTTGGGAGGAATATGATGGATTTATGACGGATAGAATGCACGTTTTTCTCAACTGTGAAAGCTCATTGCTTGCACGACGTTCGTTCTGTAAAATGTGTTCAAATCATTTGGGAAAAAGAAAAACTCTTTGCCGACAACGTTTTTCGGTACGGTTTTCTATTTTACTTGCGTTTCATGCACAACGACAATGGCTCATTCTGGAGGATGGAATGCCGCGTTTTTCCTTAAACGAAGTTTTGACCGTCGTTATTTGGATTCTTCTTGTCGGTTGTTCAGCGGATGACTCCTCTTCGTTGCAAGCCGATGAGGATGTGGAATCCGAACAGTCGGAGCTTTTCGAAGATGGAGATGCCGTTCCCGATGTTTCGCAAAACGGATCTTTCGCTTTTTCACAATCACGTGAGGTCTTGGAGGTCGAAAACGGCAGCGAAACGCTGGCGCTGGAGTTTCTTTTGTTACTTCCCGAAGGAGACGGGCCGTTTCCTCTGGTGGTTTTCACCCACGGATTCTCACTCAGCCCTGAGATGTATACCACGTATGGAGAGCGTCTCGCTTCCTGGGGATTGGTTGCAATATTGCCACAAATGCCGGGAAGTTTGACCGAGCCGGAAACCCATCGGGAACTCGCGGACCATCTTGCTGCCCTGATCGATTGGGCCACCGATCCGGCGACGGAAAAACTCGCGGGAAAACTGAAGGAACAGAGCATCGGCCTGGCGGGTCATTCGATGGGAGGCAAAATTTCCTTTCTGCTGGCGAGCAGGGATTCGCGAATTCAAGCGGTTTTCGGGGTGGACCCGGTGGATTCCGCACCGCCCATCGAATACGACGCCGAGGATTATCCTTCCGTAACTCCCGAACGTATGGCGGATATCTCCGTGCCATTCGTCGCGCTGGGAGAAACGACAAACGGAGGAGACAGTTCTGCGGCTTGTGCACCTTCCGCTGAGAATTTCGAGCAAATTTATGCATTTGCCGAAAGTCCGGCCTTTCGAATCGAAATGCTTGGAGCCAACCACATGTCGTTTCTGGATGATCCCGACTGCGGCATCCTCTGTGCCGTCTGTCCGACAGGTACGGATGATCCGGCGATGACGCGGGCTTTGACCCAAAAATATATGACGGCGTTTTTTCTGGCGGTTCTTGAAAACCGTTCCGAATGCTTCGACTACCTGACCGGGGATCGCATGGAGGAGGACATCGAAGCCGGATGGGTCGATGTCGAAACGAAAAACGGTTTCGGAACGGGCCTTTAGAAGCCATCCTAAAATTAGCGACCGAGGATTTTGAGGCGATTTCGAGACGGATTCGTCGTTGTAGAGACGCGGAATACCGGGAGTCTTTCAAGTCGAGATCAGCGGCGAAGTCGTCCAAAAGCGTCCGAAAGGCGACAGGAAGTATATTTAGGATGGCTTCTTGTTCAAAGTGGCACCCCTTCCCGCAACGGAACTTGACAGAAGGGCCAGAAACGTTTACTAGAATCCTTCGCGATCCGAAACGGTCGTGGGAAATTATTGTATTGGGTCGGCGGGAGGAGGCAGACGCGCAAAAAAGCGCCAAACGAAGAAAAATCGCCTCGTCTTTTGCATCTTCGGTAAATCGTGTATAGTCGAACCCAAGTGAAACAGGTAAAGGTAGACCAATGGCCATCGAAAAAGTCAGCGCCCCCATCCTTTTCGACGTACGATGCTCCAAACGGAACATGGACAAGGGGTTGTTGGATTCCGCAGAATACCAAAAGTACCTCGACTCTCTGCCGGACAGCAGTGACAAGGCCGCAGAACTCGAAGTGGATCAAAACGCCGAAATCGCCGAAAAAGAAGCCCGACGCGAAGAGTTGGGTATCGTGACGAAATCGGAAAGCGATTCGGCGAAAACGGTGGAGGAACCCAAGGAAGAAGCCGCCTATTTCGAGGAGGAAGAGTGACCTTATCTCTTCGTCTTTCGTTTCGGCCTCTTTGGAGCCTGCTGGTGCTGCTCATCGGCGGGCTCGCCGTGTCGAGCTGTTCTTTCGGAAAAAACACCCCCTCTCCTCGAACGGTGACCTTGCTCGTCGAGCAGGAAGACGGCTCCGTCTCCGAAAAACACGTGCGTGCCGGTTCCCCTTCGGCCTACAGCTATTATCTTCACGCCAAACAACTCGAACATCTGCGCCGTTATTCGGAAGCCGCACAGGCTTACGAAAAAGCTTTGCAGTTCGAAAAAGGTTCGGCCGTCATTCGCTCGGACTACAGCCAGGTGCTGTTGTTGCTCGACCGGGTGGACGACGCTCTGCAACAGGCGGCGTACGCCACACGGCTGGAGCCGAACTGGGCTAGAGGATACTATCAACTCGGACGCATACAGTTTTCGATCGACCGCTTCGAAAACGCGATTGCCTCCTTCGACAAGGCGATTGTCTGCAACCCGGATTTCATCGAAGCTTACCGACGCAAGGGAGAAGTTCTCTATATTACCGGAAAGTTGGAAGAACTCGCCGAAATGTACCTGGACTGGACCCGGCGTCGCCCGGACGACCGTATGGCCTGGTACTACCTCGTACGACTTTATCGTTTCGAGCGAAATTTGCCCGCATTGGAAAACGCCCTGCTCAAGCTTCTGGAATTCGAGCCGGATAACACCGAAGCACTGCACGAACTGGTGGTTTGGTACGAACGCACGCGACGCTATGAAGACGCCGCACGGCAACTGGAACGGCTCGACAAGCGCCACCCCGACAACCCCGCCATTCTGATCCAAATCGGTGCGAATTACGCCAAAGCGGGAAAGATCGATAAGGCGCAGGAACTGTTCGAGCGCGCCCGCCGACTCGATGGCTTTTCGGGAAAACTTCACTTGCAGATTTCGTTAGCCTGGTATGAAGCCAAGCAATACGATCGCACCGAAAAAAGCCTGATGGAACATTATCGCCTGGGTGATCGGGCGCTTGCCGCTTTTATGATGGGCACAATCTCCCAGGATCGAAAACAGTTCGATGCAGCGTTGAAATGGTACGAGGACGTAACAACCATCGAACCCGACACCGAACGCGGCCTGGAAGCTCTCCTGGCGATGGCGAGGATTCACCACCAACAGGGTCGGGATGACCTTGCCCTTAGAAAGTTGCGCACGGCGGAGCGACTGTTCCGCGACTCACCGAGATACTGGATCGGCGCAAGCGACTGGCATCGTGAAGCAGGCCAACCCGAGCAGGCCATTACCGAGTTGGAACGCGGCATGGATATCGTGCAAGACCCGCTGATGCTCGAATATACCAAAGCAGCTCTTTTGGAACGACTGGGACAGGTGGACCGCTCCCTTGAAATGATGGAAGACATCATCGCCCGGCATCCCGATCATGCCAACGCGCTCAATTTCGTAGGATACGTCCTGGCCAACTCGAACCGCAACCTCGACAAGGCCGAGCGCTACATTCGCAAAGCCATTCGTCTGGCTCCCGACGAGGGATACATCATCGATTCTCTGGGATGGGTGCTCTATCGCAAGGGACAGACGGACAAAGCGCTGAAGTGGTTGTCACTGGCCCGGCTGCTGTATCCCGAGGAAGCGGAAATCCTGTATCATTACGCCGTAGTGCTCAAAGACACCGGTAAAATGGACGACGCTCGTGCGGTGCTGGATCAACTCTCCGGGATGACCCTGGAACCGCCTCAACTGCGCGAAGGCTTGGAGAAGAATTTTCCCGACGACTGGCCCCGACCCAACGCCTCGCCCACGCCGGAACCCTCGACTCCGCAAACGAAGTAGCGCGACATGACACGTTTTTCACTCCTTTTTCGGCTTTTGTTCGTGGTTATCCTCGGGGTAGGAACGCTTTCCGGCTGCCGCAGTACATCCACGCCCGATCCGCAGGTGCAAAACCTCCCCAAACCCGATGTCGCCGACCTGCTCGATTCCCTGCGCCAGCGGGACAAGGAAATCCGCAACATCAACGTGGTGTTCGATGCCGAAATTCTGGAAAACAGCCGCGAGCAGCGGGTGCAGATTATCGCGATTGCCGAGAAACCCGATAAACTGTATCTGGAAATCGCGGGACCGCTGGGGATGCTCGGAATGTTCAGTTGCGACGGTCAGGAAATCCGGCTGTTCAACGGTGAAACGCGACAAATGGAAATTGGACCAGCGGACAAGGCCGTGCTGTCCTCGCTGATTCCCATAGAAATGGACCCGGCACAGCTCGTTTCGGTCTTGAGCGTTGCGCCCACACCCATCGAGCACGATGCCCACAATCTTTCCTACGACGCCAAGGCCGGTTTGTGGGTGTTGACCTTTGCCCATCGCCCGAGCCACACGATGCAACGCTTTCGCTTCGCACCGTCCACGATGGATTTGCACTCGGTGGCCTATCTGGAAAACGGAACTCTCGTGGCCCGTGCCACCTATCTGCGATGGAAAAAGACACCCAAAGGACGCCTGCCGGAGTTATGGAAGATCGATATTCCCGCCCGCAACGTGACCCTCAACCTTGACCGCAACGGCGAGGCCATCCTCAACCGGGACTACCCGGAACAGACGTTTCGGATTTCTCCCTGAAGGCGGAGAGATCGTTGGGCGTGCATCACAAAATACAGCGACTTTCAAGCTGCCAAGCGATGGACGGGGATTGCATCGCCGTCCAGTTTCTTCTCGATGGAAAATGTGGGGAACGGGAAGTAATCTATTGGTTGGAAGATGAGGTGTAAGTTGCCTTTTCTATTTCCTTGTTCAACTCCTCGACTAATCTGTACACGGTGGTAGATGGATTGGGATACGGTTCATTTTTGTAATTGGCAATAAGTTTTTTGGCGTAACGTATCCCGTTCTCTTGTTTGTCCAGCAACTTATCATATATTCCAGGATCATTCTTTACATATTTATATCCGAGCTTTTCATCTAATTTTCTACATAGTTGTTTACGGCCATAACCGGTAATTGTGTAATCAAAGTGCAGTAAATACCACAATTCAAAAGCTTCATTGGAGAAGGCTATTCGGTAGACTTTCTTGTTGCCGAATATCTTATTCAGGTTTCTTACCTTTTGAAAAGCCTGATTGATTTGTTCGGAGCTGAAGCCATCATGGTCAAACACGCACCATACATGATCGAAAGGTCCGTTTTGATCTACAAGTTTTTCAGCGTAAGTAACCAATGAAATCGTATTTCGACCAGTTCCTTTAATGGTGACCTGGACGGAATTTCTCCTCAATTTCTGGCGAAAGGATTCAAAATACTGTGGCTCTGTTTTTTCGCCTTCACAGACGATAAGAATCGTTTTGAACGGTTCACGGTTTTTGTAGGGTCTCTTCGGTCGTTGTCTTCTAACACGTCCCGTTTTTTTCGCACCTCTACCCATCGCATGAATCTCCGTCTGCAAAGCCACCCAAGAACGGGATTGCTCCGTATTTGCCTCGAAGATAATTCAAGTCCAAAGCCTCATCGTTTCTTGGACTAAATTCAGCAAGGCTATACAAATCACTGGATTGATCCTGCCGTTTCTCTGTAAACATGATCTGGTCACGTCTGAAGAGATTTGTGCGCCGATTAAGAAGATTGGAGTCGTGAGTGGTTACGATAAGCTGCGCGTTGTTTTTATTCATTTTATCCGTGCGGAATAAACGCAACAACTCCATAGTCATCAGTGGATGCAAACGGGCGTCGACCTCATCAATCACCAGCACTCGTCCCTCTGCCAGAGTTTCAAGAAAAGGTCCAGCCAGTGCATAAAGCTTCTGGGTACCATGTGATTCGTGTTTTTCCAGATTAAAATGAACCGGTTTTTGGCCTTCGATTTCATGAATGGTGTTTATCGACGTTATGCCTTTTTTTCCAGTTATCTCATTATACGAAAACTCAAAATTACCAGTCTCCTTCATATTTCTCATGAAAATTTTCTCAAACTGGTCTTCATCTATTTCCGTATTGTTGCAATCGACGCCTTTAATCCCAACATCAAGCTTACATAAAAACTTGTTTATTTCTTCCGAAAACTTTCCTTCTCTATGAAGGGAAAGAGTATGTGCTTTAAAGGATCTAGGTTCAAACCCGTCAATGATGATCAATTTTAGGAAATATTTAACAATATCACCTGCAATCTTCCCGTCCATTTGGGCAACGAGAGACAAGAAAAGGGCATTTTTTCGTAACCGTTTTGTTAAATCGAGACCTTCTTTGAAAGTTGCTTTATTGATGTAGTAAACACCGTCTGTGTTTCGCTCGAAGAGACGAATTTGTCGCTTTTTACGCCTGTACAACCATTCTTCTATTATCGCTTCTTTTGTCACTTTGAATCCGTAGGTATACTCACTGTCTCCAATAAAGAAAATTAATTCGAATAGCGAAGGTTCTTGTGACGATTTAGGATCAAGCAAAAACGGTTCTGACTCTATGGGTTCACCTTTTTGGGTATCCTTTGATGAGTGCAGAACCATACTTTTCATGTACCGAAGTGCCTTGACCAGATTTGATTTTCCACTGGCGTTAGCACCGTATATGGCAGCAGTATTTAGCAATTTTTCACCGTCTGGAGCCGTAATTAAATTTGTGCTTTCCATTCCTTTTAGCTTTTTTTCAGCTTCCATGAACAAGGTTACCTGTTCTTTGAATGAGCGAAAGTTTTCTACACTAAACTGTCTTAACATTTATTTTACCTTTTAGTTATCTTTAAGTTTTGTGTGTTTTCCGTATAAAACATAAATAACATGACCGTTCGATAAAGTCAACGCTTTTAGATAATTTCAGAGTTTTCTGATTGATCTCCAGCTTTGGGAAAACCAACGTGACTGATGAAGTGTTGTCAATAAAGCGTGAACCTGTGTCGGAACGATTACCACGAATCACATTCCAATCAAATACAATCCGTTTGATTGACTCCCGTAATTCTTTGGATACCTTGAGACTATGCTCTTTTCATTCTTTATCCTCCCTCTCCCCCCAGCCCACAAAAAATCCTGTATTTCCGCACTATTCATGGTATAGGAGACGGGACTGCGGAATTACTTCTTCGATGCTTTTGGAGATGCCATGAAGACGATTATCGAGCCGTTTCGTATCAAAATGGTGGAGCCGCTGCAATTCACGACGGTGGAGCAACGGCGCAAGACGCTGGCCGAGGCGCATTACAACGTGTTTCTGGTGCGTGCTCGGGACATTCTGATCGACCTGCTCACCGACTCCGGCACCTCTGCCATGAGCGCTCAGCAGTGGGCGGCGATGATGATCGGCGACGAGTCTTATGCCGGGTCCGACAGTTTCTATCGGTTCAAAGAAACCGTGGACGATATCTTTGGCTTCAAGCACGTTATTCCGACCCACCAGGGACGAGCCGCCGAGCGGATTTTGTTCTCGGTGATGGGCGGCGAAGGGAAAACCATCCCCAACAATACCCACTTCGATACGACCCGCGCCAACATCGAGTACTCCGGCTCGGACGCGGTGGATCTCGTCATCGAAGAAGGTCGCCAACCCCAGAGTCGGCACCCCTTCAAGGGCAACATCGACACTGCCAAGCTGACCGCGTTGATCGAGGAACGCGGGGTCGAGAACATCCCTTGCGGCATGATCACCGTGACCAACAACTCGGGTGGCGGACAACCGGTGAGCATGGCGAACATCCGGGAAGTCTCGGAAATTCTTCACAAATACGGTATTCCTTTCATTATCGACGCCTGTCGTTTCGCCGAGAACGCCTATTTCATTAAGTTGCGCGAAGAAGGCTACACCGATACGCCGGTCAAGAAAATCGTTCAGGAGATGTTCTCGTATGCCGATGGCGTTACGATGTCGGCCAAAAAAGACGCTATCGTCAACATCGGCGGCTTTTTGCTGCTAAACGACGATGCCGTGGCCGAGCAATGCCGCAACCTGCTGATTCTGACCGAAGGATTTCCCACCTACGGCGGACTGGCGGGCCGCGACCTGGATGCTATGGCCACGGGCTTGAAAGAAGTGCTGGACGAAAACTACCTGCAATATCGCCTCGCCTGTACCGAGTATTTCG
Organism: Myxococcota bacterium; assembly: GCA_963676915.2. Lineage (GTDB taxonomy): Bacteria > Myxococcota_A > SURF-8 > SURF-8. The sequence continues at coordinate 160,391 of CAXXVK010000010.1, forward strand.
GCAAAGCCTTGCGAAAAATCGGCGTCAAAATCGTCGAGCCGCCGGGAGGCCATGCCATTTACATCGACGCTCGGGATTTCCTGTCGCACCTGCCGCTGGATCAGTTCCCGGCCTGGGCGCTGGCCAACGAACTGTATATTGCCGGGGGTATCCGGGGGGTGGAAATCGGTTCGGTGATGTTCGGCCGCAAGGACGAACAAGGCAACGAACTTCCCGCGCCGATGGACCTCGTACGGCTCTGTCTGCCGCGCCGGGTCTACACCCAAAGTCATGTGGATTACCTCGTCGAGGTGATCGAAGAACTGTATCACCACCGGAAAGAGGTCAAGGGCGTGCGGATCGTCAAAGAACCGCCGTTCCTGCGTCACTTCACCTCGTGGTTCGAACCGGTGGATTAACCGAACCGTTCCCGGCACGACACGCCGGAAACAGGAAAGATCATGGACCTTAAACAAGATTTCTCCAGTTTTTCCGAAGGGTTGTCGATTCCATTGCAGGCGGCGAAAGCCATCAAAGGCAACTTGTCGCTGGCGCTGTATTCGTTGTTGCCGCTGCTGGTCAACCTGATCGTCTTCGGCTTTGGGCTGTACGGAATGATCATCTACCGGGTCGAACTGATCGAGTTGATCTGGGCTTTTCCGGCGGACGGCATCGACTACGCCTGGTTCTGGCAAGGCTTGTGGTATGTACTCGGAGTGGTGATTTTCCTGTTGATTTTCCTCGTGATTTTCTTCCTCTTCACTCCTCTCGGTTGCCTGATCGCCGCGCCGTTCAACGACGCATTATCCGAATCCACCGAGCGGGTGCTCGATCCAACGCGCCCCGAGTTGCCGTTCAGTGTCAAACGGATGCTCGGCGAGTTGGTGATGTCGCTGAAGTCCGAGTTGCAGAAGTTGTTGTTTTGGTTGATGATTTTCGTTCCGGCGTTATTGCTCAACCTGCTACCGGGCATCGGATCGGCGCTGTATTTCGCGCTTGTTGGCACGGCGGGCGTGTTTTTAATGGCCTACCAGTTTTCAGACTATCCTCTGGCGCGTAAACGCTTGAGTTTCAAGCAGAAACGAGCATTTCTCGATCTCGATTTCCCATTGTCGATGGGTTTTGGGGCGGGCTGCTCGCTGCTACTGCTGATTCCCTTTCTCAACCTCGCATTGATTCCGGTTTGCGTGGTCGGCGGCACGATGCTGTTCGACCGTCTGCGTACCCGGCAGGGAGCCGAAGCGCTCCTCGAACGCCAAGCTCCCGAGGTGGTTTCCGAGGAAAACTGAGACCACACCGTTTCGCTTCAAACAACGTATTTTCGAGCAAATTCACGTCGATTCGGAGGAGATTACGCAAATTCGTCCGGCAGACGCCCGTCTGCGAAAAGCCCGAAAAAGGCCGTTTTTCTGTCATATATCACAGAATCTATCAAATATGGCAGCACAATGTGCGGCACAAAGGGCGGGATTCGAGTGGGAAATGACACGATATCTCCTGGTTTGACCCGCACGGAAGCGACGCACAGCGAGATAGCGCAGGTTTGCGTCAAACGTAGCGATTCGGCATAGGGGGAAGAAGTTCTAATGAATTTCGTTATTCTCCTGCTTGTCCAGAATTCCGATCAGATCTCCTCTTCGAAATGTTGCGGCAAGTTGTTGCAACGAAATGCTCGAATCGCCATATAATTCTTCAAGAGCTTTCTCAATATCCGACAAGGCTGTTTGGAAGAAACGTTCTTTGTTTTTTTCGAAAATAGTCATCGCATCTTTAAAGGTTTGATGGTTGACTCCCGAAACGTTGAGGTTCATCTCCTTCAGTAGATATTTTCCCATTTGCATGCTGATGAAGCAAGAAGCATATCGTAAAAACGTAGGGGCATCTTGTGGAGGACGCTTCCTTTTGTTTTCCGAATACCGATGAATTATCGTGGCAAGAATGGTTTGCGATCCATTCAAGTTTTTCGAAAAAATGATGTCATACAGTTTCCCGAAATGTTCCCTAGAAAAATACTTGGCTTGGTGGGGTCTTCGTCGCCAAACGGACAAAATGGATTCTGCTGCGACTCCCGAAGTGATTTCCGTCGATCTTAAAGATGAGTCACTTCTTTTTCGTTTGTAAGAATAGCCAAGTTGCGCAATATCCGTCTCTAGTTGAATCTGTTTTTCATGATTCGATTTCAAATCTCGCAAGTCAACGGGGTTTTGACTGTTTGTCGCGAAAGTGATTTGATGAACAAGATTTTCGTCGTTGCTGGGAAGTTGGTAAAGTCGAATCAAGACGTATGCTTCTGATGAGGCTAATAAACTTGGATTTTCAAGAGCTTCGTAAATGGTCATGCAGGTTTGACCGCCATTGATGATCTGGAGGTTCTCGACATTCACAATATAATCACCAGATTGCAGAGCATTATAGCTGAATTTATCGCAAGTAAGAGTTATACCGTTGTTGTAAAAATAGAAGTTCGCTCTATGGGAACTTTTTAACGTCTCGTAAATTTCTTTATTGACTCTGTTGGTTTGAAGACCGAGATATCGTCGAATGTTGCGATCCAGAAGACGCTCACCATGGCGTTTCATGAGGGCATGAATTTCTTCAACGGCGATTCGACCGATGAGAACACGGCTGAAGTTCATATCCTCAACAACGGCTTTTCCGCTTAACTGCAACTTATCATCGACTTTCTTCGTTCCCTGTAATACCTGTACGATGTTGTCATGATTTACATGACACCAGGCAACTTGATCTTTGAAGCCTTCTTCATTGGCACGATCGATCTCATCTTGAGCGGATGAGTTCCATTGCAATCCGTTGTTGCAAGCCAAAACTTTGATTTGTGGGATGTGTCCATCACTGATAAGGGAACGAGCCTCTTCGACTTTTGTTCTCAGTCGTTCGTTGATGTTTTCTAGGATGGCATTTGGATTGAAAATGTATTTAATCGCATTAACAAGCTTGACGATACCGTTTTCGGGAAAATGTGAATCTCCTTTAAGGTTTCGTTTGTATTTACCTTGAAAAAGACTAATGGTCAGTTCGCCTCTGTATTCATTCGAAATATGGATGGCATCGACACCAAAGTCCTGCCCTCCTTCCACCAGGCAATCGAATGCTTCCACATCATCAAGATCGAGTGCTGTCTTTACACACAGAAACACAAATGCCAAAGACTTCAGCATGTCATCATTGCGAATGTTCAACTCATTTGCCGCACGTTCCCTGATGGTTTCCATTACTTTGGTTATTTGCTGGTCTACTATTGCGGCATTGATATTCATTGAACTTTCTCCAAAAATGCACACAAAATCCTATTGTATGCCATTTTGCGTTTGTTTTCTGAAATCATCATACGGAACTCATTGCATCATTGTTGATGCAAGTTAGATTTCGGAAAAAAGCAAAAATACTCTTTCAGAATTTACCACGCCAAGCAGTGAATAGGCAAACGTACAGATCAACGAAAAGCAAAGATGGGTGTGAATTAAAATGTGGGGAAATGGAACTTCTCGCACAAAATCCGTTAATTCCGGTTTTCAACCTGAACCGAAACGTTTGGGAGCAGGATACAATCCTGCTCCATCAGCTTGGCGATTCGGCATAGGGGCCGAAGAAACCCCCCCCCCTCTACCGGGTTTTCGTGACCTTCGACAAAAACTTCGGTTTGTCGGGGTTGATGCCTTTGAGGTCCGCTAGATACATAGCGAAGAACTGGGCCGGGATGATGTAGGGGATCGGCGTGGCGATTTCGGCCACGGATCGCGGCATGATGAAATGGGTCGTGGCGTAACGCTTCGTTTCGTTCGTGTTGGAAAACACCACCGTTTCGGATTTCTTCTCGTGCAGATCCTTCAGAATGTTCAGCATCGGACGTTCCATTTTCCCTCGTGCGACGAACAGGAAGGTGGGGAAGCCGTCGTTGATCATCGCGATGGGTCCGTGCATGAAATCGGCCATGGAAAACGCCTGCACCGGCAGGTAGCTGGTTTCCATCAGTTTCAGGCTGAATTCCTTGGCGGTGGCGTAATGGTAGCCACGGCCGATCGTCACGGCGCGGTCCATGTAGCGATAACGGCTGACTTTGGCTTTGACATCCTCTTCGATCTCGATGATCCGGTCCGTGATCTCGGGAAGTTTCACGATCTGGTCCAGCGCTACCTTGTGCTTGGCCCAACAGGCCACCAACGCCAGAAGGGCGTAGCATTCGGATACGTAGGTTTTGGTCGCGGCGACCGATTCTTCCCGACCCGCGTGCAGCGGAATGACGAAATCCGCCGTCTGGGCCAGAGGAGAACGCACATGGTTGGTGATGGCCAGCGTCGGCGCACCGCTCGCCACGGCGTCGGCGGTGTATTCGTTGATGTCGGTGCCTTCGCCCGACTGGCTTACGGCAATCACCAACGTATTGGACAACGAAAGATGGCTTTTGTACACGGTCAGAATCGACGGAGCCGCCAGATGCGCCGGAATGTTCAGCAGCGATTCGACGATGTATTTGCCATACAGACAAGCATTGTCCGACGACCCGCGAGCCACGAAGGTGACCTGCCGAATATCCTGATCTGCCAGGAATTTCGCATACTTCTCTATCCGAGGAAACTCGGATTCATAGAGTTTGGTCAACACGGTGGGGGTCTGTCGCAGTTCGCGTCGCATTTTCTTCATGGCTCGTTCCTTTATCGCCAGTTTCGCTGTTTAGGGTTGGCACCCAAGGGATCGGGAATGGGAGACAAACGAAAGCCTCCGTTTTCCGACTGCGGCCTTCGATACTCCAAGAATAGCCGATTCGCAAGGGATTTTCCAGCGTTTTGACGGGAAAGCGTACGTTGAAAGCGACGAACGAACCCCGGATGGTTGCATCCGGAAAAAATCTGTCGATAATGGGGGCGAAACCATCGAAGGGAGAACGTAGCATGGCGGCGAAAATTCTGGTAAGCGGCGGGGCGGGATACATCGGGTCGATCACGGCGCATTATCTTATGGAAAAAGGTCTGGACGTTCACGTGCTGGACAACCTTTCCAAAGGCTATGCTCGTTTCGTGTCCGATTTGCCGTTGCATCGCATCGAGTTGGCCGACACCGACGCCGTACGCCGCTTGTTCGTCCAAGAAAATTTCGAGGCCGTGCTGCATTTCGCGGCCTTTATCGAGGTGGGAGAATCGGTACACGATCCGTTGCGCTACTACCGCAACAATGTCGCCGGAACGCTTTCGCTTTTGGAAGCCATGCAGGCGGCGGGAACGAAAACGCTGGTGTTTTCTTCGACGGCGGCGGTCTATGGCGAACCGCAGGTCATGCCGATTCCCGAAAGCCATCCCAAGGCTCCGATCAACGCCTATGGACGATCGAAGCTGACCGTCGAACGAATCCTTGCCGACTGCGCCCGAGCCTGGGGACTGAACTGGGCGGCGCTGCGGTATTTCAATGCTGCCGGAGCCGATCCGAAAGGGCGAAGCGGAGAATGGCACGACCCCGAAACCCATCTGATTCCGCTGGCTTTGCGAGCCGCCGTGCGTGGACGGTCCAACGCAGCCGAAAAGGGCTTGACCGTTTTCGGCTCGGATTATCCCACCCCGGACGGCACCTGTCTGCGGGATTACGTGCATGTTTGGGATCTGGCGCAAGCCCATAATTTGGCGCTGGAATACCTGCTGGATGGCGGTGCGAGTCGGGCTTTCAACCTGGGTTCTCAGGAGGGCTTTTCGGTGCTGGAGGTGATTCAGGCCGCCGAGCGCGCCACGAAGCTTTCGGTACCGCATCGAATGGGAGAACGTCGCCCCGGAGATCCTGCCCGACTGATCGCATCCAGTGAAGACGCCCGAAGCATTCTGGGGTGGTTGCCCGAATGCAGCGACCTCGACCGCATTCTTGCCGACGCCTGGAAATGGCATGAAACCAACGGTTTTTGCGGCGGGCGGGAGTAGGATTTTATCGATGAGACTCAGGATTTTTTAAACAGTGCATCCAGGGCCGATTTGGCTTTTTCGGTTTCGCTGATACCATCCGCAGCCTCTCCGTCGCCGCCTTCGAAGGAAAACCAGTCGCAAAAATTGGCGTTTTCCTTGTCGGACACCGGCTCGGACACCGGTTCAGCGCAATCGTTGTGACGTCCGGGAGAATAAAACCGGCACTGAACACAGCTATGCAGGTCGGCTCCGCAATGAGGGCATTCGTCCCGACGCATCACCCGTTCTTCGATTTCGATCTCTTTTCCGCATTTTGCACAGCTTGGCATGGAGATGTCTCCCTTCGTCAAGAAACGTCCCGGTAGATCCTATTTCGTATTTACCATAGCTTTTTCAAAGACAGAACGAAAAAGACCCTCCCGGGAAAACGAGGGAGGGTAGAGGGAGAAAGGCGGGAAATTGGGGAGGGAGATGAGGCGGGAGATGCGATGCCCGGTTTTCAGGACAGGTTGCCGGGTTGCACGCCGAACCTCGCGGAAGATCAGTTCTCGTTAAGGACTTTCCAGAAGGCGTCGGTCAACAGCAGCATCCGGATTTTTTTCTCGTGGAAACGACCTCGGGCAAAGCGGGGAGCGGCATCGAATTCTTCGTCTTCCGGCGGCGGAGGATCGTCCAGGGTGTCCGCGCCACCGAAGCCGGCTCCCGGACCCATACCTTGACCCATACCGCCGCTACCCATTCCCGGACCCATGCCTTGGCCCATACCTTGTCCCATTCCACCGCGTCCCATACCCGGACCCATGCCTCTTCGACCTTTTCCACGGCCCATCATGGCTTTTCCTTGTCGGGCACCGAATCCGCCGCCGTTACTCAGACGTTGCACCATGCGATCGGGAAGCTGGGCGGCGAGTTCGTCGCGTCGCTGGAGGTAATCGGCTTCGGACATGTCACGTACCTGCTCGAGCATGTCGCAGACCCGACCGGCCTGTTGTCCACCCCTGCGACCCCGTTTCTGCATACGCTGCTTGTGCATGGCCCACACGTCATCGGAAAGAGTGCGAATGCGGTCGAGAATTTCGGCGGCGTTTTGTGGCGGATCATCGGCGAACGGCGAACCCATACCGAGACTGCCTTGTGGATTGAAACGTTGCAGGCGATCTTTCTGCTCCGGGGTCAGGATATCGATCATGGCTTTGAGATAGCCTTCCATTTTCGAGCGATAGGGTTCCAGTTGGTTGCGTTCCTCCATCATCTCTTTCATGGTGGCCGCTTGTTGATCCTGATCGGGCTTTTCGCCTTTTTTCAGGGTTTTATTCAGGGATTTCATATGGTTTTTCATTTTATCGCGGTGTTCGGTAAGTCCTTCTTCCAGTTCTTTTTTGAGTTTGCGAAGCTGTTTTTGTTCTTTGATCCACTGCGCTTTCTGGTCTTTGGTCAATTCCAGGGTCTGCAACAGCAGTCGCGCTCCGACTTCGTGTTTCAACTCCAGAAACTCTTCATCGGCTTTGGCGCTCCAAGGTTGGGCCGAAGCGGTCGTCGCCATGAAAAAGAGCATCAGGAACGGTATGGCGGCTCCAAGGATTGATTTTCGTGTTGAAATCTGCATAGTGTCACCTCCAGTAGGATGATGTTTGTGTTCTTCTCTTTTCACCCAGAGAGACGAACCACCGTCCGGTTTGTTACAACAATCCCGATTTTTTTCGAGTCCTCTTCGTTTTTTTATCGAAGTGGGTTATTTTTCGAAGCAAGGAGCGGTTTCCATGAAAATTACCGTGATCGGCGGCGGCGGCATCCGCGCCCCTCAACTTGTTCAGGCTTTGTGCGCGAACGCCGAAGCCACCGGATTGAACCAACTGGCTCTGTACGACATCGACCGGCGCAAAGCCGCCGTAACCTTCCGGCTTTCGCAATCTGTCGCACAAAAGGAAAACCCGGCGGTGGCATTGCAACCGACCTTCGATCTGGACGACGCCTTGGACGGTGCGGACGCCATTATCACCACGATTCGTCCCGGCTTTGAAGCGGGACGCGCCAAAGACGAGCGTATCGCCCTGAATCGCGGGGTTCTGGGTCAGGAAACCACCGGTCCGGCAGGTTTCGCTTTCGCGTGCCGTTCCGCTCCCGAGGTCGTGCGATACGCCCAACAAACGCTGGATAAAAACCCGGACGCCTGGATTGTCAACTTCACCAATCCGGCAAGTCTGGTCACCGAAGCCCTGCAACGTTCGGGCTTCGAGCGTTCGGCGGGTATTTGCGACTCATCGGACTCGGGACTGAAGAAAGTGGCCAATCATGCTGGCGTGAATTGGCGAGAATTGGAAAGCTGGACCTTCGGTCTGAATCATCTGTCCTGGGTTGGTCCGGCTCTGCACAACGGGAAAAACATCCTGGAGGACGTGCTGTTCGACAAGGACTATCAGGCAGCGCATATTCCGTGGATGCCTCTCGATCTGCTCGAAACCCTGCGCCTGCTGCCCAACGAATACCTGTATTATTTCTACCGTGCGAAGTCTTCTTTGCAAGCCCTGCTGGATGCCGACGAATGCCGTGGCGAGGAAATTTTGCGCATCAACGGCGCGATTCTCGACACGCTGGAGAAAAACGCGGCGGCGGGAAGTTCCGACGAGGAACTTCATGCCACGTACAAAAACTATCTCCAACGCCGGGAAGCTACCTACATGATCAGTTCCCGCAAAGGCAAGGAACGCAAAAGCAAAGCCGAGCCGGAAGGATACGCGGGTGTGGCGCTGGATCTGTTGCAGAACCTGAGAAAAGACGATCCCGTGCGGATGGTGCTCAATGTACCCAACCAGGGAGCTTTGGATTTCCTGGAACCAAACGATATCGTTGAAATCACCTGCGAAGTCGGTCGTGGAGCCTGGAAGCCCGTTGCACCTCCGCAAGTGCCCGAAAAATGTAAGGAACTTTCGCTGGCCGTCAAAAAATACGAACGACTGGCCGTGGAAGCCATTCTCGAAAAGCGCGTGGAAGCCGCTGTGGAAGGTCTCCGGCTGCATCCGCTCGTACAGGACGAAGAATGCGCCTACGGCCTGTTCAAAGATTATCGTGACGCCTGGCCGGAGGTGTTCCAAGGTTGGAAATAGCCAACGTTTTGTTTCGAGAAAACATGTGGACGGGGATGCAATCCCCGTCCATTGATAGGCTATCAATCTTCCGTATTGACGACTACCAAAGGAGCCGATGATGTTTTCAACGATGCACGCGGGCGCGGCTGTCGTGGAAATCACGCCTCCGAACCCCAGGGGGCACTATCTGTCGGGGTTTGGATTCAACCGGATCTCCGAATCCGTTCGCGATCCATTGTACGCTCGTGCCGTGGCGCTTCGGAATGGAGAAACCACCCTCGTGCTCGTAGCGCTCGACCTTACAGGACTGATGCGAGATGACGTGCTGCGCATCCGCGAAAAAGCCGGGATGGGAGAAGACGTAACGATACTCGTGGCCAGCACCCATAGCCATGCCGCACCGGATACCATGGGATACTGGGGACCGTCCATTGTCGGTCTGTTTCCTTACAAAACGGGAAAAGATCCGCACTATATGAACTTTCTGCACGAACAAGCCGCCGAGTCGGTTCGTCAAGCCGTGGAAAATCTGACACCGGCAAAGGGCAAATGGTTCACCTTGGAGATTCCTCCGGTGGGTTACCATGAAAACATCCATCCGGGGGCGGCGCTGGATTCGAAAATGCGGGTATTAGCGCTTCGAGATGAAGAAAACCGCCCACTGGCGACCGTCGCCGACTGGGCTTGTCACCCGGAGATGCTTTGGGAGCGAAACAAGCGGATCAGTTCCGATTTCGCGGGTCGATTTTGCACCGAACTGGAAACGCTCGTCGGTGGAACGGCGGTGTTTTTCAACGGTGCGCTGGGAGGAATGGTTTCGGGCGATCTGGCCATGGACCTTCCCGATGAGGAACGAGGGCCGTTTATCGACTGGTTGGGGCGCAGATTGGCCGAGAGAGTTTATGAAGCACTGCCGGAAGCAAGCACGTTCGAGTCGTACGATGTGCGCCACGCAGAAACGACTTTCGAAATGACCGTAACCAATCGGCGCTTTTTGCTGGGACGCAAACTTGGGATTTTCAAACGGGAAAATTTCACAGACAGCAGCCTCACCACCGAATGTCACCTCGTGCGTATCGGTCCAGGAGCCTTGTTGACGATCCCCGGCGAAGCCCTGCCGGAGTTGTCCGAGAAGCTACTTGGGGAAATCGATTCGGAAATTTCCGCCGTGGTTTCGCTAGGTTGCGACGAGTTGGGCTACCTGCTTCCGGAAGCGCTGTTTTCCACGAAAGAATATCGATACGAAGCGTCGATGTCGCCAAGCGCAAAAGCCGAGGGCGAACTCGTCACGCAAGCCGGGAAACTTCAGGAAATGCTTCCCTGATTTTCTTTTCAGATGGTGACGGCCGGTTGTCGTTTCGCGAGAAATATGCTAGGGATGGTGCCAAAAATCCCTGGGGAAGTGAGACGAAATGACGCGACGACCGGAAGACATCAAGGTGATTATCGCCACAGACTGCGGCAGCACCACCACCAAGGCCATATTGTTCGAAAAAGTCGGCGACGAATACCGCCAGACGTATCGCGGCGAGGCTCCCACGACGGTGGAAGCTCCGTTCGAAGATGTTACGCGGGGAGTGCTTAACGCCATCCAGGAAGTCGAGGAACTTTCCGGACGGCCGATGCTCGACGAGGATGGAAAATTCATCAAACCCGCCCGGATGGAAGACGGCAGGCCCGTAGGTGTGGATATCTACATTTCGACCTCTTCGGCAGGTGGCGGACTGCAAATGCTCGTCAGCGGCGTGGTGCGGAAAATGACGGCGGAAAGCGCCGAGCGTGCCTCGTTGTCGGCGGGAGCGATCGTGATGGACACGATCAGCGTCAACGACAAACGCATGCCCCACGAACAGATCGAGCGCATCCGCCAGCTTCGCCCCGACATGATTCTGCTGGCCGGTCTGACCGACGATTCCCAGCGCATCGACCACGTCGTGTCGCTGGCCGAACTGATTCGAGCCGCCAACCCTCGTCCCCGTCTCGGACAAAGTTACAATCTGCCGGTGATTTACTCCGGTACGCAAAACGCCCGTGAGGAAATTACCGAAATCCTTGGGGAAAAGACCGATCTGACCATTACCGAAAATCTCCGGCCTTCGCTGGAACGCGAAAACCTCGACCCGGCTCGCGACGCCATCCACGATCTGTTCATGGAACACGTCATGCAGCAGGCTCCGGGATACAAAAAACTGATGAGCTGGACCGATACGCCCATTGTTCCCACGCCCGGTGCGGTGGGGACGATCATCGAGCGTATTTCGCAGATCGAGTCGGTTAACGTGGTGGGGGTGGACATCGGCGGGGCGACTACTGACGTGTTCAGCGTGTTCCCCATCGTCGAAAACGGCAAAAAACGGCCCAAATTCAACCGAACCGTATCGGCGAATCTCGGCATGAGCTACTCCATCGCCAACGTACTGGCCTCGGCGGGACTGGATAAAATCATGCGCTGGGTACCGTTCGATACCGACGAACGAGCCTTGCGCAACGCCATTAAAAACAAGATGATCCGTCCGACGACGGTTCCTCAGACCTTGCAGGATCTCGTCATCGAACAAGCCGTGGCCAAAGAAGCGTTACGGCTGGCGTTTCTCCAGCACAAAGAATTCGCGACCAGTCTCAAGGGCGTTCAGACAGCCCGGACGATTTCCGACGCCTTCGATCAATCCGAAGGTGGGCTGACCATCGTCAATATGATGGCGCTGAATCTGCTGGTAGGGTCCGGCGGGGTGCTTTCTCACGCTCCACGGCGGGTACAGACCGCCATGATGCTGCTCGACGCCTTCCTACCCGAAGGGATCACCATGCTGGCGGTAGACTCGATTTTCATGATGCCTCATCTGGGGGTGTTGTCCGAGCTGCATCCGCAGGCGGCTGCCGAGATTTTCGAAAAAGACTGCATGATCCACCTGGGTGACAGCATCGCCCCGCGTGGTCGAGGAAAACCGGGCAAACCTGCCATGAAAATCACGCTGGATCTTCCCGACGGACAGATAAAGGAAACGTTGTCTTTCGGGGATTTGCGCTTGGTCCCGTTGGGGGATGGCGAACAGGCCCGTCTTGTCGCGGAGCCGATTCGAGGTGTCGATGTCGGCGCGGGAGCCGGAAAACCACTCGAAACCACGGTTCACGGCGGGGTTGTCGGCTTGCTGTTCGACCTGAGAGGCCGCCCCTTGGAATTGCCGGAAAACGACGCCAAACGTCAATCGCTGTTGACAGGCTGGTTCTCGTCTCTCGAACTCTATCCCCCCGAATTCCTTGGCAAAGGAGGCGAATGATGGGCCACGCCTATACACCGGGATTGAAAGTCACCGAACGCACCACCATTCGCAAACGACGCCGGTTGCCCATCCGGGGCGAGGTCGTCGTGAAACAAGGGGCGATGGTTCAGCCGGGTGACGTAGTAGCCCGTACGGAATTGCCGGGCGACGTGTTTCCGGTCAACGTAGCCAACCAACTCGGATTGGAACCACGCGAGATCGGCATGGCGATGCTCAAGGAAAAGGGCGATGTCATTGCCGCAGGAGAGAAAATCGCCGAATCCAAAAGTTTTTTCGGCCTGTTTCGTTCGGAAGTAACCGCTCCCATCGAAGGAACGGTGGAAAACGTCTCGAACGTTACCGGTCAAGTCATTCTGCGCGGTCGTCCGCTGCCGGTAGAGGTCAACGCCTACATTCCGGGGCAGATTGTCGAAGTGGAGGAAGGCGAAGGCGTAACCGTCGAAGCTTCCGTGGGGTTTATTCAGGGGATTTTCGGCGTTGGTGGTGAAACCGACGGTGAACTGGCATTGGCGGTCAAAGGTCCGAACGACGTGCTCGACGAAGCGGGCATTGTCGAGGAATTTCGGGGAAAAGTGATCGTTGCCGGACGGATGACTACCGCTGGAGCCGTGCGTCGTGCCGTGGAACTCGGGGTGGCGGGGATCGTCACCGGTGGCCTGGATGATCGCGACCTGCGCGATTTCCTGGGCTACGATCTCGGGGTAGCCATCACCGGACAGGAAAACCTCGGCATCACATTGCTGGTAACGGAGGGTTTTGGGGATATCGCCATGGCGATGGCTACCTGGAACCTGCTTAGCAAACATCAAGGACGCTCCGTGTCGATCAACGGAGCCACGCAGATTCGCGCCGGGGTGATCCGTCCCGAGGTGATCATCCCGCTGGATGTGGAAGAGCGCGAGGAACACCGCAAAGACGAGGGCGCGATTCTGGAAATCGGAATGCCGGTTCGCTGCATCCGCACGCCCTATTTCGGGCGCATCGGGAACGTCCGCGCCCTTCCTGCCGATCTGGCCACTCTGGAAAGCGAAACCAAGGTTCGTGTGCTGGAAGTGGCGTTCGATAATGGTGAAAACGCCATTGTCCCCCGAGCCAACGTGGAAGTTATCGAAGGGTGATAGGAGAACTAACGAAATTTCCTGTCCCTTTCCGTCAGGAATTTTATAGTTGTAGAAGAAATCAAGACAGATGACCTATAGAAAAGAACTAAAAAATTTGCTTTCCACTGAAGCTTTAGGGCCTCCGTGCTTTAATGGCGAAAGAAAATATCTCGAAAGAATTAGCCAATATCTCTGTGAACAATTATTTCTTGGATACAACCAACGCAGGCTACATTTACACAGAGTAATTTGTGAACTTGATTACTTAGAAGGATTGATTTTACGAACATCAACGGTTAAACCCAAGATGTTCAAAAACCCGAGCAGTCCATTGTTAGGCTTTTGGAAGAAGCATTTTTTTCAACCTGAGAATATCTTAGGCAACATGAGTGCTCATTGGGGATTAGATTATTATAAGGGAGACCATTGTAAAGAAAATCGAAAGCTTAATGATTTGGTCGAAAGAGAACTTGAATCAAGTTATGGAGAAGATTTAAGTCAAGAAAAGATAGGAAAGTTGGCTTACAAAATGGTCTTGGGTGGCTTTAACTCAAGACAAGAAAAGAAGAAACTTACTGGAGATTGGATTGTATATAAGCCAGACAATGGAATGAATTACTATCTCGGTCTTTTTCCCCACAAAAAGCAAGATGAAAATCACTACGATCAGCAAGTGTATGAATTTGTTGAGAAAATTTGCAAAAATGAATATCCTTTTTTATTTTCAGGTCGTCACCCATCCTAAAAGGTTTCATGTACAGCGACTAGCAAACTCCGGCACTTTGATTAGTAATCTCCGCACGTTTTGCTCTAAGAAAAACATGTGGACGGGGATACAATCCCCATCCATCGATAAGTCTTTTTGCTTGCGACAAATAGTTTTCGAAAACACCTTGGCAATGTCGGGCAAAAAATTTGCCCGACCTACTGAAATTTTACTTTTTCCAGGCGTAGGGACCGTCGGGTAGGGGATTGGTCTTTATCGAGGGTTTCTGGATGTCGTGCCTTGCGGAGCGGTCGTAGATCTGGCTTATGATATCTTCGCCGGTTTTTTCCTGCCAGAGCAGGGTCTGACCGTAGGTCTGTTCGAAAATCAGGCTTTTGGGATTCTCGGGCTGCCCGGTTTTGGAAAACACCGCCAGCACCCAGTCTCCATCTCCGAACGTTGCCGGTTGGAGATCGTTACGAAGCTTGCCCGACCATTGCAACAAACGAAAAACCTGGCTCAGACGGTTGGCGTCGGGTGTGAGCTCGATGCGGATCTTGTCCGGTGCGTTCCGATTGAGCCAATCCACGGTTCCCAGTGGGATCGTGCACTCGACCCCAAGCGGCCAGTTTTTCCCTCCCGCTCCGAGAATCAGTGAATGCACGGAGTGGGTCGAGGAAAGATGAGGATAGGCGGACGACAAAAAGGCGATCTGTAACAGCACCACGAGCGCTCCGATACCCGGAGCCACCGCCTTGGCGAGTTTGCCGCTATCCGCTGGTAGCAGGTTTGGAATGATGGTTTCCAAGGCTGCGTATCCGTAAGCCGCCAAAACGACGACGAAAGGCAGAGGCAGGAAAAACAAGCCTTCGTTCCCCGGACCGTCGAAAGCCAGACCGAGCAGAATCAGGCCGATGACAAGCACTCCGGCGTGAATGAAATCGGCCTGGTGAGGTCGGGTGTCGAGTTTGTATCCGGCTGCCGCATCGGACCACAGGAAATGGAGCAACGCTACAATACCTGTTACAGCCAGCAAGAGCATCAGGCCGGTTATCGACGCAAAAGCCATGGCAAAGCGTGTCGAAGCCGGAAGCAGCAGACCCGAAGCCATCGAAGCGACCGAATTCTGGTACACGTTCATGCTTGGTCCACGGGAGAGATACAGCCGAATCTGCTCGAAATCCGCCAGCCAGAAGCTTGGCCAGCAAAGCATTAGAATTACAGGAGAAAGCAGCAGCACTAACAGAGTCAACCATGCAGCACGGCGGCCTGTATCCATATCGAGATCGGGGTAAGCGTCGTCGTTGCCCAGGTGTGCCAGATGTTTGATCGGTGTCCAGGCGAACAGTGGTGCCGTAAGCAGAAGGGGAGGCCACATTCCCGTTGCCAGACCGAAAGACAGCCCGAAAAGCGGAATATACAGGAGGTTGTGTTCGGATTGTTTTGAAAAATAATACGCTGTAAACAGCGCCGAGGTGATCGCGACAACAGGAAGTGCACGGTGAGAAAACTCGAAGAAAAACGGGGAGGTAGCCAATATCATCGGGGCGAGGATACCCGCAGCCAGCCCCAGACGGTCATTGGTAAAACGAAACACCATGAACAACAGCCAGGCGGCGAGTAGTGCGAAGGAGAAGCGACCGGCGTCCAGTTCTCCCATGGTTTTTGTAAGATAACTCAGTCCTAACGTGCCCAGCGAGGTTACGATGGCGCTTCCATCCGGACCCTTGGCGATGTGGTCCGCTTTCGTTTCCGTGGCGTCGTAAAATGCCCCGATGGCTTTGTCCGCTGTTTCGATTCCCAACCCGTTGGCGAGTTTGTAGGCGAACGAGGAGGAATGCAGCACGGTTTCCACTTCCCGATAACTAAGCCCCGAATGGTCGATCGTCCCCCACATCACGTAAGCGAAGACCACCGCCAGCAATACTCCTACGATTCGTCGTTTCTTGGAGAACAGGGTTTCGGAAAACGTGTCTTCCTTGAGTTCCGAAATGGAGGAAATCGTTGCCGTGGCCGTTCGTCGAAGTTCATCCTCCGAGGACGCCTCTTCCCTGGTACGGATCGGCAGGGTATCCTCCGATTCGCTGGAACGAGGGCGTTGGGTTGTCGAACGTCGAACCGGCACTTCTCGAACGGCTTCCGTTTCGTGGGTGATGCGGGAGTGTCCGTTGCTTGTTTCGACCCGGTATGGATCACTCACCTCCCGGCGGGTAGCCGGTTTTTCGGGGAGAGGTCGCGCATCGACGACGGTAGAAACCTCCGATGGCGGCGTCATCTCCAATTCGACCGATTCTCTAGCCATTTCAACATCATAGACCGGTTGCAAGCTGTCCATGGTTGCGGCTAGCGGCTCGAGTTCGATTGTGGTATCGGGTGTCGTTTTCGTTGTAGTAGGTTGTTCCTTGAGGGGTTTCGTCGGAACATGCAGCGGTTCGGCATCAAGGGGTTCGAGTTCGGGGATCGCATTTTCCGAACTGGGTGTTACGGTGGTTTCTTCCAGTATCCAAGCCGATTCTGTGGCACCGGTTTTTTCGTGATCTTCCGGGATGTCCATCGGAAGTTCCGACAAGTCCCCGGAATCGATGGCGGTTCGTCGCACGGAACGTCCGGGATCTTTCGAAAGGCCGTTTTCTCCGGTATCCCAATGGGGCAATGGGGCAAATGGCAAAGTTTCGGATAGGGCTTCGAGGGCGTCGGCGAATTCGTGGGCCGACTGGTATCGTTCGTCCGGTTCGCGACAGACGGCGCGGGCGATGACTCGTTCCAGATCCTTCGGCACCATCCTGTATTGACGGATGGAAGGAAGAGATTCCTTGTGGGCGCGCATCAACGCTTGAATCTGCTCGACCAGTTCCGCTTTTTGCGGAACATCGAAGGGCAATTCTCCCGAGAGGGAAACGAAAAGCACCAACCCAAGCGCGTAAATATCGCGCAAACGAGACATTTTCAGCCAAGTGTCTTCATCGACATCCTTCGCACCTTGTCCCGTCTTGCTGTAAAACGTCTCTGGAGGTAGATATTCCAGCGTTCCTACGTGCAGGCCGGAACTGGTTACTCCGGCATCCGCAAAACGGCGCGCCAGACCGAAATCCAGCAGTTTGACAGTACCGTCCTCTTCGATAAACAAGTTGCTGGGTTTGATATCCCGATGGCTGATGCCGTGATCGTGGGTATGAGCCAGTGCTCGAGCCGCTTGTAACGCAAACGATACGGCCTGACCGGGAGTCAACATGTCCAATCGCCGAATCCACGTCGCCAAAGACGACCCTCTGAGCAGTTCCATCACGACGAAAAGCTGTCCATCGCACTCGAATGGGGGTTCTGCACTTGGAAGATTGGGGTGTTTTAACGACAACATCAACGCGGATTCGCGCAAGAAGCGGGTGACGTTCTTTTCTTCAGACATCAGGCGGGAGTGAATGATCTTGATCGCACGATATTGGTCCGGGACCAAGGCATGTTTCGCTTTATAGACGACCCCCATGCCTCCGCGACCGATTTCATCGAGGAAAATCCACTCGCGAATGTGCTTACCGATCATCGATTCCTCGGCCACCAAAAAATATATTCAAAATCGTGCGAAAAAATTATGTAACACACCGCCTGTTTAACTCCAAACAGTTTACACTAAACCGTGACCAATTTATTAACAAATTTCTGTGTTTTTTCAGGATTTTAGGCAAAAGGATGCGTTTTTCGACACTATCTGTCGAAAAAACACAGGATTAAAAACGATACTGAAAAGAAAACGGGTGTGAGGACAAACCTAGTCGAACCACGACCGTAACGAGTCGGAACCGGAAAAAACGGGTATTGTCGAGGGGTTGATCAATCCTCGGCGTTGATTTTCAGCGGAGCTTTGGTGACTTTGCCGGAACGGATGCAGCTCGTACACACGGTTTTGCGCGTGACGGTTCCGTCTTCGAACACCCGAATCTTCTGCACGTTGGGGCGGAAGACACGGCGGGAGGAATTGTTCGCGTGGCTGCGATTGTTACCGGTCATCGGACCTTTGCCGCAAATTTCGCATTTCCTGGACATCGTGGTTCTCCTTCTAGCAGGGTCCGTTCATGAACCTCTTGAGGCGTGAATCCTTATCTCAACCGAGCGAAAAAGGCAAGAATATTTCCGTTTTTCGGAAATTGAGTGTCGTAATTGTCTCCAAACCGAGGGTGGTTTTGCATCAAAAAGTCCAATCCCAGAGCAGAGAATCGAATTGTTCATGGAAAACATAACAATTGCTGCGTAAAAAGCCCATTTTATTGACAATTTGTTCTTGGATAGGATAGCATACGACCATCGAAAATCAGCATTTTTATAGCTTGATATTTGGAATATTTAGTGTATCCAAAGGAATGCGTCGCCATGCCCGCCAAGAAAAAAACGGAAACGAAACCTCGAAAAGCCACGAAAACCCAGGCAAAAGAAGCGAAAAAAACGACGGTAAAATCGAAAACCAAGGCGTCGAAAAAGGCGAAAACATCGAAACCTGCCAAAGAAGCCAAAGAAAAGAAAAAAGCCGAAACGACCGAAGTAGTGAAAAAGACTGCGAAAAAGGCTACGAAAAAGAAAGCGACCCCGAAGGTGGAAAAAAAGGCGGCACCCAAGAAGACATCTACAAAGAAAGCAACAACCACCGCTAAAAAGAAACCGGCGACGAAAAAGAGTACGGCGAAGTCTGCACCGAAGAAAACGACCAAGGCGGCCACGAAAAAGAAAAAAGCGGCTCCCGAGACGGACAGCTATGTTACCGAATCCGGTTTGAAGCAGAAAAGCAAAGCGCCGCTGTTTACGCTTCCCGCCTCTACCGGGATGAAAATAAGCCTCAAGGAGATCAAAGGCGAGCGCGTGGTGGTATTGTTTTTCTATCCCAAAGACGACACCCCCGGCTCCGCGTTGCAAGCCAAGGATTTTCAGAAATTCAAAGACGAATTCGCCACCAACGGAGCGATTTTGTGCGGAATCAGCGGCGACACGATGGAGAGCCACGAGGAATTCGCCGAGCAAAACGGTCTGACCTTCCCGCTTTTGGTGGACAAAGATTTCAGGGTGGCGAAAAAATACGGAATCTACGGTGAAAAAACGCTGTTCGGACAAAGCTTTTTCGGTATTACCCGCACCACCTTCGTGATTGGTAAAAATGGACGAATTCTGAAGATTTTCCCCAATGTCAAAATCAAGGGACATGTTGCGAAAGTCGTGGAATACATTAAGGATTTAAATTCCAAATGACCCATAATGCCGCCGGAAACTACCCCGGACCGCTGTTGATCGTCGGATCGGGAAAAAACATCGGGTTTCATCTGGCGCGGCGGCTTTTGGATCGAGGCGCAACGCTATACCTTACCTATCGTAGTGATGCCCAGGCCGTGGACGATCTGCGGGCGCAGTATCCCGAACAAGTCCTCGAAACCTTTGTTTTCGATGGCAGCGACTCATCGAGTATTTCCGAAATGTTTCGGGCGATTCGAGAGCGAGAAGAAGGTTTGTATGGTGTTATCGACACCGTAGGACCGTTTACGAGAAAACCGCTCGAACAGACCGACCCCGATGTCTTCGGCGATCTGGTGCAAGGCAATCTGGTACAGGCTTATCATGTGGCACATCACGCTTATCCGCTGCTGAAGAAGCGCGGGGGCGGGCGGCTTGTGTTTTTTACCTTCGCCGGTGTCGAAAAACTGGCCGCCTACAGCCGTATCGGAGCCTATGCCGCTGCGAAAACCGCGTTGCTCGCCCTTGTACGCTCCATGGCGGTGGAATGGGCGGACGATGGCGTCAGCGTCAACACCCTCGCACCGGGACTGATTCGTGGAACGGATGAAGATCAGTTTCCCGCCTCCATGAGGGATCGGAACGACCGCAAAACCGGACTGGCCGACATCGCCCGAGCCGTGGAGTTTTTACTTGACCCGGAAAACCGCAAAGTTACGGGGGTGAATCTCACCGTATCCGGCGGTTTTGGCTGGTGATTTAAAAAAGGGTTACATAGACAATCCAGAATGATCGAGAAAAATTGGCCTGACCTTGTGACTTACTGTGTTCCAAATGCGAATTTCGGATTGTTGTTGGACAGGTGTATGTACCTGCTGTAAACAACGATTTCACCTACTCTTCCAAATTCCCCAGGATGTTTCAATTCTTGAACGATTTGCCCTGTTCGGGGGGGGTGGCACGGTCTTTCACCGTAGGTGAATGGCCGTGAAAACACAAACCATCCGGGCCATCGATCCGTTGCGGATCGAAGACCCGGCCACCCATTCCTAGATTTACCGAGTTCGATTTGTGCAGGATCAAGAATTGAATCACTCTTTCAAATTCTCGCCCAAGATTGACCCTTTGGGGAAAATCCTGTAGCTTTTGAGTCGAACATGTGCAAGATTCCGTAAAAAACACCCGGCGTTTCAATCATTGGAAGTGATCTGCACGATAGGAGACGCCGAAACATTCTCATCTTGGATCGAAGGAATGCCATGAATTTGTATCGACAAGGCTTATTTACCATTTGTTTTTTGATGTTGTGCTGGAGTAGTTTTGCTTGCTCGGACGATTCCGGTTCTTCTGTTGTCAATGATGGGGACACTGATAGCGATTTCACAGAAAACGAATCGTCGGAAGACGAAACACTCGATTGCGCTCCGTACGTCGAGCCTCAATACGAGATCGACACCGAACAGAAGAAATTCGCCGTCAACCTGCTGCACTTCAATCTGCAATATGTGGCCGGAGGACTGGAAGGCTACGACGATACCCAGCCGGATGTTTTCAATCTCGACGAGAAGGCAACCGAAGATCTGATTATTCGCGAAAGCTTCGTTCCCGTCGTCGATTTCTACGACGAACACCCCGACTGGCACGTTACCCTCGAATTGCAGGGGTACATGGTCGAAGTTCTGCGCGACCGTTTCCCGGATACGTTGGTTAAGCTGAGGAAACTCGTGGAAGAGGGACGGGCCGAAGTCGTAAGCTGGCATTATTCCGACCAGCTTTTCCTCGCCTATCCGAAACGCGCCATGGAGTGGTCCATTGCCCGTAACAACAAAGCTCTGCGGGAATCCTGCCTGCCCCGGCACGGCTCGGTATTCACTCAGGAAGGCCAGTTCGGTGAGGGCATGGTGCCGTTGATGAAGGAAAACGACTACCGTACCGGTCTATATGCCATGAATCTGCTTTCGTTTTTCACGGAGCCTTTCGATGGCAAGCCGTGGTTCGACCTGAACGGCATCGATATCGTGATCTGTGAAAAAGAAGTGCACGACACGGACACGGGCATCGATCTGGTGTGGACGTTTTTCGACGATGGCGAACTGCTGGCCACCGGGATGCTCAACCCCTACATGTTGCCGTATTTCCAGTACAATCCCGATGCGATGGACACGTATGCAAACGAACTTACCGACCTGGAAAACGAAGGCTACAAGCACGTCACGATTTCCGAGTACGTCGCGCATCTCGAAGCTCAGAACATCGCCAAACCCGCTCTGCCCACCGTGCTGGACGGTACCTGGCACCCCAAGAAAACGGATGACTTTTTCCTGTGGATGGGAGGCAAAGAAGGCGCGGGAGACGAGGAGGACAACAATGTGCTGACCTCCAACGTCCAAGCCTATCATAAGGTAATGGCCGCCGAAACCGCACTGGCGGCGTATCCCGACGACAGCCTTCAAGCGGACATGAACGAAGCGATCGACGAATTGCTGTTCGCCCACTGCTCCGATTCGACGGGATGGCGTCCCTGGCGCAAAGAAGTCGATTACAGCCTCACTCATGCCGAAGCGGCGAAAGAAGCCGCAGGGCGAGTGCTCGAAGGTATACGCGACGCCCAGGGATGGGATCACATCCGGGTGGACAACAACACGGCGGAAGTCAGCGGAGACATGATTCTACCCGAGCAGCCCGACACCACTGACCCTCTGTTCGAAATCGTCACCGAAAGCGAACGAGAGATGGAGGTAACCTGGTACAAGATCGGCGACGCGATTCGTGAAGTTCGTGTGGAAATCTCCGCCGTGGATGCCCCGACTAGCGACGAGACCGACCGTGTCTCGGCGATGCTTACGATGCCGTATTCGGCAGACGACATCATCTATTCGCCCGGTCTGATCGATGATGAAACGGTGCATTATGCACGAACGGATTTCTGGTTCGAAGGCTATGGATACACCCATTTGCCGTTGCATAACGGTTTGCTGGGATTGGGTGGGGATCGCTGGTTGATTCTCGATACCTCGGTCTGCCACCTTGCGCCGAGAATTCCGAACAAGGACGACACCGTAGCGCCGGACAGCATTCGGATCATGGATAATTCGTTGCGCTACGACCGAAACAGTTCCTGGTCCTTCTATATTTTGACGGGTACCGAGCAGGAAGCCATCGATTTCGCCGTGCAGACCAATGTGAAACGCACCTGGCAGGAATAAACGCGAACCGGGGGACGGTTCGGGAAAGGCGGGGGAGCATGAAGACCATGAAATTCGTAGTTTTTTTCGGAATGCTGGTCTTGGGACTTGCTGTGGTGGGCTGCGATTTCTACCCGAAAGAAACCAAACGCGGAAAACCTCTGCGACTTCTGAAAGATTCTCCCGAGAAAACCTCCGTCGATGAAAAAGCCAAGGCGGCCATTTTGAAAAAACGTGAAGAACAGCAAAAAGGTCAAAACGTGGCGGGAATCGAAATGGATTGCACGGTACAGGATACTCAGCGACCCATTCGGCTGCTCAACCGGTCTTTCAAGGGGTTTGCTTTGATGGCATCCTGCGACGGTTCCGAAGACGGAAAAACCTCGACGAAAAGAATTTACGTACTGGAAGACGAGTTCGAGGATCTGTATTCCATCGGCAAAGGCACGAGAATTACGGTTACCCAGGAAATGCAAGCCGGAGAACGTTATTTCCGATATACCGGGATTACCTCCGGGGCGGTCCAGCAACGTATGCTTCCCGGCGGCGTGGATGACTTCAATGAAGTGATGCTCGGTATGCCCGGAGGCGAAGGGTCGGAATACACCTGTTTGGCGTCCGATCGCATGAAGAAAATGAGTATCGGAAAAGACCGGATGCTTCGAACCCATGTGGGCGACGATGTACACGACACCTATTGGTACGTGGAATGCGCGGGAAGAACCTGGCCGGCGGAAGGTGTGCTCGTGTTCTATAGCTCTTCAGAAGAGGTTGTGGCCACCCAAGCCCAACCGCTCCTTTGTTATCGAAATTACCGGATATTACGGAACCGAATCCTATCTTACGGGTCGGGCTGTCTTGTAAACAACAACGTACGGCATTTTGGGAAAGTGTGGACCGTACCTTGAGATAGGTGATTGGTAAGCAATCTTCAAACGAAAGAGGATAGTCACTGACGATGCGGTCCGAATCCCTGCCCGAACATTCCGGGGTTTCACGAAATGCCCGTTTCGATAACCTGAAACTGATACTGATCGTTCTCGTGGTTCTCGGTCATGCTCTCGAACTGGCCTGGGGCGGGCGTCCCTTGTTGCGTGCTGTCTGGCAGTGGATCTATCTGTTTCATATGCCGCTTTTCGCCTTTGTTTCCGGCTACTTCACGCGGGGTGATCTCGATTCGAAACGCATGTTTTCTGCGTTTTGTCGTTTGATCGTGCCGTATTTCCTCTTCATGATTTTGTATCGTTTGTTTTTGTATTTCATGCAAAACGGCAACGTTTTAACGTTGAATTTGTTTCATTCGTACGACTTGATGTGGTTTTTACCGGCTCTGTTTTTCTGGCGGATGTCCGTGCCGATCTTCATGAAGGTGCGTTATCCCTTCTTGCTTGCAGTGGCTTTGGGGCTGTTGATCGGCTTCAATCCGTTCATTTCCGGCACTATGGGTTGGACGCAAACCTTTGCTTTTTCACCCTTTTTCGTGCTGGGACTTCTTGCACAAAACAAAAATCTTCAACCGCTGTTCGATCGCAGATCCCGGATACTTTCCGCCATTGTGTTGGTGACTCTGTTTGGCTTGTTGCTGGCCTACGGTTCCGAATTCGACACAAAATGGCTCCGTCACGCAATGTATAAAGATATCGGTCGTCACGACTGGTGGGCTGCTTTGAATCGGCTCGCGGTCTATGGCGGTTCTTTGATATCCGGCATTGCGTTTCTATCGCTTGTCCCAGGACGGGAAATGAAATGGAGCGCTCTGGGAAAAGTTACGATCTTCCCCTATCTTTTGCACTATTTCGTGCTGAAAACGATTTATTTCACCGGTTGGCACAAAGCCATACCTTCCGAAATGCCGCAAATCGGCTGGGTACTGTCGTTCTTGTTTTTATCGGTGCTTTTGGTGTTGCTTTTCAGCCATCGGTGGACGGTCCGCCTGCTGGAACCTGTCGTGCAGCCATCTCCCGACTTTATTCGGCGCTATGGAGTATTTTTACTCCTCGCCGGGTGGGCGGCGCTCGTAGCCTTCAACGGTATTGCTGCTGCCTTTCGTTAACCCACATCGTCGCAAGATAAAGAAAACCGAAGATATTTCAAGAGGTTGGGGTGACTACAACTGGCCGCCACGGGCCAGCCGTTGCCAGTTCGAAGCTTCCAGGTGGCGCAGTTTCCAGTTGGAAAAATCGAGGGAGAGTTCCCGCACCTTTTCCGGCAGACGATCGCGGAGGTTGCGCTTTTCACCCGGATCGACCCGCAGGTTGTAGAGTTCGAACAGGTTTTCATCGGTACGGTAGATCAGTTTCCAAGGCCAGTCCTGGTAGCTTTGCAAGGTATAGGAGAACGAGGGAGAGAAGATTTTTTCGCAGAAAATCGGGACGGGACGCGGGTCTTCGCCTCCGACGATGGATGCCGCAAGACTGCGTCCCTGATGTCGGGGATCGGCAGGCAATCCCACCAGATCGAAAACTGTCGGTGCGAGATCCACCAGCGATACGGGCGTTTTTACACGGCGGGGGGAAACACCGGGCATTCGTATCACCAACGGAACGTGAACCGATTCTTCGTAAATCGCCGAACCATGGTAATGGCCGCCGTGCTCTTCGAACTCTTCGCCATGATCGGCCGTCAACACCACGATGGTTTTCCGTGCCATCTCGGTTTTTTCGAAGGCTTCGAGGAATCGGGCGACTTCCTGGTCCGAAAAGCGGATTTCGTGGTCATACAGATCCATCTGGCTATCGCCGTAGCGCTTTACACCGGGATGTTTGATGTAGAGGAAATGAGGATCGAAATAGTGTAAGTACATGAAAACGCCACGGGTTTTCGCCTCACTCTCCCAGTTGGGCAATTGGGCGATAGCTTTGTTGGTAATCAAATGACTTGTGGCGTTGGCTTCGGCGTGGCCGTTTTCACGAAATGCGGTGGTGTCCCAAAGGTCGGCGCCACGTTCGAGATTGCGGTGGTTGAAATACCAGTAAGAAAAAATGCCGTTGACCTGGTAGCCCAAATCACCTTTCAACCGCTCGTACATCGGCTGGGTGCGGTCGTCGATTTTGGGGAAGTTGTGGTAATTGCTCCAGTCGATTTGGGAAGGATACCGACCGGTCAGCAATGCCGGGATGGCTTGCGGCGTGTTCGGCGCTGTCGTATATGCCCGTTCGAACACCACCGACTGCCTGGCCCATTGGTCCAGTTTCGGCGATACGTCACGAGGATAGCCGTACATCCCAAGGTGGTCGGCCCGGAGTGCATCGATGACGATCAGCAGGATGTTGTATTCGTCCCGGAACATCTCGACGATACGCGAGGCACCGCCTTTTTCTTCTTCCGTTTCCTCCACTTGAGCAACAACGGGGGCAGCATCGCCACCGAGACAGTCGTTATCGAGTCCGTCGCCGGGGATTTCCTGCGCCAGAGGGTTGATGGTCGGGTCGGAATCGTTGCAATCCGCCCCTCCCAATACGGCGGAGAAACCATCGCCGTCGCGGTCGGTGACACGATGCAACAGAGCGAGCACCGGTTTGCCCAGTCCTGCATGATGGCGAACCATGCTTCCTGCATAGGAGAACCTGGGCCAGCTATCGATAAGCAGCATCCAGGCTCCGACGAGCAATGGTATCAGAAGCAGTCCCAGAATTTTCGCACCGATACGGAACCCTTGTGCAAACGGAACCAGCCCGGTGAGCAGGTACACCAGCATTTGGGTGGAGAAGAAAATACCCAGCAAAATGAACGGTGCCGGGTCGATCATGGTAAACAGGCTGCGGTTGATCCAGGCCAGCGTGACGATCGAAGTTCCCAACACGGCGGAAAGAAACAGGATTTGGATCTGTAAAAAGCGTCCCGGCAACCAGCGTTCGAAAATCGACCTACGTTGCGACCCAATGCCAGTAACAGCACCAGGAGCACCGGAGCCAGCACGGCAAGTCCCAAGGCTACCAGCGTAAAGACAAAAGCCGCCAGCGGTTTGTTGTTGTAGGCTGTACTGAAGTGAAGTTGAAGCAGAAACAGGCTGGGGACCGTCAGTGTCACCACCCCCGATTCCCGCAAAAAGATACGCCCCGAACCGCTGGTCTTCACCGGCCAGCCAGCGACTGATCTGGTACATCCAGTACACACGGCCGGAGAGGTCGAAACGTTTTTCCAGATACGACCACAACGAGCCGCCGATCAGTCCGTACAACAGAGCGGGAGGAGCGAGCAGACAAACAGCCGCGAGAAAGTACCAGGCCAACTCGTTCCAGCTATGGAAAAACGCCTCGTTGGATGGCAGGGCCATCAACGCCACTTCGGAGAAAATCGTCGTCGGCACGGCGATCAATGCACCCAGGAAAAAGCGCGTACCGATGACGCTTTCCGCCGTCTGCGTCACTCGTATCTCACGAGAACGGGCGGTTTCTCTTGTATCGGCAGCCTGTTCCGTTTTCGTCTCGCTCATGCTTCTATTCTATAAACTTGCTGGAATTTCGGCAAGTTGCCGCACGAATATCCGTACTGCGTTTCGGTACAAAACCTGACCGCCCCGCACTCGGATAAATATATTTAGTATCTTACCTCAAGACGTTCTTTTTGGCTAGGAAAAGACGGAAAAAGAGCGTCCAATATAAAATGGTAAAAGAAACCGTTCGAGGAATTTCATTCGAACGGCGGTTTTTCCTGCAAAAACAATCAAGCTCCAAAGAGAATGAAAATGAGTAAATTCTCGGAGAAACGTTCGATTTGTCGTAAGATTTGGCGATGATGTGACCGAATGCGTATCTTTTTGCATAGAAAACCTGTAACGTTTCGTACCATGAAACGGTGTAGTGCGTGACGTTTTGATGGAAGGGAACCTTTTGAAGGTGTTGGCGACATTTCCCGGTGCTTTTCAGGTGTTTGCGCTGGTTTGTCTGGTGATGGCCGGCTGTTCGGATTCGCCTGTACCGAGGAGTCCCGTTCGTTGGTCGCGACAAGAGAAACCCTGGAAGACAACGGGTTTCATACTCTGGAAGAAGCCGACGCGGACGAAGCCTTACCCGAACCGACGGATTGGCAAAACCCGGACGAAGATTTCGAGACAAACGACCTGGAAGACAACGACACCTCTACGGAAGAGATTGAAGAGGATTCGGATGAGCCGGTGGTTCGGGTCATCAGCCTGCGCGTGGAAGGAAACGGCGGCAATGTGCAGGTATCCTACGAAATCGAAGGCGAAGCGCCCTCTTCGAGCCATCTGATTCCCGGATACAAGGAACAGGACGGCGAATGGGAACAAGCCCACACCACGCCGTCCACACTATCAACCGAAGCGGGAAGGCATTCATTGACCTGGCACAGCCATGTGGATCTTCCGTTTACCCAAACCGAAAACCCCACCTTCGGTCTCTCCTGGGATACTCCGGGAGGCGAGAATCGAACGGTTCAGGTCGAAGCGCTCGACAATCGCTACGTGGTTTCTCCACGCCGGATCGATACTCCGAGAAATGTTCCGGCTTATGGACGAGAACCGCAGCTTTTACAAGCACGCGACAACACATTGTACATGCTCTGGAAACAGGAGTCCGGAGAGGACAGAAGCGTCTGGTTCAACCGTGCCGGGGATGGACGGAAATGGGACGAAAGCGTCGTTGAAGTACCCTTCGGTACGCAAGCTATCGATGATTCGTCGTCGGAGTCGGAAGAGCAGTTTTTCATGTGCGCGGACGGCAAAGGGGATGTGGCTATCGTACGAACCGTTATTCAGGGAACGGTGAAACGGATCGACTTGCAGGTCTCGGAGAATTACGGGCAGCAATGGTTTTCGGCTCCTCGAACGATTTCAGAGGATTTTTACGATCATCACGCGAATCGCAACGTTCAGTGTTTGCTGTTCGATCGGCAATTGCTGATATCCTGGGTGCAAGAAGACGAAATCAGCACGTCCATAATGTTGCTGGATACTCATCTTTCCTTGTTGCATGACGCGCAGCCCATTGTTTTCGAATCTGCTGAGCAAAGCTATCGATTGCTCCAGAACCCTCGTTTCGTGGTTCATGGGAATGTATTTCGCCTGTTCTGGTTGGATTTCGATGGTTCATCTTCAAGCTGTCAGTTGATATTTCGCCAACGGATCAGCGCTTATACCGATTGGTCGGAGCAACAGGAAGTCGAAATCGATACGGGAGAAAGCACGA
Organism: Myxococcota bacterium; assembly: GCA_963676915.2. Classification (GTDB taxonomy): domain Bacteria; phylum Myxococcota_A; class SURF-8; order SURF-8. The sequence continues at coordinate 188,991 of CAXXVK010000010.1, forward strand.
TCGTGGATTTCTTCGTCCGGTCGATGGATCACCTGCTGGTTCTGCAAGCGACGATGATGGAATCGACGACAATGCAAATAGGACTTTATCTGTCCGAGGATGGCGGGCAGCAGTTTTCCGAGAATCTCAGCCCTGGTATTGCTGCCGGTTCCACTGGCTACTTGTGGGCCAACGAGCCTCCGGCCTTGCTGTTGGATGGGGATCACATGGTGATGGCCTGGCAGGAGGTCGTTTCGTCCTATACCATGTTGAAGGTAGCGTATTCCGCCACGGCGGGGCAGTTCTGGTCGGACCCGGTTGCGTTGTACCAGTATGAAGATTATGCCAATGTCCACTTGTTGCCTCCTCAACTGGCCTTGGGTGAGGGTTCAAGGGTGGTTTTGACCCACTTTGCCGGGATCGAAGACGATGGGGAAGAAGAGGTCGATTTGAGGGTTTTCGAAAGTTCCAACCACGGGGCTTCGTGGTCCTCATCGTACCCCGTCGCGGATGGATTGGTCGTCGAGGACGAAGACCGCGTGCTTCAAGTGATGAATCTAGGTGGTGGCGTCGTCGGATTGATGACCTTGGGAACGTTTTATCAGCGTATGGAACCGCGCTGGTACGAGTCGGTCGAAGCCTATCAGTGGAAAGCGGTCGATCCCCGGCCAGGGCATTACGGAAATCGATCCAATTCCTACAACTTTCAGCTATGGAGTCAAGACGATACCCTATACGGGATCTACATCGACGACCGAGACGACACGCCGTTTCCCTATTTTTCCGTCAGCACGGATGCGGGAGAAAGCTGGCAGCCGGATCAGGCCGTGATGCCTCTGGAGGAAAAAGAAGACGCCGCGTATTTCAGTATGGATTTCACGGTGTCCGATCCCCCTGCCGTGCTTTTGCAGACTCGTACGGACATTGAAAGCCAGTACCATTACGGAAGAGGTATGGATGACAGTTTCTCGCCACCTGCTCCCCAAGGTGGGTTTTCCGGTGAGCACGATGGTCGAATCCTGGATTTGGTCCATACCGCCAACGGGCCTGTTGCCTTTGTCTATGCCGAGCCTGATACACGGCATCTGATTCGTGTACGGACTTCCACCGACGGTGGAGAAACCTGGTCGTTCGTCGCCGACGATCTCGAAATGAAACCCGGCTTCGATCGGGGACCGTATCTTGCCATCGAAACCGAACCCTTCGGAGCGCTTGCCGCGTGGTATGCGGTGCGTTCTTCGGATGATGGCGTGGTTTACGATGTGACGATGGCGCATTTCGATGGTACGGACTGGCAGACGATCCAGAATTCCTGGCTATCCGGGGACGATGACAAGCGCGATATCCGGCCCGTTTCCTTGAAGAATGGACGATGGGGGTTGTTGCGCACCACGGCAGAACCTCCATATGGCCTCATCGAACTGTATACGGCTTTCGACGGAGCACGAGGAACCTGGGCGAAGCAGGAAGGGCTGATTTTCTCCCCATACGATCCGTTGATTCTGAAACATTGGATCGATAACGAAGGGACGCTGCACCTGTTGTTCGGAGAAGCCGAATCCGTGGGGACGATGCTTACCTATTGCCGTTTCGATGGCACGAATCTGTACTGGAGCGGGAGGACGACGGTGCAGCCGGTGGTTCCCGATGCGAATTCAGTACGATTTACGGGCTTCGGTACGCGAACCTTGTGGACCACCTGGACCGAAACATTCACTCGTTCGCGGGTGTTGTTTGGCGTGTTCAGTCACGATGGCGGCCAGTACTGGCACGCACCCGTGATTCTCTCGCCGGATCAGGACTATCTCTCCGGGTATGATTTAATCGTCGCGGACGATGCTACGACACACATTGGTTATTCCGTATACGAAGGGGAGGACCTCAACGTATACGGGATTCGTTGGCCTGCCCTCGTGGAGGATCTCGAAACTTCTCGTTGATCCGATCGATCTCAGAAAAAAGTTGAACAAAAGCGGGAAACCGGGTTTAGTGGTCGAAAAAGATCTTGCATTGTTTACTGTAATTTTGTACAGTATGTCTGTTTTCAAGATGATTTGTCTCGAAAGGGGAGAATTCCATGCCGGCCTCAGCGGATAAACAGGATAAACAAAAGGTTCTCGGCGAAGCGATCAAGCAAATCGAAAAGCAGTTCGGTAAAGGCTCGATCATGCGTCTTGGCGAGGAAGGCTCTATCGCCGATGTGGAAGTGATCCCCACCGGTGGGGTCGGGTTGGATGTCGCCTTGGGTATCGGCGGTATCCCCCGAGGGCGTGTCACCGAAATCTACGGACCGGAGTCTTCCGGTAAAACCACCCTGGCGCTCGAAGTTATCGCCCAGGCGCAGAAACGTGGCGGTATCGCTGCATTTATCGATGCCGAGCACGCTCTCGACCTCAAGTACGCCCGTGCTTTGGGTGTCGATACGGATGAATTGCTCATTTCCCAGCCCGATTACGGTGAACAAGCGCTGGAAATCATGGAAATGCTGGTGCGTTCCAACGCGATCGACGTCATTGCCGTCGACTCGGTGGCAGCGCTCGTTCCCCGCGCCGAGATCAATGGCGAAATGGGAGATTCTCACGTCGGCCTGCAAGCCCGCCTGATGAGCCAGGCCATGCGCAAAGCCACGGGCTTGATCAGTAAATCCAATACCGCCGTGATTTTCCTGAACCAGATCCGCATGAAAATCGGCGTCACCTACGGCAGCCCGGAAACCACCACAGGCGGCAACGCGCTGAAATTCTATTCCTCGGTACGCATCGATATCCGCCGCATTGCTGCCATCAAGGATTCCGATAGCATCCTTGGGAATCGCACGCGGGCGAAAATCGTGAAAAACAAGCTTGCTCCGCCCCACCGACAGATCGAATTCGACATCATGTTCGGTACCGGCATCAGCCATGAAGGCATGGCGCTGGATATGGGAAGCGATCTGGATCTTGTCGAAAAGGCCGGTTCGTGGTACAGCTATAAAGGAGAAAGGCTGGGACAAGGCCGGGAAAACGCAAAACGGTTTTTAAGAGAGAATACCGAAGTGCTCGAAGAGGTCGAGGCGGGTATTCGAGAGCACTACGGGTTACCCTCTCTTCTCGGAACGACACCGACTGCGGAATAAGCTAAAACCTTTTCGTTTCCCGAGTCCGTCATCGTTTTAACGAGATCCCATTGAAGGACGGGGAAACGAAAAGGGGAACTTCCATGCGAATCGACGACATTTTACGGGTTGGGCATCAGGGAAAAGCCAGCGATATCCATCTCAAGGTAGGATTGCCTCCGATGTTCCGCATCGCGGGTAGCCTCGTTTCTCTGAAAAACGCCAGCCGCCTAACACCCCAAAATTGCGAAGATTTGGCGCGGCAGGTTTGCAACGACCGCCAGTACAAGCAGTTTTTGGAAGAATGGGAAGTCGATCTCGCCTATTTCATCAAGGATTTGGGACGTTTCCGTGTCAACGTCTACCGTCAGAGCAGCTATGCCGGAATGGCGATCCGTGTCATTCAATCCAAAGTCCCCACACTCGACGACCTGAACCTACCCAAAGTCATCGAAAAAATCGCGAAAACGCAACGCGGGCTTGTGCTTGTCACCGGTACGACCTCCAGCGGTAAATCCACCACGCTGGCGGCGATGATCAACTACATCAATCACTCCCGAACCTGCCACATCATGACGATTGAAGACCCGATCGAATACATGATCGCAGACAAGCGCAGCATGATCAACCAGCGCGAACTGGGAATGGATACCACCAGTTACGCTCGTGCGCTGAAGTCTGCTTTGCGGCAAGACCCGGACGTGATTCTTATCGGCGAACTTCGCGACCTCGAAACCATCGATATCGCCATGGCGGCTGCCGAAACCGGCCATATGGTGTTCAGTACCTTGCACACCATGGACGCACCGGAAACCATCAACCGTATCATTTCTCTGTATCCACCCAACCAGCAGGATGCTGTCCGGCTTCAGTTGTCCGGCATCCTTCAGGCTGTTATCTCTCAACGCCTCGTTCCGAGCAAAGACGGCACAAAACGCGTTCCCGCCGTGGAGGTGATGATCGTCTCCAACCGCGTTCGTGAATTGATCCAGAACCCCGAGTTGATCGGAGAGCTGCACGACACGATGGCTCAGTCCTTCGACTCCTACGGCATGCAGATTTTCGACCAGTCGCTGATGTCGCTTGTCAAACGCAACTACATCACCTACGAGGAAGCGCTCAAGCAGGCCAGCAACCCGGCCGACTTCGAACTTCGCTTCTCGGGTATCAGCACTTCGGACGGTGGGGGCTGGGAAAGCATGCAGGACGCGGATCAGGAAGAGGAACTTTTCGGCAAGGATGATGAAGACGACGATTTCACCATCGAACGATTCTGACCCGGAGGCGTTATGCCGTACAAAGTGCTGGATATCTACGCGGATCTTCCGAAAACCAACTGCGGCGAGTGCCGTAAAAAAGCCTGCTATCCTTTCGCAGTGGGTGTCTTTCTGGAAGGGCTGAAACTTTCGGAATGCCCGCACCTCGACGACGAAAAGCGTCAGGAAATGCAAAAACGGCTGAACGAGGAAAAAGGCATAGGCGGTTCCGGCAAAGCGGCTGCCAGCGAAAAAGCCTTGGAATTTCTTCTCGAAAAGCTGAAAACCAGCGATTTCAAACTACTGGCGCGCCGTTGCGGCGGTGAATGGATCGACGAGCCTTCCGAAGCGATCCGACTGCCGTTTCTTGGCCGAAACTATCGGATCGAACGTGAGGATGTACGCGCAGAGGAAGGCGAGCAGCCATCGGTATTCATCAAGATTCTGTTGATGATCTACGCCACCCGTTCCAGCGATGCCGAGGTGCTGGATAAATGGACCGCGTTTCGCGAACTTCCCAACTCCACCAGCAAGGCCAAATCCTTCGAAGACAACGCCGGGCGTATCGCTGGACTTTTCGGAGAGGATCTCGATGGACTGGACGAAGCCGTTTTGCGCTGGGGAGGTCTTCCGGCTTCCGAAAGCAGCGCCGACCGTGCGTATCGTTTCCAGGCGCTGCCGAAAGTCGAGTTGCTGTTGCTGTTCTGGAAGGGTGATGAGGATTTCGAGGCTCGAACCTCGATTCTATTGAACGCCAACGTGCTGGATTTCCTCGACCAGGAGGCCATAACGTTCCTTTCCGAAGCGCTGGTCAACGCCCTGATGGGGGAAGATATCAACGATATCGCGCCGTAGTTTATCGCGCCCCGGCATTGACGGATTCACAATCTAACCATACCCACCGTTGAAAACGAGGAGACCATCGTGGAACAAAAGCCGACATCTTGCGCTGATTCCTACACTGTCATTCAAGAGGGACGTTCCAGTGAACCTCCATGGGTATTTCTTCACGGCGCGTTGGGTGATGCTAATATCTGGCATCCTATGAGCCAAGCGCTTTTGTCCGGCGGTTTCGAACGAAAAATGGTGCTGCTCGATCTTCCCGGCCACGGATTTTCCCACGGTCCGGCGTTTGACGATCTCGACGCTACGGCGGCGTATGTCGTCGATTTTCTGGAACGCCACGATTTATTTCCCTGCATCCCTGTGGGGCATTCGATGGGAGGAGCGATCGCTCAACTCGTTGCCTTGAGCCGCCCGGAAGCGATCGAGTCTTTGGTGCTCGTAGGTTCGGGAGCGACGCTAGGCGTAGCACCTGTAATTTTCGACAAGCTGGAAAACGATGTTCCCAAAGCGCTGGACTTGATGCAGGCTTTCAATTTCGCCAAGGAAACGTCGTCGAAAACGATTCGTTTCGTTATGGATGGCATGGCCCGCTGTGGCGCAGAAACCGGCATTCGCGACTTAAAAGGCTGCGACGCCTTCCGCACGGTCGAGCGCTTGTCCTCGCTAAAACTTGCCCAACCGCCGGTTGTTTTCGTGGGGAATGAAGACAAAATGACTCCACCCAAGAAAAACCGCCGACTGGCCGAATCCCTGGGGGCATCTTTTCACGAAATCGCGGGGGCCGGTCACATGCTGCATGTTGAACGTCCCGACGAATTGGTTAAAATTCTTGCCACTCTGCCCATGTTTTAAGTCTTTTAGACAGAAAACGGCCCGTTGTCATGGTGGACAACGGACCGCTGAAAGACCGAAACGGGATGAATCAGAACGTTTTGCCGGTCAGGCGTTCGTACAGGTCGATGTAGATTTCCGAGGCGGACTTGATCAGGCTTTCCGGCATCGGCGGAATCTTCGGCTCTTCGATTCCTTTGGCCCGTGCTTCGTATACTTCGTCCTTGAATCCGATCTCGACGTAGTGGTTTCGGACGAATTCTTTGGACATATCGACCATTTCGCCGGTTTTCTCGAAACGGGAGGCGTCCCAGAAGCGGTCTTCGTCCGGTGTACCGAAAACGTCAACCACCATCAGTCCGCCGTTTTCGTTGCGACCGAATTCCTTTTTGCCGTCTACGTGGATCAGGCCGTTTTTGGCGGCTTGTGCGTTCATGACTTCATCGATTTTCAAGCACATGTCCCGCAGAGTTTCCATTTCGCCTTCTTCGAGCGCCGCGATGCGCGTGGCTTCCTCGAAATCGATCAGGCGATCCACCGGTTCGAGCTTGGTGGACACTTCGAAATAGGGAGCGGGCATCTTGTCGCCGGTTTTCATCGAGGCATACTCTCCGGCGATTTTGCCTTTCTTGATGCGGTCCGCGAACGATCCCGCGATGTAGTGGCGCACGATGCATTCGAGAGGCACCAGCGTGCTCACCGAACCTTTTAGTTTGGCCGGATCGGCTTCGATGGCCACCTTCTTCACGCGCATGGCTTTGTCCTGCATTCCCAGGTAATGGGTATCGAAACCCAATTCTTTGCAGACCTCGAACCAATGCGCCGCGCATCGTCCCACGACTTCGCCTTTGTGAGGAACTTCCGAGGGGATAGGGCAATCGTAGACCGAAATGCGGTCGGAAAAAACGAACAGCAGCTCGTTTGGGTTGTCGCCTTCGTAAATATCTTTTACGGAACCTTTGTGTACCAGTTTCATAGACTTTCTCCTTGTTTTCATTCAACGGAGGCCAATGTATACTCTATTTTCGTTCCTTGCGCCAGTACCTAAGAAACGAATTTTTCGTAATACAAACCAATTTTTTTAGAGTTATAAAATTTGGTCGGTGTAGATTGATTAAATCCATACAGATATATATACAAGAAGGCTTCAGATTGCTCTTTTTAGATTGTTTTCATGTTCTTCCTTTAAAAAATCGATGGATGTTTGTTCTGTTTTTTCATTTTCAAAATTGTGATTGAAATCCTTAATTATTCCTGACCGAAACCACTGTAATATAAAAGCCCCGTAAACACGAAACCAGAAATAAATAGCGCCCCAATGGGTGTAAAATTTTGTAACAATGGGTTCGAAATAGTAAAGCAACCGAAACCAATCGCAAACAATAGGCCTATCACAATCGCAACGATACCAATATATTCTGGGACATCATTTGCCTCTCCTATTGAACGAAATAGAACTAACGGTAGCAATACCAATTGGCAAGAAAAGAACATCAAGAGAAATGCAACGATTTTTTCTGATGAATCCATTGTTGTAAGTAAAGCAGCTAAACCAAAAGCAATAACACCAATTATCACTAAAAAGCCTCTTGCTTTGTTGACTCCATACCTGTTTTTTCCTCTAAGAACATCCACCGTTATGGCTTGGGATCCGGCAATCAGCATGCTGTCTGCGGTGGATAAAAAGGCAGACACAAAAAAAGTTATGAGAAACATTGATCCAACTTCTGATATCTGTAACACACGATCCAACAGTGCTATAGGCTCAGCGGCATTTCCTGTTGCTACATTATGCATGCTTACTCCTATCCAAACGATAGCAGAAGCAACAATAAAAAATAGAATGCTACCCAGAAAGCTCCCACGCCGAATGTTTATTTCACTTCCTGTCGCAGCTGATCTTTGCCACATGTCCATTGCAGAAAATTGCCATAGTCCATTGACCACGATCAGCATAGAAATGAAAAATGGAGGTAAATTGTCAAAATTTCCAACAGATGAATTTTGTGGATTATTCGTGTTGATTGAAAACGCTACGAGAACAAATGTTGCAATTGCCAATATCATTACCAAGAACTGAAGTATGTCCGTTTTTATAACGGCGTCAAATCCACCACTGGCAGAGTAAATAATAAGTACTATTGAGAGAATTATTGCAGAGCCAAGTGGTGTAATTGGTGTATATGATGAAATAAAAATTGAAAAAATGTAGATTTCAGCACTAATAAAACCTATTAATGTGGTTACAGTGACAAGCGCAGCAGCAGATTCTAAACGATGAGAATCATTGCTTAGTGATGAGATAAATTCATGCAAGGTTCTTTTTTGATCTATGTCTGTGGAAGATAATGGAATAAACTTGGGTAAAGAATAAAGGAAAAACCCAAGAATAGCTGTGCCAATTGCCCAAAAAGCTTGATATCCATAGAGATAAGACCAAAAAAGAAGAACAAACACTGCGGTGATAAAACTAAAATTAGATCCAAAAGTGTTGCAAGCAAATCCAAATACACTCAAAGGTCGAGAGCCAAAGAAAAAGGCATCTAGATTTTTTACGTCCTTTGCGCAATACAAGCCAATTCCTAGAAATGTAACCAGAACAACCATAGGAAGTATGAAAACCCACCCAGACAAGCTAGACATTTTCCTTCCTCCTTGCAATTACTAGTGTAAAATACACGTCCTCGCTAGATTGTGGGGATGTGTATGCATAATACTTGAACCATTCGATTATCTCGCAACCTGCTTCAATGATTGGAGCCTCTACGAATTCTCTTTTGTTTCTATATACGGTAACCCCTGTTTTTTCTTTCATAAGCTTTGAAACTACACAATTTGAGGTGTTGCGATAACAATCTCTATCTTTTCCTTTGTCTTGTTCCTCATAATTGAATGCAATTAAACCGCCTGGCTTTAGAACTCTAAGACATTCATGAAGCAGTTCTTGAAATGAGTGTATGAAATAAAATACGCCGTTGGAAATTACATAGTCAAAAAACGAATCAGGATAAGGAAGATTTTCCGATTCTAGATCTATCTTGGCAATCTCTTGGCAGAATTTTTTTTGGCCACATAGATTCAGCATTTCATCGGATCCGTCGATACCGAAAATGTTGACTCCCATTTTATGGAAAGGCAAAGAACTCAAACCAGTCCCAATTCCAACGTCAAGCAGGTTTGTGTTACTCTTCAGGTTGTCGAATAACATTCCAAACAATATTTGTGGGCTAATCCAATGATGTTGCTTTGCAAGTATATCATACTCAGGAGCAAATTTATCATAATACTCAATTGCGGAAAGTGGTGGCTTCATCGTTTTTTATTCCTTAGGAACAGCATGCACAAGAACGGAAACAAATACAATCCATGAAAAAGTACAAGGAACAATTTAAGAGAGTCAAAAGCAATTCCATTTTGGGGGGTACAAATCCCATCACTGTTCCAAAGACATATGGCTATTAATAAAAATAAAAGAAGTGAATATATATCAAATTGCAATCCTCTAATCCATTCCTTTTTATTTGCCTTATAGTGCGAATTAAGCTGCTTTAAACAAAGCAAATAAAATATATCTAACAAGAAAACGACAAACATGATGAAATAAAAGATAGAAAGAGATTCAAGTTTTAGGAATTTAGGGCTAATAGTTAAAAGACAACATAGAAGGAGAACGCTTGTTTTCAACCACCGAAAGGTATTTTGTGTCTCAGGTTTCAACTCAGCAGCAAACAACTTTGAATCTTTATGAAATGTAACAAACAAATTGAAATAACCAAATAACAAATAAAGGCAGAAGACAAGTGTAGCAGCAAAAATCAATGGATTTTCCAGGAATTCTACCTGACCAACGAGCAAAACACTACCTAACAACAAACCTACAAACAAATTACTAAAGGCATCTGATTTGGCACCAATCAATTGATTTTGATTTAAATCTCCATCCATAATTGGCCTCCCATAAAATCTTTGTACAACTTTTCTTTATTTGCATTTATTATCACGCCTATAAGCATATTTCAAACGTTTTTATGGTCAATATTCAAAAAAGGACGGAATATTCCTCGGTATTCCTGGAATGCTTCCGTCCTTGTAAAAACGATATTGGCCCGTCAGCTTTCCAGATCCCGCAGTTGTTCGTACAGCTTGCGGGCTTCGTCGGAGAGCGGCTTGGGTGGCACGATGCGAAGTTCCACCAGTAGATCCCCACGGTTTCCTCCAGGCATCGGCATTCCCTGCTGTTTCAGACGCAGTTTGCTACCGGAACCCGTTCCTTCGGGTACGTTAATGGTAACCGATCCGTCGATACCCCGAATTTCGACTTCGCCACCGAGCGCCGCAAGATACGGCGGGATATCCTGTTTCAGATGCAGGTTGCTGCCATCGAGCGTCAGCCGATCGTGGGGAGCGATCTTTATTTTAATGAAAAGATCCCCGGAAGGCATTCCCATATTGCCGGGCCTGCCTTGTCCGGCCATACGGATTTTCTGCCCGTTTTTCACACCCTTCGGAATGTTTAGGCTGTAGGATTTGCGCTCGCTGCCATCGCTGAGGGTAATGCTTTTTTCAGCGCCATGAAAAGCGTCTTCCAACGTAATCGTAAAATCCGCTTCCACGTCCTGACCTTTCGAAGGCGCTTGATAGCCCCCGCCGAAAGGTGAATTTCCGCCCATATTGCCGAAGGGAGATCCGCCCCCGAAATGAACGCCACCCGAAAACGGGGAATCGCCGCCGAAGGGATTTCCTCCCCCTCCACCGGCACCCCCGAAACCACCCGGAAAACCGGAGGCTCCCTGGCCGAAAAACACGTCGAAAAAGTCGCTGAATCCGTGTGCCGCTCCTCCGGGATGCACTTTTTTCCATCCGGGAGGCGGCCTGAATCCGCCGCTCTTCCACTCTTTTCCCAACAGGTCGTATTGTTGGCGCTTTTCTTTGTCTTTTAAAACTTCATACGCTTCGTTGATTCGTTTGAATTCGGTTTCCGCTTCGGGAGACTTGTTGACATCGGGATGAAACTCACGGGCTTTCTTGCGGAAAGCGCGCTTGATTTCGTCGTCCGTCGCATTGCGTTTGACCCCCAGCGTTTTGTAATAATCGATGAAATCCATGCTGGCACCTCTCGATCACTGTGCGACTTCCCGGTCCGATTACTGGTTTTTGACCACAACAACTCGGGCCGGACGCAGAACGCATTCACCCATTCGATAGCCGGTACGTTCGACGGCAAGAATCTTGCCCTCTTCCATTTGAGCCATCGGAACGGCGGCCGTTGCCTCGTGAATCTCGGGATCGAAGCTTTCGGCGTCGGCGATTCGCTGAATGCCGTAGCGTCCCAAAATGTCCTGACTCCGGCGGTGAATCATCTCCAGACCCTGGGTAATATCCTTTTCTTCCCCTCCGGTTTTCAACGCCCGTTCCAGATCGTCGGTCAGGTCCATCAAGTCCGAAAGAAAGCGTTTTTTAATGCGTTGCTCCGCCTGTTCGATACGGATCTCCGCTCGGCGTCTGGTGTTCTCGATTTCCGCCATGGCGCGCAACGCTCGGTCTTTCCACTCGTCCCGTTCCGCTGCCGGGTCTGCGGGTTCTTCTTCGACCGCTTCCGTCTCGTCGGTACCCGTCTCGTCGTCTTCCGACTTCAGCACGCGAAGCTTGGGTTCCGTCGTCTCGGGGGACTCGGAAACCGTCTGAGTGGAATCGTCGTGCCTATCATTCTCGGACGCAGAAATATCAGTATCCGAAGGCTTTGTTTCATTGGTCTCGATGGGTTTTCGGTCGTCTTCCACCATGATGTCCTCGTTGCTCTTCGTTTCGTTTTCCACCTGAATGGGAATTCGCATGGTTTTCTCCCGTTTAAACCACCTGTCGGCTCGTTCCGGGTCAGGAGGCAGTTGGTCATCTACCGCGCCTCAAGGCGTCGGATCGAGCCTTTCACGGTATCGGGAATAGGGTAAGGTCGATTTTTTTCGTTTCAATAGCTTAGATAGAGGAGTTTTGTCATTTTCAGGAAGAGAAAAATACCTTGCTGCATGTGAATAACACCCGTCCCCTCCTATGTTTTCAAGAAACTGCTGCGTTTGGAATCAGTCTTCTTTGGGTTCCAGAGAAGCAAAGGGATCGCGGCCCAGCTTGGCCTCTTTTTCTACCACTTTAGGTTTCGACGTGTTGCTTTCGGCGGATTTTTCCTTCGTTTCGGCTTTGGTGGCCGGTTTCTTTTTGGTGGTTTTCTTTGCTGCTTTGTCCGACGTTTTTTTCTTCTTCGCTACGGTTTTCTTCGCCTTTTTCGTGGCTTTCTTTTCGTCCTTCTCCGGCTTTTCTTCCTTTACTTTTTTCTTTTTCGAAACGGCTTTTTTGACCTTTGGCTTATCCTCTTTTTTCGTTTCAGAGGCTTCGGATTTTTTCTTCACTGCCGTCTTGGAAGCGGACTTTTTCGGTGCCGCCTTGGCCGCGCTTTTCTTTTTGGCCGGAGCTTTTTTCTTGGCGGGTTTCGCTTTCGCCGGCTTTTCCTTTTCCAGCTTTTCTGCAATCGGGAAATAGGCGGTCATAAACTTTTCGATGCGCAGGTTGAACAGGTCCACCAGCTCGATCGGTGCGGTATGCCCGCAGCTGGGGAACATGATGTACTCGGAACCTTCGATCGTCTGATGCATTTCCTCACTGAGCCACTTGGGCGTAAAGCCGTCGAACTCGCCCGCCACGATCAACGCCGGTACCTTGAACTCTCTCATATGCGCTTTGGCGCTGTGTTGCTGGGCATGGTAGAGCATCGTGGTGAAAAGTTCCGGATCGACGTATCCCAGGTGCCAGAGGTAGGGCATGAAATCGTCCTTGTCGATCAACTCGCCGTTGACTTCGGTGTTGATCGCCACTTTCCAGGCGATTTCGGAAGGAACTACCGTTTGCATCACCAACGTTACAAGGGACTTATGCCGGGAAACGAAATTTTTGACATAGGGAATCAGTTTTCCACCCAACGAGCTGCCATTGAAGGTGTTGAGCGGTTCGCCGTACGACCCACAGACCGGCACCAGCCCGGCAACGTGCTTCGGATAGAGATGCGCAAACTCAAAAATCACCTGTACGCCCATGGAATGTCCCATCAGCACGGCGGGAGGTAGCTCCAACTCTTTGAAAAGACAATCGATATCGTGACAGAGGTGCTCGATGCCGACGTTTTCCAACTTCACCGGCATCTGGCTTTTTCCATGACCTCGATAATGCATGTGCACGAAACGATAGCGGTCTTTGAGGTAGGGAATCAGGTGTTTCCAGATGAAGCCATCGCAACCGATGCCGTCGCACAACACCACCGGCTGTCCTTTGCCGAATTCCCTGTAATACAGGCGGGTTCCGTCGTGGCCGGTGATCATCCCGTCTCGCATGGCTTCCTCCTAAGCGACTCGTTGGATTGTCTCTCCCAAAATCCTTCCGGTCGGGCCACCACGCCCGAACGCGAGATATGATATTTCTTATGACGCGCTACGGCAAGAAAAACCCAAGGAAAACTCACGATCGCGAGCGTACAGAGTATCTTTGGAAATTTTCTCTTTTTTACTGCTAGCTTAATAACCCGTGTCGTCGGTATCTACTTCTTTTTCGGTTTCAATGAACCCGCCCGATGCACGCTCCCCAGTCCGAAGCGTTCCTCGATGGAATCCAGGGTGCGATCCAGTTTTTCCCGGCGCGGATCGGGGCGATCTTCGGGAAAAAGCTGAAGTTGCTCGGGTTCGTCGGTTACCAGATCGGCCACTCCCAACCCGATCAGACGCACGGCGTAGTGTCGAAAACCGCAATGTTCGTATAGATTCCAGGCCGCCTGGAATATCTCGTCGTCCAGATCAATGGGACGCTCCAGCCGTTTCCGTCGGGTGTGCGTCTCGAAACCTTTCAGGCGGATTTTCATCGTGGCGGTATGACCTTTGAGTCCTTTTTTTCTCAGCCGTCGTCCAACTTCTCGCGATAGATCGCGCAATGTGCGGTTCAGTATGGCTTCTTCGGTGACATCTTCCTGATACGTTACTTCCTTGCTGACCGATTTCCTTCCCACGCCCTGCTCGACCGTCGCCGACGAACGCCCCCAGACCTGCCGAAAAAGCGCCCTGCCAAAATGTTCGCCCAGTTTCCGAATCAGGTAGGTTTCATCGCACCGGCGAACGTCCGACACCGTGCGACATCCCATCGAATACAGCTTGTCCCGACCTTTCGCACCGACGCCGCGCAGTTTGCCGACATCCAGCGGCGCTAGGAAGTCGAGCAACTCCTCTGCCGCGACGATCACCAACCCGTCCGGCTTTTCCAGATCGCTGGCGATTTTCGCCGCCATTCGGTTGGGAGCGATGCCGACGGAAGCGGTCAGGCGAAGTTCCGTTTCGACCGTCTTTTTGACTTTTTCACCGATATGACGCGCTTCGCCCCATAACGCCGTACAACCGGTGAGATCCACAAACGCTTCGTCCACCGAAACCGGTTCCACCACGGGAGAAAACCGGCCCAGAACCTCCATAACCTGCCGGGAAACCTCCTGATATCGGGACATGTCCGGCGGAAGGTAAACGCCCTGGGGACAACGACGGTAGGCTTCGGAAATCGGCATCGCCGAATGAACACCGAAACGCCGGGCTTCATACGAGCAGGTCGAAACGACCCCACGAGATCCCGGAGCCGCGCCGACGATCACGGGCTTTCCGAGCAGTTCGGGGCGGTCCCGTTGCTCCACGGAGGCGAAAAAGGCATCCATGTCCATGTGCATGACGAGGCGGGCGGTCGTGGAATTCTCTGCCATGATCGTACCGAAAAGTCAGGCCCGGTTCAGGCGTGCAATGCCCGACCGATGACTTCATCGACGCGGACTTTCGGCGAGCCGTCCGAATTGAGGGGACAATGGATGTTGAATTGGCTCGTATTGAAACGAAAATGCGTGTTTTCGCGGGTTTCTCGGCAGATTTGTCGATACTCCCGACTTTCGAAATGGGCTTTCAGTCGATCGTTCAAGGGAAGAATCTGTTCTTCATGGAACCAATCGAACTCCGCACCCACGCGCTCTTCGACCACGCAATGCAGCAGGCGTCCCCACGAAACATGGGAGAGCGGATAAGGTTCGAGGTCACGCATCAGGGCTTGCAGTTTTCCTTCTGTCACCGGGTTCAGGTAGTGAAATTTATACGAATACAGCACGGCATTGTGTAAGTATTCCGGGGTGTTGGCCACCCCGCCGTAGTTGTTGCGTTCTCCCATGGCAATGAAAATACGCATGATGTCTTTGCCGATTCTCAGGCCGGGGTGCCGTTGACCGGGAAGGGCAGGGAGCGGTTTTTCGAACGGAGCGAAAGGGTTCTGAAGGCAAAGCCACTGAATGAAAATCATCGGCAGCACCACACCGTGCAGATCCTTTGCACACTCTGCATGCGTAGAAAACGCGCCGTCGTGAATAAACGTTTCGATCAGCAGGTTTTCGGGTTGCGAGTTTCCGTTGTAGATACGAACTTCCCACACTCGCCGCTCTCGGGCTATAACTTTGGTACGCAGATCCGTAAATCCCGCGCTTCGTAGTTTCTGGGCGATGCCGTAGTGTTCAAGGCGTTCGGCTACCTGATCTTTATCGTATCGTCCCAATAACTTTGCCGGAGCCCCCAGATTCACCATTTTCCAGTCGTAATCCTCGTTCGACGGTAACAAGGTTTCGACATCGATATCCAACAACTCCAGGTGAAGCAGGTTGTTCAAGGCTTGTTCCAACCATTTCGGTCGTCGTGGCGGCATGGGGTTCCTTTCGTAAGGAAAGGAGATCGATCACGGTATGGTATCCACCGATTCCATTCCTTTACTATACAGGAAACGGTGAAAATCGTCTATAGGATCATTGCGGATGACAAGACCGTACTATCCGAAATGGTAGTAAACTACGGCTTCCCCTGTACCGCAAACCCTCGTGAAATCCGTTCGGCCAGGTGCTCTCCGATGATCCGGTGTCCCAGGGCGTTGGGATGAATCGGGTCGGTTTCGGGACTGACGAACAGATAGCGGGTTTCTTTTTCGAACGCTGCCGGAACATCCACGAGCGGTGTCCCGGTGGTGTGGGCGATCCGTTCCATGATCGCGTTGTACTGCAATCCCATGCGACCGCAGCGCTTCGATTCGCTCGCCATGGTTTTTCGAATGGCTTCCCTCGCCTCGTCATCTCGTCCAAGCTTCCTGCAACATCGAGCCATCGTGTAATGGGCTAACGCCAGATCCGGCGCTAGTTCGAGCGCTTTTTCAAGCTCGGGTAACGCGTCCTCCCAGCGGTTTTCTTCGGACAACCGAACGCCTTTTTCCAAATGATCGTTTGCTTTTTCAAGGGTTTTCGCATCGGGCACGATTCCGGCAGGGAGATGGACCGGCATCTTGATCAGCCACACCCGAATACCCTGCGCTTTCGCACTTTCGATAATGGCTTTTACATTTTCCTCGTAGTGACGTGGAGAAACCCGCACCGACTGGGGACGATACAACTCCATCGGTTTACCGTCCACCGTATCCGTACCACCCGCCAACGTCACAGACAGACGGTTCAATAACCTCACCAACAAGCTTCTCATCAATAGATTTTGCAGTGTGACTCCCACCAAGCCGGCAGGTTCCAGGCTGCGATCGGGGCGACCATCGGAGCGGAAAAAGCGGTAGGAATCCACATCGTTGATCACGTAGGAAACCGTAATTATGTCAGGGTGTTGTGGTGCAATTTCCCGTTCGAACAACAACCGTCCCTGGTGGGAGGAATAGCCGATCATCCCCCCGTTGGTCACTTGAACCGGACGCTTGAGTGACGCCGACAACCGATGCTGAAGAACCTGACTGTAGGTTTCGGAAGCGTCCACGCCCCATCCGAAGGTTGGCGAGGCTCCCAGGCAAACGATACGGAGTGCCTCCGACGGGTCACCATCCTCCCGAGCATCTTTCTCTGCCACCCGAAATCCTCTTTCGTCGGTGACAACCGCATGCTCTGCAAAGATCGTATCCAACCCGGAGCGCTGCCGCCAGAACAACACCGGATCTTGCTCCAGTATATCGAGAATCTGGTCCAACTCGCTTTCGTCCGTGACCCATCGGGCAACCAGTTCCAGCGCCACGAACAAAAACAAACCGAATCCCACTGCAAGCAGGCGGGCCAGTCGTTCCACGTTTTTTCGGCTTCGTAAGGTCATAACGGTAGAGTATCAGGAGTTCCGGTCGATCATACGAGAAAGATCCGTGTTTTTATCCTCAAGTCGATAGCGTTCCAAATGTTCGGCCACACGGGCGATTTTCTGCCGATAATACCGCTGAATCCCTTTTCGGTAGGCGTCTTCACCGTGGCGGGGAATATAATATCCCAATGCAAAGGCATTGAGCAACGTCAATTGAAAACAGCGGGCTTGCATGCTGCGGTCGGTTTCGGTGCCTTTCAGATTCTCTTCCTCGGAAAGTCCGAAATCCACCAAAAGTCGGCCCGTCGTGCGCTGTTTTTCTTCCTCGCTCGATGATTTTTCCTCCTTCGGAATCAAACCGACTTTGTGTGTCCAGTCCAATCCGCCGGGAGAATCGTAGTCGAATACCGGATTTTGGTAAACAATCCCGAAACGGGCATACAGGTTACGAAGTTCATCCAGAACCTCTTGCATCTGAGCGGGAAAATGCGACATATGCCGGTTCGCGCCGTCCGCAACCTCGCCGATGCCATGATCGAGGCAATATACGAGCGTCCGCACGTGCATGCTCAATTTGCACAGACCACAGGTGGTCAGGTTGAAAAAGCCGAACTTGCGGACATTCTCCCAATAATTCAGGTAGGTTACCCAACGAAACAGACGGTCCACATCGTAGATGCGATGTTCGAAGCGTTCACCGAACCTTTGTTCGAGCAAACGAACGTTGGTACGGCTGTTTTCGGGTTTGGAAATCCCCGAATGCCCATAGGACAGCAGGTGCAGACGGTCGTAGGATTCGGCCAGCAACGCCACGGCGGCGGTAGAATCGGTTCCTCCCGAAAAAAGTACGGCGATTTCCTTCATCCACCGTTCTCCTTTCGTTCGAGACGCTTCAGCATCCAGCGCATGAGAGCATAATATAATCCGTAAAGACCTTGCGCGACCCAGCCCAGCCCTTCCGCCAGCGCGACACGCAACCGCCAGGGTAGCAAAAGCGCTAGAAGAAGCAGGAAAAAGAGCATCAGCCGTTTCATGTCTTTTTCCCTTCCTTCGTTCCTGCCATCAACCGCCGCACCAAAAACGCCTGTAAGCCCAGCGCTAATGCTTCAGCCACTCCACGCAAAAAACGCCATTTTTTCGGTGCTTTTATAAAACCTCGCCACAAACGGCGAAAACTGAACACGAACCGTTCCTGGGCCAGCAGGATCAGTTCGTTCAACTCGGTCACATCCAATTCGCCGTAACTGCGAGCATACGAGAAAAAATGATACTCCGCGAAATTTTCGGGACGGGTTCCGCTTTCTTTCGAATGCACTTGCTCGAAAAATCCGCTTCCCGGATACGGCGTCGCCTTGAAAAAATAGGCGGCATCCAAACTCGAACGTACGGCGAAATCGATGCTGTCGAGGATTTCCTCGCGGGTCTGCGTGGGAAAACCGAACATGAAATACGCCCCAGTGAGAATCCCGATTTTCGAGGTTTTTTCAAAGACTTCGGATGCTTTTTCCACGTTCAGGTTCTTGCCAATCACCTTTTGTAACCGTGGAGAAGCGGTTTCGAAACCGTAATTGACTTTGTAGGTTCCGGCTTTGTAAAAAAGCTCGATCAACTCATCGGTCATGATATCGGCGCGCAATCCATTGGGAAAAGCAAAAGACAAGTCCATCCCGGAGTCAATTACCCGCGTCATGATCTCTTTGGCGCGCTTGGCGTTGAAATTGAAGATATCGTCGAGAACGTGCACCTCTCGAACGCCGAATTCCTCGTACAACCGTTTCAATTCATTAAAAACGCTGTCTGCGCTTCGGGCACGAACCCTTTTCCCGAAAAGATTGTGGCAAAAATAGCAACCGTACGGACATCCTCGCGAGGAGGACAGCACCGCGTAATAGTCCGCCTTCAATGCCCCGTTCCAGTTGGCGAACGCGGCGTAGTATTTCATATCAATCAGATCCCAGGCCGGAAACGGCAGGTCATCGAGATTTTCGATAGGGGAACGCTCGGCATTTCGGACACGTTCGCCGTCCTGTCGGCTAACCAATCCAGCGATGGACTCGAACTGTGAACCATCTTCATAAGCATCCAGAATTTCAGGAAAACTCTCTTCCGCCTCACCGAGAACGATCAGATCGAGGTTGGCATCCCCCAGCAGATCTTCTCCGGCAACGGTGGCATGAGGTCCGCCAACCAGCGTCAATGTATCCGAACGAGCGGCTTTGACAACTCCGGCCAGCTCGTGCAACAGGTCGTCCTCGCAGCTCATCACACTGAAGCCGACGATATCGGCTTCCCCCGAAGCGAGCTGCTTGCGAACCGCTTCCTCTCCCAAAATTCCGGTATCGAGAATGCGTATCTCGTAGCGCTCTGCAAATCGCTCACGCACCACAGCGGCCAGCGACAACAACCCCAACGGAGGAACGGGACCGCCACCTTTAAGGAATTTGAACGTTCGGACGAACCATAGTTTCCGTTGGTGCATGAAAAACGCCTAAAAAATGGCGTAAATAGCGGGAAGAATGGAGGAATTTCCGGTAAGCGTAAGAAACAGACCCAGAAAACCCAGCACCAGCCAGAAGGGGATCAAATAGTATTTTTTACTTTCCCGGATACGCAGAAACAAGTACAGCAACAGATCCCGATTGCTCTCGAACTGGGGATACTCCTGGTTTTCGGATTCCGTTTCGTGCTCCTGCTTTACGGGTTCATCGGGGAGGGGGGTAGTCATTGTGCAATCACCCTTTCCTTTACAAGCGTCTCGTAAAGCGTCTCAACCATAACCTGATGCCCCAGCGGAGTGCAATGATCATCGTCCAGAAAATACTTGTTTTTCGGCGATAATGCATCGAAAACCGGGAGGTGATCGACCAACGGAAGCTTGTGTTCCTTGGCCGCAGCCTTCAAAGCACTGTTGGCTAAAGGATATTCGATGGGATAGGTCTGCAACACCAAGGGAGCCTGGCTTTTGCGGTGAATCATGCGAATGATGGTGTCCAGGTCGTCTTCGATCCAATCCTTGACTTGGCGTTCCCACGTCAATTTGTCCTCGAAAATCCGAATGTACGGCTCCAAAAACGGACTGGGCTTCGGATCGATGGAATCGAGCGCCTCACGTTGCAGTTTTTTCAGCGTATCCACCACCGTTTGGGCATCAATGCGGCTTTGGCGATCGAATACTTTGCTCAACCAGTAGTAATTGTCCTCGGAAATCGGTTTGGCTTTAACACCTTTTAAATACACTTCTGCGGCCTGGTCGTATTGGCCATTGTACATTCGATGATCGCCCAAAAATCGAAAATACTCGGAGGCACAGCTTTTTAGTTGTTCCGTCGAAAGTCTCTGTCCACCGGGAAGCGTGGAATTGACCCACTTCGCCGCTTCAACCAAGTCTTCCTGATCCATGGCCAGGCCAATCATTTTAAACAATACACGATGTTCGGGATCTTTGGCGTCAGGGTCATCAAGAAAGGCTTTTCCGGCCTCTAATGCATCTTCGTAGCGATTTTCTTTGACATACTTCCAGAATTCGGGGGCACTCACGTCACCGGGTTCTGGAGAAGACGCGTACATTTTTCGATAATCGGGAGGATCGAAAGAGCAATTGGAGTGATTTGCTTTGAGATAATTGAGCCGTGTGTAGGTTTCTCCCAGGTTATATTCTTCTTGGAGATTTTCATCCACGTCGGGTGTTTCCATGAAACTCATGGACATCAACCGCACCATTTGCACGACGCGCCGGTCGTAAAACCAACTTTTTAGCCTGGACTTCCAATCGTTTTTGCGGTGCTTGTCGAATTCCCACGGATTGAACAAATTGGCAGAACCCACCAATAAAATCACCAGATCGGGCCGATATTTTTCGAGAACTCCGGGAAGGTAGGTGATCAATTCAGTCGTGTTGGTCTCGCAAACTCCCTGGTTGAATACCCGAAACGCTCCCGGACCGTATTTTTCATCCAGCGTTTTTTGCAGATACGCCGGATAGGTTTCGTCATCGTCTACCAAGCCGCCATGGGTGTAGCTATCTCCAAGGCAAAGAATCCGCCGCGTTCCCGGGTTGTCGGCGTCAGGCGCACCTATCGTAGGTCGGTCGAATATGTACCGACCTGCAAGAATCAATCCCCCCTCCAACAGCACTATGAAGAACACCAAGCTTATCAGAAAAACAAGCCCTCGACCCCAGACTGGAAGAGGTTTCACTGCCCCTTTTTTGTCCATCCTACCCCTGTTGTCTAAAACCGTGCCGTTTAGATACTTTCGTAGTTAAACAGCGTTGTGTGATGGCGGTCGATCTCTTTCGCGGGGAACGGAATACATTTCTCCATTCAGTAAGATTTGAACCGAAACCTTGAAAGTTCCAGCATGAGCCACCATCCTCCCCGATTCGCGGGAACCCCCGCTCTCATCAGTGTAACGAATTGTGGCAGACGGTGTCAACCCGAATCGGTCACAGTGGGGACGTTTCAGTTGTGAATCAGCGTTTTTTCGGTATCCAGGCCCAGGTCATTTCACATAGTACCGGCTCGATGCTCGCCTCGTCGGTCAACGTAACCGGAACCGTCACCTCACCCTTGGGATCGTTGCGAATGCTGGCCAATTGCTCGTCCGTGAGTTTGGCCACCGCTGTGAAATCCCCGGTGGAGCGCTTGACGAAATTCAGCTTCATGCTTTTCATCAAAGGCAGGGAATGGTCCGGCAGGTTGATCCCGACCATCAGCCCGGTGGCGGTTTCGGCAAGCAGGCACATCGCCGAAGCATGAACCTGTTTGAGATGATTTTGCGCTTTTCGCCGGTTTTTCAGAATCAGTTCCACGCGCCGTTCATCGACCGAAACGATTTTCACGCCTGCCGTCGCCATAAACGGGACTTTCAGCCCGAAAGCCAGGGAAAACACCGAAGTACGCATGGATTCCGGCAAAAACGAAAAGGTATTGTAAGCTTTGGTCAGTTGATTGGAAAACGGCACGGTCCTTCTCCCTTCGGTTTTCGTTGCAGGCGTCGACCCGAAACCGGTCGATTTGACACACCATGTCATAGTATGTTCGGACTCGGAAAGCAAGAGCGGGAGTTTTTAGAATTTTTGGGATGGATGGGGTGCATCACAAAATAGTGCGACTTTCGTAAAATCCTCTTTTTTCGTAGCGGCGAGGCGTAAGCCCGCCGTTTTTGCCTTTTGAAAGTTGCTTTTATGCCCCCAATCTCCCTTTTCGGCGGGCTTACGCCTCGCCGCTACAACCCAATGAATGAAAGCTTCAATGTTATTGGGCCAATTCGCACCATTTTGTGATGCACCCGGATTGATGTCCCCCAAAAACTAGGTCTTGTGACTCCGTTGAAGGTTTGTACAAAAATTTCTGCCGAAATCGCATGTCATCAAAGATTCGGGGTTTGCGTTGTCCGGGTTTTGGATTATACTTTCTCACTCCGCGTGTTTCGAACGCTTGAAAAGGTACGGTCATGCTGTTTCCCTATACCGAAAGAACCTACTCGGTGCCTCGGATCGGCTCCGAGTTTCTACCGACTCTGCTGGACGATATCCGTACCTTCCATGAAGGTTTTACGGGGTACTTGTTGCTGTCGAATTCCGTCGAAGCGGCCTATCTCCTTTATAAAGACGGAACTCCCATTCAAAGGGCCATGTTCGATGCCGAGACGGGCGGACTTCGTTTGTTCGATAAACGCCTGCCCGCGCCACTGGTTCCGAAGGAATCCTTCTGGAATGCGGAGTTGCTGGGATGCGACGAAGGCTTGGTCCGATGCTGGCGAGCCTGTTTCGTCACAAGGCTTTGGCTACATTTCCCGGTCACAAAGAAACGGAAGCGGTCGAAGCATTGGCTTCTTTTCCCATGACCTTGCTGATTCGTCGGTATGGGTTGTATTGCGAATTGTCGCTTTGGGAAGGTGGGGCGTTTGTCGTCGGTTATCGGTACAATCGGGCGGTCGGCGGTTTTCTGCGTGTCGGGGAGAGCCAATGGAGTGAAGATGTCGCGGAAGCCGACGAGGTCTCCATCGTCTCCGCTGCCGAATATGAGGATTCTCCCGTGCAGTTTCCCGACGATCCCGACCCGCTGAAAAGCACGCTGGATAAATATATTTCCGTATTTACCGAACTGCATTTGATGCTGGCCTGGCAGTTGGGAGATAAAACCAACGTGGGAATGACCCGCCTTTTGCAGCGGCTCAAAGAACGGTACACGGCGCTTTACCAGGGGGTGGAGTTGTCCGAGGATGGCCGCAGCATCAATTGAAACACATTCTTGAAAACCGAAACAAAGTCGATACGAAATACCGCTACGACCAGTTCTTCCTCTATCTCGACGAGATCCTGAGCAATCTCATTCGCGGCGCGGCACAGAAGACCGAAAACCGAATTCTCCCCGAATTGTGGAAATACACCGATCGACTGTACAAAATTTCCCAGGACAAAAACCTGGCAAGCACGAAGTATTTTTTTAATAAAATAGATACGTTGCGAAAAAAACTGGAAAAGGAATAACATCCCCGAAACTGGAGTTTCCAATACAGGTGGGGATGACGACAGAAGGTAAGCTTCGACAAAAACAGGTGTCAAAACAGGCTTGTTGATTCGAAGTGGATCTTTTTTGCTGTATTTTGCTTGATATTGCCGGATTGCCGAAAACACAAAACGAGGAAAAATTCCATGTCCGAGCCGCGCTGGTATCGACAGTACGACCCACATGTTCCACACCATCTGGAGTATCCCAACCGGGATCTGTACTCCTACGTAACGGCGACCGGTCGTCAGCGACCCGAACGCGCCGCCATACGGTTCATGGGATTGACACTGACTTATGAAGAGTTGCTGGCGTATATCGAGCGTTTCGCAGGGGCGTTGTACGCACGGGGAATTCGCAAGAACGACCGTGTGATCCTGCTGATGCCCAACTGTCCTCAGTTCATTATTGCGTATTATGCGCTGATGAAGCTCGGAGCGGTGGCGGTGCTCGCCAATCCGCTCAATGCCGAAAGAGAACTGGAATTCAAGTTCAAGGATTCCGGGGCACGTACGTTGATCGCGTTGGATCTGTTGTCGAAAAAAATCAACACCATCCGCAAAACCGTCGAATTGGATGTGCTGGTCTATACCTCTCTCGCCGATTTCCTGCCGTTTCCCCTGAACCTACTGTACCCGATCAAGCGACGATTCGACAAAGCCATGCCTGCGGTGAATATCCCAAAGGATTCAATCACTTATCGCATGCGCCCGATGCTGCACGAGTTTCACGAGGCACCCGAGGTCGAAATAGATCCCGATGCACTGGCCGTGCTGATCTATTCCGGTGGAACGACGGGGATTTCCAAGGGCATCATGCTGTCCCATCGGGCGATGATCTGCAACGCCATGCAGGCGACAAGCTGGGTTGAAATCCAGGAATCCGACAGTCTTTTGGCGGTGTTGCCGCTGTTTCACGGGTTTGGAATGTCGGTTTGCATGAATGCTCCGCTTTCCTGCGGGGGGACGGTGATCCTGTTGCCGCGTTTCGACGCACGCGAGTTGGTTCGTACCGTCGATCAGGCACGACCGACGATTTTCGCCGGTGTCCCGACGATGTTTATCGCCATCAAGGAACTGGCCGATCTGGACCGCTACGACCTGACCTCCTTGCGGGGAATTTTCGTGGGCGCGGCCCCCCTTCCGTTGGCGGTGATGCGAGACTTCGAGGAGCGCAGCGGGGCGGCGTTGATCGAAGGCTACGGTCTGACCGAGTGCGTAACCGCCATCGCCTGCAATCCAGCGCATGGCAAGCGCAAACCGGGCACCATCGGTATCCCGTTTCCCGACGTGGAATGGAAAATCGTGGATCTCGAACGAGGTGAAAAGGAAATGCCGTTGGGTGAGTCGGGAGAGATCGTTGTGAAATGTCCCGATTTGATGCTGGGATACTTGAACCAGCCTGAAATGACAAAGGAAACCCTGCGAGACGGCTGGTTGTATACCGGCGATATCGGAATCATGGACGAAGACGGTTACATCACGATTGTAGACAGGAAAAAAGATCTGGTGATCGTCTCCGGGTTCAACGTGTTTCCCAGTGAAATCGACGAAGTACTGCACGAACATCCCCAGGTTGCCGAGGCGGTGGCGGTTGGGTTGCCCCATCCGACCAAAGGCGAGTTTATCAAAGCGTATGTCGTGCCGAAATCAGGGGAAACCATCGAACCGGAAAGCATTCGGCAGTTTTGCAAAGACAAACTAAGTCCTTATATGGTTCCGAAAGAGGTAGAATTCCGTAAAGAATTGCCGAAATCGATGATCGGCAAGGTTTTGCGACGTTCTTTGCGAGAAGAAGAAGAAAAGAAGTGGTCCGAAAGCTAAAAATGTTGTAAAATTTTACACGCAACGTTAATTAGGTCAATAAACTTGCTATGCAAGAATCAATAATGGAGGAAGGCGTATGTCCCGTATTGTGAATCATTCACTATGGCTGCCGGGATTGGTGTGTTTATTCCTGGTGACCGGTCTTTGGGCCTGTCAGACCGGGAAATCGGCGGGGAGATCCGATACAAAATCGGCATGGTCCGAACCGTTGCCGTCCGAGACGGAAGAACAGGCGATGCCCGAGATCGACCCTTGCGACAAAATCGATCGTACCGTTTTGCTCGGGGATGAAGCGAAACTGGCGGAAATCAAGAAAAAGCTGGTTGATCCGCAGACTTATGAAGATGGTTTGCAATACGCCACGGAAATCATTATGGATCCGGCACAATACTGCCTGTATCTCGTATCTCCGAACATGGACAATATCGATTCGGGCAAAACGTTGGCTCATCTGGTGGTGGAAAAATACGAAACCGTGGCCGATATTGCCATGGGTGA
>CAXXVK010000011.1:0-137804 GCA_963676915.2 Myxococcota bacterium
CTGATAGACGGTCAATTTCGGATCTAGAGTGCGTTCCACGTCTTGGGCGAAGTAGTCCAGCGTAACATTATGTCCGAGTCGCAACTCTCCGTGATGTGCCGATTTCTGATGGGCTATCAGTCTTAGCAGGGTGGTTTTTCCGGCTCCGTTGACGCCTGCCACGGCGACTTTTTCGCCGCGTCGGACGAGAAAGTCCATTCCCTCGAAGACCACTTTTTCCCCATAGGCCGCCGACAATTCCTCTGCCGTGAGGACATCCTTCCCGCTTGGCTCGGGATCGGGAAAACGAAAGCGGATTTTTTTGCGAACCTTCGGCAGTTCGATGCGCTTGATTTTTTCCAGTTGCTTGACCCGGCTTTGCACGAGTGAAGCTTTATCCGCTTTGTAACGAAATCGATTGATAAAGGCTTCGATCCGGGCGATTTCCTCCTGTTGTCGCGTATACTGGGAACGCAGGATTTCCAAGCGCTTTTCACGCTCTTCCAGATAACCACTATAATTGGTGAAATAATCGTCAAGCTGGCCATCGTGGATTTCGGTGATTTTGGTAACCACCTGGTCGATGAAGTATCGGTCGTGGCTGACCAGCATCACCGCACCTTCATAAGCACGCAGGAATTGCATCAGCCACGTACGAGCCTCGATATCGAGGTAGTTGGTCGGTTCGTCGAGCAGCAGCATCGTAGGATGGGTAAGCAGGATTTTCGCCAGCGCCACGCGCATTTGCCAGCCGCCCGAAAATTCCTCGCAATGCTTTTGCAGTTCTTCCCGCTTGAATCCTAGTCCGGTCAGTACCCGTTCGATATCTCCGCCGATTCCGTGGCCGCCTGCCTCCATGAAATCGTGTTGCACTTCGGCAAGTTCGATTGCCGTGCTGGTATGAGCTTCGCTGCCTTCCGTTTCCTGGGAGAGTCGGACTTCCAATTCTTTCTGGCGCTGTTCCAGTTCAACAATGCTTTCGAAAGCCGTTTTGACTTCATCGAGCACCGTGCGTCCGTGGTGGACCACACCGTCTTGGGGCAGGTAGCCGAAGGTCGCCCCTCGACTGAACACGACCTGTCCTTCCTCCGGCTCCATCAGACCCGCGATGAATTTCATCAGGGTGGACTTTCCCGAGCCGTTCATTCCGACCAGTGCTACGCGGTCGCGGTCGCCAATCGTCCAACTGATACCGCGAAAAAGATCTCGTTCTCCGAAATTGTGTCGTAGTCCGACAACCTGGATCATCGTCTCTATCCGATTCCACGCACGAAAGAGGTTTCTTCTGGATAAAAGGGTTTCGTGCGTTGCCGTTTGCCATACAGATCAAAAAAAACGGCCTGAAGGAATCCTTCAGGCCGTCACCTGGTAGCGGAGGAGGGACTTGAACCCCCGACACTACGGATATGAGCCGTATGCTCTAACCGACTGAGCTACTCCGCCAAACCGTCGGTTCCAGGCCGTGAATACTAAGGATTCCGTCTATAAGTGTCAAGGAAAATTACCGGAAATTGTACTGAAAGGGCGCATCACAAAATGGTGCGAATTGGCCCAATAATATTGAATCATTCATTCATTTGGTTGTAGCGGCGAGGCGTAAGCCCGCCGAAAAGGGAAATTGGAGGCATAAAAGCAACTTTCAAAAGGCAAAAACGGCGGGCTTACGCCTCGCCGCTACGAAAAAAGAGGATTTTACGAAAGTCGCACTATTTTGTGATGCGCCCGTACTGAAATTCATGAGGGAATGAATCGTTGCATTACAAGGAAAAGCAGTGGATTTTTTCCGGTATTCTCTTTCAAGCGAATCAGATACCGAAAAATTCCAGCACGTAGCGGGTTCCGGTAATGAGAATCACCGCTCCGAGCATCCATTTGATGAGCTTTGCCGGAACGTATTTTTGGAACCGTGCGCCCAGATACATGCCTGCCAGGCCACCCACACCGAACAGTGATCCCAGCAGCCAGTCCGGGGCGATGGTCATCTCGGGATACATCCACGCCAGTACCTGATAAAATGCCACACCGGCTACTGACGTAACGAAGGTGCCCATCAGCGCGGCTCCGGCTACGGTATAGACTGGCAGATGATAGAACGAGACGAAGAACGGTGCGACGATCGCTCCGCCGCCGATGCCGTAAATACCCCCAATGACGCCGACGACGAGACTTAGCGAGAAAATTCCGAGAAACGGCACGTTGTACCGTTCTCCATAAAATTCGTATTCGATGCGTTTTAGATCGAAACGGTGGACTTTTACGGCGCGCAGGGGGGCGTCCGTTTCTTCGTTATCTTTTTTGTAACGCCGAACGGCTTGTTGAAATCGTGTTTCGGCATCGGCCCCTTTGCCGGATGTCTTTTGGCGCACCAAATCCCTTACCAGTCGAAGTCCGATATATCCCAGCACGAAAGCGGCGAACAGTTTGAACGGCCGAGCGTCCGGTAGGTAGACCACCCTTACCCAGGCACCGAAAAACACGCCGGGTAACGTGCCGATAATCACCGCCCAGGTCAGCGGCCAGACCATGCGTCCCTCTCGGGCGTAGCGGTATACACCGCTCGGAATGGCGACGATGTTGTAAAGCTGGTTGGTGGCGCTGACGGAAGGTGTGGTGTACCCCAACACCGACATCTGGAAGGGAAGCAACAGAAACGCGCCGGAAACGCCACCCATCGAGGTGAAAAACGACAACGTAAAAGCGACCAGCGGTGGAATCCAGAACGCCACTTCGATTCCGGCGGTTTCAAACAGCATCGTCATCTCCGTGTCATTTTGCGTCGAAAGACGAAAAACAGCGCCTTATCCGCCGGAACATCGTTACTCTTCTTCCTCCGGCGGGTACAAAGGATCGACGTAATCATGGGGATCGTACTGGAACAGGCGATCGGTTTCGGTCAACAGCTTTTCGCAGTCGAAGTCATCCGGCAGGCGGACGATTTCGAAGTGGTTGACCTCGGGATCTTCCACCTTGACCAGATCGAGTTCCATCATGAAAATTTCCGGGTCCGCATCCAATACCACCATTTCGGCGTTGGAGTCGTTAAAACCTTCCAGGCGATTGCCGTTGACCAATGTGCCATCCAGTTCCCGCATCAGACGAAGCACGACGTAGACTTCGGCTGAAACACCGAAGGTATTGATTCGGGCCGTAACGCCGACGTGGTCGTCTTCGTCCATATCGTAGACCAGCGGATCGTCGATTTCAGTGGGCATCGGATCGTTGAAGGGGTCGGACATGTCTTCTTCTTTAAGACCGAACATACTCAACGAAGGCGGAACGTAAAAGCTTGCACCTTCCGCCAGTTCACCCAATTCCCCCGTATGGGTTTTGACCGGCACGGAATCGACCGTGTATTGTGGGAAGAAAATCTTGAAATCGTCTTCAAATTCAACAACTTCCATGTTTAACGTGCAAATTTTCTCATTGAAGGTAAACGAGGTTCCGTCGTGATCGACCTCGGATATCGCGTGTCCGGTGAGCAGCATGGTGGCTTCGCGCTTGACGAATGGAAGCAAGGTGGTGTAGGTCAGCGCGAAATTCCATCCCCAGCGCCCGTCGAGATCGTCTATCGAGCCTTCCGGCCAGATGTCCCCATCCGAAATCTCCTCGTCCAGATCTTCGTCGCCGGGAAGGTCGTCATCGTTTCCCGTCGTGTCTTCGTTTTCCAGGCACCCGCCGAAGGTCAAGAGTCCCAGAGAGATCCAAAGCAGCAGAAAGAATCGCATCGTCGTCCATTTCATCGGTTTTCTTTCTTATCGTTACCACGTTTGACGGTCTTACCCCGATTTTTCAGAAAAAGAAAGGACCGATTCAGGGTGAAAAACGAAAATGGTGTCAAATATCGAGATTGATGACTTGTATCAAAAAAAACTCCCTCCGGAGTGCGGAGGGAGTGAAGGGTTGCGATTCTAGCGGATCTTTCGCCTTGTTTCAGTAGTTTTTCTCCATGATGACCCGGTCACCGCGTTCGAGGTTGGTGATCGAATGGGTAACTACGGCGGTCGAGGCCGACGAGCCGGCGGAGAGTACGAGCAGCTCGGCAATTTTCTCGTAAGGGTATTGATCTTTCTTGAGAATTTCGTATTGCTCCAGTCCGTCGCCTCGGCGAACCACGAACAGGCGGTTGCCTTCCTTCAGACCATGGCTGATACCTTTGTCGATGAACAGAATCTGCATCTGGCCGATGAGGATGTTTTCATCCAGGAAATCGACGATGTAGCCGTTTTTGAATTCGACCATGTTGCGTTTGGGACGCAAGTCACGGTAGGCGTCCAGCCACGGGCGAACCAAGTCGCCGCGCAAGATACTATTATAACTTTGCGTGATATGACCGATGACCACGTCGTTGATCACTTTTTCGACTTCGATCTGTCCCAGGATTTCGACCTTGTATCCGATCGTTTCTTCACTCACGGGATGATCGACTTCCCCGTGGCTGCGGAAAATCTGATAGTATTGGCCGATGGTGTAATCCCCGGAGTTTTGCGGCTTGATGTAAATCCGGTCCCCTTCGGCGAACGAAATTTTTCCTTCATCGCGTGAACCGGCGATGGTACCCGTATTGCGTAATTCGCTACGGGCTACAAAGCCGTCTCGGCGGAAGTTGAAGAAGTTGATTTTTTCCATCGAAGGCAGGTCGATCAGACCACCGGCAACGCTGCCTGCTTGTCCGGGATCGTAGGCCTCACGGATGTCGCCGAGATTCTGTTCGCCCAATGCGATTTCCATGCGCATCGGTTCGCCTGGCATCTGGGGGCGGAAGTTGAGAACGTCGCCCGGATAAATCCAGTGCGGGTTGGTGATTTGCTGGTTCATGGCCCAGATGCTTTGCCAGTACCAGGGATTGTTGAGGTAGCGGGCAGAAAGATCCCACAGGGTGTCCCCCGGTTCGACGATATGTTGTTCGGGGAGAGAGTTGAAGTCGATTCCCTCGGGGAACGGTTCATCCAGCATCGCTTCACCGAGAATCGGTTCTTCCGCTGCGTCGAGTTCGAACGATTCTTCCTCTCCCTCATCCACCTCTTGGTAGACGCCTTCTTCGGGAGCAGGTTCCTCGATGGGCGGTTCTTCCATGGTTTCTAACTCTGTGTCGAGAGCATTGACGGCTTCATTAAAAGCCTCATCGTCCATCGACTCTTCCATTCCTTTAATACCGTCCGGCATCAATTCTTCGGGCGGTTCCGGTGGGGCAGGGGCGTCCGGGCTTCCCGGAATATCGTAAGCGCCGCCCTTTTCGAACGGACCCTGAGCGAAAACCGCTCCGGGAACAGAAAGTAGAAACATCAAAATCAGAAATAAACCGCTTCGCATAGCTAACCTCCGAACGGTGGCCGTCACCGTGGATCGAAATCGGCGAAAAGGTCCGAGTGACGCAGAACGAAACTCAGGATTCGTTGTTTTTCACGGAAGAACCGGCAACGTTCTTCCCCTGCCCGGAGTTCGAGGAACGGACTTTGCGGGCCGCTTCGCTTTCCGGGAATTCGTCGTTCAGTTTTTGCCAGGTTTTTCCAGCCGTTTGGGAATCTCCCAACGCCTGATAACTTAGTCCGAGATAGTACAGCCCGTCCGCCTGTTTGTTGCTGCCGGGCATTTTCATCAAATGTTGAAATCGTACGATGGCGTCCGAAAACTTTCTCTGTTCGTAGCGGCAAACGCCACTCCAGAACACGGCGTTATCGGTATAATCATTCGTTTTGGGACTTTGAGCGAACTCGTCGAAAGCCATCACGGCTTCATCGTATTTTTTTTGACGATAGAGAGCCAGCGCTGCCTGATAACGCTCCGAGATGGACCGAAGTTCCTGTTTATTCTGGGGTTTCCAGGTGTTCGAGGTGCCCACCATTTTGTAATAGGGTACGTCGCTTTTGTTCTTTGTCACTGGTTTCGGGCGCGGTGTCACAGCAGCGGCGGGAGATTCGGGAACGAGCTTCACCTTTCGCAAATGGGCCGGAATGTCCCGGTCGTCGGACGACTCCTGCTCCAATTTCGCTTGAAGGATGTAGAGACGATTGTCCATTTCCTCCAGGCGGACGTGAGCGTCCGTTACGTTGCGATTAAGTTCGGCGACCGTTTCCCTCAAGCGAAAAATCTCCTGCTTCATTTCCTGGTCTTTGGAACATCCGGGAGTACCCATGACGAATACAAGCGCCAACAGGCTCAAGCCTCCCGGAAACAATAGTCTATTAAAAATATTACGTCTCAAATTAAACATAATTTGTCTTAATTATATCTTTTTTATGGTCCCAGGTCAAGTTTCCAATACGTGATACTGGAAAAACGAAATGATTCGGCGAACGCGCGTATTTTAACAGAAACCTCGGGAACTTGGAACTTTTTTAGACATTGGATGAATTTGTCGCAAATTTACGTAGGTTTTTAGGATGGCTTCTCGTTGAAACGTGGCCATTTTTTTCGAATTTCAATCAATCAAGCCTTTGCTTTTCGTAGGAAAACGAGATAAGAGCCTTGTTCGATAGGATGGACCGAGCTTGGATGATCCCGACCGATTCGAATCGAAACCGGTCGTGACAGGGAGGTGGCCATGGCCGATAAAGATAGCGAAAAATACAAGGGATATCGGAATATCGGACTCGACGTGCTGAAGAAAAACGGCGTGGAAGTCTGGAGCGAAGTTCGCGCATTCACGAAACAAGGCGAATTCGAAGGAATTATTCTTCCTCGTTCGGAAACCGCCGACGATCGCCATATCGTGCTTAAGGTGGTGTCCGGTTATAATGTAGGATTGGCTGCCGAGACCATCGAGCGCATGGAGGCCATCGGATACCGAGCCGCCAATTACAAAATTCCCGAAAAAGAATTTCCGTACGACAAGAAAAAGCCCAACGTGCGCCTTTTCGGCACGGGTGGGACGATTGCCAGCCGCTTGGATTATCGCACTGGCGCGGTGATTCCTGCGTTTTCACCCGGAGAACTGTACGGTTCCGTCCCGGAACTGGCCGATATCTGCAATCTGACCACCGAAAAACTGTTCGGCGTTTTCAGCGAGAACATGGGATGGAAGGAATACGCCATCACCGCCAACAAGATCGGCGAAGCCATTCGCGAAGGTGCGGCAGGAATCGTCATCGGTCACGGAACGGATACCATGCACCACACGGCGGCGGTGCTCAGTTTTATGGTGCAAGACAGCCCCGTTCCGATTTTGATGGTAGGTTCCCAGCGTTCCAGCGACCGACCCAGTTCGGATGCTGCGATGAATCTGATTCACGCCTGCTACGCCGCCGGGCACAGTGACATCGCCGAGGTGATGGTCTGCATGTTCGGTCCGACATCCGATCAATACGGCCTGCTGCATCAGGGAACCCGAGTACGCAAGATGCATTCGTCGTATCGTTCTACCTTCCGAACCTTGTCGGACACGCCGATCGCCATGGTCAAACGGGGCGAAATCACACCTTTGCGCGATGATTACCGCAAACGTCGCAAAGATCGCAACGTAACGATCAAAGCCGACTACGACGACCGGGTAAGCATCGTTTATTACTACCCCGGAATGAAACCGGACATCGTGGATTCGTTGATCGAGAACGGATACAAAGGCATTGTCATCGCCGGTACGGGGCTGGGGCACGTCAACAAACCGCTGTACGCGGCGCTGGATCGGGCGCGACAGGCCGGAGTGCACGTTTACATGACGGTGCAGACGATGTGGGGCTTCGTACAGATGTACGTCTACGAAACGGGTCGCGAACTAATGGAACTGGGTGTGGTGCCCGCTTCCAACATGACTCCGGAAACCGCCTACATCAAATTGGGATGGGCTTTGGGACAAACCCAGGATCGGGAAGAAGTACGCAAGCTGATGCTGACACCGATTTCCCGGGAAATCACCGACAGAGAACCTCATAACGGGTACCTGGTGCTTCAAGGCGGTGTTCCCGAGGTAGAAACCTACATCGGTTCGGTCATGAAATAGCTTGTACCTGTTGCAACGTATTGAAATTAAATAAAAATATTCTTGGGAGATGGAGCAGGATACAATCATGCTCCATCTCAGAGATCTCTTGTAGGTCGGGCAAATTTCTTGCCCGACAATACCAATGTCTGGCTAAAAATTAGCCAGACCTCCTCCTCATGTTTTGACTTCTCCATGAAAACGCCTACAATGAAACGGTGAATGGTGATGTTCGGGTAACTCGCGAAATCTGGCGAGTTTCCTGGATGCTTATTTGTGATGAGTGAAAAATCGCTAGATATTTCCAACCGTTGGCCGTTTCTCATTTAGAAAATTCATCATGTTTCGCGATCAGCGGTTTTTCAAATTCGCGGCGATTTCCATGAGGGGGGATACGAACTCGTTTCGGAGAGATGGCATGAAAGTCAGTGATCTAACCGGTAGAAGCGACACCAGGGAATTGCGTGCGGCTCTCTCCAGCCACGGCAGCCAACTTGCCTTTATGAACGGTATGGCTTTGCTGGGTGTGCTGTTGATTTTCTATGTCGGGGTTCAGATTCTTGGAGTCACCTGTATCGACAATACTGGTTTCGCCAACGATTCGGTCATGCTGCTTTCGATTTTTCTCAATCTATCGGTAAGTGGTCTGCTGCTTGGCGGGTATGGCTGGCTACGGTGGAGGATCACGAAAAAAGCCGAACATGTCGAAACGTACAGGGTGGTTGTGTTTTCCTCTGCCGTGATTCTTACGGCGGCACTTGTCCAGATTCATATTGTCGGTAGTTTGAATTCTTTGCACCATTTGCTTGTCGTTGCGATTCTGCTGGTGGTGTTCTGGTTTTTGCGTTGGCGAGAAGTGTTGTGGTTTTTCATTCTCAGCAATATTGCTCTGGCATCGATTACTTTGTTTGAAATCCTTGGCGTACTGAATTACGCACCCCTTTTCGTGCATGGCGATCGACTTGCCGAGACTTTTCTCGATTGGCGAACCGTTGTTGGGCAATTCCTTAATTACGGTTTGGTTCTTGTGGTTTGCACTATTGTCGTCTGGAAATTACGGCAGATTCTCGAAACTTCCGAGCAGTTGCGCGTGGAATCCAATCAGGCGCTGCGGGAGGAAGTCCGCAAGCATCAGCAAACCCTTGAAGAAAAAGAGGAATTGATCGAAAAGCTTCAGAATTCTCTCGATCAGGTTTCCAGGCTTCACGGGTTGTTACCTATCTGTGCCAATTGCAAAAGCATTCGTGACGACCAGGGATACTGGCAGGAGTTGGAAAGTTATTTCCAGGAGCATTCCCCCGAAATCATTTTTTCTCACGGTCTGTGCCCGACCTGCGCGAAGAAACTTTATCCCAACCAGTTTTCGGATGAAGAATAGGATTTTTCCTCTTTTTCCGGATTCTCCATGAAAGAGCCGGTCGTTTTCTCGTTTCAAAGCCGTAAAAAGCCCGATTTAGCATTGACAATGCCTGCGGTCGTAGTAAGAATTGGGTGTGTTTGTTGGTTGAATGTTTGAATCGTTCGGTGTTTTCAACTTGTTGAAGGTTTTTTTATAAAAAAGAACCCCCGATCACGAAATCGATCCGGATCGGGAGTTGAGGGTTTAACAAAATCGCATCCGGGGGGGATGTCACAACGGCATGAAAGGAAGGTTTCATGTCGGTCGCTAACGTTTTGTGAAGGAGAAAAAACATGGCTAAGTCGATTTATTTTTTCGGTGGCGGAAGCGCCGAAGGCAACGCCTCGATGAAAAATCTTTTGGGAGGCAAAGGTGCGAACCTGGCGGAAATGGCCGGGTTGGGACTTCCCGTTCCCGCTGGGTTTACGATTACGACCGAAGTCTGCACGTATTTTAGTGAAAACAACGATACCTATCCCGAAGGTCTGGAAGCGGATGCCGAAGCGAGCATCAAACGGATCGAAGAGGTCATGGGCTCGACGTTCGGCGACACCGAAAATCCGCTGCTCTTGTCGGTGCGTTCCGGTGCTCGGGAATCGATGCCCGGTATGATGGACACCGTCTTGAACCTCGGCCTGAACGACGAAACCGTCAAGGGGCTGATTGCCAAGACCGAAAATCCCCGTTTCGCCTACGATAGCTACCGCCGTTTCGTACAGATGTACGGCGATGTCGTGTTGGGCGTCAAAGCAGAAAAAGGCGAGCATGATCCGTTCGAAGTCATCATGGACGAGATCAAAGAGAAAAAAGGCGTCACCCTCGATACCGAACTGGACGCCGAGGATCTCAAAACCCTCGTGACCCGCTTCAAAGCGTTGATCAAAGATCAGATCGGTGTGGACTTCCCCGAAGATCCCCGCGATCAACTCTGGGGAGCCATCGGAGCCGTCTTCAAATCCTGGAATAACGAACGTGCGATCATTTATCGCCGCCTCAACAACATTCCCGCCGAGTGGGGCACCGCCGTCAACGTGATGGCGATGGTTTACGGCAACTTGGGCGAAGATTGCGGCACCGGCGTGGCCTTCACCCGCGATCCCGCCACCGGCGAAAACGTGCTGTACGGCGAATTCCTGATGAATGCCCAGGGCGAGGATGTCGTGGCCGGTATTCGTACGCCGCTGCCCGTGGCACAGCTCGAAGAGCGCGATGCCAAATCTTACAACGACCTGCAGACCATTCGCGCCACGTTGGAAAAACACTACCGCGAAATGCAGGACGTGGAATTCACCATCCAGCAGGGCAAATTGTTCATGCTGCAAACCCGTACCGGTAAGCGCACCGGTCTGGCGATGGTGAAAATCGCCGTGGATATGGTTGAAGAAGGACTGATCACCAAGGAAGAGGCGCTGTCCCGCATCAAACCCGCCGACAAACTCAGCGAAGTGCTGGCTCCCATTTTCGACGCCAACGAGCTGAAAAAAGCCAAGCAGGAAGGTCATATTCTGGCCAAGGGTCTCAATGCCGGTCCTGGCGCGGCTACTGGTCGTATCGCCTTCGACGCGGACGCCGCTGCCGAATTGGAAGCCGAATTGGCGGCCAAATGGCGTGCCGAAAAGAAAAAAGACAAAAACGCCAAAAAAGAGAACGTTATTCTCGTGCGTCTCGAAACCTCGCCGGAAGACATCAAAGGAATGCAGGCTGCGGTCGGTATTCTCACCGCTCGCGGCGGACGTTCCTCCCACGCGGCGCTCGTCGCCCGCCAGATGGGCAAAGTCTGCGTCGCCGGTTGCGGTGCCTTGCAGATCGACTACAAAGCCCAGACCCTGACGGTCGGTGACACCGTGCTCAAAGCCGGGGATTGGATCTCCCTGGACGGTACGGAAGGCGAAGTGTTTGACGGCAAGATCGAAACCCAGCCCTCCGAAGTGGAGCAGGTGCTGTTGAAAGGCTCGTTGGATGCCGAAAAAGCTCCGACCTATCAAGCCTTTGCCAAGCTGTTGAGCTGGGCCGACGAATACCGCAAGCTGGGTGTCTGGACCAACGCCGACCAGCCGGACCAGGCGAAAAACGCCATTTCCTTCGGCGCAGAAGGCATCGGACTGTGCCGCACCGAGCATATGTTCTTCGGTGAAGGAAAAATCGAGAAGTTCCGCCAGATGATTCTGGCCAAGACCGTCGAAGAGCGCAAAGAAGCTCTGGAAGCCTTACTGCCGCTGCAACGGGAAGACTTCGAAGGTCTGTTCAAGGAAATGGAAGGTCGCCCGGTAACCATCCGCACACTCGATCCGCCTTTGCATGAGTTCCTGCCGCACGACGAAGAGGAAATCAACGAGCTGGCCGCGTTTATCGGAACGACGCCGGAATACATCAAGCGTCGTAACGAAGAATTGGCCGAATCCAACCCGATGCTCGGTCATCGCGGCTGCCGTTTGGGCACGACTTATCCCGAAATTACCGAAATGCAGGTTCGGGCGATCTTCGAAGCGGCGGTGAACGTCAAGAAGGAAACCGGTGTCGATCCTCATCCCGAGGTGATGATTCCCCTCGTCGGTCACATCAACGAACTCGACGGACAGGAAGTCATCGCCCGTCGCGTCGCCGAGGAAGTTTTTGCCGAGAAGGGCGAAAAAGTGGACTACCTCGTGGGTACGATGATCGAGTTGCCGCGTGCCGCGCTGACCGCCGATCGTATCGCCGAGAAGGCCGAGTTCTTCAGCTTCGGCACCAATGACCTGACCCAGACCACCTTTGGACTCAGCCGTGACGACGCGGTGAAATTCCTGGGCGAATACTACGAGAAAGACATTCTCCCGCAAGATCCCTTCGCCACCATCGACCGTGACGGTGTGGGACAGCTCATGCAAATCGCCGTGGACAAGGGACGCCAGACCCGAAGCGACATTCAGCTCGGTATCTGTGGCGAGCACGGCGGAGAGCCGAACTCGGTGGAATTCTGCCACATGCTCGGTCTGAACTACGTAAGCTGCTCTCCCTTCCGCGTGCCGATCGCTCGGTTGGCAGCGGCCCAGGCAGCGTTGAAAGAGAAGTAAAATCGCTAGATTTTTACTGGTTTTCGCAACGGGCGGTCTTTGGGACCGCCCGTTTTTTTCATCAATTTCATAAAATGCCGATTTCTCAGGTTATAGAGTTAAAAATGCACCCCAAACAGAGATTCGCACCGTATATCCAAACGAAAACAAAATGAAAAATTTCAATCGAAAGGAAAAACTAGGAAAACTTATTTAAATCGATTGTATTTCTTTTGGAGATTCGCTATGGATAATACACGCGTTTTGCGTATAATTTCATATGTTCTTATATGTGCGGGAGAAAAGATCCCTCGAAATCATTTTCGGTGTGGTGGGTTTGCGAAAATGGATTGGGTATTTTTTCCCCATTTTGAGTGAACAATTTTGCCTTGGGATCGGTCTAAACAGCCAAATTCCCAATCTTCGGCGGTTTTCGTCGAAGAGGATGAATGTACCGCTTTCATAGAAGAGACATCGAAAAAACGGGGATTTGGTGTTTTTTATGCGAAAATTCCAAATTTCCTCGGTTTTTGTCGTTTCGTTTCGGTTTTGCGTTTGTTTCTTTTCCTGCGCTTGAACGTTAGGGAAGGAAAAAACAGTAAAATAAATCTTTCGTACGGGAAATAGCGAAAGATTACCGTGGGTTGCCCACGAGGGAGTCTTTTGACGCAGTTATTTACGATTTGTCGCCGTGACGACAGCAAAAGGGTTCGGCTTTTAGCCGTTGCAATGGTTCGATCATGATGAAACAAAATACGGCGCTTTTGCCGCAGTTCCGTCCGTTTCGTTACGGAGGGATCGTATTTGTGTTGTTCGTTCTGCTCGTTAATCCGGCTTGTTTCGAGGACGGGGATTCGGAAAAAATCTCCACAGCACTAAGCAACCGGTTGACCAGCGCCCTCAATTTCGAAGGGGGAGAGTTGAAGGAGGGTGAGCCGCCCGAAAGCAACGACGATCCCCAGGAAGCTCCCCAGGTCGATGAAGTTCGTACATTGACCCGCCTGATTCCCGGCCAGCCTTTTTCGGCGCAACTGCGTCTCAACGAGGAATTTACGGGAAACGGCAAGAAAAAACGAGTGGTCCGCAAGCTGTTGCTCGAAGTTCCACCCGATGTGGACGCCGTGCTTATCTGGGTCGTCGGCTCTGACAGCTACATCGAAGTACCTGTGGATCTGTTCAAAGAAGAAGATCGCTGGTGGGCCGAGCTTTTCGGCAGGCTCAACGCGGATGTTGAATTGCAGGGCAAGAAATTTAAGGTCAAGTTCGCTTTCAAATCTGGCGATATCGTAGGTAAATTCTACGATTGGAACCTCGACGTCACCGAAGATCCTCCTTTGGAAGAAGAAGAAATCGTCGAAACCAGCTCTATCGTCGGTGGGGAATTCTTCATTGGCAACGAGCCGGATGGCGTTCTCGACGAAGCCAGCCCGCAAATCGAGCATATCGAAGGACCGGAGCAACTGGTTTCCGGCAAAGGATTCACCTTGTTGTTGAGTACGGATTTCGACTTCGGAACCAACGTGGCCGATGTCGTTTTCTCCATTCCGCTGGTTTCGGGATACACCATAGTACCGGGAGATGTCTTTCCTGCCGATGACGGCGGGTACATCGTCAGTGTGACCAACACTCTGACGGCGGATTTTACCGC
The DNA here is from genome assembly GCA_963676915.2 of Myxococcota bacterium. Lineage (GTDB taxonomy): Bacteria > Myxococcota_A > SURF-8 > SURF-8. The sequence goes on from CAXXVK010000011.1 coordinate 13,974, forward strand.
TACCGGGTGGGTGATGACATTCATGGTCGCTCTGCGGTCGTCCGAAGGAAACGTCGGAAAGTACCGTGCCTGGTCGGCGGAGATCATCGAAGAAGAAGAAACCATCGATTGCGACGACGACAACGCCTGCACCACAGACACCGTTGTGGATGGAAAGTGCCAGTACACAACGAAAAACTGCTCGGATAACATTTCCTGCACGGATGACCAGTGCAACCCGACCAATGCGCAATGCACCAATCGCCCGGCACGGGAATTCTGCCTGATTTCAGGTAAGTGCTATGCCCAGGGGGACGAAAACCCCAACAACGGCTGCTTATTCTGTAACTGGAAAAACGATCAGGAATCGTGGTCGGACAACGATGGCGCGACCTGTGACGATGACGATCTTTGCACCGAAAGCGATCAATGCAAAGCCGGAGCGTGCAGTGGGCAATCTAAAGACTGTTCGGCACCCAACGAATGCCAGTTGGACGGTACCTGCAATGCCAGTACCGGAGCTTGCGAAAATGCGTTCGTCGAAAACGGGCAATCCTGCGACAATGACACCGGAACCTGTCAGGCTGGACAATGCCTGCCGAACGATACGACCTTGAAAGTAAACAACCCAAGTTTCATTAGTGGAGGAGGAACCTCCAAGGCTGGTGGCAAAATGCTGCGGATCACTTTCCCGGCACCTGCCGTTGTGGCTCCGTCCACCAGTGAGAATTTTACATTGAAAACTGAAAAAGTCATCCTTCAAACGTCCGAATAAGCTTGTGGAGAACCCGTCATGAAGAGATTTTCTTCTCTGTTACTCGCCCTGTTCGTTTTGCTGTTTCCATTGTGGGCCTGGGCCGAAATACCGGACCAGATGCGCCTGCAAGCCTATTTGACCGATGATTTCGGCAATCCCCTAAGCGGTGATTACGATGTGGTGCTGAAAGTGTATGCCACTCAGGAAAGCGAAGATGCTATCTGGGAGGACAGCCTGTCGATTACCGTAGACGGCGGATTCATGAATTTCGTCGTCGGCGATGCGGAAAATCCTCTCGATGCCAACGTTTTTGGCGAGGACGGAGAAGCTTGGTTGGGAATCAAGATCGGGGAAGATCCCGAAATGGTTCCTCGCCAGAGAATTACGGCGGTGCCATATGCAACAAGGTCTTCCATTGCCGAGTATGCACTCGAAGCGGGTAATGTACCCACGGATGCCGAGATCATCGGCATGTTGGAGGAGGACGGCAGCTTCGCGTTGAGCGCCGAGTTGAACGATGGCGACCCGTTGACGACGCCCGTAGGCTGGAGCGACCTAAGCGGTATCCCGGAAGCGTTCTCGGACGGCACGGACAACCAGCTTTCCGAAGCTGAAGTGCTTCAGATCATCAACGACAACGGATACGTTTCCTCCGAGCAACTCGACGCTTATGCCTTCCGTAACCAGAGTTGTACAAGCTTCGGTGCGGATTACGTCGTAGCGGGCATCGATACGGACGGAAATGTGATCTGCGTTCAGGATCAGAACACCGAGTACGGGGCTGCCGATTTCGCATTGAGCGCTCAGAGCTGCGAATCGGGATTCCTGATGGCCGGAGTCAGCGAAGAGGGGATGCCCATTTGCGTTCCCGATACGGACACCACCTACGATGGCAGCGTGTTCGCTTTGAGCGATCAGGATTGCTCGTCGATGGGGGAGGGATATTACGTCGCCGGTTTCGATGGAGAAGGAAATGTTCTTTGCTATGCGGACAATGATCTGCTGGCGGGACTGTCCTGCGACGCCGGACAAATTGCAACATTCGATGGCGAATCCTGGAATTGCGCGGACGACAACGTGTTGGACGAAGCGGCTGTAGACGCCTTTGTGGCCAACAACGGCTACCTGACGAGCGTAGATTGGACGGAAGTGACGGGTATCCCGAGTGATTTCTCGGATGGCACGGACGATGTGCTCGACGAAGCCGCCGTGGATGGCTATGTGGCCAACAACGGTTACTTGACGAGCGTCGACTGGACGGAAGTTACTGGCATTCCGAGTGATTTCTCGGACGGCACGGACGATGTGCTCGACGAAGCCGCCGTAGATGGTTATGTGGCCAACAACGGTTACTTGACGAGCGTCGACTGGACGGAAGTCACGGGTATCCCTAGTGATTTCTCGGACGGCACGGACGATGTGCTCGACGAAGCGGCCGTGGATGGCTATGTAGCGAACAACGGCTACCTGACGTCTGTGGACTGGACGGAAGTGACGGGCATTCCTAGTGATTTCTCGGACGGCACGGACGATGTGCTCGACGAAGCGGCCGTGGATGGCTATGTAGCGAACAACGGCTACCTGACGTCTGTGGACTGGACGGAAGTTACTGGCATTCCGAGCGATTTCTCGGATGGCACGGACGATGTGCTCGACGAAGCGGCCGTGGATGGCTATGTGGCCAACAACGGTTACTTGACGAGTGTGGACTGGACGGAAGTGACGGGCATCCCGAGCGATTTCTCGGACGGTGTAGACGCCGACACGTTGGCGGGTCTGAGTTGCTCCGCCAGTCAGGTTGCCATGTGGGATGGTGAGGGCTGGTCCTGTGCGTACGATTACGACTCCTTGGGCGATATCGAGTGCGGCACCGGTCAGTTGATCGCGTTCAACGGCGAAGGTTGGGACTGCATCGACGATGCGGATACGAAATACGATGTGGCTACCGGTCAGGGTCTGGTGCTGACGGAGAACGCCTTCGCGCTGCGTCCTGACTGCCTGGACGGCGAAGTGCTGGCCTGGAACCCGGACGCGTTGGGAACGGGCATCGGCGGTTGGGAATGTCGTCCGGGTCTGCCGAACGATTGCTCGGACGGCCAGATCGCGCAATACGTCTCGGACGGTTTTTGGACCTGCATCGACGACGCGAAGCTGACGGAATCCGAGGTGGACGCGTTTGTAGCGAACAACGGCTACCTGACATCTGTGGATTGGACGGAAGTAACGGGCATTCCGAGTGATTTCTCGGACGGCACGGACGATGTTCTCGACGAAGCCGCCGTAGATGGTTATGTGGCCAACAACGGTTACCTGACGAGCGTGGACTGGACGGAAGTCACGGGCATTCCTAGCGATTTCTCGGATGGCACGGACGATGTGCTCGACGAAGCGGCCGTGGATGGCTATGTGGCCAACAACGGCTACCTGACGAGTGTGGACTGGACGGAAGTGACGGGCATTCCTAGTGATTTCTCGGATGGCACGGACGATGTGCTCGACGAAGCCGCCGTAGATGGCTACGTGGCGAATAATGGCTACTTGACGTCTGTATCCTGGGAGGAAGTCTCCGGTATCCCCAGTGATTTCAGTGACGGAGTGGACGCCGACACGTTGGCGGGTCTGAGTTGCTCCGCCAGTCAGGTTGCCATGTGGGATGGTGAGGGCTGGTCCTGTGCGTACGATTACGACTCACTGGGTGACATCGAATGCGGCACCGGTCAGTTGATTGCGTTCAACGGCGAAGGTTGGGACTGCATCGACGATGCGGATACGAAATACGATGTGGCTGCCGGTCAGGGGCTGGTGCTGACGGAGAACGCTTTCGCGCTGCGTCCTGATTGCCTGGACGGCGAAGTGCTGGCCTGGAACCCGGACGCGTTGGGAACGGGCGTCGGTGGTTGGGAATGTCGTCCCGGCTTGCCGAACGATTGCTCGGACGGCCAGATCGCACAATACGTCTCGGATGGTTTTTGGACCTGCATCGACGACGCGAAGCTGACGGAATCCGAAGTTGACGCGTTTGTAGCGAACAACGGCTACCTGACGAGTGTGGACTGGACGGAAGTGACGGGCATTCCTAGTGATTTCTCGGATGGCACGGACGATGTTCTCGACGAAGCCGCCGTGGATGGCTATGTGGCGAACAATGGCTACCTGACGAGTGTGGACTGGACGGAAGTAACGGGTATTCCTAGTGATTTCTCGGACGGCACGGACGATGTTCTCGACGAAGCCGCCGTAGATGGTTATGTAGCCAACAACGGCTACCTGACGTCTGTGGACTGGACGGAAGTTACAGGAATTCCTAGCGATTTCTCGGACGGCACGGACGATGTGCTCGACGAAGCGGCTGTGGATGGCTATGTGGCCAACAACGGCTACCTGACGTCTGTGGACTGGACGGATGTTGCGAATATCCCTAGTGATTTCTCGGACGGTGTAGACGCCGACACGCTGGCGGGCTTGGCTTGCAGCGCTTATCAGGTTGCGATGTGGGATGTCGAAGGCGGCTGGTATTGCGCATACGACTTCGACTCACTGGGTGACATCGAGTGCGGCACCGGTCAGTTGATCGCGTTTAACGGCGAAGGTTGGGACTGCATCGACGATGCGGATACGAAATACGCTGTGGCTGCCGGTCAGGGGCTTGTGCTGACGGAGAACGCTTTCGCGCTGCGTCCTGACTGCCTGGACGGCGAAGTGCTGGCCTGGAACCCGGACGCGTTGGGAACGGGCATCGGCGGTTGGGAATGTCGTCCGGGTCTGCCGAACGATTGTTCGGACGGCCAGATCGCGCAATACGTCTCGGACGGTTTTTGGACCTGCATCGACGACGCGAAGCTGACGGAATCCGAAGTTGACGCGTTTGTAGCGAATAATGGTTATCTTACGAGTGTAGATTGGACGGAAGTAACGGGCATTCCGAGTGATTTCTCGGACGGCACGGACGATGTTCTCGACGAAGCGGCCGTGGATGGCTATGTGGCCAACAACGGCTACCTGACGAGCGTAGATTGGACGGAAGTAACGGGTATCCCTAGCGATTTCTCGGATGGCACGGACGATGTGCTCGACGAAGCCGCCGTGGATGGTTATGTAGCCAACAACGGCTACCTGACGAGCGTAGATTGGACGGAAGTAACGGGTATCCCTAGCGATTTCTCGGATGGCACGGACGATGTGCTCGACGAAGCGGCCGTGGATGGTTATGTAGCCAACAACGGCTACTTGACGAGTGTGGACTGGACGGAAGTGACGGGCATCCCGAGCGATTTCTCGGATGGTGTGGACGCCGACACGTTGGCGGGTCTGAGTTGCTCCGCCAGTCAAGTAGCGATGTGGGACGGCGAGGGCTGGTCCTGCGCATATGATTACGATTCCTTGGGTGACATCGAGTGCGGCACCGGTCAGTTGATCGCGTTTAACGGCGAAGGTTGGGACTGCATCGACGATGCGGATACGAAATACGGAGTGGCTGCCGGTCAGGGTCTGGTGCTGACGGAGAACGCCTTTGCTTTGCGACCGGATTGCCTGGACGGCGAAGTGCTGGCCTGGAACCCTGATGCGTTGGGAACGGGCGTCGGCGGTTGGGAATGTCGCCCCGGCCTGCCGAACGACTGCTCGGACGGTCAGATCGCGCAATACGTCTCGGACGGTTTCTGGACCTGCATCGACGACGCGAAGCTGACGGAATCCGAAGTTGACGCGTTTGTAGCGAACAACGGCTACTTGACGTCTGTGGACTGGACGGAAGTTACGGGCATTCCGAGTGATTTCTCGGACGGCACGGACGATGTGCTCGACGAAGCGGCTGTGGATGGCTATGTAGCGAACAATGGCTACCTGACGAGCGTGGACTGGACGGAAGTTACTGGAATTCCTAGTGATTTCTCGGACGGCACGGACGATGTGCTTGACGAAGCGGCCGTGGATGGCTATGTGGCCAACAACGGTTACCTGACGAGCGTGGATTGGACGGAAGTCACGGGCATTCCGAGTGATTTCTCGGACGGCACGGACGATGTGCTCGACGAAGCGGCCGTGGATGGCTATGTGGCCAACAACGGTTACCTGACGAGCGTGGATTGGACGGAAGTCACGGGCATTCCGAGTGATTTCTCGGACGGCACGGACGATGTGCTCGACGAAGCCGCCGTAGATGGCTATGTGGCCAACAACGGTTACCTGACGAGCGTGGATTGGACGGAAGTCACGGGCATTCCGAGTGATTTCTCGGATGGCACGGATGATGTTCTCGACGAAGCGGCTGTAGATGGCTATGTAGCGAACAACGGCTACCTGACGTCTGTGGACTGGACGGAAGTTACGGGCATTCCTAGCGATTTCTCGGATGGCACGGACGATGTGCTCGACGAAGCGGCCGTGGATGGCTATGTAGCGAACAATGGCTACCTGACGAGTGTGGACTGGACGGAAGTCACGGGTATCCCGAGTGATTTCTCGGATGGTGTGGACGCCGACACGTTGGCGGGTCTGAGTTGCTCCGCCAGTCAGGTTGCCATGTGGGACGGCGAGGGCTGGTCCTGCGCGTACGATTACGACTCACTGGGTGACATCGAGTGCGGCACCGGTCAGTTGATCGCGTTTAACGGCGAAGGTTGGGACTGCATCGACGATGCGGACACGAAATACGCTGTGGCTGCCGGTCAGGGTCTGGTGCTGACGGAGAATGCCTTTGCGTTGCGACCGGATTGCCTGGACGGCGAAGTGCTGGCCTGGAACCCTGATGCGTTGGGAACGGGCATTGGCGGTTGGGAATGTCGTCCGGGTCTGCCGAACGATTGCTCGGACGGTCAGATCGCGCAATACGTCTCGGACGGTTTTTGGACCTGCATCGACGACGCGAAGCTGACGGAATCCGAAGTTGACGCGTTTGTGGCGAACAACGGCTACCTGACGTCTGTGGACTGGACGGAAGTAACGGGCATTCCTAGTGATTTCTCGGACGGCACGGACGATGTTCTCGACGAAGCGGCCGTGGATGGCTATGTGGCGAACAACGGCTACCTGACGAGCGTGGACTGGACGGAAGTCACGGGCATTCCTAGGGATTTCTCGGATGGCACGGACGATGTTCTCGACGAAGCGGCCGTAGATGGCTATGTAGCGAATAATGGTTATCTTACGAGCGTGGACTGGACGGAAGTTACGAATATCCCAAGTGATTTCTCGGATGGTGTAGACGCCGACACGCTGGCGGGCTTGGCTTGCAGCGCTTATCAGGTTGCGATGTGGGATGTCGAAGGCGGCTGGTATTGCGCATACGACTTCGACTCACTGGGTGACATCGAATGCGGCACCGGTCAGTTGATCGCGTTTAACGGCGAAGGTTGGGACTGCATCGACGATGCGGACACGAAATACGCTGTGGCTGCCGGTCAGGGTCTGGTGCTGACGGAGAATGCCTTTGCGTTGCGACCGGATTGCCTGGACGGCGAAGTGCTGGCCTGGAACCCTGATGCGTTGGGAACGGGCATCGGCGGTTGGGAATGTCGTCCGGGTCTGCCGAACGATTGCTCAGACGGTCAGATCGCACAATACGTCTCGGACGGTTTTTGGACCTGCATCGACGACGCGAAGCTGACGGAATCCGAAGTTGACGCGTTTGTAGCGAATAATGGTTATCTTACGAGTGTAGATTGGACGGAAGTAACGGGTATCCCTAGCGATTTCTCGGATGGCACGGACGATGTGCTCGACGAAGCCGCCGTAGATGGCTACGTGGCGAACAACGGCTACCTGACGTCTGTGGATTGGACGGAAGTAACGGGTATCCCTAGCGATTTCTCGGATGGCACGGACGATGTGCTCGACGAAGCGGCCGTAGATGGTTATGTGGCGAACAACGGCTACCTGACATCTGTGGACTGGACGGAAGTGACGGGCATCCCGAGTGATTTCTCGGACGGCACGGACGATGTGCTCGACGAAGCGGCCGTAGATGGTTATGTGGCCAACAACGGTTACTTGACGAGTGTGGACTGGACGGAAGTGACGGGCATCCCGAGCGATTTCTCGGACGGCACGGACGATGTGCTCGACGAAGCGGCCGTAGATGGTTATGTGGCGAACAACGGCTACCTGACATCTGTGGATTGGACGGAAGTAACGAATATCCCAAGTGATTTCTCGGATGGCACGGACGATGTGCTCGACGAAGCCACTGTGGACGCAATGGTCGCAAACAACGGTTTCATGACGTCTGTGGACTGGACGGAAGTTACGGGCATTCCTGCTGGATTTAGCGATGGTGTGGATGCCGACACGTTGGCGGGTCTGAGCTGTTCTTCCAGTCAGGTTGCCATGTGGGATGGTGAGGGCTGGTCCTGCGCATATGATTACGACTCCTTGGGCGATATCGAGTGCGGTACCGGGCAGTTGATCGCGTTTAGTAGCGAGGGCTGGTACTGCATCGACGATGCGAACACCACCTATTCCGGTGCGGATTTCGCGCTGAGCGATCAGGGGTGTACCGGAGACCAGTACGTATCTGGAATTGGCACCGATGGTTCTGTGATTTGTGCCAGGCCGACATCGACATCGGACGCTTCGGAAATTACCTCTGGCGTGTTTGATTCGGCTCGTTTGTACGCTCAAATCATTGTAGTTCGACCCGACGTCGATGCTCTGAGTAGCGGTACGGCTCTTTACAACGTGGTCGATGGCATTACCGGAACCAGTTCGGATAACCGCATTCTAGTGCAGGTTGAACCGGGAGTGTACGATCTTGGTACAAATAGTTTGTATCTGGACGATCCTTATGTGGATCTGCAGGGTTCCGGGCGTGGTATGACGGTGATCAAAGGTTCTGGTGTAGATCTTCCTCCCATTCATATCGTGTCCGAACCTGTCGAAGTTCGCGATTTAACTGCTATTAAAGAAGGCGATGGCTCAAACAACATTGCCATTATAGTAGGTGGTGTTTCGGCGAATATCACCCGTGTGGATGCAGTGATCGATCTTACTGGTGTGTCTGGCTCGGATAACGTCATCGAAATTTCCCATACAAACGTTTCTGGGAAAACGGTTGTTCTTCACGACGTGACGGTAAAAGGCAACAGCAATGGCTATGCAACGACCATGACTGGTATCAAATATCTCAACAGTGGTACGTTCTCAGGCAATACTCTGGCTGTTTCCGACTCGCTCATCGTGATCAAAGGTTCGAATTTCACGAATGCAACCGGTCTTTCGGTTACCGGCGACATCGGTGGCACAGAGGAAGATGCTCCTACGTTGAACCTCAACAACGTTACCATCGATATCGTGATTCCTTCCTCGACCGCTTGTACGGCTTTTGGTGTGCAATCCTACGCTGCTCGCATGGTGGCCGATGGAGTGGATATGTCCCTCGATTTGCCGACCACAACCGGTTTTTCGGCGACCGCCATTTCGGAACAAAGCAGTTCTCCGCAGGTCAAAAACCTCGTGGCGCGGTTGAGCGCTTACAATGTTTCCGGTGTATATCGCACCGACGGCCTCGCGACGGTTCTTCCTCACTCTTACGATGGTTTGACTATTTACGGTGTCGGTACCAACACGGCAACCGGTATGAACCTTACTTATGACACGACGAAATCCGTTACCGTGCTCAACTCGGTTCTCGAAGTAACCGCTCCCGCCTCCTCGACGGGTATTCTCGTCAATTCCAATACGCAAGCCGTTCGAGTCGGAAATACCTATGTGACATCTTACGGTGCTACGACCTATAGTGTTGGTGTCGATGTGCAGGGTAGCGGTTCGGATGGTCTCGTGCGAATGGATAACTCGACCCTCGATACGGAAGGTGCTGTAGTATCGATTGCGGCCGGAGCGACCTTCAACGGTGGTTCGGTGAAGTTCAACGGCTTGGAGCCGTCCGTAACCGGTACCTATACCTGTATGTATTGTTACGATGTTGGCGATGGTGGCTATGCGGAAGTCCAACCCGTTCAGTGGTCGGAAATTGATGGCATACCCACCGATTTCGATGATGGTGTCGACAACGATACACTGGCGGGACTGAGTTGTTCGACCGGTCAGGTAGCGAAATGGGACGGAATGAGCTGGTACTGCTCGAACGACGAATCTGCAGTTTACACGCAGGGTGACGGTATCTCGTTAGGTGATGGGATCATCGCTGTGGATTACGGTTCCGGTCTTGGGATCAATGCCGGTTCGTTGGAACTCACCCTTGCTCCCGGTATGGAATTCGACGGTACGAATTCTCTGAGACCGATCCCCGGCAACGGTTTGACAATGGACGCCGCCGGCCTTGCCGTATCTCCTGGCGACGGTCTGACCTTCGACACCGGTCTTCTGACGCTGGACTTGGGTGACGGACTTGTTATGGCCGATGGCGTGGTAGGTGCTTCAATAGGTAACGGTCTCTATTTCAATGGAAGTATGATTGAAGCTTCGTTGGGTGAAGGTCTTGCTTGGGATATTGATTACAATATCACGCTTGACTTGGGAACAGGTCTCATCTTGACCGATGGTGCCGTGGAAACCGCTCTCGGCGACGATATCGACAGCAGCGAAATCCAGGATGGCACGATTACGTTTGCGGATCTTTCTGATAACTCCTGTGTTACCGGCGATGCGATGGTGTACGATGGCGGTTCCTGGTCCTGTTCGGCGACCAACTTGCACAGCCATTCGGCCAGTGACATCACCAGCGGCGTGTTCGATTCGGCGCGATTGTACGCACAAACCATCGTCGTGCATCCCGGTGCGACCGAAGTCGACAGCGGCAACAATCTTCGCACCGCTCTGGACAGCATTGCCGATAACGCGGAAACGAAACCCTACCTTGTGAAGATCGAGCCGGGTATTTACGACCTCGGCGGCACCTTGCTGGATGCCAAGCCGTATGTGGACATCCAAGGTTCCGGTCGCAACGCCACGGTGCTCAAGGGAGCGGAAATCGATAGCGGTATTATCAATGTCAATGGAGGACCGGTACAGATTCGCGACATGACGATCATGCACGGCGCAATGATCACGGGACTCTTCTACGGTATCAAAATCACCGATGCCAGCGTGCAGATCGAAAACGTGAACATCGTGATGAGTGCCACCGTTTCGACGACCACCGCCAAGGCGATTGCGGTCGAGCAAAATACGGTAAGCGGGAAAGTCGTGGAAATTCACAATGTTAGCATCGAGTGGGATGACACGGGAGTCCAGATGCTCGACACCATCATGGGTATCGAACATATCGTGTCAACGAGCGGTGGCTCCGTCTACGACAACAAGCTTCGCGTCAGCGATACTCGGATTGCTCTTGCTAACGATATGGCGGAACTATACGGAATCCTGGCGCAGGATATATCGACTCTCATCGAAAGTGATGAACACTCCGACATCGAACTTTCGGACGTTACGATCGATCTCGATGCTTTCGATAACTTGGGTAATGGGACGTCCTATGGTATCCATTCCACCAAGGTGAAGCTGTTTGCCGACAATGTGGCGATCAACCTGTTTTCCGGTGCGGCAAACGCGTACGGTGTTTACAGTAGTAGGTCGCATTTCCAGTTGCAGGGCATGAACATCGTGTTGGATGGTACGCAGACCACTGGAACCACGGGTATCGGTATTTACCATCAGGACAGCATAGATGTCGGCATTCGACCGTTCAAAGTGTCGAATTCGACGATCAACGTCTCAACCTACGAAATGGCTCATGCCATCCAATCTACCGAAAGCATTCCCAATTATTGGGATGGCTTGACCGTTGTTGTCAAGGATAACGGCAGCGTAAGTACCGGGTTCTACGCTATCGGAGGGCAAGCGCATATCAGCAATTCAACCTTCGATATTGCCGCTTCTTCAACGGCCCGTGGTATCTACCAGTTCTCGACGACGTTGAACGTGGAAAACTGCCATCTTGCCGCCGACGGTTTTAATGAATCGACCACCCTCGCGGTGGACGTTAATTCTACGGGAAGCACCTTCCTGGGAGGCTCGTTGTCTCTCGATGGTGGAGTAAACAAAGCTGGAACTTACATCTGCAATCACTGTTACGACGTAGAGGGCCACGATGTCAGCGCGACTCCGCAACAGCGCATTCTGACCGTCACCGGTGGTGATACGGATGTCAACAACGGTACAAGTTTGCTCAAAACGTTGTCCTCGATTACCGACAACAATGCGGCGAATCCCTACCTGATCAAGCTCGAACCGGGCATTTACGATCTCGATAGCTCCTCTTTGCAAATGAAAAGCTATGTAAACATCGAAGGTTCGGGAAGTTCCATCACCGAAATCAAAACATCGTTTGAAGGGGGGGATACAACCGGTGCCGTGCTAATGGTCGAATTTAGTATGCTCAAGGATGTGAAAGTCACAAACGATGTGGTGGGTGCGTCTCAATACGTGATCGGAATCAACGGTGCATGTTACCAGGATCGTCTCGATCATGTGGATGTGAAAATCTCGGCAGCGTCTTCAACGGCGACGGCTTCGTTGGTCGGTGTCATGGAGACCTGCTCGGCTACTGGAAACGGCACGGCATTCGACGAATTGAACGTTGCCATCAGCAACGACGGAAGTGCGCTGGTGGCCTACGGAATCTGGGCGAAAACCGGAACCGGGACGTACAATAACGCTATGTCCATCGAAGATTTCAGCGTAAGTTTCAATGGTTACGCCATTACTGCCGCTGGCATATTTGCCGATGACTCTTCCAATATTCCAACGGGAGAGGATGACGATATGAAATTCTTCATGAGGCGCGGAAAGCTCTCGTTGACTAATGCCTTGGCTGCAAGTACCACGAGTGGTGTGTCGTTGCTAGGCGTTCTTGCGGAAGTGAAAAATGTTAATGTATCAATGGAAACCTCAGATTCTACAGCGAGTCAGAATGGTCTGGTGATTGACAGCACTTCAACGAAGGATGGTGTAGAGCAGAATGTGGAGAACGTGAAAATCGTTCAAAACGGTACGTCACTGAATACCATCGGGGCTTCGTTGAGTGGAAACGCAAACGTGACAGCCAAAGTCAACAATCTGCGAGTCAATACAAACACTTGGTCGTCAGGAATATCCTATAGCTTATATATTTTAACGCTAAATCAGGTCTTCCTGGATGATTCCTTCCTTCAAAATCAGGATGATTCTGAAGGCGGTATCGCCATTTTCAGTGCGGCTGCTACGGTACTCGCTAAAAATTCTACGCTGCTTGGTGCTTCCACTGCTCTATACAGTACCATGTTGCCAAGCATCGGGGCTATTTACCTGACAGGTTGCAACGTGTCAGGAGGAGCCACGCAAGAAGCTCTCGATAGTATCAAATGTCTGAATTCGAACGATCTGGATTCGTTTACCGAGTTGGCTGCTGATTGCGGAGCGACGATAATGGAACTGCCGTAAATAACTCTCTTTCAATGAAAACCTCCCTCGGAAACGGGGGAGGTTTTTTTTTGGAAGCAATGAAAAAAAGAGGGGTTTGGAGGACAATGTGGGAGTTTTGCAGGTTTTTACGCACCTTGGTAGGGCTTGTGCTTGACCTTCCGCCCGAAGGCGGTACAATAAATTGAAACACCGGTGAAACGAATTCGAAAACGGCTCCATGCTGTCGTCATTCGAAGACGTGGACGTTTCGCCCGTTTTGGGCAAACGCCGATAATTTTCTAGACTTTCGCCGGAAAAACCGTGTATGGATTGAGAGAACCAATTCGAATTGTTGCGTTTTTTCGATTTGTCAGACCAGGGAGTCACAATGATGAAGCGGCGTGGGGTAAGCCTGTTGATCGGTTTGTTTTTCGTCTTATTAAGCACCATAGCGGTAGCTCAGGATGCTCCGGAAGCACAGAGCGAAATCAATGCCAATTCCATTGACCAGATCCTTGAGGATGTCGAAAAAGGCAAGACTCCGGAAGTACTTACGGAAGAAGAAGTCAATCCGGAACCGGTTCCTGAAGAGTTGATCGAAGATACACCGCCCGTTCTCTCGGTTGAGGATCAGGCACCGGTCGTTGCGAAACAAGAACCCCAGCCAATTGCTCCAGGTGTCTACGGGCACGTTCATCCGCGAGCGGCCATCGGACTATTGGGATCGGATCTGGCCGCAGATGTCGGTATCATGCTGGAAGCCAGCGGAAAATATTTGGGAATTTTCGCTCGTGGCGGCGGATATATGCCGACGAACCACGACATCGAATATGCCTTTGATTTCGGTATCGGATTCCACATTTATCCCTTCGGAACCGCTCCCGGTGGGTTTTATTTCGGACCGGCCCTGTCGATTCTGCATTTCTGTTACGATCCCGGTCCCTTCGTGGGGATTCCCACTGTTACAGCCGACCAGGCGGATGATTACACCATCCGCGAGATCATGGGAATGAGCGACGAGCGCAACATGCCGAGGCAATACGACCTGGTCGTTCCCATGGTGGATGTCGGATACAAACATTGGTTCGATTTCGGTCTGACCTTGGGAATCGAAGCCTCGGCAGGCTACGCCAGGTCCGACCAGAAAGATCAGCATCCCAGCGAATTTTACGTGATGGCTACACCGGTCATCGGTTACGGTTGGTAAAGCACGCGAATGTTTCCAAATGTGGGGGATTGAAAGGCGAGGGCCGACACCATCGGACGAGGGTTTGTGCCGTGGGATGGTCTGTTGTTCTTGAAAAAAACGGCTGTAAAAATTACATAAGCGGTTGAATTCATAAGAAAATATTGTACTTGAAGGAGGAGTTTGCATGGCAATGTCGGAAGATCGGACAATGCAGGGACGCAAGGCCGTCGTAACCGGAGCTTCTAAGGGAATCGGTCTGGCGATCGTGCAGGAGTTGGCTTCTCAAGGCTGCGACGTGATGATGGTGTCTCGTAAAGAGCCGGTTTTGCAGGCTGCTGCCGAGCAGGTCGCCAAGGATTACAACGCCAAGATACTGTTCCATGCTGCTCATTGTGGAAAAGATGAAGCCATTGCCGCACTGGCCAAAGATATCGAGGAACGTTTGGGCGGGCTGGATTTTGTAGTCAACAACGCCGCCACCAATCCGGCTTTCGGTTTCAGCGTTGATTTTCCCACCGCTCTGTTCCGTAAAATTCTCGATACCAATCTCGTAGGCTATCAGGGCATGGTGCAGGCGATGTTGCCGATGCTGGAAAAATCCGATGCAGCGTCCGTGGTGAACATTTCCTCCGAAGCCGGTTTGCGTCCAGCCCATTTCATGGGGATGTACAGTGTCGCCAAAGCCGGTGTCAACATGATGACCAAAGTGCTGGCCCGCGAGTTGGGACCGCGTGGTATTCGTGTCAATGCCATTGCTCCGGGACTGGTCAAAACCGATTTCTCTCGCGTTTTATGGGAAAACCAGAGCGTGCTTGACGAAGTGCTGTCCAAACAAGCGCTCGATACAATGGCAGAGCCGGAAGACATCGCTCGGTCGGTCGTCCACCTGCTTTCTCCGGCCAGCCGTATGACCACGGGTGTGGTGCTGTCCATCGACGGCGGCTCTACTTTGTAATCATAACCCTCGTTTCGATAGGGAAAAGGCGGATTTTATGAAGAAAATGTTTCGGTTGGGGATTATCGGAGCCACAGGAACGGCGCGAAAGCGGATTCTACCGGCCCTTGATGGCTCCGAAGTGTGTCGGCCCGTCGCCATTCAAAGTCGCAACATCGAAGCCAACGACGAAATCGCCGAACTGTTCGAGATCGACGCCTCCTATTCGGGGGTGGACGACCTGTTGACCCATCCCGGTATCGATGGCGTATACATTGCCACTCCACCGTTTTTGCATATGCAGCAGATCGAATTGGCGTTGATGCGCGGTTTGCATGTGCTGGTTGAAAAACCGTTGTGTATTTCATTGACCGAGGCCGAGCGTATCCTGGAAATGACGCAGAATACGGACGTTCTCGTGGCGGTGGCTCACCATCTGCGGATGCATCCGGCCATTCCCTGGATACAGAGCATGATCGGCGAAGGCCGGTTGTTGGGAAAAGTCAAGTACGCGAACATGGTTTGGGTCTACAATCTGGACCGACAGGCCCGAAACGCTCGCTGGAAACTCAATCCGTCCCGCAATCCCGGCGGTGTGATGGACGATATAGGCATCCACCTTGTCGATATGGCGCAAGCGCTGTTCGGTACGCCGAATGATGCGGTGTCCACATCCCGTATACCCGATGGCGGGGTGCGACAATCTGTTTGCGGTTGCCTGAACTATCCCGACTTCGATGTTAGCCTGTTTTGCTCGTGGGATGCGCCGAAACTGGCCAACAATCTGAATATCTGGTGTGAAAAAGGCTATTTGTGTGTCAACAACCTTTTTGTGGATTCCATGGCTCCTCACGGCAAGATCGTCAAGCCGGACGGCACCTGCAACGAGGTCGAATTCAGGGAGCGCGATCTCTACGGCCTGGAAATCGAGGAATTCTGTTTGGCGGCGCAAAAAGAACGTCCGGTGTTGACCAGCGTGCAAAGCGCGGTGGACGCCATGAAGCTGGTACGCCGGATGTTTTCCAAAACGAGATGACACAGGGCTGAAAAACACTCATTTCGCATTTTCCCTGTAGGATTGAACACTTTGCCGATGTGCCTGAAACCCCTGTGTGAGGAGCATCCTTGCAGATTCCTTTTGTGAGTTTTTCTATGTTTTGTAACTGCTTGAAATTTCTAGGGTTATACTCAAAATAGGCAATAAAGGTTTGACATCCACCGGCCGATTTGTGATGGTTAGGTGCTGACTTCGATTTCCATATCTATTCGATTTGAGGGACATTCCGACGGTTCGTGCCGCCGGGGTCCGAATACGAGAAACAATGGGTCAATTATTCCTTTGGACAAACCGGGTTGACCGGCAGACGCTGGACGGATTTCGTGAACGTTACGGTTTTTCCGTTCCGGAACCTTTAGCCGACATTCACGAGAACCTGCCGCAGGAATTCATCGATTACCTGCACTTTTTCTCTCTGGATGAAATCGTCGAGGAATCTCGTCGCTATCTGATGATGGTTCCCGGCTTGATTCCCTTCGCCGAGGACGGCGAAGGCGACATGTACTGTTTTTATCGGCCCTGGATGGACAGTTACGGAGCCGTGCCTTGCGGCATCTGGATGAACGAAACGAACCATTTCCTGCCGATTTCGAATCATTTTCAAGGGTTTTTGATTTGGTGGATCGGTAAAGGTCTGCTGGATGCCTTCGGAGAGCAGGATTGGGAAGAAACCGTTAAAATCCTCAAACTCGTGCAACAGAGTTCGCACCTGGAAGAATTCGGAGTCATCGAAGGTCCGCCGCAAGGACCGATAAGTTGGAACGAACAACTTTTGCGGGTGGATGTCGATAACGCATTTTCCCTGACCTATAGCGCGATTCATGGATTCGCCCGGTCGGGTATTTCCAACGCGATTCACGATTTGAAACGGGCACAGGCTGCCTTACCGCAGTTCGGGGCACCGTATCTCTGGGAAGCGCGTCTGCAAGCTATGCGTGGACACATTCGCAAAGCCCACGATGCCTACTTCAATCATTTGACCTGTCCGCTGTTCAGCAACGGATTCCATTACTGGACCCAGTGCGGCGATCTCCAGGTTCCCGAGTCGAGCGAGCGGGAAGCCTTCGATTTCCTCTACGATGCCGATTTGAAGGCCAGTGACGCCATTTTGTTGCATCCTCGGGTGGATTATCTCCATACGCACGATCCAGACGATTACCAGGCCCGGTTGGAGTTAAGCGAAATCCTCTGGCGTCAGGGAAATCGAGCCATGGCTTTGACCGAGCTGGAAAACGCCTTTTTCCTGGAATCCTGGAACGAAGACGTGGCGGGCGATCTTCTGGAAAGACTGCTCGACAGCTACCAGCGCCATGATCGTCCTTACGAGGAACGCCAGTGTGGCCGGTTGCTCAAACGCGCCGGTGCAGGTTCGTTTTTTCCCTTATAAAACCTATAGAAATATCTACTGTTCAGGAATGGCGAGCACCATACGGTGAATCAAAGTCGGACCGGTTTGACCTTCCACCCAGGCCAGATCCGCATCTTCGAAAGGCGAACTGTAGTTGTAGATTTCGTACAGTCCCGGACGCGCTTCGACCGCCGATGCGAAACATGTATCTCCCGCCGAGGGAAGGTCCAGAATGAACGATACTTCCAGTGTTTCGCCATCGACTTCCCATAACGAGCACCGTTTGGGTGTCTGCCAGTAAGCGAGTTCGTATTGGAGGGATTGATCCTCGAAGCTCATCTCCCGATAGCTGGGATCTTCGTATCCAAGGTCATAGTAGCCGTTCTCCGTCAGGTTACGTCGCCCGATGAGGAAAACCCGGTTGTCGTAACCGAACAGCAGTGGAGAATCGTACTTTTTCGGGTCATCCACACAGTTCCAGTTTCCCAGATCATCGGCTTCGGCACGGCAGATTTTCATCCCCCAGCCGGATACTTCGTCGCCCGCTTCGTTGCGGCTGACCGCGATCAACGTGCCGTCGTCCAGAAACGCGATGTCGGTTTCACTGACGCCACCTGAGAGCATCACCGGCTTGTCTTCGATGACCGGTACCCAGTCCACGCCGTTTTCGGTGGTCAGCCAGTGTACCTGAACGCCTTCGCCGTCCATATCGTAAATGTTTTCCCCGCCTACGTAGGCCAGCATGTAAGGAACGCCGTTCAGCACTCGTACGCGCCACGGAATGAAGCCTTCTTCATAGAACCAGTCCGGTTCGCTCCAGTTCCCGTTGACGTCCATTTTCATCATTTTCATCCCTTGGGGTTCGAATTCCCACATGTATTCGCCCAATACCGCGAAATACAAGAACAATTCACCCTTGAAGGAAAGCAGACGCGGCTCGCGGAGGTCGGTTCCCATGTGGTAGGTGGTCTCCAATCGCCAGGTTTCGCGGTCGTCGCTGCTGACCACATAGAGGCGGGCCAACGGGCTTGCAAAATGGTCGGGGGCTGTGCGAAATGCCAGGTAAATCCGACCGTTATGGGTTGCAACGTCTAGATTGTTGTTGGCATCTTGAAGTTGCAGGTTGGTGGGGAGCGCTTGTGAGGGAACGACTTGAATGGCTTCGTCCAAGCAGGGTCCGGCCTGACAATCCTCCCGAAGAGCGAGTTCGTCGGCGATTTCGAAAAGGGCTTCTTGCCACAGGGAGGTTTCATCGGTTTCCACCTCTTCGTCGCTATCACCGCTTGAGTCGATTGGGGTGTTGTCATCCGAGCCGCAGGCTGTGATGAAAACCACGAAGGATCCGAGGATCAATCCAAAAAACAACGATCGTCTGAAAAAGGCGCTCATGGTGTTTCCTGTTGAATACGATGATGGAATGGAGCAATTGGGTACGAGTATAGCGAATTCTTGTTCCTCGACAAACGGTTTGCTGGATATTTTCGAACCAAGAACCCAAAAACGGCAATACTAATCAAACCCTTACAAAAGGGTGCATCACAAAATAGTGCGACTTTCGTAAAATCCTCTTTTTTCGTAGCGGCGAGGCGTAAGCCCGCCGTTTTTGCATTTTGCAAGTTGCTTTTATACCCCCAATCTCCCTTTTCGGCGGGCTTACGCCTCGCCGCTACAACCAAATGAATGAATGCTTCAATATTATTGGGCCTATTCGCACCATTTTGTGATGCACCCCCTACAAAACTTCGTTACGATAAAAGGTGGAAAAACCATCTTGCCAATGGTATGAAAACCGTAGATTTGGTTGTTTGAAAGAACAAAATCCCTTCGGTTCGCACAGAGCGAAAAAAAATCGTAAAAAAGTTGCATTGTCACGAAGGGTCATTTATATTTGTGCGCCCTTCGGCAAAGAGCCTTGAAGGGGCAACCGGGAAATTATGCCGGTTGGGAGCATACGATCATTTCGCGGTCCGATACCGCATCAGGTTTGGAGCTTGACCATGGCTAACTCGAAAACGAACAAAAGCGTAATTGAAGAATTCGAACAGCGCCAGATGCGTATCGACCTTCCGGATTTCAAAGTCGGCGACCGTCTGAGAGTTCACATCAAGATCAGTGAAGGCGGAAAAGAACGCATCCAGGTTTTCATCGGCGACGTGATCCGGAAAAAACGCGGTGACATCCGTGCCGCTTTCACCGTCCGCAAGGTATCCCATGGTATCGGTGTGGAACGTACCTTCCCGCTGCATTCGCCGCTGATCGAGAAAATCGAGATCGCGCAGCGTGGCCGCGTCCGTCGCAATCGCCTGTTCTACCTCCGTTCGCGTCGCGGTAAAGCCGCTCGTATCCGTGAGGCCAGCCGGGATTAATTCGGGCGTCGTACTCCCGTGAAACCTTCTGAACAATTGACGTTTTTCGAGTCGGATAGTCTCGAAAACGAGATGCGGAAATCCGGCTTCAATCTCCTGATAGGAACCGACGAAGCCGGGCGGGGACCGTTAGCCGGTCCGGTTGTTGCGGGAGCGGTGATACTACCGGAAAATCATTTCCTGGAAAACCTGACGGATTCCAAGCTGTTGCATGAAAAACAGCGGCTTAAGCTCGCCGACGAGATCACGGCTTCGGCCTTGGCTTGGGGTGTGGCTTTCGTGCATCCGGCTGAAATCGACGAGATCAACATCCTGCAAGCCAGCTTGAGAGCCATGGTGCAGGCGGTTGAACGCGCCGAGAAAATACTTCGTGCCGAGTTGATTCTCATCGATGGCAACAAAACCCTACCCGTCGAACGCGAACAGCGGGCCATCGTCAAAGGCGACCGCCTGTGTCCGTGCATTTCCGCAGCATCGATTCTGGCCAAAGTAGCGCGGGACGCCTACATGACCTGGCTCGATGGAGTTTATCCGGGCTACGGTTTTCGCCGTCACAAGGGATATCCGACAAAAGCCCACCGGCAGATCATCGAACAAAAAGGACCGACCCCGGTACATCGGAAAACCTTTCGAGGTGTGAAGGAATTCCTGCACCGGAGCCGGTAGGGAGAGCCGAGAGTTTTATCTCGGCGGGGGCCACTAGATTCAGATTACCGTTGGAAGGCGATGAACAGTGCCGACTGCTGGCGGTTGATCAACAGACGAACGAAGCTTCTTTCATCGATTCGTTTCATCGCTTTTTCGAAGTCCTTGATATCTCCAATCTTTTTCCTGTTGATTTTGCGGATGATATCTCCTGGACGCAGTCCCGAACGACCACCGGATTGCCGTGGGTCGAGATCGACGATGACCACGCCTTCGCCATCTTCGATACCAGCCTTTTTCAACTGGGCTTTGTTCGGTTTAGCCACGGTGATTCCCGCCGCTTCCACCGTCGTCTGCTTATCGTTCGTTTTGGGTGTATCGGCGTTTTCGGCGTACTCGTCTTCGGGGAAGCTGTCGAGTCGCAACGTCTTTTCGATCTCGCGACGGTCACGCCAGATTTTCAACTCGACCTTTTTGCCTTTGCCGGTCGTGGAAGCGTACCAGACCAGATCCTGCCAATTGGCGATGGCTCTTCCGTCGAATTCCAGAATGATATCTTCGGGTTCGATCCCGGCTTTTTCAGCAGGTCCATCCTTTACTACATCGGTAACCAATGCGCCTCGGGCTTTGTCCAGTCCCAGTGATCCGGCCAATTCGCTTGTAACCTTCTGCACTTGGATGCCCATCCAGGAACGGTTGACCTTTCCGTGCACGAGTTGCGGAAGCAACGTTTTCGCCATGTTGATCGGGATAGCGAAACCGATACCTTGCGCCTGGGCCACGGCTGTATTGATACCGATGACCTCCCCGTAAATATTCAGCAGCGGACCGCCGGAGTTGCCCGGATTGATCGATGCGTCGGTCTGGATGAAATTGGAGTGGATGTGCTTACCGGAGGGGTTGATGTCTTTTCGCCCCTTTTGGCTCACGATACCCCGCGTTACGGTGTGCGACAATCCCAGCGGATTGCCGATGGCTACGACGGTTTCACCGACCTGCAAAGCATCGGAGTCGCCCAATGGCAGGTACGGCAGCTTCTCGCCTGCGTCGATTTTGATCAGCGCCATGTCCGTTCGTGGATCGGTTCCAACGACCTTGGCCTCGTATTCGCTGCCGTTTTCCAGGGTGATCAGGATCTCGTCGGCCTCCTCGACCACGTGGTTGTTCGTAAAGATGTAGCCTTCCGGGTTGATGATAAAGCCCGATCCCAGTCCTCGGCTTTGGAACTTGCGTCGTTGCTCGGGACCGAAGAAAAAGTCGAAGAAATCGTCAAATGGCCTGTCGTTTCCGTACGGATTACGATTCCTTCGTTGCGGACCGAAAACGATGTTTTTCGTCGTCGATACGGAAACCACCGCCGGGATGCTTTCCTTGGCCAGCCGTACGAACTGTTCGTTGTAGGCCGGATCGATATAGGCTTTTCGATCGGAACGTTCTTTCCATATTTTATCGTTGGCGTGTCCGGTTTCCGAAACCAGAACCACGGCCAGAGCGAAAATCGAAACCACAAATATCGGGAAAAGTCGTGCCTTCAATATTCGTTTCATAGATAAGTCTCCTCCGTTTGGTTGTCTGTTTTTTCCAAACCGGGAAACGGTGAGTTTTATTCCCATATTATTTTCGTATGGACGTGAATTAAAATGTGGAAAAACGGCACTTCTCGCACGAAATTCGTTGGTTCAGGTTTTCAACCTGAACCGAAACGTTTGAGGGCAGGATAAAATCCTGCCCCATCATGTCTCGTGTAACCATTTGGAATCACAGCATTATCTATTTTCCTCATGTCGGGAAAACCATCACCCGACCGACAATTTTTCCTGTTTTTCCGATAGTTTGACGATGGTTCACCCCACCGTATCGGTCATTTTTTCACAGCTTTGACGAAAGCCTTAACCGACGTTTCCTTAAAACGCTTTTCGCAGGGATCGTAAAAGCGGAATCTTCGCTCGTCCCGTTCGAGAACCGAAATCAGGTCCGATCTCGGTGTTTGACCGGCGCTTTTCCAAGCGGCGGCGGCCATAGCCCTACGAAAAGGAAACGGAGATTCCATCGAGCGTTCCAAAGGTTCGGCAAACGACGCAATCAACGTCGGCGCGGGTTTGGACCATCGCCAGGCTGCATGATGTACGCCGTCCTCGAATGGCTCGAAATTCAGCAAATACAGTAAGTTAGGACCGAAACTGTCACGCAGGTCGGGAACATTCAACAGCACTTCACCCACAACTTCCGGCGCGTTCCAGACGATGCCCCCGGATTCGTCGTTCATATGCCAGAACAGGCGGCGAAGCAGACTGCGAACAGGTTCGAAATCGTGTTCGGCAAAACGAGCGGCTACGCTGCCAATGGTGTGGATGGTTTTCCAGCGAAAAATTTCGTCAGGATGGAACAGCAGGCCGATCAACGCCGCCCATGGACGCCGCCGATGCATCGCCCACTTCCAGACGGCTTCGGTGTTTCCATGGGCGATCCATGCAAAAAGTCGGTCTTTTTCGCGTCGATTCGGCAATGGTTGTCGATATCAGCTAAAATTCAACGGCGTCCACTTTCCAATCGGGACCGGGTTTGAAGGTGAAAAAGTTCTCCTCAAAAACCTGATCCGGCTTGGGTTCATTGAAGGTGAAATGGTTGGTATTGCCCATCACATCGAGTAGCACGGTTTCCTCGATTCGTCCCGTGTCGGGCTGGACAAACAGAAACATGAATTCGAAGGGTTTGTCTTTGGAAAGCGGCGTGAGTTCCAAAACGGTACGCTCACCGCGTTCCAACCCTAGAATTTTCTTCGTGGCAATGGATCGAACGATGTAATCGCGGGTCAGATCGCTACCGCCCCAGAGAAAGGAAATCGAGCTTTCCAGGGCGCTGGTGCTGAAATTCTTGTGTACCTGCACGGTTTTCTTGTCGGGAATCACGAGCCAGATGCTTTTGCCGTCGGTGATGAAGTTCTGTTTAGGCTTTTCTCGATATTCCCAGCGCATATTCAGCGGTCGTTTGAAATAGACAACGCCTTTGTTTTTAATGTCCCGCCCGGTGATTTTCGAAGTGTAAATCTGCTGGAATTCGAGAGTAAAATCCTTTTGCTGCCGGTAGTATTCCCTAACCTTTGCACTTGCCGCCTCGGCCACCGGATCGCGAAGGAGTTCTTTCGTTTTTAAAGGGATCTGCTCTGTTTCGGCCCAAGACGAAACTCCCGTGATCCAAAGCAGACAAAACGTGACGAAAAGGATGATCTTCTTCAAAACTCGCTCCCGTGGTTGGGGATGGTTCAAACCATTATCCGATGGAAATCATACGGTCCAGCGAGGCCCGAGCGAGATCCATCATTTCGGGTTCCAATTCGATTTCGTACCGGCGGTTCAGCAACGAGGCCAGGGTGTCTTCGAGCGTGATGGTTTTCATGTGCGGACAGGCAATGGAACACATCCGCACCAGTTCCTTGTCGGGATTCTCGGCGACGATGTTGTCTCCCATGCTGCATTCGGTCAACAGCAGGTACTTTTCGCTGTCGGTTTCCTTGACGTGACGAATCATCTGCTTGGTGCTGCCGGAAAAGTCCGAGGCTCGCACCACTTCGCGGGAGCATTCCGGGTGGGCCAACACGTTAAGTCCCGGATGGGTTTCTCGTGCACGGGTGATGTCATCCACCGTGAACTGTTCGTGAACCTCGCAACGCCCCTTCCAGCCGATCATCGCTTTGGGCGCATCGGGTTCGGCGTCGCTGGGGAAGAAAATCGGTACGCCCAGTTCGTCCGCCACATTGGAACCTAAATACTCGTCCGGCAGGAAAAGCACCCGGTTGTGGCCGTTCTCGAACAGGTGCCTAACCACTTTGTCGGCGTTGGAGGAGGTGCAGCAAATGTCGGTTTCGGCCTTGACTTCGGCATAAGTATTGACATACGAAACGACCGGAACCCCTGGAAATTGTTGCTTCAAGTTCCGTACGTCGTCTCCTGAGATCGCAGCGGCCAGCGAACACCCCGCCTCTTTGGCCGGAAGCAGAACCTGCTTGCCGGGATTGAGGATTTTTGCGGTTTCCGCCATGAATTCCACTCCGCAGAAAACAATGATATCCGCGTCGGTCCGTGCCGAAATCCTCGCCAGTTCCAGCGAGTCTCCCACGTAATCGGGAACGGTGTTGAACAGCACCGCTTCCATGTAGTTATGACCCAGGATAACGGCGTTTAATTCTTTTTTCAGGCGATTGATCTGAAACACCAACTCGGCTTTGTCTTCCAAAGCTGCCGGAGGCATCAGGTGACTAAGCTTTTTTTTCATCCATTCGAGAGTTTCCTCACGGCTGGCGGCGTTGTGAATGGTTTGCATGTCGGTCATATTATTTCTCCGAAAACGTGAATTCATTCCATCAAATCGTTCGGTTCTCTATTCTGTACCTTGTCATGATTCGCGGGTCAAGCGACACAGGTGAAGGATACTTCATAAAAATCGTGTTTCGATTTTGTAACTGCTTGTAAATAAAGACTTTTTAGAATTTAAAAGTGAAAATGGCTGTTTTTTAAGTAGGTCGGGCAAATTTCTTGCCCGACACCTTGGCATTGTCGGGCAAGAAATTTGCCCGACCTACTTGGGAACTCTGAACTGTCCGCTGGGATGTCTACCAGTCCCTATTCAACGTGTAGTACGTCAGCCGGTAGCGGTCTTGACCGTCGTGCGGCCCTTTGGTGATTTCCAATCGTTCCTCTTCCCGGAACAATCCCACACGGATCTCCATCCGTCCGCTGGCCAAATGTTTTGGAATGCGTCCTTTCCAGACATCCTCAATGATTTCACCGGGTTCCCAGCGATCCGTCGGGTAATCGGCATTGGCCGGCGTATGGTCACCGATCATCCGCCCGCCACCTCTGGAGGCATCGCCGTGGATAAAGACGGTCCAATCCTCTGCGACCGGTTTTTTGGCTTTCCAGTACAGTTTGATGGTGATTTCGTCCCCGATTTTCGCTTCTTTATCCGGCAGAATTTTATAGGCCAGCAACTCGATGTTGTCGCCGAATTCCACTGTCGTGCGTTCCACGTCCAGAGGAAGTTCCTTGAGTTTGTAGTTGGCTTTTCCCCGTTTGGCTTTCGGGGGTGCTTCGGTCGAAACGAGATAGGTGAACGGATGGCGAGAATCGACGATGTAAAGATCCCGATCCATTTTCTTTTTGACACGCTCCCGGATGCGACTGAAAGAACCCCGATCGATCATGCAGAACAGCTTGCCCTCCTGCTTGAAAAAGGCTTCCGGGGTGGTTTTCTGGTAACGTTTTTTCTTCCAGAGTCTTTCGCCTTTTTCCTTGCGGGAATCGAGATAGGTATAGCGATTGTTGAAATAGAAGGTCGGCGAAAGCCGTTTCCAGCTATGGTATTCGCACAGAGGTTCTTTGTAGACAGGCTCGTTCCAGATGTTTTCCGCCTTCGGGTCGTCGGGAGACAACAGGGTGGCTTTTTCCTGGTAGGCGTGCCAGAGCTGTCGCTGGCTCATCGTGTCGCCGATGCCAGGAATCACTTTGTAGTTGAAATAACTCATGAAAACGATGGTGATGAGCAAAAACAGCCCCAAGGCTTCCATTCGCCATTTCCGCCAGAAAAACGGCAATCCCAAGGCCACGCCCATCGGGTAGATCATCGCGATCATGTCCATTTGGGGGCATGCGCTACGAGGCAGAGAACGGTCGTAATAGTAGATGAACAGATGGATCAGGTGCTTGTAATTGGTGATAATATCCTTGGCCACAAACGAGAAGACCAGCACGGCAATCACCACGTCGAAACGTAGATAGGGAGTTTGCTCCCTTTTCATGCCACGTATCAGGTAATAGCCGATCATCACCGTTAAAAACGGCACGGTCGGAAAGACGTAATGCTTGAATTTGGTAGAGAGCAGTGTAAAGAAGATGTACGGGAATAGAAAACAGCAGAGAATGAACAGGTTTTTCCGGTACTTGCCTAAAACGTCGCGCATGTCGCCTTTGACAAAACGCCAAAGGGCGAAGGGGATGAACGCGCACCAGGGAAATGTTCCGTAGAAAATCTGGGCGATATACATTTCGAAGGTGTTGTTCGGCTTTTTGATAACGCCGATGGCCCGTTGGAAATGATGATAGTAGAAGAACGACTTGGGATACGCCATTCCGAAATGAAGGCTCATATACAGGAACCACGGCAGCGCCAACGCAAGGAAAATCAACGTTCCCTGACCGAAGCGCATCTTTTTCAGCACGGACCAGTCCTGCGTGATCATGATATAGCCAAGCACCGCCATGCCGGGAACCACGGCGCACAACATGCCCTTGGTCAGCATCGCCAGGGCTGAAAGTACCCAGAATCCGTAGATCCATCGAGCCTTGTCCGGTTCCCGGAAGAGCCCCACCGCCAGAGACAGCAGGGCCGTGGTTTGGAAGACGACATACACCCCGTCGTGGATCGCCTGCCTTCCTATGAAATAGAATTGTGGAGAGGTCATCAGGACAAGCGAGGCGGCAAGCGCCGTCCTCCAGTCAAACAATCGAATCAACAGGAAACAGAAGCCGAACAGTCCCAATGCAGCCATCAAGGCTACAGGAAAACGAACGGCAAACTCGGTCTTTCCGAAGGCTTCGATGGACAATCGCATCATCCAGAACAACATCACCGGTTTGGAGAACCAGCGGTCGTCGTTTCGATGATGAGGAATGAGCCAGGTATTGTTTTCCGCCATTTCCACCGCTACCTGAGCATAGTGCGGTTCCCATGGGTCGTACAGGGCATGCGTACCCAGCAGGGGAAGATACAGGAAAAGCGTCAACAACATCATTCCGAGCGGAAGAAGAAACTCCCGACGTTCGAACAACGGGCGTTTAAGGTCTTCGGCTGCGCTACGAGCAAAAAATTCGGCTAGCATGATCGGATACCATTCTTCGGTCTTGCCAACAAATACGTCATCAATACCCGGCATCCTACCAGAGGGATTGAAAAGGGCAAATTATTCCGCACGAATACGAAGGTTTCATTTTTCTATCCGAACGATGAAACGGGATGTTCGAGAATTTTCGGGAACAAAAGGAGATCCCCTCTTTCCTGAGAAAGAAGGGATGGAGGAGAGGAGAGATAAATAAAGGTAGTTAAAAAGAAAAAAACAACCGAGTCATATCTCAACGGGTTACCCCGGTTTTCAGTCGAGGCGTTGAGCAAAGTTCCAAATCGGTATAGCCTCGACACGTATAGCAAAAACAAAGCAAAAAAGATGCCATAAATCATGGTCTAGGCAGGTTGGAATGAAAACCCAAAAAAATTCAAATAGTTACAAAATGTATTGTGATAATGTGCCATTTTGTATCGCACGAATACATTTGTGCCATTCTGGATGATTTAAATACGTAACATATTGATATCAAAGGATAATAATCATCTGCATCAAAATGGTACTGTCGAAAGTCCGCGTTCGAAAATTGGACGCTATCGGAATTTCGATAGCGCCATAAAAAATCCCCGCTCGATGGCGGGGAAAATATTCGAACCAAAGGGAAAGATTCCCTTATCAATCCTCGGGATTGAGTTTCGGCAGCACGTCTTTGGCGACCTCTTGAAGCGATTCGGGAGTTTTTACCTGCACTTTGCCAACCAACTCGCCGACTTCCTCTTCCGTCAGACCAATTTGCTGGGAAAGATAGAAGGGATCGATTTCTTCGAGATCTTCAGCCACACCACAGCCGGTGACCTGCCCGATAACTTCGCCATCACGAATGATCGGCATGGCGAGGCGCAGCATTCCACCCTCGCAGGTTTCCAGCACGGGTTTCATGGTTTCCTTGACCTGTTGGGTCATGGCGGTGTTGGTCTGGCTGCAAATGTAGGTCAGCGCTTGGGAGTTGTCGCGGATTTTCGTGCACAAAGGATTGCGATCTCCGGCGGACAGGATGATTTTTCCGCCCGGATCGGTCAACGACATGGCGAGACCTGACGTTTCGGCTACGGTTGTCAACAGGTTGATCCAGCTTTCACGGTCGCGAATTTCTAAAGGGTCCATCAGCATTCTCCATTGAGTAACAGATTGATATTACGAAAGAAATCCTTCTTAAGACAATAGTATAAATAAAGGTCAAACGGAAAACCGCCTCCCCCGAAAACGAGGGAGGCGATAGGATGCATGAATTCGGCGACTATTGCCAGATTATTCCTCGTCACCGCCGTTTTCGTCATCCAGAACGATGGCGTTGGCCAGCAGTTTCCAGAGGTGAATCGATTTCCACGGACGATCGTATTCTTTAGCCAGATCGCCGATGCCGTCGTAACAGTTGACACAAGGCGTGCAGACCAGTTCGGCTCCGGTACGATCGATCTGTTCCACTTTGACCTTGCCGTAATAGTTACGTGCTTTGGCAAAACCGGAAATCAACGCGCCACCACCACCGGAACAGCAGATGTTGTACTCGCGATTGGGCCACATTTCGACCCAGTTTTCACACACGTTATCCATGACATAGCGAGCATCTTCCATGATGTCCGGATAGCCGTTGGACAGCGATTTACGTGCGGCATTGCAAGGATCGTGCAGGGTGATGATTTCCTTGTTTTTCGTCTTGTCCAGTTTGAACCGGCCTTCGGCGATCCAACGGGCATAAAGATTGACCACGTGAACCACTTCGAATTTCGGCTTGATCCCGAACTTTCTGTAGCCATCCATCGTGGCGAAGTAGCCGTGACCGCATTCGGTGTAGGCCATACACTCGCAGCCCAGTTCCTCGACACGCTCCACCTGTTTACGCAGATTGTTTTCCCAGGACTTCAGGTCACCGGAGAACATACAGTAGTTGGTTCCTTCCCACCAGATCGACGGCATGGTCCAATCGGCCTTGGCGAAGTGGAACACCTTGTAAATATCCTGCAATTCATCGGGATGGTACTGGGGAAGTTTGGAGTTGATCGTGGCGAAGTATTTCGCGCCTTGCTTGTCGATCGGCACCTCCAACTCTTCCACTTCTTCCTGGGCTTCTTCAAGCATCCAGTCCACGGTGTCGAGCCACTCTTCGGTCTCGATCTGCATATTGTTGCCCTTGTCCCGATGTAACTCGCAGGTGAGCTGGGCTTTGCCCGGCTTTTTATCCATCGGGCGCAAAGAACGGGCACGGGTGATCAGACTACCCATTTTGATGCCCATCGGGCAGGCGAGGCTACAGCGGTCGCAGCCGGTGCACTGGAAGATCCAGTCGTGATCGATGACGGCCTGTTCGTCGCCCAGAACCACCAGACGAATCGCCTTTCGGGGGTCCATGTCGGTGTATCCGCTCAAGGGACAAACGCTGGTACATTTGCCGCAGGACATGCAATAGTCCAGATCGGCGGTCCACTGGGCCTCGTTGATCAGGAGGTCGCGCAGGGGAGTTTCGGACGTTTTATCGGCGCGTATAGCTTTGGAGTTATCCATGGGTACCTCCTGTTCAAGCCTGGTCCGACGGACGGGTCGGATCTTCGTTTTCGGGGTGAATCACACGATCCAGAATGTGGACCAGACGGTATGCTTCGTTGTTGGCGATGGGATGATATTGAATGATATCCGGATCGACGCCGGTTTCCTTCAACAGTCCGCGAATGCGGTTCACCCGTTTTTCTGCCAACAGGTTGCCGTGCAGGGAGCGACAGACTTCCGGATGACAACCCATGACCAGCACGCGTTCGGCGCCTTGCTCCAGGGCTTTCATCATCACCGTTTCGTCTACGCGACCCGCGCAGGGGACTTCGATGAACGTAGCCTCGGCGGGTACGGTCAATCCCTTTTTGCCGGCCATATTCAGAGACGGTACCGCCGACTGCTGACAGGCGAACACCACGGTAGGCTTGCGGTCGTTGAACTCCTTCGTGGCTTCGTCAAGCACGTCTTCGATCTGCTCGGTAGACAGGCTACCGTGAGTGATGGCCTGGCCAGGACATACCGCCGCGCAGATACCGCATTCCCAACAAGCGCTGGACAGGATCGTTACCGAGACTTTGTTGAGATAGGCTTCGATGGCTCCGTGAGGACACAGGCGCATGCAGGTCAGGCAACTGACGCACTTACCGACGTCCACTTTGGTGATTTCCACAGGAGCCGGGACGGCTTTGTCGGGTAATTCGCGCAGCACGGTCGCCGCTACGGCGTCCGACTCGTAACGAACCTCGAAGGGGTCGCAATCGCTGTGACAACCACCGGCAAAGAGGATTCCACGCCGTGCGGAAGCTACCGGCATGTGGCGGATATTGCCCGGTTGCAGGAAACCTTCGGCGTCCAGCGGTTGGCGCAACAGACCCGTCAAGGCCGGGTTATCGAGGTTCGGTTTGACGGTGGCGGGCTGAATCAGCCGGTCAACGGTGAATTCCACACCCTGATCGGGAATAATGGAATCAACCATCGAACCGTCGAGTTTGCCGTCATTTTCCGTAAAGGAAGGAATCACTTCATCGTAGCGAAGGAACTGCACGCCTTCCGCTCGGGCTTCGTCGTAGAATTTCTGTCCGTTTTTGCCGTAAACCGGCATGTTTCGGAACAGAATGGAACATTTTCCGCCATTTCCGACGTGCTTGCGGGCGCTGGCAACAGCCGCTTCGGCGGCGCAGCGGCGCTCGGGACCGTTGCGGTCGAGTAGAATCGCCACGGAATCGGTTTTGGCATCGCTGCCATTGACTTCTTCCATAAAACCGCGAAGGCTTCCGCGAAGCGGCAGGTCGTGGTCCGGGTCCACATTGATATGGGCATCCACCGCGACCACCACCGCACCGGCGTCAAAGACCCGGCGTTCGCCGTCGATTTCGGCGACGAGGTGGAAATCTCCCACCTGGCCATCGATGCGGCTGAGTTTGCCCACGCCGACCGTCTCGATCTTGGGGTTGTCCGCTACGGCCTTGGAAAGCTCATCCGTCAGTGGGAAAAAGCATCCGCTGGGAGAGGGTGTTTGCAGCAGGATAACGTTCAAATCGGCTGCCGCGAGGCTCAACGCCGTCTGAAATGCTCCGTGATTACCACCCAGTACGACGACCTTGCGATTGACCAGCCGGTTGGACAGTGCGATGGGCCGTGCACGACGGGCGCGGGCTACGGCGATGCGGATAATCCGCTCGGCGCGGTCCATGGCCTCTTCCGCGTTGGCGCTGATCCACGCACCGCGTTCCAGAAGGTTGGCGCGGATAATGGGAATCGTTACCGAGGCTTCGCCATCGAGGGACAACGGGCGCTCGACGAAATCCTGGTCCGTCAGACCGCAAATCACCGCCGCCGCAAGGCTTTCTTTGTCGCACAAGGCGCTGATCTCGGCGCGACCGCCGTTATCAAGCGATTTTTCGATTTTCGCGACGTAAAGGTCTTCGCTATTTTGTACCCGGCCCATCAGGTCGGAAAGGGACAGTTCTTTGGATAGTGCGCCCTGCGCATCGCCGATAAAAACTCCGACTCGTTGCGTTTCCATTTTACACCTCCGCCTGTTGGGAAATGGCCGCCTCGGACGAATTTCCGAAACCCAGATCCAGTGCGATACGCTTTACTGCCGCCATGGCTTGCAACCGGGACACCTGGATATCGGCAGGACCGGTGCAGGCTCCGGCGAGGTATACGCCCGGCGTGACGGGCTGGCCGTCGCCATTGGTTTTCGCGGGAGTGAAGAAACCGAATTCGTTGGTTTCGATACCAAACATTTCGACCAGACGACTGTTGCGCACATCGGGCATCATGCCGACGGCCAGCACGACCCGGTTGTATTCTTCGACGAGTCCCAGGCCGGTTTTCGGATCGGTGCCAACGAGTTTGACGTGGTTGACTTCCGAACCGGGTCGAACTTCGGCGGGAACGCCTTGCATGAAACGAACTTTGTCCAACGTTTTCTGGTAAAACGTTCTGAACTCTTTGCCCATGATCTGCAAGTCGATGTAATAAATAGTGATATCCAGTTCCGGCTTGAGATGCTTCATGCGGTTGACCAGACGAATGCTGGTTTTGCAGCAGAACTGCGAGCAGTATTCCCGGCCAAGTTTGCGGTCGCGGGAACCGACGCATTGGATAAATGCCACGCGATTGAGGCTTTCGTCTTCGGGAAGGAATTTCTCGATGGCGTCTTCGTGCAGGAGTTCGTCCACATCCTTGGTGGTATACACTTCCGGCATGTGGCCGTAGCTCAACAGACGATGCTCTTTGGGATCGAAGGGTTCGAAGCCGGTAGCGAGCACGACCGCCTGGGCTTGCACGGTGGTTTCCTCGGTCAACGGCCACTGAACATGACCGCTACGTTCTTTAAGGCTACCGCGTGCGGGTTGCAGTTGCAATACCGTCACATCGCCCTTACGCTCGGCTCCAACGAGTTCGGCGTGGGTAAGGATCTGGATATTGGCGTTGTCCGAGACACGGGCAATGGTGTCTTCGATCAGGCAGGCCGAGCACTTCGCGCAGGCGTCCGTTGCCATACAGGCCCATTGAGATGCCTGGCCACCAAGCTTATCTTCACGCTCGACGATCAGCACCTTCATTCCCATTTCGGCGAGCGACGCGGCTGTTTCCATTCCGGCTATTCCACCGCCGATCACCACCACATTCGGTTTCAATTCAGCCATACTGGGCTCCTTTTTTTCGGAAACTCTCGTCTCCGGCGGTACGGGGTTCACGATCTATCAGGCATTGAAAGCTTTTTCGATTTGTCCGATCAGCTTCTTTTCATCGATCGGCTTGTCAATCACGGGTACGCGGGAACTGATGGCCCAGTTCGCTCCGGGCATACCGCTGACCACGATCACGGGGATGTCTTTGAGATCCTTGTTGCGGTACATTCGGCGATAGAGTCCGACACCGGTTTCGTTGGGCATCTGGATGTCCAGCAGAATCAGGTCGGGTTTGAATTCCTGAGCCTTTTCGAAGCCCAGATTGCCGTCCGCCGCCGTGTCGATGGTGTAGCCTTGGTCGGTCAGCAGGTCGCTGATGAATTCCATCACGTCCGGTTCATCTTCGACGATCAGAATTTTCTTTTCCTTTTGCTCGTTTTCCATGACGTTCTCCTGTTGGCGGTTGTCGGCAAAGACCGGACCGCGCGGTTGTGCGCCGCTCCCTAATGCAGGGATTCCGACGCGAGTTGCTCCCATAGCTGGGTCAATTTGGATAGTGGCAGCAGGATACGGAAGGTCGTTCCGAGTCCCACCTCGGATTCGACATCGATGGTTCCTCCGTGCTCCTGCACGATTTTATTCGTAACCGACAGGCCCAGGCCGCTGCCGTTGACACCTTTGGTCGTGAAAAACATTTCGAACAGCTTTTTCCGTACGTCCTCGGTCATTCCCGCGCCGTTATCGATGCATTCGAAAACCAGCGTTTCCCCATCCTTGAAGGCTTTCAAGGTGATTTCGGGCTTTTCTTTTCGGGATTCCTCAACCGCGTAAAAAGCGTTGGAAACAAGGTTGTCCAAACAGGCATGAATACCTTCCGGGTCCAGGTAGGTTTCTATCTCGCCTACTTGGGAATCCAGAATGAAATCAATACCTTTTTCCGATGCGGTGTCTTGGAAAAGCTGGTGGACTTCCGCCGCGAGTTCGTGGGGCGAAACCTTGTCCAGTGCCGGAATGCGGCTACGGGACAGATCGAGCAGACCACGCACCAGTTCGGCTACGCGGTTGAAGTTGCGGTCGAGCATCGCCAGACCTTTTTCGATCAACTCCTGCGAGTCCTTGCGGCGACCGGATTTGAGTTTGTACATACCACCCTGGATACCCACGAGAATATTTTTGATCGCGTGGGCGATGACCGCCACGGTCTGACCGACCGCCGCCAGTCGTTCACGCTCCAGTTTTTCTTTTTCCAGGCGTTTGATTTCTCTCAGATCCTGGAAGGATGCCGCACCACCGATCACCACGCCGTGTTCGTTACGAAGCACCGAGCCGGACACGCGCACGGGGATGGGCTGGCCACCCGCACCGGGAAGCGTCGTTTCAGGAATAACGATCGACGAGCCGCCCTCGACGAGCGCTCGCCGGAATTCCTCGGGAAAGAACGGTTGATACCGGTCGGTACCGAGGATTTCTTTGGCCTCGACACCGAACAGTTTTTCCGCCGCCGGATTGAAGACTTTGACGCGGCCTTCTTCGTCTACCGCGATCAGCGCGTCCAGCAGGTTTTCCGTGATATTGTGGCGGAATTCGCTTTCCCGCATCAATTCCTGGCTCAACTCATGAGCTTCGGTGACGTCGATGGACATCTCTATGACGTGCTCGAAATGCTCGCCGCCGTTTTTCAGCGGGAGAGACGAGACGACGTAATGCGTGGGTTTTCCCTGTTTGGTGATGCCGGTGTGTTTGGAGGAATGCTTTTCGCCATCCTCGAACGTTTTGAGCACCGGGCAATATGGACAGGGTTTGTCACGATTTTTGTAGGCTTTGTAGCAAAATTGATTCTCGACCTCGCCGAACGTTTCGAGTTGCTGACGGTTGGCGCGGACGATTTTGAGGTCGCGGTCGATGACGGAGATGCTACACGGCACACGCTCGAAAAGGTCGTCGTATTTTTCCTGCAACGCCTTGAGTTGCGTGGTGTCGTAGGACATTTCGATCAGGTGGGTGATGTACCCGTTTTCGTCGTACAACGGCGCGACCTGAACCGCGAAACTGGTGGGTTGGCCATTGGCGTCGAAACCGGTTTCCTGGCTCAGTCGTATTTTGCCGTCAGCGAAGGTTTCTTTGGCTTTGCAGGTTTCGCATGGGGTGTCCCGACGCTTGTAGACCTCATAGCAGGGTCTTCCGTCGGCTTGTCCGAATTTGTGGCAGAACGGTCCGTTCGAAACAACGACCTTGAAATCACGGTCGATTACGGCAACGTGAATCGGTGCATTTTCGAAAATCTGTTCGCCAAGAACCTGACGAAAATTCATGGGAAGAGAACCCAGGTTAAGGTTATGCATTTACTCGACTTCCAGCTTTCGTTCCACGTTCGCGTTCGCTCGATCTACAAATCACCGAATTTTGTCATCACCAGAACACATCGAGTTTCAGTAAAGCAACCGGCAGGCCAATCTTTGAAAATCGCTTGTGAAAAGAAAATAAAAACACTTTTGTTTTTGTAATTGCTTGAAATTGCAGGATGTATAACGCAATGCGTTTATTGTGATGATTGGACGGTTTCTGCATCACCTTGTGATTTTTATCCGTCTGCACTGTAGTCCGAGAGCCAGAAATGACGCAGGGATGTTTCACTGTAGTGTTATAGTGTTGCAATTCGATACAGTATTTGTTATACATAAACACTATAGTCCAAGAGTACAATGCTCTTGGAACGTAACGCGGAATGTCGAAAACGTAGTTTCCCTTTTACCTGGAAGCCGCGCTCGGGATGGTTGTGCGATGAGGAATGTGATGATACATGGAAAGCGACTCGACTCCGGATACTTCCCGTTGATCCTCGATTGTGTAAGTCAGGGAATTTTCACCGTAAATGCCCGTGGGAACATCACCACGTTCAACCGGGCGGCCTGCGATATCACCGGTTACAACGAAGATGAAGTGCTGGGCCGGCCCTGCCGGGAGATTTTCAAAAGCGATCTGTGCGACACCGTATGTCCGATGCGGCAGTCCATCGACACACGAGAAGAGGTGCGCAACAGGGAAGTGATGATCCAGACCAAACAAGGACGACACATCCCGATTTCGGTCACGACGACCCCCATGGTGACCCGGACTGGGAAACTGATGGGAGGTGTCGAAGTTTTCAACGATCTTTCAAAACTCCACAATTTACGCAGACAACTCGACGGCAAATACCGCTTTGCCGACATCGTTTCGAAAAATGTGGAAATGCAGAGGATTTTCAAGTTGTTGCCTCTCGTCGCCGAGAGCAACAGCACCATATTGATCACAGGCGAAAGCGGAACAGGCAAGGAACTGGTTGCCAAAGCCATTCACAACAGCGGACCTCGCAAGGATCAGCCGTTCGTGGCGATCAACTGTGCCGCGATGCCGGAAACGCTGTTGGAATCCGAGCTGTTCGGCTACAAAAAAGGCGCGTTTACCGATGCTCGTCAGGACAAACCCGGACGCATCGCCCAGGCCGAAGGCGGGACGTTGTTTCTCGACGAAGTGGCCGATCTGGCAAAACCTTTACAGGTGAAAATCCTGCGATTTCTACAAGAACATACCTATGAGCCGCTGGGTTCGAACCGTTCATGGAAAGCCGACGTGCGCATCGTCGCCGCGACCAACCGTGATTTGCAATCGTTGGTGCGAGAAGGGGATTTTCGGGAAGATCTCTATTTCCGCTTGAACGTGATGGAAATCCGCCTACCTCCGCTACGGCGTCGCTCGGAAGATATCCCCCTGCTGGTGCAGCATTTTATCCGGCGGTATATGTCAACCTCCAGCCGGGAAATCAGTGGCATCACCGACGAAGCCCAGGCACTTTTGCTGCGTTATCCTTTTCCTGGAAATATTCGGGAGTTGGAGAACATCATCGAGCGCGCATTCATTCTCTGTACGGGAACCACGATTGCCCGTGAGAACCTGCCCGACTACATTCGCGAAAGCCAGGAGGATCACCCTTCGGCGCATGGTCCGGCACTGGACAAACTTGCCCACGCCGAACGCGATGCCATCGTGCAAGCCCTCGAAAAACATGCAGGAAACCGAACCCGGGCCGCCGCAGAACTGGG
Organism: Myxococcota bacterium; assembly: GCA_963676915.2. GTDB lineage: Bacteria > Myxococcota_A > SURF-8 > SURF-8. Next base: position 51,195 of record CAXXVK010000011.1, read on the forward strand.
TATCCATCGGGTGACGCTCGTACGTAAACTGAAAAAATACGGAATTTCGTAAATTTTTCAGTTTCGTTCGGGAACGAACCGAAGAACCTGATTTTTTATAGGAAAAATCGTAGGTCGGGCAAATTTCTTGCCCGACCACCACGTAGAATCCATGTTTTTCTGAGAAAATAGCGACTACAACAAAAGCTTCTGTCTCTATCGTTCACCTGGAGCATTTTGAGGAATACCCAGGGTCGAAGAAGAAAGCGCCGTGTAGAAATACAGGAAAATACAAACCGACAGCGGTGCCGTTACGAACACTCCTATTACAAAGACTATCACCCCGAGAAGATTCAAGAAGAAAAGGGCGACGATCAGAAGGAAAAGTCCCCATTTATACCCTGACATCATTTCCCACGACCGGGAAAAGGCGTCCTGCACTCCCATGCCGTAATCGACGATCAGGAATGCAGCGAATTGCAGACCGAGTCCGATGATGATACCGGGAACGATCAGCAGAACTAAACCGAAAATCACGGCAATTTGCATAATTATTGAGGCCAGAATTAAAGCGAAAAAGCGTTTCAGCCCCGAAAACACGAACATACTGTCAGGTTCCTCGCCGCGCATGGCACGAATCAACAACAGATTAGGACCGATGTGCAATGGGGCTAACAGATAACTGATGATCTGTTGCCATCCCATATTGGCGACCGGGTCGGCTTCGGGATCGGGACCGACCATATAGCTCAGAAACGCCATAACGCCGACAAAAAGAATCATTACAAATATTGCGCCATACACGAGACCGGTACGGGATTTGAAAAAATCCCAGCCTCCAGCAAAACAGACGCCGACCGACAAATCCGGGCGCTGTACCTGAAACGGCGGAGGATTGGGAATCGACGCTTGAGGGTTGTTAGGATCGGTGGGGTTTCCGTACTGGTCCATCGGGGTCTTCCTTTGAAAGTGGAACGAGAAGCCATTATCCCTGGTCAACGATGGAAATACAAGTTGTTTGCGATTGGGATATCTTTAAGTAACGCAATAGTTACCACGTTGTTATTTCTTTACAAGAAAACCGTGCAGCCAGCATAGAGCTTCGAGGCGGTAGCCTTCGGACATCCGCGCCGGACGCATCTCCGCCGGGGCTACGAGATCCAGTTGCATACCACCGATTCCCAGTCGCCAGCGTTCCAACATCTGTCCGGTGTGGAAATTGGCGAAAGGTGCGATTTCCAGCACTCTCCCAGCCACTTTATGATGGCAGTCACGGTCGAGCGAGACGAGAAACGATTCGTTGGTAACGACCTGACCTTCGGCGTCTTCTTTCAGGCGGATCACCGGCTCGCTGTCCATCTCGTCGGCTTCCAATACGAAACCGGCCACAGCAAGATCCAGATCCACTCCAACGGTGGGAAGATCTTTGAATTTCCACAGGTTGAGCAGCGAACAGCGGAACACGCCGGTTTCGGTGCGCAGCACGGCAACGACTTCGCCCGGTCGGTCGGGGTGTTTTTCGAGCCGATACGCGGGAACCGTCTGAATCTGCTCGCTCACAAATCCTGCTTGACAGGAAACGATCGTAGGTTCGTCCTCGAATCCTCCCGGTTCGGCATCGGCGACCACCCAGACATGCAGCCCACGTCCGGCATCCCATTCGAATGCGGCCGTTCCAAGACTTTTGCGCGTTCCTTTGTGAAACGTTCCGTTTTTAATGGCTTGATGCGCCAGTTTTTTCAATTCGTCCGGTTGGCTGACATCGAATCCGGCGGCGAGAAAATGTGTACTCATCGTGTCGTTCTCAAGATTGCTTTGCGTCCGAATTCAGTTTTCGGCGCGTTTCCTCCCATTGCAGGGTTTCGAAAAAGAGTTTTCGTTCCAGTTTCAGCAGTTCCTCTTCGGACAAACCATCGACAACATTGCGTTTTTCACCGCACAACAGGGTTGCCAGATGTTTTCCTGCGGCAAGACGGTTGTCATCAATCTCGCCTAAAGCGCGTCGGTTGTCGAGATCCAGAGCTATAGCCAAAGCTCCACCTGCGCCGGGAAGATCCAGCCGGTGGTTGGGTGGCGGATGATAGCCGTTGTGGAACATTTGCAAGGATTCCCGCACGGCCAGTGCCAGCAGATTGTCATGGGGTCCGGCGATGCTGTCCGAACGGGTCAGGTATCCGGCGTCGGACGCCGCTTTCGCGCCTTCGGCAACGCCGATATCGAACAGGGTATCGAAAGCCTGCCGTGCATAAGCGAACGGTCCGCCTACGGTGGCCGTTGCGGCGAAGTTGATCATCAACTGAATGGTTCCGCCACCGATGGGAATCGTACCTCGTTGGAGTTCCGTATAGCCTAAACGTCCGTTCTGGCTCATGCAGACTTTATCGCAGACCAACGCCAGCGTGCATCCCAACCCCAAAGCTTCGTCATCGACGGCGGTGACGACGGGAAACGGCGCATATTTGAGCGACATCATCGTCTGTTGCACGTTTTGTATGAAATCGTCAACGGCATTTTCGGAGGATGATTGGGCCAGTTTCGACAGCAACGGGGCGCAGGTTGGAAAACTGCCGTTTTCGGCGAACAGGACCAATCCTTCGATGGTTGTTTTTTTGCAAAAAGCGATGACTTCATTCAAAAATGTCGGCGTTTCCTCGTTGAAAGCAACGCTTTGTTGCTCTCCGATGGCATGAAAACGAAGACCGGCAATACGACTTCCGAGATCCAGAAGATCGGCGAAAGCATTTTCCAGGTGCACGGTGGCGTTTTCCGGTGCGGATGTCATAACGCGAAGCCCCTTCCCGTGCTTAGGGTTTTTCCAACAAAATCGCCGAACCCATGCCGCCGATGGCGGGAAGGGCAGCGAGGCCGTATTTTCCCGAGTCCTCTTGGACCAGCCTATGAACCAGTGTGACGACGAGCCGTGCGCCCGCACTACCCAGTCCATGACCCAAGGCGATTCCTCCGCCTCGTCGGTTCAATCGCCTGTCGTCAGGGTCGAGGCCGAGTTCCATCAAGCACCCCAGCACTTGCGCGGCACTGGTTTCGTGCAACTCGATCGGTCCGGCTGCGGAAATTTCCACACCATTGTGCAGCAGAACGTCACCCAGGGATTCGCTGGCGCTCAAGCCCATGTATTCGGCGGGAACGCCTGCATTGGCAAAGCCTTTGATTCTGGCGAGAATCGGCAGTTCGTGTGTTTTGGCGTAGCCTTCTTCAGCCAGGACAAGTACTGCGGCGGCGTCGCAATACGGAGCGCTGTTGCCTCGGGTTACGGTTCCCCCGGCCAGAAAAGCCGGTTTGAATTCTTCCAACTCGTCCGGTGAGGCGTGGTCGATGATGTCGTCTCGATCCACCGGATTATCAGAGGATGCGTCGCAAGTACTGGAAAACGGAAGGATTTCGTTCGAGAACATCCCTTCATCCCTTGCATGACCGGCTTTGAGATAGCTGAAACGGGCGTAATCGTCCTGTTCGTCTCGTGTGATGCCGAAACGACGAGCCAGATTTTCGGCAGCGATACCGGCAGGAATATAAGCCTCCGGGTAAACCTCCATCAGTCGTGGCGACGGGCTGGGATTCCATCCGCCGATGGGAATCCGGCTCATCGATTCCACGCCTCCCGCCAGAGCGATACGCTCGCCCCCGGCCTTGATGGACAGGTAAGCGAATTCAAGGGCGGACATCGACGAGCAGTCCAGACTGTTGATTGTGGCCGAGAATACCTGCTTGGGCAATCCGGCGGCAATGGTGCAGGTTCGGGCAAGGTTCATCCCCTGTTCACTTTCCTGCAACGCACAACCGACGAAAAACCGCCCGATCCGTTTCACATCCAGTCCCGGAACCGATTCCAGTGTTCCGAGCAGGATTCCTGTCAGCAACTCGTCCGGTCGGCAATTTCCCCAGGCACCGGTTTTCGGTTTTCCAATGGCCGAACGCTTGGCGGCGACCAGAACCACGTCACTCATGTATTCCTCCCCTGTTCACGACCGGTAACTCTTAAAAAACGTTGTAAATTCAACCGGTCCCGAAGGTCAATACGTCTTGTCCCCAAAAATCTGAAAAACAGTGTATCATATTAACAAAAGTTCTAAAAAACGATCTTCTTTAAAAAAAGAGTTCTCAATAATTGAGGATGATACCATTTCGCTATCAAGTATCGAAAACATCTTGCGGTCGGGCAAATTTCTTGCCCGACTATGCCAAAGTGTCGGGCTAAAAATTAGCCCGACCTACTACTACTAGGATGTGAATTTTTTGTAGGAAAATAGCAAGTCGGATGATTTCACCAGACATAAGCATAAGACATCGTTTAAGACATTGTTGTCCTTTCAACAAGAGAGAAAATTTCTTTTATTTCAAAGACTTTTTGCAGATTAATTGGAAAAACGATCCTCCCGTGCGAAAATAATCGGGATTGATTGCAAATAGGGGGACGTCTTGGTTTTTCATGATAAAATCTCTGTAAGCAAAGGATTTTTACACTCCAAGGAAAGCCAAGTCGCTTAAAATCTTCGTGTGGGGTGATTGACTGCAACGCACTGGAAAGAGAGAGTACATCATGAATCATCGGTTACTATTCATCGGCTTGTTGTTTTCCATGTTTTTCAGCGCTTGTGGTTTTTTGGAAGACGACGCCGAGGACAAAAGCGGATTGGGAGAAGCCTGTGTGGAATCCACCGATTGCAAGGCCGGACTGATCTGCAAAAACCAGATCTGTGTGGAAGAGGAACAGAATCAGGAGGGCGACGAAGATACGGAAGCCGAAGTGCTTGAAAACGAACAGGAAAACGAGGGAGACGCCGAACTCGTCTGGCAGAATCCCGCCGCGCTCGACCAAATGAAATGGCAGGAGGCGATGGACTACTGCGAAGCTCTGGTGCTCGATGAATCCGAGAACTGGAGACTGCCGACCATCGGGGAACTTCGAACACTGGTAAGGGGCTGCGATGCGGTCGTTTCGGGGGGATCTTGTCTCTTGAACGACACCTGCTATGCCTCGAATTGTCGTAACGACGATTGCGACGGATGTGCCGAAAACGAAGGCCCGGAAGACGGTTGTTACTGGCAAAGCGGTTTGGAAGGAATCTGCCTGGGATATTGGTCTTCGACCAGCGTCGAAAACGACGACGAAAAAGCCTGGTTGCTCGGCTTCGGTTCGGCTGTTATATATTACGGGTCCGGGAAAGAAACCTACAATGGCAACGTTCGTTGCGTGCGGTGACATGACGCGATTTTTCCTGAACATGTGGATCTTTTGCGCTTTGTTGGGACTCGTGGGGTGTGTCTCCGATGATTCCTACGAAGATCATTCGATGATCGTCGATTCGGACTCGCCATCAGGTGACGAGGATTCGGAGGCGTTTCAGGAGTCTGCGGACGAGGATCAAAGCGGAGAAAAGCCGTCAGGTTCGTCCTGTCAATTCGGCTACGACTTTCAATACGACCGAAAAGCCGCACCGATCCTTCCACCGGATGGGTATTCGTTGATACGCCCCGATTCGCCCGGCGCGGTCGTCTACCCCGAGCCAGCACCGCCTGGCTTCCGGACTCTCAAAGCGAAATCCGGGAGGGCGTCGGATCTGGTGATGCCGATATCTACCGATGATATGCCGAAATTCGAGCGTGGATTCGATTGGGAAGGAGAGAGCCGTTGCTATGAACTGGACGGCGCTGCACAGTACCTGGATGAGGAAGAAGCCTTCGATCTATACGCCGATATTTTGGTTAAAATGTTTCAATGGCCTATCGACAGTCAGCCCGAACAACGGACGGTACTGGGATTGCGGGGCGCGTATCCCGGAACGTTTGCCTGGCATGGCAACCGCCCCAATCGTTTCAATGATACGTTGGTTTTGTTGTGGATGGACGATCTAAGGATCAAACATGTACGCGAATTCGCCGGACATACCGATACAGGACCGGTGGATTTCGGTGCGGACAGTTCCTCCTCGTTGATTCCCAATCGTCGCTATCAGTATGCCAACGGTTGGCATCGTGGTTACAACGCCTTGCAGATCGATGAATGGAACTACATGGTGCGCAACGACACCAACCACAACGGTTACTGGGACAGCGATCGGAATGGGTGGTTGCCACCGGACGGAGATGATTATTATCGGATCGGTTCGGCCCACAATATTCATTTTGCCAGTGTCGATGCCCCGCTTTTCACCGCGCCGGTCGATTACGCGTCGGCAGGATGTCAGGTCATTCCGGGGATTGTCAATTGGACCGAGTTTATCCTGAACGCCTGGACCGGCGAGGGAGATCCGATCGATTACTTTCTCGTGGATGTCCGCGATATTCCGCAAGACGTCTGGAATCCCTGTGACGAGCCGGACGGTAGCCATGCGTGTCCATACCTCATCGATTCGCTGCCCGCTACGTTGGTTGGAGATACCTCCGAATCCACGCAAAAAGCCTTCGATTCCTACAATTGCGAGCCTTCGACCGACGAGAGCGGTCCCGAGATCGTGTATGTATTACTTTTGGAAACCAGCGGAACATTGCAGGCCCACATCTTCGTTGACGACGAGGACTCGGTTGACCCGGATCTTCATCTTCTCGAAGGGGACGACGCCGACGCCTGCCGGGCGCGGGGGCACCAGTCTATTGAAGTCGAAGTCTGGCCCGGACGCTACATCCTTATCGTGGATACCTGGGTTGACGAAGCCGGTCGGGAGTATCCCGGTCCCTACCGATTGGAACTCGATCTCCTGCAATAGATCCGATTTAGTGTTGATTCTGGACCGAAACAGAGCGGTTTCGTACGAGCAAGATCAGTCCCAGCGTGATAACGACGGCGAGCAGCCATGCAGCACGGAACCCCTGACTCAGCGCAATCGATGTCGCGCCCAACGACCCTAAAACGGAAGCCACGCCGTTCAAACCCCAGAAAAAGGGAATCGCTTCTCCCAACTGTTTTTCGGCACGTCGCAGGCCAAGAGGCATCGGCATTCCCAGCAGGAAGGATAGCGGGAACAGCAATACGAAAACGATCGTCATTTTCAGAGCGGGATCAAGGGGCATCAAGGCTCGGTAAACAGGTCCGAGGCCGAATGCATATAAAAGCCCCAGGCCGGAAATCGCCGCGAAAATCCACTGAAGTTTTTCAAACAGGTTTTGCTTCAGACGCCGTGAGAAAAAGCTTCCCGTTCCGGCACCGACCAGCATGGTAAACAGAACCACCGACAAAGAAAGCGTGGGGTAGCCTAAAAACAGAATGGATTTCTGCATTACGGCGATTTGAATCAATGTGAAATTGATCCCGATCAGTAGAAAATAGGCGAGCATCGTGCCGAGTTCTTCTTTGGCTACGCCGGGCACCAGACGGCGGCGAAATCCGTAAAGAAACAGGCCACATAGCAAGGCTGCGGCAAATACAGCCAAGGTCGCCAGATGGATGGTTTTGGTCAGATCGTAGTTGTATCGGAAGAAAAACGGTTTGTCGTCCGTGCACGGACTCAAGTCGATGTTCGACAAGACGAGCGAGGACGGTGATTTCGCGATTTTGAGCAATTGCGGATCGGTTACGACACCATGGAGATGCAAAGGTCGTCCCTGCCGGAGTTTCGCTTGATACTCAAGCGTTTTGGCAACGGCTATGGGTGGAGGATCCTTGAACAGCATCGTCACGAATATTCCGGGGCCGTCGTCTCCTTTGATGAAAAACGAAGAGACGTGCTTTAGCGCTTCGTCTGCGGACATTCCTTTGGATCGAAGCATCTCGATCAAGGTGGAAAGATATTTGTAGAGCAGCGTATCGAGATGGGTGACCATCACCATACGCCCGCCCGGCTTCAGGTGGTCGAAATAGGTACCTGCCGCTTCGACCGTGTACAGGTAGTCCTCGACGAAAGCCAGGTCTTTGAAATCGCCGGTGATACTTTGAACGAAAAACAGATAAATCACATCCCAGGATTCGTTTTTCGCTCGTGTCACGAAGCTGCGGCCATCTTCCACATGGAGGTTGACACGGTCGAACTGCAATACGCCGCCATTGAAATCGCGGTCCGCCAGACTGGCGCGGACGACACCGGGATTGATCTCGACGGCATCGATGTTCTTTGCGTTTCCCAGCAGAGACAGCCAGATATCCTTTCCGGCCCCGGAACCGATGCAACAGACGTCTTCAGCCGATCCGACCGTAAACGCAAGATAGCCCGGTTCGTTTCTCAACAGGGAAAGTTCATCGATGTTACCGGAAAATCGGGTGACATTCGTCGGCGTAGCGCCATTGATGAAGATATGTTTGAATGGAGGGTTGGCCGCCTGATAGTGGATGACATCCACACGAGAAAACTCGTCCCAGTAGCTTAAATCTTCCTCCCATTTAGGTTGCAATCCCTCGGCACGCACTTGTTTCATGTAACCATTGAGATTCTTGAACCGGGTTACGTCGAGATCGAACAGCGTCGTGGTATAACTAAGCGTAACGACAACAATTCCCAGAACTGTAACGGTAGCGCTTGCCAAAGCCCACCGGGTAAGGCGGCGACCTTCTTCTGGAAACAAAAACGCCGATAACGTTGCCAGAATCGAGGTGGCCAGTACGGTTCGAATGCCTCCATCCAGATAACGTAAAAACAGGAGTACCACGAGGCAGCCCATGGCGGCTCCGAGAAGATCGAACGCATAAAGCGGCGAGGCTAGAGAAGCATGACTTCGGAACAGGTGGCTTAAAACGATTCCGGCGAGGAAAAACGGTGCCAGCATGACGAGAAGAAAAGGCAGCCAGTACTGGGTGATATCGGTTTGGATCAGTAGAAAAATGTATAAAATCAACGAGATAGGAAACAACACTGTTGCCCATCGGACAACGAGCAAGCTTTTTGCCCATGGGCGCTGGATTCGTCGAACCAGAAAGAGGGCGAACCCGCCGGCACCCAGCCCGAAGATCGTCAGCGAGACGGCCAGAAAAGCCATATGATAGCCGGTCGTGGCGGCGAGAATTCTTGATAACCCGACCTCGTAGGCGAGAACGGACATCGAAAGCAGATAAATCGTGATGTAGAGGCGCAGGCGATAGGAAGTATTCATGGCAGATCAGTCGTTTTCACGGTCAGGGTCGGTGTTTTCAGTCGGTCGGACGACTCGATCTGAAAATCCCAGAAACTTTCTCCCGTCATCATCATGACGGCAATCCATGCTGCGACCAGCAGAGCTATAGCGCCGGTGATACATTTGCTTTCCAGATCCAAGTTTTTTTCTCCCCTGGTTTTATTTTCTTATCAATGAAGCATGTATGTAAGTGCCAAGTGATAGAAATTCCAGTGTTTTTTTCGAAGAACGATTCGTTGGAACAGTTTCGTTCGATACTAAAACCACATGAGGAATTTATCTGAAAACGGCGTGGAAAATCCTCGGAAGAAAACCCACCCTTAGTATAATAAATAGCTTTGAACATCGAGGCTGTCAACACAAGATCCGTGGATCGCATTTAACTGGATAGCAGTTCCCTCAATTCCGGTTCGATTTCCCGAAAAGCCAATTCGATTTCGGGAAGTCGTTCGGGATTGTGCAGATACAACCCCATCCAGGGATTGCGCAGAAACGTGGGGCCGTCATAGTCGGGCAAGACGAAGAACGTGACGATTCGTTCCTCTTTGCGAGTCCATTCCACACGAATTCGATACTCGGAGCTTTTGGAAATCTCGGAAAAGTGAAAACCATTCGAAAACGCTTTTCGACCGGAAAACAAAGGACCAAGCGCTTTGATCAGTTGTCCGAAAAGACGAAAACGCTGTTTTTCCTTTTGCAGATCACGTTCCAGGATTTCCTTGAAGCGGCGAATCGCATCGAAACTTGTTTGAGACTCCGGGCGGTCCTGCAATTCGATATCGTTCTTTGGAGACATTTCCTTTGTTTCCTGAATCGTCGATTTATTGGATTCTTGGCAAAGTCCCTCTATCGTTTCAAGACCTTCGAGAATGTCCTGCTTTGTCAGATGTTTCGTACTGTAGTTTACACGTTGCGACTGCTGACGGTGTTCTTCGATGAAATCCTCCATCGTGTGCAGGTCCAATTCGACACTGTAACGTTCCGGAAAAAGGAACACTGGGGAGCAAGGATCGAGGTACATTGGCATGGCGCGACATTCGGCACCTTTTTCCCGGCATCGTTGCACCAGGTCGAGGGTCAGCGGCAGGTCATCGCGGGTTTCGAAGGGCAGTCCGTAGGAAAAAAACAAGCTTGTAGCGATTTCGTGACCGTGAATTCGCTCCAGAGCGTCCAGCAATTCATTGTTTGTGAAAGAAAACCCTTTGTTCTTTTTTCTCACTGTTTCAGAACCGCATTCCGGCGAGAGAATGATCATGGAATCCGAGGTGAACGTGGAAGCGAAACTTGCAAGAAAGCGGTCGGTAGGGAGATCCCATGCCTCGAAAATCATTCGGAATTTCATGCCTTCCGAACGAAGTTTGTCGAAAAGTTCCGCGTAATAGTCGCTTTGAGGGGCGGGATCGTAACAAAGACGCAACGAACCGATACCGTGATTCCATAAGGTTTGCAGGTCTTTTACGACTTTTTCGTGATCGAACAGAAAATAGGAGCTTCGGTCGAAATACCGTTTGTGAGCCAGACTTCCGCCTCCACAGACCGAACATGCCACCGGGCATCCACGGCCTGGAGTGTAGTAAAAGCATCGATGCAGATCGTAGATTTCTTCGTCGAAAAACAGGTATTTGTCGAAATAGTCCTCGGCATTTTCCAAAAGATCGATTCGGGCGTGGTTGACCTTCGAAAGGTTTTTTGTCGATCCGCAATAACCCATTGGATTGATTTGTACCGATCCGTTGTTTCTCCAACACAGATTCGGAATCGAATCGAACGATCCTTTGTCTCGGCAGACACTTTGTGCCAATTGAACGAGAGGTTCCTCGCCATCGCCACGAATCACGGCGTCGATAAACGAAAATTTGTCGAGCAATTCCTTGTAAAAAACACTGGCGGTGAACCCTCCCAACACGATCGTGCATTCGGGGAGAACCTCTCGCACCTGCCGGGCGACTTCCAGAACGTCCGCTATCTGGTAGTGCCAGTGCAGGGAGAATCCGACGAGTTTGGGGGTATGCGTCTGAAGGTAGGTTTTTAGTCGAAAATCGCGATCATGCAGCGTTTTCAGTCCGAAATGGAGGATTTTCGTAGAGATTCCCGCTTTGTCCAGCACGTCCGCCAACGAAAAAATCCCTGAAGGCAGAATATAGATAGCCTGTTGGTCCTTCGGGTGCATTTTCGGGATGTGTAGTAGCAAAGTCTCCACGATTCATCCTCGCCCAAGAGTCTTTCTGAAAAAGCTTTGCTTGGCTTTTGGTACTATAAAACACTTTTTACCATAACTTATCGCGATTTTTTATGATTGAGTCGGGCTTGTCAAGCTTCGGGATATTGCGTTTCGGGCTTGAATCTGTCATGACGTTTTTGTTTATATAAATAGAGCACCCTTGTACCGACTTTAGCCCGAAACATTCATGAGAATCGTAGCGAGACGCCGAAAACCGAAGATCTTTCACGACGTTGGAACGATTTTCACCCGCAGGCATACTCAACAGTTTGTCGAGGATGAAAATCGGGAAACGAGTGAAAGATCGAGTATTTTCAAGTCGTAGGTGATTCTTCATGAATGATCCGGGTCAGGTGTCCGGGACTTTTTCTTGGCGAAAGCCGGGCTTTCCATTACAATCGGAGCCAGCCTTTGCAAAAAGGCGGGAAGGACTCGCCATGTCTATCTGGTGCATCGTTAGCGTACGGCCGAATTTTATCAAGTTCGCGCCGCTCGTGAAGGAGCTTGAGCAGCGCGGTCACGCGCCGAAAATCGTGAATACCGGCCAGCATTACGACGACCGGATGAGCAGTATTTTTTTCGAGGAACTCGAAATCCGTAATCCGGATGCCAATCTGGGGGTCGGGTCCGGCTCCCATGCCGTGCAGACCGCCGAAATCATGCTCGGTCTGGATGAAGAGTTCCGTAACGACCGCCCGGACCTCGTGGTTGTCCTGGGGGCGGATAACTCCAGCCTTGCCGGATCGCTGACCGCTGCGAAACTCGGCATTCCGGTGGCACACATCGACGCCGGATTATGTAGCGAATCCCTGCATACGGCGCAAATCATCAACCGAAAGCTGATCGATTCGTTGTCTACGCTCCATTTCGTGCATTCCGAGGATGCGCGCAAAGTGCTGTTGAACGAACAGATCGACGAAGAAAACATCCATTTCGTAGGCAACTTGTTGATCGATGTGCTCAAGGGCTACGAGGTGTCGATTCGTTCCTGTCCGGTTCTCGAAGAGATGGAATTCAAACCCGGTGGATACGGCTTGGTGACCATGCATCTGCCTCACAACGTCGATAAAGAGGAAGTGCTGATCGACCTGCTCGAAACTTTCCGGGAACTGGCTGGACGCTTGCCGTTAATCTACCCGGTACATCCCCGCACGCGCAACATGCTGCATCGCTTCGGATTATGGGAAGAGTTGGAAAGCATCGAAGGCATGACCCCGACCGAGCCTTTAGGATATTTTTCGTTCCAAGCTCTGCTAAGTCAGGCCAAAATGGTGTTAACCGATTCGGGTGGTGTGCAGGAAGAGGCAACCATCTGGGGCGTTCCCTGCTTGACGCTGGCCGGAGAAACCTCCAGTCGGGTGACGGTCCGGCAGGGCACGAACTCGCTGGTAGGCAATCAAAAAGTTGCAATTCTGCACCACGCGGAAAAAGTGCTTCGTGGCGAGGGGAAAAAGGCTAATATTCCCGAGTTATGGGATGGCCATGCCGCTCCGCGCATTGTTGACGTGCTGTTGAATATCCTGGAAGAACGGGACTGATCCCGTCATTTCGCGTCATTTCGCAAACAAATATTTTTGATCGTCAGTTTACAGTGAGGTGCCATCGCTTTCGACTCGGTACGCCTCGACGATGGCTTGGTCGGCGATGTCGTAAATCAGGAAATCCATAGGATCATCGTACCCAAGGATTAACCGGGTGCGGTCCGGTAGGATGCCGATCCGATTGGGATTGCAGCTAATACGTCCGGGGAGCCAGAAAAGACAATCCACGGGTACGAAATCGAGGGTTGCGGCTTCGGCATCGAGCAGGTACAGGCCGTCATCGGCAAGATACGTGATTTCGTTGGTGGTTCCCATTACGTATTTCGACAGACTCAAGTTCGGTCCATCGACTTTCGACAGGATTTTCGTTTCGGCATCTACCACCCATATTCCTGTTTCGATGGATTCCTTCGAGTAAATCAGCACCGAACGGCTGTCCGGTGTGATCGTGTATAGCGGCAAAATCTCCCCAAGGTTCACGATGTCGGTATGGCGGGTTTCCGGGTAGAGGAACATCAGGCTGTAAAGGGTATCGGTCAAGATTCCGGTCATGTCATTCAATGTGTTCTTACGTCCGAAAGCCAGGGCGTATTCGCCGGAGGGTGCAAAATCCACCGGACCGAAACCAGGGACGGTTTCGATGTAACTGTGACTCTCCAGGTTAATTATCGAGACGGGGTCGGCACCGGAAAAGCTTGAATGGCACCAGGTCGGTGCAAGCATTCCCAAAGCGCCATCGGGGGAAATTTCTATGGAAGCGGCACAGTTTGGAACAAGTAGTTTTTTGATTTTCTTCGGATTTTTGCTTGAGAAGAAAGAAAGCTTCGAACCAATGCGTGCACTGTCCTGATCGCTTACAGGAAAACATTTCCACTCGTCCCCGTCGAACGGGTAATGATGCACCACCACCCATTCAGAGGTAGCTGCACTCCAGACGAAATCATAAATGTAATCGGAAAATTCATAGGTTTGCGACTCGAAGGTTTCCATATCGACCCGCACGCTCGTATCTCGTTCGCCCCAACAGATGACTTCCGTGCCGCTTTCATTGATGGACAGGTAGCTGTCACGCACGGGGACTACGTATTTTTTCAACACGGACCCGCTTGGCAGATCGACGATTGTCAGGACGTTTTGATCGCCGTCGTTGCAATTTGCGTAGATGCTATCGTCCATCGTGATCCAGGAGCCATTGCTTTCGAACATGCAGGCTGGCCAGGAGAGGAAAATCGCCCGGTTGTCTTTGGTAAAAGCTACCCGCTGGGGATGCAAAGGGATATCGAGCCAATGGCCTGTTCCGTCTTGAAGATCCAGGGCGTAGGTTTTGGTATCGCTGGTTACGAAGATCACGAAGCGACCTTCATTGTCGATTACAACCTGTTCGTCCAGCAATTGGCCGCGCACGGCGTTTCCCGGAGCGACTTCGTTTTCGTTGCGTCCAGCTTGATTCCAGTCGTCCTCGCGCCAGTCGATTTCTCCGCAGCCGATTCCTGTCAGAGACAGTGCGCCCAGACACCAAAGCAATAGTAGAGGAACAGCGTATTTGAAAGAAGACATGGTTCTTCTCCTATTAGTGAAGCTCGAAACGGGTTGTAACTTCTTGGGTTTCTGTGTCGTAGACCAAGACGCTTCGTGTGTTTGCGAAGCCCAATAGCAGGTATTTTCCACCGCTGACGCCGAACAGCATTCTCAAATCCCTGATCGTGAATTCTTCACCTAGCCACGATCCGACATCGATGGAAACCATTTCCTGAGTATTTTCCACAAGGTCGAAGCGTTTCAGGCCAACGGCGTCGCCACCGATGTACAATTCGTCTCCTTCTGTAGAAAACGCTCGATAGGAATTGACCGACGATACGCCGAGAGAGTTCCACTCACCCGTTTCCAGGTTGTAGACAACCAGGCCACCATCATCTTCGGGATATGCCAACAGTCGTTTGGAGTCGGGAGAAAAACGCTCCGGGATCATCGGTTCATCGGTCGGGATTTCTTCGCTTTGGAAGGATTCCAAGTCCAGTAATAACCAGGAGGCGTTTTCCTCGTCCCCATCTTCTGCGAGCAGGACGAGGCGTTTTCCATCGGGACTCATTTCAAAATGACTTGTTTCCGGGTAGCGGTCGATGACTTCCATCGTTTCGAAATCGATCAGGCAGCTTGGGAAGGATGTTTTTTGGTAATAGGTATGCAATAAGGCAAGAGAAGATTGCGGGATGTGGGTGCCGAAAGTCGGGCAACCTTGTGCGTCTAGCACGGCTTCCGGCGTTAGAGTGTCGCCCGAAAAGCGAATGAACGTTGGATCGACCTGTATGGGATCTTCATCCGGTCGTTCCTCTTCGAGAGTGAACATAAATAGGAATTTTTCGGCGTTTTCCCAGAAGACGTAAAATGGACGATAATAGTTCGAGTTGGTGGAAGCATTCAAGAAAGAGGTGGCGACCTCTTCTCCGAGCGTTTCCGAAAGCTTTTCGTACAGAGGAATCGTGGCGATTTCCGTTAATTCGTTGTTTAGAATCGACAACGTACCCGAACCATCGCTCCAGTTTTCCAAATCCGCCATGATCAGCTTGGTCTCTTCGGGGAACGGGACGAACCGTTTGGTTTTACAAGGATATTCTGCGGGGTCGATCAAGGTCTTTTCGGATTCGTAAGAAATGAGCGCGACTTGATCGTCTTCCCAGTACAATACTTTGTCTTCATACGGACGAATGTTGGTCGGTACATGATACACCGAGTTGGCATCGACGGTTCGATTTCCAAAGGTATGTACGTAGTCATGTCGAAAAAGGAAAAGACTTAAATTGTCGTTTGTATCGTTGGGCAGGACAATCTTTCTGCTGATATTCCAAGTTTCGGTATCGACCGCCCAAAGTGTGTTCATCCAGCTTTCAGTCTGGTCTTTTCCCTGGAAAAGGATGTATTTTCCATAGTCGTGTAATTTGTAGTATTCGTAGAATGTAAAAAATCCGGAATCTGAATCTGTTGAATCACTGTCCCCGTCCGGTGCAACCATCGTTACATCGCCATCGCCGACTATAGAATGCGTCCATGGGCTATCGGGGGCGGTCCAGGGATAGAGGCAAGAACCTTCGGTGTACCTTCCAGGGTTATAAACATAACCCTCGTCGCTATCTGTCGAGAAATCTATGCAAGATACGGGAAGTAAGCTGATAACCAGGACGAGCCAGGGAAAAGAATACGGGAAATGATTTTTGTCTCGTTTCAGGCACATGATCATCCTCACATGAAAAAGCACGATTGCTTGACATGTCCCAAAATCCTCTGAAAGGATTCATCTTGGATTCACTGTGCCCTGGCTGTTTGAAACAGTGTATTCGAAATTGGAGGCGAGTTCAATCTTTTCTGAGGATAAAGTTTGTTTTGGATAAGAGGTTTCATGCAAAGCTTCTTATCTGCTGTATGACGACGCTTCCCCTGTTTCCAATGATGTGTCGTCACTTTCCACTCGATACGCTTCGATGATGGCTTGGTCGGCGATGTCGTAGACGAGGAAATCCATGGGATTATCGTACCCGAGAACCAGCCGGGTGCGGTCCGGTAAGATGCCGATCCGATTGGGATTGCAGTTTGTACGGTTGGGGAACCAGGACAGACAATCCACGGGCACAAATTCGAGAGTTGCAACTTGGGCGTCGAGCAGGTACAAGCCGTCATCGGCAAGATACGTGATTTCGTTGGTGGTTCCCATGACGTATTTCGACAGACTCAAGTTGGGACCATCGACTTTCGACAGAATTTTCGTTTCGGCGTCTACCACCCAGATTCCCGTTTCGACGGATTCCTTCGAGTAAATCAGCACCGAATGGCTGTCCGGTGTGATCGTGTACAGCGGCAGGATTGCTCCGAGGTTCACGATGTCGGTATGTCGGGTTTCCGGGTAGAGGAACATCAGGCTGTAGAGACTATCGGTCAAAATTCCGGTCATGTCATTCAATGTGTTCTTACGTCCGAAAGCCAGGGCGTATTCGCCGGAGGGTGCAAAATCCACAGGACCGAAACCTGGGATGGTTTCGATGTAGCGGTGATTCTTCAAGTCGATCATCGAGACGGGATCGGGAAGTGAGGCAGGATTGGTGAAAGAAGTATAATCAGGATGACACCAAGTAGGTGCGAGCATTCCCAAGCTGCCATCGGGGGAAATTTCCATGGAAGCGGCACAGTTGGGAACAAGCACTTCTTTGATTTTGTTCGGGCTTTTACTCGAGAAAAAGGAGATTTTCGAGCCAAGGCGCGACTCGTCACGGTCTACTTTATCGAATTTTTTCCAATCGGAATCTTCGAACGGTGCGTGATGCACGACGAGCCATTCCGAACGGATCGGATTCCAGCGAATGTCCCAGATGTATTCGTCGAACGCTAAGGAAGTCATTTTTTCTGATTCCAGGTCAATCAGCACTGCCGTGAACTCTTCTCCCCAGCAAATCAACTTGTCCCGCTTATCGTTTACGGAGAGATATTTATGTTGCTGACTTATTGGGATCTTTCTTAAAAGATTTCCGTCTTCCAGATCGACTATCGCCAGGTAATTGCCGCTCTCGGTAAAAACAGCCCGGTTGTCCATGCCAAATGCCACCCGTCGGGGATTGATGGAAACGTTTAGCCGTTTAGCCGTCCCGTTTTCCAGATCCAGTGCATAGGTTTTTCCCTCGTCGGTTGCGGCGACCGCGAATCGTCCTTCATCGTCGATGACAACCTGCCCATCGAGAAGCTGGCCCCGTTGACCGCTTCCTGGGCTGATTTCGTTTTCGTTGCGTCCTCCCTGGTTCCAGTCATCCTCGCGCCAATCCAGTTCCCCGCATCCAAACGAAACGGTTGAAAACGAACTCAAAACGAAAAGCAACAAGCATGGAACGATATATTTTATGGGAAACATGGGCTTCCTCCTTTAGGGCAACTCGAAGCTTGTTACGATTTCCTGGCTCTCCGTGTCGAACACCAATAGGTTCCAGGTGTTTTCGAAGCCGAGAAGAAGAAATTTCCCCTCATTGACACCGAACAGCAAGTTCGGCTGATTACCGGAAAACTCCTCGCCAAGCCACGGTGCAACATCGAGGGAAACCGTTTCCTCCGTATTTTTCACCAGATCGTATCGTTTCAATCCAAATTTGTCGTTGAGCAGATACAATTCATTTCCATCTGAGGTAAACGCGAATTCGGAAGCACTGGACGGAAGGTATATGTTGTTCCATTCTTTTGTCTCGAAATTGTAAACTTTGTATATCGTTGGAAAATTACTGTTTGGCCGCGCCAACAGCCGCTTGCCATCGGGAGAGAACTGCGAGGGTACCAATGGGAAATCCGTTGGGATTTCTTCGGTTTGAAGAGTTTCGAAATCCAAATACTGCCAACGAGAGGGATACGAGTACTCCACTTCGTCGGATTCTTCTTTATCCGAGGACTCTTCTTCGAACACTTCGAGAAGGACGAGCCGTCGGCCGTTGGGTGCTACCGCAAGATGCTGTGTTGCCGGCAAGCGGCTGACGACCTCCATCGCGTCGAAATCGATCAGACAACTGGAATAAGGTGTTTTTTTATCCGGTGTACTTAGCAACGCATACGAAGAGTTGGGAATGTAGGTGCCGAAAGACGGGCAGTTTTCTGCAGTTAATATCGCTTCAGGTTCAAGAGGATCACCTGAAAAACGGATAAACGTTGGGTTTGCAAAGTCTACAAACCAGTTCGTAATATCCGGATTATATACATGAGCATAAGAGAAGATAAACGTTTCCTCATTTAGCCAGAAAAAATCATAGGGATAGAAAGTTCCAATTGATATACTTGCTTCGGTGAATGAATCTGCCGTTTCTTGTCCAAAAGTATCCAAAATGGTGTCGTAGAGAGAAATGTTATATTTCTCTTTCAGATTTTCATCGAGAATTGCCAGCTTCCCTGAGCCATCTTCCCAGTTTTCGAAATCCACCATCACTACGTTCGGTGTGTCGGGAAAAGGAATGAACTGTCGATAACCACAGGGGTAGTTCGTGGGTTCGATCAAGGTTTGATCAGCATTGTATGAAAGCAGAGAAAAATTGTTTCCACTACAAATCATCAATCGGTTTTTGTAGGGGAGATTATTGTTCCATGGGTTGTACGAATGATCTCCGAATGTTCGAATGAGGTCGTTGGAAGCTTTCGAGATGGCGAAATAAATTGTGTTTGCAGAAAATACGAAGTTTCTGGTTCTCCAGTTTTCAGTATCGACCGCCCAAAGAACCTGCTTGGTATTGTCTTTGATCTCTTTTCTTCCCAGGAAGAGAACATATCGGCCATAATCGTACAGTTTGTCGTAAAAGACGTTTCCTTCTTCCTTCGATGCTTCCATCGTTGCCGTGTTTTCGTCACCGGATAACGAATGCGTCCATGGGATGTCTTTTTCGTAAGAATCGTCTACGCAACCCCAGAGGATTTGTCCGCTGAGGAGGACTCCAAGAATCAGGAGAAATATGCAAGTTTTCTTATCCTTTGTTTTTAGGCGCATTTCATCCTCACATACGATGCACATGAATGGTCATCACGTTACGAAAATCCTCTAATCGGATTTTTCTGATTCATTTTGCCCGGACACTCTATAAGTGGTTCGAGCCA
Organism: Myxococcota bacterium; assembly: GCA_963676915.2. Classification (GTDB taxonomy): domain Bacteria; phylum Myxococcota_A; class SURF-8; order SURF-8. The sequence continues at coordinate 70,599 of CAXXVK010000011.1, forward strand.
ACGAAACCTTTTCTGTTTTTAACGAAAAAAATGGTTTTAAAAAGCACCTGGATTTCTAAGAGTTACAGAAATCTCTTTGGTTACGGCAGGTTACCTCGTTGGGATAGGTAAATCAATTCCCGTTCCAGATCGACTCCGAAGCGTTCCTTTACTTTACACCGGACTTCTTCGACGAGTCGCCGGATGTCTTCGGCTGTGGCGTTTTGATCGTTGATGATGAAATTGTGATGCTTGGTACTGACCGCCGCCCCACCGATGCGCAAACCGCCTAATTCGGCAGCTTCGATCAGTCGTCCCGCATAGTCGCCCTCGGGACGCTTGAATACGGAACCACAGTTGGGGAATTCCATGGGGTACTTCGAACGGCGCTTTTTCTTGACGGCCTCCATCGACGCAAGCAGTTCCTCGGGCGGCTGGCGCTCGGAAACATGGAACCTCGCTCGCAGCACCACACCCCATTCGAGTTTGAACAGGCTCGTTCGGTAACCCATGTGCAGGGATTCGCGAGGCAGTTGGTGCAGATTTCCTTTCGAATCTAAAAAGGTTACATCCAACAAACGATCGGCGATGGATGCATCCATGGCGGCGTTTTGCACGATGGCCCCGCCGATGGTTCCGGGAATGTCGTACAGAAAGCCGAAACCGGGAACACCGTTCGAGGCGGCGAAGTGGGCAAAGGTTTCATCGGAACAAGCCGCCGGAACGTCGAGCACGTCGCCATCGAGCGTAGGTCGGGAACTGTGATCCACGATCCGCAATACGAGTCCTTCGATGCCTTCGTCCGGGACGAGCACGTTGGAACCAAGACCGAGAATCGTCAAAGGAATCGAATGTTTGTGGCACTGTTGCACGAGCCGGAGGATGTCTTCTTCTCGTCCGGTTTCCACAAAGGCTTCCGCCGGACCACCAATGCGGTAGGTTGTATAAGGTGCCAAGGCGACGTTCGTTCGGAGGTCGAACGCATCTCCCAAATAATTTTGTATCGTCGATGTCATTTTGGTTTCACCCCTTGGCGTTCTTTTTCGTGTTGGCTTTCTTTTTGGTGCTTTTTCGTTTTTTAGGCGAAGTTTTCGCTTTGGGGGTAGTCTTCTTTTTCGATTTCGGGTTCATTCCGAGCTTGGGAGCAAGGTAACGACCGGTCCAGCTTTCGGAACAGTTCGCCACATCTTCGGGTGTTCCCTGGGCCACGATTTCCCCGCCTCCGATGCCTCCTTCGGGACCGAGATCCACGACCCAGTCCGCCGTCTTGATCACGTCCAGGTTGTGTTCGATCACCAGCACGGTATTCCCGGACTCCACCAGTCGATCCAACACCCCCAGCAGTTTGCGGATGTCGTCGAAGTGCAGGCCGGTGGTGGGTTCGTCGAGAATATACAACGTCTTGCCTGTCGAACGCTTGGACAACTCCCGAGCGAGTTTGATTCGCTGCGCTTCACCTCCCGAAAGGGTGGTGGCGGCTTGTCCCAGACGGATGTATCCCAAGCCGACATCCTGAAGGGTTTTCAACTTTTTATAAATCGACGGAACATTGCGGAAAAGTTCGCAATTTTGATTGACGGTCATTTCCAGCACGTCGGAAATGGTTTTTCCGTGCCAGCGAACCTCCAGGGTTTCGCGATTGTAGCGTTTACCCTCGCAGACATCGCAGGTTACGTAGATGTCGGGAAGAAAATGCATTTCAATTTTGATCAGACCGTCGCCCTGACAGCTTTCGCAACGTCCGCCTTTGACGTTGAAAGAGAATCGTCCCGGTTTGTAGCCACGGGTTTTCGACTCCGGGAGTTGGGCGAACAGGTCGCGGATCGGCGTGAAGACTCCGGTATATGTAGCGGGATTGCTGCGTGGCGTGCGTCCGATAGCGGACTGGTCGATGGAAATCACCTTGTCGATGTGCTGAATCCCCGAAATGGCACGACAGCCTTCGAGTTTTTTCTTGCGACGCAGTTTGGCGGTCAACGATGGCAGAAGGGTGTCGATAACCAACGAGGATTTTCCCGAACCCGAGACGCCGGTCACGCAGATCAATCGCCCCAACGGTACGGAAAGATCGAGATTTTTCAGGTTGTTGGTGGTGCAGCCTTTGAGTTCCAGGACTCGCGGATCGCTGTTGCGGCGTTTTTTGGGCACTGGGATTTCCAAAGCGCCTGAAAGGTATTTTCCGGTCAAGGAATCGGATTTCTTGATTTCCGCCGGAGTTCCCTGGGCTACGACCTCGCCGCCGTGGATGCCCGCGCCCGGTCCCATATCCACGACGTGATCGGCTTCCAATATGGTGTCTTCGTCGTGCTCCACGACCACGACCGTGTTTCCCAGGTCGCGAAGGCGCTTTAGAGTATCCAGCAGTCGGTCGTTGTCACGCTGATGCAGGCCGATGGATGGTTCGTCGAGGATATACAGAACGCCGACCAGCGACGAGCCGATTTGCGTGGCCAGTCGGATGCGCTGTCCTTCGCCGCCGGAAAGCGTGCCGGAACTACGATCCAGGTTGAGGTATTCCAGACCTACGTTATTCAAAAAACTCAGTCGTTCGCGAACTTCCTTCAGTATTCGCTCGCCGATCTGCATCTGTTTGTCATCGAGATGCAGGTTGAGGAAGTAGTCCAGCGCCTGTCCCACCGTGAAGTGGGTGACATCCATGATGTTTCGGCCATCGATGCGCACCATCAACGCCTCGGAACGCAGGCGCAATCCGTTACAGGAAGGACAAACCTGTTGGTTCATGTACTTTTCGAACTCTTCCCGGATATACTCAGAAGCCGTTTCCCGATAGCGTCGTTCCAGGCTGGGAATCACGCCCTCGTATTCCCGTTGCCATTCGACGTGTCGACCTTTTTCGTCCTTGTGACGAAAACGCACTTCGACGCCGCCGGAACCGTACAGCACGATTTTCTTGGCTTTTTTCGACAGCTTGTTCCAAGGCGTATCGAGCGAGAACCCAAACTCTTCCGCTGCGCCTCTCAAGTATGTCTGGTAGATGAAACCTGTTTTCGAGTTCCAGGGCCGAATCGCGCCTTCTGCCAGCGTCAAGCTTTCGTCGGGAACGATCAGTTCGGGATCGAAGTAGGTTTTCTCTCCCAGTCCGTGGCATTCGGGGCAGGCACCGAAAGGACTGTTGAAGGAAAAAAAGCGGGGTGAAATTTCAGGGAAACTGATGCCGCAGTCGGCGCAACCGAAATTTTCGCTGAACGTCCTGGATTCTCCCGACACGGTTTCGATGGTCGCCAGTCCCTCTCCAAGGGCGAGAGCCAACTCCAGCGAATCCGCTAGACGGGAACGAATCGTGGGTTTCATGATCAGGCGATCCAGGAAAACCTCGATGGTGTGCTTTTTTTGGCGATCAAGAGAAACGTCCGTTTCGGAAAGATCGACCATTTCTCCGTCGATACGTATACGCGGGTAGCCATCCTGCACCAAGCGCTTCAATTCTTTCTGGTAACTTCCCTTTTTTCCTCGGATAAAAGGCGCAACGACGGAAAACCGCGTGCCTTCCTCCAATTCCATCGCCTGATCTACCATCTGGTTGATGCTCATGGCGGTAATCGGCTGCCCGCAGGAGGGGCAAAAAGCCTCGCCGATACGTGCAAACAACAAGCGGAGGTAGTCGTAGATTTCAGTGACGGTAGCAACGATGGAACGTGGGTTGCGGCTGGCGTTTTTCTGTTCGATGGAAATTGCCGGGGAAAGTCCCTCGATGTAATCGACATCCGGCTTGTTCATTTGCTCCAGAAACTGGCGAGCGTAGGCCGACAGGGATTCCACATAGCGCCGTTGTCCCTCTGCATAGAGCGTATCGAAAGCCAGAGAAGATTTTCCTGACCCGGAAAGTCCTGTAATTACGATAAGTTTTTCTCGGGGTAACGTCAGATCGACGTTTTTCAGGTTGTGCTGACGCGCCCCTTTGATACGGATGATTTCACTGGCCACAAGCTTGCCTTTCCACGGTTGCCGGTTGCGGTTCTTCGTTCCACTGGAACGAACCTATAAATTTAGACCATGCTCGGTGAAAAGCAAGGGACAGGAGCGACAGGACTCCCCCCATTTTTTCAAAGCTTGTGTCCCATCATGGGTGCCACGGTCTTTGCCCGAAGGGCAATGGCCGTGAGATTCCAGGTACTTGCACGGCCATCGATTCTTCCAATCGAAGACCGTGGCACCCTGAAGTTTTTATTTGTAAATAAGGTGCTTTTACAAGAAATAATCATTTTCACTTTTGAAATTCGAAAAGCGCTGTATTTACTTCCAGATACAAAATCGCAATACGGTTTTTCGGGGGATGTCCTGACAAGAGCGAGGATTAAAGAAGCGAAAACAAAGAAAAATCTCAGCACATAAAAAAGCCCGTAGAAAACAACCGTTCTACGGGCACTTACATCGTAAATTTGTTCGAGTGTAAAGAACGCTTAGTTGAACGTGATGCTCAAAACCGCGTTTTTATACTGTTCGTCCATATCTTTGATCAAAGCTTCTCGGTCTATGATCTGCTCGTCCCGTTCGTTGGTTACACGGATTTTCCCGAGGTGGGTGTCGAAGTTCTGGTTGCCTTTGTAGGTCTTGACCACGAAACGGAAAAAGTCTTTGCTTTCAATGACGTGGCGAGCTTTTTTTCCTTTTTTCTTCGTGTAGAGCACGTACTGGTTGATCATCAGGCATTCGACCCGATCCGGCGAGGCATCGGAGACTTCGTAACAGTTCTTCTCGCCGTTCTCGCGGTTTTTCTTATTGAATTCAATGGTTTTGATGTCTTCCCAAGGCACGAAAAATTCGTTGCGGTCATAAGTGACCATCAAGCCTTCGCTAAGTTCCCATTGAGGCTGTGCGCCATGGTCCGTAATTCCTTGAGCTACCAGGAAATTGACGATGGTCCCTTTCCAGATTTTCTTGTCCTTCAGTTTGATGCTGACTTTGATGTTTCGTTTGTCCGGGGGGAACTGCGGTTCGGGCGCTTTGGCCGGTTCGGCGGCTTGTTCGGGTACCGCTTTTACGTCTGCGGCTGCAGCATCGGGCGTTGTTGCCGGTTCGGCTTTCGGCTCGGCTTTTTCAGCCGGTTGATTCAACATGGAATCCAACGAATTTTCGAATTCTTCCGCAGAAGGAGCGGCGACCCCTTCGTCGCTAGCGGCAAAAACCGGAAATGCGAGAATCAGAGAAAAGAGAATCGTTACAAAGCCTGCGGTAATTTTCATGATCTTATCTCCTGTTGATCCGTCCCCTTTACGCCCCAACCTTAACGTCGGTTTCCCTTGGCTGTCAAGTTCGAAGCCACTCCCAAGAGCAATTGCAGAATTTGGAAACGTTCTCCCTTCTTGTAACCAATTATGTCCAATGGTATAAAAAAGGAAATTGTCCACCACCTAAAAATGAGATTCGTACCTCGGGAACGATGCGGGAAATCATGCTTTGTGCATTGGATCGGAATCCCAGACCTTCGAAGAGAGGAAAACATGATAAATACCACCCTTATTGATTCCTCAAACGACATCGTGTTGTCACCGTTCCAAGAAGAACATATTGCTCCCATTCTTGAATTGATGAACCGGGAGGGCTGGTATTATTACGACCGAAACGAGCTGATGCGCTATTTGAAGCTTGGGGAAGAATGTTTCGTTCTGCTTTCCGGTAAAAACGTGATCGGTTGCCTGTTTACGACGAATTACGGAAATCAAGCCTGGTTGGGAAACATCATCGTAGCGGGAGCACCGGAAGCGGCGCAACGGTCGAGCGATTCCATTGGTTATCGTAACAGAGGTTACGCCGGGCGGATGATTCTCCATGCTATGGAAATTCTTGGGAAAAAAGGTGTCAAGACCTTTCGTCTGGGTTCGGTGCCAACGGCTATCGGTGCGTATAAAAAGGTTGGTTTTCGAGCCGAATCGTTTACGACGGCCCAGGAGGCTTGGCTTCCTTTGACGTTCCGGGACGATCCTCCCGAACTCGAACCTGGAGAAGTTGTCGAAACGATGACCGCCGAGGATGTGACCCAGGGTGTCGCACAACTCGATGGCACCTATTTTCGTTCCAACCGCACCACGTTGCTTCAGGAATTGTATGCGGATTCCATTCGGGAGAGTTGCCTTTGTTTGAGGAAAAAGGACGACCTTTTGGGATTTGTCATGATTCGACGTCGTATGACGCTGAAAAAGGAAGGTGGTTTCGCCGAAGGACCGGATGCGGTTTATCGGTTGGGGCCATGCTGCATTCAACCGGATGTCGGCATCAGGGGATTCAAGATCCTTTTTCAAAAAGCGATGAAAGCGGTTCATGCCGAACTCGAACACTTTGAGGGGCAAGCGAAACTCTACGTCGTGTTTCCGCAAAACGCCGTAAAAAGCAGAATATACGCAGCTTTCGAAGAGATGGGTGGGGCAGATCCTGATCGTGTGTTCAACGAACATGACCAACTCTTCGGTTCCACCGCTTCGACGAAAAACGACGAGTTATGGAAGGTCATGCAAGAGCTTGGATTTCAACAGGAATACTTCGAGCAGGTTATGAGCGTGACGCCCGGAGAACCCCCGGAATGTCCTCCGAGGGATCGTGTCGCGGTGCAGTCGCAGGCCGATCCTGAAGGAATCTTCGCTACGGCGACTCCGGGAGATAAAGCGTAACGGTTTGGTAAAAATGCAATAAATTCGGGAAAACTTACGAACGTTTGTTTTTCATGGCACGGAAAAAGCCAAGAAAATAGTCTCCCGCCGAGGTGACCGAGAAGAAAAAGGCGAAGTACAGCAGGACCAGCCCTACGGTGTGCAGGTTGACTTCGCTTTCCCAGAAACCGAGGTTGATGATGTACGAACTGTGCACGATCATCGCGGCCAAACCACTGAGTTGAAAGGCGGTTTTATATTTTCCCAAAGAACGGGCGGCGATGACCAGCCCTTCCGAAGACGCAATGGCCCGTAAGCCGGTAATGGTGATTTCCCGCGCCATCAGGATCACCGCAAGCCATAGGGGTACGCGCTCCATATTCAATAGCACCAGCAAAACGGCCAGCACGATCAGTTTGTCGGCCAGTGGATCGAGAAATTTCCCGATCACCGAAATCTGGTTCAATTTCCTGGCGAGAAAGCCGTCCAGAAAATCGGTTGCAGCGGCAAGACCGAACGTTAAGGCGGCAATAAAAGAAGCCAGCGGAGTGTCCACCATCATCAAGGCGCAAACCACCGGCACGGCGAAAATCCTACCCAAAGTCAACAGGTTGGGGAGGTTCGTCAATTCTCCCAGCAGGGAAGGGGAGTTTTTCGGAGTCGAAGACTCATTGTTTTTCGTGTGGTTCTCTTCCATGAACCTTGCCATAGCACCAGTTTGCCGCTTAAGCAATAGTCGGGTGGAGATTTTTACAAGCTTTAACATTTCGACCGTTTTTGATTTTGTTGAAAGATTGACGAAACGCGGTCTTGTTTGGAATACCGTTTCCAAGAATGAATACATGTCTGGAGTACTGATAAATTTTTGTGAAGGGAAGGTGGCGGAATCCTTCATGTCTTTTCCGCTTGACGTAGAAGACGGGCCGCCTTACTTTTGAACAACCAAAGCCATATCGACCCGTATGGGGACATTTTTCCGGGAGAGCCGTGGTTCGGCTGTTCCATGAAAGGTCATTGAACGATGGGAAACGAATCTCAGGACAAGCGCATCGCGCAAGCCAACAAGCCGTTTGAAGACGCCAACCGGCTTCATCCATACTATCGCGGCAAACTCGAAGTACAGCCCAAATGCCGCATTCGCGATTTCAACGATTTTGCCATCTGGTATTCACCCGGTGTGGCCGCTCCCTGCCGCGAAATCGAGGCCGACCCGGAAAAAGCCTACGAAATGACCTCCAAATGGAATTACGTCGGCGTGGTTTCCGACGGTACCCGCGTGCTGGGACTGGGGGATATCGGTCCGTTGGCCGGTTTGCCTGTGATGGAAGGCAAAGCTATTCTTTTCAAATACTTGGGTGCCGTAGACGCCTTCCCGATCATGCTGGATACCAAAGATCCGGACAAATTTATCGAAACGGTCAAGATCCTGCAACCGACCTTCGGCGGCTTCAACCTCGAAGACATCGCGCAGCCCAAATGTTTCCGTATTCTTGATACCTTACGTTCGGAGTGCGACATTCCTGTCTGGCACGATGACCAGCAGGGAACGGCAGCGATTCTGCTTTCGGGGCTTTACAATGCGGCGAAAGTCGCCGGTCGGACTTTCGAAGACCTGACCATTGCGATGGTCGGCGCCGGAGCCGCCAACGTGCGGTTTGCAGCCTTGCTGGAAACGGCCGGAATCAAAATGGAAAACATGGTTGTTTGCGATTCTCGGGGAACGTTGCATACGGACCGCGAAGACCGCGAGCGGCTGCAAAGCCAATATCCCGAAAAGTGGTGGTTATGCCAACGCACCAACCCGAAACGCATCAAGGGGGGAATTCCTGAAGCGATGAAAGACCGGGACTTCGTGGTGTCGCTTTCCACACCGGGACCGGGAATTATCCAACCGGACTGGATCAAAACCATGAACCCCGATCCCATCGTGTTCGCCTGCGCCAATCCCACACCGGAAATCTGGCCTTGGGAAGCCAAGGAAGCCGGGGCCAAAGTCGTCGCCACCGGTCGCAGCGATTTTCCGAACCAGGTCAACAACTCCATGGGATTCCCGGCGATTTTCCGAGGGACGTTGGATGTCCGGGCCAAGACGATCACCGATAACATGTGCATCGCCGCCGCCAAAGAGTTGGCGCGTTTCGCCGAAGAAAAAGGCATTCACGAAGACTATATCGTTCCTACCATGGACGAGTGGGAAGTCTATCCTCGCGAAGCTGCCGCCGTGGGAATGCAGGCCGTGGCCGATGGCGTGGCCGGGGTTACGGACGCAACCTTTGAAAGCCTCCAGGCTAATGCGACCGAAATGATTCTGGAATCCAGGAACAAATTCCAGACCCTGCAACGGGAATTCATTACCGATCCCGACGCCGAGTGAACCTTTTCATCGTTATTCGATCCAGTCGGAGATGTCTGTCAGCGCTTTACGAGTAATATCGGGAACCTGGCAGTTTTCCGCCGGATATCCGACTGGGAGAATCATGAGCGGAACCTCGTTCTCCGGGCGTCCCAGAATAGAACGAAGGAAGTTCATCGGACGTGGTGTATAGGTCAGTGTGACCAGACCTGAAAGGTGAATAGCCGAAAGCAACAGACCTATCGCCAGGCAAGCCGAGGTGTGTGAATAATAGACCTTTTCACCACGATCCCCGCGCTGCAAACGAAATGCTACGACCAACCAAGGGGCGTCTTCTAAAAACGGCTTTTCGGGTCCGAGTCCCAGAGGGGCGATATCCTGAAGCATTTCAGAATGTTCGGTGCTTTCAAACAGCTTGCGTTCCACCGACTCACAAGCTTTGCGAATGGTGCGTTTGGTTTCCAGGTCGGATACGCAAACGAAGCGCCAAGGCTGGCGATTGGCACCACTGGGTGCCGATCCGGCGCAGCGGATGAGGTTTTCCATGGTTTCCTTCGAAACCGGTCGATCCGAAAAATGACGGATACTTCGACGCAATGCCACCGTTTCGAAGGTTTGACGACTGAGCCTTTCCGGTGGATCTTTCGGAGAATAGCAACGAAATGCTCTGGAATTTCGATTGGTTGTGTTATTCATCGTTCGGTTTCACTCAAATCGACGAACGTACCTTTGATGGTGAAATCCGGATTGCTGCCTTCCGACCATGCCACGAAATAGATGTCGTCTTTGATATAGGTAATGGCCGGTTGATAGGGGGCGACTGAAACGGAATTCACGCGGATCGATTCCGAGAATTTTTCAAAGCTCGATCCGTTTCTTGCAAAACCACGGATGGTTACGTAGTAGCCTGATCCCGATTCCGAACTGTAATACACTGCCGCACCGCCATCAGGAGACGCTGCGAGTGAGGGGGAGAACTCGTTTTCGCCGCTGGAAGCCAGCCTTACATTCGTGGAACCGCTGTTTTTCTTCGAAGCATCGATGAGTACGACGTCTCCTTCGTCTGCACCCAATGTGCCAAAGGCAAGGTACACGGGACTGTTTTCGTCGCGATAGGCTGCGAACGACGGTCCTGCTCCACCGTTTTCCGTTCGGCTGTCGTATGCGGTTTCGGAAAGGGGCATCGATGCACCGTAGGGAATCACGTTGTATTGGATGAAATCCTCGTCATCCTCCCAGGCGACATACAGATTGCCAAAGAGATCCGCACCCGCGTCCGGGAAGACCTGCGACGTGGAGTCGTCGAAATGCAGTTTCACAACGGACTCGACGGTTTCTCCATCGGAGTCGATCACCTGGGAAAAGGCTTGCCATTTCCCATAATTTTCTTCACTGATCGTGTCCGGGTCGGCCCATGAACCGACCACGGCGAAGCGGTCGTTCGGTAGGGCGACGACTTTGGCCATCCAGGCGTTGATGCTTTCATTTTCATCGCTTCGTACCGGATGCAGGGTGCGGTCTTCGTCCATGATCGGTGTGCCGTCGAAACTATAGGTTCTGTAGTGGATGGATAGATTGTTGGGAGATTCGCCGTTGTCCGACTGCCAGACGAACGCCACGCGGTCGGCGGCAAGGTCGAGATCCGGTTCTGTTTCGTTGAAATCCGCCGTATTGACTTTGAACGGTGCAACGAGCGTCTGGCCGTCCAGGGCGATGCGGGTAGCGTACACGTCGAATGTGTTCTGTTCATCCGGGCGGTTGTAGACGATCCAGACGCCTACGCCATCGAAACGCACCGTAACGTGAATCTGGCAACTTCGGCCTGCGGCGTCGAGATCGAACACCTGTCCGGTAACCGGCTCGATTTCCGATGTGAAAGCAATGGGTTCCAAGGTCGCGGGCGGTTCTTCTTCTTCGGCTTCTACTTCGGATTCCACTGGTTCGGCGTCCATGTCTCCGGGAAGAGGCTCGGATTCTTCGACTTCTGCTATGGAATCCGTGTCGCTATCGCCATCCTGTTGTGACGTGGTGTTATCGTCGCTACCACAACCATACAGCGGAAGAAAAAGACAAACAGCCACGATCAATAACAAAATTCGTACGCTCGGCATCGTCAACAGCTCCTTCGAACGAAGATTAAAAAAACAGCACATTGTACCTGGATTTCGCAAAAGATCGCGAATTTTCCCGATTTTATCCGATGTTGCCGGTGTTTTTAGGGAAAGCAACGATCTGTGGGGAGTTTTGTATAATTTCGTGCAGATAAAAGCGTTTTTATCCGAAATCGCTGGTGTCGAGGAGGCGGTTGCGTTCCTGAAGTTGCCTGCGGAAGATGAAATTGACGACCTGGCACCGGTCGGACTCGGAAATACCGACGAATTTGATGCGCACGATGTATTTTTTCAACGTACCGTCCTGGACTGGTTGATCTCCTACAACGCGCCCCGCGATATTCAGTTTGGAATTTTGCAACTGAATTTCCAAATAGAGTTCTTGCCCGGCTTTCAGCGGCTGATCGAGCATCAAGGCAATACCGCCGCCGCTGATATCGCGACTTTGAGCGGTTTCCCCTTCGGCGTCGCACAGAGCGGACCACTGCTTCTGGCTTTTCGTACGTAAAGCAAAGCCGTCGAGGTAGTGATCGGGGATTTTTACGGGAACGAAACGGACGTTCAGATGGGTTCCGATACGGAAAAATTCGCGATCCACCTGCTCGATAGGCACAAGCGGTTGTCCCAACTCCAGCAGTACGCTGCGTTCTCCGGTGGTATCGGTGCTCAACTCGATGCCTTCGATACGAAACGTTCCAAGTTGAACGATGTTTTGCCGAAGGTATTCGACAAGGACTCTTTTTCCAGGTTGCAGCGCCTGCGGGGTAATCGCCTCCGGCAAGAACACCACAAGGTTCTTTAAGGATGCCGTATGGTGAGCTTTCGCACCCACTTGCAGGTAATACCCAGCCGTGCATTCAATCGTCAGGGCAACGAGTTGATCGTTTTTCGGAACTGCAAACTCGTGAGGCATAAAACTTCTTCCAGGTCGATCTTGAAACGTCGGTTTCTAGTTTGATTTCTTTGACTCGGAACGAAGGACGATGGCGTATCAATCCATCCTCGGAACGAAAACGAAATCATTCCTTCGTACCTGTTTTCTTTTTACACTCGAAACGATTCGTTTGCAAACGATCGTCTTTCATGCCTACGAAAACATGCGTCAAATTCAGTCAAACGGGAATCGTTTCCCCACGATGTTTTTCAAAATGCCGAATTGTCCGTGCCAGGAGACTTCCTGTTTCCTCGCCTGAATCATTCATGAAGAATCACCTACGACTTGAAAACTCTCGATGTTTCACTCGTTTCCCGATTTTCATCCTCGACAGACTATTGAGTATGCCTGCGGGTGAAATTCGCTCCAACTTCGTGAAACATCTTCGGTTTTCGGCGTCTCGCAACGATTCTCACGAATGTTCCAGGCCGCACGGACGATTTCAGGCTACCTTGAAAAGCATTCGCAGATAACTATCGCTTGCCGACATTCCATCATGCTCTTCTCGTTTAGAACTGGATGATGGCTCGACGGAAGCAGTCAGCGCTTGAACGGCGCTTTTTCCTCCCGGCAATTTGCGCATCTGTTCCAATCCAAACTGGAACTCGGTGGACACCCGTTCGTATTCCTGCGCAAGACTCTGGCATTCCGCATACTTGCGTTCCAGTTCCTTGCCGAACGATGCCTTGAGTTCATCGGACCAGTGGGTGGACTGGTACATCATCCTCGCCGCCGAACGATAGGCATTGAGAGAACTTACGAGCGCATTGAGTTTCAACTCGCACTCGGCGTGCAACCGGAGAAAACTTTCCGGATTGCGACTGGGCTTCTTTTTCCTGAAGTTTCCGAACATGACAATCTCCTTGCAATCCTTTGCAAACTACTAAACATCCGTGTCATCAAATCCAATCGGTTCGTAGTGGAGATCCTGAAACAGGAAATTTCAGGTTTTGTGTCGGTTGAGTAGGGAAAAAGTGGAATGTAGATATTATAATTTACCAAAGATTACAGATCGTCATCCGTTTTTCTCTTTCTGTAACCTACGAGAAACAAAAGAATCGCTGCAAACAGGAACGACCCTGTAAGCCCTGACATTCGGCAGCCATCCGAGGTTTTCGAGGTTGTTCCTTCCGAATCCAGGTCGCCGCCGACCGCTTCATCGTCGGATGTCACTTGCGGAGCTACGGGAGGGCAGGCGGAGTTGTCCGCCGGGGTTTCCATACCATCGGTGGGTTTGTCGCAGAAACCTTGAAGCTTTGCTTCCACTTGCAGATCGAAAGGTGGTTGGGTGGTATCCGTGGCTTTCAAAATGAGGGAAACCTGAAACGTTCTGGCCGGGGCGTCATCGGCGAAAAGCTCGTCGCGGTCAGGATTTTCCACGGTCAGACTGAAGCTGGTGGTGTCGCCATCGGTTTCGGGAGCGGATAGGGATTCGTCCGCATTTTGCCATTGCATCGTGGATAGGTCGAGCGCGGTGCTTTGGACTTCGCCGTCGGGATTGCCGGTTTCATCTACCGTAGCTGCTTCGATTTCCAGGACTCCGGTCCCGTGAAACGCTGCCGTTTCCAGTGTTACATCCAATCGATAGTAGGGGAAAATCATCTCCGGGGCCGGGTTGCTGTTGGCCGATCGCAGATCGATGGCGAAATCCATTCGGGAAAACGGCCCTGGCGCGGAAGGATGCAAAACGACGGTTTCGTCTTGGTAGTTCATCGAGTCGGTCCAGGCCGACATTCTAGGACGGTAAGGGAAGCCGAATTCCACGAAACGGGCTTTGTCGAAGGGGCTGGCGTTCGATTGCAGCACCGTGCCTACCATGTGGGGATTTTCGAACAGACGTTCCACAAGATCCTGAACGGAGAATTCCAGAACCTCTCCGACGATTTCCGGCATGGAGCGACCATAGGTGAAATCCCGGTCATCGACGCCGTACAGGTGCTTGGTGGAGAGTCCTGTTTCCGGGTCGATACCGAAAACGGCCACGTCGTCCAGGCGTGTCCCACCGCTTTCGAATTCCACGGCGAGGTTATCCATCCATTTGTCGATGGTTTCGAGGTCTGGAACGATGTCCTGTCCGTCTTCGGTAACTTTCAAATACGAGGACCATTGCGCCAGTCCACTCACTGCCCCCATGGAAATCTGACAGGGCATGGAACCGCCTACACCTTCTTTTCCGGTCATTCGCTGGCGATAGTTGGTGCTGCACTCGATGGAAACTTCTCCGTTTTCCACGATGATCGGATATTCATGGCCGAGGTTGTCGTACTCGGAAACACCGTATAGAGCGGCCAGAATCCCTTCGGAGGCGGACCCCAGGGAGGCGGCGTCGGTCATGTCCAGTAGAGACTCTGGATTCACTCCTGTGGCGTTTTCGTTCAATATGCCGGTCCAGTTCAGGTAATGGCTACCGTCGGAGTATTGGGAAATTTGTACTGCAAGTCCGAGATGCGGATTCTGATTTCCGAACGCGGTTTCGGCGTTTTCCTGTGATAGATATTCATCGTTTTCATATCCGTACAGCAGTGGATGAGCGAGGAAATCGGTAGGATAGCCATGGCGACCGTTGACGTTGAAAACCAATGCAGCTCCGGCACTGTCTACAAACGTGTGACGATTGTAGAGACTTCCGGAGGGATTTTCCCAGTCCGGGATGATGTATTCCATGTGGCCGCGCCAGTCCTCGACGGCGTGGGCGGCGTACCCGAAAGCCCACGAAATTTCATGGATATCTTTTGCATTGGCGATCAGGTGCCGGGACCAGGCGAAGTAGCGGTCCGGGTCGGTGTATCGTCCCCAGCATTCGTTGGAAATTCTGCCGTTGTCTCCTCCACAGGCGACCGTGCAGAACGAGGCCATGAATTCGTCGGAAAGAATATACCAGACGTCGGGACCATAGGAGCCGTGAACCAACAATCCCAGATTGAACGCCTCTTTCCAGCGGTGGGAAATACGGTCGTGCCCATGAACGGTCAACGCGCTGTGCACACCCGGTCCCCAGCCCCAAGCGGGTTTCGAATCGTCGATAAGAAAAAACGACAACGTAACGAACAAAACCGAAAAAATGCGTAAAAATTGCTTCATAGTGTCAACTCCCGAGAGGGGAAAGAACGGCTGTCGGTAGAATGTTTTCCATGCCGGTTCTCTATACCATGTTTCTTTAGACGACAAAAGGCCCGTCGTCATGACGGGCCTTGGAAGGAAAAACCTTCGTACATCATTCGTTTTTAGCGTTCCCGCTCGCGGAGGCGGATTTTCCGTCGTGCCGATTGAATGATGGCCTGGTCGTTGAAGATATCTTCTTCGTACAGGCTGTTGACGCGTGGCGTCTCGCGGCGCGGACGAGTTTCGCGGGGACGGATTTCACGCGGGGTGTCGGCACGGTCGAAGAAAGACGAAGGAAGCGACTGGGGCGGAGCCACCAGTTCTTCGTCGTCGGGCCTCGATTTCGGGGCATCGCCGCCCATCGGCAGGTCGTCCTCGAAAATTTCCACAGACGTGCTCGACGAGGCGCGAAGATCGTCGCCTACCTGCAGTTTCCGACGACGACGAGGAGAGCGTCGGCCACGCGTCGGAGTTTCCGAATCGTTGGCTTCGTCCGGGAAACCGGTTGCGATAACGGTAACTTGCACACTGTCTTCCATGCTGTCGTCCACCACGTATCCGAAGATAACCGAGGCTTGCGGATCGGCGCTTTGCTGAATGTAGGTAACGGCTTCGTCCACTTCGGAGGCTCGAAGCTGGGTGGAACCGGTAACGTTGATGAGCACGCCGCGAGCACCCTCGATGGAGAGATCGTCGAGCAGCGGGGAGGAGATCGCCATCCGGGCGGCGTCCATGGCGCGGTTGGTGCCACTGCCTAGACCGGTGCCCATGATCGCCATTCCCATGTTGGACATGATCGATTTCACGTCGGCGAAGTCCACGTTGACGTAGCCTGCCGTGGTGATGAGATCGGAGATGCCGCGCACCGCACCGACGAGAACGTTATCCGCTTCTTTGAAGGCTTCGACGAAGCCCAGGTTTCCGCCGTCGATATCCAAAAGTTTCTGGTTGGGAATCACGACCAGGGTATTGACGCAGGATTTGAGTTCCTTGACGCCTTCCAGTGCCGTGTTCATCCTTTTCTGACCTTCGAAATTGAACGGCTTGGTAACGACACCGACGGTCAGGATGCCCATGTCCATCGCTTTTTGTGCGATGACCGGGGCCGCGCCCGTGCCGGTTCCGCCGCCCATACCCGCCGTGACGAACAGCATGTCCACGCCTTGGATCATCTCTTCGATCACCGCCAGCGATTCTTCTGCCGCTTTCTGGCCGACTTTGGGATAACCGCCAGCGCCAAGGCCGCGTGTCAGCGATTCACCCAATTGGATCTGCAGGGCCACTTTCGAACGTTCCAGCGCCTGCACGTCGGTGTTGGCCACGATAAACGACACGTTTTTCACATCGGCTTCCATCATCGACGTAACCGCGTTGCTCCCGGCGCCGCCCGCACCCAGAACCGCCAGTTTCGCCGAGCGGAAGCTCAGTTCGTCCGCCATGTTGAATTTGATTTCGAAATCGTCTCTGCTTTCCGTCATTCTTTCCTCCTTTGGGCTCCCTGACCCGAAATTATCCGTACATCGGAAATCAAACAAGTTCGTTCAGTTTTTTTCTTCCATTCCGGCTATGAACGGTCCGCCCACCGTCCACGTCGGAAAAACTGCAACATTCTTTTCAACTCTTTGAATTTCTTTCAATTTCGCGAGAGGCTGGTTGATTCCCAGCAACGTCACGCGAACGTTGTCTCCGTTTTCACAGGCAATACGGCGACTCCGAAGATTGGTGTTGTTCACCAGCGTCATCAGCAGGGCTTCCACCTGCTCCAGCGCATTTTCCCGTTGGGGACCGGAGCGAACCGTCAGACAAAGGGTTTCGCTTTGCTCCAAGGGGATTTTCCACGAGGAACTGCGCGATATCGCTTTGAAAAAGGCATTGCGGGGAGCTAGTCCGCCCGCTGCCGAAGCCGTGGATACCGCGATGGAAGCTTTCTCGAAAACTTCCTCGGAGAGTTCGTCTGCCTGTTCCGCCTGATCTTCTTCCAAAAACAGGTCGCAGACGGTTTCGATCATCTGCGCCATTTCGTCGTCGCATTTTTTGAAAATCGTATAGGTTCCCGCTTCAAGAACGCTTTCTTCGAGGTCGGCTCCCGTGATGCGAATCACGCCGTTGCAGGCGCTTTCCAACTCGTCGATGGCTTTATTCGCCGTTTCCTGCCGATCTTTTCCTTCGAAATCGAAAGGAAGTCCGACCACGGCTACGGTGGCGATACCCCGGCGTCTGGCCTCGGAGGCGATGACCGGCAGAGCACCGCTGGCGGTTTCACCGCCCAGACCGCCCACGAGGACGAGTTTTGCGCAATCCACGCAGTTTCAAACCCCATCGTCTGCGGGAATCCCGAGCACACAACGCACCGTAGCGGCCATCGATACGTCCCCGGTTGACCGGCGTTCCCTGGCCGAACGGCAGACGGCTCAACGGTCGTAAATGGGAAGATTCCAACAGGTCGAGATCGGTGTCCAACGCCAGCAACGAGACTTGGTCCGGCAGGCGTTCGCGAACCTTTGCCAGAACGTTCAGACCCGCTTCTCCGACCCCGAAAACACCGACCTGGCAGGCTTGTAGCCTTTGCTGGATGTCTTCTTTCATTTCATTTTTCAACATAATCAGATGCTCCTTGGCGGCGGTAAATTCTCAGGGTCCGAAAAATTTCGTGATTTTGTTCCAAAGGCTGCGTTTGCCGATTTTCGTGGCACCGTGTCGAGCGCCGTACATCACGAGTCCTACGCTCGTAGAAAACTTCGGCTTGGATACCATGTCCGTAAGTCCGGTGAATCCTTTGGGTTTCGCGACACGTACCGGCATATCGAACATTTCTTCGGCCAGCGTTTCGATGCCTTTGAGCGAGGTGCAGCCTCCCGTAAGGACCACTCCCGCTCCGATGTAGCCTGCCATGCCGGAGGCTTCGATGTTGCTGATGATGGCCGAAAAAATCTCTTCCATGCGCGCTTCGATGATGTCGCATAACGCCATACGGCTGATCAGGTGACTGGCCCCCACGCCGACCCTTGGAACGTCCACGGTGTCGGTGTTGTTGACCAACTCGGCCAGGGCGCAGCCTTCGTGTTCCTTGATGCGTTCGGCGTCTTCGGGTGGTGTGCGCAGGCTGACGGCGATGTCGTTGGAAATCATGTCCCCGCCGGAAGCGATGACTCCGGCATGGAGAAGCGCGCCCTTGGAGTAAATCAGGATGTCCGAGGTTCCCGCGCCGATATCCACGAAGATGCAGCCCAGGTCTTTTTCCGGAGGCGTCAACGTGGCGTAGGAAGCGGCCAGCGGATCGAAAATCATATCGCAGACATTCACCCCGGCCTTGTTGCAGCAGCGCTCGATATTCTGCATGGCGGTCGCGGCGGCGGTGATGATGTGAACCTGAGTTTTCAGCCGCACGCCGCTGATGCCCAGTGGCACTTTGACTCCGGCCTGGTCGTCCACGATGTATTCCTGGACTTTGGTGTGGAGAACTTTGCGGTCCATGGGGATCGGCACGGCATTGGCCTGTTCCAATACGCGGTCGATGTCGCTCTGTTCGATTTCCTTGCCTTTGATGGGCACGACGCCATCGCTGTTTTCACCCTTGATATGCGGGCCGCTGATACCGACGAAAACGTCCGAAATCTGTACCCCGGCCATCAGTTCGGCGTCTTCCACCGAACTGCGGATGGAATGCACCGTTTCCTCGATGTTCGTGATGCTTCCACTGGACATACCCGAGGATTTCTGCGTTCCCACGCCGATGACTTCAACTTCGCCGTCTTCTTTTACTTCGCTGGCAATACAGCGGGTATCGGATGTTCCGATATCGAGACTGGCGATGATTTCTCCTTTTTTGGCCATGGTTACCTTCCCATCTCCTCTTGTCCGAAATCCTCGGGCTTCGGAGCCTGGAACCGTATGGAGATTTTTTCCGAATGGTTTCTGTTGTTCAAGTTGATGCGGAGCGGCTTGCGTTCTCCCTGGAAAAGGTCCGTCCAGTTTTTCCTGAAGACGGTCGAGTTTGCGTTGCCAGTTGTCGTCCCCGACGATCACTTTGGTGGGGATCGATCCGACGAGCAGTGCAAATCCCGTCGTTTCCAGAATCACTTCGTGCAGGTCGGCTCTTTTCGACAAAGGATGCTCACGATAAAGCCGAATCAGGTCGAAAGCGTTCGTAACGTTCTCGCTTACCTTTTTCTTTTCTTCTTCTTTGGCGTTGTTTTTATTCTTTTGGTTTTCTTTTTGATCTTTCGTCTCGAAATCCGCCGGTTTCAACCCACGGATCAAGGTGTATTCGTCAATGGAATCCAAATCGGCGAGTTTGAAAGGTTCGAGGTCGGTATTGAGATACACGTAGGCTCCCAGGTCAACCACGGCCACGACCTTTTGTTCGGTGACGGCGATGGTCAGCGAACGGTTCAGCCAGTTTCGCGTAATGTCGGCCTGTGCCACCCACGGAAGTTTCTCGACCTTTCGGGCGGCGGGTTTGGTGTCCATCCCGACGAGATCCATTCCCTGGGTTATTCCCGATTGGAAGATCACAGCATCATTGGGAGTTTTTTCACTGCCGGTGACATGGATTTGTTGGAGTTCGATCAGTCCGAACGACGAAACCGGAACGATTCCTTCCCAGGCCAGTGCGGCATAGACGAAGACGGACGCCAGGATCACGGTTCCCAGGATTTTTCCGATGTTTCGCGAGGGTGGCGCGACTTCATTCGGATGTTCCAGCTTCCGGTTTTTTCTCAGCAGAATGTTTGCCGTTCTCTGCGGAGCCATAATCGTTAGCCTTTCAAGCTTCGGAACTCGTCCGTTCGAGTCCCAGCGAGGCGTCCAACAACATTTCTTCCATCAAATCGTCGAAACCGATTCCCACACCCTGTGCGATTTTCGGCACGAGGCTGTGAGATGTGAGTCCGGGCATGGTGTTGATTTCCAGCACTACCGTTCCTCGTGTTTTGTGAAAAACAAGGTCCGTTCGGGTTACGCCACTGCATCCGAGGGCTTTGTGCGTTTTCAGTGCAAGTTCGCAGCATTCTTTGTAATCTTTGGGTTGAATGCTGGGCGGGTACAGGTAGCGTGTATCGTTGGTCAGGTACTTGGCTTCGTAATCGTAAAATTCTCCTTGAGGAACGATTTCAATGGCTCCAAGCACCCGTCCGCACAAAATCGCTACATTGATTTCCTTGCCTGGCCTGAATTCCTGAATCAAAAGAGTGTTTTCACCTTCTGTCGCTTTCTCTACCGCCGGTGGCAATTCGTCGGGATTGCGCACGATGGAGACGCCGACGCTGGAGCCTTCGGTGTTCGGTTTGACCACCACCGGCAAGGGGAAATCCAGGTCTTCCGCTTTGAGCAGGCGGGCGTCTTCGGCGTCGAAGCGTTGGTATTTTGGGACGGGAATTCCGCTGGCCTGCAAGACACGGGCGCTGAAATCCTTGTCCATCGCCAGCGCGGAGGACATGACTTTCGAACCGGTGTAGGGGATGTTCATCATTTCGAGCATCCCTTGCAGACAGCCGTCCTCGCCCCATTTGCCATGCAGAGCGATGAAAGCCACCTCGATCTCGTTTTTACGCAGATCTTCGGCCACGTTCGGACTAACGTCGATTTCAATGACTTGATATTGTTTGCGTTTCAGGGCGGCGAGGGCAGCGCGTCCCGGTCTCGAACGAAACTTCGCGTTCCCGCCGATTCCCCACCAAGGAGTACGGCAACCTTTTTTTGCAGCATGGCTTCCCGGCTAAAACTCATGGCGCTTTCCCTTCTTTTTCCTTCAGCATCGAAAGAACGTCCAGTCCCGTCCGGTGGATATCTCCCGGCCACCAAGGGTCAACAGCAGTTCACCCGGATCCCAGCGTTTCCACGGCCCGGCGTCCGGCCTTGTCCCGGTCGCCCACGTATTCGACCTGAACGCCCCTGATTCTTGATTCGCTCGACGAGCGTCTGGCTGTCGATTCCTTCGATGGGCGGTTCGCTGGCCGCGTAAATATCCGTAACGATCAACCGATCGACGTTTTCGAAAGACTGGGCGAATTCGTCCATCAGGTCGCGGGTTCGTGTGTAGCGGTGTGGCTGGAACAGCACCGTAATCGCCCCGTCGAAGCATTCTCTTGCAGCTTTAAGGGTGGCGCGAATTTCCGAGGGATGGTGCCCATAGTCGTCCACGACCGTTACACCGCCAGCTCGACCCTTGATCTGGAACCGGCGTTCCACACCATCGAAAGTTGCGAGGGCTTCGGTCAGAGTCGCCACGGGAATGTCCAGTTCGAATCCCACGATAAAAGCCGCCAGGGCGTTCAATACGTTGTGGTGTCCCGGTAAGGGAACCTGTACACGGCCAAGTTCCTTGTCGCCGTATACGATGTCGAATTCCATGCAGAGATTCCGGGCGCGAATGCGGGTGGCGCGGAAATCGTTTGCCTTCTTCGAGGCCGTAGGTAACGTTTCGACCCTTGATACGTCCGCTGATTTCCCGGACGATCGGATCGTCTCCGCATAATACGTTCACGCCGTAAAATGGAATGCTGCTTGCGAAACTGACGAAGGCGTCTTTCTAACGCGTCGAAAGAGCCATAATAATCCAGGTGTTCTCTGTCGATGTTGGTGACGACGGTCAGCATTGGTGTGAGTCGCAGGAAACTGCCGTCCGACTCGTCGGCTTCGGCGACCAGCATCGAACCTTCACCCAGGCGGGCATTGGTGGCCGTAGCTCGTCAGTCGTCCTCCCACGAAAAAGGTGGGGGTCCATTCCGGCGGCGGAAAGCAGCCAGGCGATCAAGCTGGTGGTAGTGGTTTTGCCGTGCGATCCTGCCACGGCGATACCTTCCTTGAGGCGCATCAGTTCGGCCAGCATCTGGGCTCGCGGAATCACGGGGATTCCCCCGGCGGATGGGCCTCGGCCAGTTCGGGGTTGTCCGAACGGAATGGCCGAAGAACAGACCAACACGTTGGCGTCGCCAAGGTTTGACGAATCGTGCTTGAAATTGTAGCCGAACGCCGAGTTGCTCCAGTCGTTTCGTGTAGCGCGACTTTTTGAGGTCGGACCCCGAAACCTTGAACCGCAATCCCGTAAGCACTTCGGCCAGTCCGCACATGCCGACTCCGCCGATGCCTACGAAATGCACGTTTTTGAAGCGTTTTAGCAACATGGGTTCGAACTTTCCTTTATCTCGTATCAAACGGCGTCAAACGCCGCCCGTTTGTGTTATTTTCGCACCGATTCTTCAAGCAATTGAGTCACGTTCGCGGCAGCCTTGGGATGGGCGGCGCTTTGGACCCGTCCCGACATGTTCGCGATTTCTTCCGGATTTTCGATTCGTTCTCGTAAAAAACGCACCAATTCGGTCGCGTCGATATCCTTTTGCTCCCGTACCCAGGCCGCACCGGCTTCAACCAGTTCCGCTGCGTTGTGTACCTGATGGTTGTCCGCTGCGCCCGGAAACGGGATCAGCAGGCTGGGACGTCCCGCGACCGCCAGTTCCGCACAGGTCGCCGCACCGGAACGCGCCACGACAAGGTGACACCACTTCAAAGCACCGGCCATGTCATCGATAAATGCCACCGCTTCGGCGTTCAACCCGGTTTCACGGTATCGTTCGGCGACGGCTTCAAGGTCGTGTTGTCCGGTCTGGTGGCGGATCGTCAAGCGGTCTTTCATCGGTTTCAGGTCCGGGGCGGCGTCTCGAAACAGGTTGTTGATGAACGTTGCACCCTGGCTTCCACCGAGGATCAGAACCTGCAAAGGTTCTGAAATTTCACGAGTTTCCTGAGAGTCGGAGAGGAACTGGTCCAAAAACTCCTGGCGCACCGGATTGCCGGTGAGGACGGTTTTTTTTCGCATCGAACCAGCGCGCTGCGTGGCCGAAAGATACCGCCACTTTTTTGGCGAAACGACCGAGTTGGCGGTTGGTCATGCCCGGTACCGAGTTGGGTTCCAGCAGCACCAGCGGTTTTCTCAGAAACCAGGCGGCCAGACAGACCGGCCCCGCGGCAAAACTTCCCAGGCTGAGCACGACATCGGGACGGAAACGGAGGACGATCCACAGTCCTTGCAAAAACGCCAGAGGAAGACGCAGCAGCGAAAGCAGCGTTTTGAACAGTCCGACGCGCTTCAGACCGCTGGCCGCCGTGTATTTCACCGGAAGGTTCTGTTCGGGCAGAATGCGCGATTCGATGCCGTCGCGAGTACCGACGAACAGCACTTCATTGCCTTCCTTTTTCAGCCATTGTTTGGCTACGGCAATCCCCGGGAAAAGATGGCCACCGGTTTTTCCACCAGCCAGCAACAGTCTCATCTTGCGCCTCCTTTCGGGTCCGCAACGCTGTGACGACTGATGTTGAGCAGAATCCCGAAGGCCATCAGCATCGCCACCAGAGACGATCCCCCGTGGCTGTAGAGCGGAAGAACGATGCCTTTCTGAGGGAGCAGGCCCATCACCACGCACATATTCATCAGCGCTTGAATGCCGAACAATGCGCTGATGCCGTAGGCGGCGTACATACCGAAGAGATCTGGCGCTTTGAGTGCGATCCGCCATCCTCTGTAAACGATGAACAGATACATGGCAATCAGCGTCATGGAGCCGATGAATCCCAACTCTTGAGAAAGACTGGAAAAAATAAAGTCGCTATGCATTTGCGGAAGGAAGAAAATCTTGATGGTTCCCTGTCCGAGACCCATACCCGTCAGACCGCCGCTGCCAATGGCCATCACGGACTCTCGAAGCTGGTAATCCAGCACCGTGAGATCCTGGTTGCCGAACATGAAGCTCAACGAGCCCAGGTAATCTCTCAAACGCCGGGCGACGTGATCGAACTGCCAGGCGGCCATTCCAAGACCCAGCAACCCAATGAAAAACAGTGAAATGATGTAGGAAACCTTGGTTCCGGCAACGAACATCATCACCATCACCACGCAGCCGAGAAGCGCCGCCGTACCTACATCGGGTTCGGGAGCGATTAGTCCCATAACGATGATCGGTACCAGCAGGAAGCGTAGAAATCCCGAGGTGAAACGCTTGAGTGCGAATTGATCTTCCAACGCCCAGCGACTCAGAGAATACGCAAGGAACAGTATGAGGGAAAATTTGGCGAATTCAGAAGGTTGAACTTTTAAGCCGAAAATTTTGATCCAGCGGGTACCGCCGTTCATCGTCGCACCCAGCGGGGTATAGACGAGGATCAGCGCAACAATGGATACTCCCAGAAGGTGGGGCGCCCAGGTTTCCCAGAAATGATAGTCCACCTTGCTCAGCAGGCCCATAAACAACAGTCCGATCACGGCGTACAGAGATTGTGTACCCACGAAATAGAACTGGTTGCCATGGTTCTTCAGTGCGAGAAAAGCACTCGAAGAATAGACGACCAGCAGGCCGCCTGCCAGGCATAGGACGATGCCCGCCCAGAGCAGGGCATCCATGGAACGTTCTTTTTCCAACCAACCACTCCCTAGAGGTTGAATTTCAGCTTCAGGCTCGCAAGGCCGACAATGGCCAAGATGATCGAGATAATCCAAAGCCTCACCACAACCTTGGGCTCCGCCCAGCCCTTCAATTCAAGACTGTGGTGAAATGGGGCCATTCTAAAAATACGTTTGCCCGTCAATTTGAAACTTCCAACTTGCAAAACCACGGAAATCACTTCGAAAACGAAAATTCCACCGACAACCACCATCAACAGTTCCTGCTTGGTCAAAAAAGCCAGAACGCCCAAAGCCGAACCGATAGTCAGGCTACCTACATCCCCCATAAAAACCTGTGCGGGGTAGGTGTTGTACCAGAGAAAAGCCAGGCAGGCACCGAAGAGTGCCCCGGCGAACACGGCTAGCTCGCCAGCGCCCGGAACGTAAACCACGTTGAGGAACTGAGCGAACTTGATGTTACCTGCCAAATACGCGAGAATCATGAATACGATCGTGGTGGCCATGGCCGGTCCCCAAAGCCAGACCGTCAAGGCCGTCCGTGAGGTTTACGGCGTTGGCCGTTCCGGCGATGACAATGGCCGCAAACGGGACATACATCCACAATGGTATGTTAGTAATCGGATTCCAGACGAACGGCACCTGGAGATCGTTGGCGAAGTCGGTCAGGGTAAACAGCAGCAGTGCGGCGACGGCGGTAATCAGCAACTCCAGTCCCAGGCGCAGTTTGCCCGAGATTCCCTTGGAGTTGTTTTTCGAGACTTTCATCCAGTCGTCCCACAGACCCAACACGCCGAACGAACCTGTGACCAGCATAGCGATCCAGGTGTAGGCATTGTCCAACCGTGCCCAGAGAAACGTAGAGCACAGCAAGGAAGCCAGGATCAACGTTCCGCCCATTGTCGGGGTTCCGGCTTTGGAAAGATGAGACTGCGGGCCGTCGTCTCGAATGGCCTGCCCGTACTGTCGGCGCTTCAGGTCGCGAATCATCACCGGGGAAAGCAGGAATGTAATCAACAACGCCGTCAGTGCTCCGCCAGCCGTGCGAACCGTAATATACTGGAAGACGCGAAGCGCCGTTTCATCCCCACCGAACAGTTGATATAGAATATGGTAAAGCATCAGTCCCCGTGTTCCGTACTCTCGTTTTCGAGAGCTTCGACAACGCGTTCCATTTTCGTCGAACGCGATCCTTTGATCAGTATCCAGTCTTCGGGCGCAATAAACGCCGTCAATTCTTCGGTCAAATCCTCCATCTTTGCGAAAGAATGAACGTTTTCCGCAGGCAATCCCGCGTCACGAGCGCCTTTGGCGATATCCTCGGCGTGTTCACCGTAGGCGAAAACGTGGTCTGCCCGATACGCCACGGCTTGGTGACCGAGCCGTTCGTGCAGTGCGCCGGATTGTTCGCCCAATTCTTTCATATCGCCCAGAACCGCCACTTTTCGCGCTTCTCCGGCGGCTTCGGACAAGTAGTTGAGTGCAGCCGCCATGGACGACGGATTGGCGTTGTAGGTGTCGTCGATGACCGTGATTTCATTGGAAAGTTCGAGCGTTTTCAGGCGGCTGCCCGGAACGGAGACGGACGCAAGACCCGGCAGCAGATCGTCCAGATTCAGTCCCGCCGCGATTATGGCCGCGAAAGCTGCCAGCGCGTTGGCAACGTTATGTTTTCCCGGAAGCGGTATTTCCGTGCGGTAAACCTTCAGCCCGGCGAGAAATTCGATCCGGGTGGAGTCGCGTCCCAAATCTACATGGGTCGCAAGGATGTGGGCTTCGGGATTGTTTAACGAAAACGTAACCTTGCGGCAACTCGTCCGGTAGGACTGATCCATGACCCGTGAGTCGTCGAGGTTTGCAACGGCGACAGCACCCTCGGGAAGCCCTTCGAAAAGCTCTCCTTTGGCGCGAGCCACACCATCGATGGTTTTTAGTCCTTCGAGATGAGCTTCCGTCACATTGAGCACGATTCCGATATCGGGACGCAGAATTTCGGTTTGACGCGCCAGTTCGCCTTCGGCATTCATGCCGCATTCGACCACGGCAAAGCGCTCGGTCGAGAGTCTCAGCAAGGTTTTCGGAACCCCGATGAGATTGTTGTAATTTTTCTCGGTTTTGAGCGTTTCATATTTGGCCGACAGCAGCGAAGCCAGAATTTCCTTGGTTGTGGTTTTTCCCGAGGAACCTGTCAGGGCGAATGCTGTTACGCCCGTACGTGCCCGATGGAACGCGGCAAGGTCGCCATAGGCAACGAGGGAATCCGGGACGAAAAACAGTGGTGCGTTTTCAGGCAGGGTGGAGGTGTCGAATCCTTCTTCCACCATGGCTCCGACGGCTCCGTTGTCCAGCGCTTGTCGGACGAAAGCGTGACCGTCGAAGGTATCGCCTTTGATCGCAACGAACAGGACTCCGGGACGGATATGGCGGGAATCGGTACTGATTCCGACAACATCGGCGACAGATCCGCGTGCACGCGCACCCGTGGCGTCGATGATGTTTTGTACACTGAAAACCGGGCCGTTCATGCGTTCCGCTCCCGTATTTCCAAGGCTTTCGCCGCAACTTCCCGATCGTCGAAGTGGCGTTTTTCCCGCCCGACGATCTGATAATCTTCATGTCCCTTACCCGAAATCAACACTGCGTCACCCGGTTTGGCCCAAGCGATGGCTTCGATGATGGCTTGTTCCCGATCTTCGATAACCGCATAGCCTTTTTCAGCGTCGCAGCCTTCGGATAACGTCTCGAAACGATGGAGGTTTTCTTCTTGTACGCCCGCTTCGACCTGTTCGAGAATTTTGAACGGATCTTCGGTGCGGGGGTTGTCGGAGGTGACCATCACCAAGTCCGCCAGCTTTGCGGCGGTGCGTCCCATCGGAGCGCGTTTGGAGGCATCGCGGTCGCCGCCGCAACCCATTACGGAGATCACACGACTCGTTCCGGCTTGTGCGCGCAATTCTTCCAAGGCTTTTTCGAGTGAATCCGCCGTATGCGAGTAATCCACGAAAACGTGAATCGACTCGTGGGGAACGCGCTCCATGCGACCCGGAATGTTCGTGCAGGTCGAAACCGCCTGTACGGCGTCCTGGAAATTCTCGCCCAACGCCAGCGCCGCTGCGATGGCTTGCGAGGAATTCGAAAGATGGAACCGGCCGACAAGTGGCAGTGCCAAACGGGCGGATTGTCCGGCAAAATGAAGGATTCCCGTAACTTCGCGCAGGTTGCAGTCACCTGGTTCGATGGCGAGTTCAGCGCCTTTGAGGGGCAGCGTCGCGACGCGATATACTGGCCCTTCGAAGCCTTCGACCATATTTTCTCCCCTGGGATCGTCCAGGTTGGTAACGGCTGCTGCGGGTTTTCCGCCTTCGGGGAGAACGTGCGTGAAAAGGATCTGTTTGGCGCGAAAATAATCTTCCTGATCGTGATGGTAATCCAGATGGTCCGAAGCGAGGTTCGTGAAGGCTCCTACGTCGAAGGCAACGCCTCGTGCGCGTCCCTGATCGAGAGCGTGCGAACTGACTTCGCAGACCACGACATCCACTCCGTCCGCAAGCATTCGAGCGAGAATGCGTTGGAATTCCACCGGACCGGGTGTGGTGGTCGGGGCGGGAAGTTCGGTTCCCGGCCAACGATAAGCCACAGTGCCGATAATGCCCACCGTGTGTCCCAGAACAGTCATGATCGCTTCGAACAGGTACGTAAACGAGCTTTTGCCGTTGGTGCCGGTGACGGCGACCATTTTCAGTTTTTTGGAGGGATCACCGAAGAAGCGCGCCGCCATATGGGATACAAGTTGCCGGAGGTTTTCCAGAACGATAATCGGCACTTGGGTGTCGATTTCCACGGAACGTTCCGCCAGCACCATCACCGCACCGTTTTCAATGGCTTTACCGATGTAATCGTGTCCGTCCGCAAGGTGTCCCTTGGTTGCGATGAAAAGGCTTCCCGGTCGGGCAAGGCGGGAGTCGTCCACGACATCAAGAATGTCGAGTTCTCCGGCCGCACCGGAAAGAGTCATCCAAGGTTTCAATAGCTTCGACGAATTCACGTTACAACCTCTCGGCATATGCCGCGCCCTCTTCGGAGTCTTTTGGCTCGTTGGGGCGAATTCCACGTAGTTGCATGATTTTGCTGGCGATTTTAGAAAACGCGGGACCGGCAACTTCCGATCCGTAGTACGCGCCTTTTTTCGGTTCGTCGATCATCACCACCAGCACGATCTCGGGATTTTCGGCTGGAAGAAAACCGACGAACGACGAAACCCAATGTTTTTTCGAATACTTGCCAGTGGCAGGGTCGATCTTCTGGGCCGTTCCGGTTTTTCCTGCCACGGTATAACCCGGAACTTTGATCTCTGCGCCGGTGCCTTCCGGTCCCATGACGTCGACCATCATGTTCGTGACGATGGCAGCGGTCTTTTGTGAAAACACGCGGTAGCTTTTCGCTTTCTGTTTCCAACTCTGGTCTTCGATCGGTTTCAGATCCGGTCCAAGCACGTTGCGGATCAGCGTGGGCGGGACGATCACGCCACCGTTGGCGATAGCGGCGACCGCTTTGGCCAGTTGCAGCGGTGTAACGCTCAATCCCTGACCGAAACCCAGTATCGCCAAATCGGCCGGTTGCCATTTGGTCCACTTGTTGAGCAGTCCCTTGTTTTCGCCGTTGGCTTCGATGCCGGTCGGTTTTCCGAAACCAAAAGCTTCGAAAGCAAACGCAAGTTTTTGCGCTCCCATCGTTTCCGCAAGTTTCGCACAACCGATGTTGCTGGAAACGACCACGATGTCATGGAGGGTCATCCAACCATGTTTGGAGGTGTCGTGGATCGTCGTTCCCGGAACATCGTAGGCTCCGTTTTCGCAATAAAAAATCGTTTGCGGACCGGCTAGCCCGAATTCGATGGCGGCGGCGACGTTGAGAACTTTGATGGTGGAACCGGGTTCCAGAGCGTGTTCGATGGTGAAGTTGTGCAGGTTGGGCACGTCTTGTTCGCGGATGTCGTTTCCATTGAAGCCGGGATACTGAGCCATAAGCAGGATGTCGCCGGTGCGTGGATCGAGTCCCACGGCGAGGGCGCGGTCCGCACCGTGTTGCTCGTGTGTCTCTTTGAGCGCTTTTTCGGCAAAATACTGGAAATTTCGGTCCAATGTGAGAACGACGTGACGTCCCTGGGGAACGTCGAGGTCCAGATCTTTGGAACCGGCAGCCACGTTTCCACGGGGATTTTTGATTCCCGGTTGCTTGAGGCTTTCACCGCGAAGCCACTTGTCCATCTTGCTTTCGATGCCCATTTTCGGGAGCATCTCGATGTTGGTGAACCCGAGAACGGGAGCCGCCAGGTGGTTTCCCGAATAAATCCGGCGTACTTCGGTTCGAAGGCCCAGGCCGTCGAACTCGGTTTTGCCGGTCAATTGCTTGACGATCGTTTCGAAGCGCTGGGCTTCGTCGTCTTCGAGGCGACGTTGCAGCCAGGCGAAGGTTTTTTTCGAGTCGAGCAGTTTTTCCACCCGTTTGGAACGTTTTCCCAAAAAAGTAGCCATGATGGCTTTGGCCATGTCCGGGTCTTTGATCATCGACGGGTGGGCGTAGATCGACGAAACCCGCTTGCTCACGGCCATTTCGGTCATGTTGCGGTCAAAGATCGTTCCTCTTAGCGGAGCGATCGAAAGGTCTTTGCTGGTTTGTTCCAGAACCGCCGTTTTATATCGGTCGGAATCGGCGATTTGCAATTTGTATAGACGATACGAGACGACACCGTAGCCAACAGCGATCAGAGCACCCACGATCAGGATGCGAATTTGCATGTTGTAAACGATGGAAGCACGCATCAGTTGATCATTCTCTCCCTGGGCAGTGTAACGACCGACGCCGGTTCGGGAACCCGCATTCCGTACCGAATCGCTTCGGCTTCGATTCTGTTGATCGGTGCAAGCTCGTGCACGTCGGCGAGGTATTCCTGGGTCTCTTGAAGCAGGCGTTTTTCCTGCTTTTGCAGTGTCGAAATTTCAAAGCCGAGGCGGCGTTGCTCGGTATGGGTCCAGGTCAGGAACATCGCGCTCGCCAATAGCAAAAGCACTGCCACGAGGAATGAGGCGTAACCGCTGTGCAGCAAGTTCGAAACGAACGAACGGTTGTTGCTGGCGATGTCCATGTCCTTCCGGGACGGCTTTGCCGGCTCTCGGGGAATTTCCGGTGCGAGGGAAAGAGGCGTGAAAACGGGTGCATCAAAGCCCGCCGATTCGTTTTGTCGTACCCGGACCAGTTGCCGTGCGGCGACGACACCGGGACCGGAAATCACGATTCGAGCCGATTTTCTGGGATTGGTGCTTGAGTTAGTCATGATTCACCTCTTGCATACCACCCTCAGTTTCGCACTGCGGGATCTCGGATTGGCGTCGACTTCTTCCGAAGTCGGCGTTACGGGTTTCGGAGTCAGTACTTCGACCAGAGCTTCCCGGTCGTATCCCGGTACTGGCAGTCCCGGAGGACCGTCCTGGCGACGGGTCCATTCTTTGATGGCGTTGCGGACCATGCGGTCTTCCAGCGAATGGAAGCTGATGACGGCCAGTCGTCCGCCGGGGGCCAGTATGTCGAGCACGTTTTCCAGAAAACGTTCCAGGTTTTCAAGTTCTTGGTTGAGGAGCATCCTCAGCGCCATGAAGGTTTTGGTGGCGACGTGGATTTTCTGTGGCCAGAATTTTCGCGGTACTGCCGAAGCCACGACATTGGCGAGGTCTTCGGTCGTCGCGAGTTTCCCCTCGGCCATTTCCCGCTTGATCGCTTCGGCGATGCGACGGGCGAAACGCTCTTCTCCCAGTCTGCCGATGGCTTTTGTCAAATCTTTGGCGCTTTTTTTGCCGAGAAGATCCAACAATTGCTGCTTTTGATCGCGATCCATACGCATGTCGAGCGGACCCGAGCGCTGGAACGAAAAACCGCGCTCGGCTTCGTCGAGTTGGAACGAGCTGACGCCCAGGTCGATGACGATACCCTGAACCTTGCCGCGTTCTTCCGGCAGCAGCAGGCTGGCGATATCGGCGAAATTCCCATGCCGGGCTTCGAAACGCGATCCGAAGCGTTGCAATCGCTCAACGGCTCGTTTCAACGCGATCCTGTCTCGGTCGATCCCGATCAATTTCCCGAAATCGTTGAGCATTTCGAGAATCATTTCGGAGTGTCCGCCTCCGCCCAGAGTCGCGTCTAGGTACAAGCCGTCCGGCTGCACATCGAGAAAGCGGACGCTTTGGGTTTTCAGTACCGTGACGTGGCGCGGCGAACCGGCCATAGGTTCGGGAGACTGACAAGGATTGTTCCAAGGAGCCATCATTTCTCACCTCCTTCTCCCGGTGTCGTTCCCGGAGGAGTACCTTGCGGAACTCCCGGTGGAGCGGGGGGGAAAGGCGGTGCGCCCGGAGCGGGAGGTTGCGTCGGCCATGCAGGCGCTGCCTGTGGCCAGGGCTGCGGAATCGCCATAGGTTGCTGAGGAGCATACGGATAAGCGGCATTTGGCGGCCAGCCTTGTTGTTGCGGGTATTGTCCCGGCCAGGCGGCGGCTTGGGGTGGCGGATATCCTGCGGCTTGCTGTGGGTAATAGGCGGGAGCCGCGCCACCCTGTGGCGATCCCGAACCCGGCATCGGCGCCGGTCCGGGGTTCATCGGCGGCGGAGTTTGGGTTCCGCGACGATGATTTTCCCTCAAGGCCCGCAAATAGGCGGGAGCCGAGGGGGTGATGTTCTGGTAATCCTGCTCGGCCATACGGACGGTCCAAAGCTCGGCGTATTCTCCGACGCCGACCCAGGAAATTTCTTCCCGATCGGTCAGATGCAGAGCGGAACGGATGGAGGCCGAAAGCGTGACGCGCCCCTGTTGATCGATGCTGGCTTTCATGTGTTTACCCACGTAATGGCGGTAAAACACGGTGCGGAGTTCGTCGTCAGGAGCGGTCTCGACCAGATCCATTTGCTCCTGCCAACCATCCAGGGGCCAGGCTTCGATATGTCGGGGCTGGGACAGACTGGGAACGAGGACGAGCTGGCTTTGCCCGCGTTCGCGTAGATCTTTCAGGAACGGAGCCGGGAAGCTCGCCCTATGCTTTAGATCTACCTGGAAGGGATACGATCCCCACCAGTTGATTTTTTTTGTCGTTTCATCGGCCACGACAAAACCTCAGTCCCAGTAAAATGCTAGAAGTACACTAAATACCCAGCAAAATTCTTGATTATTTTCAATAAGATAAAAATGCCACTTTTTAAGAAAAATCTTAATGGGTCGATATGGAGCATTTTAGAGCTATTTGGGTCAGATTGGCAAGTAAAAAATCAAATCTAAGTCCCTGAATTTCTTTGAAAATACATTAAATATATTTTAAAGCATGTGTCAGTCTAGTGTTATCAATTACTTATGTATGATAAGTGATAGAAAATTGCAATCCCAATTACTGGATTTTTTTCTCCCTAGATCGAAAAATGAGCATACTTTGAGGCACGGATCTTGAAATGTCCTTTAAACAGGGACAAAAGACAGAAATACGCCATTTAACATGTGTGGAAGTTGTCGAGATCCGTTGCTATTTGGTTTTAGCGATTGAAAACCTTGAAAATGAAGTCTGTTCTTTGGTTAGGTCGGATGAAGAACCACCCGGCCTCCGATTTAGAGGTGTTTTCGAGACGACAGGAGGTTTACTGGGGGGGGGCTTTTAGTTGTAATCGCCGAGTTTGTCGATTTCTTCTTTGGCCTTGGACGTATAACGCGATCCGGGGTAACGGAAGATCAGGTCTTCGAAGAAGAGTTTGGCGTCCCGCTTCATTCCCATTCCCAGAAAACATTTGGCCAGCATGAATAGCGCCCGGTCCTGCATATCACCGTTTTTGTATCCATCGAGCACTTTTTGGAAGGTCATCGCGGCCTGGTGGTAGTTTTTTTCGTCGAAGTAGCTGTTTCCAATCCAGATTTCGGCATCGTCGGCCATGGAGTCTTTGGGAAAGCGTTTCAGGAAATTGAGCATCAGCCGTCGTCCTGGGATGGTTTCGCCTTTTTGAATCAGTTTTCTTCCCTGACGAAACAGGTCTTTTTTATCTTTGATGTTCGACCCATCCTGAATCACGGGTTCTTCCGGTGTGACGGCTTGGGGGGTAGCGTCGGAGGAGACTCCAAGTTTCGCTTCCAGTACTTCGACGCGTCGGGAGAGTTTGTCGATTTTTTCGCTAAGCTCCATTCGCGCCACTTGCGTGGTATGGTCGTTTTGTTCGATCAGACCGGTCAGCATTTGGATCTGGCGGCGCAACTCCTGGACTTCCTGACTGTCGAGGATGTTGTCCTCTCCCATTCGCGCTTCGACCTGAGTAATTTTTGCCGACATGCCTTGATCCCGCTGGATCGATTCATCCGTCTGTTTTTTTTGGTCTTCTTCCAGGGTGTTGAGGTGGGTTTGCATGGCCAGGAGATCTTGCTCGAGCCGTTCGTGCTCTTCTTTGGTGACAAGACAGCCCGGCAACAACAAGCCGAAGACGAGAAAGAGCGAGAAAACGGTCCATCCTTTGGGAATCAAACGGCTTTTCGTCGGTTTGCGCGAATGGATCATATGTCATCCAATTTCAAAAAAGGGCGGAAGTGCAAGCCTTCCGCCCTTTGAGAGTCCGAAAAACAGGAAACTCAGTCCTTGATGATCGTCTCACCACGGCGGTTCTTGGCCCAGGCGTCCTCGTTGTGACCGTAGGACAGCGGACGTTCCTCACCGTAAGAGATCGTTTCGATCTTGTTGCGGGAAATGCCGAGATTCACGAGGAAATCACGGACCGCACGGGCACGACGTTGACCCAGCGCGAGGTTGTATTCGAGGGAACCGCGTTCGTCGCAGTGACCTTCGATCTTGACACGCACGCTGCCTTTGCTCTTGATGCATTCGTAGTTGTCACGCAAGGTCTGGCGTGCTTCGCTGGTCAGGTAGTATTCGTCGAAATCGAAGTGAATCGTCTGGATTTCGCAGGCTTCCGGTGTCGGAGCGGAAGAACCGAGTGCAGGCGGCATGCCTTTTTGACGGGCTTCATCTTCACTCATGCAGCGATCTTGCCAGCAGACGTTCTCGCCACTGCAATCGTCGGCAGAGTCGCACTCGGCGACGCATTTGCGGACTTCGCCTTGCAGACGGCAGACCCGATTGGAGGCGCAATCGTCGTTGGTCGCACATTCATGGCGAACTTTGGCTTCCAGACAGTTGCCGCCACGGCATTCCAATCCAGCCTCGCAATCGCTGTTTTCGAGACATTCCGGTGGCGGAGGAGGAGGGGGATCTTCTTTACCGCATCCACCCAACCAAAGCGTGCCCACAATCAACAGTCCCAGGATGACTCCCGGGGAAAAGATAACCTTTCGGTTGGATCTGGTCATCATAACCCCTTTCCTTCTTTTTGATCCGAATCGTAAATAACTGTTCGTCTTCATTGAAAAATTCGTTATATCGCTTCGGTTTGGAACCCATCTCCCGAATCGATACCGTAACTGTATTGTAAGTTTTGATCGCGTTGCGTCAATACATATTTTTTTCAAATAAAGCATTCATTCTTGCACACGGATTCCTATTCTATTAAATATACGTATAAAGATCAAGTTTTTTCGCTGACAAGTAGCTTTATTCATCGAAAAAAATCTCTAAAAAGAATTGTAATCATCATGGGTTATAAAACCAAAAGAAAAATGATAGAATAGATGTAAACTTTTACGAACCCAAAAAAAGAAACATCAGTAACTGTAGAGGAAATTCCAAATTGTTGTCAAGGAATTCACATCTTATGATTTTAGTACTGCTGTTCTTGGATAGAATTCGATTACTGTTTGTAAATGGAAGATTTTTAGAGAGAAAACGAGTTATTTTTTGGCAGGATTCACTTCGATGACGAGGATCATCACACCTTTTTTGTAGCGACTACCCCCCAGAATCACCATATGACCGTCACGGATCAGTAAATCCGTCTGTATGCGCTTGGGAATGGATAGCGAGATCTTCCACATCTCACTCTGTTTTTCGACCGGTATTAGCGAAAGAGGTTTGTCATCGGGAAGGATCAACGTCCCTTTCTGGCCGATCTTCAAAGAGAGGCTTTGCTCGTTTTCGAGATGATATTGGGTAAAATCGAAAAGCTGATTGAGTCGTTTTTGTAAAGGTTTCAATCTCGGATCGACCTTGTTTTCCCCTTTGGCTGCATAGACGATTTGTACTTTCAATGTGGGGGAAGCCGTTGTTTCGGCACGAACATCGGTCGAAAGAGCAGAAATCAGCGCCAGCACCATGAAAATTATTGGAGAGATTCGAAAAAGTCCGCTCATCATCGGTCGTTTCAACTGCATTGTCCGGGATACTCCGGACGAAAAAAAGGTCATTCCGGGTCAGTTCATATTTTCTTCGAACAACCAGATCACTTTCACCGGTTCGTTTTCTCCGTCGATTTGAGTTTCAAAGACTCGTGCTTCGGATTCGAACGTGTTCAGGTTCTGAACGATTACGTTATTCGGTTCCCAACTGGAGTCGGATTGGCGGTGCTGATAATGCAACCCTACCACCAAAGCCAGTGCTGCCGCTGCAACGGCAACCGAAACCGGTTTCCACAGATTTGAAAAACGTTGCTGCCAGGAGGAAAGAGTCGGCGTTGTTTTTTCTTCCGACAATCGTTGTTCGATCTCGGCCGCTAGGGCATCTTCGTCTAGCGAGCGCAGCGCCTCTTCGGTATCGTGGCGCAGTCCCTTGCCGATCTTCTCAAGCCATTCGACTTCGGATTCCAGCGTGGGATCGTTCGACAAAGCCTCTTGAACCATCTCACGTCGGGTATCGTCAAGTTCTCCGTCGTGCAGCCGATGCACGTCTTTCACTGTTGTTTTGTTTCGTTTCATGTTCGATCCTTTGTTCCTTCGCGGTGGCGATTCATGGATTTCTGTATTTTCTTCCGCGCATGGAACAGCCGGGACATCACCGTCCCGAGACTGCAATCGATCGCCTCGGCGATCTCTTCATAGCTTAACCCTTCTACCTCTCTCAACACAATGACTGCTCGGTGTTTTTCCGAAAGTTTTTCCATGGCCTCTCCGACCATTCGACCCAACTCCTTCGTTTCCAACGCTTTGAGCGGGTGGGGAGGAGCGGCGCTTCCTGGAAAATCGGCGTCTGTCGCTTCGGTAAACACTTCAGGTAGTTCACCGAACAGGACGGTCTTTTTTCTGTGGCTTTTCCCGGCGGTACTGATCGACAGATTGACGGCGATTCGGTAAAGCCAGGTATAAAATGACGAATCGCCTTTGAATTTACTCAAATGTCGAAACGCCCGGATAAAAACCTCCTGGGTGGTGTCTCGCGCCTCTTCCCGGTCGCGGACGATTCCGAAGCAAATCCCGAAAACCCGGCCTTGATAGCGCCGGACCAACTCGCTGAAAGCCCTCGAATTGCCGTTTTGCCCCTGTTCGACCAGTTCAAGGTCGCTCAGTGGTTCCGGCTGTTCGTGTCGAGCCTTCATACCTACTCAACTATTCGACTTTCCAAAGGACGTAAAGATTCAGAAAGAAAAGCTTTTACGTCCTTTTTTTTCGTTTAAACGATACCGATGCCGTGATAGTCGAACCCCATTTCTTTCAACTTTTCAGGCAACCACAGGTTTCGACCATCAAACAGGGCTTTTCCATTCATTAATTTTGCAATTCTTTTGAAATCGGGAGAGCGGAACTGCCGCCACTCGGTGACGAGAACCAGGGCGTCCGCGCCTTTGCAGGCGTCGTACATGTCGTCACAGTACAGGAGATTGGGTTCGTCTCCGAAAATGCGACGGGATTCGTTCATCGCGACAGGATCGTAGGCCTGCAAACGAACTCCGGCTTCGAGCATTTCCTTTGCAAATACCACCGAAGCCGCTTCACGCATGTCGTCGGTTTCCGGTTTGAACGACAATCCCAGAAGGCCGATGGTGCGGCCTTTCAACTCTCCTTTGAAGTACTCCCGGATTTTCTGACCCAGAACCATTTTTTGCTTGTCGTTGCGTCCATGGACGGAGGCCAGCACCATCGGATCGACACCGACATCCCGAGCCGTGCGGATCAACGCCTGCACGTCTTTCGGGAAGCAGGAGCCACCATAACCCACGCCCGGAAAAATGAACGAGTATCCAATGCGGGAGTCCGCACCGATACCCTGCCGTACTTTTCGTACATCGGCACCGACTTTTTCGCAGATACACGCGATTTCATTGATGAAACTGATTTTCGTGGCCAACATGCAGTTGGATGCGTATTTCACCATTTCCGCCGAAGGGGGGTCCATGAAGATCAGTCGATCCTGTCGCAGCTGGAACGGACGGTACATGACCCGCATGAACCGTTCGGCGCGTTCGGTTTCGCAGCCCACCACGATCCGGTCGGGTTTGAGGAAATCATCGATCGCCGCGCCTTCTTTAAGAAATTCGGGATTGGATACCACGTCGAAGGGGATGTCCAGCCCACGGCGGTCCAATTCTTCCTGAATGGCATGACGTACTTTGACTGCCGTTCCCACCGGGACGGTGGATTTGTCGATGACGACCGTGTAATCCGTGATCAACGACCCGATTTGCCGAGCGGCCTGAACGACATAGGAGAGATCCGCCGACCCGTCTTCCCCCGGAGGAGTACCCACGGCGATGAAAACCGCTTCGGCACCCACGATGGCTTCAGACAATTTCGTGGTGAACGCCAATCTACCTTCTCGGGTGTTGCGTTCCACGATGGCGTCAAGGCCTGGCTCGTAAATCGGGATTTCCCCGGATTTGAGCTTGATGATTTTCCCTTCGTCCACATCCACGCAGGTGACGTCGTTGCCGACTTCCGCGAAGCAAGCGCCCGATACCAAACCTACGTATCCTGTCCCTATCATTACGATTTTCATGTTTGCCGGTCCCGGTAAATAGACTAGAATAATTTAGGTAACCGCTGCCTCATGCATATCTGCAATACGGATATTTGTCAATTGCAGGAAAACGCGATACAACGGACGAACCTATAATCGTTGGAACTCGAAACGTCTTCTAAAAGGAATCCCTTAGAAGGGATTTGGAGAAAGAAGAAACGATTTCGAGAGAAATTTCTCCAATGTAGGGATGGGGTGTTTTTTACTGACAGTCTTGCATCATTATGCGTATAATGGCACGTCAAATCGGTTGGAACACCCGAGAATGAAACAACGACTTGTCAGGCATGGATCGAACATGACGAGGAAATTCAAGATGATACGCCTTTTCTCTTTGCTGTTGGTCACCTGTTGGCTCATTTCCTGCGACTCCAAAGACACGCGTGTTTTCGAGCCGTCTCAGACCGGTGGGGATACCGATACGGTCACGGATAACGTCGAAGCCTCCTGCACGAACGGCGAAAGCTGTGATGACGGGATTGAATGCACGACGGACGATATCTGCACCGATGGAGTCTGCAAAGGATTTATTCGGGGGGATTCCTGCCTGATCGATGATGAATGCTATTCGGGCAGCGATTTCAATCCCGGAAATCGCTGTCAGTTCTGTTCTCCGGCACAAAACCAAGAGGAATGGACCAATCTTCCAAATGGTCAAACCTGTAACGACAGTGCGGAATGTACCTCTGATGACGTATGTCAAAACGGAACCTGTACAGGTGACATTGCTGATGGTTATTGCTTGATTGGTGGCGAGTGTTTCGAGACGGATGAGGCCAAGGAAGGAAATATCTGTCTCGTATGCGATCCCGATTACGATCCAGTAGGATGGCGTTCCTACACCATGCTCCCGGAATGCGACGATAACGACCCCTGTACCACCGATTCGTGCGATCTCGATAGTGGGATCTGTAGTAACGAGGAAATCGCAAACGATTGCGGTACGTTGACTTGTGGTGCTTCTCCTTCGGGATGCTATGAATGCGGTGACTGCGAAGGATTCAACCATGAATGCCTCAGCGGTCAGTGTAATATTCTCGTCGACGATTGCGGCGATTCGGGTGGTTTGCAGGACGGTGCCGCCTGGCCGATGGTGGGCTATTGCGTAACGCATCAGGGAAGAAGCCCGTATTCGGGACCGATAGCCGGGCAGGTTCAGGTTGCGGTTAGCACCGGTGGGGCGATTCGGTCCGCTCCTGCGATTTCCGGCAGCGGGCGGCTGTACGTAGGGTCCACCGATGGAAAACTATACATTTACAACCCGTCGTCTGATTCTCTCGAATGTACTTTCACCGCAGGGGATGAAATTCTTTCAACTCCAGCCATTCATAAAAGTGGAACCGTATTTTTCGGCTGTCAAAACGGATACTTGTACGGGATCAACATGGCGTGCAACCAGTTGATCAAATTCCAAGCTGATGGTGCTGTGTATTCTTCCCCTGTGATCGGAGCCGATGGAACGGTCTATTTTACGACAGAACAGGGGTCGCTTTATGCGATCGATCCCAGTCGTCCTGCCGGGGAACAGTTGAAATGGAAATGGAGCGATTCCAATGGTCAGGTTACGCGTAACACGAATTCTTCGCCCACAATCGATGCAGATGGCAACATTCTGTTCGGTTCGGTGGATGGAATCGTTGTTGCGATCGATCCCGATGGTGAAGAAATCGCTCGTCGGACCGGCGTAGGGTCGGTTATCACTCCTATTGCTATTAGTGGTGACGGGGAAATTCTGACGGGAACAACGTTCTCCAAAGCGTATTCGTTAACCTTGGATTCGGTTTTCAGCGAAGATTGGGTCTACGATGCAGCCGGCCCGGTATTCGGACCTGCGATTGGTACCGATGGCGTGCAACTGTTCCCCGCCAAGGATGAAAACCTCTATGCCTTCAATCCATCCGATGGAACGGTCGATTCCCGTTGGACCATCGATCTTCAAAGCCCATCGCGTTGTACACCGCTGGTCGGTGCGGATGGCTTGGTCTATGTCGGTACTCAGAATTCCCACCTGTTCGTCATCGATCCAAGCGGAAGCGGATCGGTCAAATCCGAGACGGTGGTCAGTTCTCAGTCCGGGATCGGCGGTCAACTTTGGGGATTGTCTATGGCGAAAGACGGAACGTTGTATATTGCTTGTGAAGACGGAAACTTATACAGCTTCCAGTAAAAGGAACGTTTCGAGGCATAGGAAAATGCCTGAATGTGAGCTAACTACGGGATTTCTTTATAAGAAATCCCGTTTTTTTTGGGGGATGACTTCTAGTCTTTTTCTTCCATCGGCGGTGCAACGGTCTCCTCGGAACTTTCGCTTCGTGATTCCAGTTTTGGAGCGGTAGCGCTTGTTTCCTTGGCTTTTGGATTTCTCTGTTCTTCGTACAAACGAACCCAGTCTTCTTCAAGCAGGGTTTGGAGATCTTCGGGTACTTGTTGTTTCTTATCGATATCTTCGTTAGGGGACGCCGCTGACGTGGCTTGTTTGTCTGTAGCTTCTTCCGAGGGGTTCTCGTCGGTTTCGTTGGTGGAGTCGAGGGGAGGGGGAACGGTTTGATTTTCCTCGGTTTTATCTTGGGTAGAAACTTCGTAGTCTTCTTGTTCCTCTTCCATTTCAGGTAGGGGAGGAGGAACAAGCGGAGATTCCGGGACGCTTTCAAGAACTTGACCGGATTCTCCATCCAGCAGGTTTTGCTCGTCAGTTTTCTGCTTGCGTTCGAGAATGATCTGTTCGATCCGCCATCCGGCAAGGGCGGAAAGCTGGGTCAGTTTGGACAATCGCGAGGGAGAAGGCCGGTTGTTGGAATCGACATAAGCCAGCACCGGGACGCGACCGGCGACACTGACGGGAATCGCGACGAAGGGGCGGGGCGGCTTAAGTCCCCGCATTTCCAGAATCGCCCGCCATTCCGGCAATCCTGTAGAGACGCCTCCGACCGGCACCCCGGAGCGAAGCGCTCGCGAAAACGGGCTGGGAGAGTCCAACGGAATCACGAGGTTGTCCAGTTTGGAAATTTTTCCCGTTGCGGAAAAGGTTTTCCAACCATAGGCAAGTGTGCCTTTGACGTTGAACAAGAGGACGAATTCGAACCAGTCCGTCAATAGATCGCCGAACAATAGTCCGACCTCTCCGGGAGTTTTCCGTTTATGCAACCTCGTTTCGAATTCTTTCAGAATTTCCGCGAACGTAGCAGCCTCGGTCATGCCAACTCCTCGATCCTCCGGTGCTCGCCCGGAGCCAGTTCCCGACGCATTACCATCGTGCCCGCCCATCGGTCGTGCGGGCTTTGTCCTTGCTTGTACTTATATAATCCTATCAAGGAATACCCCACCGCCGCAAGTCCGAAAAGAAGGGCAAAGGTACGTTTGATGCTGATTTTCAGTCCTACAGGCTCGCTGTTTTTCATGACCGTACGAATGCCGAAGACGGTTTGGCCGGGGCTTTCTCCGCAAGTGGCGGTAAAGAAGACGAGGTAGACGAAGACCACCGTCAGATAGAGAAAAGCCAAAGATATCAGCAAGGACGGGTCGGCTCCGAAGGAAGCGAGTGTGGAAAATGGATTGTCACCGAGTTGAATGTCGAAGAACATTCCGGCAAAAAAGCCCAATCCAACCCAGCCCATTATGACAAACAGCGTGAGCGTCAATGCCAGATCGAAAAGACCGGCCATGATGCGGTCCGTGGGGGATGCTGTGATGATTTTCACCCGCTCTGTCGGTATGGAAATCCTCGGTGGTTCGGGAGCTTTTGAAGAGGCGAGCGGTAGTTCCTGTTGGATGGGACCGGAAACCACTTTTTTCTTTTTGCGACCGTGTCCACGACTCCAGGGAGGATCGGATTTTTCAGAATCGGGCATACGAAACTCGATGACGGAAGAACTTTCTTCCTGAATATCGTCGAGGGGAATCAATTCCTCGTTTTCACCGAACAATTCCTCGATCACGATTTCGGCGGATTCGTTGCGGAAATCCTGGGCTTTTTTAGGTTGATTCTCTTCTTTTGACCCGGTTTCGTCGAAAATATCTCTCAATAAAGACTGCAATTTTTCGGAAGTATCTTCTTCTTGCGGAGGCATTTCAACCGCTGCCAGTTTCGGTCGGTTTTCGGCTGGCTTTTTCGGGTTTTCGGATTTTTCAGGAACGGAAACGGTTTCCATCGCTTTGGAGTTGGACACCACCCGCAGCGGTTCGACCTGACGCCATGGGTTGTCGTGGTCTTCCCGGCGAGGATCCTCCAGTTTTTCACGGGATCGAACCAGCACGACGCCATCGGAATCCGAGTTTCTGTTTCGTGTTCTGTCCGGCCCGTTTTTTACCAGGGCTTTCGAGCCTAGAGGGCATCCGCAGACCTCGCAATGCGTGGCGCTTTTAGAACTGGGCCAATAGCATTTCGGACATTTGACGAAATCGTTTTTCTTCTCCATGACGGTCCTTTTTCGATCCTGTGGAAACCTTGTTTCGTGTTGTCTGAAGTTCTGAACGCCGATTTCCGAAGCGTCAGGACATATCTCCCCAAAAACCTTGCAAAAGACTTACAGCGGCAAGCGGAGCGGTTTCGGCACGTAGTACACGCGGTCCCAACGAGACGAATCGAGCGCCGCTTTGCTGCAACAGTCGGGCTTCGTCGTCAGTGAATCCACCTTCGGGACCGCTGAAGACTCGAAACCGTTCAATGTTGGGTCGTTCTTCGAATAGCGTGCTCAATGAAATCGCCTCTTTTGAAAAATGCAGCGCCAGGTCTATCCCGATCGGTGGGTTTTCCAGTGCTTCGGAAAGCGTGATCGGTGCATGGATTTCGGGCAGGCGAATCCGTCCGCTTTGACGGCAGGCTTCGGCGGCGATGGTTCGCCAACGCTCCAACCGGGTCGTCTTCTGCTTGTCGATCCGTGCGACGGTCCGTTCGGTCGCTAGTGGCCGAATTGCGGATACGCCCAGCTCGCAGCATTTTTGGATCGCCCAGTCCATCCGTTCTCCCTTGATCGACGCCGGTAAAACCTCGATTTCAACCGGCGGCGATTCTTCCCGTCGAACGTGTTCGATAACCGTGGCTTCCGCTTCGTTGCGGGAAAGTTCATCCAGACTGGCTCGCCACTCGTCGGCAACGCCGTCGAAGACGAGA
The DNA here is from genome assembly GCA_963676915.2 of Myxococcota bacterium. GTDB lineage: Bacteria > Myxococcota_A > SURF-8 > SURF-8. The sequence goes on from CAXXVK010000011.1 coordinate 114,099, forward strand.
AAGTCCTGTCCTTTTTTCAGGCGCAGCACCCGTACGAGATAATGTACGGCCTGGCGTGGCAATTGAACCTTGCCCGGTGCCTTGACCTCTGGTAAATATAACCGTTCCATATCCCTTGCCGAGCGATGGCTTGATTGTAAACTATATTCATTATATCATCTGGTCTCAAAAGATGCCAACAAAGATTTGTTATCGTTCATTTTTTCAAGGGAGGACTTTTTCGGGAAAAGAGATCGAAAAATCCCGAAAATGAAACATTTGAGTGCAATTTGACGCAATGATGCGGGAGTTTTCGTATGCCGGGCGCGGTCCGGTGCGAACCATTCCCTTGCTTGAAGGAAAAAACATGCCGCAGGATTCTACGCCCGTAGTATCGGAAAAACGCCCGGAATTGAACAACATCGCTATCGTGTTGGTAGAGCCACTGTTTCCCGGAAACATCGGTTCGGTGGCGCGAGCGATGAAGAATTTTTCGTTATCCGACCTTCGGATGGTGCATCCGCCCCAGGATCGGGGACACGAAGCCTACAATATGGCTCATGGGGCGCGGGAATTGCTGGAGAACGCCAAACGGACCTTCACCCTGGAAGAGGCTATCGACGATACAACGTACCTTGTCGCCACGACGGCGCGACTGGGCGGCTGGCGGCGTAAAGTGCTATCTCCTCGCGATGCTGCACCGCAGATTCTGGAAATCGCCGCTACGAACAAAGTAGGGATACTTTTCGGAGCGGAGGATCGTGGGTTGACCAATGAGCAGCTTAGTGCCGCTCAGATGCTTGTAAGTATTCCCACGGGAGAAATGGCGTCGCTCAACCTGGCGCAAGCGGTGTTGCTGATCGGGTACGAACTGTTCGTCGAACCGTTCGATTCTTCCGAAAGCGACCGGCGGGAATTGGCCAAAGTGACGCGATTCAACACCTTGCTCGAACATTTGCGGGATTCGTTCACGTTGATCGACTTCATGCGGTCCTACAACACCGACTACTGGATGCAGGCGCTTCGCCGGATCTTCGGACGGTCTCGACTCGACGAACACGAAATCGACATGTTGTTCGGTCTTGCCCGGCAGATCCGCTGGGCGGCACGTCATTTGCCGGATGCCGAAGAGCGGTTCGAGCGCATCGGGCAATCCCTGGAAAACAAGAAAAAATAAAAAAAGGCAGGCGAATCAATCGCCTGCCTTGAATGAACTCAGACTGACCGAGCGAAATTTATTTGTCGCTCGTGGGGGCTTCGAAGTGCCCGAAGTGCATGGTCTGACCGCCGTCCATCGCGACGATGGTTACGGCATTGGGGAACAGCATGAAATCGTAGTTGTTGATGGGAGTGATTTCGCCATCGACCAACGCGAGCGCCACGAAGCTGACCTTGGTGCCTTCAGGGACGCCGGGGGCTACGTCGATGAAAGCGAAGGTGCCGTCACTGTTGGTGTTGGTCAGGGTGTTCATCGGAACGAGGTTGGACACGTTGGCGTTGAAATACGAGGTTTTTGTCGCTTTGACGCTCATCGCCACCGTGGCGTTTTTCACCAGGCGGTCTCCGCAGTCACGAACCGTACCCGAAGCCACCGAGCGGTCGCTACGCACGCCCTGGGTAACGCCTGCCGTCGCCGGAACGAGTTTCCAGGAGGCATCGGAAATGGCGTTGACTTCGATGTCGTAATCTTCGTTCTCGACAACGTCTTTTTTGTCGATATAGATGTTGAACTGGTAGGTGTCGTGGAAGTCCACGTTGCCTTCATCGTAGGATTTGAACACCAGCCAACGATTGACCGGAACGTCATTGATGGTCATTTTGCACTGACCCTGATCGTCTTCCGGCTCCGTGACTTTGGTGGGGGTAATCAGGGATTCGCTGGTCGGATAACTGGTTTTGATCTCACCGCTTTCGTCGTTCTGGTTGTGAATTTCCACGATCAGCGAAGTGCAGGGAGCGGCCACGCCGAAGACTTTCACGCGGGCGGCCAGATTTACCGTCGATTCTTCGGTGAAGTCGTCTTCGAGTCCCGCGCTGGAGCAACTGAAATCGGGATCGACAGGCTCATCGTTTTCCAGAACCGGATCGTAGCTGCCCTTTTTCTTGCGGTCGTCGTAATCGTAGTAGGAATTTTCCCAATATAGGCTGGCTTCCTGCTTCGGTTCTACGGCGCAAATGCCGTCTTTGGTGTCGTCGGCTTTCCAGCAGAAGCCCTTGGAGCAATCGCCGTCTTCCTGGCAAGTGTTGAGCAGGGTTTCATCCACTACGCTGTCTTGTTCCAGACCGTTTTCGGGGGTGTCTTCCGCGCCTTCGTCGGTATCACCCGAAACGTTCGAGTCATTGTCGCCAAGATTCAAAGCTTCATCGTCCGATCCGCATCCAGTTCCCAGCAGAACTAAAGCGAACAGGCAAGCGATCATTGTCAACCAAACGTGCTTTTGCATGTCTTCCTCCATCCCCAAGGGATTTTCGACTGAAATCAAAAAAGATAATATACCATAAATTGAAATTAAACGTGAACCTTATACAGTGCGGGAGGATTCCAGGTCAAGCTATTCGAGTGGAGAGCACAAAGTTTATCTGATCACAGGAACTTCTGTGACCCGAAAAGCCAGGAAATATCATAGGTTGTCTCTTGACATCGCATCGCCAGTAGTCAGTTTATTTAAAATGAATACAAATAGGTGGTTGCCATGTACATTTTTCGCACTTTTCCCAAATTGAATCGTTTCTTCGCCTTTTCCACATTTTCGAAATGGAGCCGACATCTCGGTTTTCGGGACTTTGGGTTGTGGAACGCTGCATTGGTGGTTCTGCTTCTCCTATTGGTAGGATGCGGAGACGATGGCGGAACGACGTTGGATGCGGACGCCGACTTTGAAAATTGGGAAGAAGAGGAAAGTGTCGAAACGTCCGATACATCCGAAACGGTATTTATGTCGTACACAGATGATGAAAAAACCGTATCTTTTGTGGATTTGGAGCGATATCTCGGGAAATGGTACGAAATCGCTACCTATGTCATCCCATTTCAAGTCGGTTGTACCGGTTCGACGGCAACATACGCCCTCGACGGCAACGATGTCGCCGTTACCAACGAGTGTATGCTCGAATCTCTCGATGGGGAATACAAAGTGGATACGGCCAGAGCGGAAATTGTCAACGAGGAAACCAACGCGGAATTGTTGGTGTTTTTCTCCGAAAATTTCGGTGCGGATTATTGGATCATCGAGTTGGATGGCCAGGAATCCGAAGAACCCTACGAGTGGGCCGTTGTCGGCAGCAGCTTGACTATCTTTTTATGGATTCTCAGTCGAACGCCTCAAATCGAAGAGACACGTCTGACCAAGATTCTTGCTCGACTTAAGGAACGAGGATACGACCTGGAAAGTCTCACTTACACGGTTCAACCGGAAGACGAGTAAAATTCGACAGCTATTGCAACAAGCTCTCGATATCACTTGCAATTTTTGATGGTTTTGTAGCGGGAGCATACCGTTTGACCGGTTGACCTTTTCTGTCGATCAGAAATTTTGTGAAATTCCACTTGATGGCTTTGCTGCCGAACAGACCTTTTTGAGCTTCCACAAGGTAACGATAAAGTGGGTGAGCTTCCGACCCGTTCACCTGTATTTTTGAGAACATTGGAAACGTTACGCCGAAATTCAACGAACAGAACTGCTGAATTTCTTTTTCGTCCCCAGGTTCCTGGTTTTGGAATTGGTTGCAGGGAAACCCTAAAACAACGAATCCTCGATCTTTGAACTGTTGATACAGTTTTTCCAATCCCTCATATTGGGGAGTGAATCCGCATTGGCTGGCCGTATTGACGATAAGCAAAACCTTGTCGTTGTATTCGGAAAGCGATTGTTCCGTTCCATCGATGGTTTTGGCCTGAAAGTCATAAACGGAATGTTGCATGAAGACTTCCTTTCAATCTTTTATTCAGATAGTGAAAGAAAAGCTTCTAAAAGAAATCGCCTGTTGTCAACCCACTTGAATCATAAATAAATTACATGGTGAAGCGGTTATTTCTCGGCATCCAAAGCAAGCCCGGAGGTTTCTACAAGCGCCATCAGCACCGCGCCGATGCCGTAGGAAATGTCATCCTTGCGGGTCAGGTCGGCGTAATATTCATATTCACCAACGGAGGTGGGACCGGAAATGTCCGTAATTACAGGACGATTCTGGTCGTCGCGCTCGATGCGGGAGCGTACGCCGTCCATAGCTTTTCCGATGGCCGGAAGGATGGAGGCGTCCTGGAAACCGTAACGGTAGGCTTTGGCTGCGCCGAAGGAAAACAGCGCCGCCACGCTCGTTTCGAGGTAGTTTTCCGGCTCGCCTTCACCGCCTGCCGGTCGATTCATGATGGTGTGCCACAATCCGGTTTCCTGATCCTGGTATTGCAGAAAAGCCGCTACTTGCTTATCGAGGGCGTCGAGCATCGAAGGAACCGTTTCGCCACGGTTGTAGCGTACCCGAAGATGATCATACCCGGCTGCCGTAACCCAGGCGTTACCACGTCCCCAATACACATTGTCTGTCTGTTCGTACAAAGAATAAATCGAGTGCTTGTAAAATCCTGATTCCTCTTGCAGTAAATCGGTAAATACGTTGAATTGGTATACGTATTCGTCAAGGGCTTCGTCGTCGTCGGAGTACTCGCCCCAGCCGGTCAACACGTTTCCGAACATGAACAGCGAATCGACCCACAACGTTACGCCCAGGGCGTCCCAGGTGCCGAGATGATTCAAGCCGCCTTCCGGTGTGCGTAAGGCGCGGTGGTACAAGTAGTCGAAGGCGTCGTCCATTACGGCCTGGTATTTTTCATCGCCGGTTTCTCTCAGAAGGAACAAGGCCAGCGAAGAAGGAGCACAAGAATCGCTGGATTCCATCATGTAACCTTCGTCCATATGGTGATCGATCCACGCACGGATGTACTCCAGGTATTCCGATTTTTCCGTGACGCGATAGACCGCCGCAACGCCGAGCATCATCACGGCTTCTCCCCAGTCCCATTTCACATCTTCCGGGGCGTGCAGGGCGATTTGTTTGTCTACGATTTCCTGAGCCAACTGGATGTTTTCCGAGGACGGATCTCGTTTCGTGCGGTGGCAGGCGTCGTCCGGGGGAGTGTCCGACGTGCAGTAATCGTAAGGATTACGGGTGCCTTCAAGCGCTTCGACGACGGGAAGGTACTGCGCCAGATGGTCCGATGTCTCACCGGTTTCGTCCGTGTCGCCGGAAGTTTCTTCCACATCGCCGGTTTCGTCCGTGTCGCCATCGGAAACACTGGAGTCGTCCGAGTCGCTGCAAGCCGTCAGAGCCAGCACGAAAAGACATAAAAAGCTACAGACAAGTGCATTCCATAAAATTTGTCGCGTCATGACGTTCCTTATCCGATGGTTTCTTTCGGTCGATTACGACTTGTTTTTTTCCGAGTTTTCGTGAACCTGTTCGAGTTTTCGGTAAATGGTGCGGGCCGCGATGCCCAATACCTGAGCCGCCACCTTTTTGTCTCCTCCGAATCGGCTCAACGTTTCGAAAATGATCTGTTTTTCGATTTCATCCAGCGTGGAGCCGAACGGCACGACGTACGGTTGCCGTGTCGAGTCGTGGGCTTCGATATCCTCGAACAGATCCTCCACTTCGATCCATTCGCCCCGGCATAGAATCACGGCCCGTTCGATGGTTTTTTCCAACTCGCGCACGTTGCCGGGCCAGGGATGTTCCAGTAATTTTTCCATGGCCGTACGCTGGAATCCCACCAGTTTCCGTTGGTTTTTTGCAGCGTAATGGGTCAGGAAATATTGGGCCAGCAGCGGGATGTCGGCCATGCGTTCTTGCAAGGTCGGCAGACGGACGTTGATCACGTTGAGGCGGTAGAAAAGGTCTTCTCGGAATTTCTTTTCTTCCACCAGACGGCGAAGGTTACGGTTGGTAGCCGCCACGATGCGAACGTCCACTTTCAACGTGCGACTGCTGCCCAGACGCTCGAATTCCCCTTCCTGAATCACTCGCAGCAATTTTGCCTGCAATGTCAGGGACATGTCCGAAATTTCATCGAGGAACAGCGTCCCGCCGTCGGCCGTCTCGAAGCGTCCTGCCCGTCGATTCGCCGCGCCGGTGAACGCGCCTTTTTCGTAGCCGAACAGTTCCGATTCGAGAATCGATTCCGGTAGCGCCGCGCAATTGACCGCCACGAAGGGGCCGCTTTCGCGCTCCGAAAGGCGATGGGCCGCCCGAGCGAACAGTTCCTTGCCGGTTCCGCTTTCGCCGGAAATCAGCAATGTGGCTTTCGACGGAGCCGCCTGACGCAGAATTTCCAAAGGGCGTTTCATCGCTGCCGCCGATCCGATGATGTCGGAAAGCGGCGAGTTGCGTTGCAGTTGGTCGCGTAGTTTCTTGTTTTCGTTGAGTAATTTGCGTTTTTCCCCGGCTCGCTCGACGGTTTTCAGTACCTGTACCCGTTTGAACGGCTTGGTGATGAAGTCGTAGGCTCCTTCCTTCATCGCTTCGACCGCCGTTTCTACAGTGCCGTACGCCGTCATCAGAATCACGTCGCAATCCAAGCCGATGGCCCGCACGCCTTTGAGCAGGTCCAGGCCGTCCATTTCACCCGGCATCATCAGGTCGGTGAGGATGATTGGGATACCCTGGGAGCGGGCGATGTCCAATCCCTCGTTTCCCCTTTGCGCACGATGCACGCCGTAGCCGTCTTTGGTAAACAGTCGCTCCAGCGTGTCCAAGTTCGCCTGGTCGTCATCGACAATCAGAATGTCGCATTTGGAAGCCATCGGTTCTCTTTTCCGTTCATTTCCGACCTTTGACGGCACGAAAACTTATTTCTTTGTGCCGAATTCTTTTTCCAACAGCTTTTTACACTGCGGTTTGAACAGGATGCCGTCGGGGTATTCTTCTTTTTTCGGGTCCAGTCCTACACAGGTTTCCAGGGCTTTTCGGGCTTTTTCCCGATCGTCTCCCTTGTCCCGTTTCAGGTAGGTTTCGGCAAGATAGAAATGCGTTCGAAGTTTCTGCGGGGCATCTTTGGCCGAGCGCTCCAGCAGCTTGGCCGAGCGGTCGAGATCCCGTTTCATTGCCGGAAGTTTGAACCAGTACCGACCGTAGCCGCGAGTCGGTCCCGCCATTTCGTATTTGGCGTTGATCTTGATCGCTTTTTCCAGCGCCTCTTCGTAGTCTCCTGAAACGCCTTTGAAAACCGCCGAAACCACGCCGATGGCTTTGCCGTATTGTGCCAGGGAAATTCCGCCGAAATAGTAGCCTTCGACGCGTTTCGGTTGCAGTTTGACCGCTTCTTGTCCGGTTTCCCAGCCCTTTTTCCCCATTTTTTCTTTGATGTCGTCGTTTTTCGCCCATTCGGCAATCCAGAAACAGGCCCGAGCGATACGCCAGTTGGCATCGAAACGTTCTTTGTCGGTTGTGGCTTTTTTCAAAGCGGTTTCGGCGAAGTCCAACGATTTTTGGATGTTGCCTTTGCGATGGCGTTTCTTCCAGGTGGTATCGGAGGACCGGAAGAGGTCCGCAACCGTCGGTTCCTGCGGTGTGGCCGGAGCCTCTACCGTTTTCTCGGCAGCGTTTTCCCCTGCATTCGGCGCTTGCGCATCAAGCGTTCCCGCCCAAACGGGCAATGTCCACAAAAGTCCACACAAAACGATGAAACTTGCACGCAACATGGCATTCCCTTTCGAATTCGATTGGAACCAGAAAACCCGGTCAAGATACCATCGCTTGCGCCGTTTTTTCAATGTTTTCCGAAATCGAAAGGGTTTGGGATGCATTGTGTCCTCAAGGAGGACCATTGCATGATCTTGCACTCGTTTGTCGTTTTATTTCAAATCAGTGGGTCAAGTTACACAAGGTTGTCATTCGGGAGGAAGAGTGGCAACGAATTCTTCGAACCGTGGATCATGCCGGATGCGGTCGAAATCCTCGTCGTTGGCGATTCTTTTTTGTGTTAAGAAAATCTTTGAAACGCTTCTACATTTTTCCAGCCACTCGATAGATATTTCCGTATCTCCTTTACATGCGAAAAGACATCCAAGGTTGTATAGTGCATGATAATAATCTGGATTGATTTTCAAAGCGGCAATGTATTTTTCGTAAGCCTCGTCCATCAACTTGTCCGCCTCTTCACCTTGTCTCGTTTTTGCCTTTTCGTTCAGAGTGAGACCCCAGTTGTAAAGCGTTTCGTGATTATCTGGCTTGATTTGCAAAGCAGCTCTATATTTTTCGCAAACCTCTTCCCACAACTTGTCCGCCTCTTTTCCTTTTCGCGTTTTTGCTTTTTCGGACAGAGCATTGCCCCAATTTATTAGTGCTTTGTACGTATCTGGCTTGATTTTTAAGGCAGCTTTATATTTTTCACATGCCTCTTCCCACAACTTATCCGCTTCTTCCGTTTTTCGTGTTTCTGACTTGTTGTACAGTGCAAGACCCCAGTTGTTTAGTATTTTGTGCATGTCTGGCTTGATTTTCAAAGCAGCTTTATATTTTTCGCAGGCATTGTCCCACAACTTGTCTGCCTCTTTTCCTTTTCGTGTTTTTGCTTTTTCGGACAGAGTGTTACCCCAGTTGTATAGCGCCTCGTGCATGTCTGGCTTAATTTTCAAAGCGGCATCATACTTTTTGCAAGCCTCATCCCACAATTTATCCGCCTCTTCCCCTTGTTGTGTTTTTGCCTTTTCGTGCAATTTGTTTCCCAAATCGATTAAGGACCACGCGTACATTTCCTGTAACTCATCCGAAAGCGGTTGGGAGGCTGCTTGTAATATTTCCGTAACCTCTTTGTGGCGACCTTGGAAATACAGATTCGAGACGTTTTTAGTGAGTTGCTTTTCTTCTTTTTGGTGCTCTGATTCTTTCGGGCATTCCGGAGTGTTGTCGATCAGGCATTTTTTTGCCAATCGCAATTGATTTTTAGGTTTTTCTAACAGATCATAACCTGCTTTTTCGCCTTTTTCGGAATAAGGCTGGAACTGTTCCAGGATCGAGAGTTGGTGAGAAAACGGATCGGCGATAAACGGAGGGAGGTCAAGCTGTAATTCCTGACATAGCTTATAAAAAAAGCTATCGGCATCGTAGCCTTCAACCCAATAGGCATGTTTTTCACGGTTTAATAATTTTTCCTGCACGACTGGAATGGGTTCCGAATCCCGGTATCCTACCCAATAGAGAGCATTGTTGAATTTTTTCCCTGCCAGATTCTCGAAAACCGGATCGTTATCACCGCTGTATCCAACCACCAGCCATGTGCGGCGTAATGAGGCATCCTCAAATGCTGGAGCCAGATCTTTGGCATGGTCTTTAACATCCTCTTGGGTATGCAACTGAACGAAACCGCCATGTTGACCGTGCAGGAAGAAAACCGATGGATCGCAGACCAGATCGGCTTTGAAGCGGGTCGAGATGGCTAGATCATACACCGAAGGAAAACAGTGATACAGTGACAATGCACGGAGGGTGAGGTTGTCGAAATTCGTGGTCAGAATTCTACCCACATATCCTTGATCTACCAGATACCCGAGAAGAAGATGCGCCCAGTTCAATCTGGATTTGGCAACGTAATCCGCAATGAGATCGTACCGAGGGCCAGTATCCAATTCCCCCATCAAATAAGGATAGGTAGGTTTTTCAGGGGCGGTTTTTTCCTGGGCGCGTCTGTAAGCACCCGGATCGTTGTCTTCAATCCATTTTTCAATGCCACTCGCCAAAGGAATTCCGGCAGAAAACGAGCAGCCTGCTCCGATCAGAACCGAGCAGGGGACTTTTCGGTCTCTACCACGTCTCAGTGATACCGCAACGTCGGAAATAGTACGTTTGATGTCATTTTTCATAGATTGTTTCATGAGCTTGGAGTCCTCGAAAAACGTGTGTCCTATTTGTAGGGTATTGTAGATAGTGTAACCATTAATATTAGTATATTTTATCATATGTTTATGCAACCAATATTCGGTTGAAGTTCTTGTTTTTTGTCAAAATCAGGTGTTCTGGAATAATTAGCATAATCAACCTGGCCGATCTGATTCTAATCCTTTGTGGCCAAAGTAGCTTTTTCGTCATTTAGAGGACGAACAATCTCCACCGACCCCCGGTTTTCAACCCCCCATTGCATTGCAAAGATCCCGAATTATTTTTTCTCTGAAAGGACGTGAATCTCGGACGCCTTTCGAGGTGCCGGCCACAGAATGGGTAAGTGGCCGGTATGGTTCAGGAAAACAATGGATTTCTACGGGAGGAAACGATTTCATGGACCTGAACAGATGTACGGTAAAATGTCAGGAAGCGCTTCAGGAAGCCCAGACCAAGGCCGTGATCCACAATCATCAGGAAGTCGATGGCGAGCATTTTCTTTCGGCGCTTCTGGAGCAATCGGATGGGCTGGCTCCGCGACTGCTGCAACGCATGGAAATTCCCGTCGAAGCGTTCAAAGAACGACTCGATCGGATTTTGGGCGATAAACCGCAGGTCAGCGGTCCGGGAACGGAACCGGGAAAAGTCTACATCACGCAACGTTTGAACAAACTGCTCGTTCAAGCGCAAAACGAAGCCAAAAAACTCAAAGACGAGTACATTTCCGTCGAACATGTGATGCTGGCTTTCATCGACGAGGGAAAAAGCACTCCCACCGGAAAACTTTTGCACGAATTCCATGTAACGCGTGATCGTCTGCTGAAGACGCTGACTTCGATACGCGGGCATCAGCGCGTGACCAGCGCCGATCCAGAAGGTACCTACGAGGCGTTGCGAAAATACGGGCGGGATCTCGTTGAAGAAGCCCGCTCCGGCAAGCTCGATCCGGTCATTGGTCGGGACGACGAAATCCGCCGGACGATTCGTATTCTGTCGCGTAAAACCAAGAACAACCCGGTGCTGATCGGTGATCCCGGTGTGGGAAAAACCGCGATCGTGGAAGGTCTGGCCCATCGGATCGTTCGGCAGGACGTTCCCGAAGGTCTCAAAGATAAAACGATTTTCGCTTTGGACATGGGTTCTCTTGTGGCAGGAGCCAAATATCGCGGTGAGTTCGAAGAACGCCTGAAAGCCATTTTGCAGGAAATTCGGGAATCGCAGGGACGCATCCTGCTGTTTATCGACGAGTTGCATACCATCGTCGGTGCGGGAAAAACCGAAGGTTCGATGGATGCCGGAAATATGCTCAAACCCATGCTTGCTCGTGGAGAGTTGCATTGCCTCGGCGCCACGACCCTCGATGAATATCGGAAATACATCGAGAAAGACAAAGCCCTGGAGAGGCGTTTTCAACCTGTGGTGGTGGAAGAACCCACCGTCGAGGATACCATTTCCATTCTGCGGGGACTCAAGGAGCGCTACGAGATTCATCACGGCGTACGGATACAGGATAGCGCGCTCGTTGCCTCGGCGATGTTGTCCAACCGCTATGTGAACGATCGATTCCTGCCGGACAAAGCCATTGATCTGATCGACGAAGCCTGCGCGACCATCCGCACGGAAATCGACTCCATGCCCACACAACTCGACGACGTATCGCGTCGGATCATGCAGTTGGAAATCGAAGAAGCGGCATTGAAAAAAGAAAAGGACCGCGCCAGCAAGGAGCGGCTCGATAGCTTGAGAAAAGACCTGGCGAATCTGCGTACCGAAGCCGACGCCATGCGCGCCCAGTGGGAGAACGAAAAGCAGGCGATTCAGGATGTCCAGACCTTGCGGGAAGAACTGGAACAGGTTCGGCACGATATCGAAATTGCCGAGAGGGATTACGATCTCAATCGGGCGGCGGAGTTGCGACACGGAAGACTCCCGGCACTGGAGCAACGTCTCAAGCAGGAAGAGGAGTTGTTTTCGAAAAACCAGGTCGGGGACCGTCTGTTGCGGGAAGAGGTTACGGAAGAAGAGATCGGCGAAACGGTGTCTCGCTGGACCGGGATTCCCGTCTCGCGATTGATGGAAGGCGAGCGGCAAAAAATCCTCAAACTCGATCAAATTCTGCACGAGCGTGTAATCGGACAGGATGAAGCGGTTCAACTCGTCGCCGATGCGGTGATCCGCGCCCGTTCCGGGATCAAAGATCCGAGGCGGCCTATCGGAACGTTCATTTTCCTGGGACCGACCGGCGTGGGTAAAACCGAACTGGCCAAGACGCTGGCGCATTCGCTGTTCGACTCCGAGGACAACATGGTTCGCATCGACATGAGCGAATACATGGAGAAACACACCGTAGCTCGTCTGCTCGGCGCGCCTCCCGGCTACGTGGGATTCGAAGAGGGGGGTCAACTGACCGAGGCCGTGCGTCGCAAACCCTACGCCGTGATTCTGTTCGACGAAATCGAAAAAGCCCATCACGACGTGTTCAACGTCTTGCTTCAGATTTTCGATGACGGCAGGCTCACCGACGGTCAGGGGCGGACGGTTGATTTCAAAAACACGGTCATCATCATGACCAGCAACATCGGTTCACACGCACTGTTGGAGGGTATCGACGCCAACGGTGGACTGCGTGATGCTGCCAGAGATCGTGTAATGGGAGAATTGCGTGGGTACTTCCGACCGGAATTTCTTAACCGGGTGGATGACATCGTGCTGTTCAAACCTCTGACGCTGGAGGAAGTCGAGCAGATTGTGGGGTTGTTGACCGAGGATCTGGCTCGAAGGCTGGAGGATCGGCGCATCCGCATCGATATCACCGAAGAAGCACGGCGTTTTATAGCCGAAGCGGGATACGACCCCGTCTATGGTGCGCGGCCATTGCGTCGTTATCTCCAACGAGAGTTGGAAACCCGCATCGGGCGGGCGTTGCTTACCGGAGAGGTTTCCGACGGCTCCACACTGCGTATCACGGTAAAGGGCAGAGAGTTGGACGTTGCGTATGGATGATCGAAAAAAAGAGCAGGCGTGCTGCCTGCTCTTTTTCAATGATTTCAGATTTTTTTTCGGCTGAGATCAGAACCAGAAACTCACGCCACCCACGAGATTGATGAACTGCGGGTTGCCTTCTCCGGTGGATACGAGCACTTTGTACTGGGATTGCAGAAACAGATCGATGTTGGGGAAAGCCCGGTAGCCGAAGCCGAACAAGCCGCCGAAATGCGGAAGAATGACGTTGTCTGGTTTGAATTTACCGTTGGACATACCCAACGTAGCCGCGAAAAACACCCGCCAGTAATCTATGGGTACCACGAACTTGAAGTTCATCGACAAATCGGTGATGCCGGTGATGTCGTATTTGAGTTTTCCGTCCGATGTTGCGACTTTCTTGCTACGTACCAGGCGATAGATGTTGGCCTGTGGCGTGACGTAAAACGTTGAAATGATGGGAATATCAACGAAGAAACCCCAGGACTCCGTAATATTGTAGCGGTCGTGAAGGGGAAAATGCGCACCGGCATAGGCGCTCACTCCGGCTTGTCGATCTGAAACGGGTCGTTCGTCGGGAATTTCATCGGCCCAGGAGATCTGAGGCAGAAGGAGAAACAGTGCCACGATCCACCCGCCGGTTTTCGTCCAACGCTTCATCGTTGCGTTCCTTTCGGTCTTTATCCCGCGATGGTTTACACGAGATGTATGGATTCGGTTAATTTACACTGAAAATATTTTATGCGATTGGGACGAGAAAGTCAAACTTCGGTCGTTTCGTGCCGGGCGATTCAATTTTTGAATGATTTACCCCATTCAAGTGCTTTCGGGGTGGCACGGTCTTTCACCGTGAGGTGAATGGCCGTGAAATTACGAAAAATCCGGGCCATCGATCCGTTCCGGATCGAAGACCCGGGCACCCATTCCTGGATTTATAGAGTTAGATTTGTACCGAATCAAGAACTGAATCACCCTGCGTTTCGTGCCGCAAAAGAAAATCTTCGGTTGAAAACGACGAAGTGGAGCCGAAGGACAAAAAACGGCTTCGGTTCGGACATTATCGGTAAAGAGTCTGGCTTTTGGCTCCTCATTGGTGTAAAAGTATACGGGTAGTGAGTGTATTTGGGGGGATTGGCAGGCATTCAGCAGGAAAGCCGAGGCATAGGGATGCAGGAAAAACTTGACCAATTGCGTGCGGAAGCCCTGGACGCCGTAAAGGCGGCGGGTTCCAAAGAAGCCCTCGAAGAACTTCGGGTAGGCTACCTTGGACGAAAAGGCGAGATTACGGCGCTTTCCAAGCAAATCAAGAACGTACCACCGGAAAATCGTCGCGAGTTCGGTCAGGCGGTCAACGAGCTGAAAAACAACGTCGCGAAGGCTATTGAAAATCGACTTGGCGATTTGAAAAAAGGTCGTTTCGACGCTATCGAGGAAATCGAGCGCATCGACGTAACCTTGCCGGGTTTGAATCCGCCGAGGGGACATTTGCACCCTCTGACGCAGATTCAAAGTGAATTGGAGGATATCTTTTCGTCGATGGGATTTTCCATTCTGGATGGTCCCGAGTTGGAAACCGACGAGAATAACTTCGAAAAAACTAAATATTCCGGGCGACCATCCCGCCCGCGACATGCAGGGACACCTTCTGGACCAAAGACGGAAACCTGCTTCGAACCCACACCTCTCCGATTCAGATTCGTGGTATGGCCAAAATGAAACCGCCGCTACGGATCGTCGGTCCAGGGCGTGTGTTCCGGTACGAAAATATCGACGCCAGCCACGAGCATACGTTTTATCAGATGGAAGGGTTGATGGTCGATCGGGACATTTCCGTGGCTCATCTGATTCACTTCATGCGTACGCTATTGGCCGAGATTTTTCAGGGAGAGGTCAACGTTCGCCTGCGTCCCGGCTATTTCCCCTTCGTGGAACCCGGTTTCGAGTTGGATTTCAATTGCCGGATCTGCGGTGGCAAGGGATGTTCTACTTGCAAGCACACCGGTTGGGTCGAATTGATTCCCTGCGGACTCGTTCACCCCAACGTGTTGCGAATGAGCGGTATCGATTCGGACAAATGGTCCGGTTTCGCTTTCGGTCTGGGATTGTCCAGGCTCGTGATGATGCGTTACGGCATCGACGATATTCGGCACCAGCTTTCGGGAGATTTGCGCTTCACCGAACAGTTCTGACGGTCGTTAACAGGAATACGGACGGCTTCGATATCCCGATCCTTCTTTCGTTCGGGACGTTCGCCGGAGGAAACAGGCATGTATATTTCGAAAAACTGGATCAACGATTTCGTAAACAGCGACGTTCTTTCACCGGAAAATCTGTCGCTCAAACTGACGATGGCCACGGCGGAAGTCGAAAAAACGGAAAAGATCGGCGGGCGGTGGTTCAACCAGGTGAAATCAGCGCTTGTCGAGGAGGTCAAACCTCACCCCAATGCCGACAAACTGCGGCTGGCGGTGGTGTTCGATGGCACGAACCGGTATGAAGTGGTTTGCGGCGCTCCGAATCTGGAAAAAGACCAGATCGTGCTCTTCGCTCCCATTGGCACGGCGTTACCGGGCGGAAACCTGACAAAATGCGAGATTCGTGGCGTAGAATCCTCCGGGATGATCTGCGCCGAAGATGAATTGGGGATCGGCATCGATCACACGGGAATTATCGTGCTGCCTGAATCGACTCCTTTGGGTTCGACCTTGGAAGAGTTGATCGGCGCGCCCGATACCGTCATCGAAATCGACAACAAATCCCTCACGCATCGACCTGATCTGTGGGGACATCGGGGGATCGCCCGAGAAGTTGCGGCGTTTCTAGGTCAACCGCTGCATCTGCCGCAACCTACGCCGGAAGAACCCCAGGTCAAGAAACTCGACCCATTGAGCATTGAAATCGAGTGCCCCGATTTATGTCCCCGTTATTCGGCTATCGTCGTGGACAACCTGAGTGTGCGTCCCTCTCCTCCCTGGATGCAACAGCGCCTTCGCGCCGTGGGACTGCGACCGATCAACAACCTTGTGGATGTAACCAATTATATCCTGATGGAATACGGCCAGCCGATGCACGCTTTCGATCGTCGAATGATCGAAGGCGATCTGATTCTGGTACGTCGTGCGGATAGCGACGAGCATTTCGTCACGTTGGACGGCAATCCTCAAACATTGAAGAATACCTCCGTGGTGATCGCCGACCGGCGCAAAGCCGTGGCTTTGGGTGGCGTGATGGGTGGACGGAACTCCGAAGTGCTCGACGATACCTCTTGTGTCGTCTTGGAATCGGCCAATTTCGACGCCGCCTGCATTCGTCGCACGGCGAACCGTCACAACCTGCGTACGGACTCCGCCGTTCGTTTTGAAAAAGGGCAAGATCCCTGCAACACGGTTCCCACGCTCTGGCGTGCGTTGGAACTGCTTCGTTTGACCTGCCCCGAGGCTCGGTTGGTGTCCAATCTGATCGATGCCTGGCCGAATCCCCCGAAAACGGTTGAAGTTCAGACGGATTACGCCGTGATTCGCAAGCGCCTGGGGGTGGATATCTCGAACCGGAAAATCACCGATATTCTCGAAAGCCTTGGGTTCGAACTGTCGTTCAAAGGCAAAGACAAAGCCACCGTTCGGGTGCCGAGTTGGCGATCGACGGGAGATATCGGTATCGAAGCCGATCTCGTCGAGGAAATCGGTCGCATGTACGGCTATGACAACATCACTCCCGTAGCGCCTACCGCGATTTCCCAACCCCCGGTTGCAAACCAGGAACGGCTCTTCGAGCGAAAAACGAAAACCATCTGGTCGCTGGAATTGGGATATTCCGAGGTGGCGAACTACTCGTTCTCCGGGAAAAAGCTCAATGAAATGGCTGGATTGGGCGGTTTGCAGAGCGTGAAGCTTAAAAATCCCGTCAGCGTGGAGTACGACCGGATGCGTACGAGCCTCATTCCACACGTGCTGCGGAACGTTCGGGAAAACCTCAGATATTACGAGCAATTCAAGCTGTACGAGATCGGCCGCAGCTACCATCCCGAAATCACTACGGATGACGGTCTTGCGGCGGAACGTCGCTGGCTCGTGGCGGCACAGGCCGGCGATTGGGCGCATTGGCTCAATCAGAAAAGCGAGAACCTCGTCCGGCATCTGGCGGTCGATGACAACGAAGCCAAGGCGTTGGGACCGTTTTTAGCGGCCAAAGTCGATATGACCAACTACCTCAAGCGTATCGCCAATTTCGATATTGCCTGGCGACGCCTTCCCGAACCTCCGCCTTTCGCCCATCCCGGACGACAGGTACAAGCGCTGCTCGGTGGAAAAGGTGTGGCTTTCGTTTGCGAAGTGCATCCGAAGGTGTTGGAGAATTTCGAGATCGATTGCCCGGTGGAGTTGATCGTCATCGAGTTGGATACGCTGTTCGCTCGTACCTCGAAAGCCAAAGTTTTCAAGCCGTTGCGACGTTATCCCGTTCACGAATTCGAGTTGACGGTGGATATCGGCCGCGACCGGGACAGCCTAAAAGTGGAGGAAACCATCCAACGTTCGTTGGGAGCGCATTTCGTTTCCTGCCGCTTGATGTACCTGTATGCCGGAGAAAAACTCGAACCGGGCAAAAAGGCGGTGACGTACACCATCGCTGTCGGGGCGGACGATCACACCCTCTCCCCGAAGGAAATCACCCGTCTTCGCGACAAGATGTTCAACGGATTGAAGAAAAGCGGAATGATCGTCCGTGGGGCTTGATTTCCAGATTTACCGGTCGGGTAAATTTCTTGCCCGACACTTTTTTCTACTTGATTGTTTCGATTATTCCTGAGTTGCCAAAAGATCCTCGCCCATGGCGATTCGCAAGGCAGCGTGGTTTTCGCGGATTTTCATCTCGGCAACGATCCAATCGTTTTCGGCTTTCAGTGCCAGCGTTTGTGCTTGGAGCAGGTCGGCGGTCGTGGTTTGTTGCACGTCGTGCCGGATTTGCTCGATGCGCAGGTTTTCCCGCGCTTCTTCCAGTTGCGCTTTCGCGACATCCATCGACTTCTTCGCCTCGTCCAGATCTAGGCGTCGGGCTTCGACATCGAGACGAATTTGATCTTCTCCACCCTGGATGCGGATTTTCGTTTGTTGTTCTCGGATCTTGGCCTGTTTCAGCTTGTAATACGTCGCTCCCCATTCCCAGACGTTCCACTCCAGTACCAGTCCGCCGAAATATTGGTGGCGTGGCTGCATGGCCCCCATGCCGTCGGCGAATTCGTAACGGAAAATGGCGTTCAATTCCGGTAACATATCGGCGGTGGCGACATGCTTTCCGAAATACGCGGCGTCGAGCATCAACCGTGCGGATTGCAATTCCGGACGGTCGAAGATCGCCTGCGCCTGGGCATCTTCGAGAGGTGTTTGCTCTTTTTGCGAGGTCAGGTCTTCGAGACCGTCCAGGACCGGTTCCAGCGGGTCGTGGATGTCCCGATGCATGTAGACATTCAAAGCCGCTTTGGCAAGATCGATTCCTTTTTGGGCCAAAAACGCACCTTTTTGAATTTCCGCACGTTGTACCTTGATCTTCAGCAGGGCGTTGCGTTCGACCAGATCAGCGGCCATCAAAGCGTTGACTTTTTCTTCGTAGACATCTACCTGATTCAGTCCGGCATGGGCTGTTTCGAGCATCCGGCGGGCGGTCAATAGACCGAGATAAGCCCGAGTGACCTCCATTTGCAATTTGCGAACGCCAGTCAGGCGGTTCTTGTTGGCGGCATTCATTTGAGCCTGGGTAGCTTTGTATCCGCTGTAGACTTTGTAAATCTGCACGAGGGGTTGGGCGACGGTTACCGTAGAGGTGAACGTCAATTGGTCGTGCAAGGTAAACGACATGTTTTTCGGGATATTGCACATCGCCCATCATCGCCTGTACGCCTTCAGGTAGTCCGGCGAAC
Source organism: Myxococcota bacterium (assembly GCA_963676915.2). GTDB lineage: Bacteria > Myxococcota_A > SURF-8 > SURF-8. The sequence goes on from CAXXVK010000011.1 coordinate 132,844, forward strand.
ATTTCCTGCAAAAACGACAGGTCGAAGTTCATCAGAGATTCATCGTCCCAGACCAGGAACTTTGCATCGGTTTGAACCACCGGTAAAAAGCGTCCCCGAATGCTTTTGCGCTCCATGTCGAGCATTTCGGTTTCCTGATCGAGTACGCGAACCTCGGGGTTGTTGGCAATCGCCTGCTCCAGGCAATCTTGCAGCGTCATCGTTTCGGCGGTAGCGAACGAAGGAAGGCTGACGATCAGCCAAATCCAAAAGAACGGTAACGTCCGTTTCCAAAACGTCGGTTTCATGCTCAATCTCCGAAAATCTTTTGTTTTCAGTGTGTTATGCATTTGCATTCTCAGGCTCATCTGGCAGGATTTTGGTTTTGCCGAATGCTGCGAAATAAATGACCGGGATCACCACGAGCGTCAGCACTGTGGAGACGGCCAGCCCGAAGATCATCGCGTAGGCCATGCCTTCCCACAAAATCCCACCGAACAGCGCGAGTGGAATCAGTCCGCCGATGGTCGTCGCCGCCGTCAGGATGATCGGTCGCAAGCGCTGGCGTCCGGCTTGAATCACGGCCTGACGCATATCCGCACCGCTTTCGACGGCTTTTTGTACGAATTCGACCCAGACCACGGCGTTTTTGATCACCATGCCCGCCAGCGAAATCACACCGAGAAACGGCATGAATGCAAAACTGTTTCCGCTGGCCAGCAAACCTAAAATTGCACCGACGATGGCCAGCGGAACGCTTGCCAGAATCACCAGGGCTTTGGGAATCGAGTTGAATTGAATCACCAGCATCAGCAGGATCAGGGCGATAATCAGCGCGAAAATGATCGACATTTCACCAAATGATTTGTTTCGTTCCTTTTCTTCACCGATGCTTTCGATGGAATAGCCGTCGGGAAGGTCGAGAGCTTCGACCGCCGGGCGGATTTCCTTGAGGATTTCCGACGCCAAACGGTTGTGACAACCGGACAGCACGGTGAATGCTCGTTGCCCGTTATGTCGCTTGATAACACCCGGTCCCCACTCGGTTCCGATTTCGGCGAAAGCGTTTAGAGGAACCTTCGCTTTGGTGACCTGGGAAGGTACGGTGATTCGGTTGAGAGAATCCGCCATGGTGCGTTCGTTTTCGACCAGTCGGAAATACACCGGGATTTCCTCGTCTCCTTCGCGTAACTCCGTCACCGGCAATCCCTCGTAGGTGGAAACAAAGGCCAGCGCGACATCCGTAGCGGTGACTCCGGCCATCAGCGCCGCTTCAGAATCGACCCGGACTTCCAGGTTGGGGACTTCCTCGCCGCCGTTGTCTCGTACCTGATACGATCCTTTCGTGGATCGCAGGATGGTTTTCAGTTGGGTAGCGATGTTTTGGAGCGTCGAAATGTCCGGTCCGGTGATGCGTAGGGCTATGGGAGCCTCTACCGGGACGCCCATGGTCAGATTTTCAACGACGATCCGTGCTCTGGCGATGTTTCGGCGGAATTCTTCGTTGAGTTTTTCCACGAACGGGCGCGTGAATTGGGAATCATCCATCGAAACGACCACCTGAGCGTAATTGGTCGAATTGAATTGAGGTTTGATGGTCATATAGAATCGGGGACCGCCTTTGCCGATATACGCGGCGGTGTTGGTGACATGTTTTTCCTTCCGCAATCGGTCCAGCACTTGCCGGGTGACGTTCTCGGTATGTTGCAGGGAAGAACCTTCCGGCAGCCAGATGCTGATGGTGAACTGGTCGCGCTCCGCTTCCGGGAAAAACGAGAATCCTACGATGGGAAGAAGCGCCATTGCTCCGACAAAAACCGCAATCGTCAGAAAAATCACGCTCTTTCGGTATTTCAAACACTTTTCGATCAATGAACGGTACAGAAGGGAGGCTCGACCTTCGGGACTCTCTTGCGTGCCGTTTCCGTTGGTGCGGGGTTTGAGAAAGGTGTGGGCGACGATCGGCGTCATGGTCACAGCCAGCACCAGCGAAGCCAGAAGCGAGGAAGAGACGACAATAGGCAACGCACGCACGTAGTCGCCGGTTTCTTCGCTCAATAAAAGCAGTGGCAGGAAGGCCAGCACGGTTGCAAGTGTGCCGGTCAACGCAGGAATCGACAACTCGCGGGTGCCTCTCCAGGCCGCTTCGAAGGGTGTTTCGCCGCGAGACAGATGCACGTCGATGTTGTCGGTGACGATAATCGCATTGTCTACCAGCATTCCAAGAGCAATGATAAACGCCGCGATGGAAACCGTTTCGAGATCGACGCCGAACAGCGGCATTACCGCAAACGTCAGGAGGATCGACAGCGGCAGGGAAAAGGCGATCAGCGTGGCTGAACGGGCACCCATGGAAAGGAACATCACCAGAATGACGATTACCAGACCCTCGAACAGGTTGGTCATGAAGGTTCCGACGAAAGATGCCACCTGACGCGGCTGGTCGTGTACGAGATCGAGCTGAATGTTTTCCGGTAGTGCTTTTTTGAATTCTTCTGCGACCTTGCGAACCTCTTCGCCCATGGATACGAGGTTGTGACCGTCCCGCATGCGGATGTCCAATCCTACCGACGGAAGCGAGTTGGTCAGCATGAAATCCAGCGGCGGTTCTTTGTATCCCCGGCGGACGGTGAAGACATCTTTGACTTTGAGAGGTGCGCCGGTTTCTTGGGATACGTCAAGTATCGCGTTGGCGAGTTGTTCTTCGATATGAAAGCTGCCGGTGACTTCCAACCGGTAGTTGCGCATCGGAGTTCGGACGTAACCGGAAGGCATGTTGACGTTTTGCAGATCCAGCACCTGGCGGGCGACGAGTGGGGAAAAGGAATACATCGTAAAACTGTCCATCGGACCTTCGATGTAAATAGCTTCTTCCTGTTCGCCCAGCAATTCGACTTTACCGACCGATTGAACTCGTTTGATGCGGGTTTTGAGTGATTCGGCCCATTTTTTCAGTTCGGCGGGTGGAGCCGTTTCGGACGAAAGCGAGTAAATCATGGCCGTTACATCGCCGAAATCGTCCATCACATCCGGGCCGATGATGTTGTCCGGCAGATCCGGCCGGACTTCGGTCAGTTTGTTGCGTAGTTTCTGCCAGGCCATGTCGATATCGCAATCGTAGACCATCCGCACGAAAAGGACCGAGAGGTTTTCCCGAGTGGTCGAGGTGATTTCCTCGATGGTGTTGATTTCCTCCACTTTTTCTTCGATCTTCTGGGTGACCAGCCGTTCCATCTTTTCGGCGCTGGCGCCCGGCCAGATCGTGATGACCAGGGCTACCGAGATCTTGAATTCCGGGTCTTCCCGCTGGCTGATGGTGAGATAGTTGTACAAGCCGACGGCCAGCACCAGTATCAGCAGAATCCAGACGGTGGCTTTGTGTGTCAGGGAAAACCTTGGGATGTTCATGGCAGTACCACCTTGTCACCCTGACGGACATAATTGGTTCCTCGAACGATGACCGATTCACCTTTTTTGAGTCCCGACAAAATTTGGAGGGTTTCCTCGTGTCGTTCGCCGACCTCGACCGGGCGTTCCTCGACGATCAACGTGGAAGGATCGACGATTTTTACGATAGGTTTTCCCGCCTGATCGTGCGAAATGCAGTGAATTGGCAGGAAAAAACCTTCTTTTCGCCGATCGTTGACGAAAAGGTGCGCCAGCATACTGGGGCGCAGCAGATTCTCGGGGTTCGGTACTTCGATATTGGCGTTGTAAGTACGGGTGTAGTCATCTGCCACAAGATCGATGAAAGCCACTTTTCCCGTAAATTTTCGGTCGATTCCCTGAATTTCCAGATCGACATCCTGACCCGGCTTGAACAGTGGGAGATCCCGTTGCGTTATGCCGAATTTGATTTTGATACGGCTGAGATCCAGCAACACTACGGCGGGTTTGCCGGGACCGATCACCTGCCCGACACTCGTACGTAATTCGTGAACGATGCCCGAAATGGGAGCGACGAGACGCGTGTAATGGACCTGACGGCGTGCCTGATTTCTTTGAGTCACAGCAGCTTCGTACTTGCCTTCGATTTCATCCAGATTGCTTTGGGGCAGGGCGTCTTTTTGCACGAGGGAATTCACGCGATGATAGTTCGGCTCCAGCGCTTTGACCTGGGTGCTGGCCAATTGCTCGACCAGTTGGTAATCCTCGGGATCGATGGTGGCGAGTAGCTGACCTTTGGTGACGAGTTCGCCTTCGGAAACACGCATCGAGGTTACACGCCCCGCAACCAGGAAGCCGATGCCGTGGGACTCCCATGGATGGCTGTAGCCCGAAAAGCGGCGCTGCGTTTCCACGGTGCGACTTTCGACGTTCACCACCTCGACCTTGGCTGGTGGCGCAAGGGATTCCTCTTCGCCGGAGGCTGACGAACATCCGACGAGTATGCCCGTACAACTCAGGATCGCCATGAGGACGAAAGCTGTGTTCATGATTTTTTGTGTGGCGAAAAGACGTGTGTTTTCCATTGATTACCTCAACGTGATGTCCCGGTGGACACGACCGTATATCGTGAAACTCAGACCGTAGCTTGTTCGACCAAATCGATTAAAATCCTACTTAAATAGAAGCGGACGAGTTCTTCCAATTCTTCTTTCGGAGTTCCCGAAACGTGTTCGATCACCAGTCCTTGCACAAGGACGTTGCTGACGCCGAACAGCAGCCGGATGCGATCTTCGCCCTCTGGTGTCAGCTTTTTCTTTTCCCTTCGAAGCAACTCAGTCACCAGAATCGCAACTTCTTCCTGAATGCGGTTCAAGTGCTGCTGCTTGATTTCCTTGAAATCCTCGTCCGTGACGGTTTCGGACATCAGTTGCAGCCAGATTTTGTCGAGCGCCAATCCTTCGTCTTCGTTGAAATGGTTGCTCATTACCACTTTGAGCAGTGTGTCTTCGACGTTTAGTCCCCAGTCGAGAGGATTGTCATTTTCGAAATCGATATAGCCTTCGTAGAGACTGTCGAGAAGAGCCAGTGCTATT
>CAXXVK010000012.1:0-130535 GCA_963676915.2 Myxococcota bacterium
GACTCGCTGTGGTGCGCCTGGGTGGGGCTGGAGGCGGCTTCGGAGCAGCGCGATTGGCACCGCCAGCCTGTTGCTGCATCCCCGGTATAGTCAGCCAAAGGACTGGTTTTGCCCCATAACGAACGATCTGTTCGAATTCGTAGTCGGTGAATTTCTGAAAGTTGGTAGGATGGAGCTTCGTTAAGGCAGACTGAAGCTGTTCAGCCCGTTGCGGCGTTTTGATATACATCAAATACGTGCCGTCCTGCCAGCGCTGTGGATCGACACCGAAAGGAATCGCCACCCTTTTTGCAACGGCTTCATCGTCGCTTTGCAAATGCAAAAACCATTGGCCCCGACCGTCGATACCAACCGTAGCTCTCACGTTAATGGTGTTGGCCATAGCATCCTCTGATGCGCGTGTAAACGGGCTTTCGGGTACGAATCGTCCTGCACCGAAATATTCCCGTAAAAAATTGCATACCCCACTGTTACTTCATACGGAATCCCGTCCGACCGTTGAAGCCTCTCATTCCAAGGATAATCTGTGTTTGCGTGACCGAAAAGCAATGCTTCTCGGGAAGCTTGGAAGAATTTTACCTTAATTGTAGGCGACTTGCAAGCAAAAGGCCGATTCATCGGCTATTCTCACTTCTCCGACCTACTTAAATAACTCCTTGAGATAGCTATAGGTTTTGCGTATTTGCCATCAAAAATCCCCCCAATAGCTCCAGGAATTCAACGGGTAATCCTTAGTTTTCTTATTGGTTTTTGTATGAAAGAATTGCCTAGAAAACGGCTAACATCAGTTTGGTTAGAATGAAATCCGCCACGAGAACACTCACAGAACTTATCACGACAGTCCGCGTAGTGGCTAACCCCACCCCCTCGGTTCCACCCTCTGTATGGAATCCTTCATGACAGGCTACAAGCGAAATGATGAATCCGAAAACCGCCGCTTTGAACAAACCGGAGGTAAAGTCGCTGATCATGATGGTTTCCACTACCGTCCGGTAGAAAAACTCCAGCGAAATATCGAATTCGGCCTGGGAAATCAGCCCCCCGCCAAAGATACCGATAACATCGGCCAATCCGGTAAGAAGAGGCATGATTATCGTAGCGGCTGCGACACGCGGCACGACCAGTTTGGCGATCGGGTCCGCCCCTAGACATCGAATGGCGTCGATCTGCTCGGTGACTTTCATCGAGCCTAGCTCGGCGGTGATTCCAGCGCCGATCCGACCACCGACCATCAAAGCCGTCAGAACCGGTCCCAGTTCCCGCAAAATCGCCAAGGAAACGACCTTACCCACATAGCGAGTCGCTCCAAAGCGCTCCATGTTGTACCCGAACTGGATGGTCATCACCAATCCGGCAAATACAGCTGTCAGCAAGGCAACGGAAAGCGAGAGAATACCCAACTGCCGAACCTGATAGACGGTTTCCAGCCATTCGAAACGGGTGAACAGGCGGCGGATACTCGCCGCGCCCATCATCGCCACGCTTCCCAGCTTGAGAATAAAACGCTCCATAATTCCGGAAGTTGCAGCAGCCACGATCAATGCTCCCCCGTGCGCAGCACGGTAAATTCGTGGGCCAGTTTATCCAGTTGGGGAAGTCCCTCATCGAATGTTGCAGGGGGCGCATGGTAAATCAGATCGAACGTGCAGTAATCTTTGACAAGCACATATGCCGCAACCTTTATCGGCACGCCGTCGAGATGTCCTTCCACGACCACATACAACGCTTCACGACCATCCACGAGACGCTGTTCCCACACGAGGTTTTTTCGTTCCTCGATCCCGATCACCAGATGATTTGCCATAGCTTTTAGCGGCAAGTCTTCATATTCCCTGCAAGTGGAATTGACCGCAATCGCCGCCCCGAGCGTTTCGTTCCAGAAAGCGAGGTCGTTATCCTCCATCTTCGGCGCTCTACGCCAGCCTTCTTCGAGATCTCCAAGCTTGTACTGAACCTGTTGAGACGTATACATGCCTTGCTTGTATCGTGGTCGGGTTTCCTGGCAAGCGATCGCCCAAACCATAAAGACAACAACCCAAACCATTCCCGCGAAAAGAAACGATCGGGATGCAAGAGCTTTTCCCAGATTTTTTCGCATCATCTCGCCTGCATTCTTCATGACAACAACCGTTACTCGAAAGGATTAGGAACAGACGAAGCACGTCCATCGAAAGGTGTTTCAGGAGGCAATTTCTCATCCGGTAAAGGAAGAATAAACGCCTCTTCATCTCCTTCGATCATATTGAGAAAATCCCTAGCCAATTGTTTAACATAGGTGGGATCTTGCTCAATTCGACGCTTTTCCCTTTCCCAGTACTTTTTCTCTTCCTTGGCGTTTACAACACGTTTTTGCATGGTCGAATGGCTGGCACGAAGTTTTAGCATTTCCTCGTATCCGCCCGAGGCTTCCCGCATGATCACGGCGGCACATAGTACGATCCCTACAAGGAGTACCTGCCTCAATATTCGCTTGAACCTAGTCATCGACACCTTAAAAATTCCGCCTTATCCATTTGAAATCAGTGCGTATTATACCAAAGACCATTGTAATTGAAAATATTATAATTGAAATAGAGGGACAACATGCACTTCGTCACCCATGCCATCGTCACGATAACCATGCATAACATATTGATATTAAAAAGAATTTTCCAGATGCAAACTTATCGCAAAGCAGGATCTTACGGCCTTTGCGCCGAATGCATCAAATCGACCGATTTTCCACCCGCCTCCGAATCAGAACCACAGCCAGGACGAAAAGCATCAGTCCGAAGAAAGCATCGCCCCCATCCAGAGTTCTACAGCTACCGGACGACCCTTTGTCGTCATCGGCACCCGGAATAACGGACTCGGGAACCTCCTCTTCCCACGGTTTATCCTCGTCGGAGAGTTCTTCTTCCGCAATCTCTTGGTTGTCTTCATCGCCATCGGAAATGGGTGTGGAAAGGTCTTTGAACTCCAGTGAAAACACCAGTTCGGTGCCGTAGGTTCCTTTGTTGATCAACGCAAGCAGGACTTCCGTTTCGTCTCCGATCGTTTTGTCGAATTCGGCAAGCTCGCCATCGGTCAACGACACCAACGGAGCCACCGCCTCGCCATCGGCAAATCGCTGGACTTCGCCTGCCTCGATCACTGCTGCCTGGAATCCTGTTTGGCTCCGCTTTTCGACCTCCACGGCGTCATATACCGTGTTATCCGTACTCGCATTGATTCCCTGCACCCAGGCATCCTCAAGGGTCAACCGAAGAGAAAATGCAGGGTCCGCCACTTCATTCGGATTTTGTGCCTGTTCAAAACCGGCATCAGTCAAAGAAGTATCGAACTGATGCGTAATGACAAACGTTTCGCCGTCCAGACCTTCTTCTTTGGCAATCGCCTGCGCTACGCGGCCATCCTCCGGCGGATAGTTTCCAACAGCGGATTCGAACCGCAGATAGAAGTTGCGATTGTTTCCAAGTTCGGTCACGTATCGTCCATCGATGTCGGTGGTTCCCCACTGCCCGAGGGTCAACGAGTCAGGATCGCCCCAGGCTTCCGTCACCACCCAAACGAAGGCACCATCCACCGGTTTTCCATCGGCGTCGGTCAAGGTTACGTCGAGAGTCACTTTTCCCGAAAAATCGCCGACCACCGAACGAATCACGCCATCGCCACGAGTCCCCACGATGCAGCCGCAATCTTTACCGCCGCCGCCCGTATCCGAGTCGTAAGCGATGGTATTCGAATCGATGCGCGTGGGACCATCGCTCCAGTCCACCTGGAAAGGATGCCACTCGTCGAGCAGGTAAAACGTATTCCATACGTGATCATCGGTGGAGTTATGCACGTTCAAATTGGGAAGAAGCGCCGTTCGAAGCGCGGCCCCCATCATGTCCTGCAATTCCCCGCAATTTCCGTAATGATTGTTCGAAATCCGTACAGGCTGACTCACACGCTCCAGCGGGGAAATCAGCATGCTTGCTTCGGAAATGTTGTAAAACATGTTCTGCGTAGTCCACCAGCCGATCTTGTCGAGCACAAAGGTATCGGGATCGAACAAACGATTGCCGCTGATTCCCGGATAGGCTACGGCGTCCCAAACGATCGTAGAGCCTTCTAACACCTCCGGTAAAGAGGGATAACCACCCTCGGTCAACTCCGACGCTCCCGGCCATTGCCCATAAAAACCACCCGGCATCCGCAATCCGTCCCAACGATCAGTCTCGGACTCAACCGCTCCGAGTACCAGCAGACAAGCTCCCCGCTGCACCGCCAATTCCAATTTCCGCCCTATGGCCGTCACGGAGGCCCAATCGTCGGTATCCGTATCGTATTCAGCAATGGCCTGGTAAAACGCCTTATCTTGTGCTTCGGCAAGGATAATTTTATTGTAATCGTAATCATTCAAGGTACTTATCAGGTTTGCCGTATCGGTGACATCGACCTTCGCCGCATTGTCTTGCAACAGGTCTTCGATAGGAGTACCACCGTACGAATCACGGTTTTTCACGATCAAATAGCTGGAGTTCGAATAAAGGTAGCGGTTGTTGTTGGCACTATGTACGAGATTTTCCAACAGAGCCGTGTTGCCTTCGGTTGCTTGTTTCGCAGCGGGAATTGTCGTAGCCAGCACACTGCCATCCGGTTTGGGAGATGTGGAATTGTTGCCGTAGACGAATTCAATCGTAGCGGCAAGACCGTCTTGATCGCGTTTGGCAAGCACAATCGGTCCGATCTCGAAATCCACGAGTGCCGCATCCGCCTGTATCCCTTCGAACGCTACGCCATGCAATTCGTTGGGTTCGAGCATCGATTTGTGAACGGTATGAGAAAGCGGTGGTTCGTTGGTGGGATTGGCGAAGTAATCACGCCAGAACACGCCGTTGGGTTTCGTTCCGAAATTGCCGGATTTCGGATTGGCCCAGCGAAAACGTTCCCAGTCGAGCTTGGGATGCACAACGAACCAGTAATAATATTCCGGGGGAAGATCCCAGTCGGTCGGCTGGCCTTCCACCTCCAGATGATACCGAACCGTGGTTTGTCCGGCCTCTTCGTCTTCGATCAACTCGGCATACGCGACGTTTTCCGCCATGGAATACAGCGCCCGAGCGTTTTCTGCGAGAACTTCCGGGAACAGTTCTTCGCTGGAAAGGTCTTCCGGCGAGGAATGGGCAAGCACGAAGGCGATTTCATCCAGCAATCTCGAATCGGTTTCGTTGGCCAGCATATATACCATCCGCGCCCGCTGATCCTCCGGCAACCGCAACAGGGACGCAGCCAAATCCGGCTTCAACCACTCCGGGATGCGTTCGTCCAGGCCGTCCTCGAAACGAAAAATTCCCAACGATTCCGGACCGTTTTCTCCATCCGCCGTATAGGTTACCACACCGGAAACGGGATCGATCCCCGCCACGGCACGAACTCCCGGCGGAACCCGCAGGTAGACCGTCGAGTCGCCTTCCGCCGCTTTTCGATGTTTTGGAATCAAGAATGGACGAACGAGAGGTTTGGGAGCTACGGTCACCGGCTGTCCTTTGGACACCTGAAAGGCCGGAACCGTCGTACTTCGCTCGACAGTAGGAAAACGCTGTGTCCCGGATTGAAATGTCTCCGGCATTTCAGCCGCAACCACGGATGCAACCAACGTTATCCCTACGAACAGCAACATCGATGTACTTTTACGCATCCCTCGGACCTCCTTTAAATTCCCATGGCGGAAGAAAGGTATTGTACCGAGGAGCGCACCCGAACACAAGTCTAACGGGCTTCCCAATCCTCGGGGAGACAAAGTTGCGCAACGTTTTGAATGTAGACAAGGCACAAGGTTCCGTCAGGACAGGAACCCTGCGTTCCCGGCAGATCGTAACAGCGTGTCGTGCACATATCTGCAACACAGTACTGTACACCACCCGTGCAATCGGTTTCGTCGTGACAAAAATCCCCGAATGCGCCCGGTGAATGTTGGGGACGACAAATGCCGGAATCGCAATATCCACAAAGACCACAGACTTCGTTTTCCGTACAAGAATAGGTACAAATCCACTGATCGTCCCGGCTTTTGTCACACACGAACGGCTCGGCACAATCGTCGTCTACGTTGCATCCTTCACCGAATCCGCGATCTCCACCCCAGACGAGGGACTGGCTTGCGTCGTCGGGTCGGCAAACCTGTCCCAAGGGATCTTCCTCGAGACAACTCCAACCGTCCGGGCAAGTAACAACATCGCAAAATTGTGAGCAGAATCGTATCTCTTCATCTCCCAACGTGTCGATAAGGCAGGAATTTTGTTCACAATCGGCCCCACTGACGCAGCTATGACCAATCGATTGCGCCACTCGAAGCACGTCGCAGCTTCCGTTTTCTCCCAACAGGAAATCGATGCCATCGAAATGGCTGTACATAATGTTGTCAGGATCGACAAAAACCGAATCCTCTCCCTCCGTGATCGAATTTCCCAGGAAACGTCCCGTAACTTCAGGAGAATCCTGTAGGCGGGCGTGAATCCAGTACCGACCGCGTGAAATCGAAAAGCGATAGGTCAAAGATTCGTTGTCTCCTGCCGGACCAAGTGTCAGAACCGGGCCGACCGCCTCTCGAGCCTCGTCATCCAAATACACTTCAACCATTTCCTGTCGATGCCAAGGCAAAAGATAAATACTTCCTTCAATGATCGCCTGGGGTACCTCTTCCTCAGCTTCCGCCTCCGGTTCCAACTCTGGTTCCAATTCCAGTTCAGGTTCAAACTCCGGTTCCAGTTCGTATTCGGGTTCCAGCTCAGGTTCCAATTCCAATTCGTATTCCGGCTCGATCTCTTCTTCCGGTTCGAGTTCGGGTTCCCACTCAGGTTCTAATTCCAGCTCCAATTCGGGCGTTTCATCAAGATCCGAATCCAACTCGACCTCGATTTCCTCCTCCGGCTCTGCTTCTTCAGACTCGAAGGCTTCTTCCTCCAACTCAACCTCGGGAAACTCTTCCTCCCATTCTTGCTCGTCCTCATCACCGGCGATTTCGTTTGCCTCTTCCTCGGTTTCTTCATCCGCCGGAGTCACATTGTCGGGAACACATTGTTCGAGAATGGAACTCCAGTGAGTTCCGGGATCGCATTCGGGCGGGGCTTCATCGAGAACATCCTCATCCGTGTCGCAATCTCCCCCGATGCAGGAATTCGAAGATCCGTCATCGGTATCAAGCCCAAGAAGCTCACAAGCCGCAAACGAACTCGACATCAGAAAAAGCAGAAAACACCAACAAAACCAATTTGTTAGCCTTGTTAAACGTGGCGACGTCCGGCTCATGATTCTACCTCGTGCGACTTCGTTTCAATCCGAAGAGTTCAATCCATGACAAAAACCAGTGTACGCCGAAAAACAATGCCCCGCAACCGAACGGTACTGTTGAAAACCTACCGATCCGATTGCGGGGCGAAAGAAACTCGTTGGAGATTTACGAGATTCCTTCAACGTTCTTGCGGCACACAGAACCCTTGTTGTCCACAAACCAGCGTCTGGTCCGGCGGTTCCGGACAATCTTCGTCGTTGTTGCAAAGCGGCACACAGGCTTTTCCATTCGGAGTCGTTGCGCAATCACATCCCATAGTTGCATCATCCGGGCAAGCCCCCTCAACCTGGCAATCAGCCTTCACCGTACAGGTTATCGGTTCATTTTCTTGTTGTTCAGGGTCTTCATCTCCCGGAACAAGGTCTTCGTCTCCCGGCTGGATATCGTCATTCCCATCGGGGTTGGCATTGAAGACGTTCGCATCTCTGACGCAACGAACGAAATTGTAAATGCGAATCGCATCGCCCTGCGGTCCGTGACCGTTCGGATAATCCGCCGGATCACCTGCTTTGGGATCGCTTCGCTGACATCCCGCTCCGTGGACGTCCATCCAAGTATCGTTCATGTAACCCAACGCACGACCAAAGGTTACATAGGCACCACCGCTTCCACCCTGTTTATCAGCGTGCGTAGAACTCGTCCAATACCAACCGAAGTCACTCTGTCCGGCTTCGTTGGTGATTGCCGTGGTCTCGAACATAGGATCGATAGCGGCGGAGTTCGTCGTGCCCGGAGATCGGCTGTAATCCACTAAACTTTGAAGTTGTTTGGCGTCGGGAAGTTTCCAATTCTGGTATCCGGCGAAATCCAACCCTTCACAATAATCCAACGCATCGCTCCAGTTCATGGTGTCTACACTGTCGCTTTTCTGCCACATCAATCCGGTGGCGGCATCGGTAATCGTGCCATCGCCGTTGTCCGTGAAATCATTCTGCCCGTAGTTTTCGCCACCTCGCACGTAAATTACGTAATAGCCATTATTTTGCTGCGTTTGCGTGGGATAGCATTTGATCCGTCCGTCCGCGAAATTCACACCGAAAAAGCACTCTTCTCCCCCCATTACCGTCTCTTTGTAAATATTGGAGGTCACCCACTGAGAATCGATTACGCGATCTCCGTTGGAAGTATCACCGTAGGAAAATCCAAAGGTCTCATCATCGATGAACGGTGTCATATCTCCGGTTTCCTCGGAAGCCGGGTCGATATCCCGCCCCGAAAACAGGATCAGAGAGTACAGTTCCTTTATGGTTGGTACGCGCCAATCGTCGTATCCGGCCAATTCGAATGAATCCACGGTCGCCACGGCATCGTAATAGGTCTGTTTATCCCCAGGATCTTGTTGCCACATCAACCCCGTCACCTGGTCAGTCACGGTTCCGTCCCCATTGATTGAATATCGGGGAGTATTTCCGTCGTACTGCGCATCCTGACCGAAAAATGCCTCCCCATCGCCTGGACAGGTCATCGCCGCTTCGTTATCGAAACAGGTGACTTGCCCGGTATCGACGATGGCGTAGGACGCGGAAGTCTGGTTCGGTATGCTTTCGTCGTTATCTCCCCCGGAAACATTCGGGAATTCGGTGTCACTTTGATCATAATCCCCATCTTGATTCCCATCATTGCTCGAATCCGACCCTAGACAATTGAAGAAAACGAATGGTGCCAAACCAATCATTATTGTCATGATCACCGTTTGCCATTTCATGCTCATTCTCCCATTTTTCTCAAAGTTTCTAACATTTACACCGATTTACAGCGACCTTCCGCAACGAAAAATTTCGTCATTCAACCGTCTATACGGAGAAGCCTCCCCATTTGGGTTACAAAAAATAAATTAAAGCAATAGACATAGTTCATGACAATTCACAAACAGTCCATTACCAACGAAATTGCGCAAACTGTTAAAACAAACAATTCCTTACTTCCCCCACTTCCAATTGTCTTGGTTCCGAAAAACGGTTCTCAGAATTTCGGATATTTGTGCTCGGCCAGTTTGTCCGCTTTTCCCCGGAAACGAGGCATGATCTCGGAAGCCACTTCGTAGGTAACTTTCTTGAAGTAGTTCTTGTTGACCTCATCCTTTTTCATGTGGAAAAACAGCGTCGCGTTGGAAGCGTGTATCAGAGCATACATCGGTAATTTCTGGTCGGATTTCGGCGGCATCGAGCGCTGCTCACTGTAAGTTTGCACAAGATCCTTCATAGCGCTTGAATCCTGGAAATTGCAACGCCACAGGGCGAGGTCGATCAATGTAGCAGCGGCCCCGGCTTTTTCCCAGTTGACCCATCCAGTGATTTCGCTGGTATCCGGGTTCACCCAAATATTTGCGGGATGGACTTCATTATGGGTAATGCAGGTAGGTTCACCCAAAAACAGTTTCTTGTTTTCCTCAAAATATTCCATCCAACGATCGACGTCCGCTTTCTCAAAGACATCGTTTTCTTTGATTCGATTGAATTGAATCGAAGCCATCTGCGAGGCATAAACCGCCCACGGACCCTGAAATACACCTTTCTTTTTCATGGTGAACAGTCCGGTGGACTCCACTTTGGCCGAATGCAGCCGCGCCATGTATCGCCCCATCGCCTGAGCGATTTTATTCATGTTGATTTTCTTCAACGAAGGATCTTCACGGAAAAGCTTGAGAAGTGGAACCCCTTCGATTCCTTGCAAGACTTCAATCGGCTTGAAGAAATCGTCGTCCATAGGTCGTATACCTACGGGTTTTGGAATCGGAATCATCAGATCCTGTTCCACCGTCTTTTTGTTCAATGCATAGATTTCGGACAGAATCCAGAATTCCCGCTGCAATGGGGACCATTTGGCCGTTTTGGGAATATTCTGGGATACTTTGATCCAATAATGACCGGACTTGTAAGCATCAACACCGGGACCGAGAAGAAAAGGTTCGTACGATTCCGGGTCGCTGTACTCCAAATGCTCCCGCATACAAAAAGAAGGGGCTTGGCTTTTGATCAAATTGACGGCGTGATCCCAGAATTCCTCGGCCATGTCCGATGGTCCTTTCTTTGGAAATACCAGAGTGTTCCCGCTTCCGAGGTTTATTTTCCGGAAGCGAGGTTCGTTTGCGGCTCTTTTTTCGAGTCAAAGGTGAAGGATATGAAATACATGCCCTCTTCCAGACGAGTATGTACATCGTATCCATTTTTGTAAAACACGTTCATCATCTTACGATTGGAACTGAGCACTTCGGCGGTAAATCCTCGAATACCCTTTTCCTGTGCAACTTCGATCAGGATTTTCTGCAAAAACGCACCGATTCCCCTGCGCTGCCATTTGGGCTGGACGGTGAAAGCGACTTCAGCCATGTTGGTACTTTGATCCAGGAACCACCGCCCTACCCCAACGATTTCTCGGTTGCCTTCGTCCCCGTAGTATCCCACAACGGCGAATTTCTCGGCGAGGTCCAATGCCACGAGCGGGAGCGCTTTGGCATGGGGGAGCGTTTTGACGGTTCCCATAAAACGGTAATACACGTCTTCTGCGGTCATCGAATAGAATAGCCGCCGGATGTTTTCCTCGTCAACGGCTTTGATAGTGGTGAAGTCAATGGTTTCATTTTGCGCGGTCGTATAGTTCCAGCGATATCGTCCCGGATCGAAGTGCTCGTCATGCTCGGGCAATACCTGGTCTGCATAGATGTAATGCAGCTTTTTGGCTTCTTCGATGAGCTTCGCCCTGAATTTCGGATGGGCGATGTTGATCAGTGCCAGCGCCCGTTCACGAATGCTTTTTCCGTGCAGATAGGCCACACCATATTCCGTAACCACGTAATGCACATCGCCTCGGGTGGTAACAACACCGGCCCCAGGCGTCAACATGGGTACGATACGAGAAATTTCGTCGTTTTTCGCCGTCGAAGGAATCGCGATAATCGGCCGCCCGTTTTTGGCGAGAGAAGATCCTCGAATGAAATCGGCCTGACCCCCAATCCCCGAATAAAAATACGGACCCAACGAGTCGGAACATACCTGACCGGTAAGATCGATTTCCAAGGCCGAATTGATGGCCACCATGTTGTCGTTCAACGCAATATTGCGCGGGTCCGAAACGTAGTCGGTCGGATGAAAATGGAAGGTCGGGTTGTTGTCGATCAGGTCGTACAAATCCCGGCTACCCATGCAAAACGCCGCCACGATTTTGTCTCGATGGAACGTCTTTTTCCGGTTGGTGATGACCCCCAGTTTGTAGAGTTCCGCCATGTTGTCCGAAAACATTTCGGTATGCACGCCCAGATCTTTCTTGTCTTTCAAATGCTTGAGCGTCGCGTCGGGAATTTTTCCGATGCCGGCCTGGATCGTCGCACCGTTGGGAACGAGGCGGGAAACATAGTAGCCGATGCGATCGGCCACGGAATCCACTTTGGCTACGGGGTATTCGAGCACATCCTCTTCGAACTCGATAATAGCGTCCAACTGCTCGATATTGACGAAGCTGTCCCCAAGCGTTCGCGGCATGCTCGGGTTCACTTGCGCCACGACATAAGGAGCCGCCTCGATAGCCGCTTTCACGGTTTCGACCGACATTCCCAACGAACAGTTGCCGAAAGGATCGGGAGTAGTCACCTGCACCAGCGCTACATCGATATGAAGACGACGGTTCTGGATCAGCTTCGGGATTTCCGAAAGGAAAATCGGCGTGTAGTCCGCTTCACCTTTCCGCACAGATTCTCTTGCTGCCGTGCCGATGAAAAACGTATTGAGCCGGAACATATCCCGGTTGTTGCTTTTCGTATACGGTGAGGTGCTCAACGAAATGAGCTGTAAAATCTCGGTATCGGCAATGTTTTCTCGGAAACGTCCCAGATTCTTGGTGAGATATTGCGGTTCGGCACAACCGGTACCAATGAAAATCCTGTTACCCGGCTTGATTTTGCGCATTGCGCCGTTGACCGTCGTCAAGCGCTTTTCGTATATTTCCTGAAGTCTGGCGATTTTCCACTGAAAGTCGAACATCGAAAGTGTCATGGTTTCTCCATGCGCGTGGGCAGCCCACGACGAATCCCGGAATCGTTCATGAACGGTACCGGGAAAGTATAGCAAATCCCTAGGTTTAAGAAAACTTTTTCCCTACGTGCACTCACTTAAAGAGGTGAAAAAGCGGTAAACAAAGCAGCTTTCATCACTCGTCGCTCTCGAAACCGAGCCTAGCCCGACCATATACCGGACGCCCTTTGACTCCTTCCGAAGGACCGACGATGCCGTCTTCCTCCATTTGCTCTATCATTCTGGCGGCACGGTTGTATCCAACCTGAAGACGCCGTTGAAGCATGGAAATCGAGGCTTTTCCCGACTCGCAGACAATCTGAATCGCTTTATCATACAAGGCATCTCCACCGGCTTTCGATGCCGCCTCGGCTTTCGCCTCGCTTTCCTCGCTGAACTGCTGAAGGAGCTGCTCGCCCCGATCTTCATTGAACGTAGCCTGTGACTTGATATGCCGTACCACACGATCGATTTCCGATTCCGATACAAACGAGCCATGAACACGCTGCGGCGTACCGGTTCCAGGTGCAAGATACAGCATGTCACCTCGACCCAACAGCGCTTCCGCTCCGTTCTGGTCGAGAATCGTCCGGCTGTCCACTTTCCCAGCGACTTTAAATGAGATCCGAGACGGGAAGTTGTTTTTGATCAATCCAGTTAAAACGTCGGTAGAAGGCCGTTGCGTGGCCACGATCAGGTGAATTCCCGCCGCTCGGGCCATTTGGGCCAAACGTGCAATGGCGGTTTCCACATCCGCCTTGGCAACCATCATCAGGTCGGCCAACTCGTCGATGATAACGACGATCAGAGGCAAGCGCTTGATCGCTTTTTTCCCCTTGATTTTCTTCAACAACCGCTGCGCCCTGGCATCTCGTGGTTGAATATTCTCAATTTCGCAGCCATCCTCGTCGTAAAAAGTTTCACGCAATTCGGAAACTTCATCAGCCAACTTATTGAAACTATCCAGGTTTTTTACACCCCAGGATGCCAGCAGGTCGTAACGGTTTTCCATTTCCTTGACAACCCAGTTGAGTGCAAGCGCCGCCTGCTGCGGATCTGTGACGACAGGCAACAACAGGTGGGGGATGCCATCGTAGAAATTGAATTCGAGGCGTTTGGGGTCAACCATGATGAATTTGACTTCATCGGGCGTGGCACGATACAGGAACGACAGAATCATCGTATTGACGGCAACGGATTTACCCGAACCCGTAGTACCTGCAATCAAAAGGTGAGGCATTTTCGCAAGTTCCGCCACGACGGGAAAACCGAAAATGTTCTTACCCAATGTAAACGCCAGCTTGCTTTTCGCTCGGGCAAAGGCGTCGTCAGTCAACATTTCCTTGAAATACACCGTTTCCCGCAACTTGTTCGGCACTTCGATACCCACCACGGATTTCCCCGGAATCGGTGCAACGATACGTACTTTGACCGCGGCCAGCGTCATGGCGAGATCGTCTTCCAACCCCGCGATTTTGCTGATACGAATCCCCGGTTTGGGCGCGTACTCATACATCGTGATGACCGGCCCCGGATGAATTTCCGTAACCTTGCCATCGATTCCGTAATGATTGAAGGCGTCTTCCAGCAAACGTGCGTTGTGCTTGAGTTCTTCGGTATCCGTGAGATTGTTTTCGGGCGCTTGATACTCCAACAGTTGCATAGAAGGCAACTCGTAGGTTTTCTCCTCCATTTCCTGTTTGCGCGTCGTCTCCATTTCCTGGATTTTCCGATCGATAGCGTCTTTGTCCATGCTCACGGCGCGAGACTCGACGATCTCCGGTTCTCCCTCGACAGGCTCCTTCTTTTCCGGTGGGGTTTCAACCGGTTGGCTCTCTGCCGGAACAGGCTTGACGATAACAGGCTCGGACTCGACCGCCGATTCGGTCTCCCAGGGCGGCTGTTCGTCGTCCTCCGCTTCCGGCAGTATTTCTTCTTCTATCGGAGGTGCAACCTCACGCACCGGGCGCTCGATTTCCACCACCTGCTCTCCCGGTTTCAGGATTGGAGCTTCGGTGGAAACAACAGGTTCCGGCTTTCGTCCACCATTCGAAATGACGGGTTCCGGCTCGTCGTTCTCTTCTTCGATCCGGCTACGGCGCGTCGTCCACCAACGCCGAGTACCTTTGGCCGCCACGGTGACTTTATCCGTCGCCACACGGCTGCTTTTGGCAAAAAGCAGACGGCTGAGCCAACCGAAAGCCCGTCCCGATATCGTCAAGGCTCTCCATGGAGGATGACCCAATGTTCCGAAAACAAAAAAGAACACGGCGGCAACGGCGCATAGTCCGCAAACGACGCTCGAAAAGCTATCCGGTGGAAATCGATACAGCAGATCCCCCAAAGCACCGCCCCAAGGTTCATGCACGACATGGAAAAACAGCGCCAGGGGAAGAATGACCGCCCCACCCAACACAACACGAACAATCGAAAGCAGAGTTTGTGATGTAAAAAACACATACGCGCAATACGCAGCCATCGGTATCCAAAAATACCAGACGACTCCCATAGCTTCGGACAGCAGCAACCGCAACCCGCCCATCGACTGAGCAAACCATCCCTTGGCGTTAGGATCGTCGGGAAAGGTCGCGGCCAAGGTCAAGGCCACCGCCAGACATACGAGAAATCCCGCCGAAGCATCGTAGATCCACGACGGAGAATTCTTTTTCTTTTGGGCTTTTTTCTTACCGTTTTTACTAGTTTTTTTTGCCATCAGTCGATTTCCGGATGGTTCGCGAGATCCTCGGATTCAAGCCCCAAAGGCTGGCTTTCCTCCACTACCGTACAGCCGTCTTCATTAAGCGTCGCTCCTCCGGGAGGTTCCGGGCCGTTGAAAAGACTGATGGGAACATTCGATAAAATCCATTCCTTTTCAGCCATACTTGAGGCAAATTCCGTCATGTATTCCTTTTTCAACGGAGGACCGGGCCGGAATTTGGCCTTTAATGGATTGATCCAGCGTCCGTTTTCTTTCAGTCCATAATGAAGGTGCGGACCGGTGGAGCGCCCCGTGGACCCCACTCGTCCGATAACACGTTTTTGTTTGACTCGCAGCCCCCTTGTGACATGAATGCGACTCAGGTGGCAATACACGCTTTCATATCCGTTGGCATGCCTGATTTTAACACCTTTACCGCATGGCCCCATCCATCCCGCGCCTGTGACAGTTCCATCGGCCGCCGCCCAGACAGCCGTACCACGCGCCGCGCCGTAATCCACACCGTTGTGCTTCTTATGTTTGTGCAAGGTGGGATGCATTCGGAAACCGAACTTGCTGGTTACTCGCACGGTGTTCAAAGGAGCACGCAAAAAAGTTTTGCGCACGGATTTTCCATCGGGAAGGTAATAGTCGCTGACTTTTCCATCCGCCGAATCGAAATGGTACGCGAAACGGTCCCCTGTAAAACTGCCGGAATACTCCGCCGCCAGCACCCGTCCATATCCGACGGTGTGGCCTTTATAAATGTACTTTTCGAAGATCGCTTTGAACGTGTCGCCTTTGCGGCATTCGGAGGAGAAATCGATATCCCAGGCAAATACCTCGGCCAGTGCGACAGCCAACGCCACGCCTTCACCTTGAAGTGCTACGGCATTGCTCAGGTTGCTTTGCACCTGGCCTCCGACCTGCACCATAACTTTTTCGGTTTCTTCCCGTTCTTCCCACGAAACGAGTTTTCCGCTTGGCGACAATACCGCCCGATAGCGACGCCTTTCATGCAGGACATACGTAAAATCAACCAGTTGTCCGGCAGTATCGAACTCTAAACGCCAGCGATGACCGGGGCGACTGTCCCGGAAATCGAACTGACCTTTCAGGGTTTGCACGATCAGATTGGTAATCCGGTAGTGCACACCTTTTTCGTCGAGAGACAGGGAAAAGAACTGGTTCGGAAGGATTTCTCCTTCCACGATACGCAACGGTCCGTACAACACCCGCCCTTTCAGCGTCGCATATCTTGGCGCGGGTGGAATATCGCGAATTTCCGGGGGAAGGCTTGAAAAGACGGTCGAATCAAAATACGACAGCTCCGGCGAAAACAGCCCCGGAACCTCCGTCACACACCCTTTGGCTAACAACGTACCATCGGGTAACAACCCGGTATCTTTCGCTTTTTCCGTCGAGTCGCCGATCGGAGAGACTCCCGCGTTCTCCTTCTCACCCGTCACGTCTTGAAAAATACTCGGGGGCGTCTCCAACGTGTCTCGCTCGTGGTTCCACATCAGGAAAGCGGCGACGATCAAAAAGAGGCTGATTCCCACCGTGACGGAAGGCAAGCGATTTCGAGCGCCGTGCCGACGAATCGGAATGTTCCGTTTATCGAACATGACAGTTCTGTAACCTATGAGAATTTCTAAAATAATTCAAATAGAATCCCCACTTGTGTCCCGCGTTTGCTTTGGGTGATTCCTATTTTCAATGTAGTATAGCAGCGTCTTCAACGCAACGCAATATCGGAACAAATGAAAGAAAAAAGTTTTACCTCTCAACGTATGAAACTTAACAATAGAGTTCTCCTCAGAGTTCTCCTCGGGATTTGGGAATTTGAAAAGGACATCGATCAAGAAAATGTATTTAGAGCAATTTGGACTTCCAATTCTCAATATATTTATACAGGAGATCACACTCCTGTTACATTTCACTTTACGATCAATCGAGCCGTTATCTTAAAACTTCCTGAAAAAAATTTCATCATTTACACGTTTTCCGCTAAACTATATACTTTTAGAACAGTTACGTACTGTATTGTGAACAAATATCGATAAGTTTTCGGTGAAATGGTTCCCTTTTTCGATTCACCGGACGGGAAGCAATGATGAACCAGCCGGATATTGAAAAAAACCTGACGGATGCGTTGAACTCCAGCAAGCAAGCCGAAGATCGGGCGCGGCTCAGGATCGAATTAGGTGCTTTGGCGGAAGAGGCCGGTGACATCTCCTCAGCGTTGAAACAATACCAAAAAGCCTTGAAGGAAGACGCCACGTTCGTTCCTTTGATCGCAGCCGCAGAGTTGCTGG
The DNA here is from genome assembly GCA_963676915.2 of Myxococcota bacterium. Classification (GTDB taxonomy): domain Bacteria; phylum Myxococcota_A; class SURF-8; order SURF-8. The sequence continues at coordinate 17,341 of CAXXVK010000012.1, forward strand.
AACGAGAAAACTGCTGGCCTTTGGCAATTCGTATGCGACGGGCAGCGCTCGCTTTGGCACCAGACAACGATACTCGAGGCAAATGGCTCGCACGACTGGCCGAAATCTTGATTCACTGGTTAGACGAACCGGAACAAGCCGAAGCGCTCTTAAAGGAGCATTCGGATAGTACCTTTGGAAATTTCAAGTGCTTTTCTCTCCTGGAAGAATCGTTGCAACTCAACGATAAAACGGGAGAAATCATCGATTTCTATCGGAAAGCCATCGAATCCAAAGCCTTCGAAAACCATCGCGAGGCGCTGTTGGACCGTGCCGCCGTGTGGTTCGAAAAGGAACAGGTTCCCGAGGAAGAACGTATCGAGTTGTACCGAAACATCGTGAAACGTCGCGGTTCGGATTCTATGGCCGGAACCGAGTTGAAACGGCTGCTCATCCGAAACAAACGCTGGGAAGAACTGTTCGAACTTAAAAATGTCGAGTCAGAGGAATTGTCCCGTTTCGAAGCCGAATTCCTCACGAACGGAACCCGTGACGAAGCTGTGGAATTCTACCTGCAATTTGCAAAACGAGTTCCTGAGCACGCGAAAAAATTTTTCATGCGGGCTTATACCCTGCTCGTCCATCAGCCAGAAAATCACCAGCAAGCTTTGGATCTTCTTGGGAAAATCCTCACCATCGACCCGTATGATTCTCAGGCGCTCGAAATCCTCGAGCAAGCCTACCGAAAAGAGCAGCGTTGGGAGGAATTGTCGGAAGTATTGCGTCGCCGATGCGAGCAGGAAAAAGACGTTCCGACGTTGGTTCAGTTGCTTCTGGATTGGGGGCGCGTCAACGAAACGAAAACCGGTCGGATCGACCGAGCCATTTCCGCCTACCGACACGTTCTTGCGAAAGAACCGGGGCATTGGGTCGCCCTTTCGGCTTTAAAACGTTTGTACGGCGAGAAAGGCGCGTGGACCAAGCTCGTGGATGTCATCGAGGGTTCCGCCGAGGCGACATCCGAAAATTCCGTGCGCGGACAACTTTGGTTCGAAGCTGGAGAAATATTCCTCACTCACCTGAAAAAACCGGCCAAAGCACGGCAATGTTACGAAAAATCACTCAGTTACGACAGTCGTTTGCAACTCGCTCGGGAACGTCTTGAAACCGCAAAACAACAAGGTTCCGGGCAGCAGGAAGAACTTCCGCTTGAGACTTCTGCAACATCGGGCGAAAGTCGATCCAAAGAGGAAAAAGACGACAAAATCGAAGCGACCGTAACCAAAAACTTCCCAGTTTCGTCTTTCATCCATGACGAACCCGCCGACGAAAAACCCGTTGCAAAAGACCAGACGGAGAAGGAAGAAGAGACGAATTCCGAAGATACGCTGGACTACTCTGAAACATCGTTCGAGCGGCTCGACGCTTTATCCAGAAAAGCCTTGGAAGCCGAAGCGAAAGAAAACTGGACCCAAGCCCTTGATTTTTATGAAAAAATGATACCGCTGACCGGTTCGGTGGACGATCGCATCGGTCTTTACAAACGGATCGGAAAACTACGCTACGACCGCTTGGACGACGCCAAAGGTGCCGCAGAAGCGTGGGAACAGGTCGCTGCCAGAAAACCTAATTCGCCAGAGGTCATCAACGTTCTGGCCCAATTGTATTCCCAGACGGATCACCACACGAGAGCGGCGAAGTACTACCAAAAATTAATCGACATGGAAACCGTTCCATCCGAAGAAGCCCGTTTGCGCCTGGTTCTGGCGGGCGTGCTCCACAACAAATTAGGCGATCATCTCAGTGCGGTGGAACAATACCAAAAAGTTCTGGAAATCGATCCGAATACCGAAGGCGTTCTCGAAGCCCTGGTCTCGATTCAGCGGGAAACGGGACGAATTCTGGATCTCGTGGAAACCCTGGAACGACGAATCAGCGAGTTGGGAGACGAAGAAGTGGACGCATGGGGTGTCGCTCACGCTCTGGCTGGCACGAATCCATCATGAAGAGATGAACGATTTCGCCCGTGCTCGCGAAATTATGGAAGAGGCGATTGCCGAGGTTCCCGGAGAAGAACACCTTCTGGAATTCCAGGCCGGTTTGTTGGCGAATTCTACGGAATATTCCAAAGATTCGGTCGATAAGTACCGGGAATTGATCCACGTTTCGCCGTTCAAACTGGAGGCATGGCACGGTCTATACGAGGTTTTCCGGCAACGTGAAGAATGGGATAAAGCCTATTGCTGCACGCTCGCGCTGGAATTTCTGCACGACCTTTCCCCCGATCAACAACGTTTCGTCGATGAAATCCGCTCGTTACGAGCGAGGCGGTTTTCGTCGTACATCCCGGAACTCGATCAAAGTCGGCTGCTGGTCCATCCAGGAGAACGCAACGAAATCGGTGATGTAACGCAAATTTTGTCGAAAGTGCTCCCGCGCATGGTGCCGCCGAATCTGGGACAATATTCCCTGGAAACCTGCTACCACGCCGCAGGAAGTTCGGCGAGCTTCCGTCATTTCGAACATGCGGCGCAATATCTTGGCATCGAGCGTTTCGAGCTTTACATCGCGCACCGTCAACCCAATCTTCTGCACGTCGCCGACACCCGGCCCCAAACGGTGGTATTGGGTGGAGATTTCGCGTTGGCCACCGACACCATCCGGCGTTTCGCAATGGGTAAGGCCGTTTCACGCCTGAAACGTCTGCGCTCGCGGTTCATCGACATCAACCATGTGGTGCTCAAGCGTTGGACAGAAACGCTGATCTACATTTTTTACAGCGATTTCAAACCTGAATTCACTCAGTTGGAAACCCTCGACCGCTTTGCCGATTCGATGCGTTCCGAAATTCCGGGAAATCTGATGGGAGAGGCACGCCTCGCCGCCGAGGCCATCTACCTCAAACGAGACAAAGCCCTGGACTACGAAGCGTTCCTGAAAGCCGTGAGACATACCGAAAATCGTTTCGGCCTGTTGCTCTCCGGCAGCCTGATGGATGCGGCGCTTGTCGTGCATTATCTCGCCCAGGGAAAACCGCCCAAACGCCCCAAAAGTACCAAGGAAGTCCTGGTGCGCCACCGAGACGATGACGAAATCAAGGAACTGCTGCGATTCGCCATATCCAACGAACACTTCGAATTACGGCGCATGACAAAAACGGCAGCAGCCTACGAACCGTAAAATCTGACCGAAGGGTCCAACAATTCCCATCGAATAACAAGGAGAGAACGGCATGTCCGGTTTCGATTTACATTTGACCGATAAAGTATTTCTCGTCGCGGGAGCGAGCGAAGGCTTAGGGTTCGCCACCGCGAAAACGTTGGCCGAAATGGGGGCGAACGTCAGTATTTGCGCCCGAAGACAAGATATCCTCTCCAACGCGGCTCAGCGCATTCGTGTCGCGACGGGACGCGAAGTTTTTCCATACGGTGGAGATCTGACCGACCCTGAATTTCCTGGCTGCTGGGTGGACGCAGTCGTCGGGCGCTGGAAACGGATCGACGGTGTATTTACCAACAACGGCGGTCCGCCATCCGGGACGTTCGAATCGTTTTGGGACGATGCCTGGGAGGACGCCATGTCACTCACGTTGATGCCCGCCGTGCGGCTCGTACGAGAAGCCCTTCCCTATCTGAAACGAAAAAACGGCGTCGTGCTGCATTCCGTGTCGATGTCGGTACGTCAACCCCATTTCCGGGCTGCTGCTGTCCAATGCCATGCGACAAGCGGTGGTCGGTATGGCCAAAACCCAGGCCGACGAATTCGGACCGATGGGCATACGGGTCAACTGCATTGCTCCGGGGTTGTTCTCTACCGGACGACTCGAAGCGGTTTTGCGCAAGCAAGCTGCGGCAGCGAAAATTCCGCTCGGCGAGCATAAAGAGAAAAGCCAGGCCGCCATTCCACTGAGACGTTTCGGAGATCCGAAGGAATTCGCCGACCTCGCCGCTTTCCTGCTTAGTGACAGGTCTTCGTACATGACCGGCCAGACGGTGGTTCTCGATGGCGGAATGGCTCGTGCATACTGAAAGCGTTGTTGGTGTTTTGCGGAAGATGTCTCGAAATTTCATTCTTTTTATGATGCTCTCGGTCTGCTTCTTGCTGTTTCCAACCGCTTGCAACGACGACAACGGCGAAGGCGATCCTTGCACAGTCGACGCCGAATGCAAGGCCGACCTTAAATGCTGTTACGGTATCTGCGAAGCTGTCGGAGATGAAGAGTTGTGTTTGGAAGCCTGCCGTCTTAAAATGGAATGCCGTAGTGATTCGAACGCAGCAGACGCCCTTGACAAATGTCAGGACAAATGCCGGGACGAACCCTGCAAGCGGGACAACGCTTACAACGGCTGTGTCGTCAAAGCCGACGATTGCGATGGGATTCAGGTTTGCCAACCGATAGTCGGAAACAGCGGAAACCCTGAAATTCCTCTTTGATTTCAAGGAATTGACACGAAAACCAGGAACGAGATCCATTCCACCGGAAAGACCCGATGACTGATATCCGAGACAACGAAAACACCGACGCCATTCCTTCGGGAGATGACGAATCCTTAGATCAAGCGTTGCGCCCTCGCCGCTTCGATGAATTCGTAGGCCAGAAAAAAGCCAAAGGTTTGCTGCAAGTGTTCATTCAGGCGGCATGCAAACGTGGCGAAGTGCTCGATCACGTCCTACTCAGCGCCCCACCCGGCCTGGGAAAAACGACGCTGGCCCACATTATCGCCAACGAAATGAACGCAAACGTGCATTTCACCTCCGGCCCGGCCATCGATAAAAAAGGCGACCTGGCGGGATTGCTGACAAATCTTCAACGGGGCGACGTGCTGTTTATCGATGAAATTCACCGGCTGAGTCCGATGGTCGAGGAAAACCTTTATCCCGCAATGGAGGATTTCAAATTCGACCTGATCATCGGAGAAGGACCGAATGCCCGCAACTGGAAACTCAATCTCGAAAAATTCACGCTGGTGGGAGCCACAACCCGCACCGGCCTACTAACCTCTCCATTGCGTGACCGGTTCCAGATTCCGTTGAGCCTTGAGTTCTACCCGGCCGAGGATCTGGAGAAAATCATCCGTCGTTCCGCAGGGTTATTGGGAGTCAGCGTTTCCACGGACGGCGCGGCGGAAATCGCCAAACGTTCACGGGGAACGCCCCGCATCGCCAACCGTCTTCTTCGTCGGGTACGAGATTTCGCCGAAGTCGAAGGAGATGGCGAAGTTACGCTGAAAATCGCTCGATACGCGCTTGAGCGCTTGGAAGTGGATGAAAAAGGTCTGGACGAAAAAGACCGCCGCATCCTGCACGAAATCGCCACCAAGTTCGACGGAGGGCCGGTTGGACTCAAAACCCTGGCAACCGTCGTCTGCGAGGAAACCGACACGCTGGAAGATGTGTACGAACCGTTTCTCATTCAAAACGGCTTTCTCCAGCGAACTCCCAAGGGGCGGATCATCACTCGTCTCGCCTACCAGCACCTGGGTATGAAATGGGTTGCCAATCGACAGGGCGACTTGTTCGGTCCCGTACCCGAACCCGAGGACTGACCTTTGCCCTGTGCCGAACCCGTGGTTTTCGAGGGCGTCGGCCTGCATTCAGGCCAACAAGCCCGCATTTCCATTGGACGTGCTGGACGTTCCCCCCGTTCGTGAAAGCAACTATTCTTTCGTTTCCCAAGGCGTCGAAATCCCCGCCTTGGCAACCTATGCAACGGGAGAATCTTTCCGAACGGTGCTGCAAAAAGACGGAGTCCGCGTGGAAACCGTCGAACACCTGCTCGCCGCGCTCATGTGCTGCTCGATTCCTTATGCTCGCATCACCGTGGAAGGACCGGAAATTCCCATCTTGGACGGTTCCGCTCGGGAATTCGTTCACCGTCTGGTAAATCTATCTCGTAAAGAGGACATTCCAACCGAAGAAAGCATTGTGATCCGCCAACCGGTCGAGGTTCGCAACGAACGGGGCTTCGCCCGCCTGGAACCGGCACCGAAGCTAACGTTTTCTCTATCGTTTTCAGCCGAAACACCCTTATTGGGCGGTCGTACTCTGCACCAGGATTTCGAGTCGGAAAACTGGCGGGAGAAAATCGCACCGGCAAGAACCTACGGACTGCGAGAACACGAAAGCTCCTTGCGAAACCTCGGATTGATCCAGGGAGTAAGCCTCGAAAACTGCCTCGTTTTCAGGCAAGGAAAGGTGGAAAACCCGGAGGGAATGCGCGGTACGAACGAACATCTGCGTCACAAGCTGTTGGATGCACTGGGTGATCTGGCGCTTGCGGGACGCCCTGTGGTCGGGCGATTCGCTTCCCTCAATCCGGGTCACGCACGAACGCAATCACTTGTACGAAAACTCCTGCAACATCTCGCTTAACCCGCATTATTAATGAAGAATCTACTACGACTTGAAAACTCTTGATCTTTCATTTGTTTCCCGATTTTTTATACTCAACATACTGTCAAGTATGCTTCCGTTAAAAAATCACTCCAACTTCATGAAATATCTTCGGTTTTCGGCGTCTCGTGACGATCCTCATGAATAATGCGGGTTAATCAATCGATTTACTGAACGTTCATGCTTGAATTTGCAGAATGTTTCATCCTATTTGCCGATCCGGTCATCGTCACATATAATGATTGCTAAATCCAACCTTGGAGGCGGATATGCTGATCATGACTATTCGCGGCTGGCTGGCCTCGTTTTTCATGTTGTTACCTGCATCGGTTTTCTTTGCGGGTTGTGAAGAAGAAGCGCGAGCCACTTACGGCCCCATGTCGGTCTGTACCACCGATGAACAATGTGTGGCGTGGTTCGATGAGGACTACTACTGCGGTGAAGACGGCTTTTGTCTCTGGAGCGGTGAATCCGAAGGCGACGAGGAGATATGGAGAAGTGATAACGACGAAGAAGGATTAAAAACGGATAGTGACGAAATAACAACAAGCGCCGATAGAGACGAAGAACCCGCTTCCCGGGATCCCGACGAAGACAGCTATGACATATACGGACCTCCCTCGTATTGCGATGATGACGCGGATTGCTATTTACTAGGATGGATTTGTGATCTGGAATCCAATAAGTGTGTTGCACCAGGAGAAGGTGACAATCCGAATTGCACGCAAGACAACGAATGCACCTACCGTTACGGAGAAGGCTGGTACTGCGATGACATCTCCGGGCAATGCGTACCTCCTGGAGACGAAGACTATGATGTTTTGTATGGCCCACCCTCGGCAGATCGTGACGAAGACGAAATCGAGCATTGCGAATACGACTGAGGGGACTATAATTACTGACAGAATTGGAGACTTTTCGATCTAGCAAACAGGTAACGAACCCCAAGTGGACAACATATGAATATATCTATCGATCATCGGCCCGCCTACGCCATAGCAAAGGTACGACTGGAAGCAGGCGAAGCGATCCGTGCCGAAAGCGGAGCCATGCTGGCCATGCACGACGTAACGATTTCCACATCCTCCGGGGGACTTTTCAAGGCGGCAAAACGAAAACTTTTCGGTGGAGAATCGTTTTTCCTCAACGAATTCCATGCCGGTTCCAACGGCGGCGAGGTACTGTTGGCTCCCCAGCTTCCCGGGGATGTCGTGCAAGTGGATCTCGATGGCCGCTGGACCGTGCAAAGCTCCAGCTACCTTGCCGGCGACACGAGCCTTGACATCGACACCAACCTGCAAAGCCTTACGAAGGGATTTTTCTCGGGTGAAGGGTTGTTTATGCTCGGTGTTCGTGGACGGGGCGCTCTGCTGCTGTCGTCGTTCGGAGCCATTCACGAGGTAGAAGTGGACGGCGAGTACATCGTGGATACCGGACACATCGTGGCTTTCGAAGAAGGTCTGGACTATCGTATCCGAGGCATGGGCAATTGGATGTCCACGTTGTTTTCCGGTGAAGGGCTGGTCTGCCGATTCCAGGGTCGAGGACGCCTGTTGTTACAGACTCGACAACCCGAAGCGTATGGAAAACGGATCGGACCTCTGCTACCGGAACGGAGGGAAGTGCGATGAAACACGAAATCGTCGGACAGCCGGACTTCGCCATGGTACGCCTGACTCTCGAACCGGGTGAATCGATCCGTGCCGAGTCGGGTGCTATGGTCGCAATGGACCCCTCTTTGGAACTGGAAACCAAGGCCAAGGGAGGATTGCTGGCCGGACTGAAGCGAATGATCGGTGGAGAGTCGTTTTTCGTCAATACTTTCACGGCCAAAGACCGTTCCGGTCGTCTGGACCTGGCTCCGGGCGCTCCTGGTGACTTACACGCGCTGGAACTTCGCGACGGCGAGCAATGGATGCTCCAGTCCGGTGCCTATGTCGCCGGTGGAAGCAATCTCGATGTAGACACCAAATGGGGCGGCGCTCGCTCGTTCTTCGGTGGCGAGGGATTGTTTATGCTGAAAGTCACCGGTCCCGGACCGCTTTTTTTCGGCAGTTACGGAGCGCTGGAACCTCTGGATATCGATGGGGAAATGGTGGTCGATTCGGGAGCGATCGTCGCGTTTGAAACAAGCCTGGACTACCGTGTGGAAACCGTTGGCGGACTGAAATCGCTGCTGTTTTCCGGGGAAGGGCTGGTCTGCCGGTTCCGGGGTAAAGGTAGATTGTACATCCAAACAAGACTACCTGCGCCGCTGGCGTCTTTCCTGCATCCCTTCCGTCCGGTCAAGGAAGAACGATCGGACGACTGATACCACCATTTCGCTACCAAGTATCGAAAACATCTCGCGGTCGGACAAATTTCTTACCTGACAATGCCAAGGTATCGGGCTAAAAATTAGCCCGACCTACTACTGTTTCTCAATTCATTGGTAAAAAAGAATACCGTCAGACCCCGTTGGTTCCTGTTGCACCGCTGGAATTGTTATCGGCCAATTCGGGAGTCGTGGAAGGTTCGTCGTCCTCTCCGTAATATCCACCTTCATAGCCGTAGACGTAGCCTTTGCCGTCCTTGCGTTTCTTTTTCTTACCACCGTAGGTGTAGTAACCGTAACGGTAATAGTAGTAATGGTAGTACTGGTAACCGTACTTCTTGGACGACAGATCGAGGCTGTTCATCACGACGCCCAACATGGGACGATCGGCGTCGGTAAAGACTTTCACAGCCTGCGCCAACGCTCCTCGGGAGGTCCACCCGGCTTTGGCCACCATCGTAATACCGTGCACCAATCGGGAAATCACCAAAGCATCAGATACGGCGATGACCGGTGGAGAGTCGAAAAGCAACACGTCGTAGACTTCGCAAAGTCGTTCCACCACCTTGTCGAACTGCTCCATCTGTAACAATTCCGATGGGTTGGGCGGTGTGGGACCACAGGGAATGACATGCAGGTTTTCCACCGGACCTTGCACGGCGGATTCCTCGACGGTCGATTGATCGACGAGCAACGTCGACAATCCGACTTTTCCTTTCGGAATCTTGAAGACTTTGTGAATTCTCGGCTTACGCATGTCGCAATCGATGACGACGACTTTTCGCCCCGCATTGGCCATTAAAATCGAAAGGTTGGATACCACCGTGGTTTTACCTTCCGAAGGCATGGCAGAGGAAATCAACAGCTTCATCGGTCCGGGTTCCCGGATCATGAAACCGATATTGGTTCGGATCGTTCGGGCCGCCTCCGAGAACGACGATTTCGGCATGTGGATTACATATTGGTCCACGTCGCTTTCTCTTCGACCGTCCTTGGGACGCTTGCTTTCCTCCAGATTGACCAACGGCAGAATACCGATCAGGTTCACACCAATCCGCTTTTCGATATCATCCACACCCTTAATGGTATTGTCGGCAAGCTCGAAAAACGTAGCGACGATAAGAGCCAGAAGAAATGCGAAAAACGCCGTCGCTAAAGCAATGAGTTTTTTCTTGGGAGCCACGGGAATATCGGATACTACGCCGTAGTCCACTACATGCAAATTGTTCGTTTGCAACAATCCGGTCAACGAAGCTTCTTTTAAACGCGTCATGACGAGATCGTACAGCTTTTGGTTTGTGTCCCATTCTCTCGTCAGGCGGTTGTAGTCGGATTCTTTCAGGCTGAGTTGGATCGCTTCGTCTTTGGCCAAACGAAGTTGTTCTTCGAGAAGTCGCAAAGCGTTGACGGCTTCTTCCTTTTCCATTCGAACGCTCTGAACAACCGACATCGCCAGCGAATTCAACAGTTTCTTTGCTTTTTCCATACCATTGAGCATGGCAACCATGTCCGGGTGCTCATCGGTATAACGCTCCGACAAACGAGCGTAATCCATCTGCAATTTCAGCAACTGGTTTCGGGTGTCGCGAATTTCGGCGTTTTCTGAAAACTCCGTAATCATCGAATTTAGGTAATCATTTTCATCGAGGTCTTCGAATTTCTCGACTTTGGCTTCCAGTCGAGCAACACGCGCTTTCTGATCCGTAACTTCATCCATCAATCGCTGAATTCGTGTGGCATTGACACTGATATTGCTTTCGATGGCGGTGTTGAGGATTTCGTTTTCCCGTTTGAAATCGAACAGTTCCTCTGCCGAGTGATTCAGTTTTTCTTTCAGTTCGACCAGTTGCTTTTCCAGCCAACCGATGGCGTCGGTCGTCGAAGCCTGACGACGAATCAGGTTTCTTTCGAGGTAGATATCCGTTATGGCATTAACAATTCTTGCTGCGGTTTCGGGATTGCTGTGCCGGTAATGAATTTTAACCAGGTTGGTATTGAGAACGGGAAATACCGACAGGTTGGCCGACAAAATTTCAACGACATTGATATTTTCGAGGATCTCTTTGAGTTTCTCTTGATCCTGTATTTCATCCAAACCTAAAAACGCCAAATCACTATCCAAATGCTCGCGTTCAATCACGCGCTCAAGGATGTCCCGGCTGGTAATGATGGCATATTGGGTTTTCAGGTAGTTCCCAACTTTGTACCAGGAATCCGTGCCGAGAGATGTAACACCTTTGACGTCATCGAGAACTTTTTCTTCACTCAAGCCAATCTCAATCGTACTTACGGACTCATACACCGGTTTCTTGAGGCTAAGATAAATCCCCCCCATCAACAGGACCATCAGGAACGTCAGCAAAAACGCCTGCCACCGACTTCGAACGGCGGATAGAAACAATTCCAGGTTGATTTCACTGACAATTTGATCGACGATGGATTTCGTCGTTGTTTTCTGCATTTCCATAGAAGTATCCGGATTTCTTGTCTATATTTGCTTTTCACGATGAAAAAAGAGCTGACACAACTCCCTTTTCATTTTATCCCCTGCTTCCTACTTGTTTTCCCTTACGGTTCACACCGCTCGTTTCATTGGAAAAAGAGTGCGAAATCAGAGGGATTTTACATAAAACGTTCCCAAAAGCAATGCATGTTCGATAAATACATTGATTTCACCATCATTTGTCAAGCTTGACAGGTAAAAAGATGAAGAAAAGGTTGATTTCCTCGTCATCTTTTCGGAAAAACCAAGCCGATTTCATCGATAGTTTTCCAAAACATGACACTTGATCCGCTCATTGCAATCAAATTTTCGCAAATATTCTGCAAAACAATCCATTTATACGAAAAAAGGCGACATATCTCGAAAACCCTGTTTTTCAAAAAACCTCTTGGAGTTTTACTTTTTCTTCTCAAGTAGAGTTCCGAAATCTGGGTAATAAATTTCTTCCAGTCCCAGTTCACGCCTCATTTTTTCCAACCATTGTTTACGGACTTTGTAGGGTTGGAACATGGATTTGAAGCCATTGAGAATGATCTTCTTCAACTCCAACAGGGAAAAACCGAAGGTTTCGTGCGCAAGCAGGAGTTCGTCCGTTATCGTGGTATCGGTAATCAAACGATTATCGGTGTTGAGCGTCACCCGAATCCCACGTTGCAGAAATCGCGGAAACGGGTGGGACTCGATGTTTTCCACCGCCCCGGTCTGCACGTTGGATTTGAGACACACTTCCAGAGGAATACGGTGATCGTTGACGTAATCGGCGAGATCGTCGTCCTCGTACAGGCGCGTTCCGTGACCGATGCGATGGGCGTGGTTGTAATGAATCGCCTGATGGATGGATTCCGCACCAAACGCTTCACCGGCATGAACGGTGCAATTAATGTTGTGATTGACGATGTAATAAAAGGCTTTGATATGGTATTTGGCCGGATTGCTGAACTCCGCCCCCGCCAGATCGAATCCCACCGCACCACGCCCTTTGTACGAAGCAGTCAACCGAGCCAGCCGATAACTGATTTCCGGGCTCATGTTGCGAATTCCGCAGACGATCAACCCCGACACCACGCCGAAATCCTCTTCTCCGCGTTTCAAACCCGCAAGCACCGAATCCATAACCGCCTGTAAACTCAAACCTTTATTGATATGCAGATTCGGCGCGAATCGTACTTCGAAATATCGAATGTTCTCACCGGCGCAATCTTCAACCAGTTCGTAGGCAATGCGCTCGAGCGAGGCTTCGTCCTGCATGACAGCCGTGGTGTAGGCAAAAGCTTCGAGATACTGGTTGAGATCCTTGCAACGTTGCCCCAGATGCAAATGCTTTTTTAAAGCCACCGGATCGCTCTCAGGTAGATCCACTCCCTGGTTTTCTGCCAGTTCAAGTAAAGTTTCCAAACGCAATGAACCATCGAGATGGACATGCAGATCGACTTTGGGTAATGCAAGTAAATCGTCTCGTTGCAGGCTTTCGGCCATGGAATCACTCCTTCGGGCATCCGGCAGCGAACAGGATGCACACGGAACGTGGACATAGGAGTTCCCATCATATAGGCTGAAACAATTGCTGGCAATCCTGTTTCGATTCAAGCACGGAAAAAAACGCTTCATGTCCATCAACGAAAAAACTCTCTTCTTCAGTATCGGCGAATCCTCCGGCGACCGTCTTGCCGCCGAAATTTTGCATGAATTCCAGACATTGGAGTCGAAAACAGGAAACAAAACGAGGACTTTCGGTATCGCCGGTCCGGCAACGCTTGCCCAGGGATTGGAACCTGTCCGAACGCTTGACGATGTGGAAGGTGCAGGACTGGTCGAATTGCTGCCCGAGTTGCATCGTCTAACGAAAAACCTCTTGGATCTGCGTGGTTTGCTAGGACGAAACCTGCCGAACGCAGCACTGATGGTAGATGCTCCCGAGCTACAACGCCTGCTGCTCCCCATCCTTCGGCGTCGCCGCATTCCTGCCATCTGCGTCGCACCTCCTCAGGTCTGGGCCTGGCGCAAAAAACGTATCCGTTCTTTGCAGCGCTACGAAAAAGTCTTTTCCCTGTTTGAATTCGAAACCCGCTTTTTGCGAGATCACGGCCTCCCGGCAGAATTCGTAGGCCATCCGCTAGCCTATCGTCTCCCTCTTATTCAAGAATTGGAACACGACGAAAGCCGTTGGAATATTTTGCTTTTTCCCGGAAGTCGCACACACGAGATATCAAGAAACCTGGCCTGGTATACCGAAGCGGCCAAAATTCTTCGAAAACAGGTGAAACGTCCTGTAACGTTCACTGTCGTTGTGACCGAAAACAAGCGGAAACTCGTGGAAAAATGGGTGGATCAGGAAACATTTACCCTGCTGGATCGCGACGAACTCGACGCTCGGCCTATCCATGCGGATCTTGCCTGGTGCAAACCCGGTACGAGTACGCTTGAAATCGCCTTAAGCGGCTTACCCATGGTCGTCGCCCATCGGGCGCATCCCGTAAGTGAGGCTATCGTCCGGCAACTGGCCACGGCTTCCCATTTTGCATTACCCAACCTGATTCTCGGTCGCCGCGAGACACCGGAACTGCTTGGACCAACCGCCACACCAGAGCGACTAAGCCGGGTTTCCCTGGACATTCTTCGTGACGCCCGGTACAGATGGAAGTGTCGAAAACAGGCGAAAACATTACGAGACGCATTGACCACTCCAGGTCAACCACCGGCTCGGAAAATCGCCTCCTACTTGATGACTTTGCTTTATAATTTCGAGGACAGCTATGACATGTAATTCCAAACGAACGAACCCTGAAAAAAACTTTAACTCGTTGATATTTCAAATGTTTCTTGTAACACTGTGTTGTCTTGCATTTAGCGGCATCGGCTGCGATAAAACAACATCCAAACCCGCCAAACCTCAGATTTCCATCACGACAAAGCCTGCTCCGGCACCGGGTCAGGGATATCAGGTCGCCGAGGATGTCCGCCCTAAAAGTGGACAAAAAGTCGCCAGTTACAGCTACATGATGACGATTTCTTCGCCCAATCCACGGTCCACCGCCCAACGACTCAACGCCTCGTTTTCGAAACTGCTTAGCAACTGGCCGTCGCGTGGAATCGGCGTCAAGGAACCACTGGTCATCGACATCCCAGGTTCACACTACCACCAAGCCATCGAAATTCTTCAACAATCCGGGAAATTGAGCGTCAAAAGAATCAAAGCGCTGATAGACCCCAAACAAACGGGCTCGGTTCGCATCACATTGCGTATCGAACAAGCCGCAGCTACCAAACCTGCCCCTTAAATCGCGGGAAAATCGATACGATGCGTCCTTCTCCATCCGACCAGCCACTACCATTTGCCGCCCGTCTGCTGATTCCGGTGATTCTGGTGCTGTTCGGCACGCTTTCGGGACTTTTAGCGATGGAAGGAGTCTTGCGGCTGACGTGGACTCCTCCGGGTGCAGATGGGATGTACTGTCAGGATAAGGTATTGGGACGAAAGCTCTGTCCCGATTGGGAAGGAACGATTGAAACCCCGGAATATCGGTACACCATCCGAACCGACACCTTCGGGATGCGCTCGCCCCAACCCGAAAAAACAGACACGCCGCGACTGCTCGGGCTTGGCGATTCCTTCGCCTTCGGTCAGGGCGTGCAACAAAAAGAAACGTTTTATGCTACTTTGCACGATCGTTTAGCCACATCGTTTCCCGATGCGGCAGTCTACAATGCCGCTTGTCCTTCCTGGGGACCACCTCAGCAGGCAGAAGTTGCCTCCCGCAGCCTAAAATCCCTTCGGCCAGATCTCGTAATTGTGGCGTTTTACAGCGGCAATGATTTATTCGATACCCTATTGTATCGCGATCCCCGCTCGGCAGTGGTTCGGGAAACATTGATTCAAGATCAACCTTTTTCGGAAACGTTTTCCTGGTTTCAACGCTTGTGGATTCATCGCTTTTTCGAAACCTCCGTCATTCCCCGCTTACCTTCCGCGTTGGGCGCTCTGTTTCTTTCCGAACGAGACCGGGCCTTGGGTGCTTCTCCCACAACGACTTTGGAATGGACGCTGTTTTCCAAGGAAAAAGATGAAACAATCGAGCGTGGTTGGAAAGAGGTGCAGACCGATTTCAAACATTTGAAATCATTAACAAAACAATCCGAATCGCAATTATTGGCCGTTTATATTCCGACCGATGCCGAAGTCCGCCTGCAACGGTGGCAAGCTTTACTCGAACGATCGGAAAAAAACGCCGAAGCTCTTGACGACTCTCTCCCCCGAACCCGGTTTTCCAAACTGTGTCGTGCTTTGGATATCCCCATGGTTGATCCGTCCGAGGTACTGCGGGCCAGCTCAACAGAACCGTACTATCGTCTCGACCGTCACCTCAACGCAGAAGGACACCGTATTGTGGGAGAACAGATCTATTTGTATTTAACGAGTGATTCCTGGCTTTCACGTCCGTGACAGATTTCCCATACAACGTTGAAAACGGGTGCATCACAAAATGGTGCGAATTGGCCCAACAATATTGAAGCATTCATTCGTTTGGTTGTAGCGGCGAGGCCTAAGCCCGCCGAAAAGGGAGATTGGGGGTATAAAAGCAACTTTCAAAAGGCAAAAACGGCGGGCTTACGCCTCGCCGCTACGAAAAAAAAGAGGATTTTACGAAAGTCGCTATATCTTGTGATGCACCCGTTGAAAACACTACCGCTTTTTATCACTCGCACCAGGGTGGTATGTTCGAGTAAACCTGCTGGCACGTCTTTCCGTCGCTGCTGATAACATCGGTAATTTTGTCACACCAGATCGAACGTGGGTTGACGCAATCCAGCGGATCGAACGGACCGCTAACCGCCCAGAAGGGATTGGCGTAGTGTTCCACCGTCAGGTCCGGAACGGGAACTTCGGCGGTCTCCGGTGTAGTGGAAAGAACTTCGATTTCACCATCTCCAAGTAGATCTAAACCTTCCACCTGTTTCTCGGCGTCCCAGACAATGTCCGCAACTTTCCAATACGTCAGGGTTTTTGTAAATTTTAACTTGATAGCTTCATCCGTGAACTGACCCGTGGCCGGATCGAAGTAGATTTTGGCGTTTGCATTGATCAATATTTTTACATATGCCGTCACGGGAGATTCTGGAGATACATCCATCAATGGATCACTGAACAGACGCACGACTACCCGATACGTGCCACTTGCCGGATTTTCAAGAGAAATGACCTCCGGTCCCCAGCCATCTACATCGTCGATATCCAAGCTGGGATCGTCGTCCTCCTCGTTTTTGACTCCCCAATCCGGTTGATGATTTTGGAAGAAGCACGTATCGTTGATCACGTCTTCGGTATGCTCCGCGCACACGTACTTCGGGCTACCCCCCTGAGAGTCTTGCCAGGAACGACAATAACCGTCCTTAATCGCGCAAAGTTCCTGTGAAGGCTGACATGTTGCTCCATCACCGCAATCGGAATCATCGCCGCAATAGTTATTTTCATCGTCGGTGCAAATGCCACAATAGATCGACAGGGGAGGATAAGGTTCATCCCCGGTCGGTGGTCTATCGAAATACAATGCACATTTGTCATCCGAACAAAAATACCCGTAGGCATAATCGAAACACTGCCGATCGTTCGTGCAAATCTTGTCACAAAAATTCATGTTTTGATCGCAATGAAAACCACCCGTGCAATCACTATCGTCAGAACAACTCAGAGAGCGCCAGGAATCTGATTGGATACGATCGTCTTTGGCCTGACTCACAGCGAACGTTCCTTCGTCGCGCTTTCGAACGAGGTATAAGTCCATATCCACCCCACGTAGCCCGTCACCACCTTTGTCCCAGACAAGCTCGACATATAGTTTTTTCGAGGGTCGTACCACCACCTCACGTGTGGCGTACTCTTCGCATTGCGGACAATCTTCGCTCGGACCGGAAACCATCCCTGCGCTGTCTTTCACCTTCAGACGAAACTTGTAGGTTCCAGCCGTGGGGAAAAAGATTTTCGTCTCTCCACAATCGGTGAAATCATCACCACCGCTTGTGATGTCGTTTTCGCTGTCGTAATCGTTGTTTTGAATATCGCAAACCAGCACGGCATCCGTCGCAGAAGCCGGACGTCCGCCCGGCGACCAGGACCACTGGTAGGTCAGCGGCTCACGGATCTCCCCGTAAGGACTGAAGGACTGCAACCCGCTCATTTTGAATTCGCTCAATGGCTGCGGAGAAGCATAAACATCATCCACAACAATGCTGGGTACGGGAGGACCGCAGTTTTCCACGCATTCCACCGGACCAATGTCTTCCGTTTCGAATGAGCTACAGAAATCGAAGAACCCACCATATTGGTTACCAATGGGAGGCATGTAGACCTCGACCGTGTTCAGTGGAAACCCGTAATTCCGGATATCTGCCCCACCGGCAACCAGCACGTTTCCATTGTCGAGCGCTGTTACGGTGAAATCTTCTCGCGCCACCTGCATCGAGGCCGTACCGAAGGGCGAGTTCGCCCGAACACCGCCGTTGCTTTCGCTTGCCACCGCACGAACCTGAATCGGTTTCAAATCCCAAACTCCCTGACAGGATTCGTCCCCTTCACTATACGAAAAACGATAGATCTGGGCGCTTCGCTCGGTGGAATCGGTCAAACCGTTTCCTGTTCCAACAACGAACACAGAGTGGGTATCGGCATTGAGAATGTCCCAATCAACCTCGTACAACGGCATTTTACCTGCGCCAAATACCTGGCAGGTGATTTTTCCATTTGCATCGATGGAAGGGTAGCCCTCGACATTGCCGTAGGTGGGAAACACACCGCTTTCGCACTGGTTTACACCACCAACCAAAACCGCCCGAGCCTGGTAAAGACGCTCTGGGTCGGGTTGGCCGTCAATCTGGGGAAACAGCGGAATCGCCGCATGTTTAGCCCGCCTGGCAAAGGTGTTTTCGCTTTCGCTTCGGCATCGTTTTTGACAGGGATCTTCAAGGCAACTTTCGGTTTGCGTATCGTAGGTAAAGCAGGAAAACTCCTGATTTGTCACGGAAAACACCTCTACCAGCGAAATGGTCGAAGGAATCTGAGTCTCGCCGTTTTCGATGACTGTAACACCACCGGTGACAAGAACGTTCCACGTTTGAGAATCATCCTCTCCCGCCACTGGCAACACCGTCATAGCGTGACCGTAACGCGGTTCGTACAACGTGGATTCCAACGGAACGACGTTATAGGTTTCGTAGTCGTAGTTCACCAAAACAGCTTGATTGCTGGCCAACCCTTCGGCGGTTAAACCTCCTGTTACCAGTACTGATTTCGTCCCAGGAATTTTCACGGCTCGAGCATGAGTCACCGCAACCGGTAAACGCCCCAACGGCACGATAATTACACCTTTGTTCCCTTCGATGTACTGTCCTAACAGTACCTCGTTCAAAAACGCTCCATCTGCGGTTCTACCACCTGCCAGCAGGAAAAAGGTCTGCTCTACACCCTCCTCCGAATCGTAGGGGAACGGACTATCGATTTCGCAAAACGCGAAATACGCCCTCCCTTCCTTCCAGCTTTCGCTATCGACATTCAAGGTTTCGTAACCATTGGTTTCAGGATTGAACAAGTCCAACTCACGTGGTGCGATTTCGATGTTGTTTTCATTTGCCACGCCCCCGACAAACATCACTTTGCCGTTTTCCAGCTTCAGGGCGGCATGACCCCTGCGAGCATGAGACATCATCGAAGGAGCAACGGCCACCCCTTTTTCAAGTTGGGGTGCGAGGTTGAAACTGTCGGTCTGCATTACAAAAAAAGCGAGCATCAACGGCGAATTATCGCTCGTGCCGATAAAAGAATTGGAAACGGCCCGAGAGCGAATATTGCCTAAATCGTCGGCCAGTTCGATCACCATTCGGTAGGTTTTTCCCGCTTCAGCTTTTTTCTGTAGAGCTTTGGCACGAGGAACAACTTCGTCTTTTAGAATTCCACTTTCATGCGCCCATTCATTCGAGGCCACCAGCCCAGGCATTTCTCCATCCGTAGACACTTCGAACAACCCCAAACGTATGTTCTCGATTCCGACGAGATGATTGAACGATGTGTTTTCCTCATAGCCGCTATATACGCGGATTACGTCCCCCGAATTCGTATCTACACTCAGGCAACGAACGGAACCACACATCACGACTATGCTTGACAAGAACAGCAAGCGCAAATATCCACTTTTGTACTTCGGTTTCGAAGGCATGTTTCCCCCGATCATCCAGTTTTCTTTCCACTTGTGCGTCAAATCGGCAACTGCAAAAATGATTGTAGCCAACTTTGACATATCGTCAATCGAAAAAGGTGAATGAGTTCTTCCCTTTGAAAGAACTTCACCCAAGAATTGCGACGTATGTATAACTTTAGACGATTAGGAAAAGCCGAAATATAGCTATCCAGAACAAAAAAGATGCCTAATACAGCTTCTGAGAACTGTTCTAAAAATAAACACATCATCAAAAGTCTTCTTGTTTGAGCAATTTTTTTTTCAGCGAGAAGCTATCCCAAGGATTTCGAGGCAATATAGAGACGAATTCGTCGTTGGTGAGGCGCAGGATAAAAAATCCTGCTCCCTTCATATCCGTTCAGCGGTCCTGAAAACAGATGGCAAAATGACGCCATTTTTCAGCATTTGGCGGCAGCTTTGAGTTTTTGCAGCAGTTCGTAAGGAATATTCAGGTTGCCTTTCCCAACACCCAAACGTGTATCGGGTTTGGCTTCACCATGAAAATCCGAGCCGCCCGTAACCAGCAGTCCCAAACGTTCGGCCAGCGAAATGAAGGTTTGCGTCTCTTTTTCGGAATGGTCCGTGTAGTGACATTCCAAGCCATCCAAACCGGCATCCGCCAGAGATTCCACAAGGCGTTCCAACTCCTTGCCTTCCGCTTTGACCCATTTCGGATGAGCCAACACGGCCAGGCCACCGGCCTGGTGAATCAACGCTACGGCTTCTTCCGCTGTGGCACGGCGTCGCTCGGCATAAGCCGGACGGTTTTTGCCCAAATAGCGGTCGAAGGCTTCGTTGAAAGACACCACCGCACCTTTTTCGATCATCGCCTTGGCGAAATGAGGACGCCCTAAAGAGCTTCCTTCGTCCTTATCGTCTTTCTGCCGCAATACGTCTTCCAAGGTAATTTCGATACCGAGATCATTTAACTTTTGGATAATTTTGACGTTTCGTTCGTCCCGGCTGTTTTTGAAATCTTCAAGGCTTTCGTTGAGTTCTTTGTGATCCGGGTCGAAAAGATAACCCAGCATATGGGCTGAACCGTTCCCCAGAGATACCGATATTTCAACACCGGCAATGCATTCGATGCCTATCTCTTTCGACGCATCCAAGGCTTCCCGAACGCCGGAAATCGTATCGTGATCGGTCAGCGCAAAAGCTTGCAAGCCTGCATCGAAAGCCATTTTCACCAATTGAGACGGACGAAACGTGCCATCCGACGCCGTGGAATGGGTGTGCAGATCGATCCCCATAACTCCCCTTTTCATTTTAAATTTCGGATTACGAGCGTCGCTCTAGTTTACCGAGCAAGGCTTCGATCTTTTTCTTCCGGTTTTTCTTCAGATGCTCGACGAGATTCTTTTCGAGTTTCCTTCCGATCACCGGAATGGGAATATCAAACACGCCCTTTTCAAGAAACTGACAGCTTTCATCGTCGTTTTCGATGATTTTCGTCGTTCCCTCAACGCGAGCACGTGCGCCCACACCTTCGGATTTGCGAATCCAGGTACTGAACCGCTGGGCAACATCCCATTCGGTAGTCATTGTGGCCTTGATCACGCCGATTCCCATCGGCAACGGCTCTTCATAGACCAGTTTCGTCAGCAGGCGATGCTCCGTTTTCTCCACCACCGTGCAGTTCGGGTTTTCTCCACCCAAAACCCAGGTCCATTCTTCAATGAATTTTGGGTCCGTAACGGTTTCGAAAACTTTTTGTGCAGTGTAAGGAATCGTTTCGTTGAATTCCCAGTTCCTGGCCATAAATACAACCTCGTAGAAAGTGAGAATGCCGATTCAGCGCCGCTTTCGGACTTCTTCGACCAACAGGGGTAAAATATCGCTTGTGGACCCTTCAAGATGCAACGTTTGAGGATTGTGACTCAAATGCGTGCTTTCCAAGTTGATTTCGATCAACCGCTTGCCTTTTTCGATCAACAGTTGAGGCACCATATTGGCCGGAGCAACCTGGGCGCTGGTTCCGGCAACGATCATCAATTCCGCTCGCGTGGCATAGGCTTGTGTTTCCAGCAAAGCCACGGGGGGAATCATCTCGCCGAAAAACACCACGTCCGGCTTGAGGATCTGACCGCAGGAGCATTCCGGCGGGTCGCCAAGCGATTTGACCTCGCTCTTGCTATACGATTTTCCGCAGGCGATACATATCAACCGTTTGGCATTGCCGTGGAATTCGATAACCTTTTGACTTCCCGCATCCTGATGAAGATTGTCGATATTCTGGGTAATGATGGCTTCGAGCAGACCCATGCTTTCCAGGTCGGCCAACCCACGATGTCCCGGATTCGGGTCTTTCCCTTCCATCAATTCGTTCATTTCGCGGATCATCGTCCAGACCCGGTGCGGATCGGCCCGAAAACTGTCGATGTGGGCGTAATCGAAAGGATCGTATTTGGCCCAAAGGCCGTTATGAGAACGAAAATCCGGTATTCCCGAATCCACGGAGATTCCCGCCCCCGTCAGGGCAAGTGTCGAGGAAGATTCGAGAATCAAATCCGCCGCTTCACGGATTTTATCGTTTTCGTCCCGTATACCGCTCATCCGCGTCCCTTTCGCCCACCGCTGCGAAATCGTCTTCCGTATGGCGTTTGACAACCTGCGGATCGACAAGGCCATGATTCATCCCTCTTTCAAAGGTACAACATCTTCAATCCGGATCGCAAGCCTCACTACAATATTGCACGATTTCGCCCTCTTTAAGGAAGGTTTTTGTTTGATTAAGTACATGAGGCAACAAGCAGACATCGGTGTGCACGCCGTTGTCGTCGGTGGCCGGAACGTTGGTATTGGGAGGGAACGGATCTTGCGACTGCTCTATCATATGAACCTGAGACATCACCGATCCATCCTCGGACGCCTCGACGGTTTCCAAACCGTAAATGTCGTAAACGGAAGGCGTCAGCAACTGGACTCCCATACCGCGAGCCAGCATTTCCGTTGTCATATTGGGAACTTGAGAATCTCCAATCGCTTCCTGAAGGATTACTCGCCGCCCTTCGGGGGCATCGTCGAGAGGATCTTTGAACATCAGTTGCGTGAGGTTGATGGGGTCGGACAAATCGAAACGGGTCTGAATGAACGCCTGCCCCATCTGCTGCACCAAAGGATCGGGATATTGCAGATCGAAAAAGGTTTTGATCGAATTCCACACCGTCGAGCGCGGCAGCATATTCGACCACACCGAGCCCGGCACGGCCAGGACAGCGCGGGTAATTCTATGGGAAATCGATACCAGGCTGGAACCTTGAATGCCTCCCAGACTGACTCCGTAGTACAAAACTTCGTCCGTCTTGATCAAATCCCAATCGCCTAGCTTGACCCTGGAATCGTATTGGAGAGTTCCAAGCGTCAGTTCGATCAAGGTCAGGTTGTTGATCAAAGACTGCTGCAAACGGTCGGTTATCAAACCGATGTTGTTGATATCGGGAACGACTTTTTCCAAAATCACGTTGTAATCGCTCTTGGAAAGGCCAATCCAGTCGGTTGCCACGATTACAGCCTCGTTTTCCTGTGCCAGCGGCTGGATATACTGCGGTCCCGGCCAGTTCTTAAGATACCCTACTCCGTCACCGAAGATTCCATGCCCGAAGAGAATCAACGGCAGGGGTTCTTTTCTTTCCTCGGCGACTTTCGGAATCAGCATGGCAAAGGGAAACGTCAGGTTTTCGGATTGACGCACAGGGCGGTTCTGCTCGTCGTAGTCGAAGATGCTGTCTTCATTAATGAACGTCGGCACCTCGAATTCACCAATGACGATGCGGGCGATGTTTTCGCTAATGTCGTCCTTCGTCTGTTCCTCATCGATGGTGTATCCCAAACCGACACCTTCCATCTCATCCAACGCCGTTTCTCGCATGGAAAGCACCGAGCCAAGCAAACGATCCTTGCTGGCCACCATATAATCCCAAGCTAAAAGAAGGTCGTTCCGTTCGTAACCATGTTCATCCAGGAAATCGAACATTTCGTTGTAATGTCCTCTGGAGGACTCGACCCAGTCGTTGGTGGTGGGAATGCCGTCTCTCAGGGCCTCGAAAGCCTTGGGACAGGGGACGGGAACCCCTTCGGTGTCGGTGATGTCGTTGGTGAAAACCACGATATGACGATGCCCCATTGCAAGCGGTTCCATAGGCCGAACGATCAAGGCATACCGGTTGGGGTAGTCTTCGATCCGATCCCGATTCATGTCCATTTCGGACAGGATGGCGATACGCTTCCCGGTGTCCCAATCAAACAACGCGATGGGTGCGCCATCTTCTACCGTATCGGCGAGCGAATACTGATCCGACAGGAAATCTTCGTGAATATCGTAGCCCATATGCAGCAGGATCGGTCCGGCGGGACTGTAACCGTCGGAAAGATTGGCGCTGCTGATATCGAAAAACTTTTCTCCGCTTTCATCTTTGAGGGAATCGAGCGGATAATTTCCTCTAATTCCCGTTGTGGTGTCCGTATCCTCCACTTCATAGTAACTGGAAGGAATCGGCAAAATGCATTCGTCACTCGTTGCGAAAGGATTGCATCCTTCTTTAATCACCAGATCGATCGGTTCGACATCCTGAAGATCGTAGGCGTCTTCCTCCGAACCATCGAGTTCCGAAGCGATTTCTTCGCCATCCTGATCCCCGTGGTGAATGGTGCTTTGCTTGTTGTCATCCGTACAAGCAATGACAAAAGCAAACAATGAGATCCAAAGCAGCCAAAAGTTCTTTTTGATTGTGCGTGACATGGTGTTTTCCTAACGGTCGAAAAAAAAGGCAAAATCGACAGATTCCTTTTTGTCTTGGTTTGACATAAAAAAAACGAACTATAGCCGGAATTGAATTCTCTTGCAACTACGTGAACACGAAAAGGTCAACACGCTCTGTAATCGACAAAAACTCAAATACAATTCGCCCCCCAACCATTGAATTTTCTATTTTTTTTAAGAATCACTTACCCGATAGCAGGTCTTTTCTACGGTGGCGGGTGCGTTCCAACGCAATCTTTCGCTTCCATTCAGCCATGGCGGCATGATTGCCGGAAAGCAGTTCCTGTGGAACTTCCCGGCCTTCGAAAATACGAGGTTTGGTGTAAACCGGGCCTTCGAGCATCCCGTTAACAAAGCTCTCATTGCGATTGGATTCTTTGTTCCCCAGCACTCCCGGTACATAGCGGGCCACGGCGTCAACGACCGTCAAAGCGGCCAGTTCTCCACCGGAGAGGATGAAATCCCCGATGGACACCTCTTCGTCGATGTCCCGCTCTATGGCACGCTCGTCCACGCCTTCGTAACGACCACAAAGGAAAATCAAGTGCTTATAACCGGACAAACGACGGGCTTCGACATCGTCGAAGCGTTTTCCCTGGGGAGAAAGGTAGATCGAACGGCTTGGATTGCGTCGCTCGATCGAGTCGAAAGCTTTGGCGATCGGTTCGGGGCGTAATACCAGCCCTTCCCCGCCACCCGCCGGGCTGTCGTCGCAAATCTTGTGTTTACCCATTCCGAAATCGCGCAAAGCAACGATATTGACACGAACGATTCCGTTCCGAATGGCTCGCCCCAACACACCTCCCTGCAACACGGATTCGACACAGGCAGGCAGTAAGGTCAGGATATCGACACGCAAAGCGGGAGGTTCAAGTTTCGGTTTCATCGTTCCTGTATAACTCCAAAAGACCTTCGGGAGGACGCACGCGCATCGTCCGTTCGGTTAAATTCACTTCGAGAATCACGTCCGCGATGGCAGGAAGAAGAATCTCGCCTCGGGAATCGTTCACGACATAGCAATCATGCGCCCCGGTTTCCCATACTCGAGCGAGTTTTCCCAAACAGTCACCGCTATCTGCATCGATCACGTCCAGGCCGATCAGGTCGGTAATGTAGTTTTCCCCAGGCGGAAGATCGGGAAACAGGCTTCGTTCAACATGAACGGTGGCGCCTTTGAGGGCTTCGGCGGCGTTGCGGTCGTCAACCCCTTTGAAGCGAACCCTCCACCCTTTGTTCAACGGAGATACGGAGCGAATCTCCAGTTGTTTCGATACCTTGCCCGACAACGTAACGGCAGAAACATTCGTCAGCAAATCGCTGTCGGGATTGAATGTCATAACCACCACATCCCCGCGAATTCCGTGGGGGCGTCCGATGTATCCTATATCGATGGAATCGTTATTTTTCATCTCGTGCCATTCTTTCCAAACGTTCTCTTTCTTCTTATCCCATGATTTTGCATCATTGCCAATCGCTTTCGGCTGTGCAAGATAGAGAAAAACAGCTTCGTTTGCAAAAAAGTTGCGCAAAGGACAACACTCATGACCCAAAGAATGGAATACGAAGTCGGCCCTATACGTCCCCCGAGTGAAGCACGCAGCCTGCTGGTCCGCGTGACACGCAATTGTCCTTGGAACCGCTGCCGATTCTGTACGGTCTACAAAGGAACCCGTTTCAGTCGTCGCAAGGTCGAAAACGTACTTGCCGACATCGACACCATGGCCCAGCTCGCCGAACGCCTCGAAAGCACATCCCAAACGCTGGGATATGGCGGGAGAATCACACAGCCGGTGTTGGACGTACTCGCCAGCGAGGGGATTCCGGTAGATCTGACCTACCAGATCGCCCTTTTTCTGGCCGATGGCGCACACTCCGTATTTTTGCAGGACGCCAACAGTCTGCTGGTCGCCAACGGGGAATTGATTCCCATTCTTCAAAGACTTTACGAACGTTTTCCCAACATCGACAAAGTAACCACCTACGCCCGCTCGAAAACACTCGTACGTAAAACGTCGGAAAAACTGAAGATGCTGCACGAAGCCGGACTGACCCGCGTTCATGTGGGTATGGAATCCGGTTCCGCAGCCGTATTGGAACGCATCGAAAAAGGCGCAACGCCCGACGACCATATCCGGGGAGGACGCGCCGCCGTGGAAGCGGGATTGGAGTTGTCCGAGTACGTCATGCCCGGTCTCGGCGGACGGGATCAGAGCGAGGAACACGCGATAGAAACAGCCCGAGTCAACAATGAAATCCGGCCTCACTTCATTCGTCTGCGCACGTTTGCGCCGTTACCCGGAAGTGGCATGCGCGAAGATGCCGAAGCGGGACGTTTCGAACTCATGACGCCAGTGGAAACAGTCAAGGAAATCCGTACGTTTATCGAACATCTCGACCTTCCCGGCGGGCGACTCGTCAGCGATCACGACTACAATCTGTTAATGGAAGTGGAAGGAGATTTTCCAGAGGAAAAACCCGACATGCTGGAGATTCTCGACCGTTTTCTGGAACTCGACGAGAAAGAACAGTTCCTTTTCGCGGCAGGCAGGCGACTGGGCTATTTCCATGCTCTCGACGACCTGAAGTACAGCCCCAATCGCGCCATGGTGGAAAAATTCGTGGAAAGCGGCAAGTTCCGATTCAAATAATTACCGTTTCAGGAAAACGATTACATTTTCAACCGACTCGATACATCGTTTCCTGTATATTTCATAAAAAAAGAGCGGGATCATACCCGCTCTTAAAATCTCTAGAATAACGCAGGAGCTATTTATTTTTTATATTGCTCCCACTCGCAATCCATTTTGCAAACGTCGCGAAGTTCGTCACAACGACTCTCACACTTTTTATTGTTTTTACCCGAGCAATAGGTTTTGCAAGAACGCGCCGTATCTTTGCATACGTCGATACATTTCGCGCATGTATCTTTGCATTTTCCGGTTTTCTTGCAACGATCCGGACAATCATCCCCGATAGCAGTCGGTGTTATATCCTGTCCTGACACGATTTGCAGATCCGCTTTTGTCAAATCATCAAGCACTTCAGCGCGCACTCCCGTAGAAAACGACATTACGCACACCAAGACTCCGAGTCCAACGAACCACAGTTTCATCGCATCCCTCCTGATCATCTTTCAAACTTTAACGAATTAATAATTTCCACACTGTAGTTTGTCTACACTACAGCTTGCTAACTGGTCAAGAAAAAACATCTGCAGCCATACACATACAATTAGCGCATTATATTGCTACGGGAAAACGCAGCCGAAACGTGGTTCCGACATTCTTTTCGGATTCTACGTCAATGAAACCGTTGTGGCCTTCGACCACTTTTTTCACCACCGAAAGCCCCAGACCCGAACCTGTAATGCTGCGGGTTTCCTTGCCTTTCACGCGGAAAAAGCGATCGAAAATATGGGGCAGATCCTCTTTACCGATCCCGATGCCGCTATCACGCACCTCAATCGTTATCAAACCGGATTGATTCTTTACCGACACCTCGACCGTGCCGCCCTCCGGTGTGTATTTGATGGCGTTGCCTACAACATTCATGAACGCGCTTTTGATGTGGTCGTGATCGGCCTGGAACCACCAATCCGTCCCTAACGATTTGTATTGAAAAGGTATTCTCTTCTTTTCAGCCTGCACCTGCAAAACTTCCAAGACGTTTTCGAGGATCTCGTTGCCTTTCAAGCGTTCCAGATTGAAAACAATCGCCCCTGATTCCAACTTGGAAAGACTCAACAGGTTGGCGATAAGTTGCAGAAGCTCTTTCGTCCGTACCGTCATGCGCTCATGGAGCCGTTCGCAAGGCGTCCCGTCCAGGGTGTCGCACCCGGCGCGCATGGCGTAAATCATCTGTTCGATGGACGCCAGCGGAGCACGGAGTTCGTGGGACACCATCGCCACGAACTCGGACTTCTGCCGATCGATCATCTTGTGGGTGCTAATATCCTCGAATACCGAAACAGACCCCAAGACCTCGCCATCCGATGACAAGACAGGCGAGCAATGCGCCCGAAGATAGTATCGTGAAATACTGCCCGGTTCGAATTCGCGAGTCACGGTTTTCGCATCATCGATGGCTTCGCGTACCATCGAAACGGCGTTGGCGTCCCGAATGGACAACGCCAGCGGCTTTCCAACGAAAGGATCGGTCTGGATCTGTAATATGTTGACCGCTGCCGGATTGTGGTGAACCACCACAGCATCCCGATTGGTAACAAGCACCGCCTCGATCATACAGGCGAACACGGTTTTCAGACGGCTTTGTTCCTCCGCTATCGTCATCAGATCTCGTGCTTTTTCTTTCTTTAACTTCTCCGTTTCGGCAACGAGAGAGCGTTTTTCCAAGGCGCGACCCACGACGATACGAATGTAGTCGGGTGTAAACGGCTTGCCAACAAAATCGAAAGCGCCTTGTTTCATCGCCGCTACCGCTTTGGATACAGTGGCGAAACCGGTAATGACAATCACCTGTATTTCCGGCTGGTTGGCTTTGATCCAGGACAGCACCTCGAAACCATCGATTCCCGGCATCATCAGATCCAGCAGTACAACATCGAATCGCGATTCCTTCATCCGTTCGATGCCGAGCGTCCCGTTTTCGGCTTTGACGATATCGAGAACCAAGCCCCGCAAAGAGCGCTCGCACCCCTCTCGAATCACCTGCTCGTCATCGATGATCAACAATCGGGCGTTTTCGGTCATGGCCGTTCCCCGCTAACCCGTATCCTTCGAATGAAACCGGCCCGGATAATCCGGACCGGGGCGATACCGTCAGTTCAGCCAGTGCTTGATCCGATCGAGCAATTCCTGCGGTTCGACAGGCTTGGGAATATAGTCCTCCGCCTCGCTTTCCAGCATGTCGCGGTGGGAATACGTGCTCGAAGAGACGTGATCCGCCACGGCAGTCAGCAGAATTACCGGAATATCCGCCGTATTGGGATCGCTTTTGATTTTGTCGCAGGCGGCGTGGCCGTCCATTACCGGCATCATGACATCGAGAATCACGAGATCCGGATCGAAACCGGGAAGTTTTTCCAACCCTTCCTTGCCGTCATAGGCGACTTCGACTTTGTAACCGCCTTTTTCCACAACGGTTTTGATGGCTTCCACGAAATCCGGATCGTCATCCACCAACAATACTTTTTTCATTTCGCTCATGGTTCACCTCCTGTAGTGCAGAGTTGCCAAGGGATGGCCTCGCCATCAATCGACTTTCGGACGTGGCAGCAATCCCGCTCTCGATACGATTTCATTGACTTTTTCTTCCCACTCGATCGCCATGACGTGCACTCCGGCCACGCCTTCGATCTCCTTGACCCGTTCGATCGTTTCAATACACATATCGATGCCCTTTTGGGCCTGTTCCTCTTTGGGAACCTCGCTGATGCGAGCAATCACCTCGTCTGGGATATCCATACCCGCGACCATACGTTTCATAAATTTGGCCATTCCGGCAGATTTCAACGGGGTTACTCCCGCCAGAATGGCGACCCGTTCGTGCAAGCCTTCTTTGCGCAACTCTTCCATGTAGCGCTCGAATTTTTCCAGGTTGTAAATGCACTGGGTCTGCACGAAATCGGCACCGGCTTCGACCTTCAGCGACAGGCGAGGAACCCGTATTTCATAGGGATCTGCAAAGGGATTGACCGCACAACCGATAAAAAATTTCGGTGGTCCGTCGATCTTTTTGCCGGAAGGAAACACGCCTTCGTCTCGCATGGTTTTCACAAGGTTGATAAGCTGCATCGAGTCGATATCGAAGACGTTCTTGGCCTGCGGATCATCGCCGAAAATCTGGTGATCGCCGGAGAGGCACAGCAGATTCCGAATCCCCATCGCACTGGCACCGAGAATGTCGGACTGCAAAGCGATCCGGTTGCGATCACGAACCACCATCTGCATGTTCGGTTCGATGCCGTTTTCCTTCAACAGCAGACAACCAGCCATAGAATTCATCCGTACCACCGAAGTCTGGTTGTCCGTCACATTGCAGGAATCGGCGTTTCCTTGAATGAATTTGGCCTTGCGATGAACGACCTCCGGATCTGCGCCTCGTGGCGGCCCGCACTCGGCCGTAACGGCAAAATGTCCCGCAGCCAGCACTTTTTCGAGATTGCTCCCTGATTTCATTCCTGCAAATCCTTCCTGACGATGCGGCGCGGTCCGCCGTCCCGACTGGTGCGCCAACGTTTGAACGATTGCAACTTCCGGTAATTATCCAGTTGATTCAACGACTTGAGACGATCGACAATGAGTTGCCAACCACAGTCCACGTTTTTGTCGATTTCGCATTTTCCGTTGGACGACCCACCGCACGGGCCGTGGAACAGGCTTTTCGAACAACGCGTCACCGGGCAGATTCCACCGGTCAGGTGCAACACACAGTCTCCGCAAGCCTGACAGCGTTCGGCCCACTCTCCCTGTCGCTCGGTCACTCCGATAAAAGCGGTGTTGATGCCCGGCAGCACAGGCACTCCCATGTAACGTTCGGCCATAAACTGCACACCGGCCCCGCAGGCGATGGACAACACGGCGTCGTGGTCCCGGATGTACGAATGCATGGTGTCGAGGTATTCGGGATCGCATTGACGCTCCAACGTTACCTCTTTGATTTGAATCGGCTTTTTCGCCGTTTCACGAGCCAGGCGGATCGTCGAGGCCAACACCTGAACTTCCTTTTCTCCTCCGGCGCGGCAGACCGTCACACAGCCGTGGCACCCGGCCAGCACGATGTTCTCGTACGGCTCGATGATGGCCATGATTTCTTCGAAGGGCTTGGCTTCTCCCATGATCATGACGTTATCCCTCCTGGATACTCTGTGAGACAATCGACGACTCGGCCCGAACGAGGTTCAGAGGACTGGGACCGAGCTTCACGATGTGTTCGGTCATATCCGCGACATGAGCGGCGAACTTGGCCCCTTCTCCGGCGCTGAGGTTGTACATTCGCGCCCGCTCTTCTCCCTGACCGGCTAAGGCAAGCAAGGCGGCGGCTCGATTCACTCTCTCTCTGGCTCGCAGATTCCCTTTGACGAAGTGGCAATCGCCCTCAAGACAGCCCACGACCATCACGCCGTCAGCGCCATTTTCGAAGGCTTTGAGAATCATCACTTCGTCCACGCGTCCCGTACAGGGAACCATGACGATCGACGTGTTTGCCGTGTAATGCCGACGTTCCGAACCTGCCAGGTCCGCAGCGGTGTACGCTCAATGGCGGCAGGCGAAAATCATCAAATTGGGTTCGAATTGTTCCATGATCGTTCCTTATGGTGCGTTTTGTTCCATTTCACGCGCCGAAAACGCCGTGATTTTGGAGAAAATACTTTTGTCTTCATAACGGCCCAGGGTAATCGCCTTGGCCGGACATTCTGAAACGCAAATCCCACAGCCTTGACACAATGCCGGATTGATTTCGGCAGCGTGTTTGTCGTTGATGAACGGCACTCCGTAGGGACAGGCTCGCACGCAGGTCAGGCATACCGCGCAATGTTCGGGGTTGACTTTCGACACCACTCCCGACATCCGCAGCTTGTCTTTGGATAGAATCGTCGCCGCCCGCGCCACAGCCGCCGCCGCCTGGGAAATGGTTTCCGGGATGGATTTCGGACCGTGGGCCATGCCCGCCAGGAACAATCCCTCGCTGGCGAAATCCACGGGGCGCAATTTGGCGTGAGCCTCGAAAAAGAAACCCTGCGGATTCCTCGGCACACGCAGCATCGACGCCAACTCTTCGTTTTCACTGGCTTCCACACCGGTTGAAAGCACCAGCAGATCCGGGGTGATACGAAGTTTCCTGCGAATCGACGGATCGACCACAGCGACGGTAAGGCCGTCTTGGGTAACCTCTACTTCGATGGGATTTCGTATGGCGTCGTATCGGATGAAATTGACTCCGGCTTCCCGCGCTTTGCGATAGTGCAATTCACTGTGACCATAGCTTCGGATATCGCGGTACAGCACATCCACCCGACACTCCGGCAACAGCATTTTCAAGCGCAAAGCGTTTTTGATCGCCTGATTGCAGCAGACACGCGAACAATAGGAAAGCCCCTCTTCGCAACGTGAACCGGCACATTGGATCATGACGACATGGTGGGGATTTCGCTCTTTGAAATCATCTCCCTCTATGCGAACTTCAAGATCAAGTTGCGTCAAAACGTTCTCGAACGCACCCAATCCATACAATTCCGGTCGAGATTCCCTGCCGCCCGTCGCTACGATGATCGCACCGTGGCGAACCGTCCGCGCCACACCGGCAGGCGTCATGATCTCGGTTTCGAAATTACCGACAAATCCCGAATGCTCGACGATCTGCGATCCCGCGAACACCTGTATTTTCGGATATTCCTTGATCTGAGCCATCAATTCATAGAGATAGCGACTGACGGATAATCCATCGACCGTCCGGCGCAGGCGTCGCAGATTGCCACCGAGGTTCTTTTCCCGTTCGACGAGATACACGCCGAAACCCTGTTTCGCCGCTTCGATAGCCGCCGTCATGCCCGCCAGACCGCCGCCGATGATTAGAACGTTGGAATTGACCTCGAATTCGTGATCCTGCAACGGCTCGGCCTGAGCCACGTTGGCAACGGCCATCGTCACCAGTCGTTTGGCTTTTTTCGTCGCTTCCCTGGGTTGATCCTGATGTACCCAGCTACATTGATCGCGAATGTTGGCCATATCGAACATGTAGCGGTTCAAACCCGATTGCCGCAGCGTTTCTTGAAAGACCGGTTCGTGCGTTCTTGGAGAACAGGCCGCAACGACGAAATGCGTCAACCCGTACTCGGCAATCAGTTCCCTCATGTGCTCCTGGGTATCCTGGGAACAGGTATATAGCGGATGATCGGCGTAGACGACATCGGGCAACGTCTTGGCGTACTCCACCACCGATTCCACATCCACCACCGAGGCGATGTTGATCCCGCAATGGCAGACAAACACCCCGATGCGTTTCTCCTCATTCTCGTCGAACCGACGTTCGGGCGGAAATTCCTCCTTCGCCACCAGACTTCCACGGGCTTCCCGAAGATTTCCCGCAGCCACCCCCGCCGCCCCACTGGCTTCGCTAACGGTTTCCGGGATATCTTTGGGACCGTTGAACATCCCGGAGACGAAAAAGCCTGGACGATTGGTAGCCAACGGACGAAATGTGTCGGTTTGTGCGAAACCGAAGCGATCCAGATCGATTTCGAGTCGTTTGGCAAGATCTTTCGTCTCTTCGGATACCTGAACCCCCACCGACAGCACGACGAGATCGAAACTTTCTTTCGTAGGTTTGCCCTCTTCGTCCACGTAACGCAGTTCGAGATCGTGGGTCACGGGATCATCGTACACGCGGCTGACCATTGCCCGAACGTAACGCACGCCGTAATGGTCGCGTGCCCGGTCTGCGTAGGCGTCGAAATTCTTTCCGAAAGCCCTTAGATCGATATAGAAAATCGCGGCTTCGATGTCCGAATCATGTTCTCGGGCAATCACCGCCTCTTTCGTGGCATACATACAACAGACGCTGGAGCAGTAATCCCGGTCGCAGGTGACATCTCGCGAGCCGACACATTGAATCCAGGCGATTTTTCTCGGGTGCGTCCCGTCGCTAGGGCGCAGTACCTTGCCCGTCGTCGGACCGGAAGCCGACAACAAACGCTCGAATTCGATACTCGTCATGACGTTGGGATAAACACCATAACCAAACTCCGCCCGACGTTCGGCGCGGAACATCTCGTAACCCGGCGATAAAATGACCGATCCGATATCGAGTTCGTGGATGATTTCTTTCTGCGTGTAATCGATGGCTTTGGCATCGCACAACGATTGGCAGGTTCCACACGCCCCTGTATTGAGTTGCACACAGCTTTCGGTATCGATCACCGGAACCCGTGGAACGGCTTGCGGATACTTGATATAAATCGGCTTTCGCGGAGACAAGCGCTCGTTGAATTCGGAAAGCAGCGGACGCGGAACGTTGTCGGAAAGCTCCGTAATATCAAGAAATTCCACCGGGCAAACGGACACACATGCGCCGCAGGCCCGGCAAACGTCCTTGGCAACCTCAATCCCTTCGGACGAAAGCCGTAGCGCTCCGGTTCCCATCACGCGGTCACACATCATCTGGCACAGACCGCAACGCAGGCAATCGTGTCCCGTTTCGAATTCCTTTTTCAAGCGATCGGAGCGTGCCAGCACCGCCGCGCCCATACTTCGCTCGATTTCGGGAACCTCTGAAATCGCAATGGCGGAAAATTTCGGCGGACAGGCAAGATAGCAGGCTCCGCACTGAATGCAGCGTTCGGAATCGATACGGGCCGTTTCTTTCTTTTTCCATTCGATCGCCCCAACCGGGCAACGGCGGAAACACATGCCGCACTTTTTGCAAAGGTCCTCATCGACGGTGAACGTCCAGCCGAATGGCGCTTTTCGGAACGCTTCGTCTACTTTTTTATAAGGAATCAACGAAACGTTTTGGCTATTCTTGAATGTCGCAGGTTTGACCTTTTTGTCGGGATCTTGCGCGGGAAAATACGGTTTGTGCGTCACGGGACAGACGATCTCGCATTGTCCGCACCCCGTACAAACGTTGGGATCGACATAGCGCGGACGCTGCACTACTTTGGCTTTAAAATGGCCCATCTCCCCTTCGATGCTCTCCACCTCGCTGAAGGTCAGTAGGTCGATGTTTTTGTGCCGCCCAAGTTCCACCAGTTTCGGGGAAATGATGCACATCGAGCAATCGTTGGTGGGAAAGGTCTTGTCCAATTGCGCCATGCGACCGCCCACGGCGGGAGAATTCTCGACGAGGTATACTTTGAACCCGGCGTTGGCGAGATCCAACGCGCTCTGCATTCCGCTGATACCGCCTCCGACGACGAGTACCGCCCCTACGGGAGAATGGGAAAACGAAGCGTTGCTCATGGTGTTCCCTCCTCCATACCGTTGTCACGAGACACGAGACGGGACAACACACCTCCGGCATCGACGAGATGCCCTTTCCAAGCTGAAGAGTCGATACGATCGGAAAGAGCGAATTCGATCAATTCGCTCAGGTAGAAAATCGGAATCGGTTTCAGAGATTCATCCGCTTCCAGCAGATCCAATTGACGCGATTCGAGGTTGGCGTGACACATCGGGCAATCCGTCACAAGGACTTCCGCTCCGGCACGCCGTGCAGCATCCAGAATATCACCGACGAGTTGCCGCGAGATATCCGGTCGGGCCATGGTCAGACTTCCGCTGCAACACTCTGTTTTGTGGCTCCACGCCACAGGTTCGGCCTCGAACAACGTGACGATTTCTTCCATACGAGTCGGAATTTCAAACTGACTCTCTCCGGTAATTTTCGGGGGGCGCAACGATAAACACCCGTAGTAACAAGCGATTTTCAATCCTTCCAATCCACGCTGCGCCTTTTCTTTCAGGCGTTCTCTAAGTTCGGGACGATCGAGAAGATTGGAGATATGAACGACCTCGAAAGACGGGTCATACGCCTCGAATTCCCATTCCAACGGATCTTTTCGAAGCGCGTAATCGGCGGCCTTCAGGCGTTGATAACAGGCCGAACAAGGCACAAGCAGGTCGTGACCTTCTTGCGAGGCAATCTCCAGATTCCGCGCCGAAAGTTTCACCGCCAATTCGTGGTTGATCATATGGGCGGACGACGCCCCGCAGCAGTTCCAATCGTCCAGTTCCACAAGTTCGATGTCCAGCAGTCCGGCGAGGTTCCGTACGGATTCATCGTATTCGCGGGCGGTGCCGGTAAGTGAACAGCCGGGATAGTAGGTCAGTTTCATGCCTACTTCTCCTTTGTCGTGCGAGCAAAGATCTTGCGAACGTCTTTTTTGCCCCGAATCGAGGGAGGAATCAGTTTCAGTTTCCCCTTGCCGAACATCCGCATTCCCAGTTTGAAATCGCCGAACCAATCGCCGCTACGCAGCTTGTACTCACCGATCATTCCCAACTCGTAGGTTCGACCTCCCCGACGCACCGAATGAAGGAACGACCGGTGGAAAGCAACGATGTTCGGTTCGGCGGGTTCATAACCGCGATCCACGGACCATTGGCGCAAAAAGTCCATCGTTCCGGCGATGTCGATGTCGTTCGGGCATCGCGTCGTACAGGTTTCGCAAGAAGCGCACAACCAGATGGTGTGACTGGTCATCACGTCTTCTTCCATGCCATACGCGCACATGCGAATGATTTCCATCGGCAGCAAATCGTAAAACGTCGCCAGCGGACATCCCGCCGAGCAGCGTCCGCATTGATAACAGGCGCTCACGTTCAACCCGGCTTCGTCCAGGGCACGCCGGAATTTTTTACTCCCGCTCAACGGGGTTAGTGTCGATTCGTTCATCCCGTTTCTCCGGTCTTGCATTGCTCGGTCACGGTGAATTTGAGGCTGAATGTTGCGCCTTCACCGGGTTTGGAAGAAAGGTGAATGCTTCCCTTGTGTTCCTTGACGATGGCATAAGAAACGGAAAGCCCCAGCCCGGTGCCTTCCCCATGCGCCTTGGTTGTGAAAAACGGATCGAAAACCAGCGGCAGGTCTTGCTCGGCGATACCGGGACCATCGTCCTGGATGATGATTTCCACGATGTCGCCCTGGCTACGGTGTCGGCTTTGCAGGAAAAGCCTGCCCTTCCCTTCCATCGCCTGAGCGGCATTGACGATGATATTCATGAACACCTGGTTGAGCCGTGCGGCGTTGCCACAGATGTTCGAAAGATCCTGTGCGAGATCGAGTTCGATTCGAATATTGTGAAAAAGAGGCTGTTTTTCCAACAATGCCAGAGTTTTGAGCAGTATCTCGTTAAGATCCACGGTGGACATGTCGTAAGAGGTCTGGTGAGAGAACTCCAATAGATCCGTCACGATCACTTTGCAGCGTTCCGCCTCGTGAATGATCGTTTCCATGTCGGTAGCCAAAGGATGCTCGTCTCCCAGTTCCTCTTTTACGAGATTGGCGTACAACATGATGCCGGACATCGGATTGTTGATTTCGTGAGCCACTCCGGCAGATAAACGACCCAGACCGGCCATTTTCTCGGACTGCTGCAGCATCTGGTAGGTTCGCTCCAGATCTTCTTCGATTTTCTGGATACCCCGCAGGTCGGTAAAAATTCCGAACGTCGCGATTTCTTTGTCTTTTTCGTAAATAATGCCACCGGAAAAACTCATCGGAATCTGGTGGCCGTCCTTGGTGATGG
Source organism: Myxococcota bacterium (assembly GCA_963676915.2). Taxonomy (GTDB): domain Bacteria; phylum Myxococcota_A; class SURF-8; order SURF-8. Next base: position 54,724 of record CAXXVK010000012.1, read on the forward strand.
ACAGCAATTCATGACGCAACAATCGCCCTTTGCCGCCGTACTCGTTACTGCGCATTCGTTGGATGATTTCGTAAGCATCCCCTTCGGGATACAGGCGGGTGACATGCAGACTTCCGATGGCTTCCACCTCGGAATATCCCAAAATCGATTGAGCACCCTGGTTGAACAGGATGATATTGCCTTTCATATCGGAGGCGATGATTCCATCCACCGAGGAATCGATCAAATTGCGAAAAAACGTATTGGAACGGATCAATTCGCGTTCGAGTTGCAAGCGGCGGTCGATGTCGATGAGAATGATACAATAGTAGTCGTATCCCCTTTCAGGAGCTATCGCCACGAATTCCGTGGAACGCATGGCATTGCTGACCTGATTGCGCAAGCGGATTTCCCGGCGAAACTGATCAGGAGCCTGTTTCGTGGACACAAAACGCACGAGATCGAGCATCAACTTCGGATCGTCGTCTAAAGGCAAAAGCGAAGGGAGACGAAGTTCCTGAAAACGGTCGAAAGAAAGTCCGGCAAAACGGCAGGCTGCCGGATTGGCGTAGAGGATGCTGTGGTCCTTTCCCACCACCAACACCCCGTTGGGTGTCGCTTCGATGATCGTATACAGCACCAGATTCGATCCCATCCGGGAAACGAGTCTCGAAAGGGTGTTGGTCTGTAATTCGCTGTGGGTCGGTGTTTCGTTCACGTCAACGTCCGATACGATCCAGGAATTGGGGCAGACGCGCACCCCAGCCAAGCGAATGCAGCACCGCTCCGTCACAGACATCTTGGATGTCCCGGTAAAAATCTGCGGCGATCGACAATCCGGCCTCGGCTTTGATTTTGGCGTCCAGCATGTCCTTGAGATATTCGTTGGGAACCGAGGGCACACCCGCCAGCCCATTGAGGTAACGGATCATTCCCACGGATTTAAGCAACATAAGCGTCGAAAAGACCTTGATTCCGGCTTCCTCCGCTTTGGGAAGAAACAGGTCGAGGATATTTTTGTCATAGGTAGGTCCAAGTACGATGAAACGAACTCCGTACTCGGCGTAGCGCAGAATATCGTCCGCACGTTTGCGATTGATATTGATATCGTCGGACAGATCGAAACCGACGCCAAACGTAAACGCGGTCTTGCCTTCGATCTCTTCGCCACCAAGGTCTTTTCCCAGGTTCAACGCCGAAAGGCATTGCAGCATGGTTTCCAGCGATAAATCGCCACTCGAACGCACCAACGGTTGGTCCCCCCAATCCGGGTCGATACCTTCCTTGACAACCACGTTGCGAATTCCCAGCGCCCAGGCGGATAACAGTTCGGCTTGCAGGGAAATGCGGTTGCGGTCGCGCCCATTCATCACGATGACGGGATCTCCCCCGGCTTCGATAAGATTTCTGGCGGGAGCCAACGGCGACATACGCATTACGGCATGTTCGCAATCCGTCACGGCCAGAGCATCGACTCGACCTTTGAGACTCGACACTCTCTCCATAAAAGTATCGAGCAACACGCCTTTGGGTGGATCGACTTCGGAAATCAAGGTGAACGAATCGCGTCGAAGCTGTTCGGCAAAACTCATCGAGCTTCCTCCTGCAAAAGTGGATGGGTTAAAAACCGAGCAGGACTCAGATGAGAGTGGAACCGTATTTTCGAGCGCAGATCACCCCGCGTTACTTCCTACAGGAAAAGCAACGTTCGCTGGAAGGTGGAACTTTCGCGTATTTCAAAATCACTATGTCAGGATATCAGGAGAAACCGGTTTCGTCAAGCTTTGTTATATAGGTTTGAAAATAAATTGCCGGTATTGCAGGAAATAATAAGTAAATGTCTGATTTTTCCACAACATACCAGCCATTACCTGTTACTTTCTATGATATTTCGATCAGAATCCCTCTTCGTGCATTTTCTCGACGATCCCCCGATAAAATCCCAGGTGGTCGAAATCGCCGGATTTCAACTGCCCGATTTCATCGGCATGATCCGCATTGACGTATCCCATGTATGTTCCCCATTGGGCACTATAGACAGGAACCATCCCGTCATTGGGACCATATCCTTCGTCTTCCGGTCCATTCTTGATCAGATTGTACGTTAAAGACAACGCGGTGTTGACACGTTCATCGTCGTGTGCATTGCGGCAATCGAAATCTAGCATTCCGCAGGTATATCCCGACCATGACCAATAGGTTACTCGTTGGTCGTCGGGATGGGCCGGGTTGAATTCCCCTTCCATTTTGGCAATGGAAATCTGCTTGAGTGCTTCACGGATATCGCTTTCGGAACCGTCGATCAGATTACCGAAAAAGTCGATAATCGACGCTATCACGTCTTCGGAAACGCCCGTTACCGTGCCTAAAATCATATCGCCAAGAATCACGCCTCGGTTCGGCGTCGCCACCATGGCGAGCAAAGCCACCTCGTGACCATGATCTCTTCCGCTGATGAAAATCCGTGAATCTATGCCTCCCTGACTGTGGGCCAGCAGGTTCAGCTTTCTCGCACCGGTTTGGGTGAGAATATCCATGAACTGGCCTTCGATTTCGTCGGCGCGGTACTCGGAATTGTTGAACATCGCCGTTTCGGTGGTATGGATATCATAGCCGTATTCTTTGAGATGATCGGATACCCCATTGAAATAATTCAGCAACCCGAGCGCCGAATCGAATCCTGCCATCCCATGAACGAGAACCACGGGAAAACGTGTAAACCGACGGTCGCAATTCCCCACGCAGGAAGCATATACCCGGTAACGGCCCGTCGTCTGGTAAGCGGCACCGGACACCATCAGCAGATATTCTCCGGAATACGGAAGATCCAGTTCGTAATCGATAATTTTGGGATTGCCTTCGCTATCTTCCTGGGACGTGTTGTCGTACAGCCAGACAGGCGCTTTACGTCCCGATGCTCCGGCGATATCGGTCAGCATGATCCGTCCCCGCAACGGATTCCCCGCCGTATTTCTCGGTTCGAGACGTATTTTGATGCGCATATCCGCACCACCGGCGATAAAAAACGCATCCGTTTGGCAATTTTCGGTAATTTCTCCGAAATATTCCCACCCGCTTTCACGAAATGTCGGGGTTGCCACCTCGGTAAACAATTCGAAAGGTTCGGTTCTCCACGTACAGACTCTTGCAGGCTCTTCCTCTTCGGCCTCTTCCTCGATTTCTTCCTCGTACTCGGGAGCCATTTCTTCTTCTTCCGGTTCGTCCTCGACCACAGGTTCCTCGTCGAGATCCGCCGGAGGAAGTTCCTCATCGAATTCGCCCGCCTCTTCCTCTTCAACTTCCGAAAGGATATCCTCTTCCGGTTCCTCGTCGGCCTGTTCTGCCGGAAGATCGATATCCGTATCTCCGTTTCCATCCAGTGAGCCGGTCGAGCCGGAGGAATCACACCCCCACGCCAGCATTGCGATCCATAGCAGGAAAAACGCCCATCCCTTCCATGTCGATCCAATATTCATGATTCGCTTAACCCTTCGAATCGTTGAAACTTGCTGAATTTTTCGCGATTTTTCAATTATTTCTCAGTAAAAATTGAGTTTACTTCAAAAGTTGTCATTTCGTCCAATTTTGTTCTCAGTCCCTTCATTTTTCTACAAATGAAATTTCGTAGCTTTGCGTCTGGAGTCGTGCTAGTTTCCGTCGGCTTCGATGGAGATTGTGCCTGATGGATATCATTATTTTGTCGCTGATTGTCTTCGTCGCTTACGGCATCGGTGCAACCACCGGTTTCGGCGGGTCGATTCTTGCCTTGACGCTTGCCGCTCACTTTTTTCCTTTAGGGGACATGGTAGCCATCGTTGTCCCACTCAATGTCACGGCTACACTTTACCTGGCTTTGCGCTACCACAAACACACGGATATCCGTCTGCTTTTCCGTTATATTCTGCCGTTTACGGCTCTAGGGTTGCCGGTTGGATTGGTGATATTCAACATGGTGGAAACCAACCATCTCAAATTGCCCTTCGGTTTGTTCGTTTCCTCGCTGGCGTTATGGGAGTTGATTCGGCATGTACGCTCAAACGGAAACGGAAACAAAACCACAACACCGCTTTGGTTGCTGGCAGGTGGAACGATCCACGGATTGTGGGCCAGCGGAGGGCCGTTGATCGTCTATTGGGTGGGGCGCAATCTGACAGACAAACACCGCTTTCGCGCCACTCTGATAGGAATGTGGGTGCTGCTCGATGCGTCCATGCTGGTTAGTCACATCTGCACCGGAAAGATCGACATGCGAACGGGCATGGATTCCCTGTGCCTGTTACCGGCTTTGGCAGTGGCAACGGCTTGTGGCGAACTGCTGCATGGAAAACTGAACGAATTCGCCTTTCGGCTTGTCGTTTTTACGGTGCTGTTTCTTGCAGGAGCTTCCGTGGTATTCCACGAGATCTAAGTCTTTTGGAGTATTTATGCCAAATTCTTTGATTCGAAACTCCTCCCGCTCTCTCTCCACAAACGATTTTTCGAAAACATACCTCTTTTCGAATGAAAATCTTTCGTTTTTCTGAACCTTTTTGGTATTCTTTGTGGAGTTTTGACGCATGAAAAATCAAAAAGGAAATTCAAACTCCTTTTCGGGATTTGAAGAGGTTTCACCTTGGAGGAATACGCAATGAAACGCTCGTTTTTCGGCAGGCTTGCCGTTTTTCTTTTTTTGCTGATCGTATTCACAGGATTCGGTCTATCCCATATGGCCTGCAGCAAAAAGAAAAGCAACGTCGAGAAAATCACCGCCGCGTTGGCGAATCGTTTGACCGAATCTTTGAGTTTCAGTGGAGATGTGGAACTCAAAGAGGGAAATCCTCCCAGTTCATCCAATTCCCCCGATGCACCGCAAATCACCAAGATCGACGCTCCAACTCGCTTTAGTGCTTCATCCCCATTCCAGATCGTTCTAAAGACCGACTACCGCTATCCTTCCGAAATCGATTTCACGATCATTCACGTAGAAAACGCCTCGAAATACATTCTCGTCAAGCAACCGTTTTCCAAGGTAAAGCGCTTGCTACGGTCTAAAACTTTTGCTGACATCCTGGATTCGTCAACACGACTGACCGGAAGTATCGGCGACAATGAAGACATCAAAGAGCTTGATTTCGTCTTGTTTTTCGCTCTGCGCAACAAAGATGGACAAATCGGCGACTATCGACCCAGCGATTTCAAAATCCCCGAAGACCCACCCGATTGCACCGATGAAAACTGCTGCAACGCCGGATTCTGGGTCGAGGCCGGATCGTCCTGCACCTCGGGGACCGACGAGTCCGACTGCACCGAAGACAAATGCAACGCCGAGCACGTATGCCAGAGCATTCCCGTCGTGGACGGCACGCTTTGCAACGCCGGTTTCGGTGTGGATTCGGGAGAATGTATCGAGGGAATTTGCGAGGAAATCGCCAATTATCTTCCAAACCTGCTAGCCGAAGCTCTGGAATACCAGACCGAAGGCGCTGTAAAACAAGGAGAGCCGCCGGAAACCAGTACGGAAGACAATCTGCCGAACATCTCCGAAATCATTCTTCCCGACGAACTTCGAGTCGGTTCCGATTTCAAAGTCATTTTGAAAACGGACTACGAAGCCACGGAAGAATTGGCCAAAGTCATCGTTCATGTCGTCGGTTCGGATCAATATATCGAATTCGCCAGTAACCTAACCACCGTTGACGGTGTGAGTGTCATCACATTGGCCGGGTTGATGAATCTGACACTCGAACTGAAAGGAATGGAATTCCAACTCTCGTTCGCTCTGCAAACGACACAAGGAGTTACGGGAACCTACAAAACGGTAAAAATCGTGATCCCGGAAGAGGAACCGGAATGCGGCATCGGAGCGTGTTGCAACGGCGGTTCGTGGGTCGCCGATGGTGACCCTTGCCTGACGGCCGACGGTGAATACTGCACAATCGACACCTGCGATGCAAACCATAAATGTGTCTACAATGCTCGTCCCGATGAAACCTCCTGCAACGACGGCAACGACGAAACCGTCGGAGACCGCTGTGTCAACGGAATGTGTGCAGGAAGCGAATGCAATTGCTCGGGTGAAAACACTTGTTGCGACGGCTGCAAGTCCATCAACGAGGGAAACACCTGTGATGATGGCGACTTATGCACCGAAAACGACACCTGCCGCTCCGGTGCCTGCCGATCGGGTAGCGACGTTGAATGTCCTACACCGGAAAATCCCTGCCTTGACGCAGGATATTGCCAACCGGAAAACGGCGAATGCACCTATCCCGAACCCAAAGCGGACGGATCGACCTGTGCGCTTAGCGACGAAGAAAGCGGCTTGTGTGAAAACGGAACATGTATTCGTCCTCCGGCTTTGCGAGTCGAATTGACCTGGGAAACCACCGATGCCACAAGCGAAGCAGGCTTCGACCTGTACCTCGTCCGCAAGCGATCTCGAGGAACCTTCGGGCTTTCCCCGAAACCCGTCAGCGATCCCGAACCCATCTCCTGCGGAATCTGCAAAGACACCGAGGAAGCCTGTACTTCGGATTCGGACTGTGCAACCGACTCCGTGTGTCTGCCTAGTGCAACGATTTGTCTGGAACATGCAAGCTTCTGCCGCGCCGTCAACGAACTCAACCCGGACGGCGAACCGCTCGTCACATCACTGGGATACCGTTGCGTACAACCGGATGACGGCATAGACGATACCTGCTGGATTGGAAATCCCGAACCGACATGGGGAGAAACCGAAGCGAATCCGGTGTTTTCTTTCACCTCTACAGCAACCACCGGACGGGAAATTATCGAGATTACCAAACCAACGAACGACGACGCCTACCGTGTTGTAGTCGCCCGAAGACAGATTGCGAACGAAAGCCAACCGGTAGAGGCCAAACTTGCATTTTACGTCGATGGTGTCGCTCATCAATACATCTCTGCAAATGACCAGACGGCAACCGACGGTCCACTGGTTCAAGCCATTTCCACAAACGGTTCATACTGGAAAGCCACCGACATTGTTTGGAGCGTAATGGAAATTCGACAGATTCCGGTACACGATGAAGAAGCCGGACTTTCCGAAGAACCTTTCGCCAATCCGTTTTTGTTGTCCGATAGCACCTATGCGGTGCTCAATCCGAACGATTGTGACCAACTTCGCTCGATTTGGTGCGATTCTTCGGAAGATTTCGTGAACGAAGAAGAAACCGCCAGTTGCAACGATCTTTACTTCAATGACGTAACATGGTGCGTCTGCGAACCTTCCTGTGCGGAAAACGCTTCCTGCGTTGAAGGCGAATGCGTCTGTGATGAGGGTTTTTCCGGCAATCCTTACGAATCCTGTACGGAAATTTCAGGAGGGGATGAGGATAGCGGAGACGTGGAAATTACCCCGACTCTCTGCCGGAACGACAACGACTGTTCTCCCGAGCAACGTTGCGGAAAACCTCTGTACGAATGTGTTTCCCAAGAGTGCCCCGAAAACCTCGACTCCACCTGTCAGGCTCTTTATCCCGACAGCGACTACCAGATCCAATGCGACGAAAACCAGATGTGCGCTCCCGAAAAATGTACGGAAAACTCCTGGTGCGACACAGGATACGTCTGTGTTTCGGGACAATGTCGCCAGCCCGACGATCCGGCGTCTATCACTTCAATTGAAATCAACGAGCCAGGCGAATTTCTGCCTCTTGGCGTCACTCGCAAACTAAGTTTCACGGCCTACGATTCCGCCGGAAACCCGCTGGCACTATCCGATTCTTTCGCGGTGAACTGGTCCTCCACCCAACCCACACAACTCAGTGTCACTCCACAAGGAGAAATCACAGCGTTGGCCGCAGGAAACGAAATTGAAATCAGCATCTCGGTACCGGAGCGTCAAGAACTTACGGATACAGTGCCATTCTCGGTGCTTTCTCGTTCAGGCGAAACAGCCGAACTGGTCGTCGTGAACGCCAGTACCGGCGATGTCATCGAAACTGCCACCGTGCTCCAGGGAACCGAACCTTGCACATATAGCTCTACGAGTCATAGCTACGTTTGTTCATCAACCTGCGCAGCCGTTCCCTGCAACTTCCATGTGTTTCACTCTGAGTACGAATACGTTTCGATCTTCCAAACCTCAAGTGAATTCGTGCACATACCGCTGACACCCAACGAAAACCTTGGGGAAGTATCGGGCGTGCAGGGAAAAATGGACATTACTTCGCTCCCGCAAGTATTGCTCAATGAGGACATGCTGACCACCCAGTCCGGTTTTGCTCTGAACGGCAACTGGATGAACCGTGGTTTCCGAAATTTCCTGAGCGAATCGGTGAACACTCATCTGGAAATTGGCTCTTTTATCAATCAACACCTCGACTTCTCCTCAGGGGCAGAATTGGAGATAGGTACTTATTCCACCCGTACAAAATTCCAAATCGTCACCCCCTTCCAATCGAATGGCTCGGCATCCATTTGGGGATTTGGCGGACGTATGCCCCTTTTGGACGTAATCAATATTATCACGCCGAACATCAGCAACGAGTTAGATCTACATACTCTTCTAATAAATATTGAACCATTGTTCTGGGAGAATCTCTGGCATGCGGCAACCGGACTACCCACCGAAAACCACAGCAAACAATGGGATGATTTCAGTCAAATCAACTACCTGGACGACCTCTCCGAATTCGAAACACTCTCCAATGGAGCATCGTTACAGGCTGTCATGCCGTTAACCGGCGAGGCCGACTTGGAATTTGGTTCCATGCCTTACCTGCCAACGGAAACAGAAGAAGAAGCCTGCTCGCAGATAGCTTTGACCTTGGTGGCGGCCCAGCATCCTAAGTACGGACTTGTGCCGTTGGGCTTCGGTGTCGGACCCGACGACGATTCCCTTTGCGGTGATGGAGCTTCGTTCCATCAAATCGTGCGATTCGCCCCGCAACACGGCAACTTGTACGGTTTCCCCTACGTACTCATCACGCTGGCCACGTTTAACGACAGCACGGATATTCTGGGAACGGAAGATTGGTATACCTTCGGATTGTTCGATTTCGCCTCTACATTCTTCAACGTTTTGGCGCTGCATTCGGCGGCCAGCTTTACCGTGCAGCGCTCGCAGACGATCCCTTCGGGAATTCTTTCTACACCTGAATTCGCCCCTTCCGTCACCAATGCCACCTACGACGACGAAACAAAGGCATTTGGTGCATCCACCGACTCTGAAGCAACGTTTGCCCGCGTAACGTTTTCCAACGAATACGACCAATTCACGTCATTCTGGCAAAAACGGCGCTGGACCGTCTACAGCCCCGCAAGCGATCAAATCGCTTTCAACCTACCGCAAAACCTCGATGGGGTGGATTATACGAGAATCTCGAAAATCGAAGCCGGAACCGCCCGTCTGAAAGACGGGACAACATCCTTGACCTACAACGATGTATTCAACTTCAACGGCACCGATCTTGCAAACATCAATTCTCTGCTCGAAAGCTTCAGTTCTACTCCTCTCCCAATAAATACCTGCGCAAACGTATCCTGCGGACAAGAAGCTTATTGCGACCAGGAAACCGGCGAATGCGTCTGCTACAATTCCGACTGGGGCGGCAATCCTTACGACTACTGCTACGATCTCTGCGTTTTCGTTGAATGCGTAAATAATGCCTCCTGTTTCCGTGGCGAGTGCTCCTGTGACGCCGGATACGAAGGAGACCCCGAAACCGAATGCCTGCCGCGAGAAGATTTCGTCGCCACCATTATCGATTTCGGCAGCGGAACGCCGGTTCCTTCGATGCGAGTCAATATTCTCGAGCACTTGGGCGAAGAATTCGGCTTCGAAGAACCGATTGTCGCCGACGAAAACGGAAAGGTCGTCATCAGCTATCCCGTTTACACGGATGAGTTGTATCCTTTCCTGGCCGACTTCCTTGTGTATGGCGATTCAACCAGCGTCGATACCTATCAGTTCAGCTATCCTTCCTTAAGCGACGACTCTACGCTTTACAGTGTCTCCCAGATAACCTATCAAACGGCGCTTATCACGGCAGGAGGGGAAATCGAATCGAATACCAACCATGTTTTCGGAATGCTTCTGTGGGAGGACTCGGAGGGCGAAGAGCAGCCCGTAGGCTGCGCGACCATTTCCATTACCTCCGCAAATGGCAATTCAGGCAGCGAAGCCGTTCGGTATTTCGGAGACAACGGCTTGCCTACGACGTTGGCAAACCAGTCTTCCATCAACGCCAATCATGGGGGATTCCTGATCGGTAACGTGCAACCCGGCGAAGCAACCATCCAGGTCATGACCTACGACAACGAGATCTATTCCCTGGATATTCTTGCCCGTTCGGACGCCGCAACCGTGGCCCATATCGTATTGCCCCACGGTCAGTTCTCGGAAAACCCCGGTCCCTGCTCCGGAGGGGTCACCTGTCAAACAGGATATGTCTGGGCTGAGGGAGAATGCCGAATTGCCGGATTCAGCGGTGAATGCCTGGAAAACTGCACCAATGAAGATTGCATCGACAACAGCGGCATGTGTACCCAGGACAACGGCGAGTGCATGCCCGTGTACTGTCGTAGTCATGACGACTGCGCAGACCTCTGGCGCTGCGATGGTCCCGACACCTGGCCGGGGTGGTTCGGCTGCGATTACGTGACGCGAAAATGCTACCGTGGCGTAGGTCCGGACCCTGATTTCTGCGAAGACTACGACGGCGGGCATTATTGTTGCCAGAACGACGATCCTTGTGGATGGGGACAAAACGGCATTTGCGATTGTGAAACCACCTGCGAGTGGGACATTTCCGACTGTACCGATTACTGCCAGGGTGTAACCTGCGCGGCGCACGCTCACTGTGAAATTATCGATTACGACGGCGTCTGCGTCTGTAACAACGGATTCACAGGCGATGGCGCAACCTTGTGTGAACCAGAACACGACTGCAACGAAACCGGCTTCGAATGCACGGTAGAGAATTCCTATTGTACGACGGAGGGATACTGCGAATGCAACGAAAGCTATGAAGGCGATGCCTACGACCAATGCAAACCGAATCCCTGCTTTGAGGTGCAATGCGGTGAAAATGCCACTTGTAACGAAGGTATCTGCTATTGCAACGATGGCTTCGAGGGCGACGCTTCCACGCTTTGCACTTTGATGTTGCTGTACTGCGACGAAGAAGATGAATGCCCCACGGGCTACCCCTGCCATGACATCGAGCATCGATGCAGGGAAACGGAATGCGACACCACAACAGAGTGCGAAAACCGCTATCCGGTGCTCGAACCCGGAGACGCAGCCATGGAATGCGGCGAAGACAATCTCTGCTACCCGCGGCCCTGCCGCAGCGATGGAGAATGCACCAGCGGATTTACCTGCATGGCGGCTCGCTGTGTCAAAACCGCAGAAGTCGTCCAAGTCTTTTACCTTGAAATCCTCAACGGTTCCAGCCCCTTACCCGTTGGTGCTTCGATACAGCTTCATGCTGCTGCTTATGACGAGGGAGACAAAATCCTTCCCTTCGACGCTTCGCAATTCGAATGGTCAACGACGAATACCAACGGCTCGGTGACAGCGGACGGCCTGTTTACCACCGTATCGGAAGGTTCGGTCAGTGTTGAAGTCTCGGTATCAGGAACGGTGGAACGTTCTGCCACGGCAACGTTCCGTATCGTCGGGAATGCTACAGCCGACACCGTACGCGTTCAGGTGATCGAGGAACATACGGGGGAGATCATCTCCGATGCGCACGTCTACCAAGGAGAAACGCAACTGACATACGATGGGCAAAGCGCTTACACAGGAGCCGCCTGTCCGCAATACACCTGTGATTACCATATCTTCCACCCGGACTACGCCCACGTTTCGATCATGAAGACCACAGCCGAAGACCTGTTGATCCCTCTTGAACCGAACCAGAAACTAGGACAAGTAGAGGGACTTCGAGGAAACATCGACATGTCGGCCTACCCCGAAGTGTTGCGAGGACAAGACGTTTTCTTCACTCAATCCGCTTTCGCCATGAATGGCAACCTGATGAACCACGATTTCGGCTCGATATTGGGAGAACTCGTGGATACCCCCATTCATTTAGGATCGCTCATAAGCGACGACCTGCCTGTTTCCTCTGGATATGTCGGTGGTTTGGCAAACTCCAACTTCCGCGAGGAGTTCGATATTGTTGGAAAGCCGTCTTCCTTTCCTCGCTACGCCTGGACGCTTGGAGGATATACCGACCTGAGCAGCGTGATCGACATCATTAGCTCAGACGAAAGCGAAGGAAATCCGGCGTACATGTTCTCGGCCCTCCATCAGCTTTTGGATGGAACCCTCTGGCACGGCACGTCTGTTTCCAGCGATTTATCTGAAGTTTCAGGTAGTTGGGACACCGAAAACAACAACCAGCCTCTCTATTTCGGTAGTTTGCCGGAACGCTCCATGGCTGTAACCGAACCCACAAGCCAGAGAATCTCGGTTCAGGTTCCTGCCCAGTCTTCGATTCCTACCCTCGAAAGTTCCTTATGCCCGGACGTGCTGCTTTCCGTCGTGACCGCCAACCGCTTCGGATACGGTCAAATTCCACTGGGATACTCCATATCGCAACTGGAAACGGGCTGCACGAGCGGACGAACCCTCGACATCGGCTACGCTCCTCAGCACGACGGCATGGACGATTTCCCCTACAATATCATCGTAATGGCGCTGAATCTGAACGAAGCTTTAGCCGATGAAAGTATCGATACACTCTACTATTACCTGTTCTTCGAGCCAGCATTTATGTATTACTATTTCCCGCTGGTTACGTCTTTCGGTTCGATGTCCGTCTACCGCGTACAGGCTGGAGAAATGCCACCTCCCAGCCTCGACGCTCCCCCTGCTTCGAAGTACGTCGCCAATGCCGTATGGAATCCAAGTACGTTGCAATTCACGGCAGAGGGCGTTCCCGGTGAATCCCTTACCCGCGTAACCTTCAGCAAGGATTTCGATGCCTACACCAGCGTTTGGGAACGGAAACGGTGGATTGTCTATTATCCCAACAGCCTGACCGTGGACTTTACCCTTCCCACTGGATTGGAAGGTTCGGAATCCACACGTCTGTACAGCCTCGAAGACAACGCCATCGAAGCCCAATCAGCACGAATGACTCTGGAAAACAGCGGTGCTCTCATTGGCTACGACGCGCTGCTGGAATTCAACCAAACCAACCTCGACCGAGTAAACCAGTGGTTGGAATCCACCAGTTACTTCCCGGTTGTCCAGGATGAATACGTAGATCCCTGCGAGTCGGTTTCCTGTGGCACAAACGCCCATTGCGTCGAAGGCCACTGCGTCTGCGATACGGGCTATGAGGGAGATCCCACCACCGAATGCACAGCCGTCGTTCTGCATGATTTCAGTGCAACGCTTATCAATGCTTCAGGCTCGAACGTCAGCAACATTCCGGTGCAAATCTATTCAACGGCAACAGGAACGGAACTGACAAGCGAGCCGTTGATTTCCGATGCAGAAGGAAAAATCTATTTCGATTATGCAGAACAACAAAGCGGTACGATAGATATCCTTGCTTCGGGCAACGACATGTATCGGAATTCATCCACGTATTCCCTGGACCCGTACTCGCAAAACGTCGAGTTGCTTTTGTATGAAACCTCAACAGTTTCCGCGTTGTACTCCATGTTGGGAGTCACATCGGAAGAAGGAACCTCCATGGTCATCGGCCAGTTATTCTGGACCGATTCTCAAGGAGAAAAGGAACCGATTGCCTGCGCAAAAATAACAACGAACGATATGACGGGAACCGAAGATTCCGGCTACCTGGCTCGCGTCCGCTATGCCGATGAATCAAGTAACCTTGTTTCGCTGGAACAACAGGATTCCACAAGTACGGCTGCCTTATTCATCATTTTCAACGTTCCGGCCGGAGAAACCACATTCAACGTGTGGATTTCAGGCGAGATCCTCACATCGTTCACCCTACGGATCATCGGTGATTCAACGGCCTTTACACCCTTTATCCTGCCGTACGAACAGTTCTCAACCAATCCATCGACCTGCACACCAAGTTGCCAGGATGGCCAGGTCTTTGCGGACGACGATTGCCGGACGATCGGCTTTAGTTCCTGTCAGGCGGGTTGTTCGAACGTAAATTGCCCAGGAACCTACGAAATGTGCACCGTGGACAACGGAGAATGTCAACCCGTGTACTGCACCGCAGATACCGACTGCTACAACCTCTGGCAATGCGATGGAGAAGAGACCGTATCCACCCAATGGTTCGGCTGCGATACGAGCGTCAACAAATGCCTGCGAGGCGGAGGGGAATCACCCGATTTCTGTACGGGATATACCGGTTCCCATTACTGCTGCCAAGCCCACAATCCTTGTGGATGGGCAGAAAACGGCACATGCGATTGCGAAGATACCTGTTCATGGGAAGCAGGAGAATGCGGCCTGACAAGGTAACATTTGTGAAGAGAGGAAAGTTCAGATTACAAATCTAGGTGCTTTTTCCGACAGCAGGTTTTGAACTGTTGGGTAACGTCCAAGACACCTTCTAAAATACCGGTGGTATCTTCTGCGTTTGTATCGAGCAAGACTAACAGTCGGTCGAAGGCTTCCAAAGCGGGGGTCATGGAAGCATCGAAATGGTTGTGGTCGTGCATCCGCTCTTGAATAAGACGACCGGAGCGGAGCATCGCCGGAGAAACACCCTCCCCCACTGCCTGAGATGCCGTCATAGCGCTCCAGAATCCCAAGAAAAACAAGGTGCTATCCTTGCTTGTCTCTTTGGAAAACCAACGGACCAGTTCCAAATGACATTGAGCGAAGGCTTCGGGATTGCGATGGCCCCGTTCATAGTGAAACAAGGCCTGCTCCATGGCTGTCACGAGTTTTTCGGGGAGCCAGGCATTTTCCTTTTTCATAAGACGTTTGATGGCCAGACTGTTGGACACACGACTTTCACGGTCCAACTCATCCAATAGGGGAGCAACGGCGAGCATCAGTCCCACCGAGAACGCCTCCCACTCGGGATATTGCCGTTTAAGGCTTCTGCCGTTTTTGAGCCAGAATCCCGTGCTCTCTTGATACAGCTTTCTAAAAACTTCTCTGTTCTCTTCACTTAAGCGATCCGAACAGAATGTAGAAACCCATTGCAAAGCACTCCAGGCGTCGCTTTGCGCAAGGCAGGGCACAGGAATCACTACGGCGGTTTGTAATGTGGAAGAAGCGGATTCAGTCGCCTCGGTAGTAGTGGTGTCCATAGTTGGAGTTTCAGGGATCGAAACAACCTCAGAAGAGGTTGGAGATTCCTCGGTTTGGGCTGAAGCAAGGTTGAATCCGGCAACCATCACTGACACAGCAAGCATTCCACCGAGGATGAAATGACCCGAAAAGGATGAAAAATAAAGATCTCGACGCGAAAAAGGAAAACGTTTCATAATTTTTTCCGAATGATAAGAGTCGCGGTTCAGGGTAACACCTCTTGCTGCGGTACAGGTTTCGATGTGGTTGGAGGCTGCGACCAATTCACCCGCTGCAACGAAAAGTCAAAGCAGAAGGGTGTCTTGGCGCTCTCCGAGTTCGAAACCGACATACGATTTCCGGGTACTTTATCGAGCGTAAAGGTGACCTGTTTTTCACCCATGACAATTTCTTTGAAGCGGGTTTGCTCTCCGCAATTCATCGAGAACGTGTAAAAAACTTCCGCATTTTGTGGAGTAACGGTGGCAACAACATCAACCGCTTCAGTCATCTCGAAAGGAATATCCGCTTTTGTTCCAGGAGGCAGGCAAATGTTTTTCTGTTCCAGGTATTGGGAAGACCGAAGATTTTCCGTTGCTTCCGAAAAAGCGCTGTTTAAAGCGACAGGTGTGGGAGAAAACGCCGCCACCGCCTCTTTAGCCGACCAAACAGGTGTGAGCCAGCGTTGTCCATTCGGAAGAGCTTCCCCTCGGGACAATCCGACGAACGTCCCGTTTGCATACGCAAAGGCCACGCTGTCTATAGACGAAGAAGCGGAGGAATTGGTAATCCGCAAAGCTTCCAAACCTTCGGCTGTCTCCAGTCGAAGCACTTGGTTATCATCGGTAACCGATAGTGTACCTTCCGAATTTAATGAAACAAGAAACAGATGGACATTGCGCAATCCGAAAGAATCGAGAGGCTTTTTCAACATTCTAGGAGCGGGGTGGCGGCAATCGTCGCCATACAATACCGCCAGATCGAGTTCGGGATCGACCCAAAGAAGTCTGGAATACGTGCAACTTCGATCGGAAAGATCGCGCCCCACGATGCTTTTGGCACGAATCACTGTAGAGGCATGCGACAGCAGCAGGTTGTCCTTGAATACGACACCTAAGCCGGTCCATTTTGCAGTCTCGCTATGGTCCCCCTCGAAACGAAATCCTTCGACATCGAGAATCTGCACCCATTCCCGCCATTCATGAGACGAAGAACGAGGATCGAGATTTTTCGGAGCGCAGGCCGAAAACAGCAATACAAGCCAAATCACAGAAAAAACCGGCCAAACCAAACGATTGCGGGTCATACCACTATCTCCAAAACAGGATTCATCACGTTTTCCAACATTGAACCGTAAAAAAGGGATCACGGGAGCATTGTACTCGTCCGTCGGAAACATGCAAGCCAGTGAAGAAAATGATGAATGCGGAAAGAGGGGAATGAAATCTCTAAAAGTACTTTGTTGTGATAATTCGAGAGAAAACCAATAATAAACGAAAACCTAGCTCCTTGGTTAAGACCAGTATTTCCACGCAAAAACATGAAGTTGCAAAAACGAATCACGATTTTGGAACTTCGTAGGAAAAAAATCGAAATCGAAAGCTTCTTTTTCTAGTCTCCAGAGGACTTTGTGGTAGGATAAATGCCTCGAAAACGATCGAAACGCAACAAGGAGACAATACATGCCTGCGGAAGATTTCCGACTGCTGAAAAGTTTTCTCGAAGAACGCCCCGTAGCTGTTCGAGCTGCCGAACCACTAAAAGATGGTACGATTTTTCAAATGAACATCGTCGGCGACGATGCTTCTTACTACGTCGAGCGTGAGGCCAAACGTACGGTTCTCAAAGAGGGCACCCTACCCCGAAACCCGGATATTACGTTCACAATCAGCCAGGCCGCCATCAAGCGACTGCATGATTTCGACTCCAACAATATCGGAGCCTATGGCGTCGAATTCTTTAAAATCATGGTTTCCGACGACCCGGAACTGTCACTGGATGCTAAGCTGAATATCGGCTTTTTCAAACTGACAAGACTGGGTGTTTTCAAGATTCTGGCCAAAGGTGGACCGGAAGTCATGTCCTTTCTTGCAACACGAGGCTTGGGCAGTCTGAAGGCTATCGGCAAAGCCATCAAAAAACTGACGGGTAAAAATTAATTCCCCAGCGATCAAGTGGGTCAGGAAACATGGCACGATACAAACTCCTCATCGTAGATCCGGACAGGGATTTCGTAGACCAACTCAAAGAGGACTTCGAATCCGCACCGGTGGTTATAGAATACGCAGAATCCGGTCGAAAATGCATGGAAGTTGCGCAACGTGTGGAACCGGATGTCGTCATTCTTGAAATGAACCTTCCCGACACGACAGGATTCAACCTGTTTAAAGGCATCAAAATCCTACCGGCCACGCGACAGTCGACGGTCGTAATAATGGGAAGCGACGTCCACCCGAAAACCTTTGAGGAGCATCAAAAGCTCTCCCGCCATGCCGATGTGTATCTGCATAAACCGTTTACAGCCGCACATCTCTATTCCGAACTAAGTCTGATTCTGGGTTGGGAACCTTGGGGAGATTCACCTCCGCAGACCTTGGAACAAACTGTGGTTTCCCTCGATCAAACATGGATCGACCATTCCGACGACTTGGCCAAAACCGACATTCAGGGACTGCAAAGCGAAGCCAGCACATCAGTTAGTTATCTTGCGCCTGAAGGTTCCGTTCCTTCCGGAGACGACAACGACGAAATCATTGCCAAGCTTCGAGAAGAACTGGCTCTTAGTCTTCATCAACGAGCTTCTGTAGAAGAAAAGCTGGAAGCCACCGAGCAAAGCAACCGGGAACTTTCTCAACGCATTGAAGAACTCGAATCGAAAAAGACCAGTGAAAACGGTGAAGAACGTAAAGCACTGGAAAAACGTATCTCCGAATTGGAGCGGGAACGAGACCAGTATCGCCGAACCTGGCAGGAAGAAAAAACCAAGTATCAACGAACGGAAGAACTTCGCCGTTCGGCTGTGGAAAAAGCGAAATCCTTTGCGGAGAACGCCCGCAAAGCCCAATCGCTGTACAAAACCGCCAAACAGAAATACCAGGAGGAAAACTCCCGTTCGATCGAACTTGCAAAGAAATTGAGCGATGTGGAATCCACGCTCTCTTCCCAAAGCCTCGAACTCGATCCGATTCGCCTCGAACTCGAGCAGGAACACAAGCGATTCGAGGCACTGGAAAGCGACCTCACCCGTCAACAAGAAGAACTAGACAACAGCCGTCAAGAAGCACAAGCCGCTCGGGATGAATTGACCGAAACACAGGAACGTGCCGAAACACTGGAAAACAACCTGGAAACCGTGCGTGCGGAACTTTCGGAACTACAAGAAAAGAACGCAGAACTCGTCGAGTTGTCCGAAGAGTTGAAAACCCAACTAGAAACACGCAACCAGGAACTGGAAGCACGGGAATCGGATATCGCCGGTGTTCGTTCCAAAGCCTCCACCGCTGAAGAAGAAGCGGAAACACTGCGGATCAAAGTGGAGGAACTCGAGGAAGAAACATCCCGTCTTCGCGACGAGGCAGAGCAAACCCGAAAAGAACTCGAAACCGAGTGGAGCGAGAAAGTCGAAAACCTGCTTAATGAGAGGGAAAATCTCGTTTCCGAGTGGAAACAGAAGCTGGAAGAAACCGAAGCGGATCGTTCTGAATTAAAAGAAAAACTCGAAGAAACACAGCAAGACGAAAATTCGCTGAAAACCGAGTTGGAAACGAAACTTACACAGTTGGAACAACAGCTTGCAGAAAAAGACGACCAACTGCGTATTGCGAAAGAAGAAGCCGAAAAGCATCTTGAATCCGTTCGTTCGGAATCTACAGTGCAGCTTGAAGATATCGAAAGCCGCCTTGCCGAAAAAAGCCGTTGGATCGAGGAGTTGGAAAAAGAGTTGGAAACCAGTGGCGAGAAAATCACTTCACTCGAAGAAGATCATCGCCAAGCGCTGGAATCGTTGCAAAAAGAACTGGAATCCCGCAACGAAGAGTTGGAAATCCTTCGCCAAAAACTGACCGACGCTCCTACCCAGCAGCAACTGAACCAGATCCAGGAAGAAGCACAAAAACTCGCCGAACAATCCCATGAGGAAACGCAACAAAAAGAACGGGAACTGGAAGATAGCCGGAAACAGTGGGAATTGGAACGGGAACAGTGGCTCGAAAAGGAGAAAGCACTCGAGACAGAGCGAGACGATCTGAAGCGAGAACTCGCTGAAATCGGGGAGAAAATCCAACAGTTGGAAGACGAAGCCGAAACGACTTCCAAAGACTTCAAGGAGCAGTTGAAAGAACGTGAAATTCAACTCGAACACCTGCGCCGAGAATCCGAAGTCAAAGCCGAGGAAACCCAAAAACTACTCGAATTACGACAAGAGGAAACCGAGCAACTCGGCGGTCAAATGGCCGACAAACTCAATGAAGTAAAAGAAATTCTAGCCGAACGCGACAAGCAGCTTGAAGAACTCGAGAACGAGTTGGAAGCTGAAAAAGAAGAAGCCCGTCGTGCCCTGGAAGAAAAGGACAAAGTGCTTGCACAAGCCGAGCAAGATGCCCAGGAAAAACTTGCTCAGGCTCAAAAGGAAATCATCGAGCGAGAAAACGAACTCACTCAATTGCGAGAAGAAATCAAAACCCTCGAACCGGACGAAGAGCAACTAGCCGAAAAAGAAGGCGAGTTGTCTCGGCTTCACTCGGAAATAAACGCCCAACGTGAGGAATACGAGCGCCAACTCGAAGAAATGAAGCAAAAGCTGGAGCGCCGTGAAAAAGAATTGAACGACTTACTGGAGCAATCGAGCGTTCGTCTGATCAATTCCCACGAAAAATTGCAGGAAAAAGCCGAAGTGATCCAGATGCTCAACGACCGTTTGAAGCGTCGTGAGATGGAATCAAATGCCAGTGATTCCGATTGGCAAAAACGCCTCAAAGAACTGGAAGCCGAGTTGGAGCACGCCCGTAAAGAAGCGTATAACCACGGAGCACAAATTTTCGAGTTGGAAGACGGTCTTGAAGCCGCCAAGGAACGCCTGGAAGAAACCAACCGTCAGTTGGAAGAAAAACGTCAGGCTGTCGAACCTCTGGAAAAAGAAATCGCCGACCTCAAAGCAGCACTCGAAGAAGCCCGGGTAAAGCTTGAAAATCAAAAGGATCAAGGCGTGGTCTACGCGGAGGAAATCGATACTTTGGAAGCTTCGATCGAGGAAAAAACGGAGGCTTTGGAGGAATCCGAGCAGGCACGTATCCAGTTGGAAGATCGCTTGCGAGATATGGTCGAAACTCCATTCCCGCAGAAAAATGGCGAAGTACTCGTCAGGCTCAAGAAAGCCAACGAAGAACTTACCCGCAAAGTGGAAACTCTGCAAAACGAGTTGCAAAATCGTGGAGACGGTGTGCCGCCACTTCCTGCAAGTTTCGGGAATATCACTGTCCCAAACGTCGTGAAAACCTGGCTGATTTCCAAAGCCGAGGATATCGAGCTACCGAAAGAGATCGAAGCGATTCAGGGGATTGGCCCTCTTAAAAACAAACTGGCGCAGGGTTGGTCGTTGCTTCGCCGGATGGAAGACGATTTCCGCCGAGCGCGTGCGATGTTCGATGAAGTCGAGCGGGAGGACGCCGAGCGGATCGAAGAGTTGGAAAGCCGCCTCGATTCCATCGCTGAAGGCAATGGAGAAGGTGATTCCGTAAATCAAGCGGCTGTAGATATCTACCGGCAGAAAATCGAAGATCAAAAAAAGAAAATCACTCATCTAAACGAAGAATTGGAAACCGTACGGATGACGTTGTCGCAATCCAATAGCGGGATTGTGATCGGCTCGGAAGACGAAGAATTGGCTCGGGAGAAGATGAAAGGTGAAATCGAAGGGTTACGACGTCAGGTCCAGGCTTCCCGCCACCAGATCAGCCAATACGAGGGAAGAATTCGCGCCATGGGTGACGAACGTTTCAAGACCAAGAGCCAATTGCTTAAAGCCGAGGAAAAACTGAAAGAACTCGTCGAAATCATTCAACGTCACGATCCGAATTTCAAACTGGACTGATCTTTTTCGTCAACGTGGGGGATTAAAAACGCGGTATCGTTTGTTTACGAACGGTGCGAATTTGTTACGAATTTGCTTTCGTAATGAGTTCTTCATAAGCTATTCGAAAAAGTAACAAAAACGATTGCAGAGAGGGTCGAAACGTGGTCGAAAAGCCTCTATTTCCATTGTTTTTAAAATTGGATGGTCGCAAGGTGCTGGTGATCGGTGCGGGGACGATCGCTTTACGAAAAATCGAAGCCTTGCTGGAATACGGAGCGCAGGTTAGCGTGATCAGTCGGGACGCGAACGCCGAGATTCAAACAATGGCTTCCGAAGGAAAAATTCAGCTTGAGCTGGGCGAATTCAAGGAAGAAAGCGTCAAAGACAACATGCTCGTCATCGACGCCACCGGTGACGACGATCTCAGTCCCTGCGTCGTCGAAACCTGTCGTACGAATGGCGTGTTGCTGAACACCGTGGATATCCCCCCCGCCTGCGATTTCTACATGGCTTCTCGTGTCAGTCGGGGATACCTGCAAATCGGCATCTCGACAAGCGGCGCGTCTCCGGCACTGGCCAAGCGTTTGCGAGAACATCTCGAACGGCATTTTCCGGCAAAGTGGTCCGACTATCTCACCCTGCTTTCACAGGCAAGAGAGCGAATCAAAAAGGCAATTCCCAATAGTCAGAGAGTTCGCAGTTTGGCTGCGGAAGATTTATTGAAGCGCACTATGAACGACATGTTCGACGCCACGAAGGATTTAGACGAGGAAAACTTCGAACGCCAATTACGAGCTTTGGAAAAAAGCTAGATGTCATCCTAAAAATACCGACCGAAGATTTCGAGGTGATTTCGAGACGAATTCGTCGTTGTCGAGACGCGGAATACCGGGAGTCTTTCAAGTCGAGACCGGCGGCGAAGTCGACCGAAAGCGTCCGAAAGACGACAGGAGTATATTTTTAGGATGGCTTCTAATAAATTCTGTAGCTTTTAGATCACAACTTGGCGCAAATAAAAATCAGCCGAACAATTTTTGAAGGTTCTCTTTGTAGGGAGCACGAACCACACCCTCTTCGGTGATGATCCCGCTGACCAACTCATTGGGAACGACATCAAAGGCTGGACTCCATACATCCACACCTTTCGGCGCCCAGGTGATATCACGATATCCGATGACCTCTTTATGACTGCGCTCTTCGATAGGAATCAGATCGCCGGTTGGAATTTCAAGGTCGATCGTCGAAGACGGCAAAGCGGCATAAAAAGGAATTTCGTAAAATTTTGCCAGAATGGCCACGCCTAACGTCCCGATTTTATTGCAGACATCACCATTGGCAACGGTGCGGTCGGAACCAACAATCACTTTCTGGACTTTCCCGGTGGACATCAAACTGGCGGCCATGTTGTCGCAAATCAACGTTACGTCGATACCATCCTGCATCAACTCCCAAGTCGTCAATCGCGCGCCTTGCAAGAGAGGACGGGTTTCATCGGCGTACACGTGAATGTTTTTTTCCTGCGCATGGGCGGAACGAATCACTCCCAACGCCGTTCCCCAACCACCCGTAGCCAAAGCTCCGGCATTGCAATGGGTAAGGATACCATCGCCATCTTCGATCAATTCCGCACCATGTCGGCCCATTTCCACACACATCGTGATGTCTTCGTCATGGATTTCACGGGCTTCGGCTTCCAGCGCTTCGATCAGGCCGCTCGGGGTACCATCGAAGTCGTTGTAAACGATACGCATCCTCTCGATCGCCCAGGACAGATTCACCGCCGTGGGACGTGTTGCAAGAAGCGTATCGAGAACTTCTTCAAAGTCTTCGTGCGTGCATTCACCCTTTTGTTCGGTGATATTGCGCACTTCGACCACGACCCCATACGCTGCAGCAATACCGATGGCCGGAGCTCCACGAACTGCCAACGTACGAATGGCGTCGCAAACGATGGTCAGGTTCCGGCAATCCAGATAACTGATCTCGTTCGGCAGGGCGCGTTGGTCGAGAAGGAAAAGCTTTCCATTACTCCATCCGATGGCTTCCATGGCGTTCCCCGTTTGTTCTGTTATTCCCGTCAAGATGTTGTGTCACTTATTGTAAACGTGATAGATCTCAAAGGCAAGAGGGATTGAAATCTTTACGTGTTTTTCATTGAATAACAGTGGAAACCTATAGAAACTCTGAAGTTTTTCAAAGAACGGCAAGCACAATGTGTATTTTCGCTAGAAGTCATCCTAAAAATACCGACCGAGGATTTCGAGGTGATTTCGAGACGAATTCGCCGTTGACGAGATGCGGAATACCAGGAATCTTTCAAGTCGAGACCGGCGGCGAAGTCGACCGAAAGCGTCCGAAAGACGACAGCAGTGTATTTTTAGGATGGCTTCTAGTTTCGTTCCGATTACACTTTTTATCGGCTTGGCCTATCTTGTGTGGATTCGATTGGATTCACAAAGTGGTCTCAGGAAAAAACTTGGTAACATCATACTGGTATGGCTGCTTGTTTTTTCTTGTATAATACTGGCCGGTTCGATACGAGCGACCGTAACGGGCAACGGCCCGCTTACGAAAATCATGGAAATGAACGTCTAACTTTTTAACCGTCCATTGGATCAACGACTTTGCAACAGGCTTTTCACCTGCTGAACGACCCGTTGGGGCGTTAACCCAGCTTTTTCAAGCATTTGTGCCGGTTCGCCACTTTCCATATAGCGGTTTTCCACACCGATAATACGCATTGGAACGGGTTGAGGTTGGATTACGTTCCATTCGGCCACCGCCGAACCCAATCCACCTGCAACCATGTGTTCCTCGATAGTCACGATCGGTCCCATCTGTGCGCAGTTTGAGAGGGTACCGAGATCCAATGGCTTGATCGTGTGCATATTGACCACACGAGGCCGGATGCCTTCCCGGCGCAGGTCGTCGGCTGCGTCCAGAGCGACGGAAACCATCTGTCCGCAAGCGATCAGGCTGAGATCCTCGCCCTCTTCCAGTACATCCGCCCGCCCCAACTGCCAGTCATCTTCGGGAGAAGTTACAACAGGAAACTTTTCACGCCCCATACGAAAATAGTATGGATTGGTCCTTTCAGCAGCATCGAGCACAACCTTACGCATCTGGTGGTAATCTGCCGGAACCACAACCGTCATATTCGGAAGCACGCGCATCAACGCCAGATCTTCGCAGCACTGGTGAGTGGGACCATCTTTGCCTACCGTCACCCCACAGTGTGCACCAACCACCACAACCCCACACTCGCCGTATGAAAGCTGTTGCCGGGCGATCTCCCATGCCCGACCTACCACAAACATGGCGTAACTTGTCACGAATGGTCGCCACCCAGTCAAAGAGAATCCTGCCGCCGTGGCCAGCATCCCCTGCTCGGCGATCCCGAAATCTATGAATCGGTCCGGAAAACGCTCGGCAACCCTGCTTGTCAATGTCGAGGCAGCTAGATCCGCGTCACAAACCAGAACATTCGGAAATTTTTCACAGGCATCCAACAATCCGTCGGCAAAACCCTCTCGAATCAGGCGTTGTTCCCAATTTCGCATGATTCAGACCTCCTTCCGGTACGCTTCGATGAGTTCATCCGGATCACGCTCTTCACCCATAGCTTGCAGACAAAGAATGGTTTCTTCCTTGGAAGGAGGTTTTCCATGCCAGGATGGATCATTCATGAACGGTTTGATGGGATACATCATCTGTGTACGAAACAGAAGCGCTCTGGGCTTTCCAGGAGGCGCGTGAAAAGCTTCCTTATACAAATGGTCGATCTGCATGAAATCGTGTCCGTCGGCTTCCCATACCCACCAACCGAATGACCGGAATTTCTCGGCCAACGGTTCGATATCCATCACGTCGCTAACCTTGCCATCGATCTGTGCATCATTGCAATCCACGAGCAAATAGAAATTGTCGCTTTTGAAATGACCGGCGGCCATGATCGCTTCCCACACAATACCTTCCTGCAACTCACCATCTCCAGCATTGCAGAAAACACGCACGTCTTCCCAACCCTTTTTCCTCGCTCCCATTGCGATGCCATGGGCAACAGGAATCCCCTGCCCCAAAGAACCGGTGGAAGCTTCCACTCCTGGGACTTTCAATCGATTAGGATGCCCCTGCAAGGGTGAATCAGCGCTACGAAACGTAGGAAGTACCGAAAGAGGCAAAAGACCCTTTTCAGCCAGCAACGCATAAATCAAACGCCGAGCAATGGCCGTTGGACAACACCCAGCGATCTCGTAGTTTCCAGTCGGGGTCTTCCGGGTTCATACGAAGGTATTTCCACCAAAGCACCGTATTGTAGTCCGTCGCACTGAATGGTCCACCGGGATGTCCTGACCGAGCATGATAGATCATCAAGATGATATGGCGGCGAATACGGGTCGAAAGTTCCAACAATTCCGGGTATGTAATGTTGTTCATGGCTTGCCGTAAAAGATTGTAAGAGATTGTTATTGGAAAATATAGAATATCTTTAACGAGAATGGATGTCAATGGGAAGCAATTGAAATATCGGCCTCAAACCTGTCCAAATTCCGCCATGATTTCATTAGAAGTCATCCTAAAAATACTGACCGAGGATTTCGAGGTGATTTCGAGACGAATTCGTCGTTGACGAGACGCGGAATACCGGAAGTCTTTCAAGTCGAGACCGGCGGCGAAGTCGACCGAAAGCGTCCGAAAGGCGACAGGAGTGCATTTTTAGGATGGCTTCTCGGCAAATCACTGGAGGAGAGTTTATTTTGGACAACAACGGTATCAGCCTCTAAAAACCGCGTTTCCAGTTGTAATTTTATCAGGATAATTCGTGTGGATCGTGACGATACACCGAAAAATTTGGTGTGCGTTTTATGAGGTCGTTTCCGCTTTGTGTGAAAACACGGTCTAACTTAAATCGTAGCGCTTCAAATATCGATATAATGTTGCACGACCGATACCGAGTCGCGCTGCTGCTTCCTTTTTATTACCATCCGATCGTGCCAGCGCAAGAAGGATCTGATCCTTTTTGATTTTTGCTTGTGGTCCCGGTTTACGTGGGGGAAAGGTACGTGAAAACGTGATTTCGGGGGGAAGATGTTTAGCAAGGATACTATCCTCGTGGCACTTCACATAAGCAAACTCAACGGCGTTACGCAACTCACGCACGTTTCCAGGCCAATGGTAGGATGTCAGCAAATCGATAGCTTCTGTAGATGGTGCCAACAATGGACGCCCGGTGTCTTTGGCGACATATTCCACGAAATGTTCGACCAACATGGGAATATCGAGTCGTCTCTCCCTCAAAGGAGGTAAGCGAATGGGTACGACGCAGAGCCTGTAAAAAAGATCGCGACGAAAGAGTTTCTTTTCCATTCGTTGGCGAATGTTCTGGTTTGTCGCACTGATAACTCGAACATCTACCCGGACGCTATGTTCACCACCCACCGGTTCAAACTGTTTTTCCTGAAGAACTCGTAATAATTTCACTTGCATGGCTGGAGAAAGCTCGGCAATTTCATCCAGGAAAATCGTGCCGCCATCGGCCAAGGCAAAACGACCATTTTTATCGCGGATTGCACCGGTAAACGCGCCTTTGACGTGGCCGAACAGTTCGCTTTCGAGGATGCCTTCAGGCAAAGCACCACAGTTGACAGCAACAAATGGTTTTGATGCCCGATCGCTCAGGTCATGGATGGCATTGGCAACGAGTTCCTTCCCCGTTCCGCTTTCGCCTTCGATCAGTACCGGGACGCTTGCTTGTCCCACTTCCCGAATCAACTCGAAAAGCGCCAACATTTTCGGGTCTTTGCCCACAAGCCCACCTAAAGAATGATGGTGTCTCAGTCGCTGTTTTAGAACTGTCAGTTCCGTATTGTCTTTAAACGTGACGAGTGCACCGACATTGCTCCCATCAAAATCGGTCAGCGGCATTGTGGCCATGTGCAAGGCTCTATGCTCTCCATCGGGGCGTACGAATCCGACGTCATTGTGGCGAACGCCTGTGTTGTCTCTATTGTTGGGAGAACAAAACGAGCAGTTTCCTCCACAGAATCTTCCAGGGAATACCTCGTGACAGTCGTGTCCTAGGACTTGCTCACGATGATATCCGGTAATGCTCTCTGCGGCTTGATTGAAGTAGAAAATCCTGCGATTGGTGGTATGAGCCATTACACCATCGAGCATGTTGTTGAGAATCAGTTCAAGGTTGCGACGGGTGACGGATAGTGCATGCAGTACACCGGAGTTGAAAAGTCTGTCTAATTTTCGCAATAGCTCATCGCTAAGAATCCTGTAATTTTGCAGGGTTATTTCGCTTGGGGACTGTTGTGGAACGAATGAAAAATCCCAATGTATATGTGGCGGCATACCGGGAAGATTCGGTCGGCAGGCTTGATCGAAATTTCCAAGTGTTACAACGATATCGAACTTGAAAAGCTCGATATCTTCCGGCGTTCGGATGGGAATATCCTCCAAATCTATTCCCTTTTCCTGCATCACCAGAACCGCAAACGGATGCCTTTCGGTGGGAGAAAGTCCCGCGCTGAGGATGTCCGCACCATTTGGTTCCCATTTTTCAGCAAACGCCTCCGCCATCAGGGCCAGATTGTCCGGCCCGTTCGATAAAAACAGAATGGCGCAACGGTTACGCACGGTTGCAATCTTTCTTCAGAGCCTATCCCTGTTTAAGGTTCGATATGCCTTTCGGTGAAAACCTCTTGCGATCATGAAGAATTTTCCTCCAATTCCGGAAGTCGATTCCTCGGTAATAGAATTCTGAAAGTAGTGCCCTGCCCCGGCTCACTTTCCAGTTCGATTCTCCCACCGTGTTCCTGCACGATTTTTCGTGTAGTCAATAAACCGAGTCCCGTCCCCCCCAAGCCTTTTGTTGTAAAAAACGTTGTGAAAACCTTCTTTTTTATTTCGTAGTCAATACCGCATCCATTGTCGATCACTTCGTAAGACAACACATTGTCTCGTTCGAAAGTCCTGACTCGCACTTTGCAGGTCTGTTTTTTATCGCTCATCTGGCAGGCATCGATAGCATTGCCGACGAGATTGGTCAGGCTCTCGTGAATGCCGGCCTCGTCCAAAGGAGCGGGTGCCACTGTGCCCAATGTCTCGTATTCAAGGGAAATCCCTTCTTTTTCCGCATTGGCCGAATACAATTCGACGACATCCCGTGCCACGCTGGCCGGATCGACCAGGGCGACTTCGATTTTCCGTCCCCTTGCGAATCCGAGAAATGCTTTGACGAATGAAGAGATCCGACCGATATTACGATCCAGAATATCCCAACCTTGGACGATTCTTTCACTTTCCCCCTTGTGGATACCTGTATTGAGCATATACATGCCGCCTTCGAGACCGGCGATCAGGTTTTTCACCCCATGAGCCAGTCCGGCAACCGTTTCACCAACTGCCGCCAGACGCTCGGCATCAAGATTGGCTTTTTCCAACTCTTTGATTTTTGAAAGATCTTGGATAGTAAAGGCGCTTCCCAGATACTCTTTATCCGTCACCAGGCGAACTCCTACCAGGCGGACGGGAATGGGTTCGTGACTCAATGTGGTGATCTTCGTATCGGGCAGGTAGACGTTTCCCGGCCCTCTATTGACCTGTTCCACAAATCCTTTCGGAAAAATAGCTTTCAACTCGTTGGCGGTTACATGGTGGCTGGCCGGAATGTGACAGATTTCCCTGGCCGAACGATTGAAAACCTGGACGTGTCCCTCTTTATCGGTAGCCACGATACCATCGATGGACGTTGCTACGAGGGTTTCTAAAAACGAATTGGCGATCCGTAAATCGCTTTCCAGCTTCATGGTTTGAGAAATATCCATCGCCATTTCGACGACGCGATCCACGCTTCCGTCCAATTGCTGAAGTGGAGCGGTCGTCACGAAAAGGTGGACATTGTCTCCATTGCGGCTTTTTACGACGGAATGACCGGAGTGCACCTGACCATCTTGTAACGTTCTCCAGGCCGGACAATCATGACAGCGCTCGTCGAGGCCTTTTAAAACCTGATAACAGACCTGCCCTTCGACATCGCCGAATTTTTCACGAATCCGATGGTTCGAACGGACAATATTCAAGTTTTTATCGAGAATGGCAATGTTGCAGGGGACTTGGTCGAAAAGGAGTTGCAATTCTTTTTTCATGAGATCGAAGTCCGTGATATCCGTGGACATCTCAATCAGAAAAGGAATATCCCCTTTTTCATCGGAGATCGGAACCGTGTACTTGATATACCTAGTAGGTTTGCCTTCCTTGTTGAAACCCAACTCTTCGTTCATTCGCGGCTGACCATCGCGAAATGCTGCCGAACCGGCGCAACTTGAACAGATGGAGTCCCGGCTTTTGTAGACTTTGAAACACTTTTTGCGTTGCCATTCGCCGAACATCTGCTCAAAGGCGAAATTGGCTTGGATAATGTTGTAGTCACGATCGATGACCGCAATGCTCATCGGAACGGCATCGAAAAGTTTCTCGTTGATCCAACCTTTCACATTTACTCTGGGATCATCCATTGGACATCCGATTTTTTTGCGTTGAATCCATCGTTTGCATCCAAAATTCCCATTCCTGAATATGGCATTTTAGCCATATCGTAGACCTATTGTCCAGTGTATTTATAGAGATGATCCTCTATTGGTACACTTGTAGTACAGGTACCCGCCGAAAATTCAGCCATTTCTAGGGTGATCACCCTTGCTTATCCAGCACTTCTCGAACTTTTTGGAGGGTCGAAAGATCCACGTTGCGTAGCTTTGTTAACAGGTTTTCCCGGTTCTCTTCTGCGCTACGGTCGAGGAATTCCGACATATCCACGCCGAGTTTCTCCGAAACCCTACGCACCAGTTCAAAGGTATCCACCGGTTTTTCCATGTAATCTTCGGGAGCTTGCACGTTTTTTCCATACATCAACTCCTGAAAATCCTCCTGTCCCAGATCGTCGCGGGCATGGGCGGTGATGATCATCACTGGAATTTTCTGCCAGCGAGAGTTCTTGCGCAGTTTTTTGTAAAACAGCACGCCCGATTGTCTGGGCATCACGAGATCGAGGGTAATAAAATCCGGCATTCGCTCTTTTACTCGGTTGTATGCCTCATGACCATCCGATGCGGTGACCACTTGAAATCCGGCATCTTTCAAAGCCGTGACAAGAACCAACTGCACATCCGGTTCGTCTTCGACCACCAGCACGGTTTTTTCATGTACGTTTTCCATCGCCTTCTCCATTTTGTCCGTGGTTTCCCCCAGGGAATGAACGAGCCGGTCAGGTACCTCTCTACAGGCTGCCAGCTCAGAAAATCAGTAATCATCTTCCCAACTGATAAAGCCGGGATTAACATCCACCATGGCGTTGACGATCAGTTCCACGAGTCCTGCATAGATCAAGCTCTCCTTTTCCTTTAAGTCGTAGTATTCGAAGATATCCCGAATCTGGCCTTTGCAGTTCGAGCAGGGTGCACATACGTATTTGGGATGCTCCGGTCCTCTACAATCGTCGAAAGCGCTGAGAATTTGTTCCAGTTTTCGTCGTCCTGCCACTTTGAAACGCCAGTCCTTGATGTTGTTGCGCCCCATGATGGCAAATCCCGATCCTCCTCCGCAGCAGTAGTTATGAGCACCGTGAGGGGTCATTTCGCGAAATTGTGGACAAAGATAGTTTAAAACCTCTCGTTGAGGTTTGATGATACCCATCAAGCGTGTCAGATTGCAGGGGTCATGAACGGTGACGGGAAAATCGTTGCGCGACGGATCGAACTTGATTTTTCCTGAAAACACAATGTCCCGCAAAAGAGGGAAACAGCTTTCACGAGGTGTTTTCAACGATTCCGGCAACACACGATCGGCAATGACCGTCAACGCCTTGTGTGCATGCCCGCATTCGCCGAGCACGATCTTTTTCACACCAAGCTTTTTGGCCGCTTGGGCGTGCAATAGTGCGGTACGGGCAAATTGTACGTCATCGTAAAACACGCCGTAATTGATGCTGTCATAGGCGGCCAGATCGCTAGAAAGAGTCCAGCTCAGTCCTGCGGCATCGAAAATGATGCCGAAAGCCCCGACGTTTTCCGGCCAAGTGAGAATCTCGCCCGCATTGTGGATCAACAGGATATCAGCACCTTCCACATCCCAAGGCGTTTCGTATTTATAGCCGGAAACCTCGTTGATATCTTCGTCGATGAAATCCATGTTGTCTTTGACGACGAGCGAATTCATGTTGGTAGACGATCCGGATTTCAACTGCAACATCGAGCCTTTTTCGTGCAATTCTGGGGCGGTAATGCCCATCTCCTGGCTGAAAATCTTGCGGATTTCTCTGGCGATCAGACCGTTGTCGGCACCGATCGGACAGGTTTGTGCACAACGACGGCAAAGATTGCAACGATACGCCATCTCTCCTAAACGAGCTACGGCCTGCCAGTTAAGGTCGATATCCCCATGTCGCCATTTCGCGAAAAGGTCTTCTTTGATGTATTTTTTGTAGATTCGGCGGAAAACTTCGCTGCGATAAGTCGGCCTGTACATCTCGTTTTCACCGGAAGCCTGGTAAATGTGACAAGCCTCGGAGCACGTGTTGCATTTGGCGCAGTGTTCCATCGTCGTGACCAATTGACTGTAAAAGGTCCAGTTGTCTTCCTTGTTGAAAAGCTTGCGCATTCCGCTGATGAACTTGTTGACGAGTTCTTCTTCCTCTTGCTTCGTTTTCGGCCTGGGAATGGGCAAAATCGAAGTGTCATCCAGGATACAAGCGTATTTTTCTTTGGTATCCTCCTTCAGAGGAGTCCATTCCGGCTCGTCAATACCGTCGCTTTTCGGCAAGGGTATGAGGTCTTCGTTATTTACGTGCGAAAGTTGATCCGTGTTTTTGCTTACATCGGTAATTTTTAGTTTTTTATGTTCCTGCATTATGTTTACTCCTGTTCCCCTTCCGGACGCATTGGGTTGTACATGGCGACTTCCGCCCAGGTTTTCTTGCCTTCAATTGCAATGTGTTCGGCAGACCACGACACGGGGTAGTTCAAGACCGTATTGATTTTGGCATCGGTTTCGGGAGTACCGACGTTCGGTTTATCTCCCCAGCGAATGTCGTGGTACAGGAAGTACTTCATGAAGAAATGCGCCATGTGGGTATTGGGAATGTAGGCAACCAACAGAAAAGCGATTACCAACTGCGCGATAAAAAGCGGATGGGTCAATTCGATGAAATCGAATGTTATAAGACCCGTAAAAAATCCACTCAACATGCTGAAGGAAGGATCTACGAACAACCAGGTCAGCAAAGCAACAGTGGTTGAGATCATAAATAGCGTCAAATTGAAAAAGTGCCCAAAGCTTGAGTAAGTACGCATGTCGGGATCTGTCAGCCGTTTAACGAATAACCCAAAAGCTCCGGAAAATGTTAGGATAAGCCCTAATGGTCCAAGGAGAGACATCAACGCCATCACGACCGAGCCAGGAGCTATTCCGCTTCCCAGCGAAATACCCGCAAGCTGTAGCATGACGCCAACGATGAGGACACCCAAGAAAGCACAAAGGATGTACAGACCCAAATGAAAAGGATAGGTTACAAACCATAAAGGACGGTTGTGTTCCCATACCGCTTTAAGAAGCAGGATTTCAGGAACCATTACTTTCAACTCGCCCACGAGTGAAAATTCCCGTTCTTTTTTCCACCAATCCACCTCTTCGAGATAGCTTCCTCCCCATTCGGCGCGTTTGCCTTCGTGGGCAACGGGATACAACTCCCAGCGAACGTGAATGGGATTTCTTAAATAGCTGATAAACCGGCCAAGGACCGCAGCGGTAAATACGATTACCGAAAGATAGGCGATCAGATAGACAAACCAAGTCATTGATCTTCTCCTGTTCAGATTCCGCCATGTGCGGGAAAACGTTGTTAATCCAATAAATTGCGAGCCATCTCTACCAATTCGTTCTTATCGATTGGCTTGGACATGAATCCATCGGGTTTGGGAATCTGTCGGCGGTTGTCGAGGAAATACTTCATTCCGTCACCAATAGCCGTGATGATGATGACGGGGATGTTTTTCAATGCCTCGTCTTCTTTGAGATCCCGATAGGTACGAACGCCCGATTGTTTCGGCATCGTCATGTCCAGAGTAATGAGGTCCGGTTTTTCCTTGCGAGCCATTTCCATAGCCTGGATGCCGTCCAGAGCCGTTACAGTGTCGAACCCGTTGTCACTGAAAAACGCCGCCATGAACGTGAGCAGATCTTGCTCGTCATCCACGATCAGAATTTTCTTTTTTTCGGCCATGATCGCTAATTCTCCTTGTGTGAATTACGTTTCAAAAAGTATGCTTTTTGCCGTTACGGATCGTTCCGCACGGAGCTTCCATGTTTTTCCAGTTCTTTTTCTGCAAGCCTTCGAATTTTGTAGGCATTGTCCCGTAGCGTACCGAACACTACGCCGCAGCCAGCATCCCGACGAGCCTCGTCACCTCGGTCGGCCAATTCCAACATGGTTTTGCTGATCTCCACGACACGGCGAAGGAAATCGTCAATGGCAGGTGAATCCATAGCTTTACCCTCAATATTCGATGAGACACACTTGAATAAAGCAAAACGAAGGCCAATATCTTGTTATGAATATGAGGATTTTAAAATCATCAATAAAAGCGAGGGGTTGGAAATTTCAATACATATTGGAGCGTGGGAAGAAGCAAATTTGTGTCTCGATCTATATCGAGTCCTGAAGGCAGGTTAACAGCAAGCTAACTTATTGATTTTTAAGAATAAAAATCTATATTATACATAAAGCATACCGATAGGGTGTCTCATTGAGTATCCTGAGAAGAACGTGAAACACGAGACACGATCCGATTTCCAATAATCTAGAATCAGAATTCTATCTCTTGTAATCGAACATACGAGAGGAGCAGATCTGTGATTATTGTTCCATTTTCTCCAGATACCTGAAAATGGTTCGAGGATCTACATCAAGCATTTTAGCAGTCTTGGTACGATTGTTGGCGTTATACCGAAGGGCTTCGAGAATATACTTTTGCTGAAATTCCTCGCGTGCTTCAGCTAACGTTTTCAGTACGGGTGGCTGGGGATTTTCAAGATCCAGGTCTTCTGCCTCGATGATGCTCTTTTCCGCCATGACAATGGCTTTTTTCACTCGGTTTTCCAATTCCCGTACGTTTCCCGGCCAGCTATGCAGCCGGATGGCTTCGGAAGCTTTCGGAGAAAATCCAGTAATTTTGGCTTTGTATTCTTCTGCATAACGCTTCAAGAAATACTTGGCGATCAGCAAGGTATCGTCGTCCCGATCTTTCAGAGATGGGAGTTCCAGGCCCACGACGTTCAATCGATAGTATAAATCTTCCCGAAATTCCTGGGTTTCTACCATTTTTTCCAGAGGTCGATTGGTCGCGGCAATCACGCGAATATCAACCTTTTCCGGCTTGGTCGAACCGACCGGCAGGATGGTATGTTCTTCCAGCGCCCGCAAGATTTTGACCTGAAGCGCCATCGGCATATCACCGATTTCGTCAAGAAACAATGTCCCTTGATGAGCCGCCTTGAATTTTCCGCTTTTGTCGGACACAGCACCGGTGAACGCTCCACGTTTATGACCGAACAGTTCGCTTTCCAGCAGATCCTGGGGAATCGCGCCGCAGTTGATGGCAACGAACGGACCTTTCGCCCGATGGGACTGGTTGTGAATCTCATGTGCCACCAGTTCTTTACCGGTCCCGGTTTCTCCACGAATCAGCACCGGAATATCCGCCTGAGCCACTTTCGAGATCTTACGGAACACATCCTGCATGACTTCCGAGGAACCGATGATCGCTCCCTGTCGCATCTGATCGATTTGGTCTTTCAACTGCTGCTGATCCAGCTTAAGTTCGTCGATGGCCAATGCGTTTTGAATAACCAAGGCCGCCTGACTGGCGAAAATTTCCAGCAATTCCAGTTTATGGGGCGTGAATAGGTTGATGATATCGTTGTTTCCAACGTACAAAATACCGAACAGGTTTTCCCGCACGATCAGCGGTGCACACATAACGGAACTCAATTTCAGATCGAGCACGCTGGCAGCGTTTTTGTAGGCATCCTCGTTCATCGCATCGGAAACGATCAAAGCCCGACGTTCCTCAATGACTTGTTGGATGATGGTATCCGATACGTAATCCGTTCCGTGCTGGATCGTCTCGCGTTGCACGTTCCTCGCCGCCGTGATGTGAAAACGGTCCGTTTCATCCCGCAAAATCAGGAAACCGTTGGACGCACCGGTCACTTCGATGACCGTATCCATCAGGTGGTCGAGGATTTCCTCCACCGTGTGTCGGCTCATCATCATCGAGGTGAATTCATAAAGTTTTCGATAACTTGCGATCTCCTGATTCACGCTATCGTCCGGCGACATGGCCAACTCGTCGTAGAGGTCAAATAATAATTCCACCTCACCTAACGTTACCTTGTCATGATGCACCAGACGTGCGGCTTTTTCCTTTTTACCATTGACGAATACGACGCATTTTTTCGAAACCTGGGAGATGTTGTAATGTTTTCCATCGAAATGGATCACGGCGTGATTGCTTTGCACACTGGGGTCATCGAAAACGACATCGTTCGTCGGTTCTTGCCCCAACGTCGTGATTTTCTTAAATAATTTAACTCTCTGCGAACCTTTCGCATTGGTCGTGGTGAACACGAGAGATGGCATATTGTGACCTCCGGTTCGGTCGAGCTGAATTTCTGCACAACAATAATCGCTTCTACGAAAAGATCGTCTCCCCCCGTTCTGTGCGTTCTCGTTACTATAGCAGATTTCCTCGATTCCCAAGCTGAAAACATGAAAAAAGCCTTTCACTGCCGAAACGATCTGAGATGCAATGAAGAGTGTAATCAGTCGAGTGGTCATTTTCTAAAGATTTTGAGAAGAAATCGGATCTTAGGTTTTCTCATAGGAAGGATCGTTAAGTTTCGTTCACATGGCAGAACGATCTGTAAAGGGAAGTTGTCTTTGGGGGAAATCTTGTCAAATATCCAACTCATCGCCAAAGGAACGATGTGAAAGCAAATCGAAGACGAAAAACAGAACCTCTCAAAATAAAAGATCTAAAAAAGCGTTATAATTCCAGCATGTTGAAAATACTGGACAAGATTTCTCCGTAAAGGCAGGATAAAATAAGGACAAAGAAAAAACATAGTTTTTTCCTTTCCATTTAAATCGAAAGAATATCCGTTTATGGCATCGGTTTTGCAAAATCTATTGAGACGAGATATTGGATTAAGACATGGAACGGCCATGAAAAACTTTTTAACATTCTCTTTGGTTCTCCTTTTTATCACGGTGCAAGGCTGCGTCCTGCAATCCAGCGATTCCGTTGCAGGAGTCAACGACGCTGCCGGTGACAACAGGGACGACGAACAAAACGGTACGGGAGACCTTTCTCCTGATGGTTCCGTAGACGACTCCGAGTATCCCAACAGTTCAGGAGGGGATGAAGAAGAGATCAACGGACAAGAAGGTGATGGTGATCCTTCTTCGTCCCATGCTGATGATCTGATCCTACCGTTTCTTGTGAATCTTAGCGGTCTGCAAGACCTTTTCGGAGAAGAGCTGACCAGCTACAATATCGATTACGGCGAACAAACCGACCTGATGCTGACCGAAACGTCCCCCTACGCCGGCATCACTTTCGACGCTTTGGCAGGAGCCAATATCACCGCAACGGTTTCGGCTCCCTCCGATAGCTTCGTAAGCCCTGTTCTTGTCCTGTACGGCCCGAAAAGCTCAACAGGATTGTGGAGCCGAGAAATCGCCATGAAAATCGCCGATGAAGGTCAGCACGAAGCATTTCTGTACTCGATTCCCATCGATACCGAAGGCCAATATCTCCTGTTGGCAACGGGACTTCCCATCATCCCGGATACACCCCTGGAAGTCACATTGGGTTGCCATGGACAATGCGTCGAGCCGTATTGCCCCGACAACACCTGTCAGGCGTTTTGTCCCGAAGGTTTCCGATTGGACGCCAACGGCTGCCCGTCCTGCCAATGCCGGGAAGCGACCTGTTCCTGTCTCGAAGACGAAGATTGCCCCCAAGGTCATTATTGTATGGATTGCCAGTGCCTCCCGGAAGAAAATCCTCCCGATGGCGACGATGACCTTTGCGGATGTCCCGACGATTGGGATCCCGTATGTACCGAGGACGGTACGCAATTCGCCAACGATTGCATAGCGTTATGCCTGCTTGGTCCAGAGACAACCTTCATGCCCTGCAACGATCCGGGTGACACTTGCGTGACCGATGAAGATTGCATTGAAGGCACCATGTGCGTCGCGGGGGTCTGCTCGGCCAATACCGATTGCAACTGTACAGGCATTTACGATCCAGTGTGTGGCGTCAACGGCGTAACCTATGCCAACGAATGCGAAGCGTCCTGCATCGGTGTGGCAATTGCCTACATCGGCGATTGCTCCGACCCCGCAAACCTGATTTGCGAACCGGTCTGTATCAGCGCTTCGGGTACTGAAGCCTGGAACTTCCCTTGCACGGGAGACGTGGTATTCGATAGCTGTTTGGGCTGTTACGCCTCCTGCGACCAGGCCGAAACTCGTCAGGAAGGTTGGTACGCCCACTGCATCATTGACGACATCGGCGAAGAAACGATCACCTTGATTCAGTATGCTGACTGCGTACTCAACTGCGGTTGCCCGGATACTTGGGAGCCTGTTTGCAGTCTCGATGGTGTAACCTATCCCAACCTCTGTGAACTTGACTGTGCCGACGCGATGTTCGGCTACGAAGGAGAATGCGAGGAAGGTATTTTCGGATGCCTTGAAAACAGCGACTGCCCGACCGGAGAAATCTGCATGCTCGACAATCTCGAAGGTTGCTCCGAAGACGATTACGGTTCCAGCCCGGAATGCACCGGCTTTTGCATAGAGTATCCCGACGTTAACGACATGCCCTGTACAGCCAACGCGGACTGCCCCGCCGGTTATGCATGCGTCGAAGGATATTGTCAGGTTTCCTGGAGCGCGGACGACTGCATCATTACGGGGAGACATGGTGAAATCTGCGCGAACGAAGAAGTCACGACGCAATCAGCCTATTCCGACGAATTTGCATGCTATGGACTCTCCGAATGCACGCTCCTTGAAACCGGCGAGTGCGGTTGGCTGGAGACCCCGGATTTTCTGGAATGTCTGAGTTTCACAGGTCGCACGGAATGCGACTCCGATGGACAATGCACAAGTGGCCAATATTGCTCAGCCGAAGGTTTTTGCCAGACAATGGACTGCCAGTGCCCCGGCATCGTGATGCCGATCTGCCTCCCGGACGGCAACCGATATGCAAGCCCTTGCATTGCCGCCTGCGAAAACATTACGGAAGAGCAAATCGACTTCTGTGAATAGCTGTTACAAAACAAGCCAAAATACCCATAAACAAAAAAGCGGGTCGGATAATTTCTTCCGACCCGCTTTAAATTTTCAATGCTTCTTTTACCCTTCCCAACTCAACTTTGAGTCTCGGGTATAAGGGAAATATCGCTGTTGTCATCTTGCAACAGGCGACATATTCCTACGGCTTCCGGGTAATCCGAGGTTTCGTGGTTCAACGTCGCTTCGATAACTTCGGGATCGGGTTCCTGATAGTTTTCCGGCTCCTGATACGTCGTAATCACCCCTTCGTAATTCCTCAATACGGATTTGCTCCCAGAACAAGAAAGCTGGTAGTTCGGCTGGACCGGAATTTTTCCGCCACCACCGGGAGCGTCGATGACGTAAACCGGACGAGCATAGCCGCTGGTATGACCGATGAGACTTTCGACGATCTCTATACCTTTGCCGATCGGAGTGCGGAAGTGATTGAGTCCCTCGGACATATCACACTGGAAAAGATAGTAGGGACGAACCCTGTTCTGTACGAGCAGGTGAACCAGTTTCTTCATTACGAGGGGAGAATCGTTGACTCCAGCCAGCAGAACCGATTGATTTCCCAACGGAATCCCGGCATCCGCCAAACGAGCCAAGGCTTTCCGTGAAGCCGATGTAAACTCCCTCGGGTGATTGAAATGCGTATTGATCCACAACGGATGATGCTTTTTCAGCATTGTGACGAGCTCATCATCAATGCGGAACGGCAACACCACCGGCGTGCGCGTACCAATGCGAACGATCTCCACATGGTCGATTTCCCGCAAACGGGTCAGGATATCGTCCAGAAAATCCGTAGGTAGCATGAACGGATCTCCGCCGGAGACCAGAACGTCACGGATTTCCGGATTGCTACGAATGTATTCGATTCCTGCAGTGATTCGCTCTTTGCTCGGAATAAAGTCTGTTTTGCCGACTTTGCGCTTTCGTGTACAGTGGCGGCAGTACATCGCACAGGTATTGCTCACCAGAAACAACACTCGGTCGGGATAGCGCTTCGTCACCCCGAGAACCGGGCTGTCACGTTCCTCGGCCAACGGATCTTCCATTTCGAAATCCGTCCGCTCCAATTCCTTTGGAGAAGGAAAAGCCTGCTTGAAGATCGGATCGACCTCCAAATTTTTCCTATCGATCAACGAAGCATAATACGGAGTAATCGCCAGCGGGAAGGTTTTCAATGTTTTCTCGAACGTTCGCCGCAACTCAGCCGGTAAAGAAATTCCCAGAGCTTCTTCGAAATCAGGAACTGTTTTTATGGCGTTTTTTACCTGCCATCTCCAATTTTCCCAACGTTCTCGCTCTATTTCCTGATATCCACGTTCTTCGTTGAACTTAATGTCACCTGTAAGCGTATCCATGTCTCCTCACACGTTTTTTCACCCAACCAATCCGGGTGAATGGGTTTACTGTCGGTTCATCTTCCCGTCAAGCGTTTCCGTTTCCGAAACGAATGAACCGACGGTCTGCGCCGTATCGGCGTGACCTTTTTCACTGTTTATACAAACCTTTTCTATGTATTTATTGTTCATACAGCGTAAGAGCGCTGAATAAGATAATTTGAATGAAACTTTCGACCCCAACTCCACGCCATTTTTCCGATTTCCGACATTCAACACCGTAATATCGCTGCTCGCTCCGGCAATCTGGTAGCGTGTCTCCAGAGGCGTTAGTCCCGACACATCCGTATCGAGTTGACCGATATTAATCAAAGCACGATACCCTCTCTGTCCAGGCAAGTGCGAATCGTCCACTTCCATATCAAAAGGTGATGTCTCGCTGTTCGTCTCTCCTAAGGGAACCAAACTTTTTTCTTTGATTTCGGCAACTTCCGCTTCGAGGATCATCACGTCGTCCCGCAGTTCGGGAAGCAAACCGCCATTGATCAGATCGGTCCCCAGGAACACGGCTTCTCCAATGCGAAAGTGATTGATTCTCTTGGGTAATTGATTTTCGACCATCAAGGGAAGAACAGCCGTAGTACCGGCGGAAACGAAAGGGATTTTCCGCTCGAACTTCAACTCCAACAGTTCGTGATACAGTAACAACTGCATCAATTGATCCACTGTTGGCACAACTCCCGTCAAGCACCCGAGATTGGCACCCAAACCAACGACTTCGATATTGGGCAGATTAAACACACGTTTGTAAAACGACACCAAATGCCCCGGTAGGATTCCCTCCCGAAGATCGCCCAATTCAATCATGATCACGATTTTATGAACTTTTTTGCGTCGCCGCGCTTCTTCATCGAGCAATTCGATAACTTTTGTCTCCGTAACGAGACTGACATCAGCCCATTCAATCACGCCTTCGACTTCCGACTGAACAGGTGGACGAAGATACCACGTTTCGCATTCTGGGAACACATTTCGAATGACTTCCAGGTTTTCTAGCCTGGAATCGCCGAGCGATCTGATACCAGACTTCCCCAACGCATGGATTGTATCTTGGTGCCCGCAAAGCACTTTTGTCACGATCGTACAATTTGCACCAAATTGACGCATTTGCCTTTCGATCACCGAAAGGTTGTGATTCATAGCTTCCAGATCAATGATGAGACGGCTCATTGCATCCACCTCATTTCCGCGTGGGTCTGCCTGAATCCGAGACGTTCATACAGGCGCTTTGCAGGATTGATGTATTCCACATGCAGTTTGATCGGTCCATCTGTCCGTTTCATCGCCTCACGAATCAAAGCGGCTCCGATCCCGGATTTCCTTCTATTGGGATCGACGCAAATGAAAAGCAACAGGTTTTCCGGCATTATATGTTTTACTCCGGTTCGCAACATGACCAATGCTCCGCAAAATACATCGTCCACGAAGCCAAGAAGAACGAAACCGCCTGAGCTGTCCGATACTCCAAGCGCGTAATCCAAACCCCGTTTCACATCCCGTAGACGATCTTCATAAGGTTTCATGTAAACGTGAAGAAACTCGGCTAAAGCATCCTTTCCAAGTTTTTCCGGAAGATCGTTTAGCGACGAAGCTTCCATAATTTTCACCACCGATTGTAACCGCTTCATATCGTCCGTCGAATGTGAAGATTCAAATCTCATTTCTGCATAGGGATTACTAAAGCCTTGTTTCTCCAGAAAATTTCGAGCAATGCTTTGAGCAGGAACGTGACATTTGATACTTCCCGGAGTTTTCTCCTGCGCAAACCGCAGCAATCGACTTCCGATCCCTTTACGACGCTCGGATGACAAAACCATCATAACAGCAATCAGGGTTTCGGGAATGTAACCTTTCATCCCCGTCTCCATAGCAACCAGTGCGCCTTGTAACGCACCATTTTTTATCGCAAGAAACATACTTCCGAAGGCTTTTTCAGAAGTCGCCAAAGCGACATCAATCGACTCAAGAATCGCTTCTCGTCCTATCGAAGCAATCAAATCGTCATCCCCCAGTAAAAATTCGGAAACATCGAACCTTGTCACACCCTCGGGAAAATCAGCTTGTTCCTGAACAAAGACGAGTTCGAAATCAAGAAGCGGTTCGGATTGGCTTTCACTGTCTTGCATAATTTCGCTTCTCCAGTAATCTGATTTATTTCGAGAGTCGTTTGACCCAGATATTCATGTCCTCGAAATGGCCGAAAATGTCGCAATTATTCACCAATCGTCCCGAAAACTCATACCCGAGTTTGAAAAACGAACGATTCATACCGATGCTCATCCCTCGCGCCAACGTATAGGCCGTCATGATGCCTTCACGTTCCAGATCGCCTTCCAAGCGCGTCAGAAGATGCTGCATCAGACCTTTTCCCTGTGCTTCCGGCACCGTGGCGCAGTCTGTCATTTCGGCATTGAGGTGCTTGCGATCCATGTCGGCGCTGGCCGCAGCAAGAGCCGATTCTCCTTTGACCGCCATTCGATAAATCAGATTGTGGTCCATCGTGGATTTGATGTAATCCGGGTTCGTCAGCGGCGACGGATACGTCTTGAAAACGCTTCGATAAATCGCCGCCAACAGGGGAATATGTTCTTCGGTAGCCCGAATGATATCGATTTCCGGGTCTAGAGGGTGAATATCCCCCGGTTCGGAATGATACATCAGGGTTTCGATCAGCTTCGCTTCTTCCAGCAAGTCGGAGCTGCTTACACGCTGAACCGACGAAAAACGCGACAAAACATAGGCATCTTCCCCACGGAAATAGTAACGCAAAACACCTTCCATCATGTAACCGTGGGATAGGAAGATCTGAAAATCCTCCTTTTTCGCTTTTACGAAAATCTTGTCGAAGTCATTGGCTTCCGCCAGATAGGCCAAACGACGAATCATAGCGGTGTAATCGGAAGCGTCGTAATCCGCGACTTTCAGCCGCTTGTTGTAATAGTCAAAGAAAACGTTGACGTTGTATCCATCGCCTTCGAGATCGAAATCCAATCCATATACGGTACCGACCACGGTTGTTTTCACCCCCTTATCCAACGTGAACTGAACCAACCCCATCTCTTTGTCCGTGGGTTCCAGTCCTCCCCACTCGTCGGTCATCTGCTCGATGTCGTCGATGCCATCGACACAATGAACCGCAGGCGTACTCTCGTCGTTTTTTAAAACCGCCACGTCGGATTGTTCGTCATGCGAGGGTGACGCTTCCGCCTCCTGTTTCTCCGTTTTCGTCATTGATTTTCCTCCAGTAAAACATTTTTCGATGTCGAGGGTTTTGCAAGCGTTATCAGAACAAGAACTACCGCCGATAGTGGGAGAGCAATAAGAATCGGTTCATCGACGGGGTTGAGAGATGGAACAATATTAAGTATCAAAGCCGCAAAACCACCGACGATCATGCTCCAAAATGCTGCTGTGGAGGACACCCGCTTCCACAGCAATCCTCCCAGCGTCGGTATAAACAAACCGGACACCATAAACGAATAAGCCAGCAAAATACTATCGAGCACCTTCGGCACGGCGAGAGCAATGACAATCGCCCCTACACCGATCACCAAAGTGGCGATTCGGCTGACGT
The DNA here is from genome assembly GCA_963676915.2 of Myxococcota bacterium. GTDB lineage: Bacteria > Myxococcota_A > SURF-8 > SURF-8. The sequence goes on from CAXXVK010000012.1 coordinate 98,365, forward strand.
TCAGCACGCGACGTTCCGAAGCCTTGGGATCGATGTATTTCTGGTAAATGTCGTTGACCAGATTACCAACCGACGCCAGCAGGCAGCTATCCGCCGTGGACATGATCGCCGAAAAATAGGCGGCACTGACCAGACCGATCAGACCTATGGGCAACACGTTTTTAATCAGCATCGGCAAGGCCATCTCGGATTCGGCATCGGGAAACATCACCCGACCGAACATCCCCAGCAATACACCAAGAAACGCCATGACCGGCCATTCGAGCAATCCGGCCAGGTACCAGGCTTTTTTGGCGGTTTGCACGTCTCGGGTAGCGTAAATTCTCTGATACAACGTCATTCCAACGAACCAGATAGGAACGATGGTAAACATCCAGGTCAGAAATTTTCCTATCGTGATGTTGGTCATGCTGAAATGTTCGGCTGGCAGACTCTCTCGAATGGTCTGCCATCCTCCGATTTCCGCATACGAAAACGGCAAGGCGAACAACAGCAAACCACCGAGCAAAACGACCCATTGGATGGAGTCGGTATAAATTACCGCCTGAATACCACCGAATGATGTGTAAAGAATAGCTACACCCGCCATGACGACCACGGCCGTCAGCAAACCTACATCGAAAACCGCGCTTCCCAGTTTGGCTCCGGCCAGGATCTGTGCTCCGACAAATCCGGCATAGCCGACGCCGGAAACAATGGCCGCCACGAGTCTCGTTTTCGAATCGAAACGCTTTTCAAGAAAATCGGGATAGGTGAGCAGTCCGAAACGATCTCCAAGACGTTTCACACGAGGAATCAGCAACACTGCCGCCAACCAGGCTCCCAACAGGCCGCTGAACAGCAGCCAGGAACCCGACAAACCCATCGCAAAGCCCAAACCGCCCAAACCAATGGAAAATCCACCGCCTACATCCGTCGCCACCACTGAAAAACCGATATGGCCCGCACTCATGTTACGGTCACCGACGAAATACTCGTCAACGCTGGTCTGTCGCCTCATGAAAAAGAAGCCGACCCCTAACATTGCAACCATATAGAGAGCGATAATGCCGAAATCGATCCAATGCATAACGCTCGCTACCCTTCTTCGGAGTCATCGATATCGATCGACTCCAATCCTTCCAGCATAATGGACCCTTTTTTAGGAGATCGAAGCAAAGCGTCGTCTTCTTCCTTGGGAATTTTTTCCTCGAAGGCTTCTTTTTCGGGCTTAGTCAATTGGCGAATCGTATCTTCTACCGAAAGGATCAGATCGCGGCGATCTTCTTTGGGAAATTTTCGCATCAAACCGAGAATGAACCGGACTCCAGCAAGGTTCACCTTCTCGACGGACACCAGATAATGGATAAACGTCAATAATTCCACGTCTCTTTGAGAGTAAAGCCGCCGATTGCCATCGGATCTCGCCGGGAAAATAACCCCCTTGGACTCATAAACGCGAAGTTGCTTTTGCGACGTGCCGATCATATCGGCAACCACACCGATGGGGAACATACCTTTGGAAGGATCTGCTATTCGCATCTTTCGCCTCGATGATTTCCGATAAGCCTCAAACATGACCTTGACAACATTCATTTACTTCCCTATCATTAGGCATGTTTTATGTACCACTCAGGGAAAGGAGTGTCAAGGCTCAATCAGACATCTTCAAGATAAACTCGCTCTTCATAGTAAAAATCACACGAAATTCATTCATTTTCGTTCACAATCAGTGCTTTGTATACCTTCTTTAAGGTGCATTTTATTGCCTAACTAAAGACAGATTTTTACTCACACGAAAGGAAAACCTTGGACTTCGGGAGATTTTCGCAAATGTTTCATATTGGGTTCAGAACCGAAACGAAAAAGTGTGCAAAAAAACTTGAGTCAAACCTTCCATTTCGCATCTTTTCGCAAAGATGCCTTTTCCGTGGAGTCAATCACGGGACTCGGAGTTTCTATTTTCCATTTTTAGTTACACTGTTTTTTTTAATGATTCTGGGATTCCCAGGCTGGTCACAAGCGGAAGAAGAAGCCACGGCACCAAGTGAAAGTTCGAAAGAAAAACAAGACGAGATCCTCGACGAAGACGACTGCTCGTTACTTTTCGGTTCGGAAGAGCTTGAAAAAGAGAACGAACAGCATCGCGAGAAACGGTTGGAACACGTCATGGAATCCAACGGAATTATCACGATCATGCATCACTCCAAACAATGGAGCGAAGCCACACACGGCATGTGCGAGGGCATTGAGCTGGAAACGATCGAAAAAGACGAAAACGGCGAATATCTGGCCATTTTCGAGGTAGGCGAAGACATTGCCGAAATGTATGATTGCGAACCGGGACTGTACGAAGTTTCCCAAGATGCCTCCATTTTTTCGCAAGCTGCCGTTTTGTGGATCGACAAACGCTTCGTTCTTCTGGGCTACGAAGGCGAATTGACTTACCTGACTCCCGACCCGGAAAACCGGTACATCGTGCGCATGATCTGGCAATCGCCTTGGACTATCTCCCGCCCGAAAGAACCTTCGAGAAGCCGCAGCAATAGCCGTCGCAGTCGACGACACAGAAAAAGCCGTAGAAGACGACGATAAATTCCCTGATGTTTCAAATAAATACGGTATTCTTCATCTAACCTAGGATGAAAAACCGCTCAACCCGCTAACGATAAGAGAATCCGCACTTTACTTTCCTCCCGTAATCAGGTAGCGTGCATACAATTTCGAAAGAGGGAAGCACGCGAAATGGTGGGCATTTCCCGAATTTGGCAATGACTGGTGTGGAGGAACGGATGGCTTTCGATATTCTGAAAGCGGTCGCACAGGATGTGGGCGTAGGTGTCGAAGTGGTTACCGGGGTTCGTACTCTTTTCGGAGAAGGCTGTACAATTCCGTTTATCGCCCATTTCCGCAAGGAAGTCCATGGGGGTCTCGTAGAACATAAACTCGCGGAAATTCAAGAACGTTTGCGGTTTTACACCGAATTGCAGGGGCGAAAAGCTCAGGTCGCGAGTCAAGCCGAAGACCAGGGACTGCTCACGGAAAGCCTCAAGGAGCACATCGAATCCTGCCGGAATCGAACCGAGCTAAATGATATCGCCCAACCCTTCCAGAAGCGTAGACGTTCCCGCTCGGGTCGTGCCATGGAACAAGGGCTGGAACCTCTTGCCGAACGAATTCTCGAACAAAAAAACGAAACCGCGACAAAAACTGCCCTCGGACAACTATACGTATCCATCGAACGCAACGTGGAGAGTCCCGAAGAAGCAATCAAAGGCGCCATGACCATCGTGGTCGATGCTTTGGCCCAATCACGGAAAATCCGCCGTCGTCTGCGTTCTCTCACGTGGCGTGAAGGGTTTATCGAAAGCCATATCCGTGAAGATGCTAAAGAAAAACCTGCGAAATACAAACCGTATTTCGATTTCAAGGAATCGATTCGCTCGACGCCTTCGCATCGTTTGCTTGCCATACGCAGGGGCGAGAGAGCCAAGATTTTAAACGTCCGCATCGGTCTCGAACCCGAAAAAGCCTGTCGGGAGATGGAAAAAATCGCCATCACCAACCCGGAGTCCATGTGGGCCGAAACCATGCGCACCTGCATCCAGGAAAGCTATACGAACCTGCTTGGTCCGCAACTCGAAACGGAAATCCGTCTTGAACTGCGCCGCAAGTCCGATAACGAAGCGATCGAAATCTTCGCTCGAAACCTGGAAAATCTGCTATTGTCGGCACCACTCCCTGGAAAAATGGTGCTTGCCATGGACCCCGGCGGCAGAGCTGGCGTGAAACTGGCCGTAATCGATCCAGATGGCGGTCTGTTGAACAACACCACGATTTATCCCATCGCTCCGAAAAACGATGTCGAAGGGGCGTGTAAAGTTCTTGACAGGATCTATGAAGACCACCCCTTCGAAGCCGTTGCCGTAGGCAATAGCAAAGGCGGACGCGAAGTACTCGCGGTAGTGCGAAACTACCTGAAAGAACGTGAACGTGACAAGATTCCCGTCGTGCTCGTCAATCAAGCAGGAACCAGTTCCTACAGTGCCACACCAGAAGCGAGAGAAGACCTTCCCGGTGCGGGACAGGCTACGCGTAGTGCGGTTTCCATCGGGAGAAGGCTTCAAGATCCTCTGGCCGAACTCGCCAAAATCGATCCAAAACTGATTGGAGTCGGCCAATACCAGCAAGACGTAGACCCGCAAAAACTTTCCCGCAGGCTGGACCAGGTAATGGAATTCTGCGTCAATCGTCTGGGCTGCGATGTGAACAACGCCTCGATAGCGATGCTCTCGAAAATCTCGGGAATCGGTCCCATCCAAGCCCGTACACTCGTACGCTGGCGGACGGATAACGGCCCCTTCCCTACCCTGGAATCGCTCAAAGACGTTCCGGGATTCGGAGACGAAACGTTCCAGCAATCGACGGGATTTTTGCGAGTTCAAGGTAAAAATCCTCTCGACGCGGCGCGAATTCATCCCGAACGCTATGGGGTTCTGGGCGAGATGGCCGGTGAACTAGGAATGGAACTCGGCGATCTGCTCGGCAAAGAAGACCTTGAGCAAAAACTCGATTCGTCGAAATATGAAGAGCTTGTTGGAACATACACCTGGAAAGACATCTTGGCCGAATTGCGAGACCCTGGCCGAGAAATCCGCCCCGAGTTCGTCGCTCCCGAGTACGCCGACGAACTGATGACGATGAACGACCTCGAAGAAGGAACGGTGCTGGAAGGTACCGTAACCAACGTGACGGAATTCGGCGCGTTCGTCGATATCGGCGTCCAAAACGACGGCCTCGTCCACGTCTCGGAACTTTCGCATCGCTTCATTCGCGATGCCTCACAGTTCATCGAAGTTGGGAAAAAGGTCCAGGTCAAGGTCATCGAAATCAACCACGAGCGCAAACGCATCGGCTTGTCCATGAAAGCTCTGGAAGATCCGCCACCCGAGCCTGAAATGCCCGAACCGTCTCCCGAATCTCCGCAGGGACCACCCCCGGAAAATCAACGAAGACGACGTCCACGACCTGAACGAGATACCCGCGAAAATCGCCCGCGTTCCGGCGACCCGCGCCGCTCCTCGCAAAAAAAACCGCCCTCACGCAAACCACGCCAGGACGGTCCGCCACCGATGCGCAAGGAAGGTCAGAGGGAAACCCGACGTGAAGAGTGGGAACGAAGCAAGGGCAGCGATAAAGTGACCCGTTACAGCGACACCAAGGAAGGTCAACCCGTTTCCACCGGACTAATGGCCGACCTGTTGAAGAAAGCTTTGGAGAAAAACAAGAAATAAGCGGGAAATCCACGCTCCCGAACCATCCGACGGAAAACTTTGATGCCCCGGACCGAACATTCCGAAAACGAACCGATGTTTTCCGTCAAGAGCTTGGTTTGGCGAACCATCCCGGCTATTGCATGTCTGCTGCTTTTTTTCGGCCTGAAATTCTGGCAACCTTTCGCAACGTTCTGGCCATGGCCCTGGGTGGCTTTCGGTTCGGCTTTCGTGTTGCTGTTCCTGCTGCTCCATCCTTTTCAACAACTCGTCCGTGTTATCGGTTCGATCAAGCCTCTTACCTTTTATTCGTTTATCGGGCTGACTTCCCTTGTCACATCAACGATTTTCGCCTATTCGGTGCTCGGTGGAATTCCGCATGTCACCGATTCCACAGCCTACCTTTGGCAGGCAAAAACCTTAGCCTCGGGACAGCTTTTTTTCGACAGCCACCCCCTCGCGGAATTTTTCAACGGTCATTTTCTGATCAACGATGGGCGGTATTTTTCCATTTTTCCGCCTGGATGGCCTTTGTTGCTTGCGCTGGGTGTATTGATTCATTCAGCATGGCTCGTCAACCCGATCATCGGCACCGCGACGTTGCTTCTAGCCTGCCGTTGGGCATCACGACTGTTCGGCGAACAGGTCGCCAGACTTACTGCCCTATTGGGGCTGGCATCGCCGTTTTTCCTGTTCATGTCGGCCTCGTTCATGTCCCATATTTCCAGCGCTTTCTTGACGTTACTCGCCTTGGAACGCGCCCACGCCTGGACATCATCCCCGAACCGACGTAACGCCACCTTCGTAGGGATCGCGTTGGGAATCCTCGTACTGACCCGACCATTCAACGGTTTGTTGACCACTTTTGCCGTTGCGGTCCTGGTTCTGTTTTCGCTGAAAAATCACTCTCTTATCAAATCGTTCGCGAAATCGGCTCTATTCGTCATTGTTCCGCTGGTGCTTTGCGCAAGTCTACTGCTTGCCTACAATCGAGCACTTACTGGAGACTGGCTTACTTTCCCACAGGACCAGTGGTTCGAACAGACCGAAGAACATCCCGACTGCCACCGCCTCGGTTTCGGCGAAACCGTGGGTTGTGCGTACGAGCACGGCAGGTATGGTTTTCCCGACGGATATTATCTGAAAGACGCCTGGGACGTCACAGAACACCGCATGGCGAGCCTACGCCTGAATCTCTACGGCTGGCCCATCGTATTGCTGATGCTGCCGCTATCTATTCTATTTCTACCACGTCGCCGCCTGTTCTGGCTCTGGGTTCCTTCGCTTGCGGTAGTCGGCGGATATTTCTTTTTCTATTATCACGGCAACTGCTACGGTCCGCGATTCTATTTCGAAGCCCTGTTCCCTTGGCTGATATTGATGTCCGCCACCCTGATTTCGCTGCATCGGAAGCTTTCGGATCGCACGAAACGTCCGTTACCGCGAAAACTTCTTGCGGCTTTCGTTCCTGCTTTCGTGGTGGGAACGTCGGGATTCTCCTTTGCAGCCGTCTTCCCCAGCTTAATAGAGAGCTACAGTCATTTCAGGGGGATCGATGACGTTTTGGGGAATCTTGTCACGGATTTGCACGTCCATCACGCCGTCGTGCTGATCCCCGGTTCTTCCGTGGATTACTGCGAGGGGCTGAATTTCCAGACCACCGACGAAAACCCCGACGTGATTTTCGCTCGTCATTGGATGGATGGCTCCTCCCAGCTCATGTACTGGTATCCAACCCGCCGGTTCTATCGTTACAACTGGGAAGACAAGTGGCTGCATGAGTTAAGGCGTGTCGAATGGAACGGCATCATCTTTTTTGAAGGCGAGCAGAAATGGCCGGTGTTTTCGCCAAAACTCGGCCACGCCATCCAGGAAAACACCTGGGTCGAGGAAGGACGCCACGATTTCGGCTTTTCGGGAAGTCGCCAGTTGCGTTTCGAGGGTGAAGGTCCGGGAGCTTCCTTTACCTTGCAACAATGGGTGTTTGAAGAAGCGGAGTATCGAATCAAGATCCGCGCCGGTCTGGATGAATCCATGGGTATCTGGCAGTTGTCGGTAGATGATCAGCCGGTCGGCGAACCTTTCGACGCCTATGGGGAATCTCGCAAGCCTCAGTTTGTCGAGTACCAAGAACCGATCCTTCTTTCCGAAGGAATGCATACCCTCACGTTCACGGTACAGGGACACAACGAACGATCCAAAGGCTACGATATCGGCGTGGATCTCGCCATTTTGCGTCAGGCTCATTTAAAGCCACCACCTCCGCGACCATACATTCGCGACAAGCGATAAACGGAAACGCTGCCGACCCAACGCACGAAAGCCGCCTTTTTAGGCGGCTTTCGTGCGTTGGAGTGTGTGTGAGGAGGAGGCCGGTTCGGCCGGAAAAGCATTGGTTGGATCAGATTTCCGCAACCTGTTCCAGTTCTTCGCGGTTCTCGATAACGATCCAGTTTTTCGTGGTTTTGACAAGTCCCGTCTTGGCAAAGCGACTCATCGTACGAATGGCGGTTTCCACCGTGGTTCCGGTAAAGTCCGCAATATCCTGTCGGCTAAGGTGAATGTCGATTTTTACCTTGTCCTGATCATCCCGACCGATTTTCTCACCGAGACGCAGGATCAGGTTGGCGATGCGAGAATCCACCTTACCTACGGACAATTCTTTGATGTGGCGGTACAAGTCGCGAGAGCGACTGCTAACGATCCGTACCGAATTCTTGAGAATGATGGGGAACTGCTCGACAAATTTCAGCAACTGCCGACGGTCGAGAAGCAACACATTCGTAGGCTCGACGGCAACGGCGCTCGTCGGGTAGCCTTCACCGTCGAAAATCGGTTCCAGAGAAAGCGTATCTTTGGTAGCGCCGATATCGACGATCACATCCTTACCCTGCGGCGTGTGTTTGACCAATTTGACCTTTCCCGAATCCACCATGTACAGGTGCGTCGTCTTTTCGCCTTCGTGAAAGATCGTTTTCCCTTTTTTGTATTCTCGTTGGACAACATACCGATCGATGGCGGAAAGTTCTTCGGGAGACAATCCGTCGAACAATGCAAAACCTTGTAATCTGCTGCTCATCGTTGGTTTCCTTTCCAAATGATTTCGGGTCTTTCACCCGTTTTCTACTGTTCATAATCCATAATATCCATGGACTTTCTTATTTTATAATGGTTCCATTTATGACCTTTGTCAACCCAGTTTGTGATTTTTTTCGGTTTTCCAAACTTTTAGATCTCTTTTTAAACGCTATTCCTTTCCAGGCTTTCATTACTTTATTCAGAGCCAGCCATCTCAACCACGGATGCACAAACATTCGTGATTTTTCACGTAGCGAACAATGCGCCTTGGTTTGATTATTGCTTGGAGGAGCGCTATAATGCCTTCGAAACAACCGGGAATGGCATAGATGAAAAAACCATCGCAAAATTCGGACTTTACCGTTTCGGGAATCCTCGACCTTCTCGTGGGATACGGCCATCTTCAACCGAAACAGGTGAAAAACATCCAACTCAAGCTTCCGAGCGCACACAAAAGCTTAGCAGCGGAATACGCTGGAAACCCATTGTATTCCGGAGGTCGCAGCATCCAGATTCTTCCGCCGGAGTTGATTGCCAGCCTCAAGGTACCCTCGGCCTTCAACCCGGATCAAACCATCGAAGAAGACCTGATTTACCAGCTCCTTGCACGAAAAATGGGGTTGCGGTATGTAAAAATCGATCCATTGCAACTGGACGCCGAGATGGTGACCAACATTATTTCACGTCCTTTCGCTCGCAAGCACACTGCCATTCCGATTGAAAAGAAAAAGAACGAAATCGCCGTTGCCGTAGCGAATCCCACCGATGTCGAACTGTTCGACGAACTGCGGCGCATCTCCAACATGAAAATCGTTCCGGTTCTTTCGAGCAAAACCGATATCAATAAGGTAATTACCGAGCTGTTCGGCTTTCGCCGCTCCGTTTCGGCGGCAGAAGAAACAGCCGATTCCAAATACGATCTCAACAACTTAGAACAACTTTTCGAAATCCAGGACATCGACGCGCTCGAAGCCAACGACAAGCATATCATCAATGCTGTAGACTATTTACTACACTATGCCTTTGACCAACGGGCCAGCGATATTCACATCGAACCGAAGCGCGAATACGCCCGAATCCGGCTGCGCATCGACGGCGTACTGCATGACATTCACTCCGTAACGAAAGCCATTCATCCAGCCATTGCCAGCCGTATCAAGCTGATGGGTCGCCTCGACATCGCCGAGCGTCGCAGACCACAGGACGGACGCATCAAAACCGCCATCGGCGATACCGAAGTGGAATTGCGTGTTTCCACGGTTCCAACCACTTTTGGCGAAAAAGTGGTCATCCGGGTTTTCGACTCATCCTCTCTGGTTCAGGAATTGAACAATCTTGGATTCGAGGAGGAAGCTCTCAATCGCTATCAACGCATTATTCATTCACCCACAGGACTTTTATTGGTCACCGGTCCCACCGGCTCGGGAAAAACCACGACGCTGTATTCCAGCCTGCGGGAAATCGCCAAACCGTCGGTCAATATCGTAACCATCGAAGATCCCGTGGAAATGGTACTGGACAGCTTCAACCAGATCCAGGTTCAACCCAAAATCGACCTCACATTTGCCACAGCGCTAAAATACGTGTTACGGCAAGATCCCGATATTATTATGGTTGGTGAAATCCGCGATGGCGAAACCGCCGCCAATGCCGTACAGGCAGCTCTGACCGGACATCTTGTCTTGAGCACCATGCACACCAACGATGCCGTCAGTTCGATCGATCGACTTCACGAACTCGGTGTTCGTCCATACCTCACAGCCAGCACTTTGACCGGCATCGTCGCTCAGCGCCTCGTTCGCAAGATCTGTCCTCACTGCAAACAGGAAAGTGTGCTAAACGACGAAGAAATGGCCCGTTTGGAAATTCAACTACCGGAAGGCGCTCCAAAACTGAAAGTCTGGTTCGGAGAGGGCTGCGTCCGTTGCCGCTATACTGGCATGTATGGCCGAATGGCAATATTCGAACTTTTCGAAGCTACCGAGAAAATCAAGCGTCTGATTAAAAACGAAGGCGATGTCAGGGAGATTCTGAAAATCGCCAAACAAGATGGCATGACTCCCTTGCGCGAATCAGCCATCCGAAAACTGGCACAAGGAATCACCACTGCCGACGAAATTTTACGAGTGCTCTCGTTTTAACCACAACAACGTATTGATTTTCCCGAAATTTCAACCCAATCGAATTGAATTCGACGTGTTTTTTGATGTTTTTGTCTTTTTGCGATATGTAATTCGTAGAGATTGGGGACGTCTAATATGGTAGTTGCGTTCGAGTTCGATGTCTTGGTCCGTCTGAAACGATGAAAATGAAAATCTATCTCCCTTTATTCCAGTTATTTCTTTCGGTTTTTCTGATTGCCTACTGCGCAAGTTGCACGGATTCGTCCACAAACAACTCTGCCGACGAAGACTTTTTAAGTGAACAAGACGTTGATGCTCCTCAGGAAGCCGATTCGAACCCGGATATAGATGAAATTCAGGAAACAGACTTAGATTCGGATCTCGACGACTCCGACACCGAGGAAGAACTCGACCTCCCGATGTATGTCGAGCCGACCCCCGGTTTCGCGGTTCTCCCGAAAGGTAGCTATTGGATGGGCAGCCCGGAAGGAGAACCCGGCGATAGCGTGGACGCCGTCCCGCATTATGTGAACTTGACCTGGAATTTCGAAATCATGCCTTTTGAGACATCGCAACGTCAGTGGCGAGATATCGCCGAACACGAAGGCTGGCCCTCCACCCCCAGTCATCAGGATGATTGTGGTGATTCCTGCCCCGTAGAGCAGGTCAACTGGTTTGAAGCTCTGGCTTTCGCCAATGCTCTCTCTCGTCAAGCAGGGCTTGAAGAGTGCTACAAACTGGAAAATTGCCTGGGAACAATTGGAGAAGGCTGCACCGACGGAACAAGTGATTGTTTCGGCGACTTTTCATGTGAAGTCTCTCTAAACGGCGTTGAATCTCCCTATCTATGTGCCGGATATCGGCTACCCACCGAATCGGAATGGGAGTTTGCGGCACGAGCCGGAAGCGATACGACATTTTATAATGGAGGCATCACCGTTACCGATGCCTACGCCTGTACGCCGGAAGATCCGAATCTGACCGAAATTGCCTGGTATTGCGCCAACGCCAATGGAAAGGTCAAGCCTTCAGGGCTAAAACTTCCCAATGCCTGGGGACTGTACGATACCCTGGGCAATGTTTGGGAATGGACCTGGGACTGGTACACCTTTGTGTATCCAGCCGGGGACGAAAACGACCCGGCTGTCAATCCTGTCGGTCCCTCCCAAAGCCCACGAGACAGCCGTGTCTATCGCGGCGGCACGTACTCCGATGACGCCTTGCACTTGCGCGTAGCCAAACGCGATTATCTGCCCCCTAAAACCCGTAGCGCACGCTTGGGCTTTCGTATCGTCCGCTCGTTGGGAGTTGGCGATGTGGATCTGATCATCCCGGAACATGAAACGGAATACGAAGGTGATCAAGATACCTTGGACATCTACGAAGACGACTACGATGAGGATGTATTCGAAGCCGTGGAAGACTGGGAACGACCGGAAACGGGACTTGGCATCCCCTGGCTCTGGTGCCCGGACGAGTCATGGGCGATCGATGGCAATGGAACGGGGCAACTGACAATTTCCGATTCAGCATTGTATTGCGGAACATTCAATGAAATGCGTAGCTTGCAAGATGAAATAGAAGCCAAATCCCAACTTTCATTCGCTCCAGGAAGCTATGCTCTACCCACCGAAAACGGTACTTTCTCGTATCTGCTACCATTCTGCTTGAAATTCACCGAGGATGGCACTCAACCGACGATCCATGAGCCTGGAAGTCTGCAAACCTCGCATGATGAACAATATTACCGGTACTTCTTCCAGCAACCACTGGTTGCCGAAAACGGGGACGAATGGTCTCTAAGCCTCGAACTTTCAGCCCCCCACAACGACGCGCAGCCATATCTGACACTCGACGGAAGCTACTGCGGACTCGATTGCTCGTTTTCTTCTCGGATGACTCTTTGCCGAGGGGACTGCATCGGCGCCAATGACCGGCGGACTTTCGATTCCTGCCATTTAGACACCCTCGACCCGGAAACCCATTACATCACGTTCGATGGTGGCTGGACACGTCTCGAAGTTCGCATCGGATACAGTCTCGCCAGTACCGAACCGGGGCTGTTCTCCCATGCCGAAGGTCATCTGGATGGCCAGGACTTCGAGCAAAACAATTACTGGAAACTGATCTACAACCCGGAACATCATCATTTTGTTAGAGATTTCCAGGTTTTGTTCGATACTCCTATAGGAGAGGTCTGTGGTTTGAAAGCCCAAAATCTTGACATTTTCCTGCAAGATCCATTCGGTCGCGTGACCACGACGGATTGTGCTAACGAAGAAATGGAAGAACGTACTATTTATTCCGAACAGTTAGAAGGCAACGAGAAGTGAAACCGCAACATGACATCCTGCTGATTCTCTGGTTCCTGCTCTACAGCTGCGTTCTGGTACCTGCCTGCAATTCGGACGGCAACTCCGAATCCAACCCTCTTGCCGATTTCGATCAAGAAACCGAAGATACGGATTTCGATACGATTGAGGCAGACCTCGATAACGACACTTTTGACGAATCTCCTCCTGGAGATGAAGATCCTGACGAAGAAAGCGACACCATCGAATTCGAAGACGAAGCAGATGACATCGAGGAAGACACTTTCGAAGAAGATGAGACGGAATGCTGCGAAGAAGAGGAATCCGTTGATGCTGAAGAGTACCAAATTACCGGAATCTGTGAGGATTTGACCAGTCCCGACAATTTGGTGGTATGCCTGGAGCAAATCGCAAGTCAGGAAGACTGGGAATCCCTTACGCTGGAGATCCAAGAAGGAACCCAGGTTCGAGGAACAAAATACTTTCTCCCCGCCTTGGATGACGCCCGATTGCCTCCGCTGGTAATGAACGTCAATGCCATCCTCTGGCACTATGAAATGCTCTCCGATGTTTTCGCACAGCTCTTTCCCGATTTGATGCTCGAAGATTACAACACCTTGGTTTATGCAGGAGATGAGCGAGAATTCCTGGTCGGATCGCTCACCGAACATCGAACCACGGATTTGCAAACCCATTACGTATTCACGGTATGGGACGATCCTTCCCGTTCGGATTGGGTACTTACCTGTGACCAGTTGCAAGACGCCTATGCTTCATTGAAAGCCTTGTTTGCTCTGGGACCGGTAGAATTTCAAAGCTACACCCCCTACCAAGCTACAATGCTGCTTGAATGCCCCGGAATACCAATCTTCGTTCCTTAAATGTACCCTTTTTTCCCAACCGTTACTTCCCCCACGAATCTTCTTCGTAAGAAAACCTGGTTCCTATGTCATCGCATCCTGAACACGTTTCCTCATTCGCCCGAAAGCGATTGCTGGCTTTTTTGGGTTTCCTGTCCTCTTTCGTGGCCTTGTCCACGGATCTTTACCTTCCGGCACTCCCCGGAATGGCGGAAGCGTTTCAAGCTCCGATTTCACAAATCAATCTCACCCTTACGTTATTTTTCGTGTTTTTCGGTATCGGAACACTGTTCTGGGGACCGCTATCGGATAAATACGGACGACGCCCCATCTTACTGGCAGGTTTGGTTATTTACACCTTGTCCAGCATGTTGTGCGCCATCACCAGACATATCGAAGTCCTGATTGCCTGCCGCAGCCTTCAAGCCTTTGGAGGAGCGGCGGCTCCAGCCATCGCCATGGCAATCATCAAAGATGTTTACGAAAGACGTGAGCGGGAAAAGGCACTGACCTGGGTCCAGACTCTTTTCGTTCTGGCCCCCATCTTCGCCCCTATGCTCGGTGCCGCCCTGCTCGGCTTTACGAGTTGGAGAGGTGTATTCTGGGTTTTATCCGCGCTAGGTGGCCTTGGAATTCTCGGTGGAGCGCTGATGCATGAAACCGGGACGAAAAACCGGGAGATTTCACTACCAAAAACCTGGCAGCGCCTGGGCGTTCTTATGAAATCTCGGGGATTTACCCGCCTTCTTCTCATTTTCACTCCCCTGCCCTTGCCGATGATGGCCTACATCGCCAGCTCGTCGTTCATTTATCAAGAACAATTCGGATTGAACGAGCAGGATTTCAGCTTCTTTTTCGCCCTCAACGCACTGATTTCCCTGTCTGGTCCGTGGCTGTACCTCACCTTGTCGAAAACGATCGACAAACAGCGTTTGATCACCGCCGGTTTGGCAGTCATCATCGTAGGAGGAGTGCTGCTGTGCCTTTTCGGAAGTGCAGCGCCCTGGGTGTTTCTCATCTGCCTTCTTCCCGGCACGACGAGTATTGCTTTTTTACGTCCTCCCAGTGTAAGCCTGATGCTGGCAGCACATGAGGGAGACACCGGCTCCGTATCGTCGTTGATCGGTTTTTCCGGCACAATCGGCGGAAGTTTCGGAATATTCCTGATTTCGTGGAACTGGGAAAATTTCGTTACGGCCTTAGGTTTGCTGTACTTGGTTACGGGGCTATTTTGCCTGACATTCTGGTGGCTTCATTCCGGTTCGCGAAATGTCAAGTCGTCTCAATCGTGATCGACACCAGAAACAAGCAGCTAATTGTTTCGAAGCTTTTTCAAGATCGGTTTTTCCGAGTCGAACACGATTTTCACACCGTCCCCAAGTGCCTTTTCCACGATGCGAATATCCCGCACCAGCCGGAACAATCCCTGCGGCTCGACACTCGCCGCGTGGTCGGTGCCCCACATGGCGCGATCGAGAGTGATGTGACGCTCTACAACGGTAGCCCCCAAAACCGCTGCCGCTAAGGTCGTCTGCAAACCAACTTCATGCCCGGAATATCCAATGGGAATGTCGGGATACTGGCGCTTCAGACTTTGAACGCAGGAAAGGTTCAGTTCTTCCGGCGGACAGGGGTAGGTACTGGTCGTGTGCAGCAAGATCAGGTTGTCTTTCCCAAGCACTTCGATAGCATGCCCGATCTGGTCGGTGGTGCTCATGCCGGTGGAAAGAATCAACGGCTTCCCGAGATTCTTGAGTTTGAGCAACAACTCGTCGTCGGTCAGCATGGCCGAAGCGATTTTGTGGCAGGGGACGTCCAGTTCTTCGAGAAAATCCACCGACGGTTCATCCCAGGGAGAAGCGAACCAGTGGATGCCTTTTTCTTTGCAATAGGCATCGATTTCGAGATATTGCTCGCGCTCGAACTCGATTTTTTTCTTGTAATCCAGGTAGGTTATCAGTCCCCACGGTGTTTCTCTAAGGATGCTCTTCTGATGCTCCGGCACGCAGAGATCCGGGGTGCGCTTCTGGAATTTCACCGCGTCGCAACCTGCGAATACGGCCGCGTCGATCAGACGTTTCGCGATCCCCACGTCGCCATTGTGGTTGATGCCGATTTCGGCAATGATATAGACGGGATGCCCGTCTCCGATGGGACGATCTTTGATTTTCACGGTGGCCGTCATATCGTTTGATCCTTTGCTAAATAATTATAATCACTGGCATAAACTACTCAGAGTCACCCGCCGAAGTCGTGAAATAGTGCCAACGAAAGCATCCGGTCGTCCACATAGAAATCGGCGGCCGGTTTGCCGAACTTCAATTCGTGATATTTCACGCCCCAACGCTCCATCTGCGCTCGGGTCGTTTCGCTCCAATCAACGCCTGTCATCGTTCCACGCGCCGTGAACAGCACGATCCGGTGGCCGCGCTCGTACAGGCGATTGACCGCCCGTACCCCTTCCGGCAACGGTTCGGCCTTGCCGTATTCGAGACCGGAGACCGTTTGCGCCACCACACCATCGATATCGATGCAAAACGTTCGTTTTTCGACCGTAGCGTCCGATTCCATCGCAAGCCAAAGATCGGCAGCGCGGAATTGCTCTTCGGTATCGATATCGACCTGTTTTTCCATCACGTATCCCACGATGTTCGGACCGGTCATTGAATTCTTTTCCAAAACCGTCCGCGAACGAAGCACGTCGATGGAGCCATTGTGTAAATAGGTTTGAGGAAGAGCCTGGCGAGGAGCGTTGTAAGCCTCCGGCACATCGCAGGTCGCTGCAGGTCGAAGCAGTCCATGTTCTCCCATCGTCCACATTTTGTAAGGCGTTTCGGGAGCTTTTACCAGGGAACGGACGGAATCCGCTTCCGGGTTTTCCTTTAACAAACGGATCATAGCCGATAGGTCATCCAAACGACGATAAGGACATGTCGGGCGCAAATGCACAAGAATTTCGGGAACTTCGCCCTCATTATCTTTCAACCACATGAGGGCGTGCCGGAAAACTTCCAGGTCGGTAGAAAAATCCTCGGCAAATTCATCTGGGCGAAGAAATGGTGTTTCCGCACTGTATTTTCGCGCGATTTCGGCGTAGGATTCGCTGTCTGTGCTGACAATCGCCCGCTCGATCTCGGGACATTCGAGGGCGTGCCGGATCGACCAGGCCATCAACGGCATCCCCGCGATGGGTCGAATATTTTTATCCACCACCGATTTCGACCCCGAACGAGCGGGAATCAATGCGAAAACTTTTTCCGTCATAGTGAACGCTTCCGTTTCAATCAACCTACGCGCGGGATTCGCGCACGACTCTTCACGAAAGGGCACGAGTCCGACAACACCGCTTGAAAATGAATCTGTTCTCTATTCACAGGGTACTCGACGAACCACCGAAATGCAACGTTTCCGGGTGTATTCGCAGGGATTTAGACACATCCAACGAATTTTATGGAAGAAAACTTGGATAGTTTTTTCAGAGCGATACAAACAATCCGGTACGAAAACGATCAGGACTTCGAAGCTGCCGCACGATTTCCACTGGAAGATTTGGACGAGCTTTTTGACGAAGAGCTGTCTTTTTTCTCGCTTTTCTCACTTTTAGATGTGGTTTCGGTCTTTTTGTCGTTTCCGTTGCTCTTGCCATTTCCATCGCTTTTAGAAGGGGACAGTGTGGAAGAGTCAGGCAAAGGTTTTCCTTTGTCACGAAAATCAGTGACATACCAGCCGGTACCGGTCAATTTGAACGAAGAATGGGAAATCAATTTGTGCATGGAATGTTTTGCACCACAGGAGCATTCCTCGGGGGCTGGATCATCGAATTTCTGCATAACTTCGGTGATTTGTCCGCATTGATCGCACTGATATTCGTAGATCGGCATATCTCTACCTCGTCGGTTGCCTTCGCACTCCGTTTTCCGCGCTGTAATATAATATCAACCCGCTCGGACGCAAGTCTTCTAGCGTTTTTTCTCGTGACTCGTTTCACGAAAGCTTCCGATTTTGCACAAACTATTCGGTTGTGGCGTGTTTCAGGTCGGTTTATCCGGGTAGATCGGAGTCGTTTCGTAAGAGCGCTCGAAAGGCTCGAGGTGAACCATCACCCGTACATCCCGTCCCAATTGTTTGAGAATGAGGTCTTCCGTTTCCTGCGCGATCTCGTGCCCTTCCTGAACGGTTAGATAAGGATCAACCAAGATATCCACGTCAATGAAAGTCAGTCGACCCGACAACCTTGCACGACAGTTTTTGAAGCTACGCACATCTTCAACAGACTCGATGGCTTCAAGCACTTTTCGATAGGTTTCCTCGTCGGGACTGGCATCGCTAAGAGCATGGAATTGCTCGCGAATCACATCGATACCCACTTTGACGATCAGCATCCCGACCACAATGGCCGCCACTTTGTCAAGAAAGCGGTATTCCGGCTGGTATCGTGCGAGTCCAAGTCCTAAAAACACGATGATCGACGAAACGGAGTCTGACCGGTGATGCCAGGCGTTGGCGATAAGTGAAGACAAATGCAAGCGCTCTCCCATCACGCGCGTGTAATGAAAGAGAATTTCCTTGGTGACGAGAGACAATCCGGCGACGATCAGAGCCGTGATTCCGGGAGTTTCATTCGATGCATCGGTGACGGCGAATGCGGCGCGAATCATCAACCCAAGACCCGCCAGTAACAGCAAAATGCCAACAGTCAGAGCCGCCAGTGGTTCATAGCGACTATGACCATAATGATGATCCTCATCGGCGGGTTTTCCGGCATACCGCAGACCGAACAATACGAAAAAATCCGTTACGAAATCGCTCAAACTGTGAACGCCATCCGCTACCAGAGCTTGACTTGATGCAAGAAAGCCCCCACCAATTTTGGCGACAACCAAGGCTGCGTTGGCAAACATGCCGATGAGCGTGACACGCTCCCCGACGAGAAAGGCGCTTCTATCTTCCTGCCCGTCCATGAAAATCCTTGTTGAAATGCGAGATGTCGAGCCATCACCCCCGAAACGGTGAAGCAACGAGGAACCGTCGTGCTGGCTTGCCGTATTCTACTTCACTTTTGACTCATCTCCAAAAAATTCCGAGAAATGAAGAGGAGGAATAACGTGTCGGCTAAACAATCTCTTTGAATTAGAGGTTTTGCAACGTCCTAATCGTCTCTTTCCTTGTTTTCCATTTTTTCCTGCTCTTCCATTTCTTTGGCGCGGTCGGTTTGCTCGTCGAGCAGGTTTCGAACGTTTTCTGCGATAACGTCGAGAGATTCGGGAAGCTGATCGAGACGGGTCTGCGGTCCCATCACTTCGTGTGTACGAACCCCATGGACATGGTCGTCCTTCAGATGGATTTCGTAGTAAGTCTTCAGCTTGGGTAGGAATTTTTTCCCTTCCTCTACAATGAAATACTCATCTCGGAAGCAATCGGCCTGCAACACCCGTTTTTCTCCACGGTAGAACGATCCCATGCGGTGCAGGTGCCCGGTGACAAACATTTCGTAGGATTTCCTATCCACCGTTCGAGCCAACCAGCTTTCGTCCATACCGACATCCGGGCTGCTGGCGGTCATTTGTCGGATGATATCCTTAACCATCGTCCAGTTGAGCTTGACCAGTGGATCTTTCATCATGATGAACTTATGCCAAAAATCCTTGCCCCAATACTGCCATGCCATCGTAAGAAACAGTTCACGCAACTCCGGAATCTTCGCCATCAGACGGTCCCGAGGCACCAGCCTGTCGATAAAAGGAAAACGGGCATGAAGAGGAATCGCCACATCCAACAGAGTAATCGCCGCCCACGGCTGGTTGAGCAACTGTTGCCCTTTGTACTCGATGAACGGGTTCGCCGGGTCGATGAAAAACATTGAATCGGCCTGGCTGCCATGCTCGAAATACACCGACCCCAGCGCCGTTTCGAATCCGGGAAATCGTACACGCTCGCTCCCACCGCACAAGGCGCGAACGAAACCCTGCACCTTTGGAAACAACAACTCGGCGTCGTGATTGCCCACGATAAAATTCACAGCACGGTTCTCGCGCTCCAGCAGTCGACTGATCGTCTCAAAAAATTTCGGATGAGCCGCAGCGATGAACGACATTTTGGACGTGGCAATATCCTTGGTCACATGACGTGGATACTCGCCCAAATACGGAGTTTTCAGCAGATCGAACGTATCGCCATTGAACACGAAATCCACAGTGAGATCGTCGTATTCCGCCCCATTATAGGTCTCCAGTATGTCAGCCAGAAAAGCGGAGTGGGGAAAATCGTCCGTTACCCCGCCCGCGCCCATTTCCACATCACTGAACACTACAATCACCCGGTCAGTGTCCGGGTGGATTTTCGGTGTAGGAAGGTTGGCCATCATTTCCTCTTTCATTTTGCTAACGACCACGCCATTTTACACAATCGAGAGAAAAATCACGAATGATTGGTCCGAAAACCTGGAGGATCAAACAAACAGTATGCAGCCATTGACAAAACGATCCAATCAGGTATTTTTTCGAAAACGTTGTGTACAACAAGTTAACGGGAGGCTTCGTTGACCACGGAAACCGTAGATCCATTACGACAGGAACGGGCCAAATTTTCAGAAACTTTTCTGAAAGTCGAAAAAGACGTTTTATTACGAGCTTGGACGTGGATTCCCGAAGGAAAAGAAGAAGAATCTCCACTGATTTTCCTTCCGGGCTGGGTTAGCGTAATCGCCGGGTGGCGGGATTTTCTCGCTGCGGTTGTAACCAATCGTCCGGTGGTTTACATCGAAACGAAGGAAAAACATTCAGCTCGAATCGGACACCCTGTCTCGGAAGAAGATTACGGTATCGAGCGCATGGCCGACAACCTTATAAAAGCTTTCGAAGCGCTACCGTTTTCCGTGGAAAATGCCGTCATTTCAGGAAGTTCATACGGAGCCACCATTGCCCTGGAAGCCATGAAACACGGAAACGTCTCACCGAAAGGCGCGTTTTTCGTAGGAGTAAACACCGAGTTTGCCGCTCCCTGGGCTTTTCGACTCCTCGTGCAGTTTCCAGCGTGGGTCTACCACCCTTCCAAATATTTCGTGCTCTGGTACCTGCGCCATTTCATGGTCAATACCGAAAAAGAACCGGAGCAAATGCAACGCTACGAAGAAACCCTGCTGAAAGCCATACCGGCACGGGTGAAATACTCCGTCAAGGCCGCTTTCCCTTATTCGGTCTGGCAGGATATCGAAACCGTCAGCGCACCGGTAGGCGTTGCGTTTTCCGACTCCGACACCTTACACACACCGGAAAACATCGAGCGCCTTTTGCAAACGTTACCCCAAGGAATCGAAGTACGTTGTCCGACGAATAAATACATGCACTCGGCAGCGTTGGCCGAGGATTTCGAAACGTTCGCAAAAAAACTCTAACCCTTCGAAAGAAAAGCGATTTTATGCAGATTTTCGCCTTGTCCGACCCTCATCTCGCCTTGAGCATGGACAAACCGATGTCGGTTTTCGGTTCCCATTGGGAAAACCACGCCGAAAAAATCGAGCAAAACTGGAAACGCCTTGTTACGGACGAAGATCTCGTGCTGGTTCCGGGAGACATTTCCTGGGCGATGCGCGTGGATGAAGCCCAGAAAGATCTCGATTTTTTGCAAAACCTCCCAGGAACCAAGGTTCTGATCCGTGGAAATCACGATTACTGGTGGCAATCGATCACGAAACTTCGTAAACGATTCGCTCCCATGCGTTTGCTTCAAGCGGATACAGTAGAAATCGGTGGTGCGGTAATCGGCGGAACACGATTATGGGATGTTCCCGGAGTCTCCTGGAGCGGACACAAATCGGAATTTCCGAATGAAAGAAAAACGATCTCGGGCGGTCGGCCGGAAGTGGACCACGAAAAAATCTTCAAGCGGGAACTCGGACGGTTGGACAGCGCTTTAGGCAGAATGCAAAACCTACCGGAGTCAGTTCAAATAAAAATCTGCCTGTTGCATTATCCACCACTCGACGACCGCAAGCGCCCTACTCCCATTACGGAACGATTGACCCGTGCCGGAGTGGATCTTTGCGTTTTCGGGCACCTGCACGGCCCGCGTCCCGCAGAGAAACCGCCGATAGATTTCGAGTTCGAAAACGTCCGTTACGTCTGCGCCTCGGCGGATTTGATTGATTTCTCTCCTATACATCTTGGAGAGATCGATAGCTACGGAACCAAGGTCTGATTGCAAAACCACAGAGAAAACGATTTTCCCCAGCCGGTTTTCCATGAATACATAGAAAAAATTTTCCGTTCGATTCCCTTGCAGTGCATCCAACGGCTGGATTATACTAAGAAATGGAAAAATGAATCGCTATATATGAAGTGAACTTCCCTCAACGTGTACGTTCGCTTAATATACAATGTGTAGCGATTGTTTCTATTTGTGATGAAAAGTCGGGGTTACAGTAAACCTATATTCGGAACACGAGGCGCATGGATTCCAACCTGAACAGCTTTCACCTCGCCATTCGAGAGTCGTTGGCCGAATGCCGACAGCGTATGCAGACGATATTCTACAAACTCAACGAACTGTCGAATAACCCCTTTGACACGATGGCGGTCAAAGCACTGCGGCACCATTTCGCCGCTATCGGCGAATTCGGAGACGTCTATGGTCTGGCAGATGTGGTTCGACTGACCAACGTCGGTGAAAACAGTTGTAACGTCATTGCGCTTCTATCGGAAACCCCTTCGCCGCATCAAATTGCACAGTGGCAGGATACCGCACAGGAACTTTCCGCCGAACTGAATGAACGCCTCAACGAGGGAGACATTGCTCGATCCATTCGTATCTTGATGATTTCAAACTCCCGCGAAATGCCTCTAGCGAGGAAAGTGTGGGAACATCTCGGACGTATCTGCGAAAACGTGACGAACTGGGAAGAAGCGAAACAGAAACTGAAACGAAAGCGCTTTTTTGCGGTCGTTGTCGATATGACCGAAAATCCCGTTCCGGTTGAAAAAGTCATCCGGCGTCTTCGTTCCCGTGGGGATTCCCGTCGGGTTCCGGTGTTTGCCGTAGCCGACAAGCTGACACTCGTCGAACGCATCAAATTGACACAAAACGGCGTAGGGCGATTTGTGCCCTCCACGATTTCCTCTTCCGATTTCGTAACGTTGCTGCTTCAGATTCAAGGGCAGATCGAATCGATCCGCTCGACCGTGTTTCTTCTCGAAACCGATCCTTTATTGCGCCGCCAGATTCAAACGGATCTCGAAAAGGAAGACTACAAAGTCTATTCCTGCACGACCTACTCGGAACTCTTGCAAATCTGGTCGCAAAAAGCACCGCAATTGTTGATCGTCAACGCCAACGTGAAAGATGTCAACGCCTTCACGCTGTGCAAATCTATGAAAAAAAGCAAAAAAGCGGACAGTTCGATGTCCCGCGTACAAATCTTGCTTATGGTGGATCGCGAGATCGGACGTTTTCGCGAAAAAGCGTATCAGGCCGGTGCAGACGACTACCTCGTGCTGCCGTATAACAGCCAGGAGTGGCTGACACGGGTGAGGGTGCGTCTGGAACTGTTGCGCTATCTGTTCGACCTGGAAAGCAGCCGTTCCTCTGGATCGATTTCCATTGCGCCTCCCCCCGAGTTGAACGAAAGCCAGCCAATCAAAACGCTGCCGAAGTCAGTACTTCCTTCGAATGAAATCCGCGTGCTGATCGCCGATGACGACCGGATGATTCGCAAAATGCTGACCCACTTCGTAAAACAGGAAGGCTGGGTTCCCACGGTGGCGGAAAACGGGGAAGAAACCGAAAATCTGCTCAAAACCGAGACCTACCACTTCATCTTGCTCGATATCAATATGCCGTTCAAAAGCGGTTTCGACATCCTCAACTGGATTCGTGAAAGCGGTACCAAGGGAGACACGAAAATCGTAGTTCTCACAGCCAACAATGAAGACGACGCCGTGCTACGTGCCTTCTCGTTGGGTGCGGACGATTTCGTTGCAAAACCCGTCAATCCTCGAATCGTCGTCAGCCGCTTGAAGCGCTACCTCGAAGAATAAAAGTATAGAATTCGAACAAATTCGGACCAAATCACGACCATACCTCGTTCGTGTCGGGCTGATATGAATCGACTTCCCCTGTTCTCAGTATCGAAAATATCTCGCGTAGGTCGGGCAAATTTCTTACCCGACAATGCCAAGGTGTCGGGCTAAAAATCAGTCTGACCACCCCTATTATCTGACAAAAAATCCCCTGAGACCAATGCCCAGGGGATCATGTCAACCGAGTATGTACGAGAGGATTACTTACCTAGCAATCCTGTGATTTTGGACAACAAACGCCCCAGGCAGCGGTTGAAACTTTTCTGGTCGGCGGGTTGCCATTGGGGAGATGTCGGATAGCCCGCAAGATCCAGCGCCGCCGGATCGATATACACCATACCTCCGAACGTGGGATCTGCAAACGCCATGTACGGCGTCGGTAAAATCGTTCCATCCGCCTCGATTTCGTACGGAGTACCTACGAAATGGGCCAGATCCTCCATAGCACCGTCACTGTCGCAGAAAAATCCCGCTGTACCCGGCGGGAAACCGGTGCCGTCGAGTTGCTCGGGGCATTCCCACTCGATATACGGCAGGTTCTCCCAATCGGCGGTAGAGCCTTCATCCGAAATCACCGGCAGGAAACCTCGGATGGACGTTGGATTTTCGCGGTAGGCGTGGAAATCGATGGCCATGGTGTCACCCACGACGAAGGCTGTAAGCAGCGCATTGAGCGTTTCCGGGTCTATCGCTCCAGGCGGCAGAGGAAGCTCTAGGCCCAAGGAGTCGAACAGACCAAAGGAAAAGGCCACAACCGCCACGGAAGACAACACAGGCAGGACAGTATCGGAGAATACGACGTACGGAACTTCGCTGTCTCCTTCCAGGTTTTTCTTGAACGTCTCAATTTCGGGCCGGATTGCATCGGTCACGAATACAATGTCCAAGGCTTCGGCTTCACCATCCTCGTTTTCCTGGTAAACCCTCATCGACAGCTTTTTGCCTTCATACCTATCGTTGATCACCAACGTTACGTCGTCGCTTTGGTCGTCCGTTTCCTGCTCGATCAACGATTCAACCGTAACGATATTCTCGAAAGCTCCGAGAATGAGATCCCCGGTTTCCAGAACTTCCGCAGCTCCGGTTTCTCTAAAACCGAGAAACTCATCGCTCGTCAGCAACAGATAGGAAGCGATTCGTAAAATCATGTCGGCTGTGGCGTTGTCGGGATCGCTGTAATCCGCTTTTACACGGAAAATCACGGTAGCCAGATCTCCCATGAAAGAATGCTCGCGCACCACCTGGAACACCATGGCGAAAGTGCGGGAAACCGAGTCGAGCAACAGAAGGTCGGCGCGGTCGATCTCACCGGAAATCCAGGCTTTTTGCGTAACGCCGACATAGATCGGCAAATGCTCGAAATTTATGGCGAAGTCTGCATCGTCCTTGATTTTATCGTACAATTCCATCGAGTATTCGAACTGAGTCGCCATATGGTCGGCCACGTTGTAGAACTCGTCGTTGAGCCAGTCGTTCATGCTCTCCGGGTCGTTCTCACCCGATTTGCCCATCATCCCGCCCAGACCATCGAAAACCGAAAGCAGGCTGGTGAACAGTTCCTGTCCATACTGGCTTGAAGCGAACGCCGCACCGAAAATAGCGATGTGATTGTCGGGAGTTTCCTCCAACGCGCCTTCGAAGCTTTCGAGCGCCATATAGCTCTGGCCTTTTTCGAGCCAGTCCAGACCTTCCTGGATTTTATCGGTAATTTCGTAAGGGTTGGCGCCTTCGTCGTCACCGTCGGGATTCTCCCCATCTTCCTGATCCTGATCGCCGTCCTGGTTGGATTTCCCGCCTCCCGAAGAACAAGCCGTGCCACCCAGCATCAAGGTCGCGAACAGAGCAAGAAACAGAATAGAAGTGATTGTCTTTTTCATGACGTAATCCTTTCTTGAAGCGTCGCGTTCAGTCCGCAATCCGTTTGGCACGTTCGGGACGAGGGATGTCGCCATGCATCAGACGCCACATATGGTCGCTGAAACCTTCCCAACCATCCACATCATCCAAAGGCCAGTTCGCCTTGGCTGCTTCCTCGGCAAAACGACCGGTTTTGGGATTGGTGCGGAACGGTACCTCAGGAACGATGAGATCGTATGGTGTCAGGTCCGGGGTATCGGTAAAGACATCGTACATAGGCACGGCCATCAACGTATTCCGGTTGAGCGGCGGAACCCCGAGAATCAACTCGATCGTACGGAAAATATTGGGAACCGAATAATGAACGGTAGAGTGATACCCTCGCTTGACCCATGGACTGATCATGAAACACAAGGAGCGGTGAGCATCGATGTGGTCGCCCGGACCGGACTGCGGGTCATCCTCGATAACAATGATGAGGGTCTTTTCCCAGTAGTCCGAATGGGAAATCGCCTGAACCACCATTCCCAAGCCGTGATCGTTGTCAGCAACGTAGGTTCGTGTGGTCGGCTGCTCGGCAGAACCACCCGCCGTATGGTCGTTGGGCAACAGCATGAAAACGAACGGCGGGAAAATTCCCTGATCGAATTCTCGAATGAATTCTTTGGCTTTGTCCACATCCAATACCGACATGGTCCAGAACGGATATTTATGATTGTGGTATTTGGCAAGGTCGGTTACGCCATCGATGCCGAAACTAACGATCTCGCCGTAATTGCGGAAAGAAACTTCATTCTTGACCAGATGCCGGAAGATATCTTTGTTGTAACTGAAGGTCGCCGGATCGATACCGGGAAGCATGAAGGTATCCGAACGGTTACGTTCGGCAAAATCGTTGATAGTGCCTTGGGTAACCCACAAATGCCCCTGTACCGATTCCTCCGCATTGGAGTAGAAATTGAGCATATTGCTGAATTCCTGCGCGATTTTGTAGTGGTTGGGCGTGTTGTGGATGTCTTTATCCAATTCGTCATCGTGGAACGTGCCCCAGGTACACAGTTCGGGATCGTGCCAATAGTGCTTGTCCGGCTGTGTATCGTCTCTGGCCCACAGTCCGTAGGTTTCGGCGTCCCAGTCGTCGGGTTCGGGAAGCTGTCCCATAACTTCATCGTAGGTCTTGTTTTCTTTGATGATGAACACCACATGCTCGATCACGCTTTTTTTGCGAGTCGTTCAGAGGAAGCGGTACGGTTTCGATACAATTGTTGTCGGGGAAAAAAGCCTTCGTGCCGGGTGTTGTTGCTTTCCACCTCAGCCGAATATTCTTCCAACTTCGTATCGTCGGGGGCATCGAAAACCTGGATGGAACTGGCGATACCCTGGCCGGTGTGCTTGCCATTGTTGTTGATATTGCCCCACCCTTTTCCGTTGACCACCACCATCTTCGAACCGGTCCGGCGAGATATCCACCCGCACCGGATACCAGGCCGTGGGAATGTACCCGGAGATCGTCCAAGTGTTGGTATCGATAACCTCGACGGCGTTGCGATCGGCGCTGGCGACGTAGGCACGAGAGCGAATCGGGTCCATCGAAACGGAATTCGGGGACCAGAATTTCAACTCGGGTTGGTCATCATCAAGCACAATAGTGGTATTGACTTCATCGGCGGTCGTGTCGATCACGGCGATTTCGTCGGCGTCGGCGCTGGTTACGAGCAGGTAAGCATCATCCAGAGTAAATGTCAGACCTTCCGGGCTTTTACCGACGGGGATATCGGTGAGCTTTTTCATCGTCGTCAAATCGAGCACGGAAACATTGTTTCCCGACCAATTGCTTGTATAGGCTTTGGTGCCCTCCTCGTTGACCGCGATATCGTAGGGCCAGTATCCCGGCGGGAATTTCCGTAAGCTTGTCGTTGTCGGCCAGATCGATGACCGTAACTTTACTTTGAGCGGGATGGGTGACGAACAACCGCTTGGTGGCGGCATTGTATTTCACGCTTCCGGCGTACCCGATCACCTTGATTTCACGATCGAATCCGAAAACTTCTTCGTTCGTTTCGGTATCGGTCGTCCAGCGATAGACGTACAACCGTTCGCTGTTGCCACCCGGCACATAGACGGTTTTCCCCGTGTCGTCGGTATCCAATCCCCAACCGGCCCATCCGGGTGTCCGATAACCTGGACAAGTAGTTGGTCCTCGGTTTCGGCGGTGAGGTCGATCACGTCGAGCGACTGGTAGTGAGACAGTCCATCACTGGAGGAAAAATGCCCTCCGGTAAGGACATACGCATAATGATTGTCGGGACTCATCGTCAGGCCACGAGCGTATTCCTGAACTTGCACGTTCAATCCGGGAGGAGAAATACGTTTTCCGTCGAGCAGAATGCGCGAACCGTCTTCCAACTCTCCCGCACACGACGAAAGCCAGCTCGGAAGGGCTTCCGGCGTCACAGACCGCTGCCTTGAATGTTCCAGCTCGTTCCTGCTCCGCCGGGTTAACGTCGGAATCGGACGAAGAGAAGAACAGCCCGTAATCATTACCAAAACCAGCAATCCGAGATAAAATCTGTTTGTCCACCCCATGTTATGGAACCTTTCCCGATGGAATCGTTTTTGGGCTTCTGAACCGATCCAAATGCCGATCCGCAAATCTTCGATATCTACAGAAAAGACAATGCTTTTCAATGTTGTTTTCTACTGCGAAAGCGTACGAGAGATCATACCGTTTGAAGCAAATGACTGTCAAGGACGAGAACGTTAGAGCGGGCACTGATTGTCTTGAAAACACGGAAATTCCGGGACGTTCGAAAGAAATTGACGTATACTTATGATTACACGGTCTCCTTGAGTGCAAAACAAGTGAAGAATCTATGACATTTCACAAGATTTTTTCGATCCCGATTATTACGGTAATTGGTCTGGTTTTCTTCATTTCACCGGCACATGCCTGGATGGTACTGCACGGCTTTACCGATCCCTGCCATGAAACGATGGCTTTGCAGTCCTACGATTTTGTTTTGCGTGGCATGGACCTTCAAGACGTTCATCTGCCAAAGGATGCCGTCAGTCGAAAAATTTTTAAAACCATCGGGAAGGAACTGGACATCGAATGCTCCGACGATATCCACCTGTTCAACGTAGGAAGCATGATCTTAGGGGTTCGGCAACCTGACACTGATGGGCATTTCGATGCTCGATTTCAACCGGGCCAGAGCCATGCACATGGCAGAAGATACACAATCGAACCACGGCCTTCGAACCCGCTACGACGACGGAGAAGAAGGAAAATAAAATGGCGATCCTCGCCACGAGGCGGAAAATCGAGAAAATGCTTGAAAAAGCGAGGTTTTACGCCACGGGTCCACTTACCGAACGCTACATTCGGGTCAGCCATCCTATCGAATACTACGGAGACATCAAGATCACTGTGTATTGCTCCGGCCTATTATCTGGGAATCGCCATGCATACGTTCCAGGATACCTTTTCCCACATGATCCGTAGCGACGACGTACGCGAAATCCACCACGTCATGAATTACATCGACGCTTCCACCGTGGGTCACGACGAAAAACGCGACGGACTGGCACATTCTCTCACGATGGATGACTGCTTCGGAGCGGCCGCCGAAATCGCGGAAACGGCGACCATTGCCACCAGCGAGCTGATGCGTGCGTTTATCGCCGATATCAGAGTCTACAAAGGAGAAGCCACCGATCAGGTACTGGATGACTGGCTCCAACTCAAACCGGGTTGCACGATGGAAAACAACTACTGCGATTCCCGCTGGCTTGAAATGGCCCGACGGGAACAAACCGAACCTCTGTTCGAAGAAGCTTTTGACTGTTCCATGCACGGAAACTCAAAACTTCCCGTTTTCCCCATGGGTTTTAGGAATGATTCTACTGGGTTTGAGAAGAAAGTGGTCCCGTCGGCGATGGAGTAAAAATCGGATTTCAGCTTCAACGTTGACGTTTTGGCTTGTTGTGTTCGCCTTTGGATCGATTGCAACGCCCCTTCACGCCGAAGACAACGATTCACTTCGAAAAGAAACAAACGAAAACGCTTCAGAACCA
Organism: Myxococcota bacterium; assembly: GCA_963676915.2. Lineage (GTDB taxonomy): Bacteria > Myxococcota_A > SURF-8 > SURF-8. Next base: position 127,997 of record CAXXVK010000012.1, read on the forward strand.
TCGAAACTACCCATCGTCACTAAAAAGGAAGTCAATCAAGATTCTTCCGAGAAACAACCCACAGAAAAACGAACTGCATCTGTCCCCCCTATCCTGGTCACCAGCAACGTTTCGTACATTTACCCATAGCTTTTATTTGCTTCCGGAAGTCCATGGGTCGATTTTCAACGACGCCAAGGACGACCGTACGAGCATCGGCGACACCTTCGGCTATGCATTGAAGGCAGGATATCGCTGGACCTTGTTGGGAGTATTTTTACAGGTCGAACAGAACTTCTGGACATCCACAGAGTTGGACCGGAGCATCAACCAGGGAGCGTTGAATGTCGGGTTGGGTGTCGAACCTCAACTAATCTACACGGCTACGTTCGAAGTTCGCTGGCCATGGGATCTTCTACATTGCTATTTGACACAATGATCGACGAAGCAGGTGAAACCGGCGTGTTCCTGGATTTCCGACCGTTGGCGCTCCGATGGCCGATGACCGACTTTTTCGCCCTCGTACTGGACCCTTGAGTTCGCTCTGTCGTTCGGTGCTCGACGGTTTTCCGTTGGTGATGATGGAATACCGGACGGTGTTCGCCAACGAGTTCAACTTTTAACCAATGAACGCAATGTTGCCTAATCTATACCCATTTTTCATCATTCTACTCGCAGGATGGCTCTTTGCCTGCGGGGATCAGTACAAGAATCCGATTGCTAAAGAATGTAAGGAATTATGCGAAGTTGGAACCGCTTGCCTTGAAGGAGAGGAGTTCGATATCGACCAATGCCGCACCTACTGCGGAATCGAGCAGTGGGATTATCTTTGCCTGGGTTGCCGTTTAATCGAAGACTGCGAAGAAATGGAGCAGTGTATCTTCAAATACTGCGACATGCGGCCCATGATCGATCAATGTGAACTGCTTTGTCAACGAGCAGAAGAATGCCTGGACGAATACCTCGACGTTGAAAACTGCATCGAAGACTGTGCGACCGACAAGGACAAATACGCCTGTCTCGATTGCCTGAATCAAAACACCTGTACTAATTTTCTGACTTGTGGTGAAAAACATTGTGATAACGACTGGTTACAATTTTGGTAGAAGCCATCCTAAAAATAGCGACCGAGGATTTCGAGGTAATTTCGAGACGGATTCGTTGTTGGCGAGACGAGGAATACCGGGAGTCTTTCAAGTCGAGACCAGCGACGAAGTCGTCCGAAAGGGGCCGAAAGGCGACAGGAGGTATTTTTAGGATGGCTTCTAGTCTCATGAAATTTTTGAATTTCATCGTGATAACCTGCTTGATTCTTTCAGGAGCGATTTCCTGCGCCGACCCGATCCACCCGGCAAAGATCAGTAATATCCGTTGCGAAGACAACGATTGCCGCTTGCTGGGAACCATCACCGAGGACACGTTGCTGACCGCCGATAAAAACTGGCTGATCAAGGGATCGGTTTTCATCGGGAGCACGAATTTTCCCACCGTTCTGACTATCGAAGCAGGAACCGTGATCAAAGGGGATACCGCCACCAATTCGGTGTTGGTGATTTCAATGGGTTCGAAAATCATTGCCGAAGGAACAGTAGAGAAACCGATCGTCTTCACGTCTGCCGCACCTGTCGGTCAACGTGTCGCCGGAGATTGGGGAGGGGTGGTAATCAACGGCAAAGCTCGACAAAACCAGTGCATCGTTTCGGAAGAACCCTGCATGAACATGGGAGCAGGACTGACCTGGGATTACGGAGGAGAAGACGACGAAGACGACAGCGGCCTGCTGCGCTACGTTCGAATCGAATTCGCCGGACGGCATATTTCCTATTATAACGAACTCGACGGCCTGACTCTTCACGCCGTCGGCTCCGGCACGACCATCGACCACGTCCAGATTCATCATAGCGAGGACGACGGCATCGCGTTTTTCGGCGGAACCGTCAACGTCAGCCATATTCTCGTAACGGGGGCATTGGACGATGGCTTCGACTGGACGGACGGCTGGAGAGGAAAAGCACAGTTCATCGTCGTTCAGCAGCATTCGGGACGCTCCGACAACGGTCTGGAAGCGGACAACTCCCAGGACTCTCCCGAGAGCGAGCCCCGTTCAGCACCGGTTCTCGCCAACATGACCCTTATCGGCGCTCCCGGTTCGGGGGAAGAATCCGACATAGGTTTCCTATTTCGCGGTGGCACTTCCGTGCAGTTGTATTCCAGCGTAGCAACAGGATTCAACGAAGCCTGCATGGATGTCGATGATATCGAAACTTTCGACCTCGCCCAGAACGACCCGGAAGCCTTCACCGTCACGGCAACAGTGCTCGATTGCGAGCAAAACATACTGGAAAACGACCAGTACGACGAAGAAGAACAGCCGTGGAAGATCCCTGGAGCGTTGCAGACTTCTACGAAGAAGGTGAAAACAACAATCTTTACGAACCGTTGTTAACGTATCCATACAACACGGTCTCCCCGGATTTCCGCCCGACAGCCTCCTCGCCTCTCATTTCCGGCGCAATCCTCCCCGATGACACCTTTTTCGAAACAGTCGAGTTCATTGGGG
>CAXXVK010000013.1:0-110583 GCA_963676915.2 Myxococcota bacterium
TACCGTTCAAGAAGCCAAGCGGCTGTTCGGTTTTATCGGGTCGGGACGGGTACTGGCGATCATTGTTTGTGGTGCGGGAATCGGCGTGTTGGTCGGGTGGATCGGTACGACCAACTTGTTGTTCGTAATGGTTGGCCTCGTCTGTGCTCTGGGAGGTGTGGTGGCCTGGATTCACCATGCTTACATGCCCAAGCGGCGTTCGGTGCGTCAACCCAAAATCTTGACGGATGACGTCGAGCGAGCCGGTAGATTCAGTCGGTCGCGTTACCTGATGGTGCTGGCGGCTTTGGTCGGTGTGACCTTCGTAACGTGTACCCTGGCTGATTACCAGTTCAAAATGATTGTTTCCAAGGCATTTCACGAAAACGATCTCGCGGCGTTTTTCGGGGTATTCTACGCCGTAACCGGGCTGGTTTCTTTTGGGGTGCAACTGGCGATTACTCCGCGTTTGTTGACCCGGCTCGGTATTGTGGCGGGATTGTTGGTGATGCCTGCCATGTTGCTGGGAGCCTCCGCTGCGCTTTTGCTGTGGCCTGTGGTCTGGATGGCGGCGCTTCTGAAATTCTCGGATAATGCCTTTCAATACTCTGTCAACGATTCGGCTTTGCAGATCGCCTATTTTCCCATTCCCGAAGAAGTCCGCGAGCGGGTAAGGACGATTCTCGACGGCGCTATCAAGCCTCTTTCCTATGGGCTGGGAGGATTGGCGCTTGTATGTATCGCGCATCATCTCGACGTACTGGATATCGGGTGGATTGTGTTGGGACTGATTGCGGTCTGGATCGTTTTGGTGCTGATTTTGCGAAAAAAATACCTTGCCGCTTTGCTGGATACGCTCAAACAGCCAACCTCGACGGAATCCGCCGATTGGGAAGAAGACCTGCCGATGATGCGCAGAACGCTGCGGGAAATTCTCGTCACGGGCGGGGATCGGCAGATTCTTTTCGCTCTCGACAAACTGGGACCGCGTCCCGACCCGGATTTGCTGCCTCATCTGCTCGATTTGACCTGCAACGCCAATCCTCACATTCGTGCCGCTGCTGCGAATCATCTTGGGTATTACAGCGGACAGCCGCAGGCGTGTACGGTGGTGACGAAGTTGATCGAAGATGACAATCACCTGGTGCGGGGCTGGGCCTGTCGAGCGCTATGCCGGATGCCGGGGGGAATCGATCATGCGTTGAGCCTGCTTCCCAACGACAACAGCCGGGTGCATGACATGGCTTTGCGTGGCATACGCCACCATGGCGATAAAGAAGAAATCGAGTTGGCCGACTGGTTTTTGGATCGAATGCTTGTTTCCGAGGATATCTCCGAGCGGGTGCGTTTGGCGCATATCATCGCGGATTTTCCTATGCCGGGCGACGAAAGCCGCGTTCATCGCCTGATTGGCGACAAAAATGTGGAGGTTTGCCGCGCTGCGCTACTGGCCGCCTCGAAAATCGGGTCTACCACGTTTTTAGCGGCAGGGCTGGAGATGGTTCGCGAGCGGGAAACCGCAAGAGAAGCCAAGCGGTTATTGGCACGAATCGGAGTATCGGCGGTGACATCGATTCGGGAACTTCTCTATATGCCGGATTTTTCTTTGCGTCATAAGCGACGATTGATCGATGTGCTGGTGATGATCGGTGGTCGGCAGTCCGTTAGCGTGCTCAAGGAACATCTGAACGAACCTTCCGAGCATTTGCGAAACCGTATCTGGAGAGCGCTGGCGAGACTTGGGCGTCATGGTGAACGGCTCAATTTTACTCAAGACCAGTTGGCCGCGATCCTGCGTGTGGAAATGGAACGTTATTTAGCCTATATGGACGAGCGCTTTCGAGCCTGGGAAGAATTGCACGATACGCTGTTGGACGAAGCCATCGAGCATCGTCTGAATCGTGCGGTGGTGCGATTGCTGAGAATTCTCGAAATCAAGTACAGCAATCCTTCCGTTTATGCCATCGGTAACAATCTGAATCATCCACGGCCCGAAATCGAAGCCAATGCCGCCGAAGCGTTGGAGCGGTTGCTTGTCCCGCCTGAAAATCAGTGGGTTCAGGTGTTATTGGCGTCGGAAAGCCCGAAACGAAGGCTGCGGGTTGCTCGGTCGCTCGGTTTCAAGGCGCGAGGTGCGGAAGATGCTATCGAGCGCCTGCTTAGTGCAAATTCCCGCTGGGTGAAGGTTTGTTGTCTGCACGCTTTGGGGCAGGCCCGGAAAATTTCGAGAGAAGCGGACGTGCGCAAGCGTTTGGAGCATTCGTCGCCGATGGTGCGGGATGCGGCGCTGATCGCATTGGCGCGGATGGATCGTCTCGATGACGAAATCTTGCGTCAAATGATGCAAGATCGGGACGAAGTGATTGCCTTGCGTGCGAAAGCCTTTTCGGAAAAAAGCGAGGATACGATGAATCTGGAAAGCCGCCTGGAACGGGTACTGTTTTTACGAAAAGTTCCTCTTTTGGAGCACGTTCCGGGAGACGACCTGTTGACCTTGGCTACGGTCGTCAAACCTGTGGTGCTGGAAAGCGGCCAGCGACTTGTCAACGCGGGCGATGCGTCCGAAGCGATGTGGATCGTCGTGGAAGGCGAGTTGGAGGTGTCGCTCGACGGCGTTGAAATCAACCGCGTCGGTGCGGATGGCATGGTCGGCGAAATGTCCCTGCTCGACGGTACACCGCACACCTACGATTTGACTGCAGCGACCGATAGCGAATTGTTGCAGATTTCACGAGATGACTTTTTCGAAGTGCTTTCGGAAACTCCCCAGTTGATTCAGGCTATTTTCAGGACGCTCAACGACCGCTTACGACGGTCCGAACGGCGCCTTGTCGAAGCGTTGGAAGGGAAAAAGAACGGAAAGTGAGTTTTTTGCACGGTTTGTTTTTAAGAGAATCTTGCAAATGAAGGCTGGCATGGGTGTGGTAATCTTGCGCTAGGTGCCTCTTACCCACTGCAAAAGTTACCGTGTAGTTGGTTGTCAAGGGCACCCGGCGACTTTAAATCTAAAATCAAAAGGTTGTTGTAGTGAAATATAGGAAAACCACAATAATTTGTTTTTGTTTATTCTTGCTAATTAGTTGCTCATCAGAACGAATGGAAAATGAACCCGTTCAGACAAATAAAGATGATTTATCAACTCAAGTACTTAAAAAAGAAATTTCAAAGAATGTGGAGGTTAAGAAAAAGTTAATTGTAAGAACTGGTTGTGTTAGTGGAATAGAAGATGAACCGAAAAATGAAAATGATCATGCGAACATCGAAATTGCAAACGACATTGTTTTTTATATCAATAAATTATGGGATAAACTTGAGAGCCATAAAATAAAAGTGGTTGAGGATGAATATGATAAAACTTGTGGCGTAACAATGATTAATGGTGACAAAAAGAAAAAAATAAATGGTGGCATTGGTACTGATGTCAATTTTTGGCTAGTCGTTAAAGATTTCTATGGAATAAAGAATTAGTTAAATAGAGGTGAGTAGAGAAAATTCTATCCGACGTGATTTCTAGTTGATCGCGTAATAGCGGTCGACGAGTGGCCCCGACAAGCCTTGATCTTAAGGGTGGCATGGGCCGAGGGATGTGAAACGTCAGCTTACCCGTGGTTCAGCTATGTGCATGGGGCAAACCCATGACAGGCCATTATGAAATGATTGTAAAACCCAGATAAAGCCGACTATTTGAAATAAAAGTAGGAATTTTTCGCACATCATTGCCAGTCGGATCGTTTCGGCATAACGTACTTTCGTATCTGAATTTTCAAGAACGAACAGGAACGATTCGACCATGCTTGCCTTTTTAGGCGCTGCACTGGCTCCGCCTGTGCTGGCCATTCTCGGAATTTATCTGCTGTTTTTAGGCGGACTCGCTGCCGTGGTGCTGTTGCAATCCACGCCGCTGGGAATGATCGGGGGATTGGTCGGCTTCCATACGATTCTTTTCGGGACTTTCTGGTGTATTCGAAGCTTTCGCCGTTGGCTGGCTGCGCGAAGGCTTGTGCTCCCTCTGCAAAGTTCTCTCGATCCAAAGCTGGCCCGCAATGCCGGAGCCAAGGGAGAAAATCTGTTGCGCATGGGAAATCTTGGGGTGCGACTTCCTCGGGGTGTGTTTTTGCCGTTCGATACGGTCGAGCGCATTCGGCGGGAAGGACCATCGGGGCAGACGCTACGTAGAGTTTGCGAAAACCTTGTGAAATCATTCGGAAAGCTTGAGGTCGAAACATTGGTGGTCCGTTCGTCGTTTGCTATGGAAGACGGCGAACGACTGTTTCCCGGTGTTTTCGATTCGAAGCGCGACGTTCCCGCCGATCAGCCTGAAATGCTGAGAAACGCAATAAGTAGCGTGCTGGAATCCTTCGATGCCGGGCGAGTGCATCGGTATCGAGAGCGAGTCGAGGTCGTAAAAGAGTCGCCTGGAGGCGCTGTACTGATTCAAGAACAGATCCCGCATCGCTGGCATGGAACAGCCGCCTCCTGTCATCCGGTCGAAAAACGCCCGGATCGAATTCGAATCGAACTGGATCGCCCTGGAGAAAACGTGCAAGGCGTCGATTTTTCACGTCTTTCACGTCAGGTTGTACATCTTGAGACGATGCCGGAAGATATCACCGAATCTCTGTTGGAAACCATCGCCGAGACCGTAGAGCGTTGCGAGCGATTGCTGCAAGGGCCGGTGATTATCGAGTTCGGAATTGTAGACGAAGGGCCGGTATTTTATCAGTTACGGTCACAGCCCGCACAACCGAGAGAGGTTTGGGCCTCGTCCGGGCCGATATCATTGAATCCCGAAATATTGCCACCGCTTGCAATGGATCTTTGCTACGGGAAGGATTTTGCATTTTTGCGGGCACATCTGTGCCGGTCGTTCGGATGGGACGAACGCCGAGTCAACCTGCGTTTGGATACGAGGCGGGGGAGGGTGGTTTTCTGTCTGACGGACTACCTGCAAACGAGCTGGAATCCGCCACGTCGTCCGATTTTGCGTTTGGGAAATGGCTGGCTTGCTTATGATCTTCCCCCCGGATTCAAAGCGACAAGGAGTATTGTTCGACTACGTAAGCCGTTGATTCGACAAGCAAAACTTAAATCGCTGGCGGCGTGGCTCTCGTTTGCTGGAAAATGGCTTGCCGGTTTGGAAAAACGCGCCACGTTCGATCCGTTGGTGCCATGGCATCGTTTCGCGAGTCGATGTTTCGGACGTTTTTCGAAAAGATGCTTTGAAAAGGTGGATCGCCTGCATATTTCTTTGGAAAAGGAGTTGGAACAGATTCTTCGTTCATTGGATGCCAACGAGGAAAACGGCAGAGTATTCATGACGTTGGAAGAAATTGCCGAAAACAAAACTATAGACGAGCAGGAGATCGCTCGACGAAAGGAAATCTTCGTTCAAGATCGAGATGCGGGGGCGGTGGAGGTTTGGCCTCCGTGGCCGGTTTCGAAAGAAAATCAAGGAGACGCTTTCGTGGTACTTCATGCCGGGTGTGTCACAGGCAAAGGGTACCATCCGCTATCCGGTGAGGATTTTCCCGAAGGTGCGCCTTGCATTCTGCTACTACCCGACGCTTCGTTACGCTGGCGGGACGTTCTTCCCCAATCGGTGGGAGTCGTGCTGGCAGGTGGCGGAATGTTGTCTCACCTGGCGTTGCAGATCGAAGAGATGAGGATTCCCGCCCTTGTTGGAGCGAGTGCAGAATCTTTGATGCTCTATCATGGGCAGGAGTTGGAACTCGATACCGAGCATCGAAAGCTGAGGGTACTCGTATGACAATGCCCTCATGGATGTCTTTACTCGCCGATGACGCTACGTTGTTGATTCATCCTTTGCAGCAAGTATGGGCTGGTTTGCTGGTGTTTTCTCTGGTTATCGTCGGACTGGGTTTTCTTCGAGCGCGGGTCGCCCGCTGGGTTTCCTCTCCAAGTATTACATTAATAATCTCAGGCTGTTACGTTGTTGTCTGGTTGGGATTGTGGACGGATCTCAGCCTGAAACTGATCCACCTGAAAGGATTCGGAGGGGAGACGGGATGGTGGATGCCTGCCGGTGTGATCGCAACGCAGTTTCTGTTTTCGTTGCTACCCATTGAGAAACGCAACAGGAAGTTTCAAGCGGGGTTGATCGCTACACTGGTTCTGGTTTCGACGCTGCAAGTTCTTTACGATACACAGTTATTCGATGGTTCGCTTTCTCCCAAGGAAATCACGTTTCTGGCCTGGGATGTCTTTTACAAATTGTCTCTTCCCGTGCTGAATCTTTCTCAAAGTTTTGCCGTTCCCGGTGTGGTCGATAGATGGCTTGATGTGGGTTGGTGGTTTTCTCAACGTTTGGTGGAGATCTGGTTATTCGTAACGATTTTCATCAGTTTGGGAATCGGCTTCTGGCTATCGAGGCTTTTTGTCGAACCTTCGAAGAATGACCGTTCCGTACCTGTTTCAAAGAACGATCGTCTTTTTGCATCGGCGTTGCTCTTTTTGGTTGTCGGTGCGGTTGTAGCTTCGCAAGCCATTTTGCTTCAGGCTCGAAGTCGTTTCGAACCTATCCCTGTCGAAGAATCTGCCAGTGAGCACGTTTTGTCTCACGAAGCGCAACAGGTGTTGTCTCCTCTGGTGGAAGGATCTTCCTGCGCTGCCGAGAGAATTTCCATCGAACAACACCGAGCCGTTTTGGAATGGCGTATCGACGAGCAGACTTTTGTGATGACGATGGTGCACGAATCGTGGCGAAAAAGTGTGAAACATCGGGAGATTTTCGCAAGTGGCGGAGAGTCGTTGGCCGTTATTTCCAAAGGAAAAATTCCGGTGGGATGTCGGGACAGTATCCACGATAACATTAAGAAATCTCTTGGAAAACTGGCATGGAAATCCCAAAAGAAACCTATGGAGATCGCACCGGGATTCGATAAGATCAGCATCGATTTGACGTTGTTACATCACCTGATCCATTTGGCGGCGGTGTTGGTGGCTCTTGTATTGATGTTGTCCTCGATAGTTGGGACAACCCAACGTATGGCGGTGTTGCTTGGGAGTATTTCTCTGGTGTTGGGTTGCATTTTTCTTTGGGTGAAAGGAATGAGCGCGGTTTCGGAGGTTTTGGTGCTTTTCGGTTTGTCTTGTGGCTTTTTGTGCGGCTTTTTGCTGCTGTTTCGCTGTTTGCCACGTTCGAAGGCGTATTGGCTCGGGTGTGCATTCGCTGCAGGAGCGATGTTGTCCAACGGTTTCGCTGTGGTGCTATGTTTGGCTGGAGGACTTGCCGAAGCCATGGGGCTTGGATCTTTGACGAAAAATGAGCCGCAAAAGGGGATTTTTACCAAGACGAATGGCTACGGAATTTGGTTCTTCCTGTCGCTTGGGTGTCTGTTCGCCGTGATTTTAATGGGTGAAATTCTCGGTTCCATGGCTGTAGATTCGAAGGAAATTCCAGAACATCCGGCAGGTTCTCTCACCAGGTTCGATCTGAACGTTTCTCCCGAATCGGAAAACATGCTCGGTGATTTGAGGACTGAAGCGAGGACGTATTGTCGAAAGCGCGGTAGCGTGCTGGCTTCGTCGACGGATTTACTTCATTCCCGCTTGAACGCACTTACGGGCGAAAATAGCTGGATCGCTGTGACGAACGATGTTTTACCCGGTGACTCCGTGATGATTTCGGGCGGTGGTGTAATCGGAACCCAGTGGTCCGATGCCGAATCCCGTGCTTTTCCCCGACGGTTCGTCATCCGTTCTTCAACGATTTGGAAAAACCTTGCTCCGGCTCCGGGCGTCGCGTTTTGCCGTCCGGATGATTCCAGAGACGAAAACCTTCGTTAACAGTAAGAAAACAGACATACAAAGTTGCATCTTTGGTGCCTACCTGATATAATCACTATACTATATTCTGTTTAGACTTTGGAGGCACCATGCATGTCTGGCGTCCTATAACGTGCGTTTCTTTTTTGCTCCTTTTCTTTGGGATATCCGTAGGATATGCGGCTTCCGGGATCGAGCGACTTCCCTTGGTCGAGCAATCCGACATCGAAATTACCGGTGCTCCATACTATGTGGAAAACCTCACGACAGGTACCCCGCTGACCGATTTGGCGAGTCATGCCGGCGTAAAAGCCACCTGTACCGCTGACCGAGAGCAGCATTCGCACAACGACGTCTCCGCTTCCCACCTGCTCAATCAGGCGCATTATGCCGCTTGGGCGCGTTCAGGTTTGCAACGACAGTGGGACCAGAGTTATGTACGAATCAATACGGACAAAGCGATCGAACCCGAGTCTCGCACGGTGGCGTTTCAGTCCTGGGGCTGGCATGAAGCGGTTGAGTTCGAAGACGCCGTCAGGGCCGAAGCCGATGTGTTTTTCGTCGATACGGACGTGCTGGCGTGGCGGATTGTCGTGCAAAACTCGGGACTTCTACCCACGGATTATTCTCTGACCCTCGTGTTTTTCCGGGACGATGACGGTAACCTGGAGTCCCGTTATCCAGATTCCAGCAGCGTGGATCATTGCGAACTGGCCGATCTCGGCGACACGTCTTTGTTGCTCGATTGCGGCGACGATCCCGACGGATTGCGCGAGCGGCATTTTCTACGACGTGTAGGACTGGTCGGCCCCGAGGGAATGGGAATCGATAAAGTGGAAGCGGATTCCAACGAAGGTGTCGTGCGTGTGGCTACGCAATCGTTCAACGTCGCTTCCGGTGGAAGGCAGGAAATCACCTTTTTCCTCGTTTACGATGCGTATGTGGAGGAAGGTGGGGCAGGTGAAACCGAACGTGAGCGCAGTGAAAGCGTACTGACCGAAACCATGCAGACGTACGTCAAAGGGAGCGATTCAGCGCTGAAAGCCGCTAAAAAGCGTTGGACCGAATTGGAAACGCAGTTGGCGGGAGTTCACCTGGATTCCGGTGAGGAAAATACAAACTACGATCGGGATCGCGGGATTGCCTCGTTGGCTCTGGCCTCGTTGGAAATGGGTAAGTATCGTCTGAATGACGACAGTCTCGCTTCTGTGCCTTCTAAAGGTTACGAAAGCTACATCACGCCGGATGGCACGGCCTGGATGGCTTTGGGATTGGCCGAGTACGATCTCGATGCGGCCATGGAAATTTTGGACTACTTGGGACAGAGCCAGTGGAACGAACCGCAGGGATTCGACGGTTTACTGCCGTATCTCATCGATGACATGGCTCAGGCGGCGGATCAAACCGCCACCGATCCGGCGACCGTCACACCGATGTTCTGCTGGGCGGCCTACCAACTGGCCATGGCCGGAGCCGCCGACAACGAAGACTGGATGGGGCGAGCCGTGGAAACCTGCCGTGGCGAGGTCGATTTTTGGCTGGGCGCTCGTGACGCCGAGTATGAAGACACCCCCGGCGGAAACGGTCTGTACGAATACGCTTCCGGCGTGGAAACCGGCTGGGGCGATAGCCCGAGGTTCGGCTGCGGTGATGGGTACGATCCCGAGTGCAGCGCCGGACAGGTCGGGGCGGTCGAAGCGCTCGACCTCAACTGCTGGCTGGCTTTGGAACTCGAAGCTCTGGCCGGATTGCACGACCTTGATGGGGACCAGTTCGAAGCGAGACGGCGACAGGGCGAGGCCGAGGATCTGGCGGATGTGATCGAAAGCGAACTATGGGATCCTGTGACCCATGCATATTTTGACCGTAAAAAGGATAACAACAAGGTGTCGTTCGTGTCTGTATGGACTCCTGCGGTGGCATGGCCACTTTTCGCCGGGACCAGCCGGACGTTGGAACGAATCCAGTCCACAGTGGAGGCGTTGACCGATCCCGAGCGCTTGGGAGTTTCGACCGATACGCTTTCGAATAAGCTCTATGCGATTCCTTCGGTGGGATGGAATGAAAAAGAGTATGGACACTCACGGGATGGTAGTTGGATGAAAGGGCAGGTCGACCCTATTCATACTTTCGTTGCTGCCAAAGCGCTGTACCGATACGGGCGCGAACAAGAGGCGGAAGCCCTGAAACAATCCTTGTTGGATCTCGTGTTCGAAGCGAATCCGGGTGGTTTGCACGCCGCTTACGATGGCCGAGAAGCTTTGGTCGGTTGGGGGCCGGGAACGGGTGCGGATCAGCAAAAAGAGGCCCGTTTCGGTTTGGGAGAACCGGCAGCGTTTCTTGCCGGGCCACAGGCCGCCGCCATTCTCGAACTGCTGTACGATAGACATCAGACGCACCGGGTACTGTCGTCCACCGACGATAGCGTTATGGGATACGTTCGTGAAGTTCGCAATATGAACGACGATCAACTACTGCTCGTCGAAACCACCGGTCGAGACGTTCCCCGGCTGCATTGGATGAACGACGATACGTCCGCGATCGAACGCGCGGTGTTTTGGAAGCTTTCCTTTAGCGATCCCTACGAAAATCTCGAATCGGATCAAACGGTTACCGTGACGCTTCCGACACTCGATCCCGAATGGGAACATATCGTCAAGGTGGCCAAAGATGGCAGTGAGGAAACGGTTGAATCCATGGATGGTGACCAACTGCGTTTTTCCTTTACGCCTGCCGAGTTGGAGAGCATCGATTACTATCGTATCGACCGAGGACGTCTGCCGTATCCCTTCGTAGGTGTCGGAAGCGGTTGCTCGCAGCAATTCGGTCCAACCAGCCAATCGCTATTGTTCGGTATGATGCTGTTGGCGCTGATATTGATCGTGCGGGGTGGCTTCCTCAATCGAAGGCGTTAGTCGATTGTGGTAAGGCAGAATGGCCTTGCCACTGAAAGTCCACCTACAGGCCGGGTTATTCCGCGTCCGAAATCCTCGGTCGGTATTTTTAGGATGACTTCTAATCGATCCGTACTTCCTGCCGTGCCAGCTCGCTTTGAATCTTTTCGATGCTCAATTCCCGGCAGGTACAGCCCTCTTTCAAAGACAGCGCGGCAGCTACTCCGGCTCCTTGTCCTGTCACCATGCAACATCCCATTTGACGAACCGCGCCATGCGAAATCCGGTCTCCCGATACGCAGCGTCCGGCCACCAGCAGATTTTCGACGTTTTTAGGTACCGTGATTCGGTAAGGTACCTGAAAATACCGACCGGTTGTCGGTAGGCATAAAACGCCGTAACCATCTATAAATTCAGGGAAAATTCCAATGCTATCCTCAAAGGTCCGTTCGTTCATCACGTCGTATTCGGTGATGGAGTACTCTCCGTCGATTTTTCGGGATTCTCTACATCCAAGAGAAGCTCCGATCATGCTCAACTCGGCGTTTTCAAACCCTGGTACTCGTTTTTTGAGAACTTCCATTGCCATCGGGATTCGTCGACGGCCTTCCATCTCGGCCCTGGTAAGATCCAGTACGTCGGTTGGATCGACCCCGTACAAATGAATAGCATTGAGGGAAAGTACGTTGCCCGGAGCGGTAAACCCTCCTGGAAACGCCCGAATAACCACGTCGCTGGGGATTTCCCCGGCTGCTGCGGCCTCTTCGAAAGCCCGGAAGATATGTGTGCTGAACATGTCTTTCTCTTTGCCGCAATCACGAGCCGTCCAGTCATCCATGGTGCGATCTTCAAGCGCGACATAAGCCATAAGCGCCATGAGATCCACGTTGGCGACCGAAAAATTGGTGGTTACTTCCATCAGGTTGTCTTTCGATGCCTTGGTGAAAGGCGCACCGCAAAACGCTGCAACATCAGCGTCGCCTGAGGCGTCGATCACTCGTTTGGCACGAATGGCTTGGCGACCTGATTTGCTTTCCGTAATTACGCCAGCCACCGAGTCTCCCTCCATCAAGGCTCCAACCACGGAGCAATGCAGCAGTGGTTCAACCCCGGCATCCAACACCAGAGAATCCGCCACGATCTTGAACATCTCCGATTTCAGAATTTCATAGGTAGGCTCTCCATCGACGACAAGCCCATTTTCCTCGGCTTTTTGGAACAACATCTCCTGAATGCTGGGGTTATCTATCGCTTTTATGAGATCGATGCTGCCACCCATTTCTTTCGCTTTGGCTTCGATTTCGGAGCAGATCCCACCGGCTGAAACGGTTTCGGCGTACCTCCACCAGGTTATGGAACCCATGATCGATTGCGTAATCACTCCGCCATAATAGCCGTAGCGTTCCACCAGCATCGTTTCCGCTCCTGCACGGCTGGAAGCAATGGCTGCGGCCAGTCCCGCCGGTCCGCCTCCCACGACTAGGACGTCCGTCTCGGCAAGCACTGGAAGATCTTTGGGACTAACGCAAGTATTGGATTCAAGGGATGAATTTCCATTGGCGGAGTCGGCGTCGGACGCACCGCAGCCAGCCATGGCACCACAACCCAAGGAGGCTGCAGTCAATCCCAGGAAATTGCGTCTAGACAGGTTTTTCATGGTGTTCCTCTCATGTTGTTTGTGAACTGTACAATTAAACGTATAAATTTGTCTGTCAGCCACGTTTCATCAAGGCAATCGGCATCGGTTTGAATATCTCGCCGAACATCTGCCGTTCAATAAAATATGTAGAAGAATATCAACTGCTTAACTGCTTATCCCAATGGCATCATTCATTGTCGAGTCGGCGGTTGCCAGTCCTCTGTTCTGTGGACCACCTGACGAGTCAGAATCCTGGTTGAGAACGAACCATACGGCTCGACGGGTTGAATCGTAGCATACTTTCGTTCTTGCTTAAGCTTTCATTCTCTTCTTTTTGCTCGATTTTTGCTGTAGCAGACAAAGATCCGACTCCCGCACACCCGGTAGACCCGTTTTCTGATGATGAATTCCGTTTTAAACATCTCCGCTTCAGTCCGGTGATACACGAAACGCGGTTCGGAAGTGGAGTAGCTCGACATTTGGGAAGCACCGAAAAATGGATAGCTTTCGAGAAAAGCCCCCCCTTCTTGATTGATGTGTGCAGGGATCTGAAAACGTATGTTGAATTGGTCTGTTTTTTTTACAAGAACACGTTTCGGTTGACATCGCTTGCTATTCATGCGATTGTTAAAACAACGTAACGCAACGTAAAATAACGCAACATCGTATGATTTGTATCGCCGGGTTCTAGTGAATAGCCATCGTTTCATCGAAATGTATGAGGCGATATCATTTGCTTGTTTTCCTGAGTCATTTTTATTTTTGGAGCAAAGGAAAATGTTAGGTGAGAAAGATATTATGGATGCAGGTCAGGCTGCAAAGTTTCTAGGAGTGCACGTACAGACAATTCGTCGGCTGGCCAGGACGAACAGTATTCCCTGTTTCAAAGTTGGCCGGGAATGGCGGTTTCGAAAAGAAGCCCTTCTTCGCTGGGCGGATCAACAACACGTCCAGCTCAAGGACGATAACACCTGTCGTGTGCTGGTTATCGACGATCAGGAAGGCGTGCGCAAACTCTTGATCCGACAATTGACCAATCTAGGCTACTACACACTGGAGGCAACGGACGGAAAAGCCGGGTTGGAGTCGGTGAAGTGGGAAGTGCCGGATCTGATTTTTCTGGATCTGAAGATGTCGAAAATGAATGGACCGACATTTTTGAAAAAATTGAGAATAGATCACCCGGATCTTCCTGTCGTTATCGTGACCGGATATCCGGACAGCGAACTTATGCGGCAGGCCGCCGAATATCCTCCGATCCTGTTGTTACCAAAGCCGGTAATGTCCGAACAGATTGAACGGACGATAAAACCCATTTTTAAAGGGAAGCGATAGGCAAATGAAGAAACCGAATGCCAATGCACTGCACGCCATCGTCAACCTTTTTGTCGATGGAATCCTGTTGATCGACGAACAAGGCGTCATACAGTTCGCCAATGCATCAGCAGTTGCAATGCTCGGCAGAGAATCGGAAGATCTCATCGGTTCACATTTCGAATGGCCTACAGTCAACAAACCTACTGAAATCACGGTGCCTTCAGAGTCGGGTGGGGTGACCCTCGAAATGCGGGCAAAGGAAATCACCTGGGAAGGCGAGTCGGCCAATCTGGTAAGCTTGCGTGATATCACCGAACAAAAAAATCAGGAAAACGAAATCCGGGCTCAAAAGGGGGTCTCTGAAAACCTGATCGAGGCGGCGCAGGCGATCATTTTGTTTCTGGACATGAAAGGCAAAATCGTCCGTTTCAACCCGTTTTTCGAAGAAGCGACCGGGTTTTCATTGGAGGAGGTTCAGGGCAAAGATTGGTTCGATACCTTCATCCCGGAACATGAGCGGGAGCGGGTCCGCGACCTTTTTCATTTAGCCATTGATGACGCGCCAACAAAGGGCAACGTCAATGAGGTTTTGACGAAAGACGGCGGGACCATATTCATCGAGTGGCACGATAGGATTCTGAAGGATGGAGATGGAAAGGATATCGGTCTTTTGGCTATAGGCCACAATATAACGGAAAAATTAGAATCCGATCGGGAGCTTTCCGAGAGCAATCTGAGGCTCCGTGAGGCCGTCAAAAGCGGAAACGTGGGGCTATGGGATTGGGATCTGGAGACGAACACAGTACAGTATTCACCGGAATGGAAAAAACAGATTGGCTACGAAGAGCACGAAATAGGGGACGATTTCGCGGAGTGGGAAAGCCGGGTACATCCGGAAGATCTGAAAAAAGCCCTCGAAGTTGTCGATCGGGCGATTGCGAACCAATCCCAAAATTACAGGAATGAGTTTCGCTTCCGCCACAAAAACGGTTCGTATCGATGGATTCTGGCTCAGGGATCGGTAGAGGTCAATGAAGACGGAAAACCGTTCCGGCTGATGGGATCGCATATCGATATCACACATCAAAAGGAAGCTGAGGCGAGATTAGAAGCGCAGTCCCAACAGCTTGTCGATGTTGGACGTATGGCGCAAGTCGGTGGCTGGGAATATGACGTCGAAACCGGGCAAGTGAAGTGGAGCAAGGTATGTCGTGAGATCCACGAAGTTCCGGAGGATTATGAACTTACATTGGATAAAGCCTTCGGTTTTTTTCCTGAATTCGATCAATCACGTCTCAAACAGGCATTCGATCAGGCGGTGCGTGAGGGGAAACCATATGATCTCATCATTCAATTCGTAACGCATAAAGGACGACATCTTTGGACGCATACTCGTTGCAATCCAATCGTTGAAAATGGCAAAACCGTCAAATTGCTCGGCGCATTCCAGGACATCACCAAGCAGAAGGAAGCAGAGCTTGCACTGTTTGAAAACGAGAGATTGCTCAAACTGATTACAAACAATATGTTCGACTTGGTTTCTACCGCCAATCTGGAAGGAAAAGTCATTTACGCAAGCCCTTCTCATAAAGCCATTTTGGGATACGAACCAGAATATCTTACTGGTAGAGATGTTACGGAATTCGTCCATCCGGAAGAC
The DNA here is from genome assembly GCA_963676915.2 of Myxococcota bacterium. Lineage (GTDB taxonomy): Bacteria > Myxococcota_A > SURF-8 > SURF-8. The sequence goes on from CAXXVK010000013.1 coordinate 15,275, forward strand.
CTGCCCCTCGTTTTGGAAAAGCTTCAAATAGTAGTTGAGAAGCATCAGCCTCAGTCGGTCGAACATAGATTGAAAACGGAGGACGGCGATTATATCTGGCTGGAATCCATGGGTAAACTTATCCATGATGAAAATGGCAAGACTCAGGGAATGATTTTCAGCTCTCGGGATATCACGGAAAGAAAGAAACACGAACAGATTCTAAGACAGGAGAAAGACAAATCTCAGCACTATCTCGATATTGCTGGGGTGATATTGCTTGTCCTCGATAAAGAAGGCAGAATTTCCATGATCAACCGAAAAGGTTGTGAAGTTCTCCAATGCGAAGAAGGAGAGGCAATTGGAATAAACTGGTTCGATACGTTCATACCCGAATCGGAGAGAGCAACGATTAAAGGTGTCTTCAGCGAAATCATAAAAGGAAATATTTCGCCTTTCGAATCCATTGAAAAGCCAACGCTGACCAGAGAAGGCAACGAAAGAATCATTTCTTGGAATAACTCCGTTATACGCAATGAAAACGGTGAGATTTTCGGCACGTTGAGTTCCGGCGAAGATGTCACGGAGAAGATTGGTATCCATAGAAGACTTGTCGAAAGCGAGTCAAGATTGAAAGAAGCGCAACAGATTGCACTTCTTGGATATTGGGAATTGAATCTCGACACCATGATTCCGGTCTGGTCCGAGGAGATTTTCAATATTTTCGGTCTCGATCCCAATGTTGGCGAACCGACGTTCGCCATGCATGAAAAGGTAACTCATGTGGATGATTGGCCGATCTTGAATCACGCGGTCTTGCGTGCAATCGAAATCGGAGAGCCGTTTGACATCGAATTCAGAATTCTACGTCCTGATGGCAAAATCCGCTGGATGAACGCCATCGGTAATGTCACAAAAAATGTCAACAAAGAAGTCAGGCGCGTTTTTGGAACGGCTCAGGATGTTACCGAACGCAAATTGGCGGAAATTGAAATCGACAAACTCGCCGATGTGGTGCGAAATATGCCAGTAGGGCTCCATATGTATCATCTTGAGAATCCGGATGAAGCGACTTCGCTTCGGCTTATTGCAACCAATCCTACTGCAGAAGTTTTTACCGGGATTCCTGGAAGGGATCTCCTAGGAAAGAAGATCCTGGAAAATTTCCCCGCTATCGCGGAAAAAAGATTGCACGAAAAATACGTTGAAGTCATTCGAACCGGCCAAGTCTTTGAGATTGAAGATCTGCAGTATTCGGATGATAGACTGGTCGGTGCTTTCTCGGTGATTGCGATTCCGTTACCCGATCAATGCGTCGGAATATTATTTGAAAATATTACGGAAAAAATTCAAGCGAAACAGGAAAAAGAACAATTGGAACAGCAATTTATCCAATCCCAGAAAATGGAATCCATTGGCCGCCTGGCGGGAGGCATCGCGCATGATTTCAACAACCTGCTGACCGCAATTCAAGGGTATTCACAATTCATTTCCGACAGTCTCTATGACAACGATCCGATTAAAAAGGATATTACAGAAATACAAAAGGCTGCTGAAACGGCTTCATCACTAACCCGTCAACTGTTGGCATTTTCCAGAAAGCAGATTACCGACCCCATCGTTGTCAATCTGAATGATCAGTTGAAAAAAGCCTCGAATATGTTGAAAAGGCTGATTGGAGAGGACATTGAACTGGTGTTCACCCCAAATGTGAAGCTGGATCCTGTAAAAATAGATGCCGGTCAAGTCGATCAGATTCTCATGAATCTTGCTATCAATGCAAAACACGCCATGCCCAATGGTGGCAAGTTGACCATCGAAACGCAGAATGTGCTGCTTGAATCGGAGCAGGCGTTTGTACGAAAAGAAGATATCCACGGAGAGTTCGTTTTGCTAGCCGTAAGCGACACGGGCTGCGGCATCCCTCCCGATACCATCAAAGAAATTTTTGAACCGTTTTTCACGACAAAACCGCAAGGAGAAGGCACCGGGCTGGGTTTGTCAACGGTATATGGCATTGTCAAGCAGAACGGCGGCTATATTAGCGTCTATTCCGAACCGGAACAGGGCACCAGCTTCAAAATTTATTTGCCCAAAGTAAATGAAACCGTTGAGACGCGGGCAATTCCTAGAGACACTGGTGTTTATAAAGGCGACGAAACCGTCCTGCTGGTGGAAGATCGAGATGTGGTCCGGAATCTGGTAAAACGCGTTTTGGAAAATTACGGCTACAAAGTGTTGTGGGCCAACGACGGAGAAGACGCCTTGCATGTTTGCACAAAAAACAAAGACGATATCGATCTCGTCCTTACGGATGTCGTCATGCCGAAAATGAGTGGCAAGGAATTATATTTGGAGATCAGCAAAATAATTCCTGGTTTGAAAATTATTTACATGTCCGGCTATACGTCGAACGCCATTCAGCGTCACGGCGTGCTTGAGGAAGGAACGAACTTCATCCAGAAGCCGTTCAGACCGGAAGAACTTGCGAAAAAGGTACGGCAGGTGCTCGACTCGGATGAGGATATCGGTGAAGCGCATTCAGTGTTAGGGAAAACGGTGCTGTTTATTGATGACGACCTGGCCATGCTTGTACTTTTAAAACGGTACGCCAGGGAGAAGGATATCAACCTTTACACCGCCACAACCGGCCAAGAAGGGATCGAGTTGTTCCAAAAACATTGGGATGAAATAGCCATGGTCTTCTGTGACGTCAATCTTCCCGATATCGAAGGAGGACTCGTTGCCGGAAAGTTGATGGATATCAACTCAAAGATTCCCATCGTCACGATATCCGGAGCGCCGCCGGAGGAAATCCGACGGAAGCAATCATCCCAAGAGAAATTGTTTGTCATGCAGAAGCCGACTCGCGATTTGAAGACGTGGTTTATTGACACGGTCAAGAAATTCAGTGCGTAGAGGATTCGTTTGCCTTCTACGAAAGGATAATAGCATTGAATGAAAAAAACAAAGTCGACACCAACACATTCGAGTCCCGATCTGCATTGGACGATAGGGGATCGCTGAAGTCGATTATATATAAACTCTCTCATGATCTCGGCGCTCCCGTTCGCCTCATCGACGGATTCAGCAAAGCTCTATATGAAGACTTGCCTCAAGACACAGACCCTCTTGTTTTGGAAGATCTTGGTCAGATTCGGAACGCCGTCGAGTCCATGTCGAAAATGATTGAAGGGTTGTTACGTTTTTCGAGAGGTTTGTCTACCGAGCTTTCGATTGTCGAAGTCGATCTGGCTGCAGTTGTTCAGGAAGTTGCGGCGGCGTTTCAACGATCCGATGAAAAACGCGAGGTGGAATTTCTTTGCGTCGATTCCGCCATCGTTCAGGCAGACCCTTTACAGATAAAGGTGGCCTTGGAATGCCTCATAGGCAATGCATGGAAATTTACGTCGAAATCTGCCAAAGCCTCTATAGAATTTGGGTCGTTCGAGGAAGATGGAAAGACCGTCTATTTTGTAAAAGACAACGGTGTCGGCATCGGACCGGAGGCCAAGGGAAAATTGTTCATGCCTTTTGAACGTTTTCATAGCGTTTCGGAATTCGCAGGAGCTGGTATAGGGCTGGCGACCGCAAGACAGATCATATCTCGTCATGGAGGAAAAATATGGGCACGAAGCCGTGTGAATGAGGGAACCGAACTGTTCTTTACCTTATGATGGTGAAATGATGGATAACGATCTGAAAGTTTTATTCATTGATGACTCTGAAGGCGACGTTCTTCTTTTAGTTCGGGAACTGAAAAAGAACGAATTTAACGTTGAGTGGAAGCGCGTGGAAAATCGAGAAGATCTGCTTCACGCATTGGAAAGCAAAGAATGGAACCTAATCGTTATCGACTATGTGATCCCCGGATTCAGCGGAGAGGAAGCTCTTAAAATATGCGTGAAGATGACATCATTCATCCCGATCATCTCAACGAGCGGCGTGGTTCAGGATGAAACGATTGTCGAGACATTAAGAAACGGGTCATACGATTACGTGCTGAAGTCCAATCTTCATCGGTTCGTGAGTTCTGTCCGACGCGCCATAGAAGATGCAGAAACACGCGAACGCAACGCATGGCACGAGGCTGAAAACAAGCGATTGAATCGCGAACTGGCCTTGAAATACGAGATTGCCGATATATGCCTGACCGTATCGGATAAAGGTATGTACCAAAAAGTTCTCGATGTCGTTCTGCGTGAGTTTGAAAGTCCTTGCGGCATTTTCGGCTATGTCAACGACCAGAACAAACTGGTGTGTCCTGCCGTCATGATCGACGCGGAGGGGCAATATCAGGAACCTGACAAAGAAGAGGTTGTCTTTCCGGAAAATCTTTGGCGCGAGATTGCGGATAACGCACGTAAAAACAGCGAAACGACTTTTGAAAATATGTCATTTCCCTTTCCGGGAATTTGTGTTCCGATCAAAAATTTGTTGAGTACACAAATAAGATATAACAATCGAATCATCGGCGTGATCATGGTGGCGAACAAACATGGTTCGTACTCGAAAGCCGATGCACAGTTGCTTGAGACCGTCGCCAATCAAATTTCTCCAGTTCTGAATTCGAGATTGGAAACGAGCAGAGAGCTGTTTCTTAGAAGAAAAGCGGAAGAAGAGCGCGATAACTTATTCAAAGAAACCCTTCAAAAAGCGGAAGAAACGAGTCAATTGCTCGCGGGAGCCAAGGCTGTTTTGGAAGACGATGATTTTACGGTCACCGCCCGACGCCTTTTCAACGCCAGTTGCCAGGCGACGAGAGCCACTTCGGGTTACGTAGCATTGTTGAGTAGCGGCGGCCAGGAAAATGAAGTGCTGTTTCTGGAGGCGGGCGGCTTGTCCTGCTCCGTCAATCCTGATCTTCCCATGCCCATACGAGGCTTGCGAGGAGAAGCGTATAAGCTTGGAAAAGCCGTTTTCCATAACGATTTTCATAATAGTGAATGGGCAGAATTTCTCCCGGAAGGTCACGTAAGGCTCAAAAACGTTCTGTTCTCCCCCCTCAACATTGGCGATAAAACTGTCGGCATCATGGGCTTGGCCAACAAGCCCACGGATTTTACGGAAGAGGATCTCCGTATTGCCGAAGGTTTTGGCGAACTCGCCGCAATCGCCTTGAAGAACAGCCGTACATACGAAGCCATGCAAAACAGTGAAGAATTGCACCGCCTTCTGGCAGACAACACGATTGATGTCATCTGGAAGATGGATTTGAGTGGTACTTTCACGTATGTAAATCCGGCGATTGAAAATTTAATGGGCTATACGCCTGAAGAGTGGATCGGCACCAATTTGAGAGATCATACTGATAAGCCGAATATGAAAATAATGCAGGGTGCAATGCGAAAAAAACAATTCATGCATCCTAACGGTCCCGGGATTACCTTCCAAGCGGAATTGCTCGATAAAAATCGCCGTCCCGTTCCAATTGAAACATCTGGAAAGATTCTTGTGAATGGTGAAGGAAAACCTACCGGCTACCAGGGCGTGACCCGTGATATTACGGAGCGAAAAAAAGTTGAAAAGCAATTAATCGAATATCACGAACAATTAGAGAAGAAAGTGGAAGATCGCACCGCCGATTTGCGAATGGCACTTTTCGAAACCGAACAGGCGCGTGATCGCATCGACACGATCCTAAAATCCGTTGCGGACGGTCTTATCGTGACGGACAAACATAATCACGTCATTCTCATGAATCGAGCGGCGGAAGATATCTTAAACATCCGTCTCAGCGAAGTTGTCAATCGATCGATTGAGCTTTCTATCAAGGATGCCACGTTACGTGAAAAAATCATGTATACACTGGGCAAACAGCTGACGGGTTATGAATTTGACTTCACAGTTGCCGACCCTGATCGCAGTGGTCAACGCACCATACGTGCAAGGACATCCGTGGTGCCGGATCGGCAGGAAGGTATCAGCGGTATCGTCACCATACTTCAGGACGTCACCCGAGAGCGAGAAATTGACCGCATGAAAACGGAATTCATCTCTACGGCAGCCCACGAACTTCGCACGCCGCTGACATCCATTCAGGGTTTTTCAGAGATCCTTCTCATCAGGGACAATATTGACGAAGAAAACAGAAAAAAATACCTCGAGTACATCAACAAGCAATCCGTTGGACTGGCGAACATCATCAGCGACCTTTTGGATATCTCTCGAATCGAATCTGGAATAGGGTTCGCGTTGCAAAAAAAACTCTGCGATGGCAAGCAGATTATCGAAGCTATTTTGCCACATTTTAAGGAACTGAGTAAAAAACACGTTTTTATTAAAGAATTATATGACAAGCCGATCAAGTTGCATGTAGATCACGAAAAGATGGAACAAGTCTTGACAAATTTATTGAGTAATTCCATTAAGTATTCGCCAAAAGGTGGTACAATCAAGATAAGAACTGGAGTTGAAGAATCGAAAAATAAAAAGAAAGCCACTCGTTTTTTCATTTCCGTGCAAGACGAAGGGATGGGAATGACTCAGGCGCAAGTGGAGCGCATCTTCGACAAATTTTACCGTGCCGATGCTTCGAACACGGCGATTGAAGGAACGGGGCTTGGCATGAGCATTGTCAAGCACATCGTTGATGCTCATGAAGGTAGCATCGATATTTCCAGCCAGAAAGGAAAAGGAACCACGGTTACTATTTTACTGCCTTTGAACGGGGATTGATCTCTTAGTATGTATGGAGCCTTTTGATGAAAACCGTATTGATTGTTGACGACCAGCCGGAAGTTCGCGAACTCGTCAAAGTTACTTTGAGCATTGAGGATTTCAACATGCTTGAAGCAACCAGCGGTGACGAAGCCGTGCGTTCGGCACGAGTGAACAAGCCCGATTTGGTAATCATGGATTTGATGATGCCTGGAAATATCGATGGCTTGCAGGCAACGAAGCTTATCAAGGAAGATATCCGTTTGAGCACGTGCAAAGTAATCATCCTGACGGCGCGAAACCAGAAAGGCGATGAAGAAGAATTCGTCAAGTCAGGTGCTGACGACTATTTCTTCAAACCTTTCAGTCCGCTGGAACTTATCAATAAAGTCGATGAGATATTGGAGAAATGAAAAAAATTTACTAACTCCCGATGGTGCGTGAATAGGGCCATCGGAATGAAGAAAACGATATGACTGCCAACGAAACAAGACCGAAAAAAGATCTCTTATGGGTTGTTAACCTGGAAAAGGCTTCACGTGAAGAAATCACCGAGTATCTCAAAATACAGGGCTATCGAGTCGTGGAGATTTCTGACTGTACGAGCTTGATCGACAAGCTCGCTACAAACATTCCGGATGCGATCATTTTCGGGTTGGACGACTCGGAAAAAGAAGGATTGAAAATCTGCCGGACCATTAAAGGGAATCCGGAAACGTCAAGGATTCCAGTGGTATTCATTACATCATCGACGGACCGGAACCTTCGTCTCAAAGCAGCGGTTTCCGGTGCAAACGATACCATCGTCAAACCGTTGGATTTACAATACCTCGTTTTACGTGTGCGCAATGCGGTGAATATCAAAAAATTATACGATGAACTGCGCGAAAGCTACCGTAGGTTGCAGGAATTGGAAGCTTTGAAACAATCACTGGTGCAAATGATCGTCCACGATTTTCGTACTCCACTGCAAACGACATCTATGGCGCTTGAAATGGCTCGTGCCAATTGGGTGCCGGAAGAAAAAAGGCCTGAGTACATCATGCAGGCTGAAAAAAGCAACGACCAGATCCTGCACCTCGTGAACGATCTTCTGGATGTGGGAAAAATGGAGGAAGGGAAAATGACCTTGGTGAAATCCGAGGTCGATCTTGGCCAAATCGTTGAAAAAATCGGTTTTTCTTTGTCCATGCTGGCTCGAAAAAAGAACATTGATCTTGAGATTCATACGCAACCTGTACGTATCGATGCCGAGGAAAAGCTGATCGAACGGGTGATTGAAAACCTGTTGACCAATGCCGTGAAATACACTCCTGAAGATGGTTCGGTCGCTGTCAGGGTGTACGAAAAGGACGGTCGTGCTCACTTCGAAGTGCAGGATACCGGAGACGGCATTGCAGAAGAAGACAAGCAGACGATTTTCGAAAAATTCGGCCAGGTGAAAGCGCGCCAAAAACATCGTAAATATTCCACGGGGCTGGGGTTGACATTTTGCAAGATGGTTGTCGAGGAGCACGGAGGCATCATTGGTGTCGAGAGCCAAATAGGTCATGGAAGTTTGTTTTGGTTCGACTTGGACTGTGTATAGTATAGTAGCTCTATAGATATCGATTTTCGAGTGCGCCGACGAGAAACTTCAACCCTGCGAAATCAAAGGGGATAAAAATGCTGAACGAAGTACCCATTCAAAAACTGATAGATGTTTTCCACGACAGCGTGTTGTTGATCGGTCCTCAAGGAGTCATCAAGGGGGTCAATCGTCAATTCTGTCAACTTACGGGAATGAGCAAGGAAAGTCTGATCGACACAACCCCGGATTATGCTTTCATTCCCGAAGATCAACGTAGCCATCTGTATCGATGGATGGGTGAAATAGACAAACTTCGTTGGGCTATCAACATTGATATCGTTAACGCCGACGGGGTACGGATTCCCGTGCGTTTCGAACCGAACCGGCTGGTATCCGGCGATGACGGAAATCTGTTGGCTGTACTGATTTTCGACAAAACACAAGTCGAAGAGCGTCATTTCCAACATGCCTTCACTTGTTTTTCCGATGCCACCTCTATGGCTCTTGTCACAACCTCGGTCGGTGGAATCATCCGAACCTGGAACCCTGCGGCAGAAGCGATGTACAAGCTTTCCCAGTCGGAAGCGGTCGGTACTTCGATCCGATGTATTTTTCCCGTAGAGCGTGCAATGGAGGTTTCCACGTTGATGGAGGAGGTCTTTTCCAGTGGAAACTCTGCGACTCGCGAGATTACCAATCAGAGCAGCAAAGGGCGTCTTTTTCCGGTGGAAATGACCATAGCGCCCATGAAAAATGCTCAGGGCAAGATTTTTGGTGCCGTGTTCAGCATTCAAGACAAGAGCCGTGAGACTGCTGATGAGTTGATCCTTAAACGGTATGAGCAGGAAATCGTGAAAAACCTGCGTTTCAATGCCCTGGGCCGTTTTCTCAAGGGAATCGTTTCTTATAGCAACAACGTACTTAAAGCGCTTGATGTACAACTTGGCGAAGTACGCAATCTGATGCCGCAGGATCTTGGCACGAACCCAAAGTTCGACAACCTCCGATCTGTTTTGAATCGTCTTCACGATGCCAATGAGCGTCTGTTGGAGTTGTCTTCAAGCCCGGCGGATGTTCTGCCGAAAAAAGGACTCACGTTCGATGCTGCCGAGACGGTTGGAAAAGTCCTCGATCTGTGCAAGTACACGTTTCCTTCAAACGTGTCGGTACTTGAACACATCGCGCCAGGACGGGTACAATTGGAAATATCGGATGCTTCTTTTTCCGAGATTTTGATGCAGGTATTGTCCGCAACCCAGGAATCCTTAACCTTCGGTGGTGTTATCAAACTCGGTCTGGATCAAATTCGCATAGATAAAGGAGAAAAAATCCTGCAAATTCATCCAGAGTTGAAACCGGGTCTATATGCACAATTGAATATCGAGGATGACGGCGAAGGTTTTGTCGAAGAGCTCCACCACAAAACTCTTGAAGAAATCGTGCTGAATCTTGGATGGAATAACAGAAGATTGACGGAACTTTTCTATCTGCAAAAGCGAATCCAAGAGCGTTTTAAGGGAATGTTGAGTGCCCGCATCGAGCCTGGAAAAGGGTTGGCTTTGCAGATTCTTTTACCCACCCTCGACATGCAACCTGCTTACTTGCCCAAGGAAGAACTTGCTTATGAAAAATCCGAGGAAATGCCGCTGGATGTCTCTAAGCACATTTTGCTCGTAGATGACGAGGACGTGATTCTAGCGCTTGGGGAAACCGTGCTCACGTCGCTAGGATACCGTGTGAGCACTGCCCGCAATGGCGCTCAGGCCGTGGAGATATTTGAGTCCGATCACAGGGATATCGATCTTGTCATTATGGATATCGTCATGCCGAAAATGAACGGTCTCGATGCCATGCGGCGAATGAAAGAGATCAACGGAAAAATTCCTGTGTTGATCGCTACCGGGTACTCGGATATCGCTTCCCCGGAAAACGTGAAAAACGAGGGAGCGGCGCAACTGATTCTCAAGCCGTTCAAAGTGGACGACCTTTCGTTGCTCGTTCGTCAATTGCTTTCATCCGACAGCGGTGCGTCGGCAGAGATCAACGAAGAGTTCGCACCATTGAATTCTTCCACATGGAAAAAGTAACCTCGTTCTACCCGAAAACTTCATCTGGCAAAGATTTCGCGTAATGACCGATCTCTAACGGAAAAAAGTTTGCGGTAATTCGAGCGAAAATACAAAACGGAAACCGGACTGGGGTCCAACGTACCGGGTCTTTCCAATCAGGCATTCAGGCAACCAAGCGATAGCTGCGATGCATTTCATGACTGATAACGTATCGTAATCAAACGTCTTTTGCACAGCCTCCCGCCAGCCTTCGGATGCCGTGAGACTATGGCACTTAGACGGAGCAGGATTGCATCCTGCTCCGCACGTTTTGTCTTGAGAACGAACGTGCGACTGGGGATGTTATCCCTATTCATCGACAGTGTGTGGAGTTGGAGCGGCTGGAGCGCCGTCGGAGCACGGCCCAGGCGCTGGTTGTGCGGGCTCGTGTCATTCTGCTGGCGGCGCAAGGATTTGAAAACCGGGAGAGCGCTTGGACCTACAATGCAGACCCGCTACGGATATAATCAATGCTTTATGCGGGACTGGCCACTAGGATGGAATTGCTTTGTCCAAAATGGTCCGCGACCGGTTGCATTTTCCATGTAGGCTTCCGGAAGCATTTCCACAATGGCTATTTCACAAGTTATTGAAATATCAAAGACTCTTGTTTTCCATTCAGGCGTTAACTGGATACGCACATCTTGCTTTCAAGGCTGTCATCGTGTATCGTGACAATATATGTTCGATGCCTGATCCACGGATTTTCATACGCCATAGGGGGACACCATGACAACCACCCGCACGAACTGTTGCATCATGATCGGCTTGTTGGTACTTGTCCTGCTGCCGTTGGGCTGCGGCGGAGACGATAAAGGCGACCCGCCCGAGGATGCCTTCGACAGCCAGGGCGTTGATGGTGAGCTGGTTCAGAAGCCGTTCGTCAGCGTCAGCGGCTTCGATGAAGGTGAAATGACCACGGCCGAAAGCACGTTCACCCTTGAGGGGACGACGTTCTACTCTGACACCGTCATGGTGGGCGATGAGGAAGCCACACTCGGTGAGGAGATCGAGGACGGTGTGTTTAGTTGGTCGATGGACGTGGAACTCAACGAAGGCACGAACAACCTGCAGATTCAGGCCACTACAGACGGTGGCCTGGAGAGCGAGCCCCTCGACGTGGTGGTCGTCTACGATCCGGATTACGTCCCGGACCCGCCGGAAAATTCGAATTGGGTATGTTGTCATGGTACGGATTTGTTGATTTGGATTCAAAAAGATGAATATTACGACCCAGCGGGATCGAGACCGGACGAAATGCACGTGGACATCGTTTCCGAGTGGAGGGGAAATAGCGATCATTCTTTCAGTTCCAGTGCCGGCGAACTAAATCTCTTGTCTTCTCAAGCATATAGAGAAGTCAGACAAGCACAAAGCACCGAAACATATCGTATCGAGATTCACGCCTGGAAGAAGACGACGGATTCTGGACCGGTGCTAACGATGAAGTGGGAACAGGCTCGATTGAAACAACCATCCACTATGAAGTCGGTTGGTCAACCACTGAAGTGTTGGTAATGGATGTGGGAGGCAACACCTTTAAAGCTGCGTTGAGCCTTGTTTGCGAGGCTTGGTAAGTAACAGAGAATAGGCAATTTCCATACGTTTACATCACAATGAATCAAAAATAAGGGGGTATCATGACGTTTAAACGCACGGGTGGCCGTGATGCGTTTCCTGACTGATAACGTGTCGTAATCAAACGTCTTTTGTACAGCTTCCCGCCATCCTTCGGATGCATTTAGAAGGAGCAGGATTGCATCCTGCTCCACACGTTTTGCCTGGTAGATGGAGCACACAATTGCACTTCATCTTCATGTTTCTAATTTGATCCGATCTGCGGTTTTTAGTGAAACAACCTAATTCATCGCCCCAAATTGTGTCCACTTCAATTCGTAAAAGACTTGAAGTTGGTCAAGATCGTTGTTTTCAAAGTATGCATATGGCATGTGGCTTAACGTGCCCGAATCGGGTGAACAGCAAGGCACTTCAGCGGAAGTCGTTACCGTACCCAAATCATCGTCAGAACCGGTGAAAAAGCCGTCATCCTCTTCCCAAAAATGGATATAAAGTTGAACGGTGTGAGTGCCTGAACAGAAACAGGAAAAAGTTCGCGAAAGCACAACATATTCTATGTGACCCCGTCCACCACTGAATCCTCCGTTGAAAGGAAGGTCAGGTACAATAGATTCCCAATCCTCATCCACTTCCTTGATAGTACCCTCGTATCTCATTTCATCGGGAGAAACCGGAAGTTCATCATAACTTGCGCCTTGGATATATTTTATAGTATAGGTCGCCGTCATATATTGGTCATCCTCAATCGACCAAAAAGGGTCGTCAAGCGGAATTACTTCGGGGACATAGTCAGGAAAGAGAGAATTTTCCGGCGGGTCCGGTTCGTAGTCAGTGTCATAGGTAACCGTGACCACGAACGGCTCGCTTTCCAGGGCGTCGTCGTCCACCCGCCTTGACCGTGAAGGTGTTTTCGCCTTCTACCAGTTCCAGTTCGATTTCCCAGGGAGAGAGGTCATCAATCCGTTTCTCACCCAGCTCTATGCTTTGATCATTCACTGACAGATCATCCGCATTGTAGGCAAAACCGGACAGAGTGTAGTTGTCCAGGGGGGGTGATGACGGTCAGGTCATCTGAAAGATTCAAAAGAATCACCTGGGGCCGACCTTCTTGATAATCATTCGGCGCTGTTTCAAAAGTCTCCTCGCCCGATTTGCCATCGTCACCGCAACCAAAGGGTAGCAGGATGAAAAGAGCGAGCATGAGAAAAATAAAGTGACATGAATGCTTGTGCGCCATGGAGAGTTCCTTGGTATTGATAACTTTCGTCAAACGTCTGATTTTGTAACGTCAGTTGAAGTTACATTGCAACGACTATAGGGTGTGTTAGTTTTATTGTCAACGGAAATTTAACTGTGACAAATAAATATTCAATTATGAGTGTCATAGTCTCACGAACGGAGTTCGGGAGGCCGTGATGCATTTCATGACTGATAACATGTCGTAATCAAACGTCTTTTGCATAGCCTCCCGCCAGCCTTCGGATGCATTTCGATGGAGCAGGATTGCATCCTGCTCAGTCTGAAGTACCTACAGATATTCATTGGCTGTAGGGAATAAAGAGCGAGTGGCCCATAATTGTACCAACAATAAAAACCGGTGGCTGGATTTGAGTCCGTCCTTTATGCTGAATACATATTCATAGCGTGGAACCACTCGAATAACGCCTTTGTAGTCACCGGAATACCAACTTTGCGGACTTTCTGCGAAGGTAAGATAAACTGGGAGTTCTGGGCCAACAGAACCAGTTATATTACTGCCTTGATTGTGAAAGCCTATTCTCGGTCCCAATGCAAAACGAAAATATTTTGCGTTCTCATTGAAATACCCAGTATAAAATCCAAGTTGGGAAGTCGTATATTCCAAAGGCTTTCCTAAAATCCCTTCTTCGCAATATCGGCGCTCAATGGGAACTTCTTTATCGTCTACAACCAAAGAATAATTATCTGGCGATTTGCAGAAAGCGATTTTTTCTTCGGAAGCTTTATGTAAAGAATTGTAACTGTAAAACCCTTCAATTGTTAATTTGTGAGAGTTGGAAAGCTTGTCAAACATATAGTGACCTGCTATCGCAAGTTCGAATGTAGTGTTATCATCTGCTTTTACTTCGGTTAGTTTTGTTGAATTAGTATCGTCAATTCCATAATACTTAAAACGGTCTTGTCCCATTTGAAATGCGGTGGAAAAGGAGGCTGGTGAATAGGCAGTGCGTTCAAAAAACTTTTCATTTCCCTTACTCCATTTCTTCCAGACTTCCTTACCTTTGGTGCATAAATTCTCTTCCTCATATCTTTCTGTCAGTTTTTTTATTTCATTGTCGGTTATATGTTTATTGTAATTGCTTTTTATATTTAATGTGTCTTTAAAATTGCTGTACGCTTCACAATTGTTCTCGTCCTTTTCTTTTTCACACTGTTTTTCACATGATAAAATGACCAATTCTTGGTATTCGATTTTTGAAAGCTTGGCTGAATTCAGTTCGTCAAGACCATCAACGCAAAGGTTGTGAGGCATCACATTTAATACAAGTTCTGCCATTTCATTCTTATTCAACGAATTGGAAGGCAGTTTTCTCGATGTTATTTTTCTATAATTAATGTATTGTTCACATCTGTTTTCCTTTTTTTCGTCTTGACATTGAATCTCACAAGCTTTAATGGCATTTTCCAAATTGTCCAGTCGGGATTCTATCCACATTTTATTTTTTTGATCACGCATGACTTGTTTGGTTTCACTTAAAACCATATTCAAGCCTAGGCGCCAAGGGACTTTCATATCCGGTCCCTCCGAACCTGTAGCGATGACTTCCGATGGATTGTTTTCTTCTGCGCTTATTCCGAATGTAGGTCCTAGTGTCAAGTCCCAGTTTTCGGTAATTCCCATGGTCAACCCAATAGAACCTTTGAGTTTTATATTTTTATCGCTGTCATAAGAAATTCTCACCTGTGGAAGGATTAGAATATTTTGCTCGACCAAACTTTGATTAAAATCAATCTTGGATTGAGCATAGACAAGATTAGAGCAGAGAAAAAAAGCCAAACTGATAGTCATTAATAGACTTTGAATAATTTTATTCATTTGATTGTTCCCCCACACAAAATGACATTCGTCGATCTAACTTAATTTCATAAGAATAATCCTTGCTTGCTGGTGTTTCCAGATTACCATCGATTAGGAGTGTTAAATATCCCTCATCATTGTTACTGTCGCTGATAATATCAAAGCAGAAAAAATATGTACCCTTCTCCAAATCATAAAGTCTCGATGGGAACAATAATCGTGCATTCACGTTTTTATATAAAATCTCTCCGCCGCAGTGATCTTTTTTAATTGTCCCTTTCACCATAGCATCTCTATCAATCTTGTTGCTTTCTGCCATGGCTTTCTTGACAATGATTCGGACTTTTCCCATTTTTATCTCCTTTATCGTTTAATGTAGTTCATGAAAAGTGATTGGTTTACAATCTGAAATGCTTGTTTTTGCAAGATATCATTTTGCTGTCACCACTGAAGTGTTTTACAGCAAACGAATCAAATACAAACAAATACCGCTAATATGGATTGAGAATATCTTTGAAGAAGAATAATAATGATTAACATAATATAAGAATGTTTTCAAGAAAAGCTTTTAGAAATCAAGAAATCGTTTAGAAGCCACCCATAAAATAGTGGCAGAAAGGCGACAGGAGGTATTTTGGGATGGCTTGTACTCCTTCCTCCTCCGAAAAACTGGCGCTTGCCTTTCCCGGTGATATAGTACAACCTTGTGTCGGGTCGGCGAAACATCGCCGGTTCCTTGCACGGTACGAAAAAAGCGGACCGATACTTCGGTGTCGATAGAACATAGGAAAAAGCATGGAAAAGCTCGTGATACAGGGCGGTTACCGTCTGGAAGGCTCGGTGCGGATCGATGGCGCGAAAAACGCCGCGCTGCCGATTTTGTTTGCTACGTTGCTTAACGCTGGGGAGAGCGAAATCCACAACGTTCCCGATCTCTGGGACATTTCGACGGCCTGCAAGCTGCTGTCGATGCTCGGGGCGAAGGTCGAGCGTAAAGGCAATGTGGTGTGGGTGGATTCCGCCGAGGTCAACCACCTCGAAGCCCCTTACGAATTGGTGAAAACCATGCGGGCCTCCGTGCTGGTACTCGGACCGCTGCTGGCGCGCTTCAACCAGGCCAAGGTATCGCTGCCGGGAGGCTGCGCCATCGGAGCGCGTCCGGTGGATCAGCATATTCGCGGTTTCGAAACGCTTGGAGCCGAAGTGTTGCTGAAGCACGGCTATATCATGGCGCGTGGGCGCGGCTTGCACGGCGGGCGCGTGGTATTCGATATGCCGACCGTAGGAGGCACCGAAAACCTGATGATGGGCGCGGTTCTGGGGGAAGGAATCACCGTGCTGCAAAACTGTGCCAGAGAGCCGGAAATCATTGATCTTGCACGCTTTTTGCGGGCGATGGGTGCGAGAATCAGCGGCGAGGGATCGAGCGATATCGTCATCGAAGGCGTCCCGAAGCTTAACGATGTCCGCTACGAAATCATGCCCGACCGCATCGAGGCGGGAACCTACATGGCCGCCGCCGCCATGACCGGCGGGGATGTGACGCTAGAGCGCATCCGCGTCGACGATCTGCGGTCGGTGATCGACAAGTTCGAGGCGGCGGGAATCACCATCGACGAACTCGACGGCGACGGCACCCAAAGCCTTCGGGTGCGGCGGCCCGGGTTGCTAAAAGCAGTGGATGTCAAGACTTTGCCCTATCCGGGGTTTCCCACCGACATGCAGGCCCAGTTCATGGCGATGATGACCGTTGCCAAGGGTCAGAGCCTGATCAAGGAAACCGTGTTCGAAAACCGCTTCATGCACGTGGGCGAGTTGGTGCGGATGGGCGCGGACATCCGCCTCGAAGGCAACACGGCAGTGCTGCAAGGTGTTGAAAAGCTTCAGGGTTCCAGCGTTATGGCTACTGACCTTCGCGCCTCGGCGTCGCTGGTGCTGGCCGGACTTTGCGCCGAAGGCTATACCGAAGTCAACCGCATCTACCACCTTGATCGGGGATATTCAGGACTAGAGGACAAACTCAACGCCATGGGAGCACATGTCGAGCGTCACAAAATGGACCGCAAACACTGACGTATATTCAGTGGATAATGGCTATCGATGCACGGCCACTCTTCGTGCGGATTTCCGGGATGTTTTTGGTGAAATTTTGATAAAATAACGTGAGTTTGGAGGAACGTAGGCAAGCCTATGTGACCTCAAATTCACGTCATTTCACGTCAAAGCCTACGAGTTTTCAGCACAACGTCTGCGAAAAACGTCGCATTGTGCCGGAAATCCAACCCTTTGTGCCGTAGTTTTCCATTCAGTATAGCATGGAGCAAACCATCATTCGGCGTGACGTTCGAGCAGTCGGATGACAGCTTCTCGCAAAATTTCCTCGGTATGCAGACCGGCGGAAAAATACTCCTCGTAGTAGTCCGGGTGTTCGCTGGAATGGATGTCTTCGTATGGAAGAATATAGCCGATTTCGTTGTTGGAGAGGCCGAATTCCATCAGCAGGTGACCCTCGGGCAAGGAACTACGATAGCCCGTGATGGCCGGGTATTCTTTGACGCCGTATTCGCCGCCGGATTTCTCCGTCCAATCGTAGCTCGATGCCGGACGACCTACGCTGGTTTCGGAAAGCGCTTCTCCCGGCAGGGTGATCATGTGCATCGTTCCGATCCTAACATATTGAATTGTATAGGGAAAACAGCCGCCGAAACCGCAGTACTCTTCGTTGTCCGTGATCATCTCGTCGTATTAAGGTTCGAGGATGCCGAGTTCGAAAGCGGTGACGAAAACGATGTTGTCCATGGGAATTTCGATGTACTCGGAGTCCAGTTCGAAGGCATCGTCCATTTTCGGTGCATCGGCCAGTGCTTCGAGAGCGATTTCCGCGAGGATGTAGCCGAAGCTCCATGTTTTCACTTCGTTTTCTTCTGTGACCAGCACCGGCTGGCCGTCTTCCGAAAACCGGTTCTCCCGACTCGGTGCGCTCGGGAACGTCTACGCCGAGGGTGGTCATCAAACCACCCACCGTGCCGCTGAAATACACACAGGTGCCGCCGAGTTCCTCGTCGATTTTCTTTCGGGTCCAGCGGGGGAAATCGGCGCTGTAGACTTTGTGCGTGATCATACATTCGGGATGATTGTGCCAGTTGAGCATCGTTGCGACCGTCTGGCCGTTGAGATCGTCGAAGCGTGCCATGGTGAAGTGGTCGTTCATGATGTAGGGGCGGCGGGAATCCGAGAGCAGGTTGGGGTGGTTCGACTCGGGGACGTTGATCGTCGTCTCCGTGGCGTAGACCTCCACCGGCACCATGTTTTCCGACAACTCCACAATGAGATCAACCAGCGTTTCTACAAGAAAATCAATGTATTGCGGGCAACGTCCGGTGGTGAAATCCCCCGCCCCCCAAATACCTACGGAATCGGGGGCGGTGTGAGTATGGGTCGAGGAAATGGTGACATGCGTCCGATCGACGCCCAACGCTTCGAGGCGATCCCAAACTTTATCCACATCGGAGACGACCCAACCGACGAGATCCATTGACACCAAGACGGCGTGCTCGCCATTTTTTTCCAGCACGAGGGCGCGGGCTTCCAAATCGTCGTGGGTTTCTTCGGGACGCCGGTTGCTGCTGGTCTCCCCCGATGAAACATGGTCGCAAGGATGGTTTTCGGAGGTCGGCGTAATCGTGCGGCTTCCGGCAGCGACATACAATTGACCGTCGCGAGGATTTTGGAACAGCCCGGTGGCTGGCAACATCTTCTTCCATGTCCTGCACGTCCACGCTGTCGTTGTCACCCGGAGTGACATCCGACGCGCCGGAGTCGTCGCTCCCGCAACAGGGAAGAAAAAGCAGGAAGAGAGAAAAAACGAATAAAACCAAGGCGTTCGGCATCGGAAGACCTCTTGTGAAGACGAAAAAGTACAGGCTACGAAAACGCATCAACACTATACCAGATGCGACCGTATTACAAAATGACAGAAAACTGCCAGAATTATTGTTTTGGGTGTTGGGACGGGTAGGGGGATGGCTTTGTGTCGTTGTGTCGGGTTGCTCTCTTCACAAATGGAAGCGGTCGTTTGGAGCAGGATGCAATCCTGCTCCATCTAAGTTAGTCTTCGCATTCACTTGCCAAAGTTATCGATCAATCCTTCGAGCAATGTCACGGCTTCGGAAGAACCATTTACCCAAGAATCTCCGATATAGTAATCTCCTCCGGCATTGATATCTGCCAATCGGTTATCACTCCAAAGGCAATTGAACTTGGAATACAAATAATCACCCAAAGGGTAGCCTTGCATGTAAATGAATCCCCCTGCTCGTTATCGCAGTTCTCCTTTAGATTCAAAACAGGTACTTCGGTACATTTTGCTTTCGAGCTGATTTGTCCAGTCTGAAAGTTGCGTACCGGTCAGTGTGCCTGTGCAATTCACGGCGTTCGATGCGTCGAATCCTTCGGAATACTCACGCAGGAGAGACCAGGAGCCTTCTTGGTTGATCGTAAGTCGCTGGGTAAGGCCGATCGTTTTGTCAAAGTAGCTGTAATCGATGGCTGTTCCATCAGCTATTGGAGTGTCGATTTCGCACGAGTGAGGAAGTGGCGCTCTCAAGGCGTCGATTTCGTCTTTTAAATAATTCATATAAGCGCATCGGTGGGTGAAGTGGACAAATATCATCGTCGGTGTTTATGTAGTATGTTCCTCCATCGCCATCATAGCAGGCTGTATAATCCCATCCAAAATGTCCGCACAAATGATCTGTCGATGGAATGTATTTGACTGCAGCGTCAAGGATGCCGTTGAATTGTTCTTCGGTCATTTTACCTGCGTATCGGATTGATTCGGAGCCTGGATCTACTCTCCCATATCTATCTTCTTTGTAAACCAGTTCGTAGCTGTAATCTTTTTCGATCAACAGCATGGCATGTCGATCACGCATACCTTCGAAGGCCGCTTGACCTTGAGTCCAATAATCGTAATACAGCAGAAATTCCTCCGGGTAGGCGTCTTCGGTTGGGCAGTTGGAAGATTCGAAGTTGCTGATGTCCCATTCCTTTACGTCGCTATCCGCTGAATCGCCGGAGCCATCCGTATCGCCTTCGTTTTGTAGATACCCGCCTTCGTCTTCATCGACGCAAGAGAAAAGACCGCATGCCAAAACCAACGCGAGGAGGATAAAAACCGGATAGTGCGTTTTGCTTTTCATGATTGGTTCCTGTCTGATAGACGTTTTACTCTCCCAGGGGGGGCAGCTCTCATTCTTCACATCGACTTGCCAAGGTTCTAAAAAGTCTTTCTATCGACGTCACGGCCTCGGAAGAACCTTCTCCTAAATAAGTAGAATCCAGACGTTCATCAATCCAGAGACAGTTGAACTTGGAATAATAATATCCTTCATAGCCATCAGGATCATCTTGAAGGTAAATGGATCCGCCTTGCTCGTTATCGCAGGTCTCTTTGGATTCGTAACAGGTGCTTCGGTACATTTTGCTTCCAAGGTCATCCGTCCAGGTTTCAAGCTGCTTCTCCGTCAATGTTCCGCTGCAATTCACGGCGTTCGATGCGTCGAATCCCTCGTCATACTCACGCAGGAGAGACCAGGAGCCTTCTTGGTTGATCGTAAGACGCTGGGTAAGGCCGATAGATTTGTCATAGTAGTAGTAATCTATTGCCGTATCGTTGGCTACAGGAGGATCGGCTTCGCACGAGTGCGGAAGTGGTGCTCTCAAGGCATCGAATTCATCTTTTAAAAAATTCATTAAAGCGCATCGGTGGGAGAAGTAGACAAAATCATCGTTAGTGCTTAGGTAGTACGTTCCTCCGTCACCGTCATAGCAGGTATGTAATCCGAAATGTCCGCAGAAATGATCTGTCGATGGAATGTTTTCGTCTACAATATCAAGGATGCTATTGAATTGTTCTTCGGTCATTTGGCCTGCATATCGTATGGATTCCAAAAGCTGATTTGCTCTCGAATTTTTATCTTCCTTGTATATCAGCTTGTAACTATAGTCTTCTTCGACAAACAGCACTGCACGCCGATCATACATACCTTCGAAAGCCGATTGACCTGCTGTCGAGTAGTTGTAATAAAAGAGGGTTTCTTCCGGGTAGGCGTCTTCGGTTGGGCAATCGGAAGATTCGAAGTTGCTGATATCCCAATCCTCTATGTCACTATCCGCCGAAGGGTTGGAGTTATCTGAATCGCTGGAATCATCCGAATCGCCTTCGTTTGTAGATACCCGCCTTCGTCTTCATCGACGCAAGAGAAAAGACCGCATGCCAAAACCAACGCGAGGAGGATAAAAACCGGATAGTGCGTTTTGCTTTTCATGATTGGTTCCTGTTCGTTTGACGTTTTGCTCTCAAAGGGTGGAGAGGTCGATAGCGATTATTGTTCACATTCGCTCGCCAAAGTTTCGATCAATCCTTCGAGCAATGTCACGGCTTCGGAAGAACCATTTACCCAAGAATCTCCGATATAGTAATTTCCTCCGGCATTGATATCTGCCAATCGGTTATCACTCCAGAGGCAATTGAACTTGGAATAAAAATATTCGAAAGGGTAGCCTTGCATGTAAATGAATCCCCCCTGCTTGTTATCGCAGTTCTCTTTTGATTCAAAACAGGTGCTTCGGTACATTTTGCTTTCGAGCTGATTTGTCCAGTCTGAAAGTTGCGTATCGGTCAGTGTGCCGGTACAATTCACGGCGTTCGATGCGTCGAACCCTTCGGAATACTCCCGCAGGAGAGACCAAGAGCCTTCGTTGGTAACCGTAAACCGTTGGGTAAGGCCGATCGTTTTGTCAAAGTAGCTGTAATCGATGGCTGTTCCATCAGCTATTGGAGTGTCGATTTCGCACGAGTGAGGAAGTGGCGCTCTCAAGGCGTCGATTTCGTCTTTTAAATAATTCATATAAGTGCATCGGTGGGTGAAGTGGACAAAATCATCGTCGGTGTTTATGTAGTATGTTCCTCCATCGCCATCATAGCAGGCTGTATAATCCCATCCAAAATGTCCGCACAAATGATCTGTCGATGGAATGTATTTGACTGCAGCGTCAAGGATGCCGTTGAATTGTTCTTCGGTCATTTTACCTGCGTATCGGATTGATTCGGAGCCTGGATCTACTCTCCCATATCTATCTTCTTTGTAAACCAGTTCGTAGCTGTAATCTTTTTCGATCAACAGCATGGCATGTCGATCACGCATACCTTCGAAGGCCGCTTGACCTTGAGTCCAATAATCGTAATACAGCAGAAATTCCTCCGGGTAGGCGTCTTCGGTTGGGCAGTTGGAAGGCTTGAAATCGTTGATGTCCCACTCTTCAGCATCCTCGTCTGACGGATCGCTATCCGAAAGATCATGGTCGGGTACATCCGCATCACTGTCTGTACTGTCTAGTTCCTCCGTATCCCCTCCATCAAGGGATTCGTCTATCTCTTCCCGTTCTTCCGCATCGCTTCCATCAAGAGGTTCGTCCAGTTCGGCCTGTTCTTCCGAATCGCCTTCGTTTTGAGGGAGATGGCCGCCGCTGTCTTCATCGACGCAAGAGAAAAGACCGCATGCCAAAACCAACGCGAGGAGGATAAAAACCGGATAGTGCGTTTTGCTTTTCATGACTTGTTTCCTGTCATTTCAGGGGGACGGTGATTTCCGGATGAAGGTTTTTTGTGCGTCAAATCACTCAAACGTTATTCAAGAAGTAACATGATATGTCTATCTCGTCTATTTTAGACGAACTCGGATGTTCCTTTTCCAGCTTTCTCTCAAATAATTACGATATACGTGGTCTTTTGATGAAGCAGGATGCAATCCTGCTCTATTGAGAGTACGAAATGGTCATTTCAGTTTTTTCGTAAGGAATACCCAAACGGCGATCAGACCACAGGAAACGAGAGTCACGATGAGGGGGTCGGTGCTGGCATAGAGGGCACCCATCATCAGGACGCTGAAAAAGAAATGAAACAGCTTTTTTTGGCGCCAGCCGTATATCATGATACCCGAGGCGATAAGGCCGAAAAACGTGGATACATAAAGATATTCCGGAGTCATGCTAGAAGTCCCTTTGGGATTTGTTTCAAAATCAACGGTACTCTTATAAACGTGAAAATCAACGGTTTTATTCCAGGTCACGAAAGACGAGGTCGTCTAGGAGAGGAGGACGACTCGTATTTGTCTCGATGGGGTAGGAATGTATCCTGCTTTATCTTCGAATGTCGCTTTGGCTATCAATTGTCTTGCTCGTCTGTTTTGTTTGACCTCGGAGGTTCCTTTTCCGGCTTTCTCTCAAATAAAAACTTTGTACGTGGCCAAAACGTCGGGAATGCTGTATAACCGAAGAACTCTTGAAGCATCCGGGGTACGGCATGAATCCGAAGCATGAAGGAAAGGCTCCTTTTTTCGTATTGGAAGGCATCGACGGCGCAGGGACGACCACCCACGCTCGGCGGCTGGTGGCGTTTTTGCAAATGCAGGGGTTGGATTGTCTTCCCACCGCCGAACCGACAGACGGTCCCGTCGGGCGGCTGATCCGAGAATATCTGGCGGGAAAACATACCGAGGATTCCGGCGAGGCGGTAGGGCTGGACCCTACGGTCATGACGCTGCTTTTCTGTGCCGACCGCGCCGAGCACCTCTCTCGTCGCGTGCTTCCCGCTTTGCATAGTGGAACGGCGGTGGTGTCGGATCGCTACTATTATTCGACCGTCTGTTACCAGTCTGTGGGTTGTGACGCGGATTGGGTGCGCCAAACCGCCGCCCATGCACCGCGTCCCGATCTGACTCTGCTGCTCGATGTCGAACCGAAAACGGGACTCGAACGGGTGGGGGGACGTGGAAACCCGATGGAAGCCTACGAAAAACTCGATTTTCTCGAGCGAGTACGGGAGAACTATCTTACAATGTTTGCCGACGCTCCCGAGGTGCGGGTGCTCGATGCCGGACGACCGCTTGAAGAGGTCGCCGCCGAGATCCGTCAACAGGTCGAATCCTGGCTGAAAGAGGCGAAACGTGAGTGAACGAAGGGAATATCTGGAGGCCGCAGCGCGTGAAAGCGCCGAAGCTCTGATGGGTCTGCGCCTGAGTACGGTCAAAGGCGATTTTGGCAGCCGCGAGCATTATCGGGCGGTTCGTCAGGACGTGCTGGCCGCGTTGACCCATCGGCTGGGTCTGGTCGATGGTTTTTTACCGGGACCGCTTAAAGACGTAGCCGACATGTGGCCCGAGGATCTCACGTCCGACGAAGTACGCCTGATTCACGAAATCCTGCTCGATCTCGTGCCGAAACTGGGCGATCCTTCGCAGTTGCAGCAGAACTCGGTCGAGCGCAAAGGGTTCGGGGCGTATTTCACACCGAAAGAGGTGGCCCGAGAGTTGGCCGAATGGGCTTTGGAACCGCTGCTGGAGCGATTCGAGAGGGCGGAAGCCTCTGAGCCATACGAAAAATTATGTAAGGATTTCAAGGTGTTCGATCCCTCGATGGGAACCGGTATGCTGCTCGATGCCGCTCGGGAAACCATCGTGGACCGAATGACGGAAATCCGCGAACTCGACGCAAACGACCCACTGCGAGACGAACTTCGTAACCTCGTTCATCGAGATGTTCTCCATGGAGTGGATTTGGATGCCGCCGCCGTGCAGACAACGCGACTGGCGCTACGTTTGCGGCCCGGTAAACCTTCCCTGAGCGATCCGGGTGTTCATTTCTGGGTGGCCGATGCTCTGCGCGACCTCGTGCCGATGAGCGGCGAGTTGCTCGAAACGGCCAAAGCTCGGGATGAGCGACGAGGTACGTTTCAGGCGGTGTTGCTCAATCCTCCTTATCTTCCCTGGTGGGTGATTCGAGAACGTCGTCCCGAACTGCTTCGACGCCGTTTCGGACCGATGGAATTTCACGCCAGACCGTCCCATAAGGACGCCCATCCCAACGCTTACCTGTTTCACCTGGTTCTTGCGCTCGAATTGCTGGCTCCAGGTGGGAGGCTTGCGGCGATCGTACCCCAGGAATGGCGTGAAGAGTCCAAAGCGGCACCGTTTCGCGATTACCTCGAAGCGGCTTGTCGTTCGATCAAGCTGCATGTTTTTGCAGGAGACGCTCAGTTGTTTTCCGCCATGGGTGGACCGGTGGGAACCAACTCGCTGCTGTTGTTCGCAGAGCGAGGCGAGGGACCGGCGAAGGTTACGGTGGTTCGTCAACAAGGCGAAACCCAGCAAGCCACGCAGGAAAGTCTTGGTGGAAAAGACGACGCTTTTTCGGACTTTTTCGATCTTTTGCCCGAAGAAGTCGTTCCCCTGCGCGATGGTTTGGCTTTTGCCGTCGGTGGCGGGCATCAGCCGCCGGTGGATGAACTGCCGGACTTCACGTTCTCACGCGAGGAGTTGGGACCGATTTCGGAGGACGAACTGTC
Organism: Myxococcota bacterium; assembly: GCA_963676915.2. Classification (GTDB taxonomy): domain Bacteria; phylum Myxococcota_A; class SURF-8; order SURF-8. Next base: position 40,633 of record CAXXVK010000013.1, read on the forward strand.
GTTTTTGTATCCTGCGCTCTCGGATGCGAAAAACATCCGCCGGTACCGTATCGAACCTTCGGAGCGTTTTTGGGCTATTCTCAATCCGTTGGGAAATTTCGATTACGCTCGGGAAAAAGCACCGAAGCTGCTCGATGCCATTGCCGCGAGGAAAAATATCTCGGGTCAGGAGGACGGGGAATGGTGGAAGTTCCCCAACGTAAGGCGGGTTGACGAGGTGTTGAGCCGTCAACCGAAGTTGCTTACGCCTCGTACGGCGGAACACAATTCGTTCGCACTGGATGAAAACAAAGGGTATCAGATCAAAGGAACGAACTCCTGGATTCGTCCACGAGGGCGGCATTCGGTGTATTTTCTGCTTGCCGTGTTGAATTCTTCGGTGTTGGACGAAGCAGGGAACTTGCTGGGGCGCAGTTATCACGGGGGAGGACATCGCCTTTTCACGCCTGCCGAGTTGGGTGTTTTTCCGATTCGCGATATCGATTTTCCCGAAACCGCACAAGAAAACGATTTACGGACGAAACTCTGGAAAAAGTGGAAGATACCTCTCGGACAGGGAAAATCCATTGGCGTGCGGCGGGAAATTCACCGATTGTGCATGGAAACCAATCCGCCATGCGGTTCTTTGGCTGCCGTACATGACGTGTTGGAATTTTTGGCCCGACAGCTCGTCAAAGCCTATCGGCTCGACGATCCACCGGAACAATTGGTGGATTTTTGCGAATCACTGATCGATGACATTGTTCGTAGTTTGTACCGAGTTCGATAAAGTAAGGAAATTCGCTTTTGAAATGTCGTATTTAGGGTGACTTTCGGAGGTGTAGCAAAACTTGACCCTTCGAGAACATCCAACTACAATGTTCACGGACCACAATGTTTTCTAACGTATACATTCCCTGGAGAATGGGTGGCTTGGGGGAAAAGCTTCTCACGATGACAGGAGTTTGGGTGATACTATGAACGTAATGATTACCGAAGAGACGCAATTGGAGATTCGCGGCGGGATACAACTGGACAAGCGTAAGCTGTCCCCGCAAGAAGGCTTTTTGCTCTCGCGAATCAAGGGGCCGACAACCGTCAAAGAGCTGTACCGGATCAGCATGGTCGATCAGGATGCGACCGCGACGATCATCAAGCGCCTTGTGGACAACGGTATTTTGCAAAGTGTCGGGGGAAATGCCGCTCAAGGACCGGGTGGTGTAGGACGGCGGGGAGCGCCGAAAAAAGACGAATACAACGGGTTCATTTTCGACCTTCAGTTGATGCAGGAAGATGTGGATCTGACCGTCGATCAGCGCAAAGACATCATTTTCACGCACCAGAATATGGAAGGAAAAACTTTTTTCCAGGTTCTAGGCGTACCCTACGATGCCGGTGCAGCACGGGTGAAAAAGGCATTTTTAAGCAAAAGCAAAAAATACCATCCCGACCGCTTTTTCCGCCGTCGTCTGGGTAGTTTCGAGCGGATGATCAACGAAATTTATTCTTCGCTCAGTCGCGCACAGTTCACGTTGCTGGACCCTGTCAAAAAGCGTGAATACCTCAAAAAACTGGAAAAAGAGGGTAAGCTTACCAATTCCGATCATTTGGAAAACCTTGAAAAAGAAGAACGTGCTCGCCAGCAGAGGATTCGTGATGCGCTGAAAAACCGTCGACTGAAGCGAAATCCGTTGATGGAGAGAGTTAAAAAGGCCAAAGAATATTACGAAGCCGGTCGTATGGCGGTCGAGAGGGAAAACTACCTCGCCGCGTTGAACAATTTCCGGTTAGCTTCGTCGTTTGACCCGCACAATGAAATCTATCGTGCCAAGGTGGACGAGGTTATCGATCGCGCCAACCTGGAGCGTGCCCGCAAGATGTTGCAAAAAGCCCAGATGGGACAAACTTACAATAGGGACGATTTTCTCGACCAATACGAAGAAGCGGCAGATCTGGGACAGAAGGATCATTCGATCCAGTTTGCAGCCGCCCAGGCGTTTCTGGAAAACGAAATGCCTGCCAAAGCTCGTACGTATCTGCGAAGGGCCGTGAAACTGGCTCCGAAAAACATCGACTACAAGATGATTCTCGGAACCTTGCTGTTGCGTACTAAAAAACGGCAGGATGCGGTTGAACTGTTTGAGGAAGTTCTCAAACTAAAACCGGGTCACGATCGGGCCAAAGAGTTGCTGAAAGAAGCGAAGAAATGGTTCTAGAGGTGCAACGAAAACGCCCGAACGGTTTTTTCATTGCCATGAAGCCTCCAAATGTAGTAAATCATTGCAGAAATGAATGTTTCGAATCGATAGAGATACCGTGAACATTCGTGGATTCGATCATTTTACGAAAAGATCTGTATTTTCACCCGGTTACAGTAAGTAGACATCAATCGGGTAGCCTTGGTTTTGTGGGGTAGGCATGAGTCCAGTTATCGGTATTGATCTGGGAACCACCAATTCTTGTGTGGCATACATCGAAGATGGTGTGCCCATCGTGATTCCCAATAAAGGGGGCTACAAAGTTACGCCTTCCGTGGTGGCGGTAACTCCGGCCAACAAGCGTCTCGTCGGACAACCGGCGAAACGGCAGGCCATCACCAACCCCACCAATACAGTTTTCGCCATCAAACGTCTGACGGGTCGCATCTGGGGATCTCCCCTTGTGGAAGCTGCCCGGATTTCCAGTCCTTTCGACCTCGTGGAAGGTCAGAATCACGACGTGCGCGTCAAGATGATGGAGAAGGTTTACTCGGTTCCCGAAATCCAGGCGATGATTCTTTCCGAATTGCGTCAGGTTGCCGAAGACCACATCGGCGAGCCGGTCAACCAGGTTGTCATTACCGTCCCAGCCTACTTCAAGGACGCTCAACGACAAAGCACCAAAGATGCCGGTAAAATCGCCGGGTTGGACGTGCTGCGCATCATCAATGAACCCACAGCGGCAGCGCTTGCCTATGGATATGGAAAGAGACTGAACAAAAAAGTCGCCATTTACGATCTTGGCGGCGGTACCTTCGATATTTCGATTCTTGAAATTCACGATGGTGTGTTCGAAGTTCTTACCTCCAATGGTGATACTTTCCTTGGTGGCGAAGATTTCGATGCCCGTATTGTTGACTGGTTGCTGGATGAGCTGGAAGAAGCTCATGGCATCGATCTGCGCGGCGACAAAATGGCCACGCAACGTCTTAAAGATGCTGCTGAAACCGCAAAGATTGCGTTGTCCAGCTCCGAACAAACCGACATCAATCTTCCCTTCCTGGCTTCGACTCCCGAAGGAGAAGCGCTGCACCTCGAACGCAAGCTTTTGCGTTCGGAATATGAAGAAATGGTCGAGGATCTGGTGTCTCGCACCGTGGATATCTGCGACCGTGCCTTGCAGGACATCAAGCTGAAAAAGCGCCAGATCGATGAATTGATTCTCGTCGGTGGCCAGACGCGAATGCCTTTGGTGTTCAACTCGGTCAAAGGCTTTTTCGGACGCGGACCCCTCAAGTCGCTCAATCCCGACGAAGCTGTTGCGCTTGGAGCAGCCATTCAGGCCAACATGCTCGTAGGGCAGGGGCCGATGGAGGACGAAACTACCCCATCGAAAAAGGTTCAGCAGCCTCGCAGCAATGCACTTTTGCTGGATTTGACGCCACACTCTTTGGGAATCGAAATCAGCGGTGGATACTACAAGGAAATCGTTCCGAAGGATTCGCCGATTCCAATCAGCCGACACCACATTTTCACCACGGAACGCGACAATCAGGAAGAGGTTGACATCATCGTGGTGCAAGGTGAAGAAGTTTCCGATGGTTCCGGCGAGAAAGGAAAAGTCCACAACTTCAACGTGCTGGGCGAATTCCGACTGACGAATATCAAAAAAGCGCCGCGTGGTGAAACCAAGATCAAGGTGTTTTTCGATATCGACGCCAACGGAACCGTCACCGTCTCGGCGATGGACATGGATACCGGCGATGAGCAGTCGATTATCGTCAATGCCGACTCCTATCTCTCCGATGGCGAAATTACCCAGATGATCGAGGACAACCGGGCGCACCTTTTGCAACGTGAACAGGAAGAAGCTCACAAACGGGCGGTGCACAACGTTCGTCAGAATCTCAAGTATATTCGAAGCGTTTTGCCTGCCGTGCGACCTCATATGGAGAGCACATCCTCTCGTCGCCGCGCCTTGGAGCAGATCGAGTACATGATGTCCCGCGCTGACGAAGCTCTGGCCAATCAGGACACTTCGGTCCTGCTGGAACTCGAAGATTTTCTGGAAAAAACCAAAAACATCCTTCGCAAAGCACAGAAGTAAGAGGCGTGAACCTTGGTTGAGCTTGACAACCTGGTGAAAGCGAACCACCTGACGCCGGATCAGGCCGAAGCAGCGCAGAACGCAAGCCCTAAAAATCCTCGTTTCGCTTTTCTGTGGATTTTACGGCAAGGCTGGATGCAAGAAGATGTTCTTCGCGAACATTTTGCACAATGCACCGGTCGTTCGAGTCTTTCACTGGAGGAAATCCGACGAATCCATCCCTCTTTGCGCGAAGTGCTGCCGCCGGATTTGATCGTGCATTTTCGCGTGCTACCGTTGGATCTCATCAAATCCAAACTGACGCTTGCGCTTTCGGTGCCGCTATCGGAGGAAGCCGTAGAGGATTTGGAGTTTTTTACTGGTTATACGATCGAGCAGATCGTGGTGAAGGATTCCGAGTTGGTTCGTGCCATCGAATTTCATTTCGCCTTGCGTCTTGAATCGTTTGTGCGAACGGTCAAAGATATCGCGGAGTTGTCTCAAGAACAACAGATCGAGACAGAAGACAAAGCCTCGACGCAAGAACCGGAAGTTGCCTCCACTTCGGATACTCCGAACCCCGAGGACACCGCTGGATTCCAGAATGAAGATTTCAGCGATCTCCAACGACAGATTTCGGATTTGACGATGGAATCGGGTCAATCGGCGGTGGTGTCGGTGGATTCGATGGAAATTCCGGAGGTCGAAGACGGCGAGGAAGACGAATACGAGGAATACGAGGAAGAATTCCTGCTGCCGACGGAAGAGTTGGGCGTTCAACTGGCCGAAGCGGAAAATCGCGGGGAAGTCATCGAGATTTCGATGGACTGGCTGTTGAGGTTTTTCGAGGACTCCCTATTCTGCTCGATCAAGCAAACGGTATTGGGTGGATATATTGGCAAAGGAAAGAACCTCGATAAGGAGATGGCCAAAAAGATTCAGGTCGATTTCGGTGGAGACGATGCTTTGCAGGAATTGATCGAGAATCGTACCTCGCTGATGAGCGAATCTCCAAGCCCGAAACTCGCCGAAGTGGCGGTGTTGGCCGGATATCCCGGAACGACTCCTTTGGCTGTCCTGCCTATCGAACTCAAAGGCCGCGTGATCGGGCTGTTTTTCGGCCTGTCTCCCCTGGAAGAGGATCTTACCGACGACGAGGAAGAATGGGCCGAGGTCGCCGAGCAAATCGCCGCTGCCATCGAAGTTCAAATTCTTGCACAGAAAATCGGGGTGGGGTCGTAGTAGAAAACTCCTTTCGTTTTCCACCCTATCCCATCATTGCCGATTCGTAACGTTTTCGGGTAGACTGGAGCGGTTTGAATCGACAAGGAGGATTTTTGCGTGGAGCGGCATTCCCCGATATTCGATACCCTCGAAGCGGTTCGGCGTGTACGACCGTATGCGTTCAGCGATTTTTACCGTCGTGGACGACCGGTGCGCCGCACTCCGGAGCCTTCTCCACCTCAAGTATCGTTTCTGCTGCTCCAACGCTGTTCTTTGGGGTGTCGGTTCTGCTTTGCAGGGTCCGCATTGAAAAGGGGAGGGGAGGTGTCGTTTGCGCGTCTCAAGCCTTTGTTCGATGCCTGCCGTAACGTTCCCCGCGCCGTGATGCTGGGGGGAGAACCTTTCGAACATACCGAAATTCTTGAGATTTTAGACTATGCGATGCAATGCTTCTCGCAAGAAGTTGAAGTCTATACCAACACGGCGCATCTGCCCGATACATTGGACGAACTAAACACCTTCTTGGAAAACCTGGGGGATGGTCAACGCAAACCTCGTCTCGTATTGACCATGGCGCTTGACCGTTATCATGCCGAACGCCTGGGAGAAAAACGCTGCCGGGAGCGTGTGCGTCAGTGGTTGGAATTGCGGGAAAAGTACGGTCGCAAGGTGCGTTTCAATCTTACCGACGAAGCATTTCAAAGTGAAACTTACCTGTCTCGATTCGCCGTACGAGATGTGCTTGCCGAATTTTCGCCGGAATTGGCCGATTTCTTTTTCTCGCTCGACGATGCAAAGGACATCGAAGAGACGTTTTATTTCAATCCGGTGCAACGCCAGGGACGGCGAAAAGCCGCCGACGGTGACTCCGTACCGCTTCGGTTAAGCGAGATCGCTCGAGGCGGGGATTTGGTGATTGGTCCCGATCTCGGGGACACTTCCGAAACTCCCCCGTTGGCGCTGTTCGATTCTCTCAATTCCGCGTGGGCCTCGCCGCCACCGGCTTTCAGTCGAGTGGCGCGATTGGAAGGGGAGGGGGCGAAGGATCTGGCGATTGCCGTACGAACGGCCTTTCAGGAAAGGGCGTTTTTTACGTCAATCGATCAACCTGAATCGGGTGAGGATCAAGTACAAGCCATAGATTTTACGAGAGAATGCCTTGCTTCCATGCGTCTTGCGGCCTCTGATTCCGCTACTTTGTGGTGCCGTATGGCCGAGCGACTGTTTCGTGTGGCTTGTGATGTTGGGGAACTGACGCCGGAGGCGGCGTCCTGGACTGAAACCCAGCCGTTGCCTTTGCCTGTTTTGCATGAATTTACGGCATTGTTTATGAAAAACCATCCCGATACCGTGTCGGAATGGATTGCATCGTTTGTCAATGAACGTCTGGAAGAAACGGGAAGTGGAACCGAACCCTTGGCTCCGGTGCTGGAGACTCAATGGCTCGATCTTGAGGCGATGATTCCTTCTGAAACGCCGATTCGTTTGCCGATGCGTCACATCTGTATCGATACCGGGTTGGGATATTTTCCCGGTGAAAGCAGCCATCCGTTGCGTGTCGAAGCCTATGTCTTACCTGAACACCGGATTCAGTGGCGTTTTCCGGGATTTCGTTCTGCTCGCGAAGGGGAGAGCGCTGCCGGAGACGGTCGCTTGTGGCTACGTTTCTGGAGACTGGTGGTAGGTGAAGCGTTTTGGCGTGTCGTGGTTCCTGTGTGGCGAGATGCGTTGGTTGATCGATATGGTAAGGAAAATCCAGCGTTGGTGTCGTGGCTCGACGAACTGGCTTTGGAAGAGGTGCCGGGAGAGGGACTGTACCGGCAATCGAGCCGCGATTCCGGCAGAATGTTTCGCTTGTTGGCTTTCGAACCTCGGCGAGGGGGCATTGACTGGATGAACGTCGATCTCCTGCGTGCGCTGCTGAACGATCCTGGCGAAGGATGGGACGCCGACAAACTGGCATTGTTTCTCGACGGTTTGCGGGCGGCTCTGGATCGGGCCGAACGGAGGAAACAGGCATGAATCTTCCGAAAATCCGCATTGCAACGGGAGGATGCTCGAATGCTCTGTGTGCCGTTTGCACTCAGCGGGGGCGAGTGGCTCCCCGACCTGTAAAAGATATTCTGGCCGAAATCGAAAGCGCCGCCGACAATGGTGCGAAGGATATTTACTTCGACGATCACGAGCCGCTTTCCCATCCTGAAATCAAAGCGATAGTAGCGGCTTGTGTGCGTTATCGGTTGCGTTTTATTCTTGCTGCGAGTGGACGTGTGCCGCTTGTGCCGAGAACGCTGGATAATCTTCGAAAACTCGGTTTGAAAGCAGTAGTTTTTCGTTTAGCAGGATTTCACCCGGAGGTGGGGCAACTCGTCTGGGGTGATCGGCGCGTGGGAGAACATGCCGAAAGTGCGTTGCGGACAATTCTCGATAGCGGGTTGCCTTGTGAAGTGGAATGTCCGGTAACTCCCGACAATCGTGGGACGCTCGACCGCAGTCTTCTTGAGCTGGAACGGTGTTTCGGCCTTAAGGGAAGGCTTGTGGACTTTGACGGACGTTTTACCGAAGACATCACCCGTGCGGAGAAGCGCGTGGCAATCCGGCGGGGTGAAAATACCCCGGTACGCACCACTTGCGTTCGTTTCCATCCCGTAAGGAGCGAGGAAACGTTCGAGCCTTCTCAGTGTCCCTATCGTTCACGGGAAGATTCAGGTGAGTATGGTCCGAAATCTGCGTGGATAAGATTTCCCGATGGTTCTTGGAAGCGATTCGAAACCGATGAAGATGTTTCACTTCATCTGACGGTGGCCAAAAATCTACGTGGTCGGATGCTGCTCCATGCGTCGGAGAGAACGTTGCCGGTAAGGCTCGACGACACTTGCAAAAGCTGCCCGCGCCTTGTGCGCTGCGGTGCGGCTTTTGTTCCCGACGATTCCCCGCACGAAATTTCCGACAAATCCGAGGAAGCTTGTTCGGCTCGTTTCGATGCGCTTCGAGAGGCTTTATCGAAGCATCCCGAGCGGCTGGAGGTCGCGGGAGCGTCTACGGTCTGTCATGCTGTGGAAGAAGGTGCGACGATTCCCGACATTGTGGAAGAAGCGTCGCTGGAAACCTGGGAAGTTGTCGATATCGCTCGCCAATATGGCTATGGTGTCGTGGATTACGACCTGGACCGCAACGTGTTCGATGGTTCCTGGCGGCTAGTACTTGGGGAAGATTCGCCCGCTTTGCAACGTGCTCCGGGGGCGCTGGCCGTGTTGCAGCTTTCTTCGGCTTGTGTCAACCGTTGCATTATGTGCAGCCTGCCGCAGATGTTCCACGGACAATGGGTGTCCAGCGAACATTCCGTTCGTCTGCTCGAAGAACTTTACTTGTTGGGCTACGATACCTGCGACATTTTCGGCGGTGAAATAACCTTACGTAGCGATTTCGTCGAACTGCTGCGTTTCGCTAAGGAAATCGGCTTGCGGGCGACCTTCATCAGCTCGGGATACAACCTCGATCGTGCGCGTATCGATACTCTGGCCGAAGCTGGGGTGGACAAATGCACCCTCGCGTTGGATTCCCTCGATCCCGGACTTCACGATGCGATCAAGAATCGGCCGGGCATCCACGAGCAAGCCATGCGTGCGATTCGTGCCGTGCTGGACAATGGCCGACTGCCTCTCGAAATCAACACCGTAGTGCTTACACAGAATGTCTATGAACTTCCCGAACTTCACAAGGCGTTGGCGAAGATGGGTATCCGGCGTCATCGGCTGTTTTACTGCATCGATGGCCTGTTCGGGATGGGAGATCCACCCTATCTGACCTACGACCAGGCCTTGGATTTCATCCGGGAGGTGCATCCGAATCTGATGCGCTTGAGCCAAGAGAACGGAACCCTGATCGACTGGTGTCCGCCGGTGGAGTTTTCACGACCCATCGAGGAAGAAGCGCGGAGGCTAAGTAAGGGAATTTACACGGATGATAGTGTATCCTGCACGGCTCCGGGAAAAGAAATCTACGTGATGGTGGATGGTTCGGTGTATCCCTGTGTCAACCCGACGATCTGGCGGCACGAGGCCGTAGGCAAAGTGGGGAGGGATCGACTGATCGATATCGAACGCGGCTTCAAAATGCAGGAGTTTTGTCTAAAAGCCGGACATCTTCCCGCTTGTGCCAATTGCATTTCGAAACGAAGCTGATTACCGCGAAAAATCCCAGTGTCATTTTCCCGAAAAGCGATACGTTTGCCCGGCTTCGTCGAGGGTGAACGTTTCGCCTAACGGACTTTCCTGTTCCTCAGGATCGACCAGCCAGGCCCGAAGCGTGCGACCCACGGGAAGGTTTTCGCCGAGACAGGTAACCACGCTGTCACCTTCTGTTTCGGGTAGACAGGCGAAAGAGGGCAGCCGAAAGCCGGTTTCCACATCGTCGAAAGCCAACCTCCAGTCCGAGGCATTTTCCAAGGAAACTTCGGCTTGCCCGGTTTCGAGTGCTTCGACCACCAAAACCGCTTCGTGATTTTCACCCTCGGCGAGATCGATTTCCAACGGTTCGTCGGGGGCGTAGCTTTCGAGGCCGCCTTCGGTCATTCGAAACAGTATCGCCGTGACTTGTCGCGCCTTGCCAGCATCCACCGACAGCGATACGTCGAGTGTCTCTTCCGTGTCTTCTGCGGTTGTGGAAATCTGCGCTGTGGCTGCTTCCGTCATGTCGTCGGCATCAACCGATACCCAGAGCCTCGAAGCGTAATCCCACTGGGAGGTCGAAGTTTCTTCGGTGCCGCCCTCGAAACGTTTCAGAGAAGGAGTGTTTTCGGTTGTAATGACCACCGCGACACCCGCCGGTGCAGGTTGGCTGTCAATGAAACATCCTGGAATCACAAGAGAAAACAAAATCAACAGTACGATGAATGAAGGTTTCATGACGTTACCTCACCTCTACGCGGACGTGCAGACGTGCCTTGCCGCGTTCGATTTCCACGCCCCCGTTTTCACCGCCGACATCCCCCGCTTCCGAGCCTCCACCACCGGAGTCGAGACAGATTGACTCACCGCCTCCACCGCCGCTTTCCTTGCTATCACCGGAGCCGCTGGAGCCTTCACCGGAACCGGCGGTGTTCGAAACCGTGATGTCGGGGGGCGTTTCAAAGGCAAGGGGAGCCATCGCGGATGCAGGCATAAGGGAATCGGAAAACGCGATGGTTCGTGACGTATTTTCTACCGGTTCCCAGCCTGTTTCGCTGTGATACCAGCAGGTGGGAGTTTCTTCCGTGCGATATGTTTCACCATCTTTCGGGGTGAACGAGGAGTTTTTTTCAAGACAGATCGACGATTGAGTAGTAGTGCGTTCGATGCTTGCAACTCCCTGAAAATTCAAAGGAAGTTCTTGATCTTTTGTTCCTAGAACTACGAGAACGGATTCCTCTGGGGCGGTTTGCAGGATCAGTTGCCCTTGGTTCAGATGAACGCCTTGTTTCAGGGCTATGTTGCTTTGCGCTTCCACGTCCACGATGGCACGACCCGGAAGCAGCAGACGGAGCCGGGAGTTTTTACCCGTGGAGACGTTTTGTACTTCCTCCGTGGGTTTGCAGGCTCTTTCGTCACAATGGGTCGGTCCTTCCGACGCCGTAACTCTCCAGTTCGTCGAAGCTATCGTGCTGCACACGAAAAGGCTGAGAATCCAGGCTACCATGATTGCCTCCAGGAGAACAGCAACGACACCGTGTGCCGTGAGTAGTCGTAAAATGAAACACTCGACAGGTTGGTAACGAGGTTGTAATTCAATCCCACTTCGAAATCATCCAGGAAGGGATAGGCCGCTCCCGCACCGCCGGAGATGCGGTGGTCCTTGCGTTTTTGTCCCCAGGATACGGATTCGTCCGAATGAAAATGGTCGATGTATTCGTAACGACTCCAGAAATTAAGTAAAAAACCTCCGGGGATCGAGGCGGACAATCCGCCGAACGGTCCTAAGCTCCAGCGGTCGTAATCGGCGCGGCGCGCGTCTTCGAAGCGCCCGGTCATTTCGAGGAAGAATTTCAGCTTCTGGTCCAGGAAGAAAAACGATTGTCCAAGCGAGCCGTTACCGGACCAGTTGTTTCGACCCAACAAACGGTAGAGGTTCCGTCCGAATCCGCCTCGTACCGTGGTTTCGCCGAAATCGTCTTCTTTGATCAACCATTTCACCCAACCCGAGTGAGTTTCACTGTAGAGATAGAGGCTGTCTTCGTCGGCTTTCGAGCCACCGTCCAGGAGACTTAAAGCTCCAGTATATCCGGCGTAGGCTTCTTGGTCTCGCCCGAATCCGTGAAAGCGATGCCGGTAGCGAGCGCTCCAAGCACCGGATGTCGATGAAAAATCATTGGCCGGATCGGTGAAATAGGTGCTTCGATTAAACGACAGATCCACTCCGGCTAAATGGCGAGGAGTCCTTAAGGGAGAAAACGCCAGCGAAGCTCCCGTCGTAACGGCCGGAGATCCGGGACTTTTTCCTTCACCCAAAGGTTGATCGTCCGGTTGTTGCACGACATTGGAATCGTACTGCAACCCCAGCGTGATGCGCAGGTCGAGCCACGGGTCCGCCGCACCGTCACCATAGGTTCTTTCCAGTAGTTGCCGGGTGGCTTCATGGAATCTCGGATCGCTCGATGGATCGTCGAGAAAACGGGTGAAGGCGTTGCGTGCTTCGCCCTTGTCCCCTGTAAACAGAAAGGTTTGTCCTTTATAGAAATCCAGCAGAGGAAAATCTTTTGAGGATTTTTTCGGGATTGCACGAAAATGGGTCAAAGCCGTTTTGGGATCGCCCAATTCCATGGAAGCCAATCCCATCAGATAATTCCAGCGATTGCGATCGGTTGGCAACGAGGGAGACAGCTTTTTAAGTGTTCGCAGCGCCCAGGTGTTTTTTTTCTGCGCCAAAAACGCTTCGGAAAGACGGAACGAGATATCCAGTCGTTCGGGAGCGAGGCGAGTGGCACGATAAAGTTGTTTTTCGGCAGCTTTCCATTCACCTCGGCTGGCATACATTCGGGCCAGCGATAAACGGGCGTTCAGGCAGGACGGATCGGCCTTCAGTGCCGTTTCATACGCTTCGATAGCGGCGGTCGTGTCGTTGGAATGCTCAAGGTACGTTCCTTGTTCGCTCCAAAACGCGCACGTTTGCGCCCAAAGGGGAAAAGGTACGCAGAAAATCCACAAGATCCACAGGTACAGGTACGTTCGTTTCACGGGCGTCACTCCGGTTTCGAATCACTTATTTTCCCTGTTGTACCGCTCTTTTGGGTGGCTTTCAAGCGGGAAATGGGGGGAATTTGACCGGAATACGATACGCTCTCGTGCGTTGTGGCAGATGATAAGAAAAACCGTTGTCGGTGAGATTTCAGGAACTGTGGTGTTCGAGGTATTTGTCTTCGTTAGAGCGCGTTGGCATCGTCAGGAGCATCAACACGACGGACCAGACACCGAAACCGAGCAAATAGGCGAGGTCGGCTCCCATGATGTAAAGAACCAATCCGTATATGGCTATGGACTCACTCAAAGCCCAGCGAATAATGAGATAGCTCGTGTACGGCAACCGTCCAAAGAGACGCCCGGCCAGTAAAATCACCCCCGTCATACCCATGGAAATCGCAGTCAACGCCATCAACAGCGTTTGCACGAAATTTTCGTCGCCAGCGGGAAAATCGCCGAACGTCCTCAACACGAAACCGGCGGCGAGATAAAGAAACACCGAAAGGGTTAGTGTACCCCAGACGACCCACATCCTCGTTCGCATGGCATGATCGGTCGGTGTTTCCATGGTTCAATCCTCCTCGGGCGGCTCTACGGGCGTGGTTCCACGAATTTCACTGGCGCTTTTGGTAGACTTTTTTTTGGCGGCGCTGCTTTTGGCGATGCGTCCCGTTTGAATCCCATCGGTCATCATCTGCGAGGTGGATTTTTCAAATTCTTTGGCATCGATTTCAGGGACGCGAATTCTGGAACGCTCGTTTTTGCGTTCTTGGAATTCTTTTTCCTCCGCACGGAACTTTATCAACACGCGAAACGCTACGAAGATTGCTGCACCGACCTGAATGGCCATCCAAAGCCAGCGCAATCCCAATGACCAGGATACGAAAATCGTACCGATGTTGACACCTACAACGCCGCAAATCAGAGCGAATTCGAGTTCTAGCCCGTTGAAGGCGTAAAAGATATAATTTTCCGGCGTAAGTTTCAATAACGTGCGAATCCGATCTCGTACTGGGGCATAGTTTTTATATCCGAAAAATCCCGCAGCAACTCCCAGTGCGATCGAAATCAGGGTGCCGATGAAGCTGCCCATGCTCCTCTCCTTTTCTACGGAAAATCAGTTTCATTTATTCATCGAAAAAGGCGGGAAGACACCTCTTCCCGCCTGAAAGCACGTTCCTTTGCGTCACGCTCTCGTGATGAAACGAAAGAACGTTTACACGCTACTTGACGCGGAAGATATTGTAGCTGGCTTTGCCACCCTTGATTTTCAACACGGCGGCCAAACCCTTCGAGACTTTGCCGTCGTTCATTTGCCAGGGGTCGGAATCGGCAGCGCCGGGGTTGAGGTAGAGTTTGTCCGAAAGGGTGCCTTCGGCTACGACACTTTTGAAATCTCCGGCCATGGCTTTGCTTCCGGCTTCTTGAATGTTGGAGAAAATGCCGAAGTTGATGTTGTTGGATTTGAGGAATCCGGTCAACTTGGCATCACCCACGTTTCCACCCTCGGCAGCGAAATCGATGGCGGTTTTTCCAGTGCCTTTCGGTGCGGCATGACCCAACAAGACGGTGTTGCCTTTGGCACCTTTTCGCCATGTACCCAGTTGTCCCAGTTCCTTCGCGGTGTAGACACAGCCCGGTTTGTTGTGCATGAAATTCGTGTCGTAGTAACCGGGAAGGGTCAGAAGATCCACATCGTCGGTGACGAAATAACGGACCTTGTTGCCGTTGATCAGGTTCGGATAGGTTCCCGCCAATTCACCGAAAGCTTTGTCGAAGTCGTCGGCTTTTTCACGGTTTCCAACGATCACGAAGGTCAGCAGACCTTTTTTGCCCAAGAACGTGAGGATTTTTTTGAGATCGTTGTACTTTTCACCGGAGTCGCCACCGACCAGCACGGCATCCACTTTGTTTTCGGCGAACCAGGCGAACATTTTGTCCAGCCCTTTGTACGTGGCGTCCAGATCGGTTTTGATGTTGGCCAGCACACCGAAGGTGAATTCGCTGTCGGCATCGTTATCCAACAGGGAAAGTTTATTTCCGTTGAGTTGGTATTTCTTTCCACCGACCGTAAAGGATTTCGCGGCTTTGACATCTTTACCGAAGCAGGCATTGGCAAGATCGAAAGCCGGAGCTTTCGCTTCTTCTTTTTTCGGTTCTTCGACCTTTTTAGCCGCTTCCTGCTTGGCTTTTTCGTCCTTTTTCTGCTCGAGTTTTTCCCGATAAGTCTGACCCTGGCAGGCGGTCGTCAGGAGAAATGCAAGAAGCATCAGCATCCATAGCATTTTTTTTGTCATCGTTTCGTCCCTTTCCGAATAAAAACGGTCGTTTCCACGATATGAGGCTTGTTGATCATTGGAAGCCATCCTAAGAATACTCTCCTGTCGCCTTTCGGATACTTTCGAGCAACTTCGCTGCCGGTCTCGACTTGAAAGACTTCCGGTATTTCGCGTCTCACCAACGACGAATTCGTCTCGAAATCATCTCGAAATCCTCGGTCGGTATTATTAGGATGACTTCTAGTCGTTTGTCTTCTCGCAGTATACCCAGTCCTTCAACCGAGTAAAGTATTTTTAGGCCAACATTTCCATGGAAATGGTTTGGCGAAACACAACACTCTCGGCAAAAAAACTTCAGATTTCCTGAAACTTATGCGGGAATCAGCTAAACCACTCCAGAACGCGATCCAAAAAGCCCTTTTCTTCTTTTGTCTGGATTTTTCTTTTGCAACAGATCTCGTCGAATTTCTTCAACAAATCCTTCATTTCGGCATTGACTTTTTTCGGCACCAGGATGTGCACGCGGACGTGCTGGTCGCCTCGGCCATAGCGTCCCAGGCGAGGCATTCCTTTGCCTTTCAGCCGGAAAAGTTGGCCCGAAGCCGTGCCCTTGGGAATGTCCAGCTCGGCTTCGCCATCCAATGTCGGAACCGTCACCTTGCCACCCAACACGGCCTGGGTGAATGTAATCGTAGTATCCACAACGATATCTTCGTTTACGCGACGGAAGGTATCGTGCGGTTTGAGATTGACAACCACGTACAGGTCACCTGCCGGTCCACCTCCGCTGCCGGATTCGCCTTCGCCACGCAGTTTCAGGCGTTGCCCGTGGTCGATGCCTGCCGGAACGTTGACGGTCAAATTGCGCTTGTGCGACTGGTACCCGGTGCCGTGGCAGTCCGAACATTTGTCACGAACGACACTTCCGCGCCCCTGGCAGGTGGGACAGGTCTGGGACATCGCCAGAATACCGTGCTGAATCCTGACGTGGCCCGATCCGTGGCACATGGAACAGGTTTCGGGGCTGGTTCCCGGCTTCGCACCGGAACCGTCGCAGGTCTGGCAGGTTTCGCGCCGAGGCACCTCGATTTCTCGTTCTACACCTTTGGCGGCTTCTTCCAGGGTCAATTCCATGTCGTAGCGCAGATCATCTCCGCGCCGTCCTCGGGAACGTCGCCCGAAACCTCCGAAGGCATCGCCGAAGAAATCTCCGAAAAGGTCGCCCAGAATATCGCCCAGTCCTCCACCGGCGGCGAAATTGTCGAAATCGAACCCACCGAAACCGGGTTGGCCGTTGGCGGCGTGACCATAGCGGTCGTACATCTGGCGTTTTTGAGCGTTGGAAAGCACTTCGTATGCTTCGGCGGCTTCCTTGAATTTCTCGGCAGCCTGGGGATTGTCCTTGTTGCGATCCGGATGGTATTGAATCGCCAGTTTACGAAAGGCTTTTTTGATTTCGGTTGCGTCCGCCTCCCGGCCAACGCCGAGAACCTCGTAGTAATCTCTTTTCTGTTCCGCTGCCACCTGATCAACCCTGCCTTCCTGAACGAATGGAGTGCCTAACACACACCAAGACGACTCCTCCCCAAAAGATGCTCTATATCAATAAGTCCGTCCGCTGGAGAAGCAAGAAAAAAACGTAGGTATCCATCCGGGTGCATCACAAAACGTAGGGAATTGGCCCAACAATATTGAATCATTCATTCATTGGGTTGTAGCGGCGAGGCGTAAGCCCGCCGAAAAGGGAGATTGGGGGCATAAAAGCAACTTTCAAAAGGCAAAAACGGCGGGCTTACGCCTCGCCGCTACGAAAAAAGAGGATTTTACGAAAGTCGCACTATTTTGTGATGCACCCTATCCATCCCGAAGAGAGTGAATTCTTTTGTGGGAAATTTACGAAATGGAGAGAATTCCTGACCCGGCATGAAAGGGTATCGGACTGAAAACCAGCCTGACCGGGTTTTCTTTATCCGTGAATCCGATGAATTATCAATTCAATGGGGATAGAGAAACGACTTTGTCTGGTCCACCCAAAAAGTCCGGGACGCGGATCGTTGCCCCATCGTTAGTTTCGGTAAAGGACATCACCGTTCGTGCAAAGGCTTCGATATCCGCCCGATAACCGCACTTTCTGCAACGCACGAAGGTTTCGCCCTCGGAAGTTTCCAGCGTATACAGCGCGTAACTTTTGCAATCGGGACATTTGTACTCTTTGATGTACGGCTTGAGGCTTTCCGTCCACGGGAAAATTTTCTTTTGGGCAGGTCGCTTCGGACGTTGAGGCATGGTTTCTCCATAGTCGTGACGAAAACTTGAACCTCGTTATACTCTTTTTCTTTTGGGAATCAAAACATTTAAAAAGAAGGAGAAGAAACTTGCTCAGTAGCCTGCAAGTTCTTTGGGCACGATCAATTTCCAATCTCTCACGAGGGTGCCGCCCCGTTGTCCGGGAATCAGATACCGGGGTTGAGCGGGAAGGCGGTTGCGGAAAGAACGGAATTCGTCGGATCGACGATCGAACAAGCGTTTTCTGGAGTTGAGATACCAGCCGACCTTGGCGGTCGTTGTCGGATTGTCCAACGAGTCGAGATATTCGATCGTTTTATCCAAGTCGATTGTAGGAAGACGATCCAACAGCGGAGAAACGCGCTTCCAACCTCCACAAAGTCTCAGGCGGTCGAAGACATCGACCAGCGAACGTTCCATATTGGTGACGCAGACATCGAATCCCATCCAGTCCGTAATCTGGGTAAAGGAGGTTTGCTTGTCCTTTTTCAACAACGAGGCAGGAACTCGACAAGGAGTAAGCTGGATATCTTCGAAATTCGCCGGGCGGATTTTTTCTTCGGAAAGGAAAAACACTTTGTTCCAACTGGGGATGGGCGTTCCGGTGTGGTATTCGAGCGCCGTTAGATACGCGATAATGGCATCCGAAGACATTCGGGAAGCCGCCAGCCCGAGATCGACGAAGCAGGAATCCGGGCTTTCACCTGGAGGAACGGAATAATACAACTCACGGCGAATGCGTCCGATGCGTCCTTTGATGCGCAGACGTCTTAAGTACGCGTCGATGGCGTCCCGGCTACGGGGTTTTTCTTCTCGCAGTACCGCTGAAAATTCAGCAAGCGAGAATATCCGGTGTCTTTGCAAAAAGTCCTGGATCATCATGGCTTTGACGCAATGTTTGAATATGCAATATTTATATAGTAAAGGATTTGGCGAGAGTGTCAATAGGGAAAGACGGAATATGAAAAAAAGCCCAAAATCGTGCCGAAACTATGCGTTTTGTTGGGTTTGAGAAGGTCTAACCCGGAAAATTCATGAAAAACCTGCTGCGACTTGAAAATCCTCGATCTTTCACTCGTTTCCCGATTTTTTATACTCAACATACTGTCAAGTATGCTTCCGTTAAAAAATCGTTCCAACTTTGCGAAATATCATCGGTTTTCAGCGTCTCGCGACGATTTCTCATGAATGTTCCGGGCTAAATCGATATCAACTCTTTGGCTATCTTTTTCGTAAACCCCGGTTCTTTTTCTGTCATTGACAAAATCCAACCATTCCATAAGCATAGGGCAGAACCGAACAATTAGAACCGGGGCAACATTGAGGCAAACCCCATCCACAGGCCGGTGGATTTTCACAATGACCGCAATAAACGCACATTGGAGCGGTTTCAGCCGTGCAGCAATGGTCGATAGGGCAGGGAGGACAGTCAAATATCGGTAGGCAACCCATATCAGGATCGCATCTCTCTCCGGGGGGACAACCGTCTCCACAGGGGTTGCATGATGGTTTGCAACGGCCATCCGTACAGCATTCGTAATTGGATGAACAATCGGAGTCTTCCTCGCAGATATCTATGCAACAAAATTGATCGAACCCTGGGCTTGAATCACAAACCTGGTGGATTGGACAATCCGCATCCACATAACAACTCGTACACTCTGTATCACAGAGACATTGGCCGTAGGTAGTGGAGGCTCCATCTACGTCACAGGTGCAGCCCGTTGGGCAATAGTTCCCAATATTAAAGCAAAATTCGGTACAAACGCCTCCTTCCGCATCCGGTTGTTTATCGCAGAACTCTTGTATATTGCAGTCCACGTCGTTTTTGCAAAAACCATCGATAAGCTCACAAGTGCCTGAATCTTCACAGGAAAAACCAAGCGGGCATTCCTCGCCCGGTAGGTCGCAGAAGTTGCGGCAGACGCCTTCCGAATCGCTGGGATTGTCCCGGTGGCAGTATTCTAAACCTTCCAGGCAATCGTCGTCTTGGGTGCAGAATTGAGAAACCGGTACTTCTTCCTCCGTTTCGGTCTCAGAGATATCCTCGTTTTCGATGTCCTCTAAAACGTCGATCTCGTTGCTTTCACCAGCATTGGTATCGCTGGAATCTACTGTGTCGTCATCGGCATCCGGGGAAGAATCATGTGCTTCACTCGCCTCATTCCAATCACTGTCCGTTTCGTAGAAGATATCAGTTTCGATACTGCAACCGAAAAGGACTAATGTACCGAAAGAAAAAAGCAATGTCAGGATGTGGCGTTTAAGGTTCATGGCATCATCCTCTGGTTGTGCATCATGGGATATTCGATTATTCATAAGACGATATGGTGATGTCTTTTTATTCCTTCATTTTCACTCGTTCGAGTTCAACCGATTTCCAAACAACGTTTGAAAAAGGAAGACATCGTTTGACCGTTCCCACCGAAATCTCTTGCTTCTCCTCCATGGTAGGTTAAGATGGTCTCATGATCAAGACGAAAGAAAAGGGGCAACACCTCCGAATCGTTGTCGGTATCGTCATATTTCTTGCTTTGGGACTGCTTTTCCCGCTGGCGTCTTCGTATGCCGGATGGTTGACGCCTGTCAACGGTCCCTATCGTCCGCAGGTTCTGGAACAGGTGAAAAACCAGCTAATGGCTGCTCCAGCTCGTTGCACGAAACCGCCGGTCGTGATTTTCGATCTCGATCACACTCTTTTCGATTCCAGACCAAGAATCTGGCGTATTTTGCAAGAATTCGCTTTGACGCTCCCCGAGTCGAAAAAAGACCAGCGTCAAATCATTCAGGCTTCCAAAATGTCGGATATTTCCTATCTGGTCATCGAAACGTTGCAACGGATTGGGATAAAGGATCCACAAACGATCGAAGACGGATTGAAATTCTGGATCAAGCATTTCGCCCACGAAGGGCGATGCAGCCAGGACGGTATCATTCCCGGAGGACCGGAGTACGTCAATAGGCTGCATAAGGCCGGTGCATTCATCGTGTACCTGACCGCCAGGGCAAAAGATTGGGAACTCGTTTGCACGGTAGACAGCTTGAAGAAAAACGGCTATCCGATCGGCGTGGCCAATACACAGCTCATCATGAAACCCGATCCCGAGCAGCGAGCCGTCGAATATAAAACCGAAGTTTTTAAAGATATCGACAGTATGGGCTGCGTTGTCGCCTGTTTCGAGAACGAACCGAAAAACATCAATGCCATGGCGCAACAATGGCCGGAAGCCGTTCATGTTTTTCTGGATACCGATTTCGACCCGCGCCATCCCGTCAAACTATTGGACTCCATCCAACGGATTGCATCCTACGAGTAACATCCCGAAAATGTTGACTATTTCTTTTTAAGGATTGCTCGCCAACCGGTTGCGTGGGGAACATGACGACGTGCGCTTTTCCACTCGTGCACCCGTTCGACCGAGTAGAAAAGATCGGGGTCCAAGGTCATCGCCCAAGAAACGAGCTTGCGGATTTTCTTTCGTTCGCAGATCGCAAACAGCATGGTGGTCGGTCCGCCAAAGCCTTCTCCCGAAAACGTCGTAAGCACCTGGCCTTTTTCCCGCAATTTCTTGGCGATTTGGTTGCCGTGTTGCTGGGAGATGATCCGAAGCACCGATTTTCCCAGCGCCAGTTTCTTTTCAAGCCAGACACCTGCGGCATTACCCGTCGCATAACCACCGGCATAGGCAAGAACTAGCACCAGGCTTTCGTTGATTCGTGTAATCACTTGCGCGACAGCTACCACCCAGACGAGCACTTCGACAAATCCCATGCTCACGGCCATGACCGTTAATCCCTCGACGATGGCAAGTGTTCGAACCGTACCCAAGGAAACATCCACGATTCGGAGTGAAAAAATAACGAGAGCCAAACCCCAGATAGGCAGTTCATTAATGAATTCCATAAGATCCTCCATTTTTCTTCGACGTGAACCGTTCTCAAAAAAAATAAAAAAGAGAACGACAACCCAAAGGGGCCATGCCCATGCCATTCGAGCGGGAGCAAGTCAAGGATTGTTTTCTTTTTTTTTAAAATTCTGCATTTGACCCTTTTGCCGATCAGATGAGCCTCTTGCCTGAATCCCGAAGATAAATCTTCAAGGTACGGACCGGAAGGTCCGGGAGACTGTGCAAACTATTGAAAACACAGCCTTCCACGCTTCGCGCGTAAGACTATGGCACACATGGGTTTTATAAAAACCATCAAGATCCTGATTTATGCAAAAGCCACGGATGTTCTTCGTTGTTCAGCTTACAACAATGATTGCATCAGGGGCGCTTTGAATAATTCGAGAAAATGAATGCATAAAATGCAAATTTCATTCAAAATATGAAAAAATGAAGAAATTTAGGAATTCTCCTTGACTATTTGCTCACAATCCTTTTGTGTAGCAACCCTCTTTTAGCCCGTGAATACGGAGAAAAACATTATGGGGATCAAAAAGGCGAGAAATATCGGGATCGTCGCGCACATCGACGCCGGAAAAACCACGGTGACGGAGCGAATCCTGTTTTATACCGGTGTGAATCGTACTATCGGTGAAGTTCACGACGGCAAAGCCACTATGGATTTCATGAAGCAGGAGCAGGAGCGAGGCATTACCATCGCTTCGGCGGCAATTACCTGCGAATGGAACGGACATAAAGTCAACATCATCGACACTCCCGGCCACGTGGACTTCACGATTGAAGTCGAGCGTTCCATGCGCGTGCTGGACGGTATTGTATCCGTTTTTTGCGCGGTGGGTGGTGTAGAGGCGCAGAGTGAAACCGTTTGGGGACAGGCCGACCGCTACCAGGTGCCGCGTATCGCCTTCGTGAACAAAATGGACCGAGCCGGCGCGGATTTTCACGATGTCGTGAGTCAACTCAACGATCGTCTCAACGCTGGCGCGACTCCCTACCAGTTGCCCATCGGTGCAGGGGATGATTTTCGCGGCGTGATCGACCTGATCGACATGGAAGCCATTCAATTCGGCGACAATTCCATGCAACGGACGCCGATTCCTGATGAACTTCGGGAAGAGGCCGAAACGTGGCGCAACAACATGCTCGAACAGCTATCCGAATACGACGATGAAATCGCGGAATTGTACCTGGACGAAAAACCTGTACCCAAAGAGTTGATTCACTCGGTAACGCGCTTTTGCGTGCTTCGTTCGCTGTTTACGCCTGTGTTCTGCGGCGCGGCCTATAAAAACATCGGTATTCAACTGCTTCTGAATGCCGTATGCGATTTCCTGCCCAGTCCGCTCAACGGTGGGGCGATTGTCGGAGAGGATGTGGACGATCCTTCGGTTACGATCACCCGGCACCCGAAACCTTCCGAACCGTTTTCGGCGTTGGTTTTCAAGATCATTCACGATCCCTTCGTGGGTCAGCAGACCTTCGTTCGTACCTATTCCGGTATTTTGAAAACCGGTGACACCTTGCTCAATGCAACTACAGGAAAGAAAGTTCGTGTTGCGCGAATCTTCCGTATTCACGCCAAAGACCGTAAGGAAATCAAAGAAGTGGGACCGGGCGACATCGTTGCGCTGATCGGCCTGAAAACCACCCACACGGGACATACGATCTGCGACAAAGATGCACCGCTCGTTTTGGAATCGGTACGGGTACCCGAGCCGGTGATTAGTGTCAAAGTCAGCACTGCAACGCAGAAGGAAAAAGACAAGTTGTTGGATTCACTGCGCAAAATGGCGCTTGAAGACCCGTCTTTTTCCGTGCGTCAGATGGAACGCGCCAACGAAACGGTGATTGCCGGTATGGGTGAGTTGCATCTCGACGTTATCGTGGATCGTCTGAAAACGGAGTTCAATGTGTTCGCAGAGGTGGGGCAGCCGTCCGTTGAATATCGCGAGACGATCACAAAACCCTGCCAGCACGAAACGAAATTCGCCAAGCAAACCGGTGGTCGTGGTCAATACGCGCACACGATCCTGCAGTTGGAACCCAATCCGGGTGGCGGATTCGAGTTCGTAAATGCCGTGGTTGGCGGCAATATTCCCTCGGAATACATTCCTTCCGTCAAAAAAGGCATACTGGAGACGATGGACCGAGGCGTCCTGGCCGATTATCAGACCGTCGATGTGAAAGTTACACTGTTGGACGGAAGTTTCCACGCAGTGGATAGTTCGGAAATGGCGTTCAAAACCTGTGGCGCGGTTTGCTTTAAAGAGGCGTTCAAGAAAGCAGATCCGCAATTGCTCGAGCCGCTGATGTCCCTCGAAATCGCCACTCCCGACGACTTTATCGGTGATGTCGTGGGTGACCTCAACCGACGACGCGGTAAAGTGCAGAACATGCGCCGTTTCCGTAAGGGAAGCCAGAAAATCACGGCTGAAGCTCCCCTAATGGAACTGTTCGGATACGCTACGATGATTCGTTCGCTATCCTCGGGTCGGGCGAATTATTCGATGGAACTCAAGCAATACAGTCCCATGCCGAAAGCGGCTCAGGAAGTGGCTTTGAAGGAAGCTAAAGAACGGCTTGCCAAAAAATAGGAAGCCTCTCGTACAAAATCTGAAAAGACATTTCAGTGTGCCACAGTTTTCCTCGCTTCGCGGGGAAGACTGTGGCACGCGTGATTTACCCCCAAAATTAAGAAGTCGCTTGCACTATTCCTGCTTGACGACTACCGCTTCTCCTTCGGTCGCTGTGATTTTCTCGCTTCCATCGAGAGATAACGTGGTTCCTCTTGCCATCAGGAACAGCTTTGAGTCACCTTCCAACGTTACAAGTGATAACTCCGCGTCGGTCGCAATCTGTACACCGTTGGATAGATCCAAGGTGCCTGGTGCGTCGGTGTCACGTAACAACACGAGGTCTTTTCCTCCCGAATGCGTGATTTCCCAGGCGGCTACGCCTTTGCTTACCCCGTTGACCGTGATCTTCGTAACGGTTAACGGCGCTTCGGGGGAACCTGCTGTCGCCAAGGTTTTATAGGGTGCCGCCACGGCGAGAAAACCGGGGGCGATGGCCTCGACTTTGCCGTCCATTACACCGTGATTGGCTTCATCTCCTTCGATTTCATGAACGTGCGGAGCTTCGAACTCGAAATAGTAGGGTTCTTTCAATGTCAGGTTTTCGTCGGTTGTCGCCAGAAACACCTCGACGCCAGCCTTATCACGTTCCCATTTTCCGGAAATGTCACCTAATTCCCATAGGTTACCCGTGCCATGTCCGGCATAGCCATGCAGCCGCCAGGTGTAATGTCGTGCTTCGGTGGCGGTTGTAATAACGCGATCGGCTACGATGGCGTATCGATTGCGTACCAGCATAACGCTACGTTGGGTTTGCGATACTTCAAGATCTTGCCAGGCTTCAACGTAAGCTAGATTTTCGGAAAGGTATTCGTTTTTCAAAAAGGCGTCCGCGTCGCCGAAGTTGGTCAACATCCCTTTCGGCTCGACCGGTTCTTCCTCAATCGTCAGCAGGTTGTGGGAAGCCGCCTGAGCGGTAACGGCGTTGTTCATCATGTTGGGCTTGTAATAGCCGGTGTCGATCAGCAGGTATTCCCCATAAGCGGAGAACGTAAACGACCCGCCGTCCACATGGTCGTGGATCGCTTTTCTGGCCGATCCATGCTCGGCGGTGACCATCAGCCACATGTCATCCGTATCCCAACCGGAGCGGAACACGGATTGTCCGGCGGTTTCCATCACTCTATGGGTCCACTCGGGAGGCTGGGCATCCGGGAGTTCGGGAGCGTAGGCCAGATGCTGGATACGCAGGTCCATCCCACCGGACATATTCAAGTTATCGTTGTGCCAGTCCCACACCAGATCTTCGCGATCCATGTATTTCGCCATAATCGCGCCGCCGTTGCCGTCCCTGATTCCGCTATCCTCCAACGGAGGGCGTCGACCGTCGGGCATTCGCAGCGTCAAAAACCAGTCTACGCTTTTCTGGAACGGCTCTCCGAACATCGGGTTGTCGAAAACGAAGGCTTCCCCGTCTACACAGCCGTGGTTGGTCCAGGGGTCCGCATCGTTGCGGTTGATGCAGTTTTTCGTGAAAATTCGGGAGGTTCCAATGCGATTGTGCCAGGCATGAAACAGCGCCAGCGAAGGAGCGAAAGCGAAACGATAGTATAGAGAACCTTCGGAAACGCCACCGTCCTCCTGCACGTACTGACCGTTTGGACCCCAGAGGTAATCCAGTTCGGAAAATGCCCAGTCCGCCCATTTACGCGCTTCTGGATGTTCGGGAAAGCCCAGTGCTACCGTGCCGATAGAGCAAGCCGTGCGAATAGGGTGGTTGTTCTGGGTGTAGAAAATGAACGAGCGGTTGAAGTCGTTTTCAATGTAATCGATGTAAAAAGCATCGATAATCGTGGTCAGTTTGTCTTCGGCTTCCTGCGCTTCATCTTCGGGAATCATCTCCGCTCCTACGAGCAGATCGAGAGCGAAGGTGTAGCACATGACAATCGAGGGCATACGAATGTTGATATCGCTGTCTTCGTGGCTGGCGTAGTTGTCGGAAAGTTGCTGGAAAAAATCCCGGGCTTTGGTCGCATAGGTTTCGTCGTCGAGTAGCCACGCCAAAAAAGCGGCAGCCAGAGCGGTTTCTCCGTTTTTCTGCTCGTCGCTGTCGAACATGTCCGGTTCAGATAAATCGCGGTGATCCCGTGTGGCAACATCTTTGATTTCTTGAAGAATCTGTGCAAACGGCTCTCGCTCGATTCGCTCCAGGATGACGGCTTTGTCTTCGGGACGTACGATCATCGTTGGTGCAATATCGGGACGAGGTGGCAGACCTTCGCCGATGCTTTCTTCCTCTTCGTTTTCCATGGCTTCGGTATCCGTGAGTTCCACATCCCCATCGCCGGGAACGATATCGGCGGGGGAGGCGTCGTCGTCGCAGCCGAGCGAAACGGCGAAAATCAGTAACAGACCGAAAATATGGAGGAAATGGAAAACGTGCCGCATGGAAATTCCTTGGTTTCGAGAAACAATTCATGTCTTGCAAAAACCGGAGATACGAAGTGCCGGTTTATAGAAAAACATGCTGGAAAATCTTAAGGTACCAACTTACGGCGAACATCGAAATATTGCAAAAAAGAGTTCGGTTCAGTCTTTAAACGCTTCCAGCGCTCGTTTGTTGCAGGATACGATGTAGTCTCCGACGTTGCAGCCGATCATTTGTGCCACTTTGTTGCATTTTGCCATGAATAGGAAGAAAACGGGACGATCCACGTCATCTTCACATAAAGATTCGAAATTTCCCTGTCCTTTGGCCAGCACGAGATCCGCTTCCGCCCATGCCTGCCGGAATTCTTTAGAGCTTTGTTCGAGCAGAACACCGGGGAGGTCTACCCCGGTATCGACGATGCGAGCTACCATCTCCATACCGACGGTTCGAGCGTCTTTACGTGTGATGTCGTTGAGCACCGGAGCGCCCCGAACGGCGAACGTAACTTTTCCTTTAGGGAGATGGGAGATCAGGAGTTTGTCGAAGACGATTTCCCCTGCATTATCGCCGATGTAGAGGATTTTATCCGCTTTGCTTAGTGCATGTTGTAATAGCTCGGAACGATCGATCGCAAAGCCTGCATCGGCGACATTGGCAATGGTTTCGAGCACTTTTTCGGCGCTCAGTTCCGGGTGTGCTCCCAGGTCGATGATGTTTCCTGCCACTGCCAGTTGCAACGCTTCTTGAAAATTTTCGGCTTTTCCTTCAGGGAAACGTTCGGACAGTATTTGTGTCATCCAGCGGTTGGCTTTGTCCTTCGCTTCGGCGAACAGATCGGAACTTCCTGTTTCTTCACGAAGAATCCGTTGGATGTGCTGGGCCATCAAAGTCGTTCCTCCGTATTCTTCGAAATGCGACAACGTTTCGAGCACACGGACCATGGTTTTTCTCGTGGTGGAGTCGTCGAGAGACAGCACTCGGGAGGTCGAAAGTACCTGATTGACGAAGCAGGGAAGACAATCCAGAGCGATTTTCATGATGGTTCCTTTCTATGCAGCACTTTTCAGCGGTAAAAACGCAGTGATTTCGGTGAGTTTAACTGGAAGAACCGTTTTCGGGAGGTTCCCACGCACGATTTCTGAGAGGTGCAAGAGCTTGCAGGCGTTCCAATGTTTTGCGAATGCCGTCTTTCCTGAAATGGACGAACAACAGGCCGAAAATCGAGGTAAGAACTACTTGATTGACATTGAGTACCACACTGGCGGCAAAGGCATGGGCTTTGTCCAAATGAAAGATCGACAACGCCATTACGACGGCGAATTGGTGCACGCCTACGGCTCCCGGTGTGGCAGGAAGGATCGAACCGAGTGATACGAGCGAAATGGCCATCAAGGCCCAGGAGTATCCTGCCTCGAAACCCAAAGCACGGAAAATCATGAAATAAAAGGTGGTTTCAAGCGTCCACTGAATGAAGGAAAGCAAAAAAGTAATTGAAAACACAGAAGGTTTCGCTACGGTTCGAATTCCCGTTACAAATGACGATACGATGCCTTGAAGGCGTTGGCTCAACGTATCGGACAACCAGCGAGTCAGCCATCTGACCGTAGAAACGATCCGATTCGGAGCCAGCGCCAGCAACACGATGATCAGAACTCCTATGGAAAAACCGGAAAGCGCCGTAATTTGGACGCCTTTCAAAATCGGAGAATCGGTTCCCGACCACGTAAGAGCCAGACTGAGAAACAGGGTGATGACAAGGCCGTCAATCAATCGT
The DNA here is from genome assembly GCA_963676915.2 of Myxococcota bacterium. Lineage (GTDB taxonomy): Bacteria > Myxococcota_A > SURF-8 > SURF-8. Next base: position 68,585 of record CAXXVK010000013.1, read on the forward strand.
TCGAGCACTATAACGGCCAGCATGGTTGAAAAAGGAGCTTGGGTTTCGACCGAGCTTTGCTGAGCTCGAAAAAATTCTCCCAAACGCGCGGGCAGAAGGCTGTTGATCGTCAGTCCCATAAAAACGTAGGGAATCGACAAACGGGGAGGGAAAGGATGAATCGCACCGACGAGGGTTCCCCAACGTATTCCACGAATGCAGTGACTGGCCAGGTATACAGGGATAGACGCCAGCCACATGGGGATATCGAGTTGGGTGATGGTTTCGTATGCAAGATCGAAACGGATGTTTTTCATGGCCAGCCACAGAAAAAAGACCATGATCAGTAGCGGTAAAAGCGCTTTCATTCCCCGGCTTTCTTTGAAAAAGATTCCGTGCGTGAAATTCGTAACTTTCGTGAACCGATTCCATCATATTCGCCTCATGGGTTGGGTTCAAGGAGAGAATCGACTTTCAGTATGAAAAGGTGGTGAAGTTCCGGATGTATTTCTCTTTTTAAATGATCGAGATCCTTAACAGATAAAACGTGTTTCCTGGGCTTTTCTTTAAATGAGAAAACGTTCCGAAACGACGAGATTCATATGTTTCAAAAGTTGAAAAATCGGAAAATTCTGGCAATTTCCATGTTTTATGCTCTCTTGAGACAAATGAAACTTGACTTTTGTTTTCAAGATATGGTTTACTTTTATTACCTCGTCGAGGTTGTTCCGTAATTCGCTTTGCCTTTTGGCTCTCATGGAACGAACCGGTGGCGCGAGGTATAAGTGACAGGATGACGGTTTGCTTTCGAAAAAAATAGAATGGTTCGGGCTTGAAAGCCGGACAGCTCAATTGACGGATATAGCCGCTTGGCTACAGTCACTGGTATCTTTTCGTCGGCGTTACGTTTCTGAAACGCCTCAATCTGCCCACATCGTTGCAACTACCTGGGAGTACTGCCTTGTTTTATTTAAAAGGCAAGTCTTTACGGTGGTTTGTAGATAGTCTTGAAAAGGAAGAGTCGAACAAAACCATTCCTTACAAAACGTCGAAATATGTTGATTGGCCATGGGCATACTTTCGATAGAATCCGAACCATGGCGATGCAAGGAGAGAATTGCAATGAACATTTATGTAGGAAACCTCAACTACCAGATGACCGACGACGATCTGCGTGCCGCTTTTGAAACGTACGGTGAAGTCGAATCGGCGAAAATCATCGTCGATCGCGACACGGGACGTTCGAAAGGCTTTGGCTTCGTAGAAATGCCCGATCGTGATGCCGCTATGGCCGCCATCGAGGCGATGGACGGCAACGATCTGCAAGGTCGCAACGTCAAAGTCAACGAAGCTCGTCCTCGCCCGCAACGCAACAGCCGTGGCGGCGGCGGTGGATACGGCGGAGGCGGCGGATACGGTGGAGGCGGCCGCAACCGCTACTGATCGCCAACGAGCGATGTGAGTTTTCAGCCGGAGGATGGCCTATCCTCCGGTTTTTTTCGTGCTTTTTTTATGCTTTGATATGCGCGAGTGCTTGTTGTGCTCGGGAAGCTACGTCGGCGTTTTTATCTTTCGCGGCACGTTTCAATAGCGCAATCGTTTCTTTACGATTTCCCAACGTTCCCAGTGCAACGCACAGGTTGGATTTGATTTTTTGAACGGTTTCGTCCGAGGATTTCACAAAGATTCCCGACCATTTCGTTTTATACATGGCGGCCAGTCGGCGAGATATACTCAACTCGAAATGAGTACGCATGCCTTCATCGATATTCTCCAGGCGTGAAATCGCTTGTAGCGTTTTTACGAGGATGTCGGTGTCGTCTTTGTCGCTTTGCTCGTCCAGCACTGAGAGATAGTAGCGCAACAGCTCCGTTTTTGAACTTTTGGCTTTGGCAAGGTAGTTTAGCGCCGTCATTTTCACGGTCTTATCTTCGTCGTTCAAGGCGTCGATAGAATCGTTTTCGCAAAACTGCGGTTCGATGGCTATCATGGCTTTCAACGCTTCCCTACGAACGATAGCATTTGAATGGTTCAGCAGGGACCGAATGCGGTTGAACGATTCGTTTTTTCCTGTTTTTGATAAAATCACCAGGCAATTGCGTAAAAAGTACCAACTGTTTTCCTTGTTGGACAATTCACTGTGAAGAAATGGGATCGCGATGGAGCCGATTTCCACCAGGGAATCGACGAGCAGCTTTCGAACCCAACGGTTATCGTGGTTGTTTAGTACATCCAACAGCCACGGAACGGCGTACTCTTTCAAGGAAACGAGCAAGGCCGCAATGGAACGGCAGCGATCACGGTTTTGGGGATCGAAACCGTTACGTAATTGCGCAAGTACGGCTTTTCCGGCTAAATATTCGAACAATTTCCTTGTGTTATCCTGTGTGAAGGTATTGCCCGTTTCCATGTGTCGTTGGGCAATATCCACGATACGATGAATGAGGTCGTATTCTCCTTCACGGTAAAGATGCGGAATCATGCGGCGCAAAAAGCGAACTTCTTCGAGTAGTTCGAAATCTTCCGATGGGTTGTCGAATTTAGCCAAATGTTTGTCAGGTTGGACGATAAAGGCTTCGGCTCTTTTCAGATCCTTGACGCCTTCTTGCAGGCGCAGGGGCAAGACATCGAAAAGAACCAGTTTTTCGTTGAACAGCAACTCCAGGGTGGCGTCGGCTTCCGGGTTTTCCTGTTTGCCCAGTCTTTGGACCAGGTGTTCCAGAATACCGGTCATTGCGTTCTTTTCCCTGTGGAGAGCTTGTTTTCGACTGGTTCTTTGCTCTTTATCCAACTGTTCGTCGAGCGTATGGGAACGATCGATCAGTTTGTGGGAAAAGGATGTCAGAATTTCGGGATCGATGGAATCCACCAAACCACGTTCCACGTCCCGTTCCTCGAAGCCCATCTTTTCTTTCAATTCTTGCATCACGAGATCGGCGTTGAGCAGCACCGCCAGGAGAAACGAAGGATTGCTCAATGGATACAAAGTATCTTTGAAAATCTGAAGCTTGATTTGCTGGAGTTCCTCCTCCGTTGCCTGACGCAACAGCGGAATGACTTTCAAGTCTTTTCGCAGTCTGGAGAGAGTCAATTCGGCCTGCCAGGGAAGGTTCCGGTTGGAGGCAATGAATTCCTCGTCGAAAATGACTTTGACTTCATAGATTTCGTTTTCGTTCAGCATCCTGCTGAACTGCTCTCCTTCCTGAAGTGCATTGGCCTGGTTGGGATTGTATTCGCTTAAAAGGTCGATGAAGCGGTCGAATTTGGCTTCGTTGATGGTACGTTTGATCGAAAACGACAACAAACAGCGGCGGTTGAGGTATTCGAGAAATTTCGGCATATACATTTCGATCGCGCCCAGCGGCATCGTTTCGCGGGCGGAAATCATTTGTTTCGTCAAGCCTTCGATCAACAAATCCTCGCTTTGGGATTGTCCTCGGCGAACGAAACTGATGCTCATGCGGTTTTGCAGCATTTTACGGAAAAAAGCATACAATCCACGACGAGCCTTACGTGTTTCAGGGTGTTTGGGATCTGCATAATACCCGGAACGCTGAACGGCTTTTGTGAAGAAAATCAGGAAGGCAAGAATATTTTGTCGTGCTTCGGTAGCATTTTCAAAATCGGAAAAGTTGCTTGAGGTATCTGGAGTTAGCGCAAGTGCCTTGGCTTCGTCGGGTAGCGCGACGTCTGCCAGCTTTTCATCGCTGGGAGCATTTCGCGCCAGCAAGGCACGAATCATGGTCTGCTGTTCGGAAAATGATTGCGACTCCGCCGCTTGCGGGGCGGAAAGAACCGTTCGGGTATCCTCAGGCGGTGTGGGAAGGTCGAAATCCTCGGTGCGAAATGTTTTTGCCGCTGTCGGTGGAGAAGAATCCAGAACAGGGTGCGACGACTCAATAGACAATTCGGAGGAAGGTGGATCATAAAGCTTTGCAATGTCTTTGGATAGCTCTAGACTGAAAACGCTTTCCTCGTTTATCGCTGTAAAATCGTCCGGGATACTGGCATAGCGATGGCTGATAATCACTTGCTTGATCGTACCGATTTGTTCGGTTGTCAGCAAATCGAGATGAAAGAGAGAAAATGCGTGCGATTTTCCTGGGGTGGAGATTACGGATCCTATTCTGGCGCAGGTCTCGAAATCCTTCCCATTGGGAAGCACGAAATGGAGGTGTTTCCATTGCCCCGTCTTTGCTTGAGGGCTGGTCGGAATGACGAAAGTATGGTGGTCCAGATACCGGATTTTGAGAGTTTCCAGCTCTTCGATGGTTTGGATAACGATCGTAAAAACCGGCTCGCTGTACCAGTTGGAACGTTCGGATATCGGACCGTAAAATATCATCGTACCCATTACCTTCCAGTGCACCCACGGAGAGACACCCCCCTTGTGGATTTCTGGAAATTGCCGAGAAAACGACCGCCTTGGTGTACTTTCGCCTTGTCTTCAATCAATACTCGGTCGCCAATTCTTAAATATAAACGAAATGGAGAACTTGCACAACTAGAGAACGCTACGAAAAATCTTCTGTTTTCATCAAAATACGTTGCTAGCCTGCATAATTCATGAAGTATCACTGCGACTTGAAAATCCTCGATCTTTCACTTGTTTCCCGATTTTCATCCTCCACAGACTGAAAAGGTTGCCTGCGGGTGAAAAACGCTCTAACTTTGAGAAAAGACTACGGTTTTCGGCCTATCGCTACGATTCTCATGAATTATACGGGCTAGGGAATCGTGCGAAAATCGAGATTTTCCAGTGTTTTCCTTAGTTTCTCGGTATTCACCAATTTTATGATTAACGAATCTGCTCGTTTTATTCGTGAATCCACTTCAGGAAAATCTTTTTCGTCACACAATTCCGAAAAATAGGAGCCGTAATAACCGAGTTCCAATTGCAGATCTTTTCCTTGAGTGCTGAAACAGAAAACAAGGTGCGTTACATTTCTTCGGATGAAGATTTCCAACGCGGTTTTTCGATCGTAAGCATGGATGCCGTAGGCGCTGTTGTAGCTGTTTTCCGATGGAAGTATCAGGATTTCAGGGGTATCGGGAAATGCCAATATTTGGCTGCCGTACAGGTTCACCGCCACGGTTTCGTTTTTGGGAATATTTTTGCGTACCCACGCTATTGTTTCCTCAGAAACCGTGCCGTCGAGCCTGGGAACACCTTTGGTTACGTTATGAACGCCCAAAATGAAAAAGGCTACGGCACAGAGAAAGATTAACCAGTCCAAGAAGTTTTGCACAGTATGTTCATCGACAACATTGTTGAAGAGGATCACCAACCGTTCTGGAAGTGTTTTTAATGCAAAAGTGAAAGATATTATAAGAAACGGTAGTACAGGCAAAACAAAGCGGTTGCATACTTCGTCCAGTCTTGTACTGGAGGCGGAGAAGGAAAACATCAGGAAATAGGCTAAAGGAAAAAGTGTCAATATGAACGAGACAAAGGTGCGTCTGCTGATGAACAGAAGCAGAAGATACAAGAAAGCACTTCCCCAATGTCCTAGAGACAGGTTCAATGCCGAATTCGTAGTGTTCACAAGTGCTGCAAAAGCCGAAAGGAAAGTGTCCCCCGGTTGTCCTTCCAGGGAATGACCGAGCATGGTTCCTGCAAAAAGGAGATTGCGCAAAGGCAGCACAAAACCCAAAAGGGCAATGGTCGTTCCTACAAGAAGGATAGACGATCTCTTTTCGGAATCCCTGTAAAATGCAGATGCAAGCAATAATGCAGCGAAAAATACGTTTATAACGCCGATATACTTTATCCAAAAGGGTAATACGATGCCTATACCAAGGAGTACGGATTGAATACGTCCGGGGCTTTGTCCTTTAGGTAAAGAAAATACTGTAAAAGCACTGTAAAAGGAAAGAATAGCGAAAAACGTCAACAACATGTCGCCCATGTTTACGACGTGAGAAAATGTCAAAACCGCCGGGAACGTAATTAGAAGCCACACGCCGAAAAAACCTGGTAAAGTTCCGGATATCTTTTTAGCAAAGGCATAGGTCAGTGTACTGGTGCCGGAGAAAGCCAACAACGAGACAGCCCACCCTGCGATGTACGTTTTAAATCCGATGAGAGAAAAGAAGGCGATGAGCAGGGGATATCCAGGAGGACGTTGGAAATTTCCGCCGAGACCGTTTCCGTCCAGTATCTGTAGTGCTTGCCCCAGGTAACCCCAGGATGCCTTGCTCATGGATGGCAGCCCTCGGGTCGCAAGTAGTGCTAAAACCAACGAAACTCCGAAAACGATTGCCAATTCCCAACGAAAGTGCTTTTTCGAGTCGTTTCGTAAGAAAGTCACCAAAGATGGTACGCATGATGCCAGTGTATGCATCGCATTGTTGACGGAGCGTATATTGACAAGACTGTTGAACAGAAGAAACAGGAAAAGAATCGGAAACAGATTTTGTAGAAACCAAAGAAGTAAAACATTGGAAACATATGTTCTTAGGACGATCAAAGAGACTGTGCCGACAACCAGGACCAAAGAACCGGAAAGAAAATGTTTTTGTAGAAAATTTCCCAAAGGACGTCGCTTGATGGCAAAAACAAGGCAGACCATCACTAAAAGGAAGAAGGTAACGAGAGTGATGTCAGTACCGAAATCGCTTGTCGTTCCATCTTCTGAAAAAATCCGGAGGAGAGTAAATACAACGTTTTCGGCACTCGAAGCGAGAAATATTGCAAGTGTTCCAACGGCCAACAAACCGGTTGCTTCCGGTTGATTGAAAACCTTCTCACCGAAAAATTGCACTACTTTACCAAGTTTTCCATCCATGCTGTGGGAGGAATCATCCTTCATCGGTTTCGAACTTCCCCCTCCTTTTGAGGCAAAGATTCAAGATCAACTAGAAGCCGTCCTAAAAATACACTCCTGTCGCCTTTCAGTCGATTTCGTCGCCGGTCTCGACGTGAAAGACTCCCGGTATTCCGCGTCTCGCCAACGACGAATTCGTCTCGAAATCACCTCGAATTCCTCGGTCGGTATTTTTGGATGACTTCTAGACAAATGAATTTCATATCTTTTTATCCGTTTTTGGGTTGTTTTTCGAGGAATTCCCTTTCATTTCCATTATGCGTTAGGTGGAATAAATCGGAAATTTGGGTTGAATGGTTGCTAACCTGTTGAAATGACGTAGCTTTTAAAGAAAAGCCAATGGTGATATTTATGGCAGGAAAAACCATTTCATGGGTACGGACTTGACACTTCTGGGGGGGAGGTCTATGATTTGACTGTTTCGTGTTACGGAAAGGGAAGTCTGGTGAAAATCCAGCGCGGTCCCGCCGCCGTAAGTGAGGACGAAACCAGCGTATAAGCCACTGGAACGATGTTCTGGGAAGGTGCTGGGAGTAGGATGAATCGCGAGTCGGAAAACCTGCCGTAACGTGTCCCGAGAATGTGTTTCTTCCCGAGGAGGGAGAGCGATTGTCGCCCAATAGCACAAAACTGACTCGCTTCGAACCGTATTGCAGATAGAACTGTCATCCGAAGGAACCGGTACATTTTCGGGCTAAATTTTTCGTGTGTTCGGTTTGTAGAAGCTTTTGCGTTCTGCTTGGTGAGTTGTACATTTTTCTGATTTCTAATGAGGAGGTTCCTTATGATGGCGTCACGCTTTTTCACCAGTTTTGCCGTTCTTGTGTTTCTCTCGTTTGTACTTGCCGGTTGCGGGGGTGATGATGAAGAAACCACCACAAATCTCTGCGAGAACGTAGATTGCTACGACAACGCCACTTGCGACACAACAGACGGCTCCTGTGTCTGTGATGACGGATATGAGAACTGGGTGGATGGCACGGGCTGCACTGAAATCGTCACGGATCTTTGCGAAAACGTAGATTGCTACGCCAACGCCACTTGCAACACAACAGACGGCTCCTGCGTCTGTGAGGTTGGCTACGAAAACTGGGTGGACGGCACCGGCTGCTCGGAAATCGTGACGGATCTCTGCGAAAACGTAGACTGCTACGACAACGCCACTTGCGACACAACGGACGGCTCCTGCGTCTGTGATGACGGATATGAGAACTGGGTGGATGGCGCGGGCTGCACTGAAATCGTGACGGATCTCTGCGAAAACGTAGACTGCTACGACAACGCCACTTGCGACACAACAGACGGCTCCTGTGTCTGTGATGACGGATATGAGAACTGGGTGGATGGCGCGGGCTGCACTGAAATCGTCACGGATCTTTGCGAAAACGTAGATTGTTACGCCAACGCCACTTGCGACACAACGGATGGCTCCTGCGTTTGTGATGACGGTTACGAAAACTGGGTGGACGGCACGGGCTGTACCGCGATTGAAGACCTGGAAGTCATTGGGGAATTTATCGATGATTGGGATACCCGTCATACTGTCGCCAATGATCTGTGGACGATGGGCGAGGGCGACGGCGCGAGCTTGTTCCACATTTCGCAGTATGACAACGACGCGATGTGGTTGGTAGCACAGAATGACTCGAACAATGCCTGGAGTGCGGACCTTTGGAGTCGCTTCGACTGGACGTGGTACGAAGGTGAGTTGTGGTACTGCCAGACGGCTTATGGTGCGGCTACGGAAACGGATGCTGTTGCGACGGCGGCTGCGGATGCAACGGACCCTGCGACGACGGGTTGTGGAAACTACCCTTGGACGAAGTTGATGCCTTGGCCTGTGCTGGCGTTGGTGGGCGAGTACATCGACAACTGGGATACCCGCAACACGGTGGAATACAATGCGTGGACGATGGGCGAGGGTGACGGCGCGAGCTTGTTCCACATTTCGCAGTATGACAACGACGCGATGTGGTTGGTAGCACAGAATGACTCGAACAATGCCTGGAGTGCGGACCTTTGGAGTCGCTTCGACTGGACGTGGTACGAAGGTGAGTTGTGGTACTGCCAGACGGCTTATGGTGCGGCTACGGAAACGGATGCTGTTGCGACGGCGGCTGCGGATGCAACGGACCCTGCGACGACAGGTTGTGGAAACTACCCTTGGACGAAGTTGATGCCTTGGCCTGTGCTGGCGATTGTGGGAGACTACACAGACAACTATGGATATGCTCATTCCATCACCTACGACACGTGGACGATGGCCATGGGTGCCACACCGAGCAATTTTGATATCACGCAGTACGACAATGAAGAAATGTGGGCGGTGGCACAGAATTACGCCGACAATCCTTGGAGTGCAGGACTTTGGAGCCGTTTCGACTGGACGTGGCACGAAGGCGAGTTGTGGTACTGCCAGACGAACTATGGAGCGGCGACGGAAGCCGATGCTTTGGCGACAGCGCCGGCGGATGCTACGGACCCCACCACAACGGGGTGTGGTGGGGCCTATCCTTGGTCGAAACTTACTGAAATGGAAGACTAAACAGACCTGATATTCGATGGCACGCTTACCCATCGACCCTTGATCCCCCGTAATCTATGACGCAGGTTGCGGGGGATCCTTTTTTTATCGGAAATCGAATTATGTGGGGAATTTTTCGTTGGTCCAGGACTCTGGAATGGGCCACATGTTGTGGTTTCTCAGTCGGTAGGCGAAATCCCGAATCAGTGTACCCAGGGCTTCTTGATCGGTATCGACGTTTTCGAAATACATCAACGCCGCCGCTTCGAGAAACTGAAGACTATCGAGTCTTTGAACCGGGCTACTGAAACGCTTTTCCGAGATTTCCCATAAATTCCGGCCTTCTTTGGATGTTACGACGTTGGCCAGCAAATCCACTTGGTCTTCAACCGAGACGAAAAGTTTCAATTTGGTTTCGACATACCAGCGCACGAAAGCCGAGTCGTATCGGTCGTCGATCAGGTAGCGGGTCAGTCGTTTCCTGCCGATACCGAAATCGTCGTCATTTTCGGAAAGCATCACCCGGAAGTAATGCCTCATCGTTACCGGAAGGTTCCGAAAGTGATGGTTTTCCTGTTGGGCTTCGACCATGGCGGCAAGATCGTCGATACCCCGAAAACTCGTTGCTCCCAAAGTCTGCGCCTTGACTACCATCACCAGAACGACGAGCAGGCATACCGCCCATAACTGAACGTACCACAGCGTGGAATGCTTTTTAGCTGGCGATTGTGAATCCATCAATTCAATGCAAGGGGCTGGAAGTCGATATAATCATCGCCTTCGGTGATTTTCAAATGGAAGTTTGCCGGAACGTCGTGCCAGGTTTGTACGGTAAGGTCCGAATTCGGCCAGCGAACCTCCAACTCATCGATAGTGCAGTTCGTTCCCAACCCCACTGTCAGGCTCAATTCTTTCATGATCCCCATATGACCGTATCCGGCTTCCACCCATTCGGTCTGGGTCCGGTCGCCGGTGGTGACTTTCACCCGAGCACCGATGGCGCTGCGGTTGGCGAAACCTTCGCCTTTGCCTTCGAGGGTGATACGTACCGCATTGGATTTATTACCGACATCGTTACGATAGATATGCACTTCCGGGGTGCTCCAAGGTCCGCCACGCATCGTGCTGGAACCCACGACGAGGTCCAGGTCGCCGTCCCGGTCGAAATCCGCCGCCGAAACTCCTACGGCACGTTCGTGCATGGTTCCACTCTGTGAGGCGATATCACTGAAAATTCCATCGTCGGTTTGCCGGAAGAGCAGGCCGTAGGTGTAATCGTAATCGCTGCTTCCGATATACAGGTCGGGATAGCCGTCGAGGTCGAAGTCCCAGCGCATCGCCGAGATGTCGCCTTCATTCCATCCGCCGGGGATATCGTGATCTCGTGTCAGACCAGTGGCTTCCCGGCCGGGGCGTTCGAAGACAACGTCATCACCACTGGAGGCGTTAACCAGCAGTTGAGAGGGATCGGAAGAACCTCCAGCCCACCAGTGAGCGATTTCGGCATTGAAAAGGTCGGGCAGACCATCGCCGGTCCAGTCGCCGCAGACCGTCGAAAACGTGTTGCCCCCGAGACGCCAGGGTGTTTCCTCGCTTGAAGACCAGTAGGCAGATGGGCAGCTTATCGACGGAGAGTCCGGAACGGGAGTGCAGTTATTCGTTTGCTGACAATAACATAGATAATATTGGTTGTCGGTGAAATCCTCGTTGTCGTCGCTGGCGAAATTCGAGCTGAGGGTTTCGTTGTTGTAAATGTTGTCCCGCCAGACGTACAATTCGTTGAAAGCTCGTCCGTAGCTGCTGCCAATGAGGTCGGGCGTGCCGTCGTCGTTGACGTCGCAGACCGAAACGCCGTAGGAGGTTCTGTGGCTGTTGGCGTTGGCGACATCCGTTGCAGAAGTATAAACGCCATAGGAAGCCGTTACGTCTTCGAAAGCTCCACCACCCAACCCACGATAAAGCCGGTTGGGGAGATTCACTCCCGAGCCGTAATACGTAGAGAAAAAGCCCACCCAAAGGTCTATAAGGCCGTCGCGGTCGAAATCGAGGAACGAGGCTCCCACGGTGGTCCAGGGTTCTTCGGTCGTCGTATCGGAAGGTTCGGCAGCGCGAAGTTCCCTTCGCCATCCCCAAGCAGGATTTCCGAGCGGTCACCCGTGTCAGCAGGGTCAGCTGTGGGATTGTTGTCGGGATGTCTGCCGGAAAAGGCGTCGATCGTGCCGTTGTTGTCGATATCGGCGAATACGGCAAGCTGGCACGCGCGGCCATCGCCGCCACCTCGGATTGCCGTAAATCCCGAATCTTCGGTAACATCGACGAATTCTCGTGCCTTTGAATCGTCTTCTCGGGGGCGATTGAGCAGAATCCTTTTGTAGAATTTAGGCGGGTCGGCGTCGAAATCGTCCCGGTAGTTGTTGTTGGTCTTATGGACGACGAGGTCGGGGTAGTCGTCGCCATCGATGTCTATCGTGCCGATTCGTTGCCATCGACGGCCAATCCGTCACGACCGATTCCGTAGTTGTCTGTTACCAATGTGAAATACGGGCCTTGACCCAGGGTGTAACCGTCCTTGCATTCTCCTTCGGGGAAGATTTGCGGGGGACGCTCCGTTTCCTGGTTATCATCCGAGGATTCGTCCAAGATTTCTTGGTCCATATCTCCAGGCTCGTTGTCTGTAACGTCCGAATCGGAATCGGCTGGAGTCGTATCGGAACCGGAGTCTTCACCGCATCCCCAAACCAAGGAAGCGAAGAGCGCGAATAAAGTGACGAGAATGAAGTATTTTTTAGTCGTCAAGATCTTCTCCTTCGAAAACCGGAAATTTGCACGCCAAACGCTTGGATTTTAAACGGAAATGCTCGCGTATGCAACAAACGGAGGATCTTGGCGTAACCTTTTGGGTTTTGACTTGTCTTTTTCTAAAAAAAGAGTCCTTTGGCCGAAACCAAAGGACTCGTAAAGATTCTAGGAGATTGCATTCAAACGTTGAGGATCAGTCGCCTTCCGAAGGAACATACCCGTTGTCCGCTTTACGCATGGGGAAGCGTGTAACGATGTCCGCCGGGATCGGCAGGATCGTGCGTTTTCCGGGTTCTGTCTCGCCGGGTTTCATCGAGCCTTTCGCTTCCGGTACGATGGCAATCGGACTTTCTTTGGCAAAGCGTGAAAGTACGTAGGCTTGACCCTACCTGGAAACGTCGGGGATCGTAAGCGCAACTCGTAACCACACCGATTACGGTGCCGTTTTTCGCCACAACCGTATCTCCCGGGTGCAAAGGTTTTTCGCCGGTTCGATCCACGAGGAAACGGACGACTTCCATCGTGCGTTTTTCGTCTTCGTTGATGAATGCACGACGGCCGATGAAAAACGGCTTGTGCAGTTTCACATACGAGGGAAATCCTGCTCCGGCGGGGGAGATCTGCTGAGGACCGTTCAGTTCGTGCCCGTACAATGGTAAACCGGCCTCGGTGCGTAAGGAATCGCGTGCTCCCAAACCGCAGGCAGCGACGCCCAGAGGTTCGCCGACTTCGAGGAATTTTTCCCAGAGCATGACAAGTTTTTCGGGATGCACGAGAATTTCGTAGCCGATGCTTTCTCCCGAATAGCCGGTGCGTGCCACGACCGTATCCGCACCTTGCAGCATGACTCGGGTCAGGTGGGTTCGTGGCAGGATTTCCAAAGCGCGGGCCTGTTTGGGATCGTCGCAAAGCTGCATCAGCACCGGCAGGGACGCCTTTCCTTGGAAGGCGAGATCCACGCGGCGGTCGTCACCCCATTGCGGATCTTTCAGGTTGCGCAGATCCACTTCTTTCAAGCGTCTACGCGCCGGGATTTCATCGTCGATTTTGACAAGATTCCGGTTCACGGCCTGGAGCCACGACCAGTCTTCGTCCTCGTTGGAAGCGTTGACCACCATCAGGTAGTCTTCGTCTCCCACATGGTAGATCATCACGTCGTCGATAACCTGTCCCTTGGGGTCGAGCAGGTAGGAGTAGAAAGACTGTCCGATGGGGAACCAGCGGACGTAATTGCTGGTGACCAGATCAAGGAAATCCGTTGCGCCCGGTCCTCGAATACCGAATACACCCATGTGCGCCACGTCGAACAGTCCGGCGGTGTTGCGAACGACCTGATGTTCTTCCAGAATCGACGTGTACCAGACCGGCATATCCCAACCCGCGAAGGGAATGATTTTTTTGGAGTGCTGCTTGTGCCAGTCGTACAGCGGAGTTTTCTTGGGTTCTTCTTCCTCGGCCAGCCAGACGAATTCAGGCAGGGATTTTTGTGCTTCGGGAGTGTCTTTCAAGCGAAGCTGACCCACGAAATATGGTTTGTAAATCGCGAAAGCTTCCGAATCTTTCTCGTAGATTTCCGCGATATCAAGCACGGGCCGTTCTTCGGCATCCCAGACCGGCCAGCCCCAGTTTTGTCGTAAACCATTGCACGTTTTGGGACAATCGAACACGAAACCTTGCACCAAAAGCTTTTCTCCCACGACTTTTCGTGCCGTTTCGGGCAATGCTGCAACATTCCAGTTGCCATTGACGGAAAGCACGACGGATTCTTCGTCAAGTCCTTCCAAGGCTTTCGTCAGACTCGTTTCGGCATTTTCCCCGGCAACGAGGAACAGCGACACTTTCTCGTCACCGAACATCGCGAAATCATCGAAGTTTTCGACGACCACCGGACCTTCCACTTTCATACGAATGTCATTGGGTTCGAACAGCAAATAGCCGTCGGCATGTCCGCGCAGCCATTCGGTGACCTGTGGAACGTTGGGTGGATTGGAAAACAGGTAGAATCCGTTGTCGCGTTTGTCGTTGCGTTCTGCGATGCGCTGGACCAACACGTCATCGACAAGCTTACCGTGATTGTCGAACATGTAGGTTCGCAACGTTTCGCCGGGAAGCAAACGGCTGAGATCGGCGGAAACGAGGTTGGAAAGATAGGCTTCCACTCGCGGACCGGTCAGACGGAACAAGCATTGTGGGGGGAGTTCGTGAACCACGGCCTTTGCTTTGTCCTCGACGTTTTTCTTGCAACCGCAACGGACGGGAGTGGAGAAATGATAGTGCGGGTAGCCGTTGGGGGCGTCGCTTTCCCCGTCTAGAGAAGATGCCAATTCGGCAGTGCGATCTTTGAGTTCCTCCAGGGTTTTCCAGTCGATTTTTCCACGAGGAAGCGTGCCGGTCAGACCATCGTAATGGAACGGCTCGATGGCCTTGAGCGTACTGGCGATGATCGAGGCCAACTCTTTGATGCCTTCCTCGGTGATGCCTCTTTGGGTGATCCACGGAGTTCCCAGTCGTACGCCGGTAGCCAGGGCGGTTACATCGTCGCCTGGAAGTGTGTTTTTGTTGGCTACCACTCCGACCATTTCCAGCATTCTCACGGCGATTTCACCCAAAAGACGTTCTTTACGGGCGTTGCGGATCGTCTTGAGATCGATCAGCATCAGGTGGGTGTCGGTGCCACCATAGGCTAGCGTAAGTTCTTCGTTTTTCAACGAATCCGCCAGCAGAGCCGCATTGCTGACGATGTTTTGTTGCAATGTGCGATAGGCCGGAGTCTTGGCGATTTCCAGCACGGCGGCGATACCGGCGATATTGTTGATATGCGGTCCTCCCTGCTGGCCGGGGAACACAGCCGAATCGATAGCCTGCGCCTTGTCTTCATCGGTGGTGAGGATTACTGCGCCACGCGGACCCATCAACGTTTTATGGGTGGTGAATACGGTAACGTCTGCATAACCGACAGGCGACGGATACGCACCACCAGCCACCATTCCAGCCGGGTGGGCGATGTCGGCCATCAGCACGGCACCTACTTCGTCGGCGATTTCCCGAAGTTTCGGCCAGTCCGGTGCGAAAGGATACGAAGTGTAACCACCGATAATCATTTTTGGTCGTGCTTCTTTGGCCAATTGAAGGATATCGTCGTAGTTCAGTCGACCGGTTTTGCGGTCGATTCCATAGGACACGATTCGGTGCTGTTTTCCGGTGGAGTGGAATTGGCTACCGTGGCTGAGGTGTCCACCCTGCATCAAGTCCATTCCCATCACGGTTTCACCGGGACGAACGAACGCATCGTAGATAGCCAGATTGGCGGCAGCGCCGGAAAGCGCTTGAACGTTGGCGAAAATCTCATCTGCCGGAACGGCTTCGTTAGCAAAAGCTTCGGCGGCTCGTCTGCGGGCCAGTGCCTCGACGAGGTTGATGTAATCCGTTCCTTTGTAGAAACGGCGGTCGGAATATCGCCGATACCCGATAATCTGCATCGGCAAGTCGGCCAGTTCGTCTTCGTTCTGGTGCGTGGTAAACGAAGGCGGGTAGCCTTCGGCATATAAATTGGTCCACGGCGAATCCAGCAGCCTTCGAGCGGCGGGAAGACAGATCGATTCGGAAGGGATCAAAATGATTCGACGTTGCTGGCGTTCTTCCTCTAAACGGGTCAATTGATTCAATATAGGATCGACCCGAGACAAATTACGTTGAAAAAGAGACTGGAGCGATTCCGAGGATTTACGTGTGGCCATTAAAAAACTCCTTCTAGGGGACATGTTTGGAAACAACAAATTTGGCAAACCAAACAGATAGCACCTAACATACTATGGGACGAATATCAATCGAGACGATTCAAATTCACGATAGAAAATCGTCTCGACTGAGATTCCTGTTTCGAATGGGAGATTCGAGGACGAATCAAGGTTAGAATTTGCGGCCTGCAAGGTCTTCGATTTCAAGATGGTGTAGCAGCCACCGCCAGGCATCTTGTCGGGTACGGACCCAGCCGTCCCATTGGGCTTTTCGTAATTTTTTCAACAAATATTTCAGTTCAGCTGAAGAAATCGTTACCCCGCGAGAGCGGATTTCCTGTGGAGATAACAGCCGTGGCGGTGCTCCTCCGTTCAACGCTTCGTGCAATCGACCGATTCGGAGCCAGTCGCCGACGGGGTAGCCGTGTATGCGTCGTCGGGCGTATTCGATAGCCCAGGCATCGCGGAACCCTTGCTGGAGATGCACTCGGGAGCGCTCGTTGAAAGTCAGAGAGTTCCAATGGGACATTTTCAGCGACAGACGAACGAGGCGTTCCAGATCCGTTTTTTCTCGCATGGTTAAGTGAAGTCGCTGACCCGTCCACGCCAGATCTTTGTCGGTATAGAAGCCACTGGAAAGATGAAGCCATGCCAGCATGGAAATCATTCCGGGGCGCAGGCGCTCCATTCCGCTAAGGACGGCAGGGGAAGTCATCGAGGCGATTGGCGACCGTGACCCCATCAGAGTTCGCCAGATTCCCGAAACCTGAAGAAGCATCAACGAGCGTTTCGATACCCGATACTGGAAATGCTTTTTTACTTCTTCGTGAATGCGCTCGATGGCGACGTCCAGAATAAGATTCGAATGCCTGCGCATCGCCAGCCAGGTCCGAGGTTCGATTTTCCAACCGAATTGCACTGCGAAACGAATGCCTCGCATGATTCGAAGAGGATCTTCCTTGAATCGGATGTTCGGATCGCACAGGGAACGAATGATGCCGTTGCGGATATCCCGAATGCCTCCGACATCATCGATGACTTTTTGTCGGGCGGGATCGTAATAAAGGGCGTTGCAGGTGAAATCCCTACGGAAGGCGTCTTCTTGACGGGTTCCATAGACCATTCCCTTGGCGACCTGCTCTTTGCCGTCTACGAAACCTTTGGCTTTGCCTTTCAGATTGTCGGCACGGAATGTGGAAACTTCGACGTAAGAGGGTCCGCCGAACACCAACACCACACCGAAGATTTTCCCCACCAGTCGAGTGCGTCGGAAAAGAGCACTGATCTGGTCGGGTGTAGCGCTGGTAACCACATCCACGTCATGGGCTTCTCGTCCCAACAGCAGATCGCGTACCCATCCGCCGCAAAAATAGGCTTCGTGACCGACGGAAGTCAGATCGTTAACGATTCTTCGTGCCCAGGGATATTGTGAGGAAGGATGCTTCGCCATGTATGTAAAAACTCGTGTCTTTTCCTGTCGTTTCGCTTCAATCTCTTCAGCGGATCGATCCGTTGATCGTCGCTTTATGATTTCGGAGGGTCAGAAAACCGAAATCTTTAAAATTTCTCCATTCCGTGGCATTGACCGTAAAAATCTTGCCAGTGGCAGAGTTGATTTCATATATACTCTTTTGTCGTTGGAAGCAAACAAGCGCCAAAACAAAGGATAATCGATGTTAAAAAGCCTGATTATTTCCATGCGTCCCAAGCAGATGGTGAAAAACGCCTTCATCTTCGGGCCGCTTGTCTTTTCCAACAATCTTTTTGAGTTACCGAAACTTGCCACTGCAGGTGCAGCATTCCTATCGTTTTGTTTTCTAGCCGGTGCTGTGTATCTGCTTAACGATGTCGTGGATCTCAAACGGGATCGGGAACACCCGGTCAAGCGGCATCGTCCTATTGCCAGTGGCAAACTTCCTCCTGCCGTAGCTTTGGTGGCCTGCGCCTTTTTCGCTGTGGTATCTATTGCAGGTACATATCTACTGAATCCAGTTTTAACTGTGATTCTAATGATTTACTTGATCAATAACATCCTGTATTCGTTCCTTATCAAGCGATATGTTTTGCTCGATGTCGGTTCCATCGCATTCGGTTTCGTTCTTAGAGTACTGGCCGGAGCGGTCGCGATCCAGGTGGACCCGTCGCCATGGCTGATTATCTGCACGATGACGCTTGCTTGTTTCCTTGGATTTGCCAAACGCCGACACGAGCTGGTGCTTCTCGAAGACAACCGAGACAACCACCGCGCCGTGCTTAAAGAGTATTCGGCCCAGCTTCTCGATCAATTGCTGATGATCACCGCCGCTATGGCGATTATCACTTACGCCATCTATACGATTTCACCGGCAACGGTGAAGCATTTCGGGACCACGCATTTGATTTACACCGTTCCTTTTGTATTATATGGCGTTTTCCGCTATCTTTACCTGGTTCACGTTCGTTCCGAAGGCGGCGATCCGGCCAAAGTGCTGTTGGGCGATATGCCGATGATTGTCAATATTCTGTTGTGGCTGGCAAGTTGCCTGCTTATTGTCGAGGGGGTCGTGTGAAAGCGCATTATTTCGTTCTGATTTTCGCCTTGATTGCCAATGCCGTGGCCAATATTTTAATCAAAGAAGGTATGAAGGCCAAGGCTGTCAGTCTTTCTCAACCGTTGGAAACCTTTCAGCAAATCGTGCTCAACCCTTTTGTGGTTTCCGGGGTGTTTTTCTTTGGATTGGCTTTGGCGGCGTATTCATTCGTGTTGTCGAAAATTCCGTTGTCGATTGCTTATCCGGTCATGACTTCGGCGGGTTTCCTGATCGTACTGGGATATTCGACCATAAAATTGCAGGAATCTTTGACCCCTTGGCAAATTGCCGGAGTTTTGTGTATTCTTGCCGGAATCATCATGGTTGCCGGAAATATGAACGGCTGACCGTATAAACGTTAAGAAACGCCGCTTTGTGCGGCCTTGAAAATACGAGGGATCATGTCGGACCAAGATCAATCTCGAACGAAAGAAACGGAATTGCCGGACGAATCGACTGCGCAGCCTGAGTCCGTCGAGGAAACAGTAGTCGAGGAAACCGCAATCGAGGAAGACAAGAAAAACGAAGAAATTTCAGATGCTTCGGAAGAGACTTCCATTGAAAATGAGGAGGGCGAATCCGCCGAATCCGTCGAGGAAACTCCTTCTTCGGAAAAAGAAGAAACACCGGCATTGGATGGCGAAACGCAAGATCCCGGAGAGGATACGGAAGATCCCGGAGACGATACGGAAGAATCCGAAGAACCGAAAGTTCAGCAGCAGATTCTTGCTCGGATTCGTTTTCGTCCCGCAGGAGAACCCTGTCTGGTAAATACGGGCGGATATGCCCTGCAACCCACGCAGAAAGTCGTGGTGGAAATTGACCGCAGCTTGCGTCTTGGTTATGTGTTGGAAGTTGGCAGCGAACCCAAAGGAAATACGGACAATCTGCCTAGGGTCGTTCGAATTGCCAACAGCAAAGACGAACACCTGGAAGAGGAAAACAAAGAGCGTTCCCGCGATTCTTTTCAAAAGGCTTTGGTCGAAATCGAAAAACTTCATTTGCCGATGAAGCTGATTGAAGTCGAATACCTTCATACGGGTCACAAAGCGATTTTCTATTTTAGTGCGGATGGTCGTGTGGATTTCCGCCAGCTTGTGCGCAACCTTGCGCATCAATTGAGGATTCGTGTCGAAATGAGGCAGATCGGCATCCGCGACGAAGCAAAGATCGTCGGTGGGATCGGACCTTGCGGGCTTCAAACTTGTTGCAGTTCGTGGCTGACCGACTTTGTACCGGTTTCCATCAAAATGGCAAAAGAGCAAAATCTTTCGCTGAAACCTCAAAAAGTCTCGGGATTATGTGATCGCCTGATGTGTTGTCTTTCCTACGAATCGTCACATTATCGCGAATTGCAACGCGGACTGCCTAAAATCGGGAAAAAAGCGGACACATGGAAGGGCAGGGGAAGGCTTCTGGAAGTCAACATTGCCAAACGAACCATGCGTTTCGATTTGGAAGGGGGCAAGGGACCGTTTATTTGCAGTGTGGAAGATTTCAAAGCATTTAAGGAAGATCCTGAGAATTTCACTCCACCTCAAGAACATGACAACGAAACCCAACGTATCGACGAGCAGCTTCGCCATACACCCAGTCTTCGAGAAGAAGCGGCTAACGGGATCACAAAAGGAGATAACCCAAAAAAACCTTCTCCCCAAAAAGGTGGGAAAAAACGCCAGGGCACAAAAGACGATTCCTCATCCGATGGAAAGCCCCAATCCCGTTCCCGTTCCAGAGGACGGAGGCGCCGTAAAAAGAAACCGGCTGGGGGACAAGCATCCGCAAACGCCAAACCGAATCAAAGTGGTCAAAATTCAACATCTTCTGGTGGTTCCGAAGGGCAGGGAAAGTCCTCGAAGCCGAATCAACCCGGCAGTGGGCACAAAAAACCGAAACCTCCTCGGTCTCGTCGAAGGCGTCGTAAGCCAGCCAAGCCGAAAACGGACAAACCAACGTAAATTTTTACAGGAAAGTGCCTTTTTCTTCATTCGTTTCGGACATTTGCTTGCCTGCTTCGGAATTCGTGAGTAAACTGGCGTTTCTCTGAATCACGGATTGCAAAGAGTTGTACGTTCTATCGAAACTTTCGAAAAAAGTGCCAATAGAAGACAACTTGAAGAATAAGGACTAATTTTTTCTATCCGATCACGAAATAGCAGGTCACGCGATGTCTCAAAAACCAGGTGAAATCAACGCTTTGTTGGGTAAAGGCAGTGAGTTTGAAGGTAAACTGCTTTTCGAGGGTACGGTCCGAATCGATGGAAAGTTCAAGGGAGAAATCAAATCCAGCGATACCCTGATTGTTGGGGAAGGCGCAAAAGTCGAGGCGGAAATCAGCGTCGGACGCCTTATTTCCTACGGCGACATTTCCGGGAACATCGTGGCCAATGGAAGCATCAACCTCCATGCTCCTGCCGTGATGAGCGGTTCGTTAAACACGAAAAGTTTGACTATCGAAGAAGGCGTACGTTTCGACGGTTCCTGTCTCATGGGTGAAAAAGGTACGGCTCAACCTTCAACTTCCGCCAAAAAAGATGCTAACGGTTCGAAAAAGTCCTGATCATTGATTGGTAATCTTGGCAATTAATGTATGGTCGGGTGAAAATCACCGTTACCACAAATATGTTCAATAGAAATTTTCTACGGTAAAGCGAAACCGCAATACCAACTGTTTGCATTCGTTTTTTACGAATCATTTCAACTGGTTTGTTCCTTTCTCTTTTTGTTTTTACTCTCCTGCAATATTCAATTCAAATGCAGAGAATCCCCTTTCCGGGTCGTTCCATGCGTTGACATCCTCTCTGTGTCGGGATACACCCTTAGACACCATATTATTTCTGGAAAGGCGGAAAGATGATCAAAAGTATGACGGGTTACGGAACAGGGAGCGCCACGATGGGCGATACCCAGGTGTCTGTCGAGATCAAAGCTGTCAACAGCAAGTTTCTCGACGCCAAACTGTATTCTCCCCCGGAATTCCACGGCTTGGAGATGGAAATCAAAAAGTACCTGAGACAGTCGATCAGTCGAGGGCGCGTGGAAGTTTTTCTCAATTACGACGGGGATTCCATCGATTCCGGTAAAAAACTGATGGTGGACTGGGCATTGGCGGAGCAGTATTACAAAACATATCAAAGCTTCAAAGAACGCTTCGGTATCCATCAAGATCCTAATTTGTCCATGCTTACCGGTGCCAAGGAAGTCATCACGGTTTCCCGAAAAGGCGCCGATCCTGAGGCGACGTGGAAAAAGCTATCCAAGGGCTTCGATCAGGCCCTTCAATCGCTGGATGAAATGCGCCGTGAGGAAGGCAAAGCGCTGGCCATCGATTTGGCAGGACGCTGCAATCTTATTCGCGAAATGACACAGAAAATCGCGAAATTGGTGCCGGAAACCATCGATGCGTACCGCGAAAAACTGGAGGAGCGCATCGGAGCCATCGCCCCGGCGGAATTGGATCAAAACCGACTCAATCAGGAAGTCTGCTATTTTTCGGATCGCTGCGATGTCAGTGAAGAAATCACGCGTCTGAAGAGTCATATTCAGCAGTTTTTGAAATTTCTCGAAGCCAGCGATCCGGTCGGTCGGCGCTTGGATTTCCTGCTCCAGGAAATGAATCGGGAGACCAATACCATCGGTTCGAAAAGCAGCAACGCCGAAGTTTCCCATATTGTCGTAGATGTCAAAGGCGAGTTGGAGAAACTTCGGGAGCAGGTTCAGAACGTGGAGTGATGGAGTATGGAAACGAAAGGTCAATTGTTCGTGGTTTCCTCGCCTTCCGGCACGGGAAAAACCACGTTATGCAACGCTGCGTTGAATTCGCTGGAATGGCTTAAGATTTCGACAAGTTACACGACAAGAAAACCGCGTGGAGACGAACGAAACGGCGTGGAGTATTATTTCGTCGAGGACGACGAATTCGACCGGATGATCCGGGACGATGAATTTGTCGAATGGGCCGAAGTTCACGGTAATCGTTATGGAACGTCCGAGAAGAAACTGCGAACTTTGCTGGAAAACAGCCGTGGCGTGCTATTCGATATCGACGTTCAAGGTGCGGCCAATCTGAGAAAGCGTTTTCCTGAAGCCGTGCTCATTTTCATTCTTCCGCCGTCCATGACGGAATTATCGCGCCGTTTGCGCGAACGTAAAACCGATGATCCCGTTGAAATTCAGCGGAGATTGCGCGGTGCGCTCGACGAAATCGAGCGAGCGAAACACTACGATTACCGCGTGGTCAACGACGATCTCGATGATGCCATTCGCCAGATGCTTGCGATTCTTACCGGTCAGCAGGAAAAAGCCGAGAATCTACAGGAAGATATCGACCGGCTTTCCAAAGAATACCATCGATTGTTTTCGGAATCACCATGAACGACACCAATGTCCAGACAGAACGGAAAGCGCTCATCCGCGAAATTCGCTCCAGCGGTCGAGCGATCGACGAAAAGCTGATCCATAAAGCTTCTGAATTTGCCGTAGGTTTGAAGCGAAACCGCTACGATCTTGCCTGTTCTTTCGCAGTGGCGCGAACTCTTGTCAAACTGAAAGTGGATAGCCAGGGATTGGCCGCCGGACTACTTCACGACGTTCTGTTACACGAATTGACGGATGAAGAAACCCTTCGGGAAAAATTTTCCGAAACGATAGTGAACCAGGTCAAGGAAGTCACGCAGGTTCTGAAAATCAACCTGCTCGAAACCCGGCATTCCAAAAAGGAAAGTTTCAGAAAAATGCTTCTGGGACTGGCCAAGGATCTTCGGGTCGTCCTTATTCGGCTGGCACATGCCTTGTACTGGATGGAGCATCTTGACCGATTGCCGGAAGAGTTGAAACTTCGGGTGTCGAGGGAAACACGTGATGTGTTGGCCCCGATTGCAGGACGTCTCGGAATCCAATGGATACGTATTCAACTCGAAGACGCCGCTTTCGAGGTGCTTGAGCCTAAGACGTATCATGAACTGAAAGACGCGATCGAAAGCGATCGTTCGAAACGAAAAACCTTTGTGGATCACATACTTGGGGATCTTCAAGCTATGGTGCATCCTGTGATTCCCAATGCGAAAATCTACGGGCGCGAAAAGCATCTGATGTCCACGCATCTGAAGATGATTCGCAAGAAAATCCCGCTGGATGAGGTTTTCGACCGGCTGGGGTTCCGTATTCTGGTCGATGAAGTGGGTGAATGTTACCAGGTGATGGGGATGATCCACTCCAAATGGAAACCGCTTCCCAGGCAAATCAAAGACTACATCGCCGTACCTAAACCCAACGGTTACCAGTCATTGCATACCATCGTTCAAGGACCGAACGACCAGATCCTGGAAGTACAGATCCGAACCCGGCAAATGCATGAAATCGCCGAAAACGGTATTGCTGCGCACTGGAATTACAAAGAAGCGGGCGTTACTTCGGCGGCGGAAAAAGAGCGTGAAAACGTAAACTGGCTACGAACGATTCTCCAAGCCAGTGGTGAGGAAAATCCTGACGACGGTTTGCCGCTTTCGATGGATCTTTTCGCAGACAAAGTGTTCGTTTTCACGACGAGAGGCGATGTTCGGGAATTGCCGAAGGGTGCTACTCCCATCGACTTCGCGTTTGCGATTCACACCGAATTGGGCGAGCGCTGTGTTGGAGCGAAAGTCAACGGGCACATCGTTCCATTCGAGCATGAGTTGGAGAACGGGGATGTTGTCGAGATCCTGAGTCGAGCCAATCAACGACCGAAAAAAGAGTGGCTGGAATTCGTAAAAACCCAAAAAGCCAAAGCGAAAATTCGGTCGTTTTTACGAAAAGCCGAACGCGAACGATTGGCCGAACTTGGCAGAACGGAACTCGATCAGACCTTCAGGCGTTGGAAACTCAATTTCTCGCGTTTCCTCAAACGTGGCGAATTGAAAAAGGCGCTGGAAAAATACAAAGTCAATACCCCCGAAGAACTGATTGCCCTTGTTGGTGCGAATAAGGTTCAGGCCGAGGATGTCGCTTTGGTGTTTTTGCCGAAGGAGTCACTCGAAAAAATCGAGCGACAACGCCGGGAAGAGGAAGATCGGCGTCTGAAAAAGGCAAAAGTCAAAGCCGAACGAAGGAAAAAAAGCAGCAAGAGCGGCGTTCGGGTTTCCGGCATGAAAAACATGCTGGTCAGCTTCGCCAAATGTTGTCATCCCGTTATGGGAGATAATATAAAAGGCTATATAACCAGAGGTAGAGGAATTACCATTCACCGCAGCGATTGCAAACGACTGCCAGATCTGGAAGATTCACGTATCGTGCAAGCTGATTGGGAAACCGAAATCGGGGTGGAACTTCCGGTACGGTTGCGGGTTATTGCAGAAAACAGCCCTGGAGTGCTCTCGCAACTTTCACAAACCATGACTCGTTGGGGGATCAACATCGCTTCCGTTCGGGGAGACGTGAACCATTCCGAATGGATCGGAAAACTCGATTTTGTGATCATGGTGTCGGAGTTGTCACAGGTCGGGCAGTTGATCGCCGATCTGAAAAAAGAGAAAAATGTCCACAATGTGTTTCGTATCGGTTAGAAATCGAGGGAACAGCGATACAATGGCGCAATTTACAGCAAGTCGCTTTTTTTTTGTGGTAAAAGTTTCCAGGCTTTTAAAAATGCGGTATGCTGAATAAATAATCATCGTATTTGGAGAACGAATGGCTTCCGAGATCGACATTCTTCGCCGTGATAACGAAAAACTGCGGCTGGAAAACGATTTGCTGATCGAACGCATTCGACAGTTGGAATCGGACGATTCCGGCTCTCGACAGACCATTCAGGGCTTGAGCATCATGGTCATTCAAGTGGATGAAGAGTTGAACATCCGCTATATCAACAGTACGATGGAAAAATTCGTAGGCTGCAATCGAGCGAAGCTCAACGGTTGTTCTGTCCACGAAATAGATGACACTTCGATGGGGCGTGGATTCATTCAACTGATGCTCGAAAAAGCCCGTGAAACCGGCGAAGAGTTGATTTCCGAGCAGGAAATTCACGCTGATGGTAAGCTACGCTACGTCAAAGTCACAACGACATTCGACAACAACGTAGGACAGATGTTGATCGAGGATCAATCCGACTTCAAACGGATGGAAGCCTCTTTCAAGCGCTATGTTGCGCCAAAAGTTATCGACCAGTTGGCGAAATCCGGTTTCGACGTGTTCAAGCCGGAAAAATACGAAATGACGGTGCTTTTCGCGGATTTGCGCAATTTTACTTCGATGAGCACCCGCCAACCGCCGGAACTCGTCAAGAAAATCATCGACCGTTTTTTGGGTGTAATGATGAAAACGATCATCAACGCCGATGCTACCGTGGATAAAGTGGTGGGTGATGAGGTCATGGCGCTGTTCGGTGCGCCGATCCGTTATCCCGATCATGCGCTTCGGGCTGTCAAAGCCGCTCTCGAAATGCAGGAGGCGCACCGCCTCGTGATGCATGAATGGCAGGAAGCGGGTTTGGAACCGCTGAAAATGGGGATCGGTATCAACAGCGGAGAAATGATCGTCGGGAATATCGGTTCCGAATTACGGATGGATTACACGGTTTTGGGTCATCATGTGAACCTCGGAGCACGCCTGTGCAGTGCCGCAAAAGGCGGGCAGATTCTCATTTCGATGCGAACGTTCGAGCTGGCAAGAGAATTTTTGCAGGAAAATCCGTACGCACTGGATCGGCAGGTGAAGTTCAAAAGCGCACAGAAAATCCTTGCGAAAGGGATCGACGAACCTATCAAAACCGTGAGCGTTATCGATACCGCTTTTCAAGGTTCATGATCCACGATTTCGAAAAGAAATCGGCATTTTTCAAAACAGTCATTCTTTTCAAACACCACAAATGAAGAAAGGATCGTTCGATGAAACGTTCTTTGGGCGCGAAAACATTGGTTTATCCCACTCCTGTGTTTGTTGTCGGATCGTATGACGAACAAGACCGCCCCAACGTCATGACGGCGGCTTGGGCGGGGATTTCCTGCTCGTTACCTCCGGCGGTGACCGTTTCGATTCGTGAGGCGACGTATACCTACGGAAACATCATGAAGCGAAAAGCCTTCACCATCAGCATTCCCGACGAAAAACATTGGGAAGAAGCAGATTATTTCGGTCATGCTTCGGGACGCAACGAAGATAAATTCGAGAAATCGGGTCTGACGGCGGTACGCTCCGATGTGGTGGATGCTCCGTATGTCGAGGAATTTCCTTTTATCGTGGAATGCAAGCTGCTTCAGACCGTGAAAATCGGCTTGCATACGCAATTCATCGGTGAAATCATAGACTTGAAAGCGGATGAAGACCTGCTGCAAGATTCGAAAATTCCTCTTATCGAGCAACTTCGACCTCTCGTTTTCGTTCCCGTTGCACGGGATTACTATGGAATTGGTGGGAAAGTAGGTTCTGCCACGCCGAAAAAGTGACGTCGATCCGACTCCGAAAAAAAACGGCATTTGCCAATAAAAATTAATACTTGCAAGAGAACCGCGACTTAAGTATAAACAGCCCGGTGCGAGAATGGCGGAATTGGTAGACGCACCAGATTTAGGATCTGGCGGGAAACCGTGGGGGTTCGAGTCCCCCTTCTCGCACCAGGATTTTTCTTTTTTTCATGTGGAGGGTATCTTGTCTGCAAACGACATCAAAATTACCGAAATTTCCCCCGTCGAACGTGAAGTTAAAATCGTTATTCCGGCGGAAACGTTCACCCAAAAAAGCGACGAGTTTTTTAAGGAAAACAAGGGTGCCATTCACATGGCCGGATTCCGAAAAGGCAAAGTGCCGAAGAGTCTCGTCATCAAGCGTTTTCGTAAGGAAATTCAGGCCAAAATGGTCGAAGACGCCTTCGCCGAGTCCCTGGAATCCAACAACCTCAAT
Source organism: Myxococcota bacterium (assembly GCA_963676915.2). Taxonomy (GTDB): domain Bacteria; phylum Myxococcota_A; class SURF-8; order SURF-8. The sequence continues at coordinate 95,898 of CAXXVK010000013.1, forward strand.
CCGGTGGTTTCCCCTGTGATGAAAGAACCGGTTTTTGGTGACGACGGTAGCATTACCATCCGGTTCACTGTCGAAACGATGCCTGAATTAGGCGCGATTCATGTGGACGGGTTGGAAGTCGATAAAGAGCGGGTCGAAATCGACGAGAGCGCCATTGAAGGCAAACTCGAAATGTTACGCGAGCAGCAAGCCGATTTCCAGATTATCGATGACCGCGACGTGACCGAAGAAACCGATTGGGTCGATGTCAGTTTCCGAGCCTGGAAAGAGGATGAAAATCCCGAGGAAATCAAGTTCCAGGACAATGAATTCGATCTGAGCGGTGATGGATTGCTTCCCGGTTTGGCCGAGAACATCCGAAGCAAGAAAAAAGGCGAGATGTTCAAATTCGACATCGAAATGCCCGAAGACCACAGCAACAAGGCGTTGCAGGGAAAGACCGTGCATTTCGAGATGATGGTCAAGGAAATCAAAAAGCGCGTCGTTCCCGAACTGGATGACGAATTCGCCAAAGACCAGGGCGATTACGAAACTCTGGAACAATTCAAAGAGCACCTTCGCGACGAAATGCGCGAAAAAGAAGGCGAGCGGATGGACGAGCGTTTCAATCGCCGTCTGTTCGAAAACGTGCTGAAAACCAACGATGTTCCTGCTCCTCCCGGCTTGATCGAGCGCCAGATTGATATGTTGATCGAAGATCAATTCCGTATGATGTTCAATGCCGGTCTGGGGGGAGATCATATTCCCACGGACAATCCCGAGCTTCGTAAAGCCGTGCGTGCCGAAGCCGAGCACATGGTCAAGACGGCCATTCTCGTCGAACACATAGGAAATCAGGATAGTATCGAGGTTGCCGAAGAAGAAATCGATGAATACCTCAAAAGCCGTCTAGACGAAGAGAACCAGGCGAATTTCGCCCGCATCAAATCGCAATGGCAGGAGCAGGGTCAGTGGGACAACGTGGCTTTCTTCCTGAAAGAACGCAAAATTGCCGGAAAACTGGCTGAAAATGTGGTCGTTAAAGAAGTCGATCCCATTCCGGATCAGCCGCCGACACCGCCGGAACATCCCGAAGACGAGGACGCCGCGATCGAATCCGCCGATGAGTCGGTTCCCGCCGGTTTCAAAGAGTCGGAAAGCGGATTGGTTGTGCCGGAAGGCGAAACCACCGATGAAGAAGCCAAAGACGAATAAGCTTCGATTAAATTTCAAAACAAAAGGGATTCTCTGTTTTAGGGAATCCCTTTTTTTTGTCTCCTGACCAGGAGTCGGTTTTGTGAAAGATCATTGACTCTAGATTTCATATAAATTTGTAAAATATGTGAACACATGCTGTTGTATTGATATTTATTTTTGAATATACAAGAAGGCAATCTCTGTCAATTTTTTGTCGAGGCATTCTTGAAAAAAGAAACATTCGGAAAATTCGGGTTTAAAAAGATAGAAAAAGTCATATTTGTTTCTTTACAAAGGACATTTTTTCCATTACAAACGTCTTATTGACGGGGATGTTCAAGGTGGGTTGGTTTTTCTCTCTTGATCACGGAGTCACAAAAGAGTGAAACCGTACCTTGCGGTTCTGCTTCTTTTCGTATTTGTTGCCTGTAGCGCGGGGGAGGGCAATGATTTCGATACGAACTCAAATCACGATACGGACCGGGATCAACCGGTTGGCGGAGACGTGGATGGGTTTGAGGTGGAACTGGACAACGAAATCGACGACGCGGAATCGAGCGAAACGTTGGATACGGACACTGATCGTCCCGGTACGGACCCTTGTCTTTTAGCCGAAAGCCGTTTAGGTGAGAGTGTTTGCAGTACTGCACTTACCACTGAACTCGATTTCGATCTCCTATCGGTAACCGATGCCTCCAACGTAAGCATTTCCAACATCGCCAAATATTTCGTTCCCGCTTCTTCTGATGCGCCTTTGCCTACTTTGTTGATCAATGCTCAACGCTATCCGCTTCATTACGATTTCCTTACAAATGTCTTTTCCGAATACTATGCCGGTCTTACTGCCGAGCAATACGAGACAATGGTGCTCGACAGCGACCATCGTGACTACTACGTGGGTGCGTTGCTTCGCTTTGTCGAACCTTGTGGAACGATCCGTTACGGGTTTACGGTAGAGCAGGATCTCGAAAATTTCGATCCTCTAAGCATGGAACAGCTTGTTTTCATTCACGATCGTTTGGAAGCTGTTTTACCCTATACCGATCTTATGTTCTATCCTTCCAATTCGGAGGAGGAGCAGCTTGCATCCTCGTGGTTGCATAACGAATTGCCCGTGTACACTTGCGATGCCCCCGTTTCTTATGAAAGCTACGGTCGGGGGGAAACGTACGGTTATATTCGCCGTTTCACCACGCTTCAGCAATTCGAAGAAGCTGGGAACATGGGGTTGATCGGATGGCAGGATATCATCGTCTTGGATGGTGTGCCTTTCGACCTTCCGGGTGTCGTGGCCGGATGCATTACAGGTACCCGACAAAATCAGCTCAGTCACCTGAACGTTCGAGCCAATGCCCTGCATTTACCCAACGCTTTCGTGCGTGATTCGCTCGAAGCCTTCGCTTCTCTCGAAGGAAGCCTGGTTCATCTTCAAATCACGGAATCGGGTTATACGATAAATACAGACGTAACGTACGATGATGCGTTGCGATTCTGGGAAGACCGCCGTCCCCAATTGGAAAATGTAGCTATCCCGGATGCTGGATACACGGAAATGCCGATGATATCCGAGCTTTCTACGGGCAAAAAAACGGAGCGCGAACAGGCGTTGTCACGTTTTGGTGGAAAAGGGACGAATCTGGCGGTTCTGTATTCGATTCTCGGTTCCAAGCACTCGGTGGACGGTTTTCTGATTCCATTCTCCTACTATTTCCATTTCATGGAATCGAATACATTTACCACGATAGTGGATGGAAACAGACAGACGATCAGTTTTGCGGATTTCGTTCGTGCCATGACCCAGGACGATCGTTTTTTGACCGATCCTGTGTACCGAAGGCAAAAACTGAACGATCTTGTGTACGCCATGCGATATGAATCAAGCGTTCCTTCGGGACTGATTCTGAGTATCGCTGCCAAAACGCAAGAAGTTTTCGGCAATGAAAACCGTATGTTGCGCTTCCGGTCGTCTTCCAACCTGGAAGATTCCATCGAGTTTGGCGGGGCAGGGCTTTACGAAAGCACTTCCGGTTGTGTAGGGGATTCCTTTGGGGGAAATCCCAACCGTTCCGCTTGTGATGACCTACGCACCAGCCAGCAAAACCGTACAAGATGCACTTCGTACCGTCTGGTCCGCCTTTTGGACGCCAAAAGCTTTTGACGAGCGCTTTTACTACCAGTATTTCGACCCGGATCTAACGGCGATGGCTGTGGCTGTCAGTCCGGCGTTTCTAAATGAAAACGCAAACGGTGTGGCTTTTACCCGGGCTTCCAACCACTTATGGAAGCCAGGATATGTTGGTCAACACTCAATTGGGCGATGTAAGTGTGGTGCGGCCACCGTCGGGTGTGCTTGCCGAAACGGTTTTGCTGCGTGTTCAGGAAGACGAATCCGTTGAGGTGACGCCGGTTTCGGGTTCATCATTGGTTGGGGATGGGGAGAGAGTCCTTTCCGATTCACTGTATCGTCAAATGGGATCTTTGTTGGATCAGGTTCGGCAAAACTATCCTTACGATTACCAGGACTATGACCCCGAGGCGGTGATTCTCGATTTGGAGTTTAAAATCGAGAACGGTGTTTTGTTTTTCAAGCAAGTACGCCCGAATCTGAGGCTTTCCGGGGGAAACGGATCCAGAGGAACTGGTAATCGAAGTTCCAGATGACGCAGCACTTTGCGGGCAGTTCGTGGAATTCCGGGAAATTCTCACCGAGATGAAATTGAAGACGAAGATCGAGCTAGTCAAAGGCGAAATTTCACTTCCATTGGAAGGCGAAATGGAATCCATCGATTGGGATCGATTCCGTCGTGTTTGGGGAAAATCGCCAACATTTGGCGGCGTTGTCCTCTCCGAAATGGGAACGAACTCAAACCGATGGAAACAACGGCACCACAGTGATTCGTTTCGAATTTCATCAGGAATTCGAAGGTGATGGACTGACAGCCGAAATTGGTTGGTTCGTACAGACTACCCGAAGCATGGGAAGTATCCAGCCGGAAACTCTACGATTGGATGAATCCGTTCTTTCTTCATCTTCCAACAACTGGACCATGACGATCCTCAACGAGGATAAATCGAAGTATACGGTAGCGCTTTCTTCCTGTAGCTACGAAACACTTCCCCTCTGGCGGCGGGATATCGAGTTGCCTGGGGGCGACAACCTTGTTTTCGATGTTCGTTTCTCTGAAAGCGTTTTCGGGACGGGTCGTGCCGCGTTGACACGTGCCTCCTGGAAACATGATGGGGCAGACATCGTGAGCGACGATTACTTCGGTCTCGTATATGCTGCCGATCATCACAACTGGTTCGAACAGTTTTTATTCCTGCTGGAAGAACCCGTGGGTGAAATCTACGCCGTGATGGTCGAAGAAGGATTTCCCAGAGATACAGCGCAAGCAACCGTGCATTGGCTGGGAGCATCCTTCGAAATTCTCGAATCCACCTTGCCTGAAACCTACACCATCACTGAAACATCACCGGAAAGTTTGTAATGTCCGATTCGTTGAGGAAATTCGGGAAGTTATTTCTTATTGTTGCATTGTTTCTCGTTTTTCCTGTATGGACAACTTCCTGCAGCCAAGAGGACTGCGATTGCTCTTGCGATGACGGCGATACCGACGAAAGCGAAGCAACCGACGAGGAATCGGATGAGATAGATGTTTGGGAAGAGTCGGATTCAACGTCGGAAGAAAACCCGGATGAAAGCACGTTTCAGTGGCAGGCCGGGATGTTTGTTTTTACCGAAATCATGTTCGATCCGGCATCGATCAGCGATAGCGACGGTGAATGGGTTGAAGTGCTCAATGCTTCGGAGCAATCGCTTTCTTTCGATGGTTGTAGCTTTTCCGATGGTAACGAAAGCCACGAAACGGAAATCACGTACGATGGGGTGATTGAACCCGGCGAGCGTCTGATTTTCGGGATCGACAGGAAAACGACCTATTTGCAGGACGTAGACCCTGACTGGCATTGGGGAGATTTCAATCTAGGCAATGAAGACGACGGCGTGCGTCTTGTCTGCGACGGTCTCTTGATTGACGAGGTTTATTACAGTCTGGACGGATTTCCGTTTACGCTTACCGAAGGCAGCAGTTTTTCCCTTTGCGCCGAATACGAAAATAGCGAGGACAACGACGATCTCCGTCATTGGTATGCCTCTGAAAAACAAATGGACAATCTGGATTACGGTTCCCCACGCGAAGCCGGAAAAAGCTGTGAGACTGAGTAAAAGTTGAAAAAAAGAACGATCTCATCTCATAAAAGCTTACGAATATTTCCCCCAAAAATTGTATTTATAGCAGCCTATCCTGTCCGATGGACGGGGATACAATCCTGCTCCATCTGTAAGTGAGAAGTCTAGAGGTTGAGATTCCTAGGTAATACCTGTCATATGGTCAGGTGTTGGAAACACTCCAGTTTAGGAACATCATCCGGGGGAAGGGCACCAGCTTCCAGGCATCGATGACCTGACCTTCCTTGCGGATTTCCAGCCGGTCGGGACAGATCACCAGTTCATCGCCCTTTTTCAGGCGCTGAACGCCATCGAGATAAAACAGACGAGCGGTTTTACCGGGCTTTGTTCCATCCAATCGTGGCCAGTTTCGGAAGGAATAACTGGAAAACACGCTTTGGTATCGGATGCGATCCGGCAGAGCTTCACCATCGAATACCACAAAGCGAAAACGGTCCCAATAGAGCATCGGAAGCTTGTGATATTGCAAAGCTTTTGAAAAATCTGCCAAGATTTTTTTCAAAGATTCCAACCGTTTTTCGACCAACTCCATGGTTGCGGAACACCCACAATGGTGAGGAATATGGGAGAGCGGCAATCCAGGCAAAAGGTGATTGCAACGTGCATCGTAGCGTCCATGAGAAGACAGCATGGATGGACTGAGCCTGTTGACATCATACCCTTGACGATCCCAGCGAATCGCGGCCTCGGTGCAGCAATCCGGGTGATCGAGAAGCGTTCCCCATTCGCGCAGGAGTTTTTCTTTTTGCGAAGGGTCTGGTTTTTGTGCCAAGCTTCGATCAAGTTCCCTAAGGCGACGAGCTATAGCCGTTTCCTTGGCTACGAATAGATTTTTCTTCAAACCATCGCAAAGATTGTTTTCTGATGATGATTCAAGTACTTGCAAACTTTCCGCTCGATAGCGTGCCGTAAGATTCGCTGCATTTTCCGGCTCGATATTCCGATGCACGAGGGCAGGAAGTTCCCCCGAACGAAGCAGAACCGTCCAAAAATCTTCTTCCGGCATAAAAAACGGAAGCGAGGCGATGGAATCGAAGTAGGCGTCATCGTCAAGCTTACCGAAAGTATCTTGTGCCGGGTTGCGAATGCTGTGCAACATCTTCATCGCCTCGGGGGCATTTTCGAAGGTCTTCGAACGCAGGTCGGTTTCGAAGTGTCGGTCCAAATCCTGCAACTGGTTGAATTCACGAACGATAGTTGCATGAACGGATTCCATCAACCGTTCACGCAATCGGCTGCTTTGAAGAGCGTCTTTTGCGGAAAACTCCGTCTGTTTGGATCTTTCCCGAAACCACTGCACGGCTTTTCGTGCCACGATTTCCCCAAGCGGCGCCGTGGCAGGCCAAAGTCGCTCGCGCCTTTTCGGTGTGATCCAAAGCAAAGTACGGCGTCCTGTGTCGGAGCTTTCCAGGCATAAGCGTCCATGGGGCATCTTCGCCTCGATGCGATCCGGCTGGTGAAAATCTTCTTTCTGGCCGTAGCGCAACTCTATAGTGAGTTCTCCTTGCTTTAAAACGGCTCGAAAACGCTTGTGGCGCAGATCTCCTCGGCTGGAAGATACGTCAAGAATTTCGGGATGTTTCACTCCAAGCAAAACCAATAGACGCAGATCGCTTTCCAATCGCCGTTCGACGGCGAAACTCTCGTGAATGCTGTAGGGATCGACCGTTCCGTCTCGTTCTCCACCCGTTTTCGATCCTCTTGTAATGAGAATTCGTCGCGGTTCACCGAGTCGTTTCTTACGTACTTCCGCCAACCATCGCATCAGTTCGGGAGTGTTCCACTCGGGATCGACCCATGTCCAACCTGCGTCTCGGTTGTTTATTCGGGCATCGAGACGTTCCCATTTCCATGAAGATAAAAACGGGAAACCGACCGAAACAATATCAGTCTGCGGGGTGAAACTCGACAAGACGCTTTCGATATCGTCGTTTGCGTCGTCCCAGAAATGGATGAGGTTGTGTCGAAATATGAACTTTTCGGTTCTTTGCGCATGTTGTGGCGTTTCGGCTTTTTCTGAAGCGCTTTTTCCCTGCCAAACGACATTCGGTTGCCGTTGTAGACCTTCGAGCAGCCCGATGTTATCGTCTCCCGATACCGTAAGAGACAGCGGGGGAAACAGTCGCGAAAATCCTTCTTTGTGGGCTGTTACACTGAAATGGCCGATGATCAGACGATCCAGCCCCATATGGAGAAAACTGCTCAACGCTTGAACCGGAGTTGCCACGATAGGCTCGTTGCGGTCGTTGAATGAGGTATTGAGCACCAACGGTACGTCGGTAGTTTGTTCGAAACGTTGAATCAACGCATGAAATAGCGGGTGTTGTTCACGGTCAACAGCCTGTGGACGGGCGGTATGATCGACATGCGTGATTGCGGGAACGAGAGAGCGCTTGTCCTGCTTCACTTTTCGTGCAACGAGCATGAATGGGTTGCTTTGCCCCTCTTCAAACCATTCTTCAGCTCGTTCGGCCAAAACAGACGGGGCCAGCGGTCGCCAGATCTCACGTCCTTTTTTACGATTGACCCTTTCCCACGTTTCTTTTCGGCGCGGATCGGCCAGAATGGAGCGATTTCCCAAAGCCCGTGGTCCCCATTCCATTCGTCCCTGAAACCAGCCGATGATTTCGCCGGATGAAAGAGCCTCTGCCGCACGAAACGCAGGATCATCCACCCGTTCGTATCGTACCAACCCTCGATCGGCAGCGGTCTGAAGCACGGCGAGGATGGCGTCGTCATGATATTCCGGCCCCAGTGCGCTTGAAAGAAACGGTTCTTGGGTGTCGGAAGTATCAGCCCATGCATACCAAGCCATACCCAAAGCCGTCCCCGGATCGATGGCGTTGGGTTGGACGAACAGACTCTTCACGAAATCCAACCCGGCAATTTTTCCGTTGAGCGAACAGTTGAGAAACACGCCGCCCGCCAGACAGAATTTTTCGATTCCGGTCTGTTCCCATGCAGAACGCACCAAGGACGTAATGCTTTGCTCGAAAGCATATTGCAATGTGGCGGCAAGGTCTTTGTGCTCCTGCAGGATCTCGTCGCCGGGATGCCGTCGAATCTCACGCAGGGGATGAGACTTGTTTTCCAGATACTTCGAACCGAACGTGTTTTCGTCCCGAATATCCAAAAGCTCTCGCCAGTCGTCGCGAATTGTCCCGTAGGGAGCCAATCCCATGACTTTCCCCTGGCCGAATTCGCCGAAACCGAGTTGTTCGGTGACGTTCTCGTACACTCCTCCGATGCGTAGCTTTTTCTGTGGAATCGACCACAGCCTTTTCAATTCCGTTCCGTTACCGACGAACAAGACGGCAGAATCCTCGTCTCCCATGGCATCGGCGGTCAGTACGCAAGCTTCGTCGAAACCCGATCCATAATAAGCACTTGCAGCATGGGCCAGGTGGTGTGTGCCGTGGCGTTCGGCTTCCCGGTCACGAACTCTTCGCGGTCGTGGCTCGGGAGGCGCAGGACGGTATGACTCTCCCATGCGCTCGTAGACTTCCCGCCGGGTCAGTTGCCCCACGATGCGGTGTACGTCGTCCAGAGAAATGCCTGCAACTTCCAGGCAATAGGCAATTGAACGCCTTGGAAAACCACCGAAATGCTTGACGCGGATCAATCGCTCTTCGTCCACAGCAGCCACAATGCGACCATCCGCCAGCAAGCACGCGGCGCTATCTTTGTCGAACAGATTGATTCCAAGAATGTAGGTCGTTTCGGTCATGCGGGTTTCCGGCCAAATGTATGTACACTTATGTATCGTTGTAACACGAAATTGCAGAAAACGAAGTGGTGTGTCGCTTTTCGTTTCATGGTAACGTGATTTCGTCGCAAGTAACGTGAAAAGAACCGTCCAATTCCAGTGGTAGAATCAACGTTCGTATACCCATCTTTGTGGCTTCGGGACACAATGTTACCGATAATGTTTCGGCTTCGGAGGCTGTTTGAGCGTATTCCGCATTGAAAACCGCCTTTCCTGCGTTCAGAAACGGTTGCAACAATTCGCATTCGTCGTATTCGTGGCATTGCTCGTTTAAAGTGAAATCGAAATAGTCGACGAGTTCCCCCGCTTGTTCGCCATCGTTTTTCAGTCCAACCGACAATCCCCGTTCATGGGTGGCGTTGGCCAGATGACGATTGAATGTCAGTTGTTGTTCGGCTGTCAGAGGAAAGCCGCTATCGTTGAGGTAAGCGTCCACGTTGTCCGGTTCCACTCCGCCACAGCCTTTGGTTTTGGCAAGATCAAGCCGTGCCAGTAGGATGTTCCAGACATTCGGGGAGCGGATGTCTAACCAGCGTTCACCTTCCCAACCATCCAGTTTATTTCCGAGGTCTGCCTTGTCGAATTGCGTAAAATCTTCTCGCCAGTTTTCCGCCGAACCTGCCGAAAAATAGCAAATTACGTGGACACCACTGTTTTGCAATTGCGAAATCGTAGCCTGAGAGCTGTCAAACAAGTCAATGTCATACCAATCCACGTTGTGGTCGAGATCGACTTCGCCTTGTAACTGCCAATACCATGTATCGGAGGAATGGACGGCGTGCCAATCACCTTCGGTTAGCGGTTCTACATTGATATCGAGGAAAAAAGCGTCTGAATCGATAGCGTTTTCCGAGCAATGAGGAAGCATCACGAGGATTCCCAGCAGTGCAAGTCCCTTCCAAATGGAACGTAGCTTAGGAAGTCTATTTGGAAATAGGCTCAAAATTTTCTCCTGTCGTAGAACGCGAGATACGATTGAAAGTCAGCTCTCAAAGCACAAAAACGTCTTGATAAATCGTCTACCTATGCGATAGTAGCGCGAGTGTGATTTTGAGAAAAGGATGTAATTGTATGAAACGGATCTCATTTTTTCTATTTTTTGTGGTTTTGGCCACGTTGTGGGGTTGTAGTGACGACAACGACACCATCGATTCTACCGGAGACAACGATTCTCCCGTTGGGGATGTCGAGGCAGCCTGTCAGGCAGAGGACGCCCAGTGTCTGGATGTCTACCGTATGGAAGCTTGTGTAGAAGGGCAGGTCGTTGTTACGAACTGCTTCGAAACCGATGGATATTATTGCGAAAACGGGGCGTGTGTCCCACCGTGGAAATTCGGTTCTCCCGAATACGACACGACATGCGAAGACTCCAGCCACGACACGTCGGAAACGCTCAAAGAAAAAGCCGAGTACTTCGATACCATCATCACCCGCTTGCACGTTCATCCCGAGCACAAACTCGTATCCGGGATCTATCTGAACGATGGGGTGGATGAAACGACCGCCTCCCAATCGGATGTCCAGGAATGGGATACCGGTGAAAACGATGGCTTGTGGACGGATACCTACGTAGCATCCCAGGCGTTTCGTTATGCCGTTACCGGAGACGAAGAAGCCTTGGAAAATATTCGTACCACGTTTTTGGGTGGCACGGCGAAACAGCACGATATTACTGGTGTTCCAGGATTATATACCCGTGAATACCGTACCACGGGCCTTGAAGGTGTATCCAGTTGTCCCGAAAACCTCGATGCCTACTATCCCGATGAAGAAAAAGACGACAATAAGTGGGTCAAAATCGACGAGGGTTGCGTCTGGACCGTCGATCCGTCTTCGGACGAGTGGGTGAAATCGTCGCACTGCGGTTTGGATGACTTCAATGGCTACTGTTTCTTAGATAACGTATCGCAAGACGAATATGCCGGACATATGTTGGCGTTGGGAGCATTGTGGAAACTCGTCGATGACGAAACGATTCGCAATCGTGTCGCCGAACTGGCCGGAGCCGTCGCCGATCACCTGATGAAAGACGGGAAGATGGAGTTCGTCGATTGGGACGGTCGTGTCACCGAACATGGTCGGATCTACGCCATGGCGCTCGACAATTTCCCGGGATTCAACGCTATGCTCGCTCTGAGTTGGTTTTCCATCGCGGCAGGCATTACCGAACGTGACGATATCGTGGAATGGTACAACGATTGTCTGCTCCAGCGTTCGGGCGAAATGGCATGCATCAATCAGGATATGGAAACACCCAAACCCTACAGCGAGCATTTGGAGACGCACGGGCTGTATGTCGGACAGGGCGCTTGCAAGACGAACTACAACAATGTTTCGATGTTTTTCATGGGCTTGATTCCGTATTTCATGTATGAACATCGACCGGTGCTTGTCGAGCCGTTCCAGCAATTGTTGGAAGAACAAATCATGCAGCAATATCCCGGTCCGGGTGAGCGCGACATCCTGGAGCAGTTGAATCCGGTGCTTGATTTCAGCTTTGCAGCGTTCAAGGATCTTCGGGCCGAGTCTTCGGGACCGGCGATGCAAGCCGTTCGGGACGGCGTATGCACCTTGCGACAGTTTCCTGCTAGCAAACACAGAAATTCCAGCAATCTCGAAGAGTTGTACGAGCATGACTGCGTATCGCGTCTCGATGGCTCGAACGCGGCGGATGTTATTCCCATCTACGAGCGTTGCATGACCAGCACCTACATGTGGACGCGCAACCCCTACGAACGAAAGGTATGCACCGAAGATACTCGACGGCTTTCCCCTCCGATTGACTATCTGTTGGCCTATTGGATGGGACGGTATTTCGGATACATCGGAGAGGAAGAATAAAAAAAAGGCTCCTCCTGGAGTGAATGTCAGGATGTCTGACTGGAGGAGCCTGGGGAAGGTTCTTTAATTGTGACAGCTTCAGATAAGGACAACATGATGAAAATCAGATATTCGTTATTTTTTATCATTTGCATGATTACGTTCTTTGCTTGCGGGTCGGACGACTCGAACAATGATCAGGTGATTCCGGGTGACGGAGATGTGGAAGAGGAACTGGCTGACTCGTCTGAAGATGAAGAAACACCCGATGTATATCTGCCTGCCGACGAGCCTGGTCCTTATCTTGCCGCTGCTATGGCCGTTACGTTTTATGATGAAGAGCGCGACCGGGAACTTCCCGGAACGCTTTGGTATCCCACATCGGCTCAGACCGGCGACGCCATGTTGTATCAAGGCGTGTTGCCTTTGGGTAATGCTTTGACCAACGTTCCGATTGCGGACGGCGTGTTTCCTTTGATCGCTTTTTCTCACGGGCATCAGGCGTTTGATGCGCAGTCCTATTTCCTGACCGAATACCTGGCAACCCACGGTTACGTGATTGTGTCCTGCGACCATATCGAGGATACGACCGCTACTTCCGAGCCGGAATACACCGCCAAAAGCGCTTTGGATCGTCCACAGGACGTGATTTTGATGCTCCAAACCGCCTTAGGATGGAATGAAGACTCCGAGCATTTGCTGAAAGGTCATATTGACGAGGAAAACATCGGTATCACCGGACATAGTTTCGGAGCCTATACCACTTTTGCGTCGTTGGGGCCTGCCATCGATTTCGCCGATTTTGTCCAGCGTTGCAACGCCATGGAGGAAAGCGAGTGGCAAGGTCCGTGGCGTTTCTGTAAAGAATTGGGTCGTTCCGATCTTTCGTACGTCGAATACTGCAAACCTTGCTCGTTTACCGCTCCGCAGGTCAAGGCTGCCGTTCCCATGTGTCCGGCGGCACGTAAAGTATTTTTAGATGGTGAAATCGCCAAAATCGACGTGCCGATCTTGATCATGGCCGGTGAAGAAGATACGACCACTCCCGCCGTCGATGAAGTACATCCGTTCTTCGAAGATGCGACTCATCCCGATACGATGTACTGGGAGTTGAAAAACGCAGGGCACTTCACGTTTTCCAACATGTGCATGATTCTCAACGACCCGGATTTCGGATGCGGCGAGGACTTCATCGATGCACAGCGCGCCTTCGATCTCATCAACACGGCGACGACGGCGTATTTCGGTATTTTCCTGAAAAACGAGGAACGTTACCGCAGCTATTTCGAAGATGACTATCTTGCAACAGCACCGGAAGTCGTGTTGGAGAAGAAAGACTCCGAAGCTCGTTAAAAACGATTTTAGCCCGGAACATTCATGAGAAATCGTTGCGAGACGCTGAAAACCGATAATATTTCGCGAAGTTGGAACGATTTTTTAACGGAAGCATACTTGACAGTATGTTGAGTATAAAAAATCGGGAAACGAGTGAAAGATCGAGGATTTTCAAGTCGCAGCAGGTTTTTCATGAATGTTCCGGGTTAGGTTAGGGAAGGGGGACGCAGGCTAAAACATACAGCATGTTTGGCCAGCCAAGCGGACCTTCGCCCCGTGGATCGTCCCAGCGTTCGACGATTTCGGCATGCTGTTCCACGTAGGTTTCCGTTGCCGAAGATACCGTATGGTTTCTTTGCACGGAAATCGTCGTGCGGCCGTTGTCGATCTGGCGTTCTATCACCGTCATTTCCAGCGATTGAGAAAGGCTGAGTCGGGCATCCTGAAGGGCTTTTTCTTCCTGGTCGGAAGGATCGAGCGTCGGTCCTGACAACCCCAGGGTGCAGACATTTCCTGCGGTATTCGGTGGGTCGTACAGCCAAGCGGGAATTTTTCGGGAAGAGTGACTCGATCCTTCGAAATTCGACGGGCAGGCTATGGCTCGGACGATTGTTCCATTGGTGATTCCCGGAACGTCTTCCTGGAAACGTTGGACAGAGACAATGCGAGTGTCCTGCACCAATCCCTGTATTGTCTGCTGGGTGTGTTGCTGTGTCGTTCCGTCGGCTGTTTCTCGAAATTCACTGACGACATGCACGCCCAGTCGAGCTTCTGCGAGCGCGAAGAGCGCGTTTTCGCGGGCTTGTCGGTATGCGTCACCCGGATTCAAGGTTGGCCCGGAATCCCCTGAAACGCAATCGGAAGGCCAGTTGTGGGAATTGAAGGAACCGGCTCGCCCTGTCGAGCAGCCGAATGCCAAAAAGGCGGTGGCCAATAGAGCCACCGCCGTCAAGATTATCCCTAAACGTGTCATTTGGGACTACTTCTGATTGAGTTTGTCCATTTCTTTGTCGAGTTCGTCAAACGCTTTGGCTGCGTTTTCTTCGACGTACTTGCGCACGCCGGAATCCAACTGCTGCATTTCGGAAACGGCCTTTTTGAAGGTTTCCATATCCATCATAACCAGAGCGTAGAACGTACCGCTTTTCTTGGAAATCCAGCTATCCACCATCTGCGTACCGACGAGGGTCTGATCGGTGATGGTTTTGCTGACCGAGGTTACGGCCTGCTCGTCCGAGGCGGCTTTTCCGTAGTTTTCACCACCGGTTACCGTGGCCTGATAATCCTTTACCATAGCCTGCACGCGAGTGCGCAAGGCGTCGGCGATTTCCGTACGTCCA
>CAXXVK010000014.1:0-68031 GCA_963676915.2 Myxococcota bacterium
GAAGGTGCATGATCGGATTGGCGGCAAGGGGAACAGCGGAAGTGTCGCTTTTTAGGATCGGAATTGGCAAAATGCACGGGATATGGTAAGACTATACGGGGTTTTTCCTCAATAGGAAGACTTTCATTCGATTCACAACCTCAGCTTTTGCAGGAGGCTCGTTATAATGAGTAGGTTATCTCTGTTTGGAAACAAACTGGCTTTGATTTTTCTCTTGGCTCTGATTCCGGCTCTGGTATCTCTGGGATGCGAAGACACCGGTTCGGGAATGACGTCGGGAGACAGTGACCTTTCATCGGAAACCGATGTCGATTCGGGACCGTTGCCTGGGGAATGCGAGGACAACGGCGACTGTGTCAATTGCCAGTTCTGCAACGTGAATTCCATTTGCGAGAATGTTCCGAATTGCGGAGAAGGCACAGGGACAGAGTGTGAAACCAATGATCAGTGCGAGTCCACGCAGTATTGCGCGTCGAACAACCGCTGCAAGACGCTTTCGCCGTCTACAAGTTGTGAAGACCGGCAAATCGTCAGCAGTGTAGGGAGCGAGCTGAATTTCGGTTATGTCATGCTGGGCAGGGAAATCGAACGAAACATCATCGTTTCAAACGAAGGAGATTGCCACCTGACTGTCCGCGAGGCCAGTTTCGCGATTCCCGAATCCGACAGCGAATTTACGTTGACCGAACTGCCGTCCTTCCCGATCGTTGTCGAGCCGGGCGGATCGTTTGCCTTCAAAGTCGTTTACAAAGGACTCAATCCTACAGGGGACCGCAAATCCAAGCTGTTGCAGATTGCCAGCGACGATCCGGACACGCCTGTCTATCGCATCACCGTCATCGTCGATATCGGCGGCACGACCAACCTTGAAGTTCGTTATTGCACGGGAGAGGAAATCGTCGACCAACAGATCAGTATGGGCAACACCTCACCCGGCTCGCCGGTTGTTGAATGCCTGGAAATCTGCAACAATATGCCCGAATCCGACAAAAATCGCCCCATTTTGATCGAGCAGATCGCTTTGGACGATATGATGAATTTCCAGTTCGAGCCTACAGAGGATATCAGCGTTAGCAATGGTTACTACCTGCTTCCGGGATTGAATAACTGCCTGGAAATGATGCTGGTTTATAGCCCGACCACGTCAACGGTCTATTTGGAAAGCCATCAGACCCGAATCGTGATTTTCGCCGAAGCAGACCAGCATTTCGGAGAGGAAACCGAAGAACACGACCTGACATTGTATGTCAATGGGTCGGCGAACGACAGCACCCTTCTAGTCGTTCCCAATCCATCGATTTCGGGCAAGTGGTTGTGACCGATCCGGTAGCTATCAAGACTATCGATGTCACCAATCGTGCGGGACGGGACATTAAGTTGAATTACATCCAACTTACACCTCCTTGCGAACCGGATTCCGACCAGCGTTGCTGTGATTTCGCGATCAATGCTTCCGGTGCTCCCATGGGGCAAAACATCGGAAACGAAGAAAGTTTCAGTTTCCTGATAGCCTATTCTCCGAGTACGTATGCCGAAGACAATTCCTGCAACGCCATTATCAATTATACGCAAACGTCGGATCAATCTGAAGTCGTTCCGATTCGTGCCAAAGGCGTTCCGCCCAACACGCTGCCGATCGCAAGGCTTTCTCTGGGAGAAAACGATCCTCCCATCCAGGCCCCTTTGGAGTATGACGAGCCTTTCGATTCCAACGACACACCGATCATTTTCTGGGCCAGTGTCAGCGACGATCCCGATGGCGATAACGACAAGCTCGAATTCAAATGGTCGTTGATTCGTCCCGATCAAAGCAACGCAGACCTGGGAAGCGTAACGGAAGGTGTCTTCGCGCCAACTCCCAACGTTGTGCGTATGAGACCGGATGTGGTGGGAACCTACGTCGTTGGTTTGCAGGTAAAGGACGAGGATGACGGCGAAAGCGAATGGGCTCACGCGGAAGTAATCGTCGGTGGTAACGATACGCTTAAAGTGGAGATGCAGTTCTCTGGCAGTGGCACGATGAATGTCGCTCTTTCCTACGAAGCACCGAATGGGCAGGTCTGCGATGATCAGCACATGAGTGCCGGTGCAATCTGTGATTTGGGAGCGGATTTCGGTTCGGCCTATCTTTCGAACTACACCACGCAAGCGAGCCAGGGCACGAGAGAAACCATCGTGCATCCCAGCGCAGGGGACGGTAACTACCGAATTACCGTTACATTTATTGAGGACTGCGCAGGTTGGGAGCTAGAACTATTCGGTATCCCCATTTGTCTGGAATCTCACGATACCGAAGTGGATTTACGTATTTATAGGAATAATGAACCGTATCCTTCGTGGACGACGGAATTCGATCTGAACAGCATTGGGGACAACAAGGAATTTTCGATTACTCGGACCTCACAGGGAGTGTGGAACGATCCCATCGAAGTTCCTTGATCGTTCGGGTCGCGAAATTTCAATCATAGAAGACCACGACGACGTTGTGGGTTATCTGGTATTTGTTTAAAACGTGGAAAAACGGATAGGTTCGCAATCGATTCGATACGAAAAGGTTGTGTGGATCGTCGAGAGGCGATTTTGAACCTGTTGGATTCGATCACGATCAGGAAGGCATGGTGAAGGATGTTTGGGTTCTCCAGCCAGTTTACGGGCTTGCGGAAAAACGGGTTAGTTTTCGTTCTCGGCATTTTATTCGCCGTATTGGTTTTCGGCTGTGGTTCTTCGGATTCTGCCGGTCAGTCGGGGTGCAATTCCAACGACGATTGCCGGACAGGAGAAGTTTGCGATCTGACGACGAATACCTGCAAATCCGAAACGGATGACGATCCTGAAAGTACGACATGCCGTTCACACAGCGATTGTCCCGTGGGGAACTATTGTGACGACGAAACCAATACTTGTACTCCCAGCGATGCTGTAGGCAATGGGGTGTCGTGTGAAACATCGAGCGATTGCCCGGACGATGAGTTTTGTGCGGATAATCTGCAATGCTACGGTGATGGCAACGATCCAACGCCGGATGATGACAAAGATACCGCCGATGGCGATGAGGAAGATAGCAACGATACGGCCGACAATCCTTTCAGTTGTGAACCTGGTACGGAAGATGGGACCGATGTGGAGCTTCTGGCTGCCAATCCCTTTGAAATCGTTGGAAAATTAGACGAACCTGTCACCGACGAAATGGCTATTCGAAACTTGGGTTCGAATATTCTACGTATCGACAGCATCGAGTTGGGTGAAGCAAACGGCGATTTTGAATTGGGGAATGTCGAGGGTTTGCCAATCTGTATTCCGCACAACGGAACCTATTTCATTGATGTGACGTTTACCAAAACCGATGCGGGTGTTCGAGAAAATACTATCACCATTACTTCCAACGATCCTGTACAGTCTACATTCGTTGTGACTCTGAAAGGCACGGAAAAAGGGGTGCCGCGCTCATTGATTCAACCGACGTCCCCGATTGATTTCGGTATGGTCGATCCCGATGACGAGAAAGACATCGAAGTCCGTATCACGAACATGCCGGATTCTGCTACGGATACAGCCGTATTGAAAATAACGAACATTTATCTCGATCCGGAACAGGATACACCGTTCTCCCTTCCTGCGAATCTTGCGGATCAATTGCCTGCTTTGCTGGTTCCCAAGGCTTATCTGGATCTGGCGGTTACTTTCGCTCCGACTCTCGATAGTCGCCGGGATTTCAATGCCACGTTGATCTTTGAAACCAACGATCCCGATCCGAGTTTCACGGACGGAAAGATCGAATGGCAGTTGGTTGGAGAAATTGGCTATTCGAGGCTGGAAATTACGCCATCTCCCATTGATTTCGGAGATGTGCCTGTAGGGGGCAGCTCGATGATTCGGTTGAATGTCGCCAATACGGGAACGATTCCGGTCGAAATTCTCGAATTTGGTTTCGTCGAAGCGTCGGTCAATGAAATCAGCACTTCGAATGCGTTGAATGTCAACCAGATCATCGCCGTGGATTTCACTACAAGCGTGACCATCGATTTCGCACCCACTCGCGTCGATACCTACGAGCGTACGTTACGCATTCGTTCGACGTCGACTTTCGAGACCATTAAAGAAATACCGATCACGGGTCGAGGTATTCGTGGAACGCTGGGCATCAGTCCAGATTTTTACGATTTCGGCTCTGTTCCCACCGGTCAGATTTATGAGGAGGAAATTTCTCTCGACAATCTTGGAGATACGGATATTACGATCGATTCCGTAACCGCCAATCCCAACAACAGTGATTTCGAATTGATCTTACATGGTACTAATCCCGACGGAACGTTGACCATTGAAGCTCATCAGTCGAAAACGGTAACAGCTCGTTTTTACCCGAATAATTCAGGATTCCACTCGGTACAGTTTTCCTTCTCGCTCGAAAACAGCGATGTTCGACCCACGCTTTCTTTGCAGGGAACGGCAGGGACGATTTCCATCGACATTCGCACTTCGGACGGCAATTTGTTGGTTACCGGCATCGATTTCGGGGAAGTCAGGATCGGACAGTCGAAGACCGAGACCGTAACATTCAAAAACACCGGAACCATTCCGTTTTATATCAACGCCTTCGAAATGCTTCCCGCACGCCAGGAATTCACCATCGATCCGATGCCGGTCCCGGCTCAGGGGGAAAACGAAGCGGAACCACTTGAAATCCTGCCGGATGCTTCGTTGGATATCGACTTTACATTCACGCCTATCGAGACACAGCGACGGGGTACGCAGCTTTCGATTCGTTCGAACCAGGCCGGAAGTATCATTACCTACACTTTATCGGGGATTGGAATATTGCCAACGCTTGAGGTTTCTCCTCAAAGTTCTCCCGGTGCCAGGTATGATTTCGGCCCCATCGTTGTTGGCAGGCAAGGACCGGCGCATGAATTGGTAATGACCAACGTGGGAACCGGTGGAATCAACATCGAATCCATTGCGATTCTGTCCGAGAACGCGGCTCGGGATGCTTCGGACTTCCTGCTCGGAGATCCTTCTCTAAGCATTCCCCGAACGCTGTATTCGAACGAAGAAATCCGAATGCCGATGTATTTTGCACCGTTGGCAGAAGGTCCGAGTTTGGCCAAAATCGCGATTTATTACGACGAAACGGAAACGTCGATCGTTTATGTGCAAGGCGAAGGGATCGTTTGTTCCGACGATCAATGGGATGTGGATGAAAATCCGGCGGATTGCGAGTACAGTTGTACGCAATCCGGCTCTCCCCTTGGGTATGAGTCTTGCGACAACATCGACAACGATTGCGATGGCGAGACGGACGAAGATTTCGAATTGCTGGGTGAGAGTTGCCGCGCCAGTCAGGACTGCATACTCAGCGAGTACATCTGCCACCCCGAAAACCCGGATGAAGTGATTTGCGAAATTACTTGGTTGAGTCGTAACATTCCGGAATCCTGTGACAATGTCGATAACAACTGCGACGGCCTGATCGATAACGATGCCTGTATAGAACGGGAGAATGCATCGGCAATATGTATTCCGCCTAACTGTAACTATACCTGTAATCGAGGATTTCACGAATGCAACGTGGATGGTGAAGATCAATGTGTCGCCAACGGTAGTCTGGAACATTGCGGAATGCGCTGCAACGCGGCTTGCCCCGATCCGAGTTCCGGTCCGGGGTATGGAGATTGCCTGGATGTCTATCAAGATGGATATTTCACCTGTGAAATTGTCTGTGATGAGAATTACGTGCTAATCGACGGCGCGTGCCTTGTTACGCAGGATGTGAACGATTGTGCCGGTCAAGACTGTGAAGTGCTGTTCGGAAATGTCGAGAACGGCGAGCCGGTATGCATTCCCGAGGAAGACAGCGCCGTTTGCACCATCGATTGTGACCGGAATTATCGTCTCAACGATGAAGGCGACGGATGTCTGTTGAACGACTCCCCGAACTGCTGCGGTCCGACCTGTGAGATGTGTATCAATTACAATCCGCAAACGGAACGACCGATTTGCGAGAATTTCCAGTGTCGTAGTGAATGTTTGGATGATTTCCACCTGTGTTCGGGTATTTGTGTTTCGAATAACGCGATCGAAACCTGCGGTACGGAAGACGATTTCAGTTGCTCGGCTTGTCCCGGACCAAACAATGACGAAGGTGGGCACGCCGAGTGTAACAACGCCGCGTGCGAATTGGTTTGTGATACCGGTTATCACGAATGCTCGGGCAATCGTTGCGAACGTTTGGATGACCCGGACAACTGCGGTTTAGCCTGCACGAATTGTCCTGTGGTGGATAACTCCGAACGCTACTGTCTGGACAATGAATGCGGTTATGCCTGTCATTTCGGCTTTCACCTGTGCAACGAAGACGATCCCATTGCCCCCGTGTGTCTTTCGGACACGAATCCTTCCTCCTGCGGCGATCGTTGCGAACCCTGCCCCGGTGATGCTCATGGAATACCTGCCTGCGCCGATGGTGAGTGCACCTTGGACTGTCATACCGATTATCACCTTTGTGGAGATTCCTGTGCATGGGATCTTGCCGTGGAAACCTGTGGTGACCGTTGCGAACCTTGCACAACGGATGTTGTTGGTGCGACGCCTGTCTGCAGTGAGGGAACCTGTGATTTCGAATGCAACGAAGGTCTGAAGCGTTGCGGTGACCTGTGCGTGGCGGTGGATGATCCCGACTATTGCAACAATTGTGCTCCTTGCGGCGAAACGGGTTTGCATGTCGAATACCGTTGCGAACAGGAGGACGGCGAAACCGGTCCCTACGAATGTGTGCTGTCCTGCGAGGAAAACTGGTATGATATCGATGAGTTACCCTCCAACGGTTGCGAGTATCCCTGCACCTACGTCGAAGGAGAAGACTGGCCCGATGACGAGGGTATCGACAACAACTGCGACGGCGTGGACGGGGAAATCGAAAACGGTATCTGGGTATCTCCCGATGGTTTCGACACGGCCAGCGGATCGCCGAAAGCTCCGGTGCTAAATCTGGCGGTTGGTGTAAGTAAAGCGCTTACGCAGTTGAAGAAATACGTTATTGTTTCCACAGGGGATTTTTACACTCCGTTAACTGTGGAAAACGGCATTTCGATTTATGGTGGTTACAAGCACTCCAATGCCGATATCGATGGCTGTTTGGCAGGAGTGCGTTGGTGCAAAAACACGAATGAAACAACGAATATCATTCCCGGAAATGCCTACGGATTGCGGATAAGCAACATCGATCTTCCCACCGTGGTGGACAGCATACAGTTTTTCTCTGCCGATGCTTCTTCGAACGGCCAAAATTCCTATGGTGCGTATTTTGTCAGTACAACTCAGGATTTCGTATTGAGTAATTGCACGATCACTGCAGGTGATGGCAAAGTCGGTAGTGACGGAAGCGAAGCCGGTCGCGATGGAAACCCTGGTTCGGACGGGGGCGATGGGCTTGATGGCGGAGCAAGCGAGGAAATGTATTGGCAATTTGGTGGTGATTCCGGTTCGGGATGCACCTGGGGTGGAAAAGGCGGCAACAGCAACTGGTCGGATCGTTCCGGCAGTAACGGCGAGGAAGGCAGTCCCGTTGCAGAGGGAGAGTGGACGGCTTCAGGTGGTGAAGGCGGAAGCCCCAGTAGTGGTCAGCGACATGGAGATAATGGTCAGAATGGCCTAAACGGTAGTCATGGAGAGAGTGGGGCAGGTGGTGTCGGTGGAGGCATCGATGCCGATCGTTGGGTCTCCGCTTCGGGGGAAAACGGTGGAGTAGGACAACAAGGTGGCAGCGGCGGCGGTGGTGGTGGCGGTGCCGGCGATGAAATTCCCGCTGTCCAGGAACTTTACGGTGGTAGTGGCGGTGGCGGTGCCGGTGGTGGTTGCGGTGCGACCGGTGGCAAAGCCGGTAGCGGTGGTGGAGCATCCATCGGCGTATTCTTGAAGGATTCCACGCCGACCTTCGAAAACGTTACGGTGATTTGCGGTAATGGTGGCGATGGTGGTCAGGGACGCTCCGGTGGTATCGGTGGTGGATATGATCAATACGGCGTCTGTCACCCGGCTCAAGGCGGTGACGGCGGCAACATCGGCGAATGGGGATTGTACGATAGCGGTCGAGGCGGCGATGGTGGCGATGGCGGTTGCGGTGGCAACGGTGGTCATGGCGGTGGCGGTGCCGGTGGTCCGGTATTCGGAGTTTATATGTATGGAACTTCGAGCGTAGATCACATGCCGGGTGGAACCTCCTGGATCGTTCTTGGAAACTCCGGTTCGGGCGGTGCTTCGGAAGGAAATTCCGGAACGGACGGAGCTGAACAGGCCATTGCTCCCTGATCGGAGGAGTTGTCGTGCATCCGGGATATCGAGCCTTGCCATGGGCAGTTTCACTATTGCTTCTTGTGCTCCTTTTTCCGGGATGCTCGGATCGCCAAGAACTCCAACGGCTCGAAAATAAAGAATTTTCCGAAATTGTACAAGCTTCCGGCTGGCCGTCGGTAGATGGAAAAGACGATTTCGGTCTTGTCGGCAAGCTGTTTTCGGATTGTAGTTCATCTCATGATGGAGCCGTTTCCTGTGGTGGAAATCGGGCTGTTTTCAAACGAAACGATCGTTCTTATACACTGTTGCAAGCCGATCCCAAACTTGCCTGGCAGCAGGATGTTTTGACCGTCACCCATGAAGCTCCACTTCTCGTAACACCTCGATACGAAGAGATCGACCACAACACCAGAGGAACCTCGATTCAGTGGGAAGGCTGTTTCGTCAATCGCTTGGAGTATCCTGTCGAGCCATTGGCGATGCGTGTGAGTCTCCTTTATACGGTCGATGGACAACCCGTTTCTGTTGTCGGTAAACCAAGAAAAACAACAAGTCGCTCGGGAGTTCCCAAAGAGGTGAAATCTCAGGACTTTTTCTGCACGAAATTGACGTCCTCTCGTGTGAAGATCAATCCCGCTCGGGTGGATCATGCGGTTTTGGTTGTCGAAGGCTATTTGCGGATTGGCGATAAGCCATGGGTTGGACCGTTACGGATACTTCCAGTGGAGGATCGTTTTCCCACCGGTGGAGAGTTTGACGCGATCGGCGTTGCTATGGATGGAGAGTTGCGAAAGAAACCTTCCACGAAAAAGCAGTCTATTGAGGTCAACAACCCGATGTTATTGGAGTTTTCCCGACGAGATGGTCTTTGGTACCTGGGACGATCGAGTGATGGTTTCGAAGGTTGGATTCGAAGGGATCACTTGTTGGGAATCTGGCCGAAAACGACCGCTATGTCTGAAGTATCGGATTCTCTCCGACACTTTGTAGAAAATCGGTGTGTTGAGGATGAAGGCGGCTTTTGTCCCGCCAAGGATCAACCTCATGATTTAACGATTCGCGTGCTTGATCGTTGGGAGATTGAAGATAAAAAGTCCTGCCTGTTTTTCGCCTCTTACACTGTCGAAAACCGACGTTCCGTCGTTCTTATCGATGCGTTTCTCAATGAAACGTTTCCGATGAAATAAACTTTTTCAGAACATCAACCGCGCCATGGTAATCGCCATGAGCAATCCTGCGGTGTCGGCCAACAATGCTGCGGCAATGGCATGTCTTGAACGTGTAATTCCTACCGCTCCGAAATACACGGCAAGTACGTAAAACGTTGTTTCCGTGCTGCCTTGCATGATACTCGCCATGAACGAGGCGAGAGAATCCGGGGCATTTTGCACGATGTCGCTCATTACACCGAATGCTCCCGATCCGGAAAGCGGTCGCATCAGAGCCATGGGGAGAATTTCCGCCGGAACGCCGAATAGCGAAGTAAGCGGCGAAATGGCGTCCGATAAAATTGCGAATGCACCGGAGGCTTTGAACATGCCGATAGCTACGAGGATCATGACCAGGAAAGGAATGATCCGAATGGCAACCTGGAACCCTTCTTTCGCGCCTTCGGTCGCAGCTTCGTAAACTTTTACTCCGCGCAGATATCCGAACGCGATGATGGCCAGCATGATTAGAGGGACAATCCAGGTGCGTAAAAATTCATCACGAAATGCTGTAAGATCGCTGGTTTCGAAAAGACGGTAGAACATGATACAGGGCACGGCAACCAATGCGGCGATCATCAGCGCCTTGCCGAGTTTCCCCGGACCGCCTTCGTGCAGGAAGGCAGCGTTATCCGAAGAGTTTTCCTCGTTTGTGGTTTCCTGGGAAACATCCGTAATTTCAGGGGATTGCGTTGGTTCTTCCTCGGAAGGTGCGGCTTGTTTTCCTGCGCGACCCGCGAGCAGTTTGGCAGCGAAAATGGCTACCAATGTAGAGGTAATTGTGGCGATCAAGCCGGGAACGATGATCGAAGCCGGGTCGCTTGCACCGGCTGCGGCCCGCACGCCGATCACGCCCAGAGGCAGGATCGTTACACTGCTGGTATTGATGGCCAGAAACAGGCACATTGCGTCGGTCGCCCGACCTTTGACGGGATTGAGGCGGTCGAGCTCGATCATGGCTTTGATGCCCATCGGCGTGGCGGCATTGCCCAGTCCCAGCATGTTGGCGGCCATGTTCATGATCATCGCTGCCATGGCTGGGTGTTCTGCCGGAACCTCGGGAAACAGGCGGATCATCAGCGGCCGGATGGCGCGGGCGATCAGGCGCATCAGACCACCCGCTTCGGCGATTTTCATCAGGCCGAGCCACAAAGCCATGACACCGATAAGTTTCAAGGCAAGATCGACCGAAGTTTTAGCCATATTGAACGATGCCTGCGTTACGGCGTCCATGGTGCCGGTTGCCATACCCACGAGTACGCCTAGCACAACCAGACCGAGCCAGATGACATTGATAACCGCCGGTTTCGACTTCAACGTGTCTCCTTTATTTCGTTGATTTTATTCGTCTCGTGACCGATCAACTCTGCGATTTCCGTTTCCATTCGCTTTGTTCGAGAAGAGATTGTATCGGAAAAGCGTGTAAAGATTTCGATCAGCTCTTTCCCAAGTGGCGTCAATTGGCTGCCACCTCCGCGATGGCCACCGATTTCCGTTTCTACCAGCACCGAGGAGGAGATGCGATTCATCGATTCGATGTGTTTCCAGGCTGTACGGTAGGACATGTTCAGTGATCGGGCGGCAGCGGATATCGAGCCGTAGGTTTCGATTCGTCGAAGAAGTTCGATACGACCACGACCTAGAAACGAGGTTTCATTGACATCCACCCACAGCCGGACCCCTGCCGTGATGACCGGTTGTTCGAGAGATTCGGCCCGGTCGTCGGGGGTAGGAGTAGATGTCCGGCTGCGGCGTTTTTTCATAAGTGCGTCAATCGGCGCTTGACAGGACGGACCAGACTTCGTCATCTTCCTTGAGAGCCGTTTTGAAACCTTTCATGTAGGGAATGGCGCGCCCATTAATGGTAATGGTCGCCAGTTTGAATTCTTTCTTGAAATCCTCGCCATATTCCCGGATGCCGTAGTCCAGCAACTCTTTCACCGTTTTCACCGGCCACTGTACCTCGTGGGTGTTCATGATCTTGGCAAGTCTGAAATGGGGAATGAAGGTCGCCATCGTTACCTCCTGATCTGCAAACGGTCGAGGGTGCGGTCTGTGGGAATGCCGTCCGGTGACCAACCCCGTGTTTTGTAGTATTTCGGGAGCATATCTCCCAACGGAACGCCTTTTTCCTGCTCGTCGAACAGGGGTTCGTCGAGGATGCGGCCGGGGAGGGTATCTTCCTTGAAACTGAACCCTTCTCGGACGTTGAATAAACGTTCCATATTGAAATTGCGTTCGCCGGATTCCGTCAAACGGCCCAGCGAATAGGATTCACCGGTTACATAAGCCAAGTATTTTTCATACCATAGCACCGGGAGGAAGGGTTTCATTTTCAGGACGAGTTGCAAGACGGGACCGGAGTTTTTCACGATCGTGGTCAGTCCGTTGTAAAGCGCTCCTTGTGGATCGAGCGCCCCGGCGATGGAGGGCACGACGGCATAGGCCGAGAACGTGCAGATGATCATGGCGTTGATCGCTGCCATCAGGTTTTGCTGGAAAATAACGAGTTCCGGTTTTGCACCGATGGATAGCGGATCGACCGATAGCAGGCCGGTAGCTTCCAAAGCCATCACCGCTCCATTGATATGGCAACCACCCCGGTTTGTGGTGGCGTATTCCAAGCCTTGACCGTAGCATCCGCGAGGATCGTAGCCCGCCATTTCCATGCCTTTGACATGTATGGCGAATTCCTCTCCACCGTACTTTTTCGCCAACCGATAGCTGCCGTTGGCGAGTTCGTCTCCCAAGCCCCGCCTGTAAGCGATGTCTTCCAGCGCTTTTTCGACAGCAGCGGTATCACCGAATTTAAGGCCGTTGTTCCACAAACCTTTTTCGTTGGCTTCCATGGCGTAAGCCAGGGTACCGCCCGCGGAAATGGAATCCATCCCCAACTCGTCGAGGAGTTCATTTTGTTTCAAAACGGCTTCGAGATCGAAAATTCCCAGGTTGGAGCCATTCAGTGCCAGCGTTTCGTATTCCGGACCTTTTACGGAAGAACCGGGCGCGGAAGATTTCAGTTTCCGGCCACAACGGATCGGACAGGACGTGCAGCCTTCACGACCTTCAAGGTATTCGTCCCTCATCAATTCGCCGGAGATCTTCCAGGCCAGCTTATGGCTTCCCTTTTGGAAATTGAACGTCGGCATGATGTTTTTGCCGGCAGTGGTCATCAGCAGGTTGGCCGTGCCCATCGAAGGCAGAATTCCGCCGTTAACGCTGTGGTTCTTATAGTAATTGATCATCCACTTGTTGAGGTTTTTGAACTTGTCGCGGCGGGCGACCTCGACCTTCTTTTTTCCTTTGCAAACCACGGCTTTGAGCATCTTCGAGCCCATGACCGCACCGAGTCCGCTACGTCCGGCGGCACGTCGGCCTGAGATGATCGAAGCGTACAGCACCTGGTTTTCACCGGCCGGTCCGATCACCGCCGAGTGGGTGCCTTTGGGAAACTGCTTCTGTACCTCGCCGGTGGTCATTCCCCAATATTGATCGGCGGGTTGGATCGTCGCACCTTCTTCGTTGACATCGAGGTAAACGGGCTTTTTCGCTTGACCCTTGATGACGATAAAGTCGTACCCGGCTTTTTTCATCGTATTGGCGAAATCTCCGCCACAGGTGGCGTTTCCGATGGTTCCGGTCAACGGTGATTTGGCCGCGACGGAAAACCTCGTGGACTGCACGCCGTACGTACCGTTGTAAGGTCCGGTGCCGAAAATCAAGGGATTGTCCGGTCCCAAGGCATCGATGCCGGGTTCGGTCATATCGTAAAGCATTCGTGCCGAATACCCTTTGCCACCGATGTACTGCCGAACTTCGTCATCCAGAGGTTTGATTTCGGTTTTTTCCGTACCGAGATCCACATGAAGAACCTGGCCCATGTACCCGTTTGCCATTCTCTCCTCCTATGTCGGAATGTCTGAAACAAAAGGTACCTTGGATAGAGAAGAATTGCAACTTTCGACGGGATAGAAAAGAAGGGGGTGCATCACAAAATGGTGCGAATTGGCCCAATACTATTGAAGCATTCATTCATTTGGTTGTAGCGGCGAGGCGTAAGCCCGCCGAAAAGGGAGATTGGGGGCGTAAAAGCGACTTCCAAAAGGCAAAAACGGCGGGCTTACGCCTCGCCGCTACGAAAAAAGAGGATTTTACGAAAGTCGCTATATTTTGTGATGCACCCAAAAGAAGGTTCTTGGGAGCTTTTCAACAGGACATTTCCAGTCAAAAACAAACGATTTTCTCAAAAAAGCTATAAATGACGATTTTACAGTCAGAAAACGACAGAGAAAGGACAGACGACGGGATTTCGTCATGATGATTTTCATGGTTTTTACGAAGGATTTCAGTTGGACAAGGTAAGGGAGGTTTGACCCAGCGGGGAGTTTCATGAACCGAAAAACGGGTCGAAGTGCTTCTTTGTAATTGGCACCTTGAAAATAACTCACTTTTTTTGCTTCTCCTGACGGATAGTGACACGAATAGTCTTGAAAATGGATAGGAAACAGGTTGGTTCGAAGGTGATATTTGTCAGGATTACAGAAAATTCATATTCGGCATAGGTTTTGCAAAGAAATACTGTCGTACGCTCGAAAAAAATTCGAGTACGTTGAATGGCAACAAAGTGACTGTGGGAGAGATAAAGTGAAAATCGTTCCAAATAATCCAAATATTGTGCTGCCTGCGGAACTGTTTGGCGACCATATCCAGTGGTGTTCCTACTATGATCAGTATTTTCCTTTACAGTACGACAAAAATGTCGGGCGCTGGCGGTGGCCTTCACAGGTAACAACGATTCGTTTCTACGATAAAGCGGTCAAATTGAGAAAATAATTCAAAATGGCACGCCTTTTTCATTACCCTTTAACAACTGCGGGGCCCGTGGCGAGTCCCAAAAAATCTTGGTTTCCTCGCAGTTGCCCCGTAGGAGCGGGGGGGAATTCTTCTCTTACGGGGTTGTTTATTTTTTAAATTTCAACGAGTTTCAGGCTTTTAGCATTTGAGTTTGTGATTATTATTTCGTTCCTTGAAAAGCGAATGCGAATGGAATGGCGATTCGGACGAAATTGTCTCGAATCCTATGCATGACGCATCCTGCCTATCTCGCCGACAACCTTCATCGAATCGGGGCTTTCGCTCCATGTTTCCGACAAAAAGTCACTGAAATCCATACGATACAAAGGCGGCGTGTATTCGGCTGATGCCCTGCTGAGGATTCGAAGGTAGAGCTAGTTTCCATAGAAAGACCGAACTCGGTGATTCAGGAGTTTCGGAAATGGAAATTCTACGGAAATTGGCGATAAGGAGGAATCAACGATGGAACCATCACTTTCCAGCCGTGGACGGCGACGTCCCGGCTGGTTGACCACGATTGGAATCAGTTTGATGATTCCCGTGGCTCTTGTATTGCTTCAAGAAGAGTTGATTTCGGGTGAAGTCATTCGAAATGGTACGGTGCAGGTTTCTCTCTCTCAGGAATGCTATGCACGCTGCTGCAATGCGACACATCTGGAAGGAGAATGGCGCGGCACTCGTTTCGATCTCAATCTTGACCGTCCGGGATTCAGTGATAGCGTTGCGGCTGGAGACGAAGAATTTTTCACGCTGTACGCTATTTGCGAAGACGACTCGCGTCTGGAGATGACCTGGAAAATCCGTATGCCCGAAAGTTTCGACAATCCAAACTACCCATACGTTGCAACCTGCAATCTTTGCGGTAAATGAAAAAACGGCGCGTTTATTTTATAGACGCGCCGTTTTTTCGTGAGTTTTCTTATATAATCTTTTCCTTTTCCTTGACATATCTTTGCCAGATTCCGAAAATTGTAATCGTTTTCGTTTCCTTTAACTGTGTTCCTGTGCCTTTTCCAATTCGATCTGAAAAACCGGAGGAAAGACAATGACGAGGACCAATCGGACCTGGCTGCCGTCGTACTGTGACCCCAATGCGTTCTTGCCGAAGATTCAGGAAACCCGCACGCTGTTTTCTCATTCACCCTATCTGTTCCATGATTTTGTCGGACGTGCCATCCGGTTTCTCCAGAGCGACACGGTGGAGAAAATGGGATTTCATTACATTCCCGAAAAAACCTTGCCTTGTCGCTGGAAATGCGCAGACGAATCCGTGTTCGGGGCGACGATGTCGATTCATGCCTATACGGGACATTATCCTTTCGATAAAGGCGGTATCGGTGGGACGTTCAATCAGAACAGCGTTGGTGCAGCCGTGCATCATGGAGATATCAACGTCGATTTCGGTGGTTCCCATACCGGATATGTAGCAGGGGAGGGCGGTGGTTCCTTCGGGCGTATCTGGCGTCCTTTGCGTCAGGAATACTCCACCGACTGTGGACACCTGATGAGTGTGCTTTCTCCATTTCAGCAGGTTTACGAAGATGCGTGTCAGTCCATTCAGGTCATTTCCGGTCCGGATGGAAAACTGATGCTGAGTGTCCCCAACGAATTTATTCAGCCCAACTGGAGCGGTCAATCGGTTAAACTCATCGTGGATCTGGATACGCTGACCTTCGGAGACGTTCCGTACGACATCGAAGAACCCCAGACCCATACTCCTGTCGGTCGTACCCTATTTTACCTGCATCCTGAATTTGTCGAAAAGCTGCCGGAAGAGGAAGTCCGAACGTATCACGAGAAGAAAATTGTACCGATTGGAGACCGTTTAAGTCAGGATTATTTCAACATTTTCGATATCGATGCCGAGTTGGACCCCCAAGGATTGCCTCAACAAAGATTGAGCTTGTATATGAAATACATTCTGGGTTCGAGCTATTCTCCGGCGCCGCTGAAGGTTGCGATCGTCAACACAAGCCTCCAGCAAAACAAACTGACCGACACCGTGCGTTCGCCGATGTACAAAGATAACGCTTTCGCCAGCTTTACCGGGATTTTCCTCGACATGTTTTACGAGCCGATCCAAAACTACGTCAACCTTTTCCAACCGATGGGAATTTCCATCAAACCCGCCGGAAGCACGCAATGCGTGGAATGGCTGCCGGAAGAAATCTTCCAGCATTTCGATACGTTGAAGCCGGTCGAGCCGGTTTATCCGGGACGTAATATGCTGACGCCCGAAATGGAAACCGACATTATGAAAATGTTCACCTACCAACCGGGATATTTTGCGAATCCTTGATACGTCGAACGTTCTACACTTCGTTACATGCCCGAGCCTTTATGCCTCGGGCTTTTTTATTTGCACCGGATGAATTCACGAAAAATCGTTACAAGATGCTAAAAAATGAAAAAAATCGGCAAAAGTTGATCGGAGTCAAGGAAAGGATCGCACAAACTTCGTATCCTAAAGATGCAAGGAGGTGATCGATATGGCGAAATGTCCCGGACAAGACACCCGATGGTTGAAGGCGGCATTCTTTCGTTGCTCGAATTGTCACGAAAAAGTGGAAATGTTTTCGGACGAATTCCGACGACGCTGTCCCCATTGCGGGGAAATGGTCGAAAAAGAGGCCGTTCCCAACTGCGCGTCCTGGTGCGCTGCTGCGAAAGACTGCCTGGGCGAAGAAAACTACGCCCGGTTTCTCGAACAATCCCGAAAGGCCGAAGAGGCCGAAGCTGCAGAAGCCGTGAAAAACTGAGAGCAGGTAAGCGATGGAAACCACACGTAAAATTATCGAAATCGACGATGAAAAGTGCACCGGATGCGGGCAATGCATTATCGATTGCGCCGAAGGAGCCTTGAAAATCATCGATGGAAAAGCTCGACTCGTCAAAGACAGCTATTGCGACGGATTGGGGGCCTGCTTGGGTTCCTGCCCCGAAGATGCGTTGAAAATCATCGAGAGAAGTGCCGAAGCGTTCGACGAGGAAGAAGTCCACAAGTACTTGGAATCTCAAAAGAGTTCCGAGAAAATATCAGCACCGGAACCCTGTGCTTGTCCGGGAAGTCTCTTACAGGTTCTTACCCCAGGTGGAGAGCCTGCCCCTGGCAATTCAAATTCTGAAACAATCTCTCCGTCTTCGGAATTGCAGCAGTGGCCCGTTCAGCTTCGTTTATTGCCGCCAGATGGAAAAATTTTCGAAGACAAAGACCTGCTGATTCTCGCCGACTGCGTGGCTGTGGCTTATCCCGATCTTCATCAAAAACTAATTCGAGGCAACACCGTAGCGATGACCTGTCCGAAACTCGATGATGGCCGGGAGACGGTCGAAAGACTGTCCCGGATTTTTGCCAATCCGCTTCGTTCCATTTCCGTGGCTGTGATGGAAGTTCCCTGTTGTTCCGGGCTGTTACGTATGATTCAGCAAGCTTTGGAGAAAGCCGGAAAAACGCTTCCGGTCGGTATGACGAAAATATCGGCACGCGGCGAAGTGCTCGAACACCGGGACTTGGAACCTCCCCGTTTGTAAATTTTGAAATATACTTTTTTCCTGATATACTCCGCGCATTGAGACATTCGAACCCTTTGGAGAACCTCATGCGCGGTGTGCCACTCATGGTGTTTGTGCTTCTGTGGAGTATTTTCGGTCTTTTCCTGTCGGGATGCAGCGAGGATCGTTCGTCTGAGTTTCGGGCGGATCAGGATGTGTTGTCCGAAGTGGAAAATGAAGAAGACACGATTTTACCGACGCCATACGATGAATTTTACAAACAAATTCAAGAAGATGCTTTTCATTTCGAGATGAGTGGCGGGAAGTGGCTCGAAGAGTTCGGGGACGCGGCCTATTATGGGCTGGCGTTTTATATTCACGCGGGAAAAGATTACAAAAGAGACGAGTATCTCGACCGTGCGGAGCAGGTGAAAGCCTACGACCTCGACGTAATCGAACGAGGCAGTTCAGACGGCATCTACTTTCTCGATAATCTCGAAGAAGTCATTATGGCAACGCTGGGAATCATCGAATACGTTTCCGTAACGGGAAACAAATCTCCGATGGCTTCGGTAGATGCTATCGTGGAGTACGTCAATCAGACCGTGCATGGTTTCGACGATTATCTGGAGTTGACTGGTATCGAGTCTTATGCTCTTGACACTTACGGATCTACGGCCATCACCGGTGTGATGAGTTTAATGAATTTGCGCTATGCCGAACAACTCGATCTGGACGAGGAAAAAAAGGCGGCTTGTTTGAATCGTGGTTTGGAAATTCTGAACAAAATCGAAGAGAAAGCCTGGTGGGAAGAACAAAGTGTCTACCGCTTCGATTCTTCATCGGAGACTTTGTTTTTATATCCCAACCTGATTCTAATGCTTTCCAATGCCATCGCTTACAAACTGACCGGAACCGAAGCGTACCGGGAGAGAGCCGAGGCGATTTTCGAAGGTATCGAACCACTGAAAAACGAAGCGTTGGGGTGTTATCACAGTCCGTATTCCGCCAAACACATGGGAGCGCAAACGGAGGTATATTCTACCTTAAGTAGCCAGAACTACTTGATTATGGCTACGACGTTGCTTTGGGAGATTATCGGCGACGAGCGCTATGCTGAGGCCATTGCTCCCGTGGAAGGATTTATTCAGTCTTATCTTTACGACCCAGAACAGGGACGAATTCTCCATCACTGGATAGACGACCGCATTGCGGTTATCGAAGACCCGGAATATTTTTGTTCCGGGTGCAACCTTCAATTTCTTTACGCGCTTTGGTATCTCGAGAACAATCTTTACAATCGGTAAAGAAATCTGCCATTTCAAGCGCGTTGGCGAAAAATCCCGCTAAAACGTGAAAACCTGGTAGCCTTTTTCAAGGTAAGAGGAAAGGCTAGGATGCCCGGACATGTCGCCCGCCAACGTCAACCCTTGTTCCACAGCGCTGTCTTTGCTGCCCATTTTCGTTGCACAGGCCTTGCAGACACAGCCGATCAAGCCTTCTTCTTTCGCCTTGGCGAATTGCTTGGCAAAAGGCTTTTCGGGATCTTCGTACAGTTCCTTGACCAACTTCGTGGCGGAACCTTCGATCACGATCTCCACTTCGTAGCCCTTGGCTTTCATGTCGAAAGCATTGAGCAAAACGTGGGCGAAGCAGAATAGTTCTCCGTTGAACGCAAATAATGCAGCTTTCATTTTGGACCTCCCGTTTATTCTTGAGGAGCTTCGACAAACAGGCCATCCGCCTGTGCCATCTGGTTTTCACAGGTATAGGTTTCGTCATCATCCAGTGCACCGATGCGCCGTAGCCAATAGCGGCTGGCACCGTCGATGGGAAAAACTTCGGCTGTTCTGTTTACGGTCGAGATGGCTGCGCCCAGTGGAGAATCTTCGGAGGTGAATTCAAGTGAACCGGTCAGCCATTGGCCATCGTCGCTTAGGTCTGCTTTGGCGTATGTGGTAATCTGGCGACGGGCCATATAGCGCACTCCCATTCCATCGACTTCCAGACTGACACCGGGGTTGCCGTCTTCGTCTTGGTCGTCGGCGTTGGCAAGATCGTTTTCTGTGGGAAGTGTCATGGTTTTCGGATCGCCAGCCGATTCTTTAACACCCCACAACCAAACGATTTCCCCCGGCTCCAACGAGGTTTCGCTGCCATCTAGCTCAGCTTCCCAACCTGGAATTTTCCCTTCTGTATCTGCAGGAGTGTGGTTTTTACCTGTTGTATCTTCCTCTGTGCGGCTTTCGTCTTTGTAGGGAACTCCTTTGTAATGGCAAAAGTCCGCTTGCATGGTGGAACCATCTTCGGAAATGGTAACGAGATAGTACAATGTTTGGACGAGGACGATCTCGTCAATCAAGAATGTGGCGTTACCGACAAGTTCTTCTTTCATCAGCCAGACACCGCTTGTGGTATCGCCGGAGACTTCCATTTCAATGGCTTCGATCTCTTCTTCGGCTTCTTCGTCACCATCTTCCAGATACCGATTTTTTAGAATTTCGAGACCATCGGATTCCCAATCACAGGCAGAAAGACCCAATAGCGAGAAAAGAAGAATCGAGAACGTCAAGTAGCGGCAAAAAACGGATGTGGATGTGATGATGTTCATGTTCAATACTCAAGCGTGGGAAAGAGAAACGAATCGACCCCAAAAGGGCGAAAGAAAAGACTTGTCGAACGACGCAGGATGATGAAATTACCCTACACCAATCTGTTTTTTCCTGCCAGTTTTTTCCTTTCTCGTCCAAGTAAAGACATAACTTGTGAAAACAACTCATTCTCTGCTAGAATCCCCGCGGAAAAATTACGACCCTATTTTCGTCATTTCAACACGTCGAACGAACGTATCCCGTTGGGTTTGAAAAGCGGATCATCTTTCGCGCTTCGGAGGAAAATTATGCGTGTGACTTGCGATCAATGCCAGGCTCAATATGAAATGGACCCACAACAGATTCCCCCGGAAGGTATCAACCTGCAATGCCAGCAGTGCGGAAATATCTTTATCGCCCGGCGTCCGCTTCAACCGGTCGCGATTCCGCAAACTACCACTTGGTATCTGAAAAAAACGGACGGTCAGGTCTACAACTGCGAAAGCTTCGCCACGTTGCAACGGTGGATTCGGGAAGATAAAGCTCACCGGGAAGATCAGGTGTCGAACAACGCCAAAACCTGGATCGGCTTGGAGACCGTCTCCGGTTTGAAAAAAGTGGTGGATGAAACCGAGACGCGCAAGGAGATGGAACGCCAGATCGAAGCTGAGCAAGCGCAAGTTCCTAAAATGACAATGGAATACAACGCCTTGCCGCAACAGTTTTCCACATCTGAAAGCCAACCGCTGCCGCAAGTTCAGCAACCGACACAACCCACGACACCGCAAATGACCGCCGAGATGGGTGCAGTCATGCCGGAGTCCACAGGTGGCACGCCTCAAATGACCCAGGGGCAGCAACCTACAACACCGCAGATGACGGCCGAAATGGGCGCTGTCATGCCGGAATCCACAGGTGGCACGCCTCAAATGACCCAGGGGCAGCAACCTACAACACCGCAGATGACGGCCGAAATGGGCGCTGTCATGCCGGAATCCACAGGTGCCACCGCGCAAATAGCACAAGGTCAGCAGCCTACGACACCGCAGATGACCGCCGAGATGGGTGCTGTTGTACCGGAATCCGCCGGTGCCTCACCTCAAATGACACAGGGGCAGCAACCCACGACACCGCAAATGACGGCCGAAATGGGTGCAGCAATACCGGACTCTGGACCCGTTGCGGGAGCTACCGGACAAACGGAAGCCGTAACGTCTTCCACGGGCGCGACTCCGGTTGCCCAGCCTCAGCAAGCTTCCGTAGAGGTTGCTCCTCCAAAAACAGCCCGCAAAGAGCCGGAGTTCGAGCCGCAGATGCGTCACAAGACGAACGAAGAGTTGTTGGCCGAAGAACTGGAGCGGGAAGCCCAGCGTAAAGGGCGTAGAAATCGCAACATCCTGTTTTTCTTCCTGTTTCTCGTTGTCTTGGGAATTGCTGGGTATGTCGGATATCTGAAATTTACCCAACGTCCCGAATTGACGCAAGATCAGAAAAACAGTATCGCCGCCATTCAAAGTATGATCAACCGTTTCGATCAGGATTCCTTGGATAAGGCCATTGCGAAGGGTGAAAAGTTCCAGACGGCCAATCCCGAACTCCCGGAAGCTATGGCCGTTCATCTTCAGGCTCTTGTCGCTCGAAGCGATTTCGCTTCGATCAAAGTGGAGCAACTGGAAGCCGAATCCGCTTCTTTGCAGAAAGAATATCAAGCGGCGGAAAAAGAGGAGCAGGCTCGGATCGTCGAAGAACAGCAGGCCATCAAAGAAGAAGGCACCGCCCTCCAACAGACGATCAACACCATGAGCCAGAAGGCCGGAGAAATTACGCAGAAAGTCTGGGAAGTCGGCCAAACGATTCCTGTCGTACAGATCGCCATTGCAGATTATTACCGGCTCGCAGGACCCGACAAGGCCGGCAAAGCTCAGGAACTACTGGACCTGGCGAAGAAAACCCACCAAAACAGCTCTGAATTCCTGTTCGTGCAAGGTGCGGTTACCGCCACGAACCCGGAGTTGAAACAAGAAGCCATCGATATTCTCAATGACGCCTATGTCAAAGACAGCACGATGCTGAAAGCTCAGTTTTTGATTGCTCGTATTCAGATGAGTGCCGGGCAGTACGATAAAGCTACCCAAACTCTGGAAAGCGTACTGAGCAATTATCCCGATCACGCTTTGGGACAAGAAATGCTTGGCTATATGGAAAGCCTTTCGATACCGGAAACCATCGTTGAAAACGATGTGAAGAACATGGAAGCCAAGACCATCGCCGAATTGGGCAAGAAATTGCTGAAAAAACAACGATTCGACGATGCATTGACGACCTATCAAGCCGGTTTGGAAACCTATCCGGGCGACCCGGAACTAAACTCGGGACTGGCTTTTGTCTATTTGAATCAAGGGAAATACGACGAAGCGTTGCAAACCTTTGAGAACGTGCTCAAAGACAAGCCTCGTCACAAGAGCACGATCATGGGTCTGGCAATGACCTATATGATGATGCAAAACCGCGAAAAAACCGTCGAATACGCTGGAAACTACGTCAAATGGTTCCCGGCCGACGAGTCCGTCGAAAAAGCCCAGAAGATTTTGGATGCTATGAAATAAGCTCGGATTCGCACGTCTCGTTCGTTGCACTGGGGAGCCGAAGAGGTTTGCCCGTGAAACGATAAGACCCGTCCGAGAAAGGGAAACGTACAAGCATGAGTGACCAAGCCACGATCCCACAAAAGGGCGGCCACCCCAAAGGACTGTATCTGTTATTCGGCGTCGAAGCCTGGGAGCGTTTCAGTTACTACGGAATGCGTTCGCTACTCGTGCTTTACATGGTCAAAGTGCTTGAATTCTCTACCGAAACCGCCGGATCGGTGTATGGCTGGTATACGGGGCTGGTTTACCTTACGCCGTTGGTGGGTGGATATCTGGCCGACCGCTATATCGGTGCGCGACGCTGCATTTTCATCGGTGGATTGCTGATGGCGGCGGGTCACTTCGCCATGGCGTTTCCACCGTTGCCGTTTTTCTTCAGTGCATTGGTGCTGTTGATTCTAGGGAACGGATTTTTCAAGCCCAATATTTCAACGGTCGTCGGTCAGTTGTACGAAAAAAACGATCCACGCCGTGATGGCGGGTTCACGATTTTCTACATGGGTATTAACCTGGGAGCGTTTTTCTCGCCGCTCGTCTGTGGATACCTTGGAGAAAAAGTGGATTGGCACTTCGGTTTTGGTGCTGCAGGTGTCGGCATGTTGCTGGGATTGGCGATGTATTCCTGGGGTCAAAAGCGCTTCCTGGGGGATAAAGGACTGAAACCCACACGCAAACCCGAAGTCGGTAAAAAAGACGAACCTCTGACCCGAGAGGAAAAACATCGGATCGCGGTAATTTTCATCCTGGCGTTTTTCGTGATTTTCTTCTGGGCCTCGTTCGAACAGGCTGGAAGTTCGTTGACTCTGTTTGCCGACCGTCAGACGGACCGCATGATTCCCTTCCTCAATTGGGAATTTCCAACAAGCTGGTTCCAGTCGGTGAATCCATTGA
This sequence comes from Myxococcota bacterium, assembly GCA_963676915.2. Lineage (GTDB taxonomy): Bacteria > Myxococcota_A > SURF-8 > SURF-8. Next base: position 23,974 of record CAXXVK010000014.1, read on the forward strand.
TGATTTTCCTGATTGCGCCGCTGTTTTCGAGAATGTGGATCGATCTGGCCACGGCAGGACGTGACCCGTCCACGCCGATGAAGTTCGTCCTCGGACTGGGACTGCTCTGCATCGGATTTATCGTAATGATCGCCGCCGCTGCGATGTACTACGAAACCGGTAAACCGGTGACCATGCTGTTTTTATTGGGATCTTACGCTTTACAGACACTAGGTGAACTTTGTCTGTCTCCGGTGGGATTGTCGATGGTGACGAAGCTTTCGCCCATCCGATTCGGATCGATGCTCATGGGGACGTGGTTCCTCTCCAGCGCGTTGGCCAATCTGGTCGGGGGGCTATTCGCTGGGGAATACGATTCGATGAATCACGTCCTGTTTTTCACGATTCCTGCGGCTACCTCCGGTGGCGCTGCATTGATTCTGCTGCTGTTGATCAAACCTCTGAAGAAGATGATGCACGGAATTCATTAAAGTGGTTTCTCAATAGGTCGTGCAATGTTTGAAACGATAGGTAAACGAATTCTCCAATTGACCGAGTTCGATACCATTCAGATTTCTAAAAATTGCCCACGGGGTTGCAGGGATTGCAGCCAAAGTCCTACATACAATTACAGCATTATGCCTTTGGAAACGTTTGAAAGAGCTGTTGAAAAGGTTCTTGAACTTGAAGGAGAAATTAAAAAGGAACTGTTTACCCGCTACGTGCTGACTTCTACGGATTCCGATCCATTTTTTCATCCGAAACTCTACGATATTCTAAAATGTTTCAAAGAAATGACCGGCAAACGGTTCTATCTGTTGACCTCCGGTTGGTTTCTTCATGAAAATCAGAACAGAAAATCGAATATTCTTACAGCAGCGAACGTAAAAAAATGGCAGGAAAACGCCGAAGCCATCGCTGCCGATCCCGAAGTGATCGAGTCGTTGACGATTACTGTAAAAGCGTCTCCTACAAATCCGCAAACAGTGGAAGAGACAGAGGATATTCTCGTTAACACTATCCGTACTTTCCGTTCGTTTCCTTACGGAAAATTGATGCTTACTCCCCAGTATGTTCCTGGTCCTTTAGAAAACTTGAAAGAAAATTCTATCTTTACCGCTTCGTTTCTTCAGGAATTTGTAGACCGTATCCTCGACCGTGTAGGAGGGGGTATTCGTGAAAAACTTACTGGAAAAATCTTTTACCGACCTATTGTCGGTTTAGGAGGAGCAGTACATAACTTAGGCTTATCGCCGGCTACACCGTTTGATTACCGCGTCGAGGCGGAACAACCGCCGCCACCCATAACAACACCCGAAAACGAAATTGAAAGACCGTTTTCGGGGATGATCGCCATCAATGGTAAATTGAAGATTTTAGAGGCTCCGCGCGCTCGCCTTTACCGAGATATTTCCAAGTACCATCCATTGGGTGTGTAGTTTTCGATCAGTCTTCCTTTTCCAGTCGTTCCAGCAAAAGAGCTTGAATTTCCTCGGGATTTCCCTTGCCTTCCAGTCGTTGCATGACTTGACCGACAAAGAAGTTCATCAATTGTTTTTTGCCTTGGCGATAGCTGGTCACTTCATCGGTAAACGACTGTGTGACGGCGAAAACGGTGGTGCGGATGTGGTCTGAATCCTCGACGATATAAAGTTCCTCTTTTTCGGCAATGACCAGCGGGTCTCGGCCTTCATCGAGAGAACGGGTGATCGCTTTTTCCACGGTTCGGCGCGAAAATCGTTTTTCCTCAATACCTAGAATCAACTCGGCCAGACTTCCCGCTCGAAACGGTCCGCCCGGCAAAAAGGCATGTCCTCGTTCACGAAGTTTGCCCAAAATCTCGTTGTTGACCCAATTGGCTGCCGCTTTGGCGGGAGCGCCTTCTTCCACTACGGCATCGAACCACCGCGCTCGCTCCGTTTCGGCTAGCAGCGTGGACGCCATCGCCGGATCAAGCTGTAAGTCCTCGATATATCGCTTGAATTTTTCCCAAGGCAGTTCGGGAGGTTCTTCACCGATGGCTTCCTGGATAAATTCCTCATCGATTTTCAAAGGCGGAAGATCAGGATCTGGAAAATAGCGGTAATCGGGAAGATTTTCTTTGGAGCGCATTGGAACGGTGCGACCGGTTTCCGGGTTCCAATGGAGTGTAAGTTGTTCTCGCTCGTCACTTTTTAATTCACTTTGACGGTGTATTTCGTACTCGATGGATTTTCGAATGGCCTGAAAAGAGTTGAGATTTTTGATCTCCGTACGGACTCCGGGGTGATCCTCTTCGTTTTGGCGAATCGAGACATTCACATCGCAACGCATGGCGCCTTTTTCCAGGTCGCCACTGCCGATTTCCAGAACCCGAATCAATCTCTGAACGAGCGTCACATACAAGGCTGCATCGGTGGCGGAGTGGATATCGGGACGACTGACCATCTCCACAAGCGGCATTCCGCTGCGGTTGTAATCGATCAGACTGTAATCCGCTCCTTCAGGATGCACCGAACGTCCGGTATCTTCCTCGATATGGATGCGTTCAATCCCCACATCGAATCGGCTACCGTCTTTACGATAAACCGGAAGCTTCCCTCCACGAGCCAAAGGCTCATTTTGTTGAGTAATCTGGTAGCCTTTGACGAGATCCGGGTAAAAATAGTTTTTCCGGTCAAAAAGGCTTGTCAGGGATATTTCCGCTCCAATGGCATGGGCAAGACGCACGGCGAAAATCACTGCGCTTCGGTTCAGCTTCGGCAATGCTCCAGGAAGACCAAGGCAGACCGGACAAACCAGCGAATTGGGCTCTTTGCCGAAAATGTCCGTTGAACATGGGCAAAACAACTTGCTTTTCGTTGCGAGTTGGATGTGAATTTCGATCCCAATCGAGGGTGTCACGAGGCAAAGCCTTTCTTTTAGCAGACCCGACGAAACCGTTTGGCAATTCCTCCGAATTCTTAATTATTCAAGGATGTTGGCATAGCGCAAGCCCCAGTAGGGGAGAAGCCAGCACATCGGACCTTGCAGACCTTTGCCGTCTCCACCTTCGATCGCGCTGTAAGGATTGCCGTTCCACCAGAAGGCTCTCATTTCGTCGTAGGGAAGAACCTCGGTTAGTTGTTCCTCGTCGAAACGGTCTTTGGAGTCCTGGGTTTTCACATCGGTCCGTTTCAGGTTGTCGAAATACCATTTTCGGTTATCCATCGGCATTTCACGCAACGTGCGAATCGCGCCGTCTATTTCCGTTTCTCCAACCAACTCCGATCCTGCCGCCAGCGAGACGATGGCCGCCCAGAGCGGGTTTCGTTCGGGCTTTTCGTACTCGTAGAAGAATTTCAGTGAATCGATCCAGAGATCCCGTCGTTCATCGTTGGGTTCGTAGCGAATCAGTGTGGCATAGGCCAGCATCGCCAATTCGTGATCCGAATGGTTTTTGATTCCCGGAGTCGTGACCGTATAGGCATTGTAAACGCCCAGTACTACTTCGTCGTAACGATGCTCTCGAATCAGCAGTTCGTAGGCGTCGTAGAATTTCTTCTCGCCGGTCATATGGTAGGACGAAAGCAGAAGGCCGAGAATTTCCATGGAGTTCAACCAACCGCCGCCGAATGCAGCGTCGCCACAGGCTTCGATTCTGTCCAGATCCCCATTTACACAAGCATCCAGACCGTCTACCGCGATAGCCAGGTATTCGGGTGCGAAATGGCCGTGCATGGTTTTCTCACCATCCAGATCGAGCAACAGGAATCCATGACGAAGGATGTAGTCGGCAAGTGCTCCGGCGTGGTCGGCGACGTTTTGTTTCTCCCCGTTTTCTTCGTTGGCGCAGAAATCGTAGTACAGCGGAAAACCGTAGAAATGGCCGTCGATTTCGTCGGAAGAGGTGTCGTCTTTCCAGTAATAATTGACGCCTTCATACGTCACAGGATGCCAGTTATCACGCTCCGATTTGTCGGTGTAGACATCGCCTTCGTCATCACGGACGAGCGAACGTGTGATGAATCCGTAGCCGAGATCGGTTTTTTTGAAATCCTCGCCGGGAACGTCGATTTGCAGCAGCATGTTGCCCATCGCTTTACGGGCTTTCTCGCAGTATTTTTCGTCTCCGGTGGCACCGTAAGCATAAGCCCAGCCGCCGATCATCATTTGTGTCCATAGACCGTCGTTGTCTTTGTCGTGCAATACGGCGGGGCTTGTCGTGTCCCATGGATCTTCGCGATAGCCATCGGAAGAGACGAAGCCGTCCATACGCCAGAAATCCCGATCGAGGATATCTTCAATGATTTCCATCTTGTCCTCAAGCGTCCGCTTGACAAGATCGATGCGCGTGATTCCTTTGGATGTACCGAACCAGCGGGAACCATCGGCCCCGAAAGCTACGGCATTGACGTAATTGTCGAGCACCCAACGGCGGGAAATGTAGAAATCCTTGTGTTCCAACGCACGATCCGATGGAGAGAATCTAAGGTATGTTGCACCGTATTGATGGCCAAGCAGGATTTCGTTGCCTTGAACATCCATGTCTGTAGCGAAACGGGACGGCAGTTTGCCGAATTCGGCTCCGAACTGGAAGTTCTCTTCGGGGAGATTCAATCCGTACGAACACGCCACCCAGAGATCCATCTTGGCTCCCGTTCCTCCAAAGCCGAGCACGCGGGCGCGATTGTCGCTTAACGTTTCGTTTTCTTTCGTATATTCGGTTGTATCGGTGCCGTTGTAGATTTGAACTCCATTGTCCGTACCGGCGATCAGGTTGCCGTCAACCATCAGATCGTTAATGTTTTCGCCCTCGAAGGCCACTTGCACGAAAGCGTCATTCTCCAGCGCCCAAACGCCATTCGATGTTCCCAACCAGATGGTTTCGACGGCATCTCGGACGGAACCCGGCCAGAACGTTGCTGTCCCGACGGTTACTGCAAACACTTCTTCCCCGATCCACTCGTAGGATTCCAGAGCTTGTGTCGATGTATTCCACAGAACGATGTTCCAGGTTTTTGAAGGCTCGGAATCCGAGATTTCGGTGTTTTCCGCATCTTCCGTCATTTCCGCTTCGGCTTCGATTTCTTCTTCGGTCCATTCGGCCGAATCATCGTCTCCGTCTACGGGTGGTTCGTCGCGAGTCGTCGCACCTTGCGTGCCTTCGAATACAGCCACGAGATCTCCGGCCTGTGTCAGTTTTCTCGACAAGGCCGTTACGGGTTGACTGTCCGTTTGGGTATCGATTTTCTCGAAGCGATCTTCTTCCGGGAGAAAGCGCAGGATTCCGCTGGCGCTACCGGCGTAAAGAGTCCCATCGATATAGGCCAGCGCCCGGATATCGAGATCGGGAAGGTTTTCGTTTGTACGATAGTAGGTTGTTTCTTCGTGATCGAACGTTGCATCTGCCCGTGTCGCCGCCGGTTCGCGGACTTCATGGAAAAACGAACTATCTGAATAGCTGTAGGGGAGGATTTCTTCTTCCGATTCCGTGACTTCTTCCTGTTCCTGTGTCACGTCCTCGTCACCGAGCGTCTGCGTGTTGGAATCCCCATCGTCACAGGCATATGTAAAAAAGGCCAAAGCCAAAACCAGAAAAAAACAATGCATGGTGGTTGGTTTACGCATAAGTTGCTCCAAAATAGAGTTGCGAAAGAGAGTTGAACATGAAACTATCGTGTCAATTTCGTTAAGAGTAATCTTAAGACCTTTTAAGGTCAAAAAAAACTTGTTGAAAATCGGTGGCATCGTACCTTCATGACACGAGCGAGAATGAGACGAAATTTCTTGAACATTTTCGGGTTTCGCTCGCTTGCGCTTTTCTCTTTTTTCCTGTTTTTCCTTTTTATTTCCAATGCATTGGGAGCACCTGCCCATCCGCAATGGTTCGAGTGGTCCGCTGGAGAACGAATCGAAGTTCAGGCCGATAGTCTTGAGCTCGACCGCTCTTCCAGCAAAATCACGGCGCGGGGAAACGCTTCTCTACAGACGAAACGGTTTAATTTTACAGCCGAAACCATCGAATGGTTCACGGAGACGGGGCTTGTCGTTGCCATGGGAAACGTTGTTTTGGAAGCACGTTATCGGCGGCTCGAAGCCCATCGGATGACGTTTTCGCAAGACGGCTCCGTCGTTGAAATGGAAAAGCTTCGGATTCGCTACCGAAACGAACCGGATACCTGCGAAAAGCTGCTGCAACAGAAAGCACAGACTTCGGCACGGGGTGAGTTTCAGGCGGAAAAATTCTGGAAAACGCCACAGGGACAATGGAAATTCGAAAACGGCTATTACACGGCTTGTCTTTGTCCTGCAGGAAAAGAGCCGGATTGGTCGATGAGTGGTGAATCGGGTGAATTGTTGCCCGATGAATGGTTGTTGGTCGATGAACCTCGGTTCTCGGTCCACGATATGGACCTTGTGGAATTGCATCGAGTAAAAACGAGCATTGCCCCGCGAAAATCGGGGTTTCTTGCACCGGGTAGCGGATATGAGGATCGCAACGGTTGGATGTTGCGTCAGGAAGCCTATTTGACGCTTGGGAAAGGCGCGGATACGACCTTCGGTGCGCAAGGACTCTCGAAACGAGGCGTAATGCCTGTCGGCGAGTTTCGTTATCGCTACCCGGATGTCGGTGGAAAAGTCGAGGGTTTCTGGTTGTACGATCTCAAAGGGCGGCATTCCTCCACCGAAGCCGACAACCGTTTCCAATTGCGCTGGACCCACTTTTGGGAAACCCGCTACACACGACAGATCGCCGACGTGGATGTCGTCTCGGATGCCGGACTTCCCAACCTGTTTCACCGTTCGCTTTCGGCTCGTTATGCCGATCATACCCAATCGACGTTTGGAGTCGAAACCCGGAACCTACATGATTTCAATGCAGAAATCCAGGCTCGTTTCTGGCAGAATCTGGCGTATCGTGACAACCCGGACGGCACGTTTTATCATCCACAGGACAACCAAAGCGCCCAGGTTCTTCCCGAACTTTCTTTCGCACTTCCTCCGCTACCTCTGGCCGGTGGCTGGATACTGCCCTCGTTAGGGGTAGGTGCCTCGCATGTTTTCGTGCAATCCAACATTTACCAAGGGACAGCGCTGGATACGGACTACTACGACGATCCAACGAATGTGGACACTCCGGTCCTTGTTGATTTTACAAGGCTTTATCTTTCTCCTGAGTTGAGCATACCGTTGGCTTTCGCTCCATATCTCGAAGGCGCTCTTTCGAGTCGCTACCGGTGCGATTTCCTGTTTCCCCACCGTTTGTACAATGACCCTGGTAACTACGAAACCCTTGGTGAATGGCGCTTGGATGCGACACTCGGCAGCCGTTTGCACAGGGTTTTCACAATGGGAGAGGATCGAGCTATGAAGCACGAAATTCTTCCTGTTTTCCACTATCGTTACATGCCGTACCATCATCGATTGGACGAAGACTCGGCCTTTCGGGCCATCGAACCACCGGGAGATTCCGTAGCACCTCACTGGGTGGAAGGACGTCTTCTGCAACGTTTTGTTTGGCGCAACGGAACGATTTTACAAGGAAAAATAGGTCCGGTGGTAGAGCTGGAAGCTGCTCAACGCCTGTTTCTCGAAGAACCGTTGGAGGGACGTTATCATCGTTTGCTGGATGCCACACGCTATCGTCTGCGTTTGGAAACGACAAAAACCCTCTGGCAATCGGAAATAGGTTGGCGTACGGATAAAAAGCACCCGCAGACAACGTTTTCTTTCGTTCGTGTCGGTCCGTTTGAAGGTGTTAGCGTGAAACTCAGGCATGAATTTGCCGATAAAGGGCCGCCGGTCGGTGCTCTTTTGGGGTATCGCGAAACGAGTTTGAAGCAACGTTTCCATCAAGTAGGCGCGGAACCTTCCTGGAGCTTATTGCACGATCATTTGATCTTTAAATATGGGATCGATTTTGATATTCTGCATAGAGAGTTGATCGAGCAGCGGGCCGGGATGTTCTACCGTTCCTCCTGCAATTGCTGGTGGTTGAAGATCGATCTTGCCCACCGTCCCGACATGCTCGCCCCGGATGTCTACCTGACGTTCGAGTTGGAACTTTAAACAATAGAGCGGCAACGAGGACAAATTCCTGCAATTTCTTGCCAATTTTCCCCAAAACATGGATGATTCAAAAAGGTGAATTTCAAAAAATACATCGTACGTGGGGAACGAATCATGCGCAGGCATTGGTTACTGGTAACGCTATTGATGGCCTTTTTCGCCGTGGGACTGATGACGGCTACAAACTGTAGCGACGAGAAGGCAACGGGCGATTTTACGTCTCAGGGCGATTTTGATGCAGGTGACGATCAAGATGTTTTGGGAGAACTCGACGAGGAAATTTTTGAAATTACAGGCGAGTTTGACGACGATGAAGCGGAACTTTCGGATGATGAATCCCCAGAAGCCGATGCCCAAGACGTAGAGGAGCAATCCTCGGAATCCGAAGAGCTTTCCGATGAGGAAGAGGCCGAGGATGACGACAGTTGTCCCGAAATGTGGGAAGGACCGGCCCCGCCGGATTGTTTGCGTTACGACTGCGAGTTGCTTCCCTGGCCGGATTGCTGGGACTGCACGTTGCTGCCGGATCTGTTCCAGGAAGGTCGTTCCTGTACTTGCACAGGGGACGACGCAATTTGCTTGTGCGGTCAAGGAGAATGTTTACCCCAAACCGGAGGGGACGAGGATGAGACGGAAGTTGAAATCGACGAAAACGAAACGATTTCAGATCCTTCCGCTATCGATAGCATGGTGCTTGCCGGTGATTCATGGTCCTCTGGCTTTATTCCTTCCGTGCAGACATTGTTGGCCGAAACCGGACATACGGATGTGGAATTTCGCTATGAAAATACTACGCTCCCCGGCTCCAGAGCTTCGGAATGGGCTGAAAACGAGGATGAGAAGCTCACAATGTTGGCCGAAGCGCTGGACCGCCCTCCCGTTGCCGAAGTATTGTTGCTGGTTATCGGAGGCAATGATATCAATTTCGAAATCGTCTCCAATAATTTCGACGAGCGCCCCGAATGGTGGCGAAACATCGTTCTCGATGGGATTCGCGATGACATTCAGGACATCGTAGAATTTGCACAACAAGGTCGTCCGCACCTTCACGTCGTGCTGATCGGCTACGATTATATCCATTATGAATTTCTAAAAGCTGCCTTTGGTTTGGGAGATTGGAGTACCAAACCCTACAACCAGACTTTCGTTGCCTTGGGAGAACGAAAACTGGATCTGGCGAATACTACGGAAAATGTCCACTACGCTCACAACTATGGCATTTTGCAATGGACCTTCGGTGATACGGTCCACCCTCCGTTCCTTTTGCCGCCGATTGCTTACGATCCTCACGTCGTTCCCAAACCTGGTACTTCGCCGGATTACAACCCGATGCCCGGTGGAACGTGGGAAGTTCCCGGGCCGCTTGGATATCTCCCGGACGGCATTCATCCCAATACCGAGGGTTTTTACACGATTATGGAGCATTCATTCAGTCAAGGAGTACTGAATCTTATCGAGGGAGATCCTTGGCCGTAAATTGTAGGAATTATTCGCTATTTGCCGATACAAAAACGTCCGAAAATTTCGTGAAGCACTTCGTCGGGGGAGGTGACGCCGAGAAGTTCCTCCAGACCGTCCAAAACATCACGCAAGTCTGCTGCGACAAGTTCCAGTCCGGCGTCGCTTTGCAGAGCGATTTTAGCACGTTCCAATGCTTCCGCTCCCTTGGCAACCAACGCCCGGTGTCGGGAAGAGGTCAATAACACTTCGTGATGAGTAACACCCTCGAAATCGAGATATCGGCGAATGGCGGCGGTCATCGCTTCCAGTCCTTCACCGGTTTTGGCGCTCAGGTCGAGGGGTGCTTCTTTCGAGGGAAAATCTTCCGTTTCCCAAGCCGGTTGCAGATCTGATTTGTTGGCGATCCAAAGCGTTCGATCTTGCGGAAGTTTCTCTATCAACTCAAGATCTTGCGGTGTCAGTGGGTTGGATCTGTCCAGCAGTCCCAACACGAGGTCCGCTTCAAGCAAACGACCTTCGGCACGGGCAACACCTTCACGCTCTACGCGGTCGCCTCCTTCACGCAATCCGGCGGTATCGACGAAACGCAGCGGCAGACCGTCCAACTCGACGATTTCTTCCAGCATATCCCGAGTTGTTCCGGGTAGTTCGGTAACGATGGCGCGTTCTCGTCCTACCAGAAGATTGAGCAATGAAGATTTTCCTACGTTCGGACGTCCGGCCAGTACGACTTCCGCGCCGTCTTTCAGGATACGTCCGGTGCGGTAACTGTCTCTTGCCTGGGAAAGAAAATGGGAAGCTTGTCCTAAGCGCTCGTCGATGCGCGTTCGGTCACCGCCTTCGATATCTTCATCGGGAAAATCGATGTAGGATTCAATTTCTACAAGAATTTCCAACAGTTGTTCTCGAAGATTCCCAAACTGTCGTGCCAGTTCTCCGGTTAGCTGACGGCGTGCCGCCCGTAATCCTGAGCGGGTTCTCGCCTCGATTACTTCCGTCACTGCTTCGGCTCGGGTAAGGTCGATGCGGCCATTCAAAAAAGCCCGCATCGTGAATTCCCCAGGATTGGCAGGACGTACGCCGCAGGAGAACACCGCCTCCAGTACTTGGGCAGAATGCTGCAAGCCACCATGCAGATGGATTTCGACGACTTCTTCTCTTGTGTAGCTACGCCCCGGTGCGAAACGCACATACAGCACTTCGTCCAGCACCTGTTCCCGATGATGAATCCAGCCGAAATACAAACGGTTCGGCTCGAACGTACAAGACGAGTTTTTCGGTCGAAACAACTGGCTTCCAACCGCGTGAGCTTCGGGACCGGAAAGGCGAATGATCGAGATACCACCGCTTCCGGGAGGGGTCGCCAGCGCGGCGATGGTGTCGGAACGGTCCATTACCAGCGGAACAAGGAGGCGATCCAGGAAAAACCGGCACCGTACGCCACAAGGCATGTGATGTCTCCCGGATGCAGTTTGCCGCTTCGCACGGCTTCATCGAGAGCGATCAATGTGGAAGCTCCCGCCGTGTTGCCGTAGCGATCGACGTTGATCATCACTTTATCCATGGGAAGATCCAGGGATTTTGCAGCGGATTCGATGATGCGCAGGTTCGATTGATGTGGAATCAGAATGTCCAAATCTCCGGCGCTCATGCCTTTTTCGGCAAACAGACGTTCCACGCCCATCGCAAACACCTGGGAGGCGTAATCGAAAACAGCCTTTCCATCCATTTTCAGCTTGGTGTCGGCTTGCTCCACGCCTTCTTCGAAAGGTCGTGTGCTGCCACCTACGGGAACGTACAGTCGGTCGGCAAGATCTCCCTGGGAACCCGCCACACAGTGCAGGAATCCCCGGTCGGTGTCTTCTTTTCGTTGAAGGACAACGGCGGCGGCACCGTCACCGAAAATTACCGAGGTTGCTTTGTTATTGTAATTGACGAACGTCGAGCAACGTTCCGCCGCTACGACAAGCACCGTCTCGTGACGTCCCGCAGCGATATAATAGGCGGCTGCTTCGAGAGCTTCGAGACAGCCGGAGCAGTCTTTGCCGAAATCATAGGCCGCAATGCCGTGTAGGCCGATTTTGCTGGCTACCGATGGTGCGCATTTGGGAATTTTGTAGTCGGGAGTCGAAGAGGAAAACAGCAGCAGGTCGATTTCGTCCAACGGGATTTTTGCAGCCTGAATCGCCCGTCGAGCCGCTTCGGCAGCTAGGTCCGAGGTTGCCATGTTCTCGGACATGCGGCGCTCTCGGATACCGGTTCGTTCCAGGATATTCACGGCTTTTTCGTGGTAGGTTTCGCCTGAGGAACTGGAGAAGGTATAGCGTTCGAGATCCTCGTTGGTCAGACGTTTATCCGGCAGGTAGCTACCGGTTCCGATGACGACGGCCTGGGGCATGGTATCCTCTCGTGTTTACGAATTCGCTAAGAACGGTAAAAATCGTAGGAAAATTATTCGCTAAAATACGTATAGCCGCGTTCGAACGCTTCCAGATTGATATCGACGAATTTGGGTTTCAGTCGTTTTTTCAATGCGTTGAGCCAGTTGTCCTTTTTGAAATCCAGCATACTGGCCATCAGACCTAAAAGGACAACGTTCACCACGCGGGGGTTGCCGATCTCTTCTGCGATGTCTTGAGCCGGAATCAGGAAGAGGTTGCCGAAACGCGAGTTCAGTTCATCTTCCACGTTATCGGGGTATTGCTGCAATCCGGTGGCGGTGGTCAGGGAATGAATCGAATGATCGTTGACGATGGCAACGGTTTTGGCGTTGCAGTACTCGATCCAACGTAGCGGTTCCAGCTTTTCGAACGAAAGGAGGATATCCGCCTCTCCACGTGGGATGATCGGCGAAAATACCTGTTTGCCGAAACGAACCTGCGAATTGACGCTGCCTCCCCGCTGAGCCATTCCGTGGACTTCACTCTTTTTGATATTGAATCCGGTATCCAGCACTACGTCGGCGAGGATTTCCCCGGCCAGGATCGTTCCTTGGCCGCCCACCCCGACTACGAGGATGTTGGTTACCTTGCTTGCGCCCGAGCTGCTCATACTTTATCTCCCCTGTCTCTGTTTCTATTCACTCCGTCGGTTTTTCTTTTCTTTGCGTTTTTTTAGGATTTTTTCAGCCTCTTTTTTGTGGGCTTCTTCCTCATCCACACGGTAAATGGCAGAGAATTTACATTCGTCCGCACATAGTCCGCACCCGACGCACAGCAACGTATCGATGGACGACTTTTTAGCTTTCAGGTCGAAACTAACCGCCGGACAACCGATTCTCGTGCACATTTTACATCCGGTACACAATTCATGATCGGTCGTATAGGAGGTGTCGTTCTTTTTCGAAACCTGAATGCAGGGTTCTTTGACGATCAGAACCGACATTTCGTCGTATTCCCAGTGTTTTTTCAAAATGTCCCGAATCTCCGCGACATTGTAAGCACCTACGGTATCGACATGCTTTACACCGCAGGCTTTTACGAGGCGTTGAAGATCGATTTTGTGGGTCTTTTCACCCCGCAGGTTTTTCCCGGTGACGGGATTGTTCTGCTGGCCGGTCATGGCAGTAACGCGGTTGTCGAGGATGCAGACCACAAACCGTGCGTTGTTATGTACGGCGTCGATCAGTCCGGTAATCCCGGAGTGCATAAAAGTGGAATCTCCCAGCGTGCAGGCCAGTTTACCGCGTTTGCCGGAAACATCCATCGCTTTGGACATTCCGGTCGAAGCGGAGATGGATGCTCCCATGCAGATACAGGTGTCCATCGTGGAGATCGGAGGCAGCGCCGCCAATGTATAGCAACCAATGTCTCCGAAAACCGTAGCTTTTTCTTTTTTCAGGGCCGTGAATATTCCACGATGAATGCATCCCGCGCACAGTGCCGGAGGGCGGGCCGGAACGTCCATGTCCGTTTGCAATCCCTTTTTCGGTTTTTTGCCGAATGCTTGACGAACGAGGTCGGCATTGAGTTCCCCGATGAAGCCGGTACGATCTTTTCCCTTGTGAACGGGAATTCCCACCGCTTTGAGTTGATCTTCGATAAAGGGATCGCCTTCTTCGACCACGAACACTTTTTCGACCTTTTTCGAAAAGCGCCGGGCCAACTCGGTGTTGAGCGGAAACACCTGTCCGTATTTCAGCACGGGAGCGGTTGGATAAGCTTCCTTTACGTACTGATACGAAATACCGGAGGTGATAAATCCGTATTTTTCTTTGCCTTTTTCGGTTCTGTTGCAAGGGCTGGATTTTCCGGCCTTGCGCAACTCTTTTAGCCGGTCTTCAACGATCGGGTGCCGCTTGCGAGCATTTACCGGAAGCATGACGTATTTTTCGAAATCTCTTTTATACGGCTTCGGTTCTACTTCCTCACGGTCCGACAATTCCACCACGCATTGTACATGGCAAAGGCGGGTGGTCAGCCGTAAAAGAACCGGAGTATCGTAGGCTTCGGAAATCCGAAAAGCTTCCTTCACGAACGCCATGGCTTCGGCGGAATCGGAAGGTTCCAGCATGGGAAGTTTCGCTGCCCGTGCGTAATGCCGATTGTCTTGCTCGTTCTGCGAGGAGTGCATCTGTGGGTCGTCCGCCGTGACGATGACCAGACCCGCACCCACACCGGTATAACTGAGTGTAAACAGCGGATCGGCGGCCACGTTCAGACCGACGTGTTTCATTGCACAGAGGGAACGTATTCCACCGATAGCACTTCCCGCCGCAGTTTCGAGCGCCACTTTTTCGTTGATGGCCCATTGAGCGACGAGTTCGGGATATCGGCCGCAATTTGCGAGGATTTCGGTCGATGGCGTGCCGGGATAGGCCACGGCCAATCCGCCTCCGGCTTCCCAAAGTCCCCGTGCGACGGCTTCATTGCCGGACAACACGGCTTTCATAGATTACCTCCTTGATTCGAACGGCGTATAATTTTCAGGAGTTTCTTCCGCTCGAAGCACGCGCTCGGCTCCCTGGGCAAGCGCGTCCATTTCCATTTCTCCTGCCAACACTATCACTTGAGAGAGGAACGATACCAGTTTTTTTACCTCTTGCGCAAATCTTGAGGACCGCGCCAACCCTCCGGTCAGTACAATCAACTCGCAACCGCCACAGGCAACGGCCATAGCACCGATCTGTTTGGCCACTTGATAAGCCATGGTTTTCCAGGCTAAACGGCAGGTTTCGTCCCCTTGATCCATGCGGGACTCCACGTCTCGCAGGTCTTGTGTGCCGGTGTGATCGAAAAGACCGCCCAGACGGTGCAACTTCTTTAAAATACTGGTTTTGTCCTCATTGGGATCGAAACAGAGTGACACCAGCCCGGATGTTGGTAATTCTCCGGCGCGTTGTGGGGAAAAGGGGCCGGAATCGTTAGGATTCGACACGTCCACGGCTTGACCGTTGACGTGCGCAGACAAACTGATTCCACTTCCCAAATGGGCGACAACCACTCGGGAATGCAGATAATCCAAGCCTTTTTCTTTGCAGGCAAGGCGAGCGGCATGGCGGCTGTTCAGCGCGTGCCACAAAGAACGGCGGGGAAGGGATTTCAATCCCGAGAGTCGGGCCTCCTCGCGCAATTCATCCACGCTGACCGGATCGACGATAAATGCCGGAATTCCCAAAGGTTCCGCAATCTTATCCGCCAGTAATGCTCCCAAAAGGCTGGGATGATCGGTGGAAACGCGGCCTTCGAGGATATCGGTGCGCATGGTGTCGTTGACACGGTAGGTTCCTGCTTTCAACGGGCCGAAAGGACCGCCACGACCCACCACGGCATCGAGCGAGTTTTCGTCTACGTCCCATTCTTTCAGACAGCTACGAATCTTTTCCAGACGAAAATCCAATTGCTCCACGCTACACTCGAACGTCGATAGCTCGTTCGGGGAATGTTCGAGGTTGGTGTTTTGGGTTTCGGAACCATCTGAAAACAGGCCTATTTTCGTTCCTGTTCCTCCTGGATTGATCACGAGCAGTCGCATGGGATCAACCTTTCTTTTCCATCAGGCAAATAGCCATGGCGATGGAAGAAACCCTAATGCGTGGAGTGTCGGTTCGTGACAACGCGACGATGGGAGTTTTCGCGCCGACCATCACGCCCGCCGCAGTTCCTCCGCACATCACCATGCATTTCGTACTGGCGTTGCAGGTGGTGATGTCCGAGGCGACGATCACATCCACATGCCCCGCCACTTCGTTGTCGATATGCTTGATTGCCGCCGCTTCGGGACTGAGGCACAAATCGGCAGCCAACGGACCATAGACGGCCGCGTTGTCGAACGCGCCATTTTGCGCCATCTCGGTGATTTTCTTCCAGTCCTCTGTTTCGGGATCGCCTGGGCGGACTTTTTCCACGTAGGCCAGTAGACCGATATTCGGACGATCGTAGCCCAGTTGATGAAACGCGTGAATCGCATTGGCAACGATGCTGACTTTTTGATTGAAACCGGGGTGAATGTTCAACCCGCCATCGGTAAATCCGAAAAGTTTCGGATAGGTAGGGATTTCCACGAAAGCGATGTGCGACAAGGAACGTTCGGTGCGCAATCCGCGTTCGTGATCGAGTACGGCGGAAAACAGTGCCGAGGTCGGCATCTGGCCCTTCATGATCAGGTCCGCTTCGCCGGAACGGATCATTTCGATTCCCCGATAGGAAATGTCTTTGGGAGAACCGTCCACATGGATCGTTTCCCAGGTGGGAAGATTCATGGCGGAAAGACGGGCCTGGATTTTTTCTTTGTCGCCGAACAATATGGGGTCGATCAGTTCCAACTCGACCGCTTCGGCCACACCTTTCAGCACCAATTCATCATCGGCGCAGATGACGGCCAGTCGCTTTCGTCCACCCTGTTGTGCTTTCGCTATCGCTGCATCGAAATTTTTCAGCGTCATCGTTTTTTTGCTCCGTGAGATTCGCCGGGGTTCTCATTGTCACGTTATGTTTTGCGCTGCCTACCCTACAACAGGTCGGGAGGTCGATCAAGACTCCTCCATCGTTGAACCGACGAAAATGGGATGAAATGTTTCGTTTTTTGCTAAATCGGCACGGTTGTAGACTGTTTCCGGTTCGAGATGGTTGAAAATCGGCAAAACAGGAGTATCGTGGATTCGAGTTGCACTCCAAAGACGAAAACGGAGCCACTTTGCACGTTTGCCTGCACCGGAAGGAAAGCCCGACATGAGACTGTTGTTGACCAACGATGACGGATGGAACGCAATGGGAATCAACGCCCTTGCCGAAGCTATGAAGGATCACGAAGTCACACTCGTTGCTCCAAAGGACAACCGCAGTGCAATCGGTTCCAAACTGACACTTTATCGGTCCGTTGATTACGAAACGCGTCAGGTCAACGATCAAACCTGGTACGGACTCGATGCAGCCCCCTGCGATTGTGTACGTATGTCATTCGATTGGATTTTCAAAGGGGAGTTCCCCGACCTTGTGCTTTCGGGGATCAATCACGGGGCGAACATTGGGCTGGATATGATTTCGTCCGGCACCTTCAGCGCTGCGGCGACGGCAGCCGCCAACGGGGTTCCATCCGTGGCGTTGTCGCTTTCGGATTTTCATCCGAAAAAAGAAGATTTGGAGGCTTTTGCTTTGTTTTGTGCCGAAAGGGTGGATTTTTGGAGAGAAAACTGGAAACCGGGTACCGTCTGGAATCTCAACGCTCCGAAGGGTGGAAAAGGTGAATTGATCTCCCAACCGCCTCGGTCGGAATTCATTACTTGGATTACCTACGAAGAAAAGGAAGGTGCCTTGTTTCCTACGGGGTATCGACCCTCGCAGCTATCTCCGAACGAACCGTTTCCTCATCCCAAAGGAATCGAAGAAACGTTGGTTTCGTTATACCTGCCACTGGGATATCACGATAAATAAAAAATCGATGATCCGGGTTAATGCATCCAGACTTCGTATCGAAAACGCCAGATGAGCGCTGGTCCGACGGACAACAAAAGAAAACATGCCAAGAAAGAATAAAATGCGTTTCGAACTGCTTCGGATGCGTTTTTCCGTTATTTTTTCCAGTGCCGGTTCTTGTTTTCTAAGCTTTTCCGCAAAAAACGGAGCAATGCTTTCCAGGAAAATGATTCCCAACGAAATAAACAAAGGAAATCCCACGAATCGATGCTCGGAAGGAACAGGCACCATGGACAATGATGGTGAAGTACGCCGTAATGGTAGGCGGAAAGTACTCGTACCAAGGTGATAGCGGCAAGTGGCGTCCAGGCAATGCCGAGCAATGCCAAACCTGTTGAAAAAACACGTCTTTTTATAGCGAACAGTAACTTTGCAAGTACCCAAAGTGCCAGCAGCACCGTGACCATGGCGAATAATACAAGCAAAACCGATTCGTTCAAACCACCAACCGTTCGGGCTTCGACAAGCGACCGTACGTTATCGTACACCACCGTACAGCAATCCACAGCCTGGTAAGGGTTCAATGCAGAAATGGCGCGGTAGGTGTCGAGAGTGGAAAGCGCCAGCACGGGTAGGCGAGCAGTCCCAGTCGTGCCGAAAAAACCGAAAGTGTAGCCCGTGGGAGTTGTTTGTTGAATTGGTCGGACATTCGCCAGAGAAACAACAGGATGAGTGATAATCCCTGCAAAATCAGGGCACGTTCTCCCAAGCCGTTCATGGCTTGCAAAACACCTGTTCCGCACATCGCACCGGGAATCTGACTTGGAGCATGGAAACCAGAGAGATGAGCCACGCCAGCATGGCCCATGAAACCACGAAGATCGCCAGTCGAGCCGCCAAGGAAGCCGCTTCGGCACGGCGTTCAAGTGTCAGTTGTGAGGATCGAGACGACGACGGCGACCAGAAGAGTGTTACACGGATAAAGCCTTCCGAAGCCCAAGACCACAATAACAGCGTCAAAAACATTAAAATCAGTACCGAAAGCAACATCGGATGCCAGATCATCGAACCGGCTCCAGATGTCCATCGGACAGACGGCAACGCAGGTCCGATGGAATTTCTTCGGAGGTTTTTTCGTCATGCGAGGTTAGTATAACCGTAACGCCCTCGTTAACTGCTTGTTTTAACAGGGAGAAAATAAGCTTTCGCCCTTCTTCGTCCTGGTGGGCGGTGGGTTCGTCCGCCAGAATCAGCCGAGGTTGGGAGACCAAAGCGCGAGCCACGTTGACCCTTTGTCGTTCTCCTCCTGAAAGCTGTTCTATGTCGCGATGAGCAAGCTGTGAAAGATGCAATTGTTCCAGCAAGTTATGAGTTTTAAGCAAAGCAGGCTCGAATGAGCGCATCCTGGGAACAAGGGGTAGCAGAATGTTTTCGGTTACGGTCAATCCTTGCAAAAGTCGATCCGCTTGGAAAACAACACCGACCTGTCTCCGCCAAAGATCGCGGTGGACACCGACCCAGCGGGAAACGGCTTTGCCATCGGCAAGAATTTCCCCGGAAACCGGGCGGAGCAACCCGGCCAGCAAGTGAATCAGCGTGCTTTTTCCACATCCGTTCGGACCTTGTATCCAAGTTATACCGGCCTCGGGAAATTTCACCGTCACGTTGTCAAGCAATACCGAAGCGTTCGGATGGTTTTCCATACGGGAGTAACTGAGTTTTCGACATTCCATACGCATCGACAGGGCCTTATCTCGCATCGCGCAACAGGTCTTCGGCATCAACGGTTGCCGCCCATATCGCTGGCAATAACGAGGCTACAAGCCAGGGAATTGCAACAGCGGCGGTGACTTCCAGCAGCACCAGAAAGGCGCCGTAAGGGTCGAGCGTGAACGCCGGAGGGCGCGATGTCCAGCCGAACCACCATATTCCCGGCCACTCTATTCCGGGAAAAAATACCAAAAGATACGCCAAAAGCGCACCGAACGATCCGGCAGGAAGGAGAATCGCCATTGCTTTGACCAAGTGCAGGCGAAACAGGTCGCTTCCTGTCCATCCCAAAGCTTTGAGCAACCCCATTTCCGAACGCCTGCGCAACTGTGAGCGCATGACTCCGAGGGACAATACGACAAGGGCCAGCAGTACAGGCAGTAACATCCAGGCTCGTTGTCCGTTCCCATGAGCCAGTATGGAGGCATAGCGGCCCAAGGTATCGGTTTTTGGTCGTGATACGTACAGGCCAGGGAAAGGCTCGCGTCAGGTCGGCGCGCATCGCTTCGGCTTCGTCTTCGTGGAAAACGTCGATCGCCAGATCGCTGGCGAAACCTTCCGGTATGTCGAGAAGTTTTCGAGCATCTTGGAGCCGAACAAGCACGAGGTCATGGGCAACCATAGAATGCTTTGCATCGAGAAATCCCGAAACTTCCAGGGTTAGAGTGTTGGCTCCAACCAGCAGTAAACCTTCACCTTTTCGGTAAGATTTCAGCATCGGGCCAACTACCGCTTCGCCAATAGGCGGGATTTCGATTCCTTCCAGCTTTTTTTCCACGTTTTCATCGATTGCAACCACCGTTGTCGGTCCATCCGGTCCGGCTACGGTTCCCCAGATTCTCGGTCGGGCTTCGACAACTCCGGGGACGCTTCGTGCAGCTTGCAAAGCCTGTTTTATGGGAATCGGTTGCCAACCTCCGGCGGAAATTTTTCGAACGATAAGCGAGGGACCATCGGCCAGGATGCGTTCCAGAGTATGTTCCAGCGCGTGAGAAAACAGAGGGCCGATAGCGGCCATCGCGATAATGGACATCAGGCAAAGTCCCATAAGAAAAGCATCGAGCGGTTTTCGCTGGAGATCCCGCATGGCCCAGATCCACAATGGTGGAAAGCTTTTGCCGGATTTCATCAGCGTTTTCATAGGGGCTTGCCCGTTGAGCGCAGAGGGAATCTAGGAGGGTCGGGACAGGCTGGTGTATGGCGTAACGGAACGGCTCGATGCCGTATTTCGGGATGACGATCCACAGAACCCGCAGGCCAAAGACAAGGCGTGTCGAGCGCCAGAGGTCTAACGAGAAACGGTGAGGCTTCCAGTCCGGTAGCAGGGCGCAACCAAGAATCAGCAGCCATACTCAACCAGGTTGCGAGGGATAAAAACAGGAACCATCGGAGCATTTTTTCGCCCCGGAGAAGCGTTTTCGGCATGGAATCCTTTATCGTCATTTTCCTTTGTGTTTCGGAGGCAGGGCTTTTTTTCCGGTAATGGCTTCCCATTTATCGTCTGTCATGCCAGGCAGTCGAAAGCGGGTTTTTCCACCGTGGCGTTTGATGAAAACCTCCCGGTCGGCTTCGCTTTTAACGGAACAAGCGCCGGTCCCATCGGACCGATGACATCCGAACCGGCAACCCAATAAGCCTGCATGGCATCGAGGGGTTTCCCGGTAAAGTAATCCTTTACCACAGCACGTTTAAGTTGCTTTTTGTCTACATTCAAAAAGACTTCGGGATGCAGCCAGGTACGAATCATGCAGCCTGTTCCGCAAAAATAATGAGTTTCGCCGTTTTCGAGTTCGATAGCCGCAGCGAATTTGGCATGTTTTTTCACGTTCATGGCGCATACCGGGCAACGATCGGACGGCGAGATGTTCATGGTACCATCCATTTCGAGACCGTGTTTTGCCGGTGTTACCTTTGATGTCGCAGGTGCTTTGTGGGCTTTATGCTGCTTTTCTTTTGCAATTCCCATCGTGGATAGCATTACAGACGAAATTAGAAGTCCCATGAAAACACTGACAAAGCGAAGCCATCGTTTGTTCATGAATCATCTCCCCAATCGTGATGAAACGAATCTATACACTTGTACGTGAAAGGAACACATCTTTAGGAGGTACTCAATCAGCGGCCTGTTGTCAAGGTGCCTTGGTGTGAGTTGTAACGATTTTCTAATACGAGGTATTTTGATTTCTGGATAGCGTCTTGCATGGTGATGCCTGTCTTGTTTGTTGATAAATTGTCTTTGTAATCAATATGTTGCAAATGATAATCACTGCACTGTTTGGGGATGTGTTCCAAAACGAATCGGATCTTGAAAAAACGAGAGAAGTCCGCTACGATCCTTCCATTGCCTTCAAAAAAACGTCTTTTTAGGAGATCCGCCATGTTCCGATGGACCCTGCCGGTCGTTCTCGTTCTGTCGTTATTAACTTTCGCTTGCTCGAATGAGGACGATTCGACGGTTCTTTCAGGAGATTCCGACAGGGAAGGGGAGGAAGAAGCCACGGCTCATTCTTCATTGGGATTGGGATGCAATCCACTGATGAGCGCTCATTGCTTGTTGCCTTACCCATCTATGGCATTGCTTGTCGAGGATGATGCCAGTCCCACAGGGTTGAGGGTCGGACTAAAGCCGGAGCATCTGCCGTTCGAGGGTAGCGATTCCTCATATTTTGTGAATCGCTTCAATCGGGCGGATGGTTTTTCGGTTTCCACGCCCATCGTTGCGGTGTTCGAAGGACAACGGGTCGATCCGGCGTCTCTGCCTTCACTTGGTGATCCTGCGGCCTCGGTACTGGCCGATTCTCCGATACAACTGCTTGATCGAGAGAACGGCACGCGAATTCCTCTCTGGGCCGAACCCGATCGCCATGCTGGTGAGGACGTCGAACAACCGATCCTGATTCGTGTGTTGAAAGCTTTGGAGTTCAACCGGAGATACGTTGTGGTTCTCACGAACGGTTTGGTGACGGAAAAAGGAGGAGACTTGCATCCGAGCGCGGCCTTCAAAGCCTTGCGTGACAACGAACCGTCGGAAAACAGCGAAGTGGATGTTCAGCGCCCTTCGTACGAAGAACTGTTTGAATTTCTTGAAGAAAGCGGTACTTCGCGTAATGAATTACTGGCGGCTTGGGAATTTCACACGATGAGCGAGGATATGATTTTAGCCACGATTCCGCCGATGGTCGAGCGTGCCGTGGAAGTCCTGCCGGAGTCTTTCGAGTACGAAGTGACGGAATGCTGGGCTGCCGATGCCGAGGACCGCGACGCTTTCGGTTGCGAGGTACTACCCGATCATCATGCTTTGAGTTGGCGAAGAGTCCATGGCACGTTCAACGTACCTTCATTTCTAGACGAAAACGGGCGTTTTGTGCTCGATGAAGAGGGTAAACCGATCCTTCAGGGAACCACCCAAGCGGTCTTCGATGTCAACCTACCGCGCTCTCTGAAAGGTGCAGAAGCCGGGTCAGCGCCGGTAACGACCTTCGGTCATGGTCTGATGGCTTCCGGGAAATACTACCTGCACGATACCGACGACGAAAACGGACAAATGACGTTGTCCAACAAATTGGGTCATATTTTCGCTTCGACCGAATGGCGGGGACTTTGTACCTCTGATTTGGGTGAAATCACGGCAATGATTCAGGATTTCACGACGATGTTCGAGGTTTCCGATCTCGTGGCTCAGGGAATGGTGAATATGACCATGGTGCAGCCGTTTATCGAGCGGACGTTCAAAGACGATCCTCTGATGCAGGCTTCCAATGGAGGAAGCCTGGTGGATATCGAGCATCATTTTTACACGGGAATCAGTCAGGGTGCGATTTTCGGTTCGGCGTTCATGGCCGTGAATCCGTGGATTCGCTCCGCCGTGTTGCATGTGGGGTCGTCCTGTTATGCCAACATCATCCAACATTCTGATGAATTTACGAGTCTGCAATTGATCTTGGATACGGCCCATCCAGAACCTCTTAAACAGCAACTGGCTCTGGCTTTCGCGCAGCGCTTGTTCGATCCCGTCGATCCCATCAACTGGGTGGGACGGATGACCGAAGGGCATTTGACCGATATGGGTCAAAAATACATCCTTTGGCAGAATGCGGTAAACGACAGCGGTGCGCCGGAATTCGGTGCGCAGGTGCTTGCGCGAAGCGGGAAGATTCCTATGCTGGAACCGTTTCCCGAGTCGATTTGGGGCGTTACGGAAACTTTGGCAACTCCTACCGGTCCCGGAACCAGTGGGATCATGCTGTTCGATCCCGGAAAACCCGAACCTAGCGATTCCAATGCCGAGGTGATCAATACGGGGGCGCATCACGCATTACGGCAAAGAGAGGAAATCCACGAGCAGATTCGTGGCTTTTTCGAGATCGGCAAAGAAGGAACCATTCTCACTCCATGTGATGGTCCGTGCCGTTTCGAAGGGGAAAGCCAGAGGTGATTTTCTCGAAATCGAGCGAGAATCGTTCCGAAAAGTACGGTTTTTTCGTTTTTGACCGACTTTTTTCTTTCTTTTCCGGCCAAGTTCGATAATGTTGGCACCTCTATTGAGGTGGTTCATCCGAGAGAGGTAGACGGATGGGTATGCAAGTAATGAGGGAGAAATCCGACTCCCTGTTGTTGATGTTGGTGTTCGGTGTGATTATCGCATCGTTCATTCTGTTTTTCGGTCCTGCGTCCCAGGGGTTGACATCCAGCTCCAATGTGGTGGGCAAAGTAAACGGCGCTCCGATTACTGTCGGGGAATGGTCGTTTAATTACAACCAGTTGTATGACCGGAACATGCGCTACAACCCCAATTTCAATGCCGAGCAGGCGGAGGCGATGGGGCTGAAAGGGCAGGCTTTCGACCAGATCGTCGAACGCATTCTGACCGCTCAGGCAGCCATGGACATGGGTTTGCGGGCCAGCCGGGAAGAAGTCGCCAAGGAAATCCTCGATACTCCGAGTTTCCAGACGGAAGACCGCTTCGACAAGGATCTGTACCGCCGGGTGGTGAATTTCCACTTTCACATGAGCATTCAGCGGTTCGAAGACCAGCAGTTGAAGGATATGGCCGGAATGCGTATCCGTCGTTTCTTGCTGGATGCCCCCGTGCTCGCTCCCGAAGCGATGTTTGACGAATGGGCCGTGCGTAACGACAAGATCAATCTTCAGTTCGTGCGTTTCAAAAAGGAAGATTTCATTTCGGGCGAAGAACCGAGCAAGGATGAAATTGCTACGTTTGTCAAAGACGGCGAAGAAGAACTGAAAGAATATTACGACTCCCATACCACCGAGTTTCGTAACGACGAGCAGGTCAAAGCCCGGCACATCCTGCTGAAAGTCGATGAAGGCGAGCAAGACGCCGAAGTGAAAGCCAAGGCTATGGAAATCTACGAAAAAGCCAAGGCTGAAGGTGCGGATTTCGCCGCGTTGGCCAAAGAGTTTTCCGAAGGTCCGACCAAAACAAAAGGTGGCGATCTGGGATGGTTCGGCAAGAACCGGATGGTCAAGGAATTCGAGGAAAAAGCGTTTTCCATGCAAGCGGGAGAAATTTCCGAACCGCTGAAAACGATGTTCGGATATCACGTGATCAAAGTGGAAGAACGCAAAGATGCCATTGATCGTCCGTTCGATACGGTCAAAGAGGAAATCGCCAAAACGATCCTGATCCAGAAGAAAGACACCGCGCTGGCCATGGAAAAAGCGCAGAGTTATCTTTCGAAGCTCCAGGCTGGAGAATCGCTGGAAACCGTGTTCCCCGAACCGGAAGAAGCCGAAGAAAACGCGGAAAAAGCCGAAGTGGAAGAATCGCCCTACAAGGTTGAAGAAACCGGACTTTTCGCCCGTGGCAGCACCAATTACATTCCTCGTATCGGTCCCAGCGACGAGTTGAAAGAAGCCGCATGGAAACTTACCGAGGAAAAACCGCTCTCGGATACGCTGTTCGACGTGGATGGAGACATCTACATCGTACGGCTCAAAGAGCACCAGAAGCCCGATCCTTCGAAATTCGACAGCGAACAGGATCAAATGCTTGCTTCGAAAGAAATGCAGCTTGGTGGAACGGCCTATCGCCAGTGGCTGGAAAAAATGAAGGAAGACGCTTCTATTGTCGCTCCTAGCAATTTCGCGGAAATCACTTTCCAGGATGAGTACTGATGAACTGTGACCGGCATTTCCCGTCAAGCCTTTTCGCGTTCGTTCTCGCGTTTCTCGTAGCCGCTGCGGTATTGATTGCCCCGCAGTCGGCGGAAGCGAAAAACGTGTCGGGGAAATTCGGTCTTGGTCTGGACAACACCCTCAACGCCGCAACGCTTGGAATCGCTCCTCCTGCTACGTCCAGTTCTCCCAATGCTCCTTCCATGGGGCTGTCGTTCCGGTATTGGATCAACAATGAATGGGGTCTGGACGGTGTGTTCGGTTTCGGCTATGCAAGCGGAAAAGCCACGGAACAATGGCTTGAAGACCCCGACGGCTACTGGGCGTTCACCCTGGATTTCAAGGTGTATTATTCATTTCACCATGGTGAAATGACCAACTTCAGTCTTTTCTGGGATATTCATTTCCAGAAAGAAAATTCCACCAACGCTCGACCTGCCGGTCCGTATGAATCCAATTTCGGATTTGCTCTGGCTACCGGTTTTTCGCCGGAAGTCTTCTTGACGGACAACTTCGCTCTCTGTGCGGAATTCGGGTTGACGTTCCGGGTGCAGCAGGGATTCGCTTTCAGTCTTGGAGGCGACAACCTGTTGGGAGGTTTCGGTTTCCACTACTATTTCTGACCGAATCCCATTGGAAACGATACGAAACCGCCTTGCTTTGAAGGCGGTTTTTTTTATGGAATTCTCAACACTTCCATGCAATGTCTGAAAATTCGTAACGGTTTCCTTCACATTTTCTTCCTTGCTTGTTACACTGACTTCTATGTGACTACGAACGCTTAGGGGCATAGAGGAAAATACGTGGAAAACCACCGCAACGTTTTAATCGTCGATGATTCGGGTACGATTCGTGCCGGAATCAAGCTCGTTTTGCAGCAGGCCAAGCTGTTCGATGGTTATTTCGATTGCGCGGATGCCCAGTCTGCCTTGCAGTTGCTCAACGAAAAAATCTTCGAAGTCGTGCTCTGCGATATCATTATGCCGAACATGGACGGCTTCGAGTTCCTTCGGCGCGTCAAGTCTCAGGACGTATTCAAAGACCTTCCCGTGATTCTACTGACGGGTCAGGACACGGTGGCGCAGAAAATCAAAGGTTTGGAACTTGGAGCCTCGGATTACTTGACGAAACCCTTCGATCCCGGCGAATTGATCGCCCGTGTCAAAGTGCAGCAGAAGGTCAAGCGTCTTCAGGACGAGTTGAAAATCGCCAAGCAGAAATATCGGGAACTGGCTATTACGGATTTCTTGACCGGGATTATCAACCGTCGGCATTTCATGGATCTGTATTTGAAGGAATTTTCACGATCCAAACGTTTTCATGCCAACATGAGCGTGATCTTCTTCGATTTGGACAATTTCAAGAAGATCAACGACACCATGGGACACCTTCAGGGTGACAGGGTGCTGAAGAACCTGACGAAACTGGTTACCGCGCAGATTCGCCAGTATGACGTTTTCGGACGCTACGGTGGTGAGGAATTCATCCTGATGCTGCCGCAAACCGATTTCGATGCCGCCATGAAAGTTGCCGAAAAAATCCGCAGTACCGTAGAAGGTACGCATTTCGACAAGATGGACGGACCGGGCAAGGTGACGATATCCTTGGGGGTTTCTTCCTTCCCGCTGCAAGACGTAGAGACGGGCGAGCAGTTGATCAAACTGGCCGACGAAGCGCAGTACGAAGCCAAGCAGCAGGGCAAAAACCGCGTGATGACTCTGGTGGAATCTGCCAAATAGTACCATCGCCAAATAAATTCCCAATAAATCTTCGAAAATCTGGAAAACAGGGACGTTCGTTCGTCGAATGTAGGGCTTGATAAGATGACAGTAACTGTCATTTTATGGTATTTATGATTTTCGACATGAGATTTGTCCTTGCATTTCTCAAAACGGAACGAAAAGATAGCCTCGAATAGTTTGGGTGATTGGTTTTGCAAATTGGCTCGAAATTCTATGCACAAATCGATAGCTGTATCACGGGAGTGGAGTGCAACATGCGACAATTGAGCGGAAAACTGTGGATGCTGACGAGTCTGTTGGTTTTGTTGTTTGCGGGATGTGGAGGTGAAGACGGTTCGGACCAGACGCCGCAAGACGAGTTTGGGGATGAAGATGTCGAGAGCATGGCCGAGGAGGAAGAGGAAGTCGATCCTACGGCCTTTGTCATCGGCTATGCCGAGAGAGATATCAGTCCGCCGGTAGGAACGATTCTCGGTGGGTTCGGTGGACCGGCCCAGAATCGTGGCATTACGGATTACAACGACCCTTTGATGGGACAGGTTTTGTATCTTTCCAACAATGCCGGTCAAGCCTTTATGGTGATTTCCGTAGATACCGCCGGATACTTTTTCGAGTTCGGTGACTGGGGGCCAGGAATCAAGCAACTTCGCGAAACCATTGAGGAAAAACTCGAAGGCATCGTGCATCTGCCTCCCGAAAATATTCTAGTCGGTGCCAGTCATAGCCACGCCGCCACCGATCTTGTAGGTTTCTGGCAAGCCGCTGGAGAGGGCGTGCCGCTCGAAGTTCTCGAACTGTACCTGACGAAAATCAGTGATGCTGCGGTTGAAGCCGTCGAATCGGCGGTGGAAGGCGAGATCTTCGTTGCAGAAGGCGAACTCGTTGGATACACGGGACGGGACAGTGATTGCAGTGAAATTATCGACAACACCGTTTCGGTTTTACAGGCGCGCGATCTGGAAGGCCAACCGTTGGCTACGCTGGTGAATTACGCCAAGCATCCAACGACGCTACCCTATGAAAACACCGTTGCGTCGGCTGATTTCATCTGGGGATTTCGGGAAGAAACGCTATTGGCTACCGGTGCTCCGGGCATGTATCTGCAAGGCTTTGTCGCCGCCGTACACGGCGGATCGAGCAGAGTTTCGGGGGCTGATTCGTTTGAAAAAGCCTATGCCATGGGTGAGTTGATTTCCCAAACGGCGCTGGATACTTTGGATCAGGCGGAAAAAGTCGAAGAATACCGCATCTACAATCTCGAAACTCTGTATTCCTGTGAAACGTCGGAAGGGTATTTGTACGATACGTATCATTATCTCAACATGCCCAAACGGAGTATCGAAGACCTGGGAGATGAGCTGTTGGTCAAGGAAATCCCCGTGTCCTGGCATAAGGTCGGTTCGGTGGAATTTGCCGTATTTCCCGGAGAAGGAACCCCGGAATATTCCTACGCCTTACGGGAAAGAATGACTGGCAATGCCGGGTTTATCGTCGGACTAGGAAACGATTGCCTCGGTTATATCCTCGATCCGGAATCCGTCGCCGCAGATCCTTCAGGGCAACTGGAAGGGTACGAGATGCTGATGGATTGGGCGAAAAAGCCGGTCCCTGCACCTGGAACGCGATGGAGTCCCTCGGTTGGTTCAACGGAGCTTACGAGGAAGGGAAAGAGTCCTCTAATTGAGGCTTTTTTCTCCCGTTTCCGCTGACTTAGAGAAACGTCACAATCTCTTCTACCGGTTTACGTTCACGAGGCTTTTGTCCCATGCCCCGGTAATTGTCGGGAAGGTGGCTTTCGTCCTCGTCGGGATATCCAACCGCCAGCAGAATCAACGGTTCTTGTTCTTTCTCAAGACCGAATTGCTTTCGGGCTTCCGTCGGAGAAAAACCGGCCATCGGGCGGGCTACCAGTCCCCGTTCGGTGGCCGCCAGCATGAGGTTCATCACGGAGAGTCCCAAATCGAACTGGTGATAAGCGCGTCCATCGCCAAGCACGCAGTCATCGGATTTTCGCGTCATCCCCAGAACCAGAAGCGGGGCACGTCCGGCCCAGTCCACATTACCACCCTTAAGCAGTTTTTCTCCTTTTCGGAGGGCGATTTCACTTTCCAGAAACAGGAAACGCCACGGTTGTTTGTTGAAGCACGAAGGCGCCAGTCTCGCCGCCTCGGCCAGTTCGCGCACGAGCTCCGAGTCAAGAGGCTTTGGGGAAATCGATCGTGTGGCGTAACGGCGTTCGAGAAGATCGTGAAGTGTTGTAGGCATGATACATCCTTTTTATTGGTATGTAGAAGTTCGTTTGGGTTTTTAGTACCGTTTTGGTCGTTCCTAGCTCTTCCGAAACTGAGAGTTTCGAAAAAAATCCCTTAAAAACGTTCTTTCTGTAAAAAAATAGGTCGAAAACGGAAGCTTTCAACCGGTGAATTCCGAGGAGAAAAATCGTACGAAAACTTGAAAAAAAGGGTTGTGGCCCAGTGTGGTGCGGGAAAGCGGGAACGAGAAGGTTGAAAATCACGGTAAAGTACCGAGAAAATGATGAGAATCATGTGAAGAAAAAATAAGTCATGTTGAGTAGTTGTGTTTATCAAACCACTTTTTAAAACAAAGAAACGACAAAGATTGGGAAAAAAAATTGGCGCAAAAGATGGGTTGGTGTTATGCAATTGTTGATTGGAATTCGGATTGTTCGGGCCAAAAAGTGAAAAAGGTTTGTTTGCTTGACACGTTTATTATTTCGTGTTAGGTGGCTCTCGCTTCGATGCCACGTTCTTACAAGTGGACCAAAAGGGATGTTCTGATGCATGTTGATCTTCTTGATCTGAACCTCACGATCATTTACCAGTGGATTATGTTCATGATCGGCCTGCTGATCGTCTACGCATGGATTTTCAAGCCGATCCTCAAAGTGCTCGACGCTCGCGAAACGAAAGTCAAAGAGAGCGCCGAAGGTACTGTCGGTAAGGAAGCCGAAGAGCAGGAAGCCGCTTACAACAAAGCGCTGAAAAAACTGCGTAGCGAAGGTAGCGAACTTCGCCGTGGTCTTCGCGCCGAAGCGACGCTGAAAGAGCAGGATATCCTTTCCGATGCTCGTGACAAAACGCAGCAGGAATTGGCCGTTCGACGCGAGAAACTCTCGAAAGACATCGCCAAGACCCGCGACGAACTGAAAGCCGAGCTTCCCTCCCTGACCAAAGCCATTGTGGCTCGTCTGCTTGGGAAGGAGGTCGATGCATGAAATCCCGACGTATTTTCGGACTGCTGACCTTCGCCATGATTTTTGCTTTGCCGCTCGCCGCGATGGCTGCTGGCGACGCTCATGGCGAGCACCATATTGATTGGCTCAAGTCGGTTATTCTTCCGTTCATCAACTTGACGATGTTTCTCGTCATCCTGGTGGTGGCTCTGAAGAAGCCGTTGAAAAACTATTTCCAGAATCGTGCCCAAGAGCTTAAAGACGCACTCGAAGCCGCCGAACGCGCTGAGAAAGAAGCCAAAGCCAAACTGGCCGAGTACGGAGAGAAGATCAAGGATCTCGAAAAAGAGCGTGAAGAGCTGTTTGCCACCTTCCGCAAAGAAGCCGAAGCGGAATCCGAGCGAATCGTTGCTCGGGCGAAAGAGCGCGCTTCCAAGATTAAGGAAGATATGGAACGTTCTCTGGCCAACGAGCTTTCCTTGGCGACCAATGAACTTCGTGAAGAAACCATTCGCAACCTGGTGGTACAGGTCAGCGAAATTTTCGAAAATAAAGTTACGGACAAGGATCGAAACGCCCTGGCGGATCAAGCGATTGATCAATTGGGCGGTGCCGGTGCAGGAGAAATGTAGATGAAGAGTTCAATCCGTAACCGAGCCTTGGCCGAGCGGTACGCCAGCGCCCTCGTCGATAGCCTTCCCAAAGTGGAAGCGGTTGATGGAGCCGTGAAGGAACTGGAACTTCTCGTGGCGGCGATCGATGCCAGCCCCGATCTGTTACAGATTCTGAGCAATCCGGTGTTTGCGGGCGACCGGGCCGATATTGTCGCCGACGTGATCTCGAAACTGAAGACTTCCGAACTAGTTCGGCGTTTCGTGGCATTGCTTGTCGAGCGCAACCGCATGTTGATCCTTCCCGAGATCATCAGCAGTATGAAAAGCCTGCTTCGAGAGCGTACGGGCCGCATCGAGGTCGAAGTCACATGCGCGCAGGAATTGTCCGAGGATCAGCAAAAAGCGTTGATGGTCAAACTGGCCGCGATGACGCAAAAAGCCGAGGATGCCTTGGATTTGACGGTCGAGGTTGATCCATCCCTGTGGGGTGGTTTACGAGCAAAAATTGGTAGTGTCGTCTACGATGCTAGTTTGCGTTCCCAGTTGGAGCAAGTAGCCAGCAAACTGCGAAAGGAGATCTGAATTGCAGATCCGAGCGGAAGAAATCAGCAAGATCATTAAGGACCGCATCGCGGACTACGACCAAAAGGTCGAAGTCAAGGAAGTGGGACGGGTTCTCTCCGTGGGTGATGGTATCGCCCGTGTGTACGGCCTGGAAAAAGCCATGGCCGGCGAGCTGCTGCTGTTCCCCGGCGATCTCTACGGAATGGTGCTCAACCTCGAAGAAGACAACGTCGGTGTTGCTCTCTTCGGTGAGGACAAGCACATTCGTGAAGGCGATACCGTCAAACGTACCGGTAAAATCGCCTCCGTGCCGGTCGGACAGGCGGTGATGGGGCGCGTTCTCAACGCCTTGGGTCAGCCTATCGACGGCAAGGGACCGCTGGATACCACGGAATACGGTCAGATCGAAGTCAAAGCTCCCGGTATCGTCTATCGACAAGCCGTTAAAGAGCCGCTCCAGACCGGCGTCAAGGCCATCGACTCGATGATCCCGATCGGACGCGGACAGCGCGAATTGATCATCGGTGACCGCCAGACCGGTAAAACCGCGATCATCATCGATACGATCATCAACCAGAAGTCGACGCACGAAACCGACGATCCGGTTTACTGCATTTATGTCGCCATCGGTCAGAAATACTCCACCGTTGCACAGATCGTCGATAAACTGACGGAATACGGTGCGATGGAATACACCGCCGTGATTTGCGCGGGCGCTTCCGAAATGGCCCCGTTGCAGTTCATCGCTCCGTACGCGGGCGTAACCATGGGCGAGTGGTTCCGTGATAACGGCAAGCACGTGGTTTGCTTCTATGACGACCTTTCCAAACAGGCCGTCGCCTACCGCCAGCTTTCCTTGTTGCTGCGCCGTCCGCCGGGACGTGAAGCCTTCCCGGGCGACGTCTTCTATCTGCACTCTCGTTTGCTCGAACGTGCCGCGAAAATGGCCGAGCATTACGTCATCGTGAAGAAGGGGACGGAAGTCACCAAGGAAAATGCCGAAAAGGTCGCCGAGGACGGAAAAGTCTACATGAACGTCCTTGACCACGAAATCGGTGAGAAAAAAGCCCACGAAATGGGCGATGGTTTCGAGTGGAAGAAAGTGCCGGGAACCGGTGGTTCTCTGACCGCACTGCCAGTCGTCGAAACCCAGGCCGGTGACGTGTCGGCCTACATTCCGACCAACGTCATTTCCATTACCGACGGTCAGATCTTCCTGGAGTCGGAGCTGTTCTACTCCGGTGTTCGTCCGGCCATCAACGCCGGTCTGTCGGTCAGCCGTGTCGGTGGTAACGCCCAGGTCAAGGCGATGAAGAAAGTCGCCGGTACCCTGCGTCTGAGTCTCGCTCAGTTCCGCGAACTGGCGGCCTTCGCGCAGTTCGGTTCGGACCTTGATAAAGCCACCCTGGCTCAGTTGAACAAAGGTGAGCGGCTGGTGGAATTGCTCAAGCAGGGACAATACCTGCCGGTTCCGGTCGAGGAACAGATTCTGTCCATTTACGCCGGTTCCAACGACTACCTGAGCAAGGTTCCGGTGTCCGATGTGGGACGCTATCAGGAAGAACTCAAGCAGTTCATCAACGATCATTATCCCGCGATTTACGAAGGGTTGCGAACCAAGGGCGTTCTGGATGAAGCTATGGAAGCGAACATCAAGAAAGCGCTCGACGAATTCTCCCGAGTGTTCGAAGCCACCAAGTAATCGTACGGATTCGTGCAAGTTCATGTGATTTGAGGCCGAAAGGGTAGCCTATGCCCAGCTTGAAGGACATCCGCAAGCGAATCAGCAGCGTCAAGGGAACGCAGAAAATCACGAAGGCGATGAAAATGATCGCCGCCGCGAAATTGCGCAAAGCTCAGGACGCTATCATCAACACCCGACCGTATGCCCGACGGATCAACGAATTGATCAAAGGGTTGAGCGAAACGCAGGGTGGGTGGATGCATCCGCTGATGATTCCCTCCGAAGAGGTTAAGCATATCACGATCGTGGTGCTTACCGCAGATAAGGGAATGTGCGGCAGTTTCAACGGCAATATCATCCGTTTTGCGGAGCGGAAAGTCGAAGAGTTGAAAAAAGAAGGCAAACAAGTAAGTCTTGCCTTGGCGGGTAAAAAAGGCGCGCAGTTTTTCACGTCTCGTGGATACGAAGCCAGCCATGTATTCAAAGATGTATACAGTGGCGATGCTTTCCAGCAGGCTGAAAAAGTTGCCGAAGCTGTCGCCCGCGACTTCGAAAAAGGAAAAACCGACGAGGTTTACTTCCTGTTCAACGAGTTCAAATCGGCCATTTCGCAGAAAGTTCGCTTCGAACTGTTCCTTCCTCTGGTGAAATACTCCGAGGATAGCGAAGCCGCCGATCTGCGTGAGCATGTGTACGAACCGGGACGGGAAGAGTTGCTCAAGGAACTGGTTCCCCAGGATCTGGCCGTTCAATCGTATCGTTGCCTGCTCGAATCGTCCGCGTCTGAACACGGTGCGCGTATGACGGCGATGGAAGGCGCGACCAAGGCCGCATCCGAAATGATCGATAGCCTGACGTTGCAGTTCAACCGAGCGCGACAGGCGGCCATTACGAAGGAATTGATGGATATCGTCGGCGGTGCCGAAGCGATCAAGTGATATATTCCAGGGGTCTTTGCTGACACTTCCTGTAAGGAGAGATGGAAGGACAATGACAAACGAAGCAGCCAAAACCGAGAAGGGCAAAGTTTTACAGATTATCGGGCCGGTTCTTGACGTGAAATTCACGGAAGGAAACCTCCCGGAGATCTTCACCGCGTTGAAGGTGACAAACCCGTCGATCAACGACGAGGAATGGAACCTGGTGCTCGAAGTCGCCCAGCACCTCGGTGAAAACACCGTGCGAACCATCGCGATGGACTCCACGGAAGGTCTGGTCCGGGGACAGGAAGTTCTGAATACCGGCGTACCCATTTCAGTGCCGGTCGGCCCTGCTACGCTGGGTCGTATTCTGAACGTCGTCGGCGAACCTGTGGACTTGGATGGACCGGTGTTCGATAAGAGCCATCCTAACGAAAAACGTCATCAGGAGCCGAAGTACTACCCGATTCACCGCGAGCCGCCTTCCTTCGCCGAGCAGGACGTCAACATTCAGGCGTTCGAAACCGGTATTAAGGTCATCGACTTGATCGAACCCTACCAGCAGGGTGGAAAAATCGGTCTGTTCGGCGGTGCCGGTGTCGGCAAAACCGTTTTGATCATGGAGTTGATCAACAACCTCGCCAAGCAGCACGGTGGATATTCCGTGTTCGGTGGTGTCGGTGAGCGTACCCGTGAAGGAAACGACCTCTGGATTGAAATGAAGGAATCCGGAGTTATCGACAAAACCGCCCTGATTTACGGCCAGATGAACGAGCCGCCCGGAGCCCGCGCCCGCGTCGGACTCTCCGCGCTGACCGCTGCCGAGTACTTCCGTGATGAGGAAGGAAAGGACGTGTTGCTGTTCATCGACAACATTTTCCGTTTCACCCAAGCCGGTTCCGAAGTCTCCGCGCTTCTGGGACGTATCCCGTCCGCTGTCGGTTATCAGCCCACGCTGTCTACCGACCTTGGTGAATTGCAGGAACGGATTACTTCGACGAACAAAGGTTCGGTTACCTCGGTGCAGGCCGTATACGTCCCTGCCGACGACTTGACCGACCCCGCCCCGGCGACGACGTTTGCCCACTTGGACGCCATGTCGGTTCTTTCCCGTCAGATTTCCGAGTTGGGAATTTATCCTGCGGTGGACCCGCTCGACTCGACCTCCCGCATCCTCGACCCGAAGGTCGTGGGACAGGAGCATTACGATACGACTCGTGAAGTCCAGCGTATTCTGCAACGGTACAAAGACTTGCAGGACATCATCGCCATTCTGGGTATGGACGAATTGTCCGACGAAGACAAAATCATCGTCGGTCGTGCGCGCCGCCTGCAAAAATTCCTCTCCCAGCCGTTCTCCGTGGCCGAGCAGTTCACGGGTATGCCCGGGAAGTACGTCAAATTGGAAGACACGATCCGCTCGTTCAAGGAAGTCGCCGAAGGCAAGCACGACGATCTTCCCGAGCAGGCGTTTTATATGGTCGGTTCGATCGAGGAAGTTCTCGAAAAGGCCGACAAGATCAAGAGTGGGCACGCTGCCTAGGGAGGCGAAGGAATGCTTCGAGTTACCATCGTCACCCCGTTCGGCGAGGTCTTCGACGGCGAAACCGAACAGGTTGTGGCTCCCGGTTATGAAGGTGAATTCGGAGTGCTCGACGAGCACATCCCGTTTCTTACCCGCAGCCAACCCGGTGTTGTCACGTTGAAGCAAGGCGGAAAAGATCTTCTTTTCGCCATCGGGGAATCTTTTATCGAGGTTTCTCCGGACCGGGTGCTTGTTTTGGCCGAATCGGCGATGAGTCCCGATCAGGTCGAAAAAGATGCCGTGCAAAAGGATCTGGCAGATGCTGAAGATCGTCTAGCGAATAGCGATATGACACTTGACGATCCCGAGGTCATCTGTGCACAGCACGACATTCGATTGGCGGAGGCGCGGCTGCAGATTCTCTAATGAAAGAAGCTTGAATCGACTTTTTCAAACGCCCAAAGTGAAAATTTCTTTACTTTGGGCGTTTGTCTTGTCATAAGGAAACATTCTTTTTAGCATGATGCCATATTAGGTCCGTTGTTGAATCCCGAAAAAGGAGGGTGCAGATGAGAAATTCTTTGGTACTGCTTCTGGTGGCTCTGGTTGTTTCGAGTGTTATTGGTTGTGCAGCCGAGCAAAAACGTCTTCCCGGCGTCGAAATCGCTCCTGAAGTCGAATTCGCTCCGCTGGCTCGTAGCGAGTACAAAATCCTGGGTACGGTCAAAGCCGAGGGTTGTGCGGCGATGACGGCTCTGTGGCCCCTGCCGATCTGGTGGGTCAGCCCCGATGAAAGCATCAGCGGTCAGAGCAGCTCTCAGGGTGGTGGCTTCGCATTCGGAATCGACGTGACGGGTCCGGCTCGTGCCGTAGCGACCTATCGCGCACTCAATCAGATTCCCCAGGCCGATGCGCTGTTGGCTCCTCGTTACTACGAAGACATCAACAACGGAATCTGGCACTACAAAGTGTGCTCCACGGTTTCCGCTCGTTCCATCACGATCATTCCCGATAGTGGTGAAAAAGATGAATTCTACACCGAAGGCAAAAAACGCGATCGTGGTGAACGCAAGCATCGCGTGAAAAAACCTCGTCGTTCGCGTCGTCCGGCCTACGACGATGTGGAAGAAGAGGATCTCGGATACGACGACGATTATTGATCGTCCGAGAGAAACGAACAAAAAACCCGTCGAAAGGCGGGTTTTTTTCGTTTGGATCGTTTTTATATCGAGATGAATCTTTTTGTGGTCGAAAATACATTATGATGTCCTTTTTCGTGAAAATTTCCGTATTGAAACGAAAAGAGGGTGTTTTGCGATTTACAAACCCTCCGGTTTGGAGGTATGTAGAAAGCGTACAGGCTGAACGAGGAGGATTGTATGCCTGATCTGAATGTAAATATTTTCGTAACCGGTCCGTTACAGGTAAATACTCCGGTTGTCTGGTGTTCCGAAACCCGTGAGGCACTGGTCTTCGATCCCGGTGGAGGAAATTCCGAGATTCTCGGGTTGATCGACGATCACGATCTTAAGCTTCAGGCTGTGGTCAACACCCACGGACATGCCGACCATCTGGGGGGCGTTGCCGAACTGTGTAAAACGTTCAAAATACCGTTTCGAATTCACAAAGGCGACGAAATGTTGGTGCAGGAATTTCCTCACATGGCAGCGATGTACGGATTTCGTGACGCCAAAACTCCGGAAATCGGAAGTTTTCTCGAAGATGGTGAAGAGTTGAAAGTAGGTGAATTTACTCTGGAAGTTCGTCATACCCCTGGACACTCTCCAGGCGGCTGTGCGTTTGTCGGCGCTGGTATGGCCATTGTCGGCGATACACTGTTTCAGGGGTCCATCGGCCGGACCGATTTGCCGGGTGGCTCGTTCGAGACGCTGATGAATTCGATTCATTCGAAACTGATGACGCTTCCTGACGAGACTCGCGTGATTTGCGGGCATATGGGAGTTACAACTATCGGTGATGAACGAAAACACAATCCCTTTATCAACGGTTCATTCTAGAGGAACCCGATGACGAAATCCGTGCCGTCCCAGCTTCCCTTGCTGCCCATTCCGGGATCGGTGATCTATCCGGGCGTGGAAATCCCCGTTTCGTTGTCTGCACCAAGACTAATTCGTATGGTGCGCGACGTGCTGGGCTCCCACCGGCTGATGGTTGTAGCCTTGCAGGAGGAAATCGAATCCGGCGAACACCAGGGGGATAGCCCTGTGGAGACGGTCGGTTGTCTGTGCAAGATCGCCGCCAGCGAATCGCTTCCCAACGGCCGATTCAACGTTACGTTGATGGGGTTGCGAAAGGTGATCATCGGGATGGAACATCAGAAATTTCCGTACCGTATCGTGGAAATCCGCGTGATGGAAAAGGAAAAGATGAGTCCTCACGAAATGGCGGCTTTTAAAAACATGCGTCAATGGATGGAGCAACGCTTGTACCAGGTCTGGTTGCAGGATATGATTCCCGGTATTCAGAAATCCGGTATGGAGCGCTTGACGAGGGTTCACGACAGCAATTTCATTGCATTGGTTGGCTTGATCCTTAGATTCAAAGGCAACGAAGTCCAACGTATTCTGGAAGAGGACGGCGCATTGGCTCGTTTGATGCGCACCCGGCAGTTTTTCGAGCAAAGGTTATTGCAGCGTTCTCGCAATACCGATACGGATCTGCCGCTGGAAGAAGGAGAACACACCCACTAAGGGGGGAATCTTCCCTGCTTCCCGCTGAATGAAGATAGATAACATTCTGTAATTGTTTGAAATACTGAAAAACACCGCAAACGACGCAAAACGAAAGAAAACCCATGGCTTTGCTTGAAGTTCTGACCGTTCCCAATAAAAAACTGAAAGAAGTCGGTGTCGAGATCAAAGATTTCGATGAGAAACTGCATACGTTTTTGGATGATATGGCCGAAACCATGTATGCCGAGAACGGCATCGGCTTGTCGGCAACCCAGGTGGGTGTTGCTCTGAAAGTCGCTACGGTGGATGTCGCCAACCGCGACGAATCCTCGCAGCTTCTTGAACTGGTCAATCCGGTGATTGTCGAGAAAGACGGGAAAGTCGTTTCCGAAGAAGGCTGTTTGTCGGTGCCCGGCGTATGGGAAGAGGTGGAACGAGCCGAGAAAATAAAACTCGAATATCAAGACCGACACGGTGAAAAGCAAACGCTTGAAGCCGATGGGTTGTTAAGCATCTGTATTCAGCACGAACTCGACCATCTCGACGGCAAGGTTTTCATCGATTACCTGTCGAAACTCAAGCGCAAACTGGCGGTAAAAAAAGCGCAACGAGAGGCGGCGAAGCGTAAGGAAGAACGAGGCTGAGAATGACTCAGGGGGATAAACGGTCGTTGCGTCTGGTGTTCTTCGGTACGCCGGAAGTGGCCGTACCGACACTCGAAGCCTTGGCCGCATCACGGCATCATGTGGTGGGTGTGGTTTGTCAACCGGATCGTCCAAAGGGGCGAGGTCGCGTGTTGATGCCGCCGCCGGTCAAACAAACCGCGCTGACACTCGGGATACCCGTCGTACAGCCGGAAAAATTGAAAAACAACCCGGAATTCATGCAGCAATTGCGCGATTGGAACGCGGATGCCTGCATCGTCATGGCCTATGGAGTCTTTTTGACCCAGGAAGTGCTCGATGTGCCTCCGTTGGGATTTTATAACGCTCACGGTTCCGTATTGCCTCGTTGGCGTGGTGCGGCTCCGTTGAACTGGGCGATTCTTTCCGGAGACGAAAGCACCGGGATCACCATCCAGAAAGTGCGGTTGAAATTCGATACCGGTCCCGTGGCTCTGGCTGAATCGGTGCCCATCGGACCCAAGGATGATACTCACAGTCTGTGGGATCAGCTTTGTCCCATCGCCGCTCGTTTGATGGTCGAAGCCATGGATCGTCTCGCGGATGGCACCATCGAATTCGTCGAGCAGGACGAATCGAAAGTTACCTGGGCGCCGATCCTGAAAAAAGAAGACGGCGAGATCGACTGGTCGAAGGGTGCCGTAGAAATCGATCGACAGATTCGTGGCTTGAAACCCTGGCCTGGGACATATACCTATCGTCAGGGAAAAATGTTGAAAATCTATCGTGCTACGCCACTGGATAATTCTCATTTTCACGCTCCTGGTAGCGTGATTTCCGTCAGCAAAAACGGCCTCGAAGTGGCCTGCGGTGAAGGCTCGTTGCTCATCGAGGAATTGCAGCTTCAGGGCGGAAAATGTATGGACGCAAGGGCGTTTCTCAATGGATGCCGGGTGGATTCCGGAGAAAGTCTGGGCCGGAAATCGTGAAAGCCCGCCACGCCGCCTTTAAAATCTTAAGAAGAGTGGAACGTGAAAACGCCTACGCCAACCGGGCCTTGGCGAGTGAGTTGGAGCGCTCTGGTTTGGACCCACGCGACAAGGCGTTGGTTACCGAAATCGTTTACGGGGTCTTGCGTCGTCAACGAACCCTGGATCATTGGATTCATTGGTTGACAGACGGCAAACGGCGCAAAATCGATGCTCCCGTTCGTGATGTGCTGCGTTTGTCGTTGTATCAACTGCTGTATCTCGAAAAGATCCCTGAACACGCCATATTGTCCGAGGCAGGACAGGTTTTGCGGCGGGTCGGTTTTCCACATGCCGTGGGGTTTGTCAACGCCGTATTGCGCCGTTGTCAGCGAGAGATCCGAGCCGATAAACAGCCTCCATGGCCGGAAGATTCCTTGGAAAAACTAGCTGTTACAGAGGGCTTGCCGCGTTGGATTCTCAACGAATGGAGCGCTCGTGATCGCTTGAAAATTGTCGAAAGTTCACCTCTCAAGCGATTCGCTCGTCTCCAGGATCGCGCTCGGGCTTGCAATGGAGCTTCGGGAGTGGCGCTGTGCCCCAATCCTCAACGTACTACGGTGACGGAACTGGTTGAACATATTGAAGAGTTAGGCGGAAAGATCGAACCGGGAATCGCAGCACACGACGCGCTACGTCTTGTAGCAGGAGGGCAGGGGATTCTCGAAACTCTCGCTGCCGAAGGTCTGGCCCACGTCATGGACGAAGCCGCTCAACTGGTGATGACTTTGCCTGAGATCGGACCTTCTGATTCTCTGCTTGACCTTTGTGCCGCACCTGGAGGTAAGTCCCTGTTTGCTCTAGGTAAATTGGCTGGTGGGGGAAGCCTCGTTTCGGTAGATATCCACGCCAAAAAACTGAAATTGCTCGAACGACAGGTGGAAGCTTTCGGATTCGAGCGCCACGAGGCGTTTGCTGCCGATGCCACACAACCTATCGAAGCGCTTGAAGGAAAGGTTTTTGACGGCGTGATTCTCGACGCGCCTTGCTCGGCTCTGGGATTGCTGCGTCGTCAACCGGAAATCCGGCATCGTAGAAAACCCGAGGACGTGGTGAAATTATCGCAAGTACAACGGAAACTTCTTGCACGGGGCGTGGATTACCTGCGATCCGGCGGATGGCTCTTGTTTAGCGTTTGTACAGACACCTTAGCCGAGGGACCGGAGCAGATAGCCTGGTTGATGGAAAAATTCGGCGGAGAAACATTGCCCCTGACAACGGTTGCGGATACATTGGTTTTTCATACCCCGAACGGTGATTTGTTCGATAGCGGCGGGCATCCGCTGTTGGACGGTTTTCAGGCTTTCGTATGGAGGAAACCATGAGCGATCGTATCATTGCCCCCTCGATGTTGTCCTGTGATTTCGGTAGGATAGCCGAAGAAGCGCAAGCCGTTGTGGAAGCCGGAGCGGACTGGATTCACCTCGATGTGATGGATGGTTGCTTCGTTCCCAACATTTCTTTCGGTGCTCCTATTGTCGAGGCTGTGCGGCGGGCTGTGGATGTGCCGCTAGACGTGCATTTGATGATCGATCAGCCGGAACGCTATCTTGAGGACTTTATCGACGCTGGGGCGGATTACCTGACCGTTCATGTCGAAGCTACCCGACATCTGCACCGTTGTTTGTCGCATATTCACGAATACGGGGTGTCCCGTGGAGTGAAAGCCGGTGTGTCGCTCAATCCTCATACACCTGTCTGTGCGTTTTCCGATGTGCTGGATGATATCGACCTTGTGTTATTTATGTCGGTAAATCCCGGTTTCGGAGGCCAGAAATTCATTCCGCAGGTTCTCAAAAAAATCAAAGAATTTCGAGAACTTATTGCGAATAGAGGTGGCGACGCGCCTGTCGTGATGGTCGATGGCGGCATCAAGCCTCACAATATTGGAGATGTTGCCCGGGTGGGAGCGAATGCTTTTGTAGCCGGGTCGGTGGTATTTGGTTCGAAAAATTACGCCGAGACGATCACGGCCTTACGAAATGGGTAAGATTGGAAAGGGAGCGAAAAAACGAATCGTTTCCTAATGTTGCTTGCAATTTTACACCTAGTGTGGTACCGCATGGTCCGGGTTTTATTCCCGATTTGATTCGCTAGACTTCCAGGTGATATCAGGAGAAAATTATGCGAAAAGCTCTACTGTTCCCGATCCTGTTGTGCACGGTCTTCGGTTTATTGGCCTGTAGTCCTTCTCATGAGTCCAAAAGTGGAGTCAGTGTCGGCGAATGCAAAGATGTCTGTGTCCT
The DNA here is from genome assembly GCA_963676915.2 of Myxococcota bacterium. GTDB lineage: Bacteria > Myxococcota_A > SURF-8 > SURF-8. The sequence goes on from CAXXVK010000014.1 coordinate 66,038, forward strand.
GTATTACAATTGCTCCGAAGACGAAAACTTCCTCGAAGCCTGTAAGCGCGAGTGTGAAAGCTACGGAAACTACTCTTTGGAAGTCGTTCGTTGCGCCAAGGCCGCAGAGGATTGCAACGAACTGTTTTCTTGCAGTAGCGCTACAAGCAAGCAATTGTGGGGCGAAAGCAACGTTTGTCCGGACGGTACCTGCCTGGAAGCGCTGTAAATTTCGTTTCCTTCCTGCAGGTTTCCTTGACTTGGCAGAGAAGCGAGAGCATAATATAGCCAATATTTTTTGGCGAACGTAGAAAAAGGAGCCTTGACCATGCTCAAGGATTGGATCGTTGGATGCTGTGCGGTAGCGATGTTGATGTCGGTGTTTGGTGCCGGATGTGCCGATCCCAACCGTGAATTATGCCGGAAAGCCTGCCAGACGATTTCGGATTGCGATAAGCAGGACGGAAATCTGGATGACGCCTTTTTGGACTCCTGCAATGCTCAGTGCGAGGAAGCGGACCAGATCAACGAAAGCTTCGCTCGTTGCATCTCGGAAACCGACAACTGTGACGATCTCACCCTTTGTGCACCGCAGGATGAAGGCTGATCCTTTTACTGGTCATCGTAAAACCACCAATTTTCAAAGAGAGCGTAATGCTCTCTTTTTTTATTTCTTGAGACAAGACCGCTCCATCTGCTAGTCTTTTTCCGAAATCGACCACAACACGAAAAAGGGATAGATCATGCAATGCAAATTAACCCGAACGGGGATGTCTTTCTTTTCTGTTTTTTGGGTTTTGTTGGCTCTTTTTGCCGCTTTGTCGCTCGTCACGGCCTGTGGCGGAGACGACTCGGACGGTGATAACAACTCGGATGGCGATACGGATGTTGTTGAAGAAGAAGAAACGGTCGCGGCGGTCGATTACGACCAGCCCGGTCTTTACCTTGTCGGAAATCGCAACCTGACACTCAGTTACACGCCCGATGGAAGCGATGAACTGCGGGAACTTCCGGTAACCATCTGGTATCCTGCCGATACCAGCGCGAAAAACGATGCGGAACTCGGACAGCCGATTGAGAATTTTTTGTCGGATTCGACTCAAAAGGAACAATATGCCACTTGGTTGTCCGAAGCGCCTGCTCCGCAGGGACCGACACATAAAGTGTATTCGGCGCTCGATGCGGCACCGGCGGCGGATCTCGATTCCTGGCCGGTGGTGGCATTTTCGCACTGTATGAACTGTATTCGCTTTTCCACGGCTTCGATTGCCGAACGACTGGCCAGCTATGGTATTGCGGTGGTGGCACCGGATCACCTCGGAGGGACGGTATTCGATCGAGGTGAATTGAACGATGAATTCTTGAAGGTCCGCGGCACAGACATCGCTTTTGTGCTGGATAGCGTTCTCGATGCGGAAAACGAGAATATTCCCGAAGACTTGCGCGGAAAATTCGATCCTGAAAAAGTTGGAATGTATGGCCATAGTTACGGAGCGGTAACGACCGGATACATGCTGATGACCGACGAGCGGGTCAAGGCCGGATTTCTGATTGCTGCGCCTCCGGAAAGCCCGATGTTTCCCGGTGTGGAGTTGGCGAAAATTACTAAGCCGATGTTTTTCGTGTTGGCCGAGGAAGACGGCATGATTACCTTCGTGGGGAACGATTACATCCGCGATAATTTCGCAAACGCCAACCCGCCCGTCTGGAAGATCGAAGTCGAGGATGCCGGGCATATGTCGTTTACCGATATCTGCAAGCTGACGGAGAATTTCCCGGCGGGCTGTGGTGACGGTGTGCAGGATATAACCGGCGACCCGATCACCTACATCGATATCGATCTTGGAAAATCCATAGCCCAGTCGTATGCTGCGGCCTATTTTGGGAAATATCTACTGGAGGAACCGACGGCGGATCTCTGGTTGGAGACGGCTAATCCCGAGGATTGGGTGAGCATCGAAAGCCGGAAGTAAAGGCAGGGTTTCAACGAATCGAGGAAACGGGATGGACGTTTG
>CAXXVK010000015.1:0-4752 GCA_963676915.2 Myxococcota bacterium
CCCGAAATGTCCTTCTGCGACCTCGAACAGAATATGACCGTCGCAGAGTCGCTGATCAAGGAGGTGACCGATTACGCCATGACCCGATGCAAGGATGATATCGATCTTTTCGCCCGTTTCGTGGACAAAGATCTGATCGATCGGCTCGAACGGCTGATCTCATCCGACTTCGAACGCGTCCCTTATAAGGAGGCGGTCGAAATACTCGAAAAGAGCGGCCGAAAATTCGAATACCCCATCGCCTACGGCCACGACCTGCAGAGCGAACACGAACGCTTTCTCACCGAGCAGGTCTATCAACAGCCCATTATTGTCTATGATTTCCCCGAACGCATCAAACCGTTCTACATGCGTCTGAACGATGACCATGAAACCGTGGCCTCGATGGATGTACTGGTGCCCGGCATCGGTGAAATCATCGGCGGCAGTCAGCGCGAGGAGCGGTACGACGTGCTGGTCGAGCGAATGGAGAAGGGCGGGCTATCCGGAGAGACATATTGGTGGTACGTTCAATCGAGATACTACGGCAGCGTTCCTCACAGTGGATTCGGACTGGGTTTCGAACGTCTGATCATGATGATGACCGGCATCAACAATATCAGGGATGTCATTCCTTTCCCGCGCACCCCCCGGAATATCGAATTCTAATAACACCTCGCCCGGCGCGGGATCACACTTTCAGGCATCGCAGTTTGGCCAGATCCTCGGCATACCCGTACAGGTGCAGTCCTTTACTCTCCACCACCATTTCACCGTCTTTGACGCCGATGGCGCCGGCCATGTAATCTTTCAGGTTCTGAATACCCGCCAGATTGGCCGGTAATCCGCCCCACAGGTCCCATGACCTGAAATAGACAATGAAATGAAGTGTTTCGTCCTGGATCCGCGTATCGATCGATCTCAGGCAGGGTGGGTCCAGCAACGTGACATCGGATGGGTGGGCCACCTGGAGCACCATCTGGTTGTTTCGATGACCGTGTCTTTTATAGGTGTCGATGATCCATTCGATCTGGTTCAGATAGAGGGCGCCATCCTCCTCGAAAACGATGTTGCCGTCCACCTCGCGAAGATCGATAATCTCCCGGTTGGCCTGCTGCCACCAACTCAACTTGTCGCCGCTGATGGGAACCCGGGTCAACCGTTCGCCGTAGGTATAGGACTCGCCGGGCTCTTTATGCCCGGTCATGAGATATTCGATATAGGATCGATCGTACCCCTCTCCACCATAGATATAGGCCTCTTCCACCGGATTGGGGATGCCGCAGCTCGGCGGTATATCCGGAATGAGCGGTAGCGTGCCCGGATAGAGGACATGCCCGGTGAAATAGTCATACTCGAGCCTCGTCTGACCGGCATAGGAGCCGCGATCGATGGTAAAACGCCTGCCGTGGTCCAGTATATCGTGTACCGCCTGGAACCAAAGGTCGGGCAGATCCCTCGCTTTAACGGTGTGTAGACGCATTTTTCATGACCTCGAGTGAACGCATCGGAATGAAAGTTTAAAGATGTTCATATATTGAAAAACATACCGAATCAAACATAAGTGAATTTTGTTTTTTTTCCTTGACACGAAATCATGTATGTGCGAAAGGTCACTTGCGCTTGCATTTCGTTCATTTCTTCCTGCATTTCCTATTGTGTTGATAAAAGTTGACCTGAACTGGAGTTGGAGCAGTATATTCTGAGTTGATTAAAAGCGCACCCTATTCTGAACCCCCAAGATCCGGCCGCAGATCTTGGGGGTTCATTTTTTCAATCATCGCACATCTTTCAATAATCCCAACCCGCTATATATCCAAACTACTGACTTCCAGGGCATTGTTCTGGATAAATTCCCGTCGCGGCTCGACTTGATCACCCATCAGGATGGTAAAAATTTCATCCGAATCCACCGCATCCTCGACCCCCACCTGCAGCAGAATGCGCTTTTGGGGATTCATGGTCGTTTCCCAGAGCTGGGTCGGATTCATCTCCCCCAGACCTTTGTATCGCTGGACACTGATTCCCTTTTTACCCTCTTCGATCAGATACCTGAGCAAATCCCGTTTGTTTTCGAAAACGATACCGGTGGACTGGTTATCGCCAATGTTGACCACGAACGGCGGGTAATTGTTCTCCATGATGATCTTACCGGCACTCACGCAACGCTGGTACTCGGACGAATAGATCAATCCCCGCCCGATCTTGATGGTTTGAATATTCTTGCCGGCCACGTTACGGGCGACGGAAATTTCAAACGCCTGTCGATCTTCGCTCCATTGCGGTGGCTGGGCATCGAAGCCGCTTGCCTTCAGATATCCGAAAAGCGCTTCCATCTGATCACGGTCCTGCAGGAACGATTTGTCTTCCACTTTTCGTTCGACCAGCAGATCGACCAGTTCCTGTGAAATTCCCTGATGCTCGAGCTTGGTCACGGATTCGTAGTATTCGGACAGATTTCCGGCAAACAGATAAAGGGTGTGGTTGGAGATCTCCTTTTTGCCGTCATCGATGCTGATGGTGAGCTTTTCGCAGATCTTTTTCAGCAGAAAATCATTGAACTCCTGTTCATCCTTGAGATATTTTTCGCTCTTTCCCTTTCCTATTTTGAAAAGTGGCGGCTGGGCGATGTACAGGTATCCGTTTTCGATGATCTCCGGCATCTGTCTGTAGAAAAAGGTGAGCAGCAGCGTGCGGATATGCGAACCATCCACGTCCGCGTCGGTCATGATGATCACCTTCTTGTATCGTATCTTCTCGATCGCATACTCTTCCCGGCCGACGCCCGTACCCAGTGCGGTGATGATATTCTTGATCTCTTCGCTCTGCAGTATTTTGTCGAAGCGCGCCTTTTCGACGTTCAGGATCTTTCCCTTCAGCGGCAGAATCGCCTGAAATTTTCGATCACGTCCCTGTTTTGCGGATCCCCCGGCCGAATCGCCCTCCACGATGAAAAGCTCCCTGACATCGGGGTCCGAAGATTGGCACTCCGCTAGTTTACCCGGCAGGGACGCATCGATGAGGGATCCTTTGTTGCGCGCCAGATCGCGCGCCCGCTTGGCCGCATCCCTGGCCCTGGCCGCATCGACCGCCTTGGCGATGATCTTTTTGCCAACGCCCGGATTCTCTTCCAGAAATGCGCTCAACTTCTCGTTGACCAGAGATTCGACCAGTCCCTTGACTTCACTGTTGCCCAGCTTGGTTTTGGTCTGCCCCTCAAACTGGGGGGATTTGATTCTCACGCTGATCACGGCGGTCAATCCTTCGCGGACATCGTCCCCGCTGATTCTCCCGCTCAGATTTTTCGGCACGTTGCCGTTGGTGGCGTATTGATTCAACGATCGGGTCAGGGCGGTCTTGAATCCGATCAGGTGAAACCCGCCTTCGGCCGTATTGATGTTGTTGGCAAAGGAGAAGAGGTTCTCCTTGTAGGTATCGTTGTATTGAATGGCCACCTCGATCTGCGTATCGTTGCGTTCCCCTTCGATGAAGATCGGGTCGTGCAGCCCCATGTGGCGGCGGTTCAAATACTCCACAAAAGAGATGATCCCGCCCTCGTAAAAGAAATCGTCCTTTCTGTCGGTGCGCTCATCTTCCAGAATGATCCGCACCCCTTTGTTTAAAAAGGCCAACTCCCTCAGACGACGCGCAAGGATATCGTAACTGTACTCGACCGTATTGAAAATCGTATCGTCGGGAATGAAGTGGATCTTGGTGCCGCGCTCGTCGGTATCTCCGATCACTTTCAGATCACTGGTCTTTATGCCCCGCTCGTAGGTCTGGTAATAGACCTTGCCCTCCTGGTAGATCTCCACCTCGAGGTTCGACGACAGGGCATTGACGACGGAGACCCCGACACCGTGGAGTCCGCCGGAAACCTTGTAGTTTTCGTTGTTGAATTTTCCACCGGCGTGCAACTTGGTCAGCACCACCTCCACGGCGGGGACATTTTCGCTCTTGTGAATTCCCACGGGTATTCCGCGGCCGTTGTCGACGACACTGACACTGTTGTCTTTGTAAACATTGACCTTGATGCGGTCGCAATGTCCGGCCATGGCTTCATCGATGCTGTTGTCTACAACCTCGTAGACCAGGTGATGAAGACCGGCTACATCTACATTTCCAATATACATGGAGGGCCTGAGTCGAACCGGTTTCAGCCCCTCCAGGACATCAATACTGCTGGCATCGTATTTGTTTTCCATGGTTGTTACTATACCCTCATCGGCATAATTGCGCTGGAATAGGATTTATCTTCGATCCCGTCGACGAGACACGGCTTGCTTTCACTGACGATATTGAGCACGATCTTGCTATCGTCGACGCCGGAGACCGCTTCGATAAAAAATTTCGGGTTAAACGCCGCCTCGATCTTCTCCCCTTCGAATTCGATCGCCATGTCTTCCTTCGACTCTCCGATATCCGGATTGGTGGCATTGATCGACAAGCGCCCATTTTCAAAGGAGAATATGGCAGCGCGGTAACTGTCCGTACAGAGAATGGACATGCGTTTGAGCATGTGTACGAAAAGACTTTTTTCCATTTCGATTTGATGCCCGTCCTCCCGGCTGATCAAATCGACATAGGGTGGAAATTTCCCTTCGAGCAGGCGGATGGCGAGGGACTCACTCACCCCCTTGATAATGAAATAACTCTCCTGCATGCCGATCTGGACCGTGCCGCCGGCATCGAGAAATTTACCGGCCTCGTGAAGTCCCTTTTTAGGGATCAACACGCTGTTCTCCCCCCATTCGCCGCTGCTTTCACAAGTGA
>CAXXVK010000016.1:0-4431 GCA_963676915.2 Myxococcota bacterium
TTGACATCGGTAGGTTTGATCAGATCCATATCCACGAGACGCAACCACCCTACCCCCGCCCGAACCAGCGTCTCGGCGACTTGTGCACCAACTCCACCCAGACCGATGACGCAGACCTTCGACCGGGTAAGTTTTTCCAAGGTTTCGTCGCCAAGCAACAAGGCCGTTCGAGCTAAATGATCCGGCTTCATGATTGAATCTCCCAACCGAACAGTTTGGCAGCATTGGCGCTCGTGAACCGAGCCACGGTTGACACGTCGATTCCTCGCAACGTAGCCAAAGCACTTGCGATTTCCTCAACGTGGCAAGGTTCGACGTTTTCGGGCGGTGTGCTTTCGGTTCCGATGGACGGCGCATCCGTTTCGAGAACGATACACTCCATGGGCACCGAAATGGCGGATTTTTTCGCACGTTTGGCGTTTTTCCGGGTGATGGCTCCCCCGAACCCCAGATGCAATCCCAAATCCGTCAGTCGTTCGGCCAGTTGTGGCGATTGGCTGTAAGCATGGATTACGCCACGAATCGGAGCATAGGAAGCGAGAAGTTCGGGCAGAAAGTCAAAGGCTTTTCGGCAATGTAGCAGTACCGGCAGGTCGCGTTCTTTCGCCAGGTCGAGTTGACGACGAAGAGAGGCAATCTGCAAATTCCTATCTTCATGACCTTCTTTGGCAAAATCCAGCCCGATTTCCCCAATAGCTACGCACCGGGGATGATCCAACCAGCGAGGCAGTTCGTCTAGAGAATCGGCGTCTTCCAATACCCAAGGATGCAAACCGAAAGCTGCGTATAGAGTATCGTATCGTTCGACAAGGCGAGCAATATCAGGCCAGGACGCAGCATCGTACGCAGGAATAACCATTCGCCCTATTCCCGCATGACGTGCGCGTTCCAGTACCGTTTCGAGTTTTTCCGCCAATGGGGAAAAATTGAGGTGACAGTGAGTGTCGATCAGCATTTGTCCGTCCCCTTAAGAAGGGATCACCCGAACCGTTTACTCGGTGGACAATTTGATCTTGTCGTCATCTGACTTGCCCTTCTCATCGGTGCAGGTCAATACGACCTCCACTTTGTCGCCATCCTGAAGGGTGATCGTCGCTTCTCTGAATTTGCCATCTTCCTGAGTCAGACCTATAAAATCTTCGGGATTATATTCGGTATCATCCCCAATGATTTCATATTCTTCAATCGACCACTCGCAGTCGAACTCGTCGGCATCGGGATCATAGTAATGATGCACAAACTGCATCAAGTTGATTTCTTCCCCAGCCGTGAGGTCATCGACGTTGTCATCCAATTTAACAGAAGGTTTGCTGTTGACCGGCAATACCGAAATTTCACCTTCGTAACAGTTGCCGAATTTCCCGTTGTTGTTCATAAGAGCAAATCGAATGAAATAGTTTTTCGCACTGCCATTGCTAAGCAGACGCGTATCGGAAAGAAGTTTGGGAGTCAGCACGATGGTGTTTCCGTCGATATTTTCAGCAGGAATATCGCTAGCAGGAATCGCATAATATCGACTAGATCCTTTCACGAACACCAGTACGCTTTGAACGTCGCTCATGGACGTCGCAGCCGTGAGTTTGATCTCGAACCGCTGATTGATCTCTAATTCTTCTGGTATCTCGATACCTGCAAGTTTCGGATACTGATCGTCGACGATATACGAAAGATATTGGTCCTCGATAGGTCCATCCTCGGCGCTGATACAACTATTGATACGGTCGGAATTGTTGTAAGTAACACCTTCCGGAAGGCGATATACCGGATCGATTGGAATACCGATAATCGGAGTGTTGCCCTCAAAATACAAGGCGAACATCAACAGATCGGCTTGGGGTGAATCCACCGGCACATATCCGTTGTAATCACAGGACATGAGCATCATTACAAAAATCGCGCCTGCCAGAATCTTCGTCCGTATTTTACCAAACCAATTCGCCATGATCGTAGCTCCTGAGATCCACCGATTGGATAACTTGATAATTTTCAACCCATTTTCCGTAAAGGCTGTCCACCCATCACGTGGACGTGCACATGAAAGACAACCTGCCCCGAATCCGCATTGGTGTTGATCACCGTACGGTATCCGCTTTCGTCGATTCCATGAAGCTTCGCCACTTTCGCCGCCGTTTTCAACAACTTGCCACCAAGGGTGATATGTTCGTCTTCCAACTCGTTCAATGAAGCAATATGAACTTTCGGAATGATCAACGTGTGGATTTTGGCCTGTGGAGAAATATCCTTGAAAGCCAGAACGTCTTCATCCTCGTAGACGACATCCGCAGGAATTTCGCCTCGTACGATTTTACAGAAGATGCAATCCGGATCGTGCATGTCAAACCCTTTCATGAACGGAAACTGCCTTGTGTACTTAGCAGAACTAGGCAAAGGCGTCAAATTCTATCGAGACGTTTTCACGGGTTCTTGGACCGAATTTCGGAAAAATTCCGACGCTATTTCAATCTTTGGTTTCATCTGTTGGCAAGGAAATGCGACCCTTGATTGGACAATTTGCGTCATTTGGCTACAATCCCCTTCATTTGAAGCATTTTCGAGGCACTTTATGGATGCATCCAAAACCACGCAATGGTTCACGATCATCGGCGAATTACCCAGCGAATACGCCGAAATAATGGAGGCGTTTCTGGTGGAATGGGGAGCCACCGGCGTCCAAACCATCGACGCCGAAGCCGTTCCTCCCGGTGTGGAACCTCCTCCGGCGGGGCGTTCCCGGCTGGTGGGCTATCTACCTTCCGAAAACGAAGCGATGTCCGTGGAAGAATGGCTCGATGCCTGGAAAACCGCCGTAGATCGATGGGAACTCGACCCGGCGTTTTCCCTGGCTCGTGTGGAGCCGCTTGAAGAGGAAAACTGGAACGAGCAATGGAAGCGCTTTTTCCATCCGCAAACCATCGGAAAACACATTCGTATCGAACCTAGCTGGGATCGTGGCGGCGGTAGTTCCGATGACATCGTGCTGCAAATCGATCCGGGAATGGCTTTCGGCACCGGTACCCACGAATCCACCCGGCTATGTCTGGAATGGATCGAAGCCGCCTGCGAGACACAACCGCCTCGCACGATACTCGATGCCGGATGTGGTTCGGGAATTCTATCCATCGCTGCGAGCAAACTGGGAGTCTCGGACGGATTGGGAATCGACATCGATCCCGAGGCTATCGTGGTGGCGCGTGAAAATTACCGTCTCAACGATATGGATACCTCCCGCTGGCACTTAAGCGAACATCCCGTTTCGACCCTTGACGAGGAATTTTCTCTCGTCGTCGCCAACATGCTTTCGGGCGAACTGGCTGGAATCGTAGACGACCTCGTACGGTTGACGGCTCCGGGCGGATATCTCGTGCTGGCAGGTATTCTCAATGAAGAAGAGGAGGACGTTACACGGATGTTCCAGGACGCCGCCCAACTTCAATCTGCCAAGCTGATTCCTGTCGTTCAATCCTCCATGGGCGATTGGCGGCTGTTGTCATTCGAAAAAGATTCCGGGCTTCTCGACAAACGTAGCCCCAATGATCCACTTCCCGACCCGTTTTTTTACGACCCTTCCGCCGAAGAAGATCCCCAGGAAGGAAAAAAGGGTGGGATGCCGCGCCTCTCGCTGCCTTCGATGAGTATTTTTTATCTGCTGCTAGCAGCACTGGCGGTTCTGTTGGCTCCGAAATTCAACCCGTTTGTGGTTCCAGGACAACCGGAACGCGGAGATTTCGTTCATGTTGCCAATGGATTGTGGCTCGGTTTATTTTGTGGATTGACACTGGTAGCAGCCAGTCAGTTATCCTACCACTATTTTTCCTGGTCGAGAAAACTCGAACGAAGCTTTTTCGAGATCCTCGGCCCTTTGGGACTAGGTCAAATCACGGTCGTCGCCATCGCTTCCGGCGTTGCGGAAGAAATGCTTTTTCGGGGGGCGATTCAGCCGTTTATCGGATTGATTCCAGCTTCGTTGCTGTTTGCCTTATTGCATATCGGACCGGGACGTGAGTTTCTACCCTGGACGATTTCGGCAGGCGTCATTGGTCTGTTGCTGGGATTGCTTTACGAACACACGGGGAACCTGGCGGCTCCCGTGATCTGTCATTTCACGGTAAATTTCATCAATTTAAACATGATCATGCGCCGCCAGAAAAAACAGGAAAACGCGCTCCTGCCCTACCCCTGATTTCTTTTCTTCCCTTTTCTCGCTTATCACTCCTCTTTGAGCAAAATCCGCGCATCGACGATACATAAACCTTCCTCATAGACGATCACCGGATTGAGATCCATTTCACGAATATCCGGATAGGCTTCGATCACCTCACTGATCTTCATCAACAAACTGACCAAAGCTTTTTTATCCCGCGGTTTCTGACCTCGCACGCCATCGAGAATGCTGACGCTACGGATTTCATCGATCATTTTTTTCGCCGAGTA
>CAXXVK010000017.1:0-50179 GCA_963676915.2 Myxococcota bacterium
TAAAATATCGGAATTGGCCGCTCAAAGACGTGTTGTCCATTGCTATCGAACACCGGGTTGAAACCGTGGGTGCGGCTTTCGCCGGTGTGGCACTGTTTACAGACAACGAATTATAACCGGAGTAACGATCATGAAAGTGCCGGGTTGGTTTCACGAGGTGGTCGAAGGCGGGCACGGTCTGGCGATTCAAAAAGATGAAGTGCTGCTGGATAAGCAAACGGAATTTCAGCACATCGAAATCTTCGAAAATCGTGGCTTCGGTCGTGTCATGGTTCTCGATGGCTGCATGATGTTGACCGAGCGGGACGAATTCACCTATCACGAAATGCTGGTTCATCCCGGATTGTTAGCGCATCCCGAACCGCGTCGTGTGCTGGTGATCGGTGGAGGGGATGGAGGCACGTTGAGGGAAATCCTCAAACACCCGGAAGTGGAAGAAGCCGTTTTGTGTGAAATCGACGGGGAAGTCATCGAAGCGTCACGCAAATATCTACCGTTTACAGCGGTCGGATTGGATGATCCCCGTGCGACGATTCATGTCGGTGACGGTATCCAGTATCTTAAGGACAACCGGGAATCGTTCGATCTCGTGATCATCGATTCGACCGACCCGGTGGGGTTTGCCGAAGGACTGTTCAAAGCCGATTTCTACCGGGATGCCAAAGATGCTTTGCGAGAAGGCGGATTCATGATTCAGCAAACCGAGTCGCCGTTTTTCGATGCCAAAGTATTTCAGGGCATTTTTTCGGAACTTAGAAAAGTTTTTGGAAAAGTGTGGTGTTATGGCGCGGCGATTCCCATGTATCCGTCCGGCTACTGGACTTTCGGTATTGCCTCTGCTTCGGAGGACAACGACCCCTGGATCAATTTCGAATCCGAACGTGCCGAAGAATTGCCTGACCTGAAATACTATACCCAGAATCTTCAGTATTCTGCGTTCGATTTGCCTCTGTTCGCCAAAAAACTGATCGCAGGAAAGCGCAAATAAGGCTTCTTGATGATTCGATACCTTTGTGCTGAAAACAAACTCCGATTCGGAGAATGGGCGATTCTCGGTGCACCGTTGGATGAAACGGGTAGTTACCGAAGAGGAGCGGGAAAGGGACCGGACGCCGTTCGTGCGGCGTCCGATTCATTAGAGGAATACTGCCCGGTGCTCGATAACGACCTTTCCGACTGTCATTTTGCTGATATCGGTAATATTTCGTTGCCGAAAGGGGATCTCGAAGGATCGCAAAAAGCGATAGCCGAAGCCGTGGCAGAGGTGTTTTCAGATGGTGCGAAGCCTTTGATGCTTGGTGGAGAGCATAGCGTATCGATGGCGGCCATTCGTGAAACCGCTCATCGGTACGAAGATCTCTGCGTGGTGCAATTCGACGCGCATGCAGACTTACGCGATTCCTACGATGACACTCCTTTGTCTCATGCCTGTGTCATGCGCCGTGTGCTGGAAGACGTTCCTTCTTACAACATGTTCCAAGTTGGTATTCGCTCCGGTACCCGTGAGGAATGGACCTGGATGCGAGAACATCGGACGATTTACCCCGCAACGCCGGAAGCGGTGAAAAGTATTGTGGAAACGATTTCGGGGCGTCCGGTGTACTTGACCATCGATCTCGACATTCTCGATCCTTCCATTGTACCGGGAACCGGCACTCCCGAACCGGGTGGAGTATCCTACGCGGTCTTTGAAAAACTCCTGTTGGAACTCCGTTCCTTGAATCTCGTGGCGGCCGATGTCGTCGAACTCGCGCCGGAACTCGACCCCAGCGGCGTTTCCGCTGTCGTAGCGGCTAAAATCGTCCGAAGTTTGCTGCTTTTTTAACACGGATTATTGAAATTTCTCTCTAAACAACTTCGACTGAGCAAACCAACCGGGTGAATTTCCCTTTCTTTTCTTTTTCATGAAACCAAAAGACTGATGCAGGCTCTTGACAGTTAGTGGTTGCTAACTAAATTTAGAGTTGTATCAATAAGGTCGAAATCGGCCAGAATGGAAAGGAAAAAACGATGGAAAAAGGCATCTTTCAGAAAAATATGGGAATTCTCGATCGCTCCTTGCGGCTGGTTGTAGGCGTCGGTATCGTAAGTGCCGGAATTTATTATCAAAGCTGGCTCGGGTTGATCGGTATCCTTCCTCTTACTGTCGGCGTTAGTGGCTCTTGCCCTGCGTACGTGCCCTTCAAATTCAATACCTTCTGCTCGCGTGGCAAAAAAGCAATCGAAGGCTCGGAAGGCTAAATCGTTTCCGAACGATTCGTTGAGGAGGTGAAGGCATGGCGTTCGTGCCGGGTGGAAGAATCGTTGCACAGGCGTTGAAGGCGGAGGGCGTCAGCCACCTGTTCACCCTGTGTGGCGGTCACATTCAAATGATTTACGACGGATGCTTGGACGAAGGCATTCGCGTGGTTGACACGCGGCACGAGCAGTCCGCCGCACACGCCGCCGATGGTTGGGCGCGAGTTACAGGGCGTCCCGGTGTCGTTGCCGTAACCGCCGGGCCGGGTATCACCGATGCGGTGACAGCCATTGCAAACGCCTACCGGGCGCAAGTGCCGATGGTGGTCTTAGGTGGACAGGCAGCCCAACACTGGGGATATTTCGGTGGGAAAGAGCGCGGTGGACTCCAGGAAATGAATGCCCTGGAGTTGCTTCGTCCCGTGACCAAGTGGGCTGCATCCGTTCACGAGTCCCGCCGGTTGGGTGAATACGTCCAAAGCGCGTTTCGTATCGCAACCAGTGGTGTACCGGGTCCGGTTTTCGTGGAAATGCCGCTGGATATTCTGATGGGCGGGGCGGATGACTCGGAAGTGATCCGTTACGAAGGCTATCGCTCCGAGGCACAAACCTTGGGTGATCCTGAATACATAGAGCATGCCGCCGAACTGATACGACAAGCCGAACGGCCGATGTTGATCGTTGGTAGCCAGTGGCGCTGGAGCCGACGTTCCGAAGCGTTGGCAGCGTTTCTCAACGTTGCACCGATGCCAACCTACCTAAACGGCATGGCTCGTGGTGCGTTGCCGCCGGTGCATCCTACGTTGTTCAAGCAGGGTCGTTCTTCTGTATTGAAGAAAAGCGATCTGGTTATCGTTTTCGGTACGCCGCTGGATTTCCGTTTGGGATACGGCGAGAAAATTCCGGAAGCTGCAAAGTTGATTCAAGTCGATCTGGATGGCTCTGAATTGGGACGAAATCGCCGTGTGGATGTGGGAATCGTCGGAGATACGGGGCAAGTGTTATCTCAATTGTCTCAGTCTTTAGGCTCGTCCTCGCTTTCGTGGTCTGGGTGGTTGGGTGAGGTTGGCGAAATCGACGAAGCGGCCTCCAAAGCTATTATGGAAGAGTCGAAGAGTGATGCGGAACCTATCAATCCGTTGCGACTTTGTGCGGAAATGAACCATTTTGTAGATGAGAAAACCATTGTTATCGGTGATGGTGGGGATTTCGTCGCAACGACCGCCTATATGCTGGATGTGGAAGGGCAGGGCAATTGGATGGACCCCGGTCCTTTGGGGACGCTTGGTGTTGGTCCGGGATACGCGATGGCGGCAAAGCTTGCTCGACCGGACCACAAGGTATTGTTGGTGCTGGGAGATGGGTCGTTCGGCCTCAACGCGATGGAATTCGAGGCGATGGCCCGGCAGGGAATCAATGTGGTTGGCGTGGTCGGGAACGATGCTCGTTGGATGCAGATTTTCCGTGGTCAGGTCGCTATGTATGGCGAGGAACGCACCGTAGCTACCAAGTTGAATCATACCCGGTACGACAAGGTCGTGGAAGCGCTCGGAGGGCACGGAGAATACGTCGAGAAACCCGCTGATATTCGTCCGGCTCTGGAACGCGCGTTTGCGGCCGGTAAACCTGCGTTGGTCAATGTGAAAATCGGGGAGAGCGCTTTTAGAAAAAACGCATTGGCTGTGTAAAGTTACACGTTTTCAGTGTCTTCAAGATGCACGCCGCGTTCGGCGATATGAAAAGCGAAGGGTCGATAGCCTAGCAGACGGGCTTTGCGCTCGAAGGCGTCTTTCGCGGCATCGCTTTTGAACGCGGCGATGGAGAAATCGCCGCCACCGGCTCCTGAAGGTTTGGCACCGCCATCGAAACGACACGCCAGACGACTAAGGGCGTCGTGCGCTTCCGAGACGATCGGAGTATTTGATAAGGTTCCCAGGCCACGCATGGTCAGGTCATAGTCTCGAAGTGTTTCGATCAATCCCTCTGCATTGGGGCGTGTTTCCAGGAATACCGTAAGAAGGCTTTGCATGTCTGCGAGGATCGTTTTGTATTCCTTCGGTTTTTCCAGGGCCGTTTGAGCGATTTTCTCTAAAAACCAACCCGTCGAGGCCGAACGTCCCGTCCAGACAAAAGAAAACGCCGCATCTTCCGGCAAGTGGAACGTTTCGAAGCTGGGGCGTTGGTTCTCGATTTTCGGCTGCATATGCGTGCAGCCGCCAAAGGTAGAGGCGGCGAGATCCGCACCGCTACCCGAGCCTTGGAACGCCAGATGCGCATCGTAGGCGACATCCCATATTTCGTGACGGATTTCTTCGCTTTCGATATCTTTGCCGTGCGCGGCGAACACGGCGGCGACGGTTGCAACGGTCACGGCAGCACTGCTGCCCAAGCCGAGTTTTTCACCGTCGTGATACAATTTTTCACTATCGGCTTTCCATTCACCGCAGGGCATGACGTTTTCGAAATGAGCCGTTGCATACCGGCAAGCACTGGCGATCAGCGGTTCAGAGGATGTGCCTTCGCTTTTCTCTGAACGGACCCGCACCCAGCGGTCAATAGCGAGAATCAATGCGGGCGCACCTTCCAACACGGCGTATTCACCGAGCAGCAGAAGTTTTCCCGGAGCCAGAATTTCAGCTCGACTTGTTTTCCTGTCTGTCGTCAATTTCATAGGTCAGCCCCCTCCCAGGACGTTCGACAAACACTGCGGATACACCCTCTACCGTTTCGAGATTTTTTCTGAATCGTTCGGCTTTTTCTGCTTCACACAGAACTTTGACGTGGGGTCCGGCGTCCATCGTTACGTATCCGGCCATTCCATCGGCTCGATACTGCCAGACCGTTTCCAATACGGACAATGTGGCGGGTTTCCAATATAGAATCGCCGGTTCGGCGGCCAATGCGACGGCATGCATTTTAAAGCAGGATCGTTCGGTGATTTCTCCCAACCGCTGAAAATTCCGTGCTTCGATGGCTTCGACCGCCTCTTTGCGGTCTGCATCGTGGGTTTCGATCCATGCACCGTAATAGGCTGAACTACGCCGGGTGCGTTCCATCGCTTCGGTGGAGCCGAGTTTTTTGGGGGAACGATCCGTGCAGGCTACCACGAGCCGAAGATCCCAGGCGTCTGGTTCCAAAATCTGTCGCACGGCGAAATCCTGACCTTGGGCGTCGTTTCCTGCAATAAGTTCGACCCATCCACCCAACACGCTACGTGCGGCCGATCCCGAGCCTTGCCGCGCCAAAGCTGCTAGTTCTTCGGAAGAAAGCGACAGTCCTGCCGCACGACTTGCCGCGCCGGCCAGCGCAGCGAAACCCGAAGCGGATGACGCCAGACCCGATGCGGTCGGAAAATTGTTTTCCGTTTCAACCTTGAATCGGGTGTTTTGTTGCGCTTTTTGTCGAACTAGATCGAGAAAAGACGAAAGTCGTGAAAACTCTTTAGCCGTTGCAGGGCGATGGTCGAGGCTGATGTCATCGTGGTCAGCCGAAGGCAGGCAGGTAACGCATGTTCGAGTTCGAAAACTGGAAAGCGTCATCGAAACGCTGCCTGTCGCCGGTAAATTCAAGTTCGAGTCTCGTTTTCCCCAGTATTTCACGAGCGCGATGTTGCTGGCGGCGATGGCCGTGGCCGTCGTCATAGAATCGATCCTTTCCCGGAATCCTGCCCGGCTTCATATACCGTAAAACCGTTTTGCTTCCAGACGTTTGCAATATCTGTCAACGCCTCTTTCGTATCTGCCAAAGCAAGAACGCAGCCTCCACCGCCAGCTCCAGTCAATTTTGCCCCGTAGGCACCGTGTTTTAGAGCCAAGTCAACCATGCGTTCGATTTCATGGCAGGAGACCTCCAGGTGACGTAAAGCGTCCTGGTTGAGGTTCATCAATTCTCCCAGCTTCGGCCAATCGGCTTGCTCTAGAGAGTGGATGCCTTCTCGTGTGAGGTTTCCTATCGTTTCGAACAGGGCTTCGGAACGTTTTTTGTCACGTCTCCAGCGTTCCCGTACACCTTCGACCATGATCTTTGTTTGACGGGGAACATTTGTATCACCGATGAGCAAAGGTGGACCCTGAGTATCCAGACGGAGCAGTTTTTCCGACAATACATCAAAGCGGTCGGAAGAGGTTTGCAGCGATTGCAAAATATCCGGTTGGTGACAGAAAACCCCCATACCGCCATAGCTGGCAAGGCTGTCATCCAGACCCGAAGGGGAACCGTGAAAGATTTTCTCCAAAGTATGGGCGTAGAGGCGAATCGTTTCACAGTCGAGTTCGAGCCCGCGAAGCGTGCCGATGGCGCGAACGAGCGTCACCGAAATCGCCGCCGAGCCGCCAAGACCTGCACCCAACGGCAGATTTCCGCCGATTTCCAACGTCAAGCCTTCACCGGGAAGGAGTTGATCGATGGTTTTCAGCACATCGCCGAACGGAGCAGGGGAATCGAGGGACGCCGTGAGACCCATTGAAGGGATTGAAAAAGCTAGATCGTTTGTGGTGTTCCATTGGTAGGTTTTGACGCAAAATTCCAGATCGAGCGCCATGGCCAACGCCGGTTGACCGTAAACCACCGCGTGTTCCCCGAAAAGGATCGCCTTGCCGGGAGCGCACCACGACGGTTCACCCGGCAGGGGAGATGTCATGGTGGATTGTGAGGTGGCAAAAGCCATGGCAGGGACTACTCCATTCCAAGATAGCTTAGAGATTTCGGGCGGATACCGCGCTGTTCCAACCATTTTTTCAGATCGGAATGTACGATTTTAGGGGCGCGGCGTAGCTCGTCGAGGTTTTTACATGCACAAAGGCAAAGGGTTGTTTTTAGGCCACTCAAGAGGTTTTCTATTGTATTGTATAGTTCTTTTTCACCACCTTCGAACCAGGCGCGTAATGCCGGAGCGGCGATGCCGCAGGTCGTCGCACCCAGCGCCAGGGCACGTGCCATGTCCAAACCGGTACGGATACCGCCGGAGGCCATGACTTCCACTCCGTTGACGCTCGATGCTTCGACGATAGCCGCCGCCGTAGGCAATCCCCAGTCCCAGAAACAATTGAAAGCAGGATCGTTTTCGAGTCCTCTACGAAGAAGTTCGACGCCGACCCAGGAAGTGCCTCCGACGCCGGAGACATCGATGTACCGTACACCGGTTTCTTGGAGTTTGACGGCTGTTTTCAAACCGATTCCTGCGCCGGTTTCCTTTGCGATAATCGGGATTTCCAGATTCGTAACCGCCTCGGCCAGAGCGTGGCAGATCCCGGAAAAGTCGCGGTCGCCTTCGAATTGCGCCAACTCCTGTGCCGGATTGAGGTGTACGCATAGCGCATCGGCTTCGATAGCTTCCAGCGCGGCGGCGATATCGTCGAGGGATCGGTTTGCCAATTGCACGCCACCGATGTTTCCCATTAAAAAAACGTTCGGTGCGTCCTGTTTGACCCGGTAGCTGTCGATCAGCTCGGGATGGTCTATCATTGCCCGCTGACTGCCGACGCCGAATCCCATACCGAAATCTTGCGCACAACGGGCCAGCGCTCGGTTGATTTCCCCAGCTTCCTCCGTTCCGCCGGTCATGCCGGTGATGGTCAACGGGACGGGAAATTTTCGTCCCGCGAACGTTGTTGAAAGGTCGATGTCGTTGAGCGAAAGTTCGGGTAGGCTGTCGTGAACGAACTCTACACATTCCAACCACGTCGTTCGAGAGCGAGAAGGAACTTCTCCGTTTCGAAAATGTTTGAGGTGGTCGCGTTTTCGTTTTTCGATCTGGCTCATGTAAGGCTTTCTACATCTGTTTTCACAAGTTTCGTGCACTATTCTTCTATTGTATCAACAATTCCGTCAATCCGCTTCCGAAAAATATTCATCTGCTATTAAAGATGCGGAATTGGTTTACGTTCCTTTGTTTCGAAGGTTGCGTAAACGATATAAGGCAAGCCTCAGAGGACCAATGCTTACCCAGCATATTTCACGAAAAATTACCTGCGAATCGAAAACTCTCGATCTCTCACTCGTTTTCCGAACTTCATCCTCGGCAAGCTGTAAAGGTTGCTTGTGGGTAAATATCGCTTCAGCCACGTGAAAGTTTCTCGGGTTTCTACGTCTTGTTACGATCCTCAAGAATATTACGAAATAAAGAACATCAAATCTGTAAAAAACCGGGAAAAATCCGCATTCTTGCTCGGATTGGAAAGCCGTGGTACACCCGTTTTCTTCCGGTTTTGCACCGGGACGATGGATGGAGCGAAAGTCGAGGCGTATCGTGAGTAAATCAAGCCCCCAATGGAATCTGAAGTCACTGGCCGAAAGCTATGCCGACCTGCTGGTAAAGCGTAAAGTGGCGTTGGAAGGGCTTGAAGGTCCGTCACTTGCCGCCTGTGCTATGGATTTTGCCGAAACCAGCGGTAAACCCGTGGTGCTGGTCTGTCCCAATGAACTCGATGCATTGAAAATCGTTCAGGATTTGCGGTTTTTCGCGGGCGATCCCACCGAAGAGCCGGATTTTATGGGCGAGTATCGGGTGTTGTTCCTCCCTGTGGACGAAACCACTCCTTACGAGGGTCGTAAACGTCTGGCCGACAGAGTGCGCCGACGGGAAATGTTGAGCGCCCTGTACCTGATGACACAACCGTTTCGTCCCAAAGTGCTTGTTACGACCTCCCATGCTTTGTCGCGGTTGACGATTCCAAGAAAAGAGTTCGAAGCCGGATGCGAATTCCTGCTTGCCGGGGCTGAAACTCCTCGGGACGAATTCGTTCGAAAACTGACGGAAAGCGGGTATGTCGGGGCACCGCTTGTGGAAGATCCCGGTTCGTTTGCCGTGAGAGGAGGAATCGTCGATGTCTTCTCTCCGTTGTATCGTCTGCCTTTGCGACTCGAATACTGGGGTGACACGGTAGAGTCCATTCGTTTGTTCGATCCCCGAACCCAGAAATCACGCAAACACCTGGAAGAAGCTCACATCGTTCCGGTACGCGAAATCGTGCTGAGCGACGATTGCGCACTTACGGGCCGTATTCGCATCGAGGAGATAGCCCACGCACAGAAAATGCTCGATCGCGCTCTGTTGACTCGTCTGGAAGAACTGGAAGAGGGGATTTGTGCTCCTGAAATGGAAGTTTATCTTCCGTTATTTTACAGGGAGCTTAGTTCTGTGTTTGATTATTTTCCACCTGGACCGGTGATGATGCTGCCTCAGCCGAGGCAACTGGATCACCTGTTGGAGATGGAAAACGAAAGGTTGCAAGAACAATACGAGAACGACGTAGAGCAAGCCAGCGATCTCGTATTGGAGCCGGAACGATATTATTTTCGTCCTCTGGATGTTTGGACAAAAATCGGCAGACGTCCCCATGTGCTTGTAAATTCAGAGGATTTCAAAGATTCCGCCGGAGCATTGGATAGGGATGAAGCTCCCCCTCAGAGGTTTTCCAGCGAGGATCATACGAAGTTGAAGGCGGAAATCGCGGCTCGCAGAGGTCACGAAGGGGTTATGGCGCCCCTGCTTTCCAGGTTGGAGTTCTGGGGGGAGCGCAACTATCACGTATTTCTCGTATCGCGGACAGAGCGTCGTTTGCAACGTCTGGCCGATATGCTCGAAACCCGTGGTGTGCGAACCTCTTCCTGGGACGCCACCTTGCCGGAAGTCCGTAAAAAGCTCGGGGAAACCGGTTTCGAAACCTTGCACGGACTGGTCGGAGAGCTATCCGCCGGTCAGGTCTGGCCTTTGGAACGTCTCGTGATGATTTCCGAAGAAGAGGTTTTCGGAGAAACGAGGCAGAAAAGACGAAGGCCGTCTTCGGAACTTTCACCGGATGCTCTGATTGAATCGTTCGAGGAATTGTCCATCGGCGATTACGTGGTGCATGTCGAATATGGCGTGGGAATCTACCGGGGCTTGATGCAGCTCGAAGCCGGAGGAAGTGCCACCGACTGCTTGGAAATCGAGTATTTAGGCAAGGATCGCCTCTACCTGCCGGTGCACCGTCTGGATAAAGTGCAGAAATACTCCGGTGGTGAAAACGCCATTCCGACTCTGGATCGGATGGGCGGCAGTCGTTGGGGTAAGCTGAAGTCGAAAGTCAAAGGCGAAATCCTCAAACTGGCGACGGAATTGCTGGAATTGTACGCCAAACGACAAGCGTTCGAGGGACACGCTTTTTCTCCGCCGGACGAAATTTTCGATCGATTCGAGGCCACGTTCCCTTACGACGAAACCCACGATCAGGAACGGACCATTCGTGAAGTGATCGAAGATATGTGCAAGCCGCGTCCCATGGATCGTCTTGTGTGCGGGGATGTGGGATTCGGTAAAACCGAAGTCGCCATGCGTGCGGCGCTCAAAGCGGTGCTCGATGGCAAGCAGGTGGCTGTTCTGGTGCCAACGACTGTGCTGGCTTTGCAGCATTTTCAATCGTTTATCGACCGATTCAAGAATTTCCCGGTGACGGTAAATATGGTCTCGCGGATGCGATCCAGCGCCGAGACTCGTAACATCCTGGATCGACTGAGAAGAGGGCAGATCGACATCCTGATCGGAACGCACCGGCTGTTGTCGAAAGACATTCAGTTCCACGATCTCGGGTTGTTGATTGTAGACGAAGAACAGCGTTTCGGGGTTCAGCAAAAGGAAAAAATCAAGCAATGGCGGAGCAACGTGGACGTTCTTGCGATGAGCGCCACGCCGATACCTCGCACGCTGAATATGTCGATTTCAGGGGTGAGGGATCTATCCGTGATTCAGACGCCGCCCGCCGACCGACTGGCGATTCGGACCTTCGTTCACAAGTTCGACGAGGAAACGATCCGAGAAGCCGTTCGCCAGGAGTTGGCGAGGGGAGGGCAGGTGTATTTCCTGCACAACCGGGTGCAATCTATTGACAACATGGTGCGGCTGGTACGTCGGCTGGTTCCCGAAGCGAAAGTTGCCATGGGGCACGGTCAGATGAAAGAAGGCGAGCTGGAAAAAATCATGCTCGATTTCGTCGCCCACAAGACCAATGTGCTGGTTGCCACGACGATCATTGAATCGGGTATCGATATCCCCAGCGTGAACACCATTATCATCAATCGTGCCGATCACTTCGGACTTTCTCAGCTTTACCAGCTTCGTGGACGGGTCGGACGGTCGCAGAACCGCGCTTATGCCTATCTGCTTGTTCCTTCGGTGACGGCATTGACGCCCGATGCCCGTAAACGTCTGGCGGTGTTGATGCGCTTTACCGAGCTTGGATCGGGATTCCGTATTGCTGCACACGACATGGAAATCCGTGGTGCGGGATCTCTTTTGGGGAAGGATCAATCCGGCCATATCGGAGCGGTGGGGTTGTCGCTGTACATGGAAATGCTCAAGGAAGCGGTCGCCGAACTCAAAGGAGAGCCGTCCGCCAACGTGGTGGAGCCGGAAATCAACGTGGATATCCCTGCGAACCTGCCGCAAGAGTACGTCAACGATGCTGCCGAGCGATTCAGATTATACAAACGGTTGTCGAGGGCCGATTCGGACGATGCTATTGATATCTTGTTCGACGAACTCAAGGATCGCTTCGGGCGTCCACCTGCCGAGGCGGAAAACCTGGGGCGTATCGTACGGTTGAAAGCGCGTCTTCGTGGAATCAACGCGAAAGGAATGGATGTCGGCACGGGAGGCTTGGTGCTGAATATGGGAGAATATTGCAGCTTGGACCCGACGGCCTTGGTTCAGTTCGTGGCGAAACATCCCACCTATACGTTGACCCCGGATATGCGTCTGAAAATGCTGTTTCCCCGACGGGAGCAATCTCGTCGCCCGCTCGATATCGCACGGATTTTACTGGACGAACTGCTGGAGCAGATGGTTCCGTAAGGGTATGAAACTAGAAGTCATCCTAAAAATACACTCCTGTCGCCTTTCGGACGCTTTCGATCGAATTCGCCGCCGATCTCGACTTGAAAGACTCCCGGTATTCCGCGTCTCGCCAACGACGAATTCGTCTCGAAATCACCTCGAAATCCTCGGTCGGTATTTTTAGGATGACTTCTACTCAGACTCCTTGCAGTTCCGGGGCATGCTCGCACTCTTCGGGCAATAGCGAGTACATCACGAAATCCCGGTATTCACCTCTCGTGAATGCAAAATTCCGCATCGTGCCTTCGAGCTTGTATCCGCATTTTTCCGCAACTTTTCGGCAGGCGATGTTGTCCACGTCCGTGACGACTTGCAGGCGCGGAATGTCTTTACTGAGAAACATGTAGGAGGACAACAGCCGCAAGGCTTCCGTCATGATGCCCTTTCCTCGGTTGGCCGCCTTCGCAATTTGAAAGCCGATCTCATGACCTGCAACGTATTCGGCTTGGGTGAAATAGCCGATACTTCCCAGGATGTTGCCTTCGAGGTCGCAGATGAGCAGCCAGCCGTTTTTCTCTTCCCAGAAGCCGTTTTTTTCAAAACGTTTTTCCATCTCCGGCAGGCTTGGCAGATTGACTGGCCAATACAGACCTTTTTCTTCAACGTGACTGACCAACTCAAAGAACGGCTTGATGTCTTCTTTGGTCCACGTTCGCAAAATGATGTTTTTTCCACGTATCACGATGAATACCTTTCACTTTTCGTCGGTTGTCTAGCAGCAGAATGAAAAATGGATGGTGGTAACGCTTTTTTCGAAAACGTCGCATCAGCGTACCATTTTCATCGATTTCATGCAAAAAAGCGTAGAAAGTTTCACATGTATCCTTTGGTTGCCGTGGTTGTTAAACAAAACTTTCGAGGAAATTCCATCTTTTTGAAAACAAAGGAAGAATTATCGCTCTTGTTACAATTGATATCGGGAGAAACCTTGCCTTACATGTGATTCTGCGGTACGAAATTCCACTGCTTCGTTAACAATAGGACTCGTATACTCGAAAAGAGATGGCATCATGGAAGAACCGAAAAGCGAACTTCTGAAACTTCGAAGAAAAAAACTCGATGATCTGCGCGAGCAGGGAATCAATCCTTTCCCCAATGATTTCAAACCGGAACACACGACAGCCGACGTAAAAGCCGACTGGGGAGACAAGGACGGTGAAGAAATCAAGGAAAAAGGCGGACTTTATCGGCTTGCAGGTCGAATTGTCGCAACGAGATTTTTCGGCAAAGCGGCGTTTATCGTGATCAAGGACCGCAAAGGCAAGTTGCAGCTTTTCGTACAGAAAAACAAAATCGGTGACGAAGCGTTCAAGCTGTTCAAAACCTACGACATCGGGGATATCGTCGGCGTGGAAGGTCGTCCGTTCCGTACGAAAACCGAAGAACTGACGATTCAATGCGACTCGATTCAGCTTGTCACGAAAAGCCTTCATCCCCTCCCGGAAAAATTCCACGGGCTTACCGATACCGAAACCCGCTTTCGGCAACGTTATCTCGACCTGATCGTCAACCCGGAAGTGGCCGAAATCTTTCACAAACGCAACAAGACCGTCCGGTTGATTCGCCAGTTTCTCGACGACGCGGACTTCATGGAAGTCGAAACGCCGATGATGCACCCCATCGCCGGCGGTGCGGCGGCACGACCTTTCGTGACGCATCACAACGCGCTGGATATGGATCTTTATCTGCGCATCGCCCCGGAATTATACTTAAAACGACTGCTTGTGGGAGATTTGGAGCGCGTATACGAAATCAACCGCAATTTCCGTAACGAGGGCATTAGTCTGCGCCACAATCCCGAGTTCACGATGCTCGAATACTACTGGGCATACGCCACATACGAAGACCAGATGGCGTTTCTGGAAAACATGCTGGCATTTGTGGCCGAAGGTGTGACCGGTTCGAAGAAAGTCGCCTACCAGGGGCAGGAAATCGATTTCACCCCCCCGTTCAAACGAGTACGTGTGCATGAAGGCGTCGCCAAGGCTTGCGGTGTCCCCGAAGAGTCTCTTTGGGAGCGTGCCACTCTCGAACGCCTTGCCCGCGAATTCAAGATTGCCGACATCGAAAAATATTCCGATGGCAAACTGCTGTGCGAAATCTTCGATGAGACGGTGGAATCCACGTTGATCGATCCGACGTATGTAACCGATTATCCGTTGGATGTTTCTCCTCTTGCCCGTAAAAAAGAAGCCGATCCTCGTTTGGTGGATCGTTTCGAATTGGTGGTGTCGGGACGTGAGTTGTCCAATGCTTTCAGCGAGTTGAACGATCCAGACGACCAGCGCGAACGGTTCGAGGCTCAAATCGGTCAACGAGAAGCAGGAGACGACGAAGCCCACGAAATGGACGCCGATTACGTGCACGCTCTGGAGTACGGTATGCCTCCCGCAGCGGGTTGCGGTGTCGGCATCGACCGGCTGGTCATGCTGCTGACCGACTCGCCCTCCATTCGCGACGTCATTCTTTTCCCGCAATTGAGAAAGCAGTCCTGAGGCGGATGTCCTTTGAATTCCACATCGCGGGTCGTTACCTTCGCGCCAAAAGGCAGAGCCGGTTCGTTTCCGCCCTGACGTTTATCTCCGTGGCCGGAGTGGCCGTGGGGGTGATGGCGTTGATCGTCGTGCTGTCCGTGATGACAGGATTCGAGGAAGAAGTCCGAGATAAAATCATCGGCTTGAACGCTCATGGGAAAATTCATAGGGAAATCGGGCAGTTTCCGGCAGATTCCAAACTGCTTGATCTCGTCTCCGACGTAAAGGACGTACGCCTCGTCGCCCCGTATTTGTCACGGGAAGTGATGATTTCCTCCCGTTCGCGAGTCAGTGGCGTGATTCTTAAAGGAATCGATGCCACTTTGGAACGGCAAGTTATCGACATCGAAAGCATGTTGATCAAGGATTCGGATTCCGATTGGTCCTACATGCGAAAACCCGAAGCCTTGCTTGAGTTTCGAAAGAAAGAGCGGGAAAAAGAATGGACCTCCCTGGGACTCGATCCAAGAGCCGATGTTTACGAGAAACATCCCGAAGACGTGTTACCCGCGCTGATGATCGGTCAGGAAATGGCGCATTTCCTTCACGTCTGGGTTGGAGATGAAGTGACGATTATCAACCCATTCGGCGGTGGACTGGGACCGAACGGACCGATACCTTCCAGCCGGGCTTTTCGGATCGGTGGCGTGTTTTATTCGGGGATGTTCGAATACGACATGCAGATGGGTTTCGTATCTCTGGCGGAATTGCAAGATTTTTCGGAAGCCGAAGGGTCATGGACCGGTCTGGAATTTCTGGTGGAACCGGACAAAGTCTTTGACGCCGACGAAGTGGCAGCCCGAGTGCAAAAAGCTATCGCCACGCAATACGAACTTCCCGAAGCATTTCGAAATACCGGTTGCGAAGGTCGCAACTGTCTGAATTTCCAGGTGAAAGACTGGATGGAGCTCAATGCATCGCTGTTCGCGGCGTTGAAGGTCGAGCAGTTGGCGATGTTTATCATTTTGACGTTCATCACCATCGTGGCCGCGTTCAACATTGCGTCGAAACTGATTATGATGGTGATCGAAAAGCATCGGGAAATCGCCATTTTAAAATCCATGGGTGCCTCGAATACTGCTATTCGCTGGATTTTTCAGATCGAAGGTCTGGTGATCGGTGGGTTGGGAACGTTTTTGGGGATCGGATTGGGATTGGCGTTTTGTGCTTTGATTCCCGTGGTCAACGAACACTATGATTTGCTCGATCCGAGCGTCTACTACATGACCAAATTGCCGGTGAAGACCGATCCTCTCCATCTGGCGCTGATTATCGTTTCTGCATTGGTTATCAGTTGGGTTGCAACATTACTGCCGAGTATCAAGGCGTCTAGAATGAATCCGATCGACGGGATTCGAGACGAATAGAGAAAGGATTACAATACTTTATGGGTTCGTCTTTTTCCAGGTTCGTCGCGATGCGCTACATTCGCAAACGCGACCGCAATTCGCTCGTTTCCACGACGGGATGGATTGCAGTGGCCGGTGTTGCCGTCGGTGTAGCAGCGCTTGTCGTCGTAACGGCGGTGATGTCCGGTTATGCGGTGCGCCTGGGAGAAATGATCGTGGGACTCAACGCTCACGGAAATGTCATTCGCCTGACCGGAAGTATCGAGAAATACGAAGACAAACTGCTGAAAGTCGCCGAAACGCCGGGTGTCGCGGCAGTGGCTCCTTTCGTTCTTCGGGAAGTGATGATCACCTCCACGGGAGGAACCAACGGTGTGTTGCTGAAGGGTATCGATCCCAAACGCTCGAACGATGTCAGCGACTTATCGAAACTGATTCGCCCAACCAAAGATCAGGAATCCGAATTCCCTGGTCGTTTCGAGTGGTTATCCGACCCGGAAGGATTGTACGACTGGACGAAAAGCAACAAGAAAATCGAGAAACCACTGGAAGATTCCGACAATTACGACCCCCAGAAAAACCGTCTTCATGATCGTGTGCTGGAATCGGTGATTCTTGGAAGCGAATTGGCCAAGGAACTCAGAGTTGGAGTCGGCGACGTCGTCAGCGTGGTCAATCCACTCGGAGGCGGAATGGGCCCGACCGGACCTGTACCCACCAGCCGTTTTTTCCGCGTTGCGGCGGTATTTCATTCGGGAATGTACGAATACGACCTGAAATTTGCGTTCACAACCCTCGAATCGCTGCAAACATTTTCGAAAATGGAAGCGGATACCGTAACCGCCATCGAATTCCGAGTGGATCACGATCTTGTAATGGAAACCGAAAAGGTGGCCGACGCCATCGAGGAAAAACTCGGTTCCTTTCCCTATAAAGTACGAGATTGGCGTGAAATGAACCGCAATCTATTCGCCGCTTTGAAACTGGAACGAATCGTCATGTTCATCATTCTTACGTTCATCACGCTGGTGGCGGCGTTCAACATCGCTTCGACCCTGATTATGCTGGTGCTCGAAAAAATCAAGGAAATCGCTATTTTTAAAAGTATGGGTGCCAAACGGTCGTCGATTATGGGAATATTCATGATCGACGGATTGTTGATTGGGTCGGCGGGAACCATTGCAGGACTGCTTTTAGGGCTGTTTTTGTGCGCTTTGATTCCTTTTTTGAATCAATATCTTGATTTACTCGACCCAAAAGTTTACTTCATGGCCAAGCTTCCCGTTCGGGTGGAAATGGCCAACCTTGCCGTAATCGGCTTGGTTGCTATAACGATTTCCTGGCTGGCAACGCTTTTTCCGGCTCTGGGCGCGGCCCGTCTGCACCCGGTGAAAGGTTTGAGGAACGACTGACGTGACGGTGCTGATCGACATTCAGGGATTGAAAAAAGACTATCGTCTCGGTACGCGAACGATCCACGTGCTGGAACATGTGGATTTGCAGATTGCTCGTGGCGAAAAAGTGTCGATCATGGGACCGTCCGGTGCAGGAAAAAGTACGTTTCTGCACGTTGCCGGAACGCTCGATATGCCCACTGGCGGAAGCGTTCACTACGAAGGAATGGATGTTTTCAAGTTCCCTGACCGAAAACTTGCAGCATTTCGTAATCGCACTATAGGTTTCGTCTTTCAATTTCACTATTTGTTGCCCGATTTCAGTGCGTTGGAAAACGTGATGATGCCCGGTCGCATTGCCGGAGATTCTTTGCCCGAAATACGTAAACAGGCACAGCGTCTGTTGGAGGAAGTCGGGTTGGAAGAGCGTTTCGACCACCGCCCCGGCGAACTTTCGGGTGGTGAGCAACAGCGAGTCGCGATTGCACGAGCACTGGTCATGGAGCCGAAAATTCTGCTGGCCGACGAACTGACGGGGAACCTCGACGCTTCGACATCCAAGGGAATTCACGATTTGTTACATGAAATCAATACATTGCACGATACAACGCTTGTTGTCGTGACGCACAACACCGGGTTGGCCGATTCGATGGACCGTCGCTTGATCCTCCAGGACGGTAGCATCGAGAACCGCGATCGGTTGCAGGAGGACAGTGAATGAACGGCCGGTCAGGATTTGCCCGTAACGGTTTTACCCATCGATTTTTCCAAATATGGACGGTTCGAAGCGGACTTGTCGTGTTTTGGCTTGGAATGTGTGTCTTTTTCGCACTGATGGCTGGTGCGAATACGGTACAGGCCGAAGAGGTCGAAAAACTGGCTGGTGTCCGAGTGATGGGCAACGAAAAAGTCGAAGCGGCCTCGATTCTGCGTGTCGTGTATTCCCGCAAAGGCCAGACGTATTCCGAAGAACAGGTCCGCAAGGATCTGCGCCGTGTCTACAAACTCGGATATTTTACCGATATTCAGATATTCCGCGAAAAAACCGAAGAAGGCTGGCTACTTACGATGGTCGTCGAGGAGCGTTCTAGCATCAAGGACGTGCTGATCGAAGGCCAGGACGAGGTAAGCGAAGACGACATCCGAGAAGTGATCGATGTCAAGCCCTATTCCGTGCTTTCCCATGCCAAAATCGAACGAAACGTTGAGAAAATCCGTAACGTTTATATCGATAAAGGTTTTTTCCTTGCCGAAGTGAGTTACAGAGTAGACGAACTGGAAGGCAAGCAGGCCAACGTCGTGTTCATCATCAAAGAACGCGCCAAGGTCGAGGTGAAAAAAGTCTTTATCGTAGGAAACGACAAAATCAAAGATGAAGATCTGGCGGAAATCATGCTCACGAAACCGGGGGATTTCCTCAGTTTCATGAACAATTCCGGGCAGTACCGGCAGGAGATCCTAGAACGCGACGCGTTTATGATCAATCAGTATTACGCTGACCGAGGCTATGTGGAAGTTAAAGTCGCCCAGCCGAAAGCCTATATTTCGGCGGATCAGCGGTATGTAACCGTAACCTTCAACGTCACCGAAGGGGAGTCGTTCGTTCTGGGTGACGTGAAATTCTCGGGAGAGTTGATTTTCCCGCCTGCTCGAATGCGGGAACTGATGCGTCTGAACAAAGGCGATGTATTCAACCGTAGCGTTTTCATGAAAGATATGGAGCGTATCGGAGATGCGTACAAAGATCTCGGTTTTGCTTTTACCAACATTACTCCGAGAACTCGCCTGGATCGCAAAAACCGAATCGTTCACGTCGATTTCATGGTCCAAAAGGGAGAAAAGGTTTACGTCGAACGCATTTACGTCACAGGAAACACCAGCACCCGCGACAAAGTCATCCGCCGTGAAATGCGCATCGATGAAGGCGACCTCTACAGCTCGACGGCGATCAAGCGTTCCAAGGGAAAAATTTACCAGTTGGGATTCTTCGAAACCGTCGAAATTCACGAGCATCCCGGTTCCGAAGACAACAAAATAGAACTTGAGATCGAAGTCAAGGAGCGTCGTACCGGGTCATTCCAGGTCGGTTTCGGCTTTTCTTCTTTGGAAAGCTTCATGTTCCAGGCCCAGATCTCTCAGAATAACCTGATGGGACGCGGCCAGACCTTGCAATTGAATGCAATGATCGGCGGTCGTCAGAAGCAGGTGCAATTCCGCTTTATCGAACCGTATTTCCTGGATTCCAGGTTTTCACTGGATGTAAGTCTTTACAACCAGGAAACAATTTATCCGAGGCAGGGAGAATTCGGCGATTATTCCACCGGAACGTGGGGTATGGGGCTGACGTCAGGCTATCCCATCTCGGACGATTTTACGGTGTTTTTGGGCTATACCTTGAAACGAGAAAACCTTTATGTCGGCGACAACGTACACCTGCATCTCTTCAAAAGCGGGTTTACATCGTCGCTTACAGGTACCATCCAGTACGACTCTCGTGACAACCGCCTGTTCCCGACACGAGGCATTTTGTCCTATTTCAGTACGGAAGTGGCGGACGATTGGACCGGTTCGGAGATCGAGTACCTGGAATTCTTCACGTTGTGGCAGTATTTCCGGCCAGTATTCTGGAAAGTCATTTTCAAACTGAACATGGAAATGGGTTACGTGATTTCGCTCGAAGAGCCGGTGGCGGATATTCGTGGCGAAAAGGACTTCCCCGGTGTGCCGGTTTCTCAGCGCTATTTCATGGGCGGTATTTATTCCGTACGCGGTTTCCAGTATGGAACGATTTCACCCACAACCGAGGTTATTTCCCAGTCCGACCCCGTCGGCTCGCCGGTCAAATACCGACTTGGCGGCAACAAAAAATTCATGACCAACTGGGAGCTTGAGTTCCCGGTCATCGAACAGGCCGGAATTCGTTGGGTCTTTTTCTTCGACGCCGGAAACGTGTGGAAAGAGGATCAACAGTTCTTCTATCTCGGTCAGTCCGGGCAGAACGAATGGGATCTTCCACTTGGTCTTTACATGAGTTGGGGTTGGGGATTCCGCTGGTATTCCCCGATCGGTCCTCTACGATTCGAGTGGGGTTGTCCGATCACCAAACGACCCGAAGACAACCGCATCGAATTCGAGTTTTCCATTGGAAACCAGTTCTAACGAGGCACGCGTGAACGGATACGAAAAGCATCGAATCGTCGAAATCATGAGCCGTTTAGCGGTGCTGGCGATCCTCCTGTTCGGATTGGTTGCCTGCCAGCCGGATTACTACATCGACACCGAGACCGTGGAATGGGTCGGCATCGACGGCGGTGTGGTCTACGGTCCGAAAGGTTCTCGCATCATCGTTCCGGTCGAGGCTGTACCGCAACCGGTGCGCCTGGTGATGGATGAAGTTTCTGCCGAAGAACTCCCCGATCTTATTGATGAAAACGGAGATGCGCTTCCGAGGATTTCCATGGGCTTGTGGTTGGCTCCCGAAGGCTTGCATTTTGAACGCAACATCGAAGTCGGTATGCGATACATCGGTGAAGATATGACCGAGGAAATGCAGCAACGCACGATTCGGGTTTTCGAGACGCCACATAATGTCGCTGAATGGAAAGAGTTGGAAACCACCGTGGACGTGAAATCGAAAATGGTGCGTTTCGAAGTCGATCACTTCGGTGTATTTTCCGTTTTTCGGGTGGAGGCAGAGGAAGACGACACCAACGATGAAACTCCGGTTCACGATCCCTGTGTCTGTATCAGCGATGCTGCCGAATTCTGCCCGGATGCCGGGACAGCGATCGGTGGATTGGAACGCATTGAAATCAAGGACCGTTCGGACGAAACCTGCTCCATGAATCTTCTTTTATGGCAGGAAAATCAAGAAGATGCGAACGTTCTTCGTGTGGTTCCCTGCGATGTCGTCTCGACGTATTTTTATGCGCCGGACGCTACGGAATGCGCGTTGAGCTGGGATGAAAATACAGGAAATTTCCAGGTGAATTGCGGAGGAGATCGGATCGATTCGTATTCAATCGCCTCCTGTAACTAAGAATTAATTGACAATTCGCCTCTCTGGCGGCTATTTTGCGTTGCTTGAGAAAATTGGGCGAACAAGTTCCCGACAGGACAATACAAAGGAGAAGGTTGTGGCAAGGGCTACCCGAAAATCTTCAAAAAAGCTGGATCGTAAAGAACTTAAAGGTCCGGACCTTTTTCAGACCCGTGGCGAACGGCTTCTGGAATGGATCATTGACCGTAAACGGCAAATTCTCGCGGCCTGCGTTGGCGTTGCCGTGATTTTCCTTGCAGTGACGGCCGTCAACTACTATCTCGAGAGTCGACATGCTGCTGTTTCCCTCAAGTTCGCCCGGGCGCTCAACACCTTGGAAGCTCCGATTGTCGAAGAGGGCGAAACTCCGCCGGAAGGTACGGAGGAATATTACACCAGCGAAGATTTCCGAAACTCCGCTGCACTCGAAAAATTCGGCGAGTTGGCTTCCGAACACGAAGGCACGGGATTGGGTACGATGTCCCAATTTTACCATGCCAATATGCTGTTTAAACTGAAACGTTATGACAAAGCCGTAGAAGGCTATAAAAAATTCCTGGATGAAGCATCCGGGGACTTCGACGATATTCGTTTTCTGGCCGAATTCAATCTTGGTCAGGCGTACGAAGCAACGAAGCAGACTGCCGAAGCCGAAAAGCAGTACCGGAAACTCTATGAAGACAAGGATTCCATCTGGAAAGAACAAGCCGGTTACCACCTGTCGCGTATGCTTCACAAGCAGGGCAAAACCGACGAAGCCATTTCGACGTTGGAAAAAGTTCTGGAAGAATATCCGGAATCCTCGTTGAAAACCCAGGCGGAAAAAATGATCGATTTCTGGAAATCTTCTGGACTCGCCGCCAACGAAGCTCCGACACAAGAAAAAACCGAAAAGGTTGAGAAGAAAGAGGACAAGTAGCCGGAATCATCCCCTATCCGTGGATGATCCGTCTCAGCGCCCATGAAAACCCAACGCCGCCGTTATCGCTGGATCTTTTTTGCATGTTTTTTCATGCTTGTGGGTTGCTTATTGTCTTGCACCGGTCAGGAAAAGCGACCGGATGAGTTACGACCGACCGTGATTTTCAAAGAGGGTCTGGATGTCGTAACACGTTGGCGCGTCCAACTGACCGATCGCCCCCCTATGGACAGTTCTCCCATTGAATACGGAACCGTTGGATTCGACGATCGATTCGTCTACGCCGCCAGTCGAGATCGGCTGCTGCACAAAGTTCGTCGAAGCAATGGGGATGTGGTTTGGAAAATTCCGTTATCGGAAGAGTTGATCGCCCGTCCCGTCGTGCACAAAGGAATGCTTTACGTCGGTACGGTAAGTGGAAATCTAGCGGCTTTCGATGCCCAGAGCGGTGCGGAGCGCTGGCGCTTCCAGACGGGAGATGCCATCATGGCGGCTCCGGTTGTGCATGACGGTATGGTTTATGTCGTCAATCAGAATGACAAGCTCATTGCTCTCGAAGCCGATACAGGTGCCTGGGTTTGGGAACATCGCGAAGAATACTACGGCAATATGTCCGTGCGACGGCATTCGGCGCCAGTGGTGGATGGGGATACCATCTATGTAGGAAGCACCTCGGGACTGATTGCGGCGTTCGATAAAAACAATGGAAATGTTCTGTGGAAACGGGGACTTGCCGAAGCCGATCGCTTCAACGATATCGATTCCACTCCCATCGTGGCCGATGGACGGCTGTATACGGCCAGTTTCAACGGCTCTTTGTACTCTTTGAATGCGACAACGGGAAAACCTCTGTGGAAACATGAGCTTAAAGGTTCGTCGTCGATGTCGCTCGTAGAGGGACGCCTGTACGTCGGAGCGAGTGAATCCGGGTTGTATTGTCTCGACCTTCGAGACGGTTCTACCCTGTGGTACATGAAATTCGATACCGTTTTTCGCAATAAACCGGAGGGGGAAATCTCCAGGCCGGTGCCGTATCGAGATGCCTTCCTGGCTTTCACAACGTCTGAGAATTCCTTGTATTTCGTGAATCATCACAAAAAGAAACTGATTGCGCGTTTCGCCACGGGAACGGGCATCAGCAGCGAACCGCTGGTAGCTGGAAACGACGTATATGTTCTTTCCAACGGCGGCTATTTGTATTCTCTGGCGTTAGGACGCAAGGGAACTCCCTACCGTAAAAAAAGCACGTCTCGCTAACTTCTCGTATTTCCTTGAAAACATCGCCATTCTTTCGAGTCCTTCAGAGGAAAATCTTGACTCTGCCTCTACCCCAAGGGTAGGATTAATTTCCAAATTTATGGATAATCGTAGACAAGGCAAGGTGTCGAATGCGTGGATGCAGCGGATACGGTATTCTGGCGTTGGTTTTCGTACTTTTCTCATTGACCTTCGGATGTGGTTCCGAAAACCTCGCCCAAGAGGGACCGAACATTCATTTGAAATGGCGTGCGGCGGAAACTGTCGATCTAACCGCCTGTCCGGTAGCTGAAATTGAAACCGGCGAGTTCGATAGTTATGATTCAGATGGACTGCCTTCCGATCTCGTAAGTCTGGAGTTTTCGCTCTACCCACGAGAAGGTGACCCGTTGGTGGTTTCCGTGAGGGTGGACAGTCAATGCGATGCGACCACCGAAACGGATTGTGTAGCACCTGGTGCGGGTGAGTATCGCCTTACGCAGGTTCCCACAGGCCAAAACCAGAAACTGGAGATTCGCGGGTACGAATTTTCCGATGACAGCGAAAAAATCCTTGCTTGGAGCGGCTTCAACATGAACGTGGATGTCTGCGATCAAAGCGATCCGGAATCCTGTTCTTCCGAGCCGGTCGCGGTCGAAGTGTCCATGCATCGTGTTGGCAGCATCACCAAAGCATTCAATTGCATGGAAAACCGCACGTTTTTGCATCAAGCCACGAAACTTCGCAACGGAATGATTCTGATTACCGGTGGTGTTCAGCAAATCAACTCGAGTACAACAAGTTCCTGCGTGGGAAGCGTTCCTGGGTGCGATGAAATGACGGCGCATTCGAGAGTCTCGCTTTTCGATCCGG
This sequence comes from Myxococcota bacterium, assembly GCA_963676915.2. Taxonomy (GTDB): domain Bacteria; phylum Myxococcota_A; class SURF-8; order SURF-8. The sequence continues at coordinate 24,454 of CAXXVK010000017.1, forward strand.
GCACCGGCGAATTCAAGGAAATGACGACCTTGCTAAAAGCGAGGGCAGGGCATGTCGCCGTAGAATTAAACGATGGTCGCGTGTTGATCGCCGGTGGAGCGTCGAAAGTTCATTTGCGATGGAATCTTGAGGGACAAGCCTATTTCGAGCCTCCGTCCGAGGGAATTCTGAAACACGCGGAAATTTACGATCCTGCCGGAGATGGATCGAATATTCTCGTGCAGGGAAGCGCCGATAGCCTCAATATGATCGAAGCCCGCGCCTTCCACACGATCACCCAGATGGACGACGAGAAGAAAACCTTCATGATTGCTGGTGGTTTCGGTCAAAGCGCGAACGGCCTGGCCCGGTTATCTTCTATTGAAATTTTCCAATTGTTGATTCAGGAAACCAGCACGGGAAGCATTTCGATCACTCCCAGCTTCAACAAAGCCACCACAACGATGCGAGTCGGTCGAGCGTGGCATACGGCTACGAAGCTTTCGGATGACCGCGTGTTCATCTACGGTGGAGCCGATCCGAGCGCAGGGGAAGGCAATTTTCCCATTGTCGAGATTTTCACCAACGGTGTAAGTGCGACGGAAGCATATTATCCTGGTGAAATTACAGCGAAAATTCTGGATGACGCAGACGGTGATACCGACGATACAACCGAAAATTCCGGTACGACAGGAAGCAATTCCGGGTTGCCGAACCTCTATCACCACGCGGCCATCGCTGTCGAAAGCGGCACGAAAGTGTTTATTATGGGTGGTTTTCATAAGAACATGGACGATGGTGCGGAAGTCCTTACGAAGCCGATCAAAGAAGCGTTTCTTTTCGATATCACGAATGAAACCTATGAAACGCTGACGCCGTTTTTTGCACGTGCCTTTACGACGCTTACGATGACTCCGAACGGCAACGTCGTGGTCATTGGTGGAGCATACGACGAAAACGATCTTCCACAGGTCGATCAGACGCAGATTGTGGTTTACGATCCTTCGTTGACGGCGAGAGAGACGTTTGCAGGATTGAAGGACTATTCTCGTCAGGTGATCTCGATGGAACCTGCTAGAATGGGTCATACTGCCACCATGTTGGACGATGGTTCGATTTTCATCGTCGGTGGGGCTTCTCCTAGCGCGGAGCAAGGAAAACCTCAGACAACCGATATTCGTTCCTCAGGCTTCCTCGTGCTTCCAAGACCGGATGCTTATGGAGAAGTGAGCGTCAACGATTGATACCTAGTGACTGAAAAGCAATGGAGTTTCAGTCAATTTAAAAGAGAATCGAATTCCGATTTTAACGATTCAGGAGCTTTAGCGATGCGGATTTTCTCGAAAGCCAGCGCATGTTTTCTCATGCTTATTCTCGTGCTTGGATGGGGTTTTCCCCTGGAAGCGGCCAAAAAGAAAAACAAGAACTTCACTCCGAAAGAGGGCAGTGGAGGCATCGAAGCCCTGTTTCTTGGAAAAGTCACGAAGCGTTTCGTGGTCAATTCCAGTACGCCGCAGGTCTCGTTTGATCGTATCGCTAAAATCGAAAAAGCTGAAGTCGTCGTGGATGAAGGGGGACGTTTTCCTTCCAACGATGTGCTTACCAAAGCAACCAAAACCGGGAAACCGTTGCATATCGTGATTCCATCCTATTTCCAAAACGGACACAAACGTCGGCTTGAAAAATTGCAGGATTTCACTTTGATCATTCGAGCTAATCGTAGCGGGTTAAGCAAAGAAGAGGCCATGCGGATTCGTTCTTTAGGTCCGTATCGAAAGGTTGTTGAAGTCGATGCCGATGATGTTTCGAAAAAATTTATCAAAAATTTCAAGCATTTAAAGCAGTTTGACCTGTATGTTCGCGTCAAAGACAAGCTGTCTTCGGGAACATTGAAATTGTTGAAGCGTGCGAAAGCCGGAAAAATCTGTTATCTGCTTCCAGAGAGTTTTTCAAGCAAACAGATGAAAAAACTAGCCAAGGGGCGTAACCGCGAGTTGTCGATTTCACTTTCGGGTAATTACATGGGAAAAACGATGACGCGGAAGTTGAAAAAATTGAAAAAAGTCAATGTAGGTTTCGTTTTACCAGGTGTGCCGAACTCTGATGAGGCAGGTACGTTTATGAGCCTTTCAGGGATGGCTTATCTAACATTTACGGTCGGAGAACGAGTCCTTGACGAAGATTTCGTGTCGGTTGCCAATAGCGGTCTGTAACGTTGCGGGAAAATAAAAAGAAAGTGGCGGAATTTACGTTGTTTTTCTTGACACCCCAAGGTGCATCTGATAGTTATTCCGCTGCCTGAACGATTGAACCCCATGGAGGCACGTAGCTCAGTGGTAGAGCGCTATCTTGACGGGGTAGATGTCGACGGTTCGAACCCGTCCGTGCCTACCAGGAAAGGGCTGCCGATAGGTCGGCAGCCCGTTTTTTCTAAACTAGAATTCGCTCGGGGGTAGTGATTAGCAGAAGAAAAGAAACAAGGGTAAATAATCAGATTCGTTGCCGAACGGTTCGGGTCATTTCCGAAACGGGAGAGCAATTGGGAGTGATGGATACGTTCCAGGCTCTCGAAAGCGCTCGGAACCGAGGCTTGGATTTGGTTGAAGTTTCTCCTGGAGCGGATCCTCCGGTTTGCCGTATCATGGATTACGGCAAATTCAAGTATCAGCAGAAAAAGCGAGCCCAGGAAGCGAAGAAGAAACAGACGTTCATTCAAGTCAAGGAAGTGAAACTTCGTCCCAAGACGGAAGAGCACGACTTGAAAGTGAAAATTAAACATGTGCTACGGTTCCTTGACGCCGGAAACAAAGCCAAAATTTCGGTAGTGTTCCGAGGTCGAGAACTGGCGCATACGCACCTGGGGCGGGAACTCCTGATGAAGGTGCTAGAAGAAGTTGGAGATGTCGGTGTCGTGGAAAAAACACCCGGTATGGAAGGGCGAACCATGACGATGATTCTTTCTCCCAAACAGTAATCACCAAGCGTTCGTGTGCCGAGAGGGGAGTGAGAAACTTTCGGAAACACTGCTCGATTCGCGAACCGAAGCTTTAAAGGAAAATACGATGCCGAAAATCAAGACCAATCGAGCGGCAGCCAAACGCATTAAAAAACGCGCCAAGTCGTTCAAGCGAAAAAAAGCCAATTTGCGTCACATTTTGACCAAAAAGACCACCAAGCGGAAACGCAACTTGCGTCAGAAAACCGAGTTGGACAAGACCAACACGAAGGAAGCCAAACGATTGTTGCCCAACCTGTAGCGGGTGGCCGTTTATAGAGATTAAAGCGATGGCGGAGAATCGGCAAAGCGGTCGAATCTCCGTTGTTTAGGATACTTGTTGGAGGAAAAGATGTCTCGGATCAAATACGGCAAAAACACACGACGTCGGCACAATAAAGTTCTCAAGCAAGCCAAAGGTTTCAGGGGAGCTGGTAGCCGATTATTTCGTACCGCAAAAGTTGCGGTAGACCGCGCGTTGTGGTATGCATATAGAGATCGTAAAGTACGGAAGAGGGATTTTAGGGCACTTTGGGTCCAGCGCATCAACGCGGCGGCCCGACAAAATGGCACGACCTACAGTCGTTTTATCGGTGCTTTGAATAAACTCGGAGTCGGTGTTGATCGTAAAATATTGGCAGAACTGGCCATTTCCGATCCGCAGGCGTTCAGCAAACTGGTTGAGTTGTCGAAAACGGCTTGATTTTTTTCGTTGCTGAAAAGCAGCGGTTCCCGTGGCTTTCTCCAAGAGAGAAAAAGGCGATGGCAGGAGGAACTATGACCAAGGCGGAACTCGTCGAAACGGTGTATCAGAAAGTCGGACTTTCCAAAAAAGAGTCGGCGGAAATCGTCAACACACTGTTTGAGTTGATAAAAGAAACACTGGAACGCGGTGAAAAAATCAAAATTTCGGGTTTTGGTAACTTCGTTGTTCGCGAGAAGAAATCTCGCGTCGGGCGAAATCCACAAACCGGAGAAGAGATGGAAATCGCGGCAAGGCGGGTTTTGACGTTTCGTCCCAGTCAAGTTCTTAAGAACATGCTAAACCAGGGGTAATCCGGGGAACGAAGCGGTTAGAAGACCTTTTGTAAAAATGCTGGTTGATTTTTCTTGCTTCCTCGCCTAGCATCCGATAAGTTCACCAGCGTTTGATTCAGGTCAACAATAACCTATCTCATCATACCCGAGTCAAACAAAATACGGAGCGTAGCGCAGTCTGGTAGCGCACCTGAATGGGGTTCAGGGGGTCGGAGGTTCAAATCCTCTCGCTCCGACCAAATAAACAAAGGCATTTCGTATAGTTACGGAATGCCTTTTCTTTTCTTCTGCTTCCTTTTTTACGTATCGTCGCAGCATCGTCGCAGTGGGGCAGGATTTAATAATTTGCCTTGACAAATAACAACAGTCCAGCATATCCTGGATACACTGTTCTTTAGAAACGATTTACCCACCAATAACCGGCCATCATAGTTTAGACATAGCTCGGCCCAAAGGAGAAGCTATGACTAAACTGTCTGTAATCAAGCATTTCACAACTTCACTATTAGCAAAGCGCCTTCATTTGAAAGAACAAACGTTGCGGCACTGGCGCATGATTGGTTGTGGCCCGAAGTACATTCGAATCGGGGGCAGGCGTGGCCGCTGCCTCTATCGATTAGAGGATGTCGAAGCTTGGGAAGCCCAAAGGATTTTTAGCAATACGACCGAAGAGGCTCAAAAAGGCGAAACCATCGCAAACTCTGTGCAAGCAGAAGGGGGTGAGCAGCGATGAAACCGCAAGAAGCTTACGAAATTGGACTATCCATAATTCCCTGCAATGCAGACAAGACCCCAATGGTGAAATGGAAACCGTATCAAACCAAACCAGCCGAAAGAGGATTAATCAAGAAGTGGTTCGAAAAGAACCTATCTATGTGGGCCATCGTGACCGGATCAGCTAGTGGGGCCAGTGTCCTGGACTTCGATGGAAAAGAGGGAAAAGCTTTAGTGGAACGGTTTGGTATTCGTCCCCACGTTCAAACCCCGAATGGATTCCATTGGTACTTGGAATACGACCCACGCCTCAAGACAGTTGCGGGGGTTAGAAAGGGCTTGGATTCGCGTGGCAACGGTGGCTATGTCATCTTCAGTTCGAACGTCAAGGGGAAAGACTACAAATGGCTCCGGCCTTTCGAACCAGACCCCATTGAATCCCTTCCGCAAGAACTCGCCAAAGATTTGGGGTTGGAAAAGGATAGGCCAAACAAGGTTTCTTCTGCTGGCTTGGTTCAATGGGCATTGAAGCGAGTCAAAAAAAGCGGTGGAAGAAACAATGCTGGTTTTGAGCTTTGCTGTCAGCTCCGGGACAACCGAGTACCTTTGGAAGAGGCTCGCAAAGCTGTTCTCGAATTTCAAAACCAATGCCCGGATAAAAATGCATCAGGGGAAAAGCAAGCCTATAGCGAAACAGAGGCGCTTAGAAGCCTAGAGCAAGCGTATTCGGGCAATGTACGAACCCCCTGGGGACATGATTTAGAAGAACTCGCCGTAATCCAAACAACCGATTCTGGTTTTTCCAGTCTCTTCAGGGAATGCTTTGGGAATTTACTTCTTTATTCTTCTTCTCTTGGTTGGCTCCGTTATTCCGGGCAACTCTGGCAACAGATTGACCTTTGCGCCTTGATTCCTTGGGCGGAGCGCATAGTAAAAGACTACATCAACCAGATGCTTGAAGGTCTGGACCCGGGAAGCTTCAGCAGCCAGGATCTTAAGCAGGCGTTGAAATTCCTTCAGAGGCCAAGGCTTGAATCCATCGTCAAGCTTTCCGCTGGCTATATTCTGTGCGAACCAAACGAATTTGACAGACATGAATTGTATCTCAACACTCCCTCTGGCGTAGTTGAGCTTGAAACAGGCAATCTTGTTCGTCATGATCCCGACCTTCGCTTCAGAAAAATGACGAATGCCCCTTTCAGCCCTGATGCCGAATACCCACGTTTCGAGCGCTTTCTAACAGAGACGTTTCAAGGCGATGAAGAATTGATAAATTTTTTCCAAGTCGCAATGGGGTACACGCTTACGGGGCTTAGTTCCGAACGTGCGGTTTTCTTTTGTCACGGTTCGGGCGCAAATGGCAAAAGTGTTCTGTTTCGTGTATGCGCGACTGTCTTGGGTTCTTACGCTTCGGCAACGCCTGTTAGAACGATCCTGACACCTGCTCAAAGCGATGCAATCAGGAATGACCTAGCTCGGCTTGCTGGCGCTCGGCTGGTAACGATTTCGGAAAGCCCCGAAGATGCCGAGCTTGACGAATCCACAGTAAAAGCTTTAACAGGCGGGGATAAAATGGCGGCACGATTCCTGAACAAGGAATATTTCGAATTCGTGCCTTCCTTCAAAATCTGGGTGGCGTTGAATGATTTGCCAGCGATACGAGGTCGTAACGCTGCGATATGGTCACGAATCAAGGCCGTTCCCTTTTCAAACGTAATCCCTGAAGCTAAACAGGATAAGAAACTTGACGAAAAGCTTTTGGAGGAAGCACCAGGCATACTTCGCTTCCTTGTTGAAGGTGCAAGGGAATACCTAAGGCTTGGTAAACTGCCTTACTGTCAAGCGGTTGAGAGGCATTCAGCGGAATATCAAGCGATGCAGCGGGGAACAAGCATCAAAAGCTTTCTTGAAGAATGCACCGAACAAGAAATGTTTGCCGAAACGAAGGCGATGTATCTTTATTCGGCCTATCGCGTGAGATGCGAAAAGCTAGGCGGTTCTCCTTTGTCTATTACTGCGTTCGGTAAAGAAATGGGTAATCTCTGCGAAAAGCACAGAACGGCAAATGGCGTTGTTTATCGTGGGGTCCGCATCAAAGGCATTGGGGATACCACTTCAGGCATGGATGCAGAGTATGTTCAGTTTGAATAGTCTGGAGGTAAACCGCAGGAAATAAGGCATAGAAATGAATCCGGGGAAGCCTACATACTCTACAAAGCCTACAGGCTTCAAAAAGGTTCGATCCCCGGATTTTCGTCAACGAACAACGGCACTGGTTGTGTTCCTCATGGAATGCGTCGAAAATGTCACCTGTAGAATAGAGGTTAAAATGAACAGTCAAAATGCTTTGGGTTTCGTGCTCGAACACAAGAACGAGAGAAACACGCGACGCTATTACTACTGCCCTGCTTGTCTTGTGAAAAAGCTGGATGCACACAGAAAGCCAATCGCGCCGATTTACAATGAACAGGATCTTCATGAAAAGCGTTGCTGCGGTTGCCATAGATACTATTTCAACGGATGGCGGGAAGATCTTGGCTACCATCAATGGAAAGCCAGTTTGAAAAACAGGGCTATTTGTAGAAAAAAGACAACGGAAATAGCTCCTTGAGCAACGGAATAAGTGCTTCTTTCCGGGCGGTTTGGTGAATTCTTGAGGCGATGGGGTGAACTAATAGAAGAATCTCCTGAACCGGCAGGAAAAACGATCTCGGCATTTTTTGTAATATTCTTTTCATGAGGTATGGAATATTCTGTATTATTTCAGTAGTTTACAGAGAAATTCCTCTGCCAATTATTCGTAGAAAACTCCGTGCTGCATTTAGTGTGCAAGTGAAAAGGTACGGATACGCCTGTATCGTCGCAATAAAAAAGGATATTCGAGTGGGCTTACTCCTCATTGTCGGCAATTCTAAAACCACTTCAACCTTGAAGCAGATGTAAGGTTTCAGGCAAAAAGTTTTCTTTCTGCTCGCTCAGCTTTTCTGCTAGAATCCGTTGCGAAAGCAAGCATCTAGCATTTCCTGAAGGCTCAAAAGTACGTGAATTTAAGACCTATTTATTGGTTTGTGCCGGTTCATAGAATAGACAAGGGAAAAACGAATGTCAGCAAAAGAGATAACCGCCTATTTGCGGAAAATTGAATTGAAATTCAAAGCAGGGAATGCAACGGAACACACGCACAGACCAGCCTTGCAAGAATTGATTGGCCGCTGAAATAATTTTCAAGAATAAATAAAGGGGAAACCAGAATGGGCATTACCATTACCAATGATGGTCCTCAAACCATTGGCGCGATAAAGGAACATTTTGAATACGGCAATATTTTTCTTTCTCCCGATGAATACCAGCGCGAGAATGCTTGGAATATACCGCAGAAAAAGCTTCTGATTGATACAATATTCAGGGGCATGGATGTTCCGAAATTTTACCTTTGGAAGGTTAATCACCAAACGCTAAAAGATGGTGGTTATCCAGATGGCGATTTGAAGGATGAATACAAGCGCATCCTCGATGATCGGCTTGTCAATCAGAGTGAAGTGGACCCACATATCTATGAAGTAGTTGACGGACAACAACGAATCCGCACGATCTTGGAATATATGGGGGTTGAACCGCCTAACGATTTTGTTTATAGGGGAGAGTGGCTAACACCGTTCCACTCTGAAGACGATACACCTAACGCCAGCGGCAAGCTATTCAAGGAATTGAATCCAAATCAAAGGATGGTCTTTACTCAGAAAAATCTTTCCGTTGTAATACTTGAGAACTCCCATATTGACGATATCCGCGATATGTTCTTGAGGCTTCAAAACGGTACACCTTTGAATGCCCAACAGAAACGCGATGCAATGGGATCAAACTCAGGAAGAGCGGCAAGAGAACTGGCAGAATTGCCGTTCTTCACGAAGTCCGTCAGCTTCGGAAACACAAAGTCTGAGCATCGCTGGGTTGCTTCGCAAATGCTCAATTTGGAAGTGAAGCGCGATTTCACAAGCTGTACCTCGCCAATGCTTAATAAATTTTACGAGGATTACAAAAGCAATGAAATTGAACCTGCTGTTTCAGACAAGGCCAAGCGGATACTAAAAATGCTCGGCAAGATATTTCCAGATAGAAGCCCGTACCTTAAAAACAGAGGCTATGCGCTAAGTCTGTATTGGATACTTTCAAAGATTCTGAAGGACTATAAGATTGCCCCCTCCCAGTACCCTAAAATACGAGAGAATTTTGAGCGCTTTGAGGTAAGGCGCTTGGAAGCGATGAAGCGTGATTATAAGCGCAAAGGCGATGATATTTATCAAAACCTCAGCTATTACTTCTCAAGAAGTACAGACGCCAAAGACGCAATTACCGAGCGCCATACGATCATAACACAACCATTGTTTGAAAACATAGCTCTTGAAGAATTGCCTAACCTTGATCCTAATAGAAACTTCTCGGATGAAGAAAAGATGATTCTATACTACCGATGCAGCGGACGTTGCCAGATGGAACATAACGGCAAAGTGTGCAACCGAAAAATCGACTATGAAGATGCGGCAGTCGATCACATAACACCGCACAGCAAAGGCGGCAAAACTGAACTCAACAATGGTCGAATTGCACACAAGCTCTGCAATATTGCCAGAGGTAACAAGGATAGCTTTGATCCAGAAACGCAATGCCATTTCAAAGAGACTGAATAATGAAGTCTAAACAGCCATCCAAGGCGATGATAAGCACTGCCTACCATGAGGCTGGTCATGCGGTAATGGGCTTCATGCTCGGTATTCGAATTCGGAATGTTTCCATTGTCCCTGATGAAAGCACTTTCGGCAGAGTTGAACACTCTTCCCCTTTGAAGAGCATAAATTTAGAAGTTGTGGATAAAGCAGACTATTCAAGATTTCGTATGGAAAAGAATGCTATCATGGCCTTTGCAGGAGCATTAGCGGAAAAGAAATTCAATCCACATGGATTCCGAAAGGTGTGGTCTATTACCGACTGGGAAATTGCATCATCTCTAATCGAAAGATACTCAATTTCACCTGAGGAACACAATGCTTATGTTAAACTCCTCCAGATTCGTGCCAAAGCCTTGGTTGAAGTATACTGGCCCGATATTGAAGACTTAGCCTCTCTTCTTCTTGAAAAGGAAAAGCTTTCAGGAAAGGCTGTTAGGAAATTTATTGAGTTAAATCCTGTTGAAAGAAGGCGGCTAACGAAGTAAAATAATCGAAACGTGCAATTAGAGAGTGTTAACCGCATTCCTTTTACTCACACGAAGCCGTCCAATTTCCGGTTTCTGTGCAGATTTCTTCCCCTTCGCAGGTTTGATATTCGACCCAACGCCCGTACTCATTGCAGACTTGGACGCTGTTTTGCTCGCAAGATTGCCACTTTGGAGCACAATCGAACACGCGCCATATTCCATCATCGGACCACGTAGTATTCTCTTGAATCGTGCCTTGATGCGCGTTGTTCCCGGAATCCATTACAATTGATCCAGAGCCTTCGTTGAAATGCCAGAGAGCTTCAGTGTCCGAGTCCACTTCGTAACGAAAAGCCGGGGTGAAATTCTCTGTGTATTTCGTCTCACTGGAAAGCTTCACTTCATCGATAATCCCGTTAAAGAAAAATCCCACATCGTCGCCCCCTTTGCCGATATACGCTCTTGGTGGAATTGTTGGGAGATCGATCGATGTGGTTTCGGTTTCTCCCATTTGCCTGCCATCAACAAAAATGGTGTAGGTATTTCCGTCTCTTACTCCCGCTATATGGTGCCAAGCGTCAGGGGAAATCGCTCCGGCGTCCGTGGTTACACGCCGTTTTAAATTTGTTGTGCGGTCGAAGTCTCCAAACGAAACCGTTCCATCAGCGCGTATGTTCACCCAAAGAGAGGCCCAATCAAGATATCCTTCGCCGTATACGGCTCCACCGTCTTCGGCATTTTCAAACCAGAAAATCCATGCTTCGACAGTATATTCCTGCAATCCGTATAAAATAAACTTCTCCCCGAAATCCACCCATCCCGTCTGTCCATCGAATAGCAAGGCTGTTTCGACGTTGCAGGATTCCCCTTCGCAGCCAATAGGACCGCATTGGACAGGGAGCAATTCTTTGCTACCTAGGTCGTTGCATTGGTGAAGCTCGGTTCCTTCGCACCATTTTTCGTCTGGATTGCAGACTTTTTCATCTTCAGAATCGATTTCAGTTTCCGTGTCAGAAATTTCAATTTCGGCTTCGTTTTCCATACGATCCGAGTTTTCTTCCTGCTCCGTGTCGCCGCCGATGGATGGTGTATCGGCTTCGTCTTCCAACTCGGAATCTCCGTCAAATCCAGAATCACCCGTATAGGTGACTTCGGAATCGGAACAGCCTCCAAAAATCAGGACAAGGGAAAAAATGGAAAAAAGCATCGTTTTGCGTGAAATCACCTGCATTTTTCAGCACCTCCCATAGCGCGGTTGACAGTCAGCCTAAAAAGAAACGGGGCGACACAGAACCAGCCAAGCCCATTCAGTGCGCCCCGCCCAAAGAGGCGCACGTGTGCTCAGCACGGCGCGTATGGGAGCGCGTCGAGCTTGGCTGTTTGTCTGCTTCGACAATCCGAGCGTATCCGATCACGGGTGAGCAGTCCGCCAGCCCCGAAGGGCAAGAAACGCACGTATCGCATGAAGCGTATCGATTGTATCAAGATTGCTTCTGAATTCCAGAAGAATTTCCAATCTTTAAGAAAAATCAGCTTTTTTTCTTGTTGGTATGTTCCTGTTCTTGACTGACGAGGAAATTCCGAATAGTTTGTGATCAGAGGATGCGGGCAAGAAAAAACAAGCTCCAAATCACGTGCTTTTTTGTTGCAACTTTGCTATAATTATACTTAATTATAGCTTCAATACTAAACGATGGATCGATGAAAGATTGTGATATCAGGCAAGTTTTGCTCTCGGATTTAGAGCGGAAGTATGGAAACGATCCCGACACCATTGTCGTTGAAGAACTTGGTCTTTGTCAGGGAGAATCAAGAATCGATATCGCCGTTATTAACGGTACTATGCACGGAATTGAGATTAAAAGCGACGAAGACACCTTGAAACGTTTGCCAATTCAGATGGAATTCTACAATCGATCATTCGATACCGTTACTTTGGTTGTCGGCAGCAAGCATTTGAAATCTGCAAGGCAAATCATTCCGAAATGGTGGGGTGTGGTTGAAGCGAAAGAAAATGGAAATGAAACCACCTTGACCAAGCGGAGAAAAGATAGGAAAAATCCCAAGCTAGACCCCGAAGCTATCGTTCAGCTTCTTTGGAGAGATGAAGCAATCGAAATTTTAAAAAGAAGAAACCTTCAACATGGGTATATTAGCAAGACCAAATGGGAGATATTTGACAGGTTGATCGAGAAATTGTCAGTCTTTGAAATTCAGAGTGAGGTTAGAAACCATCTCAAATCACGCGAGAATTGGCGATCTGATTTGCAACCAGTGTAAGATGATGATTTGTTCCTATTTTTCTCCAGGTAGTTAAATTCCCTGGACCTTTACTTCCAATACGGCAATTTTGTATGTACCAATCCCCAAAAGAAAATTGCGGAGGGTAGAATTTTGCGTTAGTACGAAGTTGTTGGGCGAGATTATAAAATTGCTTAAAATCTCTGCTCATTCTTCCGTTTATCTTCTTCTTAGTACCGCCACCTTTTACTATTAACCACGTTTTTTCAAGTGTGTAGCGGATATTGGCACTAGGATTCATCCTAAGATCGAAGTCAAGTATTTCAGGGTTGCAAATCCCATAGTCTGAATATACAGGAAGTGGTTGGATGCCTTTTTTCTTCGCCTGCCGCAATACCTTCTCCCACAGAACGATTTCATTTCTTGGGATTTCCTCTATCGAGTGAGTACTAACCCCACCCATGTGCTCTGGAAAACCGGATGCTGCTAAAATCACTGATTTCCATTTGTCGATTCCTTTAAAATTCTTCAGGAAATCTATGACATCGCTTAATCTATCAGAAATTTCAGTTTCTTCTAAATGCCTGATATCAAGCAATAAATGCGACTCGCTTTCTTTGGCCTTGAGGTCAGACAACAGTGATTTTAACTCGACTGATGAGGCTTGAATATTTTCGATGTCTTCTCTTAAAAGGCGAAAAAGTACGCCCCGGCCATCAGCTTTAATAGTTTGAGCAACAGCTTGATTATAGGCAGTGTCTCTATCGAGTCCGGTGACTGGAATTGCAATTACACCCTCCTGACGCATCCTGTCGAAAGAGTATTTAACATAATGCATTTTTTTTGATGTCCTTTTGTCTAGTCCAATGTCGTAATAGTCAACAAAGACAGGTCTATCAATTCCCCAATACCTTCTCATGTCGATTGCTTTATTAGAAAGATATTCGTCGAACCGGCTTTTCCATCTATCCTCTGGTCTGGGGATATCAAAAAATGGGGTGAATTTAGGGCGAATATTTGGCTCCAGCTCTTTTAAAGCCCAAAACTCGCCTTTCTTGCCCTTCAAGATGGGAACGTAGTGCTTGTGACTAAACATACTTTACTCCTTATTTCCAAGTGACATCTTTAAAGAGTTCTCGCACCTTTCCTGTACCTACCATATTGCTCAGAATATAGTAGTTTTTGGTATCGTGCCGAATTCTGCCCGCGACAATGGAAGGATGAATCTTCAGTTGAAGGGCAAGCTGGGTAATTGCATCGGGAGTTCGTTGGCGAAAAGCATCACTGCGCTTCCAAATCGAACGAGGAATCAGGGTTTCTCCCGTAATTCTATCGGCTTCTCGTTCTCTCGGATTCCTGCCAGAATCCGAATCGAGGTCATCAATAAAAGCCTCTTCAGTTCCTTTCAGGTGCTTCCATACATGAACGAGTTCATGAATCAAATTATACCAGAAGTTGTCAATCCTGTCATGACGAAGAGTTAATCCAATGACAGGATTGCCACTGTCGGCAATCATTGCAGCACCGTCAAGATGGGTTTTCGGTAAATGGGGTTCAATTACAAGAGCGATTCCGTGCTCAGTGAGGTGTTTTTGCGCGTCAAGTGGACCGGTTGACGAAAGGCTCAATTCAGCGACCCTTTTCAAAAAGCCTTCATCGATAGTAGTTTCCTTATATGGCACAAGATCCATCTCACTGGCCGCAATCAATACCTGTGCTGTCCATGCCCAAAGAGCATAGGTATCCATTTTCTTTCCAGACCGCTCAACTAGCGTTCTTCGACAGAAAACGGGGGTTTGCCCAACGCCACCAAGAGGCTTGAAAAAGCTTTCAATTAGCTCTTGGGTCTTGGATTTGATTTCTTTAGCGCTGGCTTCAATCCATCCTCGCTTTACCATTTCTTTAACCGGGAATTTCTCCCATTCAATTTCGCTTGAATCTTCAATTTTTTCTGGTGCATCTTGAACCAGAACTTTCAATGGAATTCCAAGTCCTTCATGGAGCGCCCGAATCATGGAAACGGTCAAAGCGCGTTTACCGCTAAGAACCTCGGAGACCTTGCTTTTTCCACCAATAAAGGGAACCAAATCCTTCTGGCGCAAGTTCTGTTCTTCCATCCGAAATCGAATCGCTTCAAGCGGGTTTGGCAAATCGAACGTATACCGCTCAGATTCATATTTTTCGACAAGAACGGAAAGAAGATCGAGTTTTTCCGCTTCTTCGCTACCGGGTTCAGGATCAAGGACAATCAGATTCTCAATTTCCTCCATTGCTTTTTTATAGCCTGCTTCGTTTTTTATTACTCCCAGAGTCATGGCTTGACCCTCCTCCCTATAGATCCCATCGGTCATATTCCGCATGGGTGCCTAGCTTTTGTACTTGGATGATTCCCAATTTGTAGGCTATCGCCGTTAGCATTCTATAGGCATTTCCTTTCACGTTGAAAATCACCCTATTGTTGTCAAGGATGCTTGCAGATGGATATCTCTGTTTAACATCATCGGGATTTTGCCATCTCGTATCTTTATCTTCTATTTCCGCCAACCACGCTTCTAACCAAACTTTTGAATCTGCGTGTTTGCGTATGAAGTCTTTTGTCTTTTTCTTCCCGTTTACTCGCATCTGCAAAACCTCTTCGGTTCATCATGGAAACATCATAACATGTTCCCGTATTGAGATCAAGTTAAAAGTTCTAATTAGGGGAACTATAAATAAGAGGTTTCTAGTCGTCGGTTTTTGTTGAAGAATTTATGTTAGTCTACTGGAAATTCTTTTTTTTAAGCGCACTGGCGAGTTTATTCAGCTTCTTCTTGGTGATACCGTCAATCGATTGGTGTTCGTCTTGATCTAATCAAAGCATTGTTATTTGAAATGAACTGAAGGATGAAACATATTTACCACAAATCACGATAACGCGAATAACTTCAAAGTTAGCTATTTCCTGCCTTCCTAAAGGGCAAGATCTTCGCATCATGCTCTTCAACTGCACCCCTGAGGTCTTCTACATTAAAAGGAGCGTATACTTTCGCTGTAATCGAAATATCAGTATGGCGAAGCAATCGGCTAGCGACGTGTAAACCTTTTTCACGCGCAATTGCCAACCCAAACGAGCGCCGAAGATCATGGATATGAAGGTCGAGCAAGCCTGTTTCTTGTTGTAGTCTTTTCCAAGGTCGTTTCAAGTCATGGCGGTGCTTTTCTGGATTTCGCCCAGGAAGAACGTAGGGACCAATGCGAGGTAGGGCATGAAGCATTTCACAGATGGATGGGGTTATAGGAATGATTTGCATTCTTCCTGCTTTTGTGGAAGGTAATCGCCACACTTTCGTATCAAAATCGAAATCTTCCCATCTAGCTCGTAAAACTTCACTTCTTCGCGCACCTGTCTGTACTAAAAGCATAAAAGCAGCCCTTAGATGTTGATCTTCAAGTTCAGAAATAGCAATAAGCATCTTTGTTAGCTCATTATCCGTCATTACCCTGTCTCTAGGTGGATTTTCTGGAAGCTTTTCAACCTTTAACGTTGGATTGGATTCAATGCTTCCTAAACGCCAAGCTGCTTGTAAACATGCCGAAATTGATGCATGAAAGCGGTTTGCGGCGGTTTTGTGTCCAGACTCAACGATTTCGTGATAAAATTTACTAATATCTCCAGCTGTTATTTCAGAAAGAGCTTTTTTCCCCCATCGTTCAATAGCCCAACCAAGATAACGTTTATCTTCTTCAGGACGTTTTTTTCTTTGCGAGACATTCTTTAAATACTCTGTTGCCCACTCTTTGAGCGTTTGTTCTGATCGTTTCGTTTTTCGTTCATCAAGGGGGTCAGTACCCGAAAGGATATCTGCAAGCTTTTGTTTCGCTAGTTGACGTGCCGTTTCAGAGGTAAGTTTTCCGTATTGCCCTAAGGTCATGCGACGGCGGCGAGTAGTTTTGCCATATTCAACAAAGAAACTTTTTCGCCCGGATGGATAAACAATAATACCGAACCCTTTAAGAGATTCATCATAGTAACGGATTCCCCGCGGATTGGTTTCCAAATCGGGTAATGGCAAGCTTTCAATTTTCTTACGTGTCAGTTTAACAATTGCCATTTTCTAAAATCTCCTGACCTGAAAGCTAAAATTCAGCTGGCCGTGTAGTCGCAGCATCGTCGCAGCTAAAAATGGAAAGATCGTTTCGTCGCATAATCGTCGCATTAATAAAGCAACACTGACAACGAACAGGAAACCCCAATACACCTTGATACTACTGGTTTTTATTAATTTTGTCAACATGAAAGAGTAACGATAAAACGTATGGCCTAGTGAATGGGGTTCAGGGGGTCGGAGGTTCAAATCCTCTCGCTCCGACCAGTAATTACAGCCACTTACGTTAATTCGTGAGTGGCTGTTTTAGTTCTCCTGACACAATTTGACACAAATTGACGACGTTTTCTCCGCGAGAGAACGAACGGTGGGGTCGGCATGGTGGACCAAAGCATCGGCTTGAAGCTTCAATGCCTGTAATTCCGGATCAATGAAAGCGGCTTCCATCTTCTTCTGCATCCAAAGGATATCCAAGTGACCGTAAGTGTCGACCGTCGTCCCGATTTCGGTGTGACCCAGGACAGCCTGGGCGAAGGCCATGCCGCCCGACTGGATGAGTCGTGTGGCACATACATGGCGAAGGTCGTGAAAGCTCAGTCTGGATGCACCGGCAGCTTTGCAGGCGTTCTTTAGACGTTTATTGATATCCCCCCGGAACGTTGGAAACAGAAGGGCTCCAGGCTCTTTATCTTCCAGTGCAGGGCGGATGAATGGCACCGCTGGGTCGGGAATGGGACTTGGGCGTGGATCTCCGGTTTTCGTATCTCCCATCTCGTCAATGGCTTCTTCGCCATACAGCCTCGTGCACCCACCTTGGACATAGAGAATACGATGCTCAAGATCGACATCCTGAACTGTAAGGGCCATGACCTCTCCCAAGCGTAGGCCGCAGAACATGCCTATCGCGATCGCAGGACGAGTGGAATCGCTTGCGCATTCACAGATCCTTATCATCATGTCCACACTGACCATGGGGATGATTTTCTTATTTCGCTTGTGGGTGTAGGTCCATGGGGACTTTTGGATATGCCCGGCTTTTGTAGCGCCATTCAGCAAGATGGAGAGGAAGCGACTGACGTGATCCCGTGTGCCATTGGTAGCAATGCCAGCAAGGACCAGCTTAATGGCTTCCTCGTCGATGCTAGCGAGGTCCAACTCCCGCAGTTCCTCGGGAATCTTCGACCAGCAGTATTTGTAATTGGCAACCGTTTTGGGTGCGAGTTTCTGGTATTTTTCTTCACTCCACTTTTCGTACCAGGTATCCAGGCTCATGGAACTCTTGGAGACCAGCGGTATACCGGAGTTGACTTCCTGGGCCAGAATCAAGGCTCGTTCGTAAGCGGTTTCCAAATCCTTGCCCAGGCTTTTCCATATCTCTTTGCCATTTCGGCGGTAGCTGAATTGAAAGGCTCCCGACTGCTTGCGATAGCGCATGCGACAGGGGAAAAGCTGGCGGTTCATTTGCACCAAGCGACGCTGGGTTGATTTGGGGAGGTCTACAGTTTTCGCCTTACTCGTCTTCGCCATTCTTTTCCTTTTCACATTCATCTTCCAGTTCATTCAGAAGAAACCGGATATAATGTTGAGCTTGTGGAACGTCTTTATAATCGCCGCTTCCTGCTTTCAGGTCTTTCATCTCCCTTGTAAACCAGATCTTTACCAACTCTTTGTCGTGAAAATGTCTGTACAAAGATTTAATGGTATTTCGAGTCTGCAAAAAGCCCATCTTTCCTACGGCATTCAGATCACGGAACCAGTCAATCAAATCCTTCTCCATCTCATTGAGTTCAGGATTCGGTTGTTTGCTCAGTTCCGCCCCAAGGTCAAGTCCATGAAGCTCACTGATGGAAATCTGGTAAGCGTTTGCCAATGAAACGAGATCGCTAAAAATCGGGCTGGTTTTCCCGGACTCGATTCCGAGATATCGCCCTCGCTTGTAGGAAAATCCCTCAGTTCGATATTCGCCGTGTGGGGAATCGGGTGATGGTGACGCGAGAGAGTTTGTTCAAATTTCTCTGCGGAGAAAAGGAGAAAGATATTTAAGCAATTCCCTATCACTATTATAACCATCTTTAAAAAAAATGTGCTCATGCCTAAAAATCCCGAAACCACCGAAATTCGCGACATCCTGGAAAACCGGTTCTTCCATCAACTCATCGATCAGGATATCCCTAGAGAGGACGCCGAAGCCATTGCCTACAAATCTGTCTCCACAGTCCTGCAGGCCTGTTTTCACTTGGTCAAGGAGAAGAAATACAAGTGTGCCGTTCTTGGCCGGTGGAGGGTGCTCGTCAATGCGGCGATATCCACCTCATGGCCGATAGAAGATGATCTCCAGATCGTCGCCGAATGGTGCCAGGACCAGTTATCGCAGCGCCCACCGGATGAATGGGTCGAGGAGTTCGTGTCTAAAGCCAACTTGACTTGGGTGGTTGGTGATCCTCCCATTGTCAAAGACGGACGGATAAAACTGTCTGTTGCAGCATGTGTGGTGGTTTATGAAGCCTACTTTCAAGTCTTGGAGGGTCGCGAATTGGAAGCCATTCGAATTGGCACGGATAAGGTTTGCTTCTCATTCTACATGGCACTGAATCATGGCGCTGACCCGAACAGCTTCTGGATCGCCTGGAATGAGAGAACGAGTAAGTATGAGATCTTCGACAAAACGAGGAATGGGTACCCGATACGTCTTCCTGCTACGGTTTTCGTAAGGACGGCAGCCTACCTTGTGGGTAAGGACGGTAAGTCTCATTTTGAAGCACTGGATACCTCTACCCCTTCCGAGTTCATGGAGCAGGATACGGATGAGTCGAAGGACGTGAAGGCACTTCAGAAGCGCTTTTTTGGCCCGTTCGCTATTCGACTGTGGGCGGCCTTGCTTGCAAATGGCCAAGATGGAGAATTCGATTTTGATCCTGAGTACACGTTAGCTCTTATGCACTACTCCAAACGCTATAGACGTGAACCTAAAGTGCAATATGAGATCAGATTGCTCGTGAACCTGTTTAGGCACTTTAATATTCGCCTTGGTGCGAAGGATGATTATTTTGATCCTGTGCCAATCAAAACCAAGGAAGATAAGTACTCAGATCCTTTTTTTGAGCTTAGTCGACTGTCTACGATAAGGCCTGAATTGATCTCTGGCGCTTCCAAAGGTGAATATTTCCTGTTACCGGCGGATTTGTGCAACATAAATCACAAACCATTACCTCACGTCTACCCTCTGTCCTTCTTTCTTGCGGTGATGTTTCAGCGGGCGTTTCAGTACGGGAAACAATGGGTTGAAGTGTCTGGAAAGAAGCTCTTGATATTGGCTCGCGAGAAGAAGTACACCAAGAAGATCCGCAAGGCGCTTCAGACCTCAATGGATATGTTGGTAAAAGCTCAAGTAATCGACCATTACGAATGGCGGAACTTTCCTTGGTCCCCAGGTGGCACCATCCGTTTCGAGGCTCCTCGCTGGGTCGTTGAGCGCCTCCTGTACGGGATCGCCCCCATCGAGCCGGTTTATGTTTATGCTCCTGATACCGGAGAAGCCCTCCGTAATTTCCGGAAGCAGATGTCCCTTACTCAGGATCAATTGGCACAGCTTGTCGGAGTCAACCGGATAACCATCATCCGGTACGAGAAGGCCGAAAGTATTCCGGAGAGGTTCATTGACAAACTGGAAGCCTGGCAACTTGACATTGCGAAGTAGGGGGCTTTAGTCATGTCCACGATACCATCCAGGAAATTGGCTACAAAGCCCCCCAAATCTGAGAACCCCACGTGCACATTCCACCCGCTGAACACTCTGCCGGTCACGGTGTTTGTGTGGGTAGCCCTTAAATAGAGAGGCATAGAAAATGGTTGTCACGAAGGACTCCAGTTCCTTGTAGACAGGTAACTTGCTGTTATTACAATTGATTCTCTCCGATCAGCACACTCTACCGTACATTTCTGAGAAATACACCCACATTTTGTGATACAAAACAAGGAACTGATGCTCATTCGAGTGTAACATTTCGAGGAAATAGCATGAATTCTCGTTCTTCGAGGCAATTTGATCAATTCCTCCTTGCTTTCCGCTAAATGTTCCCACCGTTTCGGATGTACTTCCAGGATCTGTCACATGAACCTATGGTTCATTTCCTTAAAATGTTACATTTCTCTTTTAGAGAAAATCATAGATTTTCCTGTAAAATCAACAGATTATCATCGGATAGAAAGGGTGGGAGTTCTCGATGATGGATTTATTTCCCTGTCTATCTGGGGAAGGGGTACGTGGCACCCTCGATTGGTAGAGTTCTCTCGGGTGATCCTTCTCGGTGGAGTCCCGGAAACGTGGACGGCAGGGGCAGCAGGTTCTACCCTAGCTATCAACTCGGGTGCCTTGACAAGACGGTGAGTGGGGTGCGCCCGAAACACGAGAACGTCTACCGCACCGTGCAGATCTCCCTGGTGAAGTCCCACGAGTACGGATTGGACCTGGATGGGTTCGGGCTCTCGAATACCACTGATGAGCCCGTTGTCACTAGGACTCCGGAGGGGACGAACATCATCGTGCTACCGTCGCAAGCGGAGGATAACCTCCCTCGAAGTCTGCGGCGAAGACGGTCCAGACAATCTCGCTCGCGCTCCAGGAGGTGATGCAGTGTGATAACGCCGACGTCGGTACAACTGAAAAGTTGCGTACCGGTGCATCGGCGTCGGCGGGAATTCTCGCTGCCCGACTGGAAGACTCTGGCTGATGGAAGGTTCTACCATCACTGGAAGACTCTCACCGGCGTTGGTTTGGAAATTCTGCATTCTGGTCGGACCTAGCCTTGTCTGTCCCCGAGGGGGGTAGGTATTTCATTTTACGCAATTTATTAGTTAAGTCTTTGATATCATTCAGGAGTACACTCTACAACTTATCCATTAAAAAAAACGATATTGCGACGTCGGAGTTAGAGTGTTCCACCAACAAGTAAGTAATCCGAGGTGATGCTGATTAGTTTCGCTACCGACGTCGGGTACTTCGTTTACGCCGAGGGCTGTGGGAAACGATAGGGGTCCCAATCGTGCGGAACCCCCCTGCCCACAACCGGATGCATTTGGGAGGCAAATCGCCGACAACTACGACAGCTTGTTTGTTGGTGTCCGTCCGTATATACGAACCACCGTTTTCACCAACCTGGTCCGTTCGTCAAAACAACGGTCAATTTTCCATATCTTCCTTCATAGAAAAATGAAATCTGGTTGGGAAAATGGCGTTCTGAGATTTTTGAGGATTTTTACGCGCAGGAAGGTTCTCCTTTGGTGCTTGGTGGGCTGGAGGCATCGCCTTTGCAAAGAATTTACGTAGACAGACAAACTCGTTCCTTTGAAACGCATGCATCAGATGACGACTTGTACGAAAAGGATGGATTCATGCCTTCCTTTACAAAGATAGATTTGTCTATGATACGAGAGCTAATTTGTGGTAATCATGGGCTTTTATTACTCCGGCATCTAAACAAGCGACATTAGGCCGCTTTGGCATATTGAACGAACGTCCCATCGAAGAAGTTGGCGACTTTCCGAGGATTACGTTGGAGGTTTCTCAGATAGGAACGCAGTTTCTTTTGTAGCTCCTCTTTTCCTTTCGTTGGAGCCTGGGAACTCATATTCTGTTTCACGTCCTGGTTGAGCAATTCGTCCGGGTTCAACTCCGGCGAGTACGACGGGAGGAAAACCAGTTCCATCGCCTTGGCATGTTTCTCCACCCACGCTTGCACTTTTTTCGCATGATGCACACGTAGGTTGTCCAGAATCAGTACGATTTTTCGATCGGCACCCCGGATCAGGCGGCGAAGAAAACGCAGGAAAATGTCGACGTTCATTCCGCCCTCGTAGACCATAAACCGCATTTCGCCCTGGTTCGTGATCGTCGACACCATGCTCGTCGAAAACCTTTTTCCCGGACCGCGGCGAGTCGGTTTGCAGCCCATGGGTGCGTAGCCCTCGACCCCGGTGGTCCGAACTCGACACGCCCGTTTCATCGCCCCATAGAATCGTCGCGCCCTCGCGTTTCGCTCGCTTTTTCACTTCCGGATACTCTTCATCCAACCAGCGTTTCACCACCTCCGGCTGCTGCTCGTACGCCTTACGGATCGGCTTTTGCGGCGTGAATCCCCAGCGCTTGAGGTACAAACCCATCGTGCGGACCGGAAGTTTTACGCCGTACTCCTGCTCGATCAGCAGTCCGATGGCTTTTCGGGTCCACAACGCGAACGGCATCTTGAGTTGATCCGGTGTTTTGTCCACAATCAGCTTTTGAATGCGCCGTTCCTGCTCCGGCGTCAGGCGTCGCTTGTCGCCAAGCATGCGCCCTCGTTTCTTGATGTCCAGCCCGTCAAGTCCCTCTCGGCGATAAACACCCCACCACGCCGTAACGGTCGTTCGCGAGACCTCCAGCATCTCGGCCACTTTCTGGTGACTCAACCCGGACTCCAACATCCGAACGGCACGATGCCGAAGCTCACGCTGTTCCTTCTGACTCAGTTTTCTTGCATCGCGATGTTTCATCCCCTGAGTATAGTACAATGCCAATCTCTTGTCGAGTGTTTTAATGCCGGAGTAATAATAATCCAGCAACTCATGGGCGTGAGGACAAAGCCGCCGTTTCATGTTCCAGATCCACGGCGCACCATCAGCGATCCACAACACCTCGCGATCCTTCAGTTTTTCATATCCCGGTGAGAAGCGAAGCTGATCCTCGAAACGATTTTTGCTCCGTGCATCCGCCAAATACACCCGGTCGGCGGACCCCAGCGCTTCCACGCTCATCAACTTCGTTTCGTGCCAACCATCCCGGTGGCGCAGCATCGAACCGTCCATCTGGATCATTATTGGATAAGGATTTTCACTACTGTCCGGTTGTTGGTTTGAGAAAATGAGATATTCTGTGTAAAATCAATGAGATAAGGTAGATCGTGAGGCGAATCGATTTGAAATGGCTGCTATCATTCGGCAACCCTGACTTCCACGGAGTTGCCGATGAACAGTGGTCGAACCGTCTTTTCGCAAGTCATGGACTTTCTGCCGATGCGCGAGTTTCGCCGTTGTGTGGCGCGCTATCGGGGACATTACAAAGTCCAGTCCTTCACCTGTCTGGATCAATTCTTGAGCATGGCTTTCGCGCAACTGACATATCGCGAAAGCCTACGGGATATCGAAGTCTGTCTGCGCGCCATGCGCTCCAAACTTTACCACATGGGCTTTCGCGGCAAGGTGTCGAAAAGCACGCTGGCCGACGCCAACGAAAAACGGGACTGGCGCATCTGGGCCGATTGGGCCGAGGTGCTGATCGCCGAGGCCAGAGGCCTGTTATGCCGGGGAGGATCTCGGGCCGCACCTGGAGCAAACCGTCTACGCGCTGGACTCCACCACGATCGACCTGTGCCTGTCTCTCTTTCCTTGGGCGCACTTTCGCAAGCGCAAGGGCGCGGTGAAACTGCATACGCTGCTCGATGTACGGGGAAGCATACCCACTCTCGTCGTGGTGACGCATGGCAAGGTGCACGACGTCAACATCCTCGACGAGATCCCGATGGAGCCAGGCTCCATCTACGTGATGGAGCGCGCCTATGTGGACTTCGCCCGCCTGTTCGTCATCCATCAAACCTCGGCGCATTACGTGACCCGCGCCAAAAAGGGATTGGATTTCCGACGTCTCTATTCTCATCCGGTGGACAAAAGCACCGGCCTGATCTGCGATCAGACCATCGTCCTTCGCGGGCATTATTCAAAAAGAGCTATCCAGAGAAACCGCGCCGCATACGCTACGTCGATCCGGAAACGGGCAAGCGCTTCATCTTTCTCTCCAACAACTTCGTCCTGCCCGCCTTGAGCATCGACAAATTGTACAAGTATGGCTGGCGAATCGAACTGTTTTTCAAATGGCTCAAACAGCATCTACGCATCAAAAGCTTTTTCGGCACGAGCGACAACGCGGTGAAGACACAGGTCATCATCGCCATTTCGGTTTACGTGCTGGTGGCGATCATCAAGAAACGGCTCGATCTCGACCGGAGCCTCTACACAATTCTACAGATTCTGAGCGTGTCGTTATTCGAGAAGAGCCCCATTTTACAGGCTCTGACGGGATCGGACGATGAAAACGAAAACAACCCCAACCCTAACCAGCTGGAATTGTTCTGAAAACAACCGGACAGTAGTGACCATTTATATGTATTTCTTCCTGCTTCGTACTGCTATCGCCAACAACGCCAGAAGACATCCAGCTAGCCCTTCCGGCCCAGATCCCTGGCAGCCCCCGCATCCGCCGCCATAGTTCACAGAATAAATAGCTTCCGGCTCTACGTCTGTCTCCAGCGCTTCAAGCTCGAATTCTCCGCCCGATAATCCCGATTCGACTTCCGAATTCTCCCTGTTCGACAGATCCTCGTCGCCCTCGACGGCCTCCCTATCCTTTCCGTCCACCTCCTCCAGCCCCTCCCTCATATCCAAATCGCTATCGGTATCCAATTCGCGATCGGTATCCAATTCGCGATCGGCATCCAATTCGCTATCGGTATCCAATTCGCTGTCGGCATCCAAATCGCCGTCAGCCACATTGCGTTCTTCCACCAATACAATGTAGCCGCCGTCAGGAATGGCTCCGTTGACATCCACCACCTGGATAATCATCATCCCCGACGCCGACGCGGTCCACTCGGCTTCTTCCCTTTCATCCAACCCAGCGTCGTTCACCCACGCTTCGCACGCTGCGCTGCCCTCGCAGTCCGACCATATGGCAAACCCCAGGTCCACCCCTGTGCTACCAGCCAGCTCCATTGTCACAACGTACGTTCTCCCGTCTGCCACGGCGGCCTTGTAAAACGCGTCCACACCCAGGACCGAATCGCCGTCCGTACACGTAACGGGAACCGTTTGATCCGCGTGATAGCCGGCGATGTCCGCCTCCATGGCTTGGCCAAGCGTTAAAAGCCGGGCACTCAGACATCCGTCGTTGTCCGGAATTTCCTCGCACACGCTGTCGAAGCACGCCCATCCTTGCCCGCATGGCGTTCCGTCCGGCAGAGCCTCATGGACGCAACCTGCCACGCCAGCACTGTAACAAGCGTCCGTGGTGCAGTCGTTGGCGTCGTCGCAAAGCTCACCCTCATAGATTTCCTCGTCGATTTGCCTGTCGCAATCGTTATCTAGATCGTCGCAGCGTTCAGTCGAGGGGCAAACCGACCCAAGACAGTCGCTCCATTGGCCGGCCACGCACCAGCGATGGCCCACCGCGCAGATCCCGTCGCCCGGAACGCCCGCCTCGCAGGCGAAACACTCCTCTGAGACCGTATTGTCCGGATGGTTCGACCACGCATTGCGGTTTTGAACGCTGTTACAGAATCGGCACTCGTTGAGAGGGTCGCTCTCTCCATCTTCGTAGCAGGCGAAGCCTACAAGGCAGGTATCCGCTTCAACTTCATGCACGCATGCGTTGCTGCCGTCGCAGATATCCAGCGT
>CAXXVK010000018.1:0-12405 GCA_963676915.2 Myxococcota bacterium
GGCGATCACGAGATTGGTCAGACCGAGTTTTCGGGCCGTGTCCATCACGACGACGAACATCCCGAACGGAGCCTCCTGATCGGCCTTCAGGATAATGTTGTCGGCTTTTTCCCCTTCGGCTTTCTCTTTTTCAGCTTTAAGCCTGGATTCCACCTGGTCTTTCGGTACAATCTCCCCGTCGAATAGATAGGTTTTTTCTTTGGTTACCGAAATTTCCAAGCTTTTTTCGGGACGCTTCTCGGCGGTCGAGGTTTTGGGAAGCGTGATGTTCAGCCCTTTCTGACTGATCACCGCCACGATCAGGAAAAATATCAGCAGATTGAAAATGATGTCGATCATCGGCGTCAGATTGACATCACCCGTCGCCCGCGATTTCCGAGAGGAAAAGGAGATCATCCCAACCTCCCGGCGTCACGCAGTACGGTCAGTAACTCTTCGGAATGATGGCGCATTTCGAAGTCCACTTTGTCGATTTTTCCTTGGAAAACGTAGTAGACGAGCAAAATCGGAATCGCTACGGCCATACCCGCCGCCGTGGTTAAAAGAGCTTCCCAGATCCCTCCGGCCAGCAGGGTGATGTCGCTGACATCTCCCGCTGCCGCCACATCCGAGAACACTTTGATCATGCCGATGACGGTTCCGAGCAAACCCATCAAGGGAACCAGAGAACCCAGAATCGCCAGCCATTCCAAGCGCTTATTGAGTTCTCGCAGCACGTGATCTCCGGCGATGCCTGCCGCTTTTTCCCGTGCGTTTTCGTTTCCGCGAGCCACCAGGATAGCTGCGAGAACGTGGTAGCTGGGAGTTCGTTTCGGGTCCAGCAAGGCTTTGGCTTCGTCGTCGCGGTCGTCGCGGATGGCGTCGAAAACCTCGGTGAATTCCTCCTCGTCAGCCAGTTTCACGCGACCGATGCGAATCAGTCGATCCACAATGACCGCCAGCGCCATGACCGACGAGAAAAGGATGGGAATCATCATGACACCGCCTTTTTCGATCACTTCCAACATGATGTGTCCTTTCTTGGTGCAGTTTTGTTCCAAACCTCGACCTTCGAGGTGTAAAACCATTTCGACGAATAGGCTTTATTGAATATTTTCCGTGTGCTCGGATTTCACCTGTCAAGGATGGTTCACCCATCCGGCGCAGTGGTCCGGCAAACTTCGATTATGACGGCAGGACCGTGAAACTCCTGCGCCGTGCTCCGAACGGAAAAGCCTTTTAGATTTTAAGAAAAACTTGGAATATCAGGTGGTTAACCTTCCTATCCTTCGGATTATCCCGATCAGACATAGGGAGGAGACTGCTTGGGAGCTTGAAGAAAAATGTCCCGTTCCGAGATCCGTGCATGGCACGGGAAAGCCAGAAAGAAGTTGTCGTCGCGGATGGACACATCGACTGACTCGCCACCGGGAGAGGAGGAGCACCTGTGCAGCAGATCCGGAACGGGACAAGGATCGGCCTGCCAGGGACGGGAAGCGACTTCCCAACCGTCGTTCGGCGAACGGTTCCAATGTGCAATGGGAGTCCCCTTGGGCGCGTGCTCGTATTGCATCCGTTCGGTGTTCCAGTAATGACGCTGCGTGGTGCCATCGAACACCGTAACCCCCCATGACTGAAACGCCATGAGCAGGGTTAACATCGAAATGGAGAAACGGAAGAAAAACATTGCGAAACCGATCTTAGTTAGGCTTGCTTATTTCTAGTACCCACATCTACCTGTGTAAGTCGCACATGTCAAGATTTTTGTGAATTTTCTTCCATCACAGGAAACCGGAAGCGTGCTAAGGTTGCGAAATGAGATTCACTAAAACGACATCGGAAACGATCCATGCCTGAATGGGGCGAACTATCGGCCATGCTGCTTATGGGACTTGTGGGAACCGCGCATTGCATTGGCATGTGCGGTCCACTCGTCGCAATTCTTCCTTCCGAAAACGGGGCCATCCGGGTGCATCTGGCCTACAACCTGGGACGAATCACCATGTATACGCTCGTCGGAGCGCTGCTTGGTGCGCTGGGTGGTGGCTTGCAAAGCCTTGGTTCTACAGGGGAATCACTCGCCTGGGTGGCACGCCTGCAACTGATGATGTCGCTTCTCGCCGCCGCCCTGCTTATTGTGCTAGGACTGGCGCGTATCGGGCTGATTCGTGAACCGAGTTGGATGTCCGTGGCCTCCCCAACCATGATTCCAGGATTTCGGCAGATTCACACCGCAGCCATAAATCGCCGCCGCATCCCGATGATCTATGCGTTCGGCGTCTTTATGGGACTGCTTCCCTGCGGGTTATCCTACGCGGCATTTTCCCGAGCGGTGGCCGCACAAAGTCTTTTCGAAGGCGCAGCCCTCGTCGGCGTGTTCGGATTGGGTACACTTCCGGGTCTGCTGCTGGTCGGAACCGGGCTGGCTCCATTCATGAACCGCACCCGCACACTGTCCAACGCTTTGTCGGGTTTACTGATGATCGGCATGAGTTTGTCGCTGATTTTGGATTTATTGCTTACAACAATTTAACAGTTGCTGACACTTTTCATTCTGATTGTTAATTTTCTTAAAATTTTAATGAAAAAGAGATTGACACACCCATCTATATCTGTGAAAATAATAGTCATCATCGTGTAAATTCACTTTGTAACGATTTTTGATATTGAATTTTATACACAAAATTATCGGTAGGGAGGTTCCACGATGGACGAAAAGCGTAGACAAGCACGTATCGCTGCCGAATCTAAACTCGAAGTCGAGATCAACGAATATTCCGAATCCAATTTCTATCTAGGTTTCGATGACGCCATGGTGATCAATCTCTCCACGGGTGGATTGTTCGTGGCGACCTACACCCCCTTGAAAGTCAACGACAAGTTCCGCCTGTCGTTCTCGCTTCCGCCGGAAGATATCGAAGTGGAAGCCGTGGGAAAAGTCATTTGGAGACGGGAATACAACGCCGCTTACCCAACCACCCATCCGGGAATGGGCGTCAAGTTCGTCTCTTTGTCTCCCAAGGCTCAAAAGATGATTGCCCGCTACATCGAATCGGTGCGTGAACCGTACTTCTACCCGGATGAGGAACTGGACTCCAGCCAGTCGGCCTGAGGTCGCTTGTTCTCACAGTGCGATTCTCTCTCGGTTCACACAACCGGAACAATATCCGTTTCTTCAATCATTTCAAAAGGTTCTATCGGTTTAACCCGGTAACGAGTCGAACGTCCCACCGTATCGCTCCAAGGAATGCAACGGGCAACCAATACGAATGATTACAAGGCTGGAAACTCGCTTCGTTTTGTGATAAATCCCTTAGCAGGTTCGGCAGGGGCATGCTACACTTTCCGCTGCCCAATATGTCGGAACCGTCTCGAAGCGAAGGAGGTCCATTGCCTATCGACCTGTCCGGTCTTGTGCTGATCATCGGCAACTACGGAAGCGGAAAAACCGAGGTTTCCCTCAACCTCGCCGTTCAATCCGCCGAACGGGGAATCCCCACCTCCATCGCCGATCTCGACATCGTCAATCCCTACTTTCGTACAAGGGAAGCCCGTGAAGTTCTTATGGAAAAAGGTATCGAGGTGGTTACACCCGCTCCGATGTACAAAGACGCCGACCTGCCTATTCTGGTCCCCAGAGTCGGTGGTCTGATCGGGCAATCCACCAAAGGTCTGGCGCTTCTGGATGTCGGCGGGGACGATGCCGGAGCCAAGGTTTTGCGCACGCTGGCGGATGCGTTTCGGGGCGTCGAGTACAAAATGCTTCAGGTGGTCAATCACCTGCGACCCTTTACCGACACCGTGGAAGGCTGCACGAATATCCGCCGCAGCATCGAGGCATCCTGCGGTCTGACGGTTACGGGCATCATCGGCAACAGCCATCTTATGGAAGAAACGACCGTCCAAACCGTTCTGGACGGCTACACCTTTGCTTGCGAGGTCGCGAAAGAAGGAAATTTGGAGTTGGAATGCATCACGGCGGATGAAGCGCTTTTGCAGGACATCCCCCGCGAGTCGATTCATCACGAGATTTTACCGCTCAAACGCATGTTGCTGCCTCCTTGGGCGCATGGAGAAAAGCTGGGACCGAAACAATTTCTTCTGCATTGAGAGAGGAGAGAATGGAACCACAAACCAAAAGACAGAGTTACAAAAAAGAGGAGTTGGAGCACCATATCGATATCGACCGGTGCAAAGGCTGCGGGCTGTGTGTCGAAGCCTGTCCCAAAGACGTGCTCGAACTCACCCGTGAAATCAACGTCAAAGGGTATTTTTACGCCCAACAGAACCCGGAAAAAACCTGTATCATGTGTGGCATGTGCGTGCAGGTTTGTCCCGATGTGGCCATTAGTATCACACCCAAAAAGTAGTTTTTTGAATCGCAAACGAGTCTACGGGAGTTGAAGGTATGGCAAAGAAATTGATGAAGGGAGCGGAAGCCATCGGCGAGGCGGCGATTCGAGCCGGTTGCCGGGCTTATTTCTGTTATCCGATCACACCGCAAACGGAAGTCGCGGAGTACCTTTCCAAGCGAATGCCCGAAGCGGGCGGCGTCTTTTTACAGGCCGAAAGCGAACTGGCCGCCTCGTACATGATTTTCGGGGCCGCGTCCGCCGGCGCCAAGGTGTTTACCACCTCGTCCTCGCCGGGAATCAGCCTGATGAGCGAAGCCATCAGCTACATTGCCGCCGCCGAAGTGCCCGCCGTGTTCGTGAATATCATGCGCAGCGGACCGGGACTAGGCGGAATCCTGCCCAGCCAGGGCGATTACTTCCAGGCGACCAAGGGTGGCGGCCACGGCGATTACCGCCTGATCGTGCTCGCTCCCGCCACCGTGCAGGAATCGGTCGAGCTGGTGATGGATGCCTTCAACCTCGCCGACAAATACCGCAACCCGGTGATGGTCATCGGAGACGGATTGATCGGCCAGATGATGGAACCGGTCGAATTTCCAGAGGATTACGTTCCGTCCGTCATCGATTACGAGCAATACGCCACGACCGGCAAAAAAGACCGCGAACGAAACCTCGTGCGCACGCTGTATCTCGACTCCGACGAGTTGGAATGGCACAATCAACAATTGCTGGCCAAATTCCGCAAAATGGAAGCCGAAGAAGTCCGCTTCGAGGAATACGGCATCGACGACGACATGGAATACCTGGTCGTCTCCTACGGAACGTCGAGCCGCGTTTGCAAAACCATGGTGGACGATCTCCAGGCGGAAGGCATCAAAATCGGTCTTTTGCGCCCGATTACGGTGTACCCCTTCCCCACCGAACGAATCCGCGAGCTGTCGAAACGACCCGGACTGAAACGCATTCTCTGCGTCGAAATGAGCTTGGGCCAGATGATCGAAGACGTGGAGCGGGCCAACCAGGGCCGTCAACCCGTCACGCACTATGGAAAAACGGGCGGTGTCGTACCCGACGCCACAGAAGTCATCGCACATTTCAAGTCTTTGATATGATACAGGAAAGGGGATAGATCGATGCCGTTCCCGTATACCAGACCAGTCAGTCTGACCGAAAATCAGACGCACTATTGCCCAGGATGCACCCACGGGGTGGCCCATCGGCTGATTGCCGAGGTCATCGACGAGTTGGGCATCCAGGGCCGCACCGTCGGAATCGCTCCCGTCGGCTGCTCCGTACTCGCCTACAATTATTTCGATGTCGATTTTCAGGAAGCCGCCCACGGCCGTGCGCCCGCGATGGCTTCGGGCATCAAGCGCGTGCGCCCGGAACTGATGGTGTTCACCTACCAGGGCGATGGCGACCTTGCCTCCATCGGTACGGCGGAAATCATCCATGCCGCCAACCGGGGCGAGAAATTCTGCACGTTTTTCATCAACAACGCGGTGTATGGCATGACCGGCGGCCAGATGGCTCCCACCACCATGCCGGGACAACGCACCACCACATCGCCGATGGGGCGGGATATCGACCTCACCGGGATGCCGATGCGCATGGCGGAAATGCTGGCCACGTTGCAGACGCCCAGTTTCGTCACGCGACAGGCGCTGATTCGGCCCAAGTACATCACGAAAGCGAAAAAAGCGATCCGGCAGGCGTTTCAGTACCAGATGGAAAACCGCTGTTTCTGTTTCGTGGAACTGATCTCCACCTGTCCCACCAACTGGGGCAAAACGCCGGTTCAGGCCGTCGAGTGGGCGGAAGAGGTACTGCTGCCGTACTATCCGCTGGGTGACAAGAAAACGCCGGACGACGAGCAATAGGGGAGGAAACGATGCAAAATGAAGTGATGTTTGCCGGATTTGGCGGACAAGGCATCATGCTGATCGGGAAAATGCTGGCCAAAGCGGGCCTCAAAGCCGGACTGGACGTGGCCTGGATTCCGTCCTACGGCCCTGAAATGCGCGGTGGAACCGCCTATTGCACAGTGGTAGTATCCGATCGACCCATCGGCTCGCCGATTATCGTCCATCCCACCAACCTTGTGGCGATGAACCGTCCCTCTCTGGAAAAATTCGCACCGAAAGTGAAAAAGGGAGGATGCATTCTCGTCAACAGCTCGCTGATTCCCATCGAGTCGGGCCGCGACGATGTGGACGAAATCCACGTTCCCTGCAACGAAATCGCCATCAGCAACGGAACCGCCAAAGCCGCCAACGTAGTGGCGCTGGGGGCTTTCGTCGCCAGAACGGGAATCTGCGACTGGGGCTTGATCGAGGACGCGGTAAAAGACAATTTTGCCGCCAAACCGAAACTGATTCCCATGAACATGGATTGCCTGAGCAAAGGTGCGGAATCGGCCAAAGCCCAATAAGTTTCAAGTAGATTTTCAACGTCAAACGCCCCCTGATCGAGGGGGCGTTTGACGTCTATAACAAATTTTTTCTCTTCTCTTTCTGCTTCTCCGTTGGTTCAGGTCGTCAAGACCGAAGCCCCAAATCGACAGACGGAAAACTCCCGAAAAATCAGCTTTCGCTTGGCGGCATCATGCCATGGTGATGGACATCCACCTGCGGGAACGGTATCTCGACGCCTTCCCGGTCGAAGGTTTCCTTGACCGTCCGGTTGATATGGAAAAACACGTTCCAGTAATCTTTCGTCTTGGTCCAGGGACGCACGGCGAAATTGACGGAAGAATCGGCCATCTCGATGATTTCGATCACTGGGGCAGGTTCTTTCAAAACCCGTTCGTCGGCTTGCAAAATTCCTTCGATCAACCCACGCGCCTTGCCGATATCTTCGCCGTAGCCAATACCCACCGTCATATCTACGCGGCGGGTATCGTGGGCTGTGAAATTGACGATCGAACTCCCCCAGATATTCCGATTGGGAATCACGATCTTCTTGTTGTCCGGCGAATTCATCGTGGTGGCCATCATGTTGATTTCTTCCACCGTTCCCATGTGTCCGCCCGCTTCTATGAAATCCCCCGACTTGAACGGCTGGTTGAGGATCAGCATCAGACCCGCCGCCAGATTTCCCAGCGATTCCTGGAACGCGAAACCGACGATGAAACCCGTCACGCCAAGCCCGGCAACCAGCGGGGCAATGTCGATTCCCAGCCGGGGAAGAGCGACCATCAGCAGCAGCACCCAGAGGACTTTACTCGTCACGTTCAGAATGAAACGCCGTAAAGTGTCGTTGACGCGCTTCGATTTATCCAGCAGCTTTCGAACGATCCGCAACAGTATTTTGATCGCGAAAAAACCGAGGAACAGAATGACGAGAAACGCCACCACGTTGACGGCGAAATCGATCCCCTGGGTCGCCAGCCAGTCCTGAGCTTTTGTAATAAGTTCGATTTCCTTCATGATTTATTCCTTTAGATTCTTTCGTTTTTTAAAGTTTCGTATCTGGATCGGTATAAAGGATTTGCTTCCATCGATTATTTGAAAGCCACGTATTCGTACAGGGCATAGCTGAACGTTGCGAGGATCATATTACGCACCTGCCACTCGTTGAGCTGCGACGGTTCACGAATGGCGGAAAACTCGTAGGCCAGCGACATCCACTCGGCAAAGCGGAAATCCACCCGGAGCGAAAGATCCACGTTCATTTTTTCGATTCCCTCGACATCTGCCGCCTCTTCGCTTTCGTAAAACGGCATCATCAGTTCGGAACGAGCCATGTAGCCGATTTTCTTGTCCAGCAGATCGCCCCAGACTTTGATAATGTTTTCACCACCGACCTGGTACAGATTCTTCAGAATCGCCACATCCACCTCGGGGGTATCGTCGCTGTCCTTTACGATGCGCACGCCGTCGCTGAAATTCTGCCACGATCCAAGACCCAGCATGATTTCGACGTTGACTTCATCCCTTTCTAAGGGACGGAAAAACGGACCGGCGCTTTCTTTGAGCACCAGCGGTGAAAACGAATTGGCCAGTTTCAGGTGATCTTTGACCATGGGCAGATGCACTTTGCCGGGTTCGACGATCAGGTACGAGACCGGGCTAGCCTGGTAGTCGTAATCGGGAAACAGCGAAGAATTCAGGGCAAAGCGACCATAGACACCAAACCAGTCGTAAATCGAATACAGGTACATGCTTTCGAGTTTCAATGTATCCGAATCGATGATGAATTCTTCGATGACCGGCGTCCGAGTGATCGACTCGGCGATGCTCAACGTATTGCGCCACTCATGTTTGTCTTTTTTCATGGTGGCTTCGCTGTCGAGATTCAGGGCAAAGGTCAGGGTGTAGCCATCGGTCTGTCCGATAACGTTTTGACTGTCACTGAACATGAAGCTCGAACTCGGTTTCAGGCGAAAGTGCCAGCCGTCTTTCATCTTTTTTTCGTCGACTGGTTTGTCCAACGTTTCGGTGAGGTTATCGGTAGGAACAATTTCCGGCTCCTCAGCCCATGCGACGGAAAGAGCAAACAAAAGAACGAACGACATTCCAACGATCCGGGCAAATCGATTTTCTCGAAACGACATAGCGACCCCCATGAAAGTGTGAAATCAGAGCACGAACACATCCCCATAATAAAGAAGAAATACAAGGAATCAAGGTGCAATTTTTCTACAAACTGGAAATTTCGGCACATTTTCCGATCGAAAAGAACTATTTCGGTAGGAAAATGAAGCAAAAATTTGCAGTTCTTTTTTGGTTTAGAGATATCTGATCGGGGGTAGCCGAACGATTTTTCTTCACCTTTCCCGAAAAACTATTTTCGGAAAAGATTCAGCAGGAGGCTGTTGTTTTTCAAAGCGGCTTCACGTACCCGGACCAGCGCTTCGGCCTGACGTTGGCGGATGCTGTCTTTTTCTGCGTGGAGGTTGGCGAAAATCTCCATGAAGCGATCCACGTCCAGCTCTTCGAGGTTGATGGCGTTATCCAGCATCCCGAACATGTCCATGAATTCGTTGGATTTTTGCTGGTAGGAGATGGAAATCGTCGGCACGGCGGATTTTAAACCGTAGACGATGGAATGCGTTTTGGTACCGATGAAAAGGTCGGTCTGGGCAATAACCGCCGCCGTGGTGATCGGGTCGAGATCGCCCTCCAGGATACGCACCGTTCCATCCGTTTTCATGGTGTCGATCATCTCCTGGGCGATGGGTCGATCTCCACCCTTGTGCATCGACATTTCCATGGGAATGATCAGAATTTCGGCGTTGTAATCGCTGGTAATGCGATCGAAAATTCCGGCCATCAGGGAGATGTATTTTTCCCGTGTGAAGTAATGTTTCCAGTAAATGTGATGAATCGTCACACCGACGAGCAGTTTGTCCGTTTTCTTGAGTTCCACCAGTTCTTTGGCGGTTTCGGGATCGGCGGCTTCCAGGGCGAACACACTTTCGGCGGTCACCTGCACGTTGTCGAGGTCTTGGCATTCGGTGAGCGAATTCTTTTCCCGGACGGTGATCAGATCGACCTTTTTGCCGATGAACCGCGTCATCCGGCGGGTCAGCTTGCCGAAAGGTCCGAAAAACGGCCCGATGGTTTCGGCGTAGATCATGGTTTTTTTGTCGAGCAGATACGCGAACAACAGCCCGTAAAAATGGGAGAAATTCGTAGAAAAACCGTTGAGGTTGGTGAAGAAATGCCCGCCGGGGAGCACCACGACCTCGCTGTTGAGATACAGATCGATCGTTTTCTTTTTGAATTCGGGAATTTTCAGATCGACGCCCAGCTTTCGGGCCAACAGCCAGACCATCGAATACACGATCCAGCTTCCTTCTTTGAGCGTGTATTTCAGTTTGTTTCGTTTGCCCTTCGCCAGTTTGATATCCCGGAAATTGATGATCCATTCCGCCGAAACCAGGCCGTATTCTTCGGTGGCTTTTTCGGGATCGTAGGACGTAACGGCGATGTCGAGGTCGCTCGGATCGGCCTTTTTCAGCGTGTTTTTCATGGTATGAATCACGCTGGAATCGCCTTTGTTGGCGTTGTAATTCTGAATGATCAGCAGCTTTTTCATGACAGGCTCATTTCTCCATCAGGTCGTTCGACAACCACCGAATCCCGTTCTTGGACAAACTTTTCGTCCAAGTTGACCCCGTTTATGTTTTGTAGGTTTCCAACATACCGTAACCGTTGAAAAAACGGTACGATTTTTACCACAGGGAACCGAAGGCTTCAACCCTTTTCATGAATCAGGACTTCCCCCATTTTTTCAAAGCTTGTGCACAATCAAGGGTGTTACGGTCTTTGCCCAGAGGGCAATGGCCGTGAGATTCCAATACGTTGCACGGCCATCGATTCTTCGAATCGAAGACCGTGGCACCCGCCTTTTATGGAAAAATTCCCCACCCTTTTGTTAGGCTTCGGAATCCCGCATCCGGCGAACGGACTGGCCGCAGTTGCTCCCGATTTCGTCTTCCCGACCATCACCGATACTGGATGACTACATCGAATCCGGCATTGTTGAGCCGCGTGACGTGCTCGTCGATAGCCTGGCTGTCTTCGGTGCGCAGGATGGTGTCCAGGCCGTTATCATTACCGGTTTGTGTAGGATTGAGCGGCGTTAGTTTCACGGCGATTTTTTCAGGATCAAAGCGGGAGATCACCGCCTCGGGATCGAAACCCACGTTTCGAGCCAACGCGAAATTCAGGATGGGCTTGCGGTCGCCTTCTTCGAAAAAGCGATGGCCATAGTCCGCTACCCAGTCCATGTTTTGCAAACGGATCGGCATCAGCCGGGCGCGTTCTTCGGGATCGGTGGTGTTGAGTGAAAATTGAAGCTGAAAACGTCCCCGGTAATATTTTTCTTTGACCTCGTACAGTCGTTCGAACCAGGCTTCGCGTCCCATCGGCGCGGTTGTTGGTACGCAGGCCCACAAATGAGACGCCTGCATGAAATCGGGAAGTTTTTCCATGGTTTTCAAGACGTTATCGTTGAACGAGGGTTCACCCATCCGCGCAAAATGCACTTTTAGTTTCCGGCATTGGGAGGCGAGTCCGGGATGACGGTCCATCACGTATTTTACCTGGGCCAGCAATTCATCCACCGAAAGATTGCCGTAATATTGGTGTCCGGCATCGCAAAAACGACACCCCACCGGACAACCGAACTGGGTGGACAGATTGATGATCCATTTTTCTTCCCGAGGATAGCGGGTGTCGAGACCATCGACGAACTCGATCATACTCTTATCATCCCCTTCACGGGTGCGAGCCACAAA
Organism: Myxococcota bacterium; assembly: GCA_963676915.2. Taxonomy (GTDB): domain Bacteria; phylum Myxococcota_A; class SURF-8; order SURF-8. Next base: position 11,581 of record CAXXVK010000018.1, read on the forward strand.
AACCTCGGCCACATCTTCCCGGCCCGTGCACGACAAAATCTCCAAAATGCCGGTCTCATTTCGACGTGTGGTTTCGACGTTCGTACGGCTTGCAATCGACCATGACTCACTCCTTTTTCTCCAGAAATTCCAAAGCGTTGCGGGCGGCTCGCTGGCCGTCTCCCATGGCTGTGGCGACAAAGCGGTCCCTGCGGCGGATCAGATCCCCGGCAAGAAACAGCCCCCCGATGTTTGTGACGATATCGCGAGGGAGCACGTCGGCTCCCGTAAGTTCAACATACAAGTCCGAGCGTGGAACCCGACCGATGGAAAGCATCAGGTGGTGGAGGTCACAGGTGCGTTTTCCCGTTGGGTTTTCCACCTGAACGTGCAGGCCGTTTTCGGCAGATCGTACGTTCAACAGACGCGTTGCGGTTTCAAGACGTATTTGAGCCGCCTCGGTTTCCCTGACAAGACGTTCCGGTGCTTTGGGTTGATTTCCCCGCAGCCACACCGTCACCTCGTCGAAGCGGCAGAGCGTGACCTCCGTGGTTTCGATCTCCAGCGCCGGGGTTCCGTCCCAGTTCAGCGCAATGTCGCGCCGCCCGACCTGCGGCATGGCTTCGGGTTCCGCCTCGAAGACCCGCAACGCCTCGCAGGTCGCGGTCTTGCGGCCCGAGCGCACGAGGGCCAGCAGCTCGGCACAGAGGCGTGGGCTGTCACCGAAGGTGAAGGTTTGGGGCGTGTTGGTCATGGGAAGGCCCGGGGGTGTCTGATGCGGTCAGCCTGAAAGATCTGCGCCCGAGGTCAAGCGCACCGCAGCGCAGACAGGCGCCTGCCTGCGGT